>CAVSZK010000019.1:0-949844 GCA_963732415.1 uncultured Gammaproteobacteria bacterium
TTCGACGACCTGCGTGCGCGGCCGAAGGACATCTACGATGACGTGGTTTCCTGGCTGGGGTTGCCGCCATTCGAGGCAGTGGATTTTTCAGTCCGGAATGCGGCGAAGCGTACGCGCAGCGCGGCGGTCTCCCGATTTGCTCGCAGGACGCCGGGCGCCCTGCTGGAGTTGAACAAGCGACTCAAGCAGCTGGCCGGAGTGGATTCGTGGGGCCTGATGGATCGAGTGACGCGCTTGAACGTTGAGAACGTGCCGCGCAAACCGCTCGATCGAGAGACTCTCGTCGCGCTGCGCGACCAGTTCGGGCCCGATGTGACACTATTGTCCAAGCTCGTCGGCCGCGACCTGTCGGGTTGGCTGCGCGACAGCGATAAATAGCACCGGGTTCGACATGCTGGAGACGGCGCGGACATTAGCCAGGCGGCAGTTGGCCAGGGTACTGGCCAGGACTGCCAACGTGGCGTGGCCGCGGCTGCCGGGTCCGGCACTGTTGGTACTTACCTACCACCGGGTGCTGCCGGACGGTCACCTCGATCGCGCGCACGAGCAACCAGGGATGTATGTCCGACCGGCAACGATGGACATGCACCTGCGAACGCTGCGCGAGCGCTTCGAACTTGTGCACCTCGACGACTGGCTCGAGTCGCGCGCCGCCGGCAGGACCCTGCCGCGGCTCGCCTGCGCGATCACCTTCGACGACGGCTGGCGCGACAACTACCAGCATGCCTTTCCGGTGCTTATGGAAAATTCGGTGCCTGGCACCATTTTCCTGGTCTCCGGCCTGGTCGGCGGCGCGTATTCTTTCTGGCCGAACCGGCTGGCGCGGCAACTGGCCAGGACCGATAAGCCACTGGCGACGGCTGACTGGCCGGCGCCGCTGCGCGACGTCCTGGCGGCTTCACGCGTGCTCCGGGAGCCGCGGGCACCGCAACCGGGCCCGGAGGGCATCGATCGGGCGATCGTGGCCTGTAAGGCCTTTACGGACGCCGAAATGAACGAGTACCTCGACCGGCTGCCGCCGCTGGACGGTGCCGCCACCCGGGACCTGCTCGATGCCGACGAGGTCCGGACGATGGCCGATTCCGGCCTGGTGCGCTTCGGCTCACACACCCGGCGCCACACGCGCCTGCACGCGGGGCTCTCGCCGGCAGCGCTGGTGGACGAAATCGAAGGCTCGGCGCAGGACATCGAGCGCCTGGTCGGCCGGCGCCCGGCGCTCTTCTGCTACCCGAACGGGGATTACACGCCCGAGGCTGTGAGCGAGGTTCGCAAGCACTACCAGGGTGCGGCTTCGACCAGCCATGGCTGGAACGACGCCGGCCTGGACACGATGTACATTCGGCGCGTGGGCATGCATGAAGATGTTTCGGGCACGCGCGCCGAGTTTCTCGCGCGCATCGAGCGGGCAAGGTGGCGGCGTGCGGCGGTCGGCGCGGGCGGAGGTACCGTCGTCCCATGAGCCTGCTCGTGGCGTCGCCGGGCCACGACGCAGCCGCATTTGCACGCGGCCGTGCAGTAATCAACGGATCCAGTCCAGACGGACTCATCGATGTAGAAGGTCTGCCGGCTGGCTGGCGCTGCTCGGTCGCGTCCACCTCATCTGACGCCAGCGTAGACGCCGACCTGGTCGTGATCGTGTCCGGCACCCCGCGTCTCGCGGAATCTCGCGGTGGTGCCGCGGCAACCCGGCCCGTCTCGGCGTGCGAAATTGCAGGAGCATGGCGAAATGCGGGTCGATCCTCGCTCGCGGCCTTGAGCGCCGACTTCGCGCTGGTAGTTATCGAGCCGCCAAACAGGAGGATACACGGATACGTTGACCCGTTTGGTCTGGCTTCGCTTTTTTGTGCCTGTAAGGACAATTGCGTCGTGGTTGGCACCGAGTCGCTGGCCGTGGCGGCCGCACTTGGCGAAGTAGTAGTCGATCCTGCCGCGTTGCAGGACGTATTCAATCTGCGCTTCCTGTCAGGCCGCGGCGCGCTCTGGCGGGGTGTTAGGCAGGTCTTGCCGGGAACGTTGCTGACGCTCGACGGGCGTAGCGAGACAGCCGAGTCAGAGATTCTCAGGATCCGCTTCAGGCCAGGCCGTGAAATTCCTGCGGTGCCTTCTGCGGCGGCTAGTGTTCGCCGGATGCTGGAAGCGGCATTTGCAAGGCGCCGCGACGAAGGAATGGACCACGTGGCCATTCCGCTCAGTGGGGGAGTGGATTCGTCGATCCTGGCGGCGCTCGCGGCAAGGACGTTCCCGAACGCAACAGCATTCACGGCGAGCATGGACGGCTTCGAGAACCCCGAATCCGACCGGGCGCGCGAGGTGGCCGCAATGCTTGGATTGCGGTATCGCTCCGTACGCGTGACCGACGCTGACGTATCGCGCCTATACGCACCCGTGATGGCGCGACTGCAGGAGCCCGCGCGTCACTTCAATAACATCGCGATCGCCCGACTGATGGATTCGATGAGCGAGGACTGTGCCTGGGTCGTGTCTGGCGACACGGCCGACCTGCTGTTTGGCGGCGGCGACCTGAACACAGTGCGTCACTACTACAGGAAGCGACGCGCCCTCGACTTGCTGCCGCGTTCATTGCAGCAGGCAACAGCCGAGACGCTGCGCCGGCTGCCGGGGCGCCGGTCCGCTTCGCTGGCGCGAATTGCCGATTCAACTTTCGACGAGCTGATCCAGTCGTTCGACGCGATACCGCGCAGTCTCCAGGCATCGGCTTGCTTGCCTGGCCTTGGCATCGACCGGCGACCCTCCGCGGATCTGGTCGCTGCGCATTACGAGCAGGGCCATGCACCATACGAGGCATTTCAGACCTGGCACCTTCGCACATTCCTGACATCGATCTATCGTCGCAATGAGCGCTTGTCCAGGGCAGAAGGTCTGCGCTATTGGTATCCGATGAAGGAACCGGACATCGTTGAATACGCGACGCGAATGCCGTCGGCGTTGAAGTTCGATGCGAGACGAAGTCTTTCAAAACCGATCCTTCGGCTGCTGTGTGACCAGCTGGTAGGTCCGGGCGTCAGCGGATGGAGCAAGCTTGGCTTTCCTTCGCCGGAGCGCGAGTGGATGACGGGCCCATTGGCTGCGAGGCTTCAGGCGTGCAAGGCCGAAGGCGCGTTGATCGGCTCGCTGATTGAACGCAGCGACGTCCGAAAGATCGATATTCAGCGGGATCACCAGGCGCTGTGGACGCTGATGGGGCTTGAAACCGTGCTGCAGCAGGCGCGAGCCGCGACTCGCGGCGACTGAGGAGGTTCGCCCGCGGGCGTTGCCGGCCCGAGCAGGCGGAATTACTTTTGCGTCCTAGGGGCTCGCAGGCGTCCGATAAGGCCCCCCAGAAGTTTCTGGTCCAGGCGTCGTAGTCGCAAGCGTCGTGCGTATCGCTTGGCTACGCCTGCGCAGGCGGCGGCAACGTCCGGGCGGCCTCGTGCCAACGCGAGATCACGATTGTGTATCCACAGCCGCGGCTTGTGCTCGTCCCAGAGCTTGACGGCCTGGAGCAATCGCAGGTCCAGCGGCCCCGGCAGCGCACTCGAGGTGGCGCCGAGCACCTCCAGCGCGACCAGCGTGCGCAGGCATTTTTCGCAATGACCGCAGTTGTATTCCGCATGACGATTACAGACGCGAAGTCCGGACAGGTCGATGCCCGAAGCGACGATTGCGACGACTTTCTGGACGCGCGGGAAGGCGCCGTCGTGAAAGATTCGGGTCGATTCATTTGACAGCAATGCGTCGGTGATCGGACTGCTGCCCCAAGGGAACACGTCGCTGTAAGCGTTGGATGCCGGTACGATCAACTCCCGAAACCCGGCCGCGAGCGCGGTGCTGATCAGGATTGCGCCGTGATTGTCATGTGCGCTTCTCTCGAGTGCCTGTTTGACATTGGTTTCGACGAGCAGCACGGTTTTTCCGTGCGCAGCCGCCAGCCGGTTGACCGCCTCGACGGTGCGCTCCCATCGCTTCGCCTCTGCGAAGGGGATATCGAGTCCGCGCACCAGTATCAGGTGGGTCACGCGGTCCGAATTGCGGGCGAAGCTGAAGTAACTGTCGATGCCGCCGCTGAAAAAACAACCGACACCCCGTCCGGTGCTGGGTTCACCAGTATCGACGGCGTGCACATGCACCGGTGAAAGATCCTGGAACCACTGGGAGTAGTATTCCTGGTACGACCTCAATCCGCGTATCAGTACCTGGCAGACCGGAAGGCCGGCTTCCACCTCGACGGCGGAATTGCGTTCCATGGCCGCGACGATTCCGGCTACGAGAAATGGGTCGCCCGAAGGCTTGAGAGGCGCGGGCAACTTGTTGTAGCGGAAAAAGACTTCCTGGCCATCGACGTTGGCGGCCAGTTCCCCGGCCAGCCCATCGCTATTGCACCGGACGAGGCTGATTGGAAAGGCCTTTTTCATTGCGAAGTTGCGTCGCTACCGACCGAGATTTCGCCGCAGGACCCCGCCCGCGATGCGAAAGGCGCTACGGGTATTGCGCGTGAGAGCCACGAGCCCCGGCCGCAGGTCGTTGGCGAGGAAGTAGGCGGCGACCCTTGGCGATCGAAGGTGCTCTCGATAGTCCTGGACAACAGCGCCGAGCTTTTCGCCGTCGGCAAGACGCGAGTAGAAGTCGGCGAAGAGGTCCAGGAATACGACACCGTCTCGCTGGCCGGGCAGGGTCGAATCCAGCGGGTCACTACTCGCAACGCGGTAGGCGGCCAGCACATTGTTGACGCCGCAACACGTGTCGAACCAGTTGCACATGCCGATGCGCGGGTTGATCTCGATGTAGAGGTATTCGCCGGTCCCGGGATGCTGTTTGAACTCGAACATGGCGGGGCCGACATAGCCGAGCTCGCGGCCGATCGACTCCACGCGTGCGATGACCGCATCGTTGCGTCGGCTCACCGCCGACGACGTGACCCCGAAATGTGCGGGCGAGGTTCGCAGCCGCTGGAAGCTGAAGGCCGACACGAGACGGTGGCTGCGGTCGAAGGTGACATTGCAGACCCAGAGTTGAGAGTCATCCCCCGGGACAATTTCCTGGGCAATGAAACGGTCGGCCCGGCCCTGCATGCGCGCATAGGCGAGTTCGAGTTCGCCGGGATTGAGCGCGGTGAGGTTTTTCGCGCCGATGATCCGCGAATCTTCGAACAGCACTGGCTTCAGGATAACGGGCAGCGATAGCTGCAGCAGCAGTTCGCTGGCCGTGCCGGGCAGGTGCAGGACGCTGCGGGGCACGCTCGCGCCGATAGCCTGGATTCGCTCGGCTTCGCGTCGCTTGTCCACCAGCAGCTCGCCGACCGATTTCGGTGGCGCGACCACACGCACGTCCTCTGGCAGTCCGGGTCGCAGGCGCGAGAGCAGGCTGACGCCGACATCGGACGTCGGAATCACCACGCCGTTACGTGCGTGCTCGAGCAGGAACGCATTCCACGAAGCGTCGGAGCTATCGGGTGGCGCCTGCAGTCGGCGGCTGACATAGCGCGAGGTCCAGGCCGAATCCCTTCTGTTTGCAAATACGCCGGTGACCGGCACGCCCGCACTGCCCAGGCTTCGTACTGCGCCCAGGCCGTTCAGGCCGTTGCATAGCACGACAGCGGTGCGGCCAGTCACGTTGCTGCCTTCTCGAACGGCTGGCGTACCACCTGCTTGGCCCGCTCGATCCATGAGGCGTACTGCAACACGTGGCGGCGGGTGGTCGGCAGCGAGAATCGTCGCAGCTTGAAGAGTGCATCGACGTCGGCTTCGTCGGCAATCGATGCGTAGTCGTCGCAGGTGGCGAAGCAGGCCGAAAGCCCGGACTCGCGAGCCAGGCCGCAGTCACGCGCGGTGAAGTCGTCGGATCGACCGGTTGGCCAGGCGAAGATATCGAGCGGACGATTCAGTTCCTCTTGCAGGCGACGCCGCGAGGCCAGGAGCTCGCGGCGTGCGGTGGCCTCGTCAAGGCGCGAGAAGATACGGTGCGTGACCGAGTGTGGTCCGAAATCGACGCCCGACTGCTCGAGGTCGCGGACCTTGTTCCAGGTTAGCGGCGCGTGTACCGATGGCGGGTCTCGCGGGACCACGACGTCGAGGTCCCGGAAGATACCTGCGAGCAGGGTCTCGAGGTCGCCTTGTCGCAGTTGCTTCAGGCGGTTCTGCAAGGCGGGAATGGCCTGTTGCCTATGTTCGTCTGTCGCCAGCGAGTGATGCCATGCACCGTCTGGCAGCTGCACGCGCGCCTCGTTACGGGGGCAGCGCTGCAGTGCCAACGCAACACGATCGTCCCACGGCCAGGCCAGGCCGTCCATGAAGCCTGTGACCAGGAACACCGTGACCGGCACACCCTGCTCGACGAGAACAGTGGCCAGCCGGGCCTGGTCTGCAAAGCCGTCGTCAATCGTGAAGGCCACTGCGTCGGCCGGGAATTCGCGATGCTGCCGGGCATGGGCGACCAGCTCGCGCAGGCTCACGAAGCGCGCCCCTGAACGTCGCAGGTGGGCGATCGCAGTGCGCAGTTCGTCCTGCGAGTGGCCGAGAATGCCGAGATCCTCGCGCCGTTCCCGATGCAGCATGAATACCGTCGCCCGTCCGCGCATCAGTGGGCGGGCGAGGGCGCGAGCAGTCTTGCCGCTCAAGGCATCGATGACTGGGTCGAGGGCTGTCAAGCCGCGCGGGCTCCGGGGCAAAGTGGTGCGTCAGGATACTATGCCCTCCCGTCCTTGCCTCCATCCGCTGTCGCCAATGTGTTCGCAGCGGACCGGGCCGCTTGGCCGACCGGCGTCAGGCGTCGAACGTGTACCCGAATTGCGCGATGTCGTCTGCGTACATGCGGGCGACCAGTTCGGCGCCGGGATCGTCGTAGTACTCGACATAAGGTCGATGCCGGCGTGCGTTCACCCTCGGCATCGAGAGCCGGTCGGCGTTCGGCAAGCCTATTTCCTTCAGGACTTCCGGCAGCTCGGTCGCGGCGTGCTCGAGACGCACGATCCGCCTGACTAGCAGGTTGCCAGTGTCGTCGGCGGCATAGGCGCGGAGGCTATACGTTCCGTAGCGTTGCCAACGCTGGTTCGGCGGTCCGCCGCCGCCGATGCCGTCCGGCTGGA
Source organism: uncultured Gammaproteobacteria bacterium (assembly GCA_963732415.1). Taxonomy (GTDB): domain Bacteria; phylum Pseudomonadota; class Gammaproteobacteria; order Steroidobacterales; family Steroidobacteraceae; genus RPQJ01. Next base: position 7,082 of record CAVSZK010000019.1, read on the forward strand.
CGGTCCTGAGCCACTCGCGAAAGCCGGCGACCGACGGGTGCGAAGGGCCGGACTTCAACAATCCGGCAAGATGCTTAGACCAGCGCTGGAGGCGCCCGCCCCGGACCTCGTGGATCATCTGGTACAGCGATACCAGACGTGCCCAGGGATTTCGGACGAAGGTGAAGCTGCAGTAGTCATCGTAGGGCCAGCCGCGCTCGGTGAATAGATCTCGCACCTCGCGAGGGCTGATATGCGAGTAGAACGGGTTTTCAGCGGTCATCTCCCACATCGGCACGCCGCAGATGTCGCTGTATGGGTCGAGCAGTGCGCGCACGCTCTCCGACCCGGTTTTGGGGTTGGAGAAGAACACGAAGCGGTGGCGGTGGGAGATTCTCATGCCAGTCTCTTGCGGATGACGACATCTTCGATGAGCCTGGCATATGAATCCAGCATCGCATCCGTGCCGTAGTGCGCGCTTACGCGTGCCCGACCTAACTCCGCGAGTCGGTGGGCCTCGGCGGGCAATCGCGTTACTTTGACGATTGCCTCCGCAAGCGCCGAGGGGTCGTTCGGTGGCACCAGGAGCCCGCAGCGCCCGCCGTCCAAGATCTGTTCCGGACCGCCGCTGCGCGTGGCAATGACCGGCAGGCCGGCGGCCATGGCTTCGCAACATGCGATCGAGAAGCCTTCGGTGCTGGAGCTTAGGAGAAATGCATCGAGTGCCTTGAGAACGGCTGGCACGTCCGGACGCAGCCCGAGAAAATGCACCTGCCGGTCGAGCCCGAGCGAATTGCGCAGCTGAAGCAGTTCGTCGTGCAGGGGTACTGCGTTGTCGCCGGCGATGACGAAGTGCAGGCGTGGCTCCTGGTCGATGGCAATTCGTGCCGCACGCAGCAAGACATCGTAGGCCTTGGGACGACGGAGATTGCCCACTGAGCCGACCAGCAAAGTATCGCTCGGTAGGTCGAGATCGGAGCGCAGGGGGGCAGGTTCTGCTCCAGCTATACCAGCGACGTCCACGCCGTTCGGTATCACGACGCACTGCTTCGGGGCGAGGGCCAGCCGAGGCGCGAGCGCGTCGCGCAGCTGATCCGAGACGAACACAACGCTCGACGCGCCTCGGCGGATAAGAGCCGCCTTGGCACCTCGAAATCGCTCGGACGGGCCGAGATCGCTCTGGCCATGGAGGACCGCCACTACCAGAGTGCCTGTCCACAGTCCGGCCACCGAGCCATACACGGCAGGGCCCAGCAGGTGGGTCAGGATGACGTCCGGTCGCTCGGCGCGGACCAGGCGCAGTATGCCGGTGAGGTATTGCCGGTTCAGAGAGCCCTTGGCCGGCAGGAAGCGAGGTGCCAGACCGCCCGAGCGGAGCCGGCTGGCGAGCCAAGCGTCGCGACTCACGACGGCGATACTCTCGCAACCACGGGACGCCAGGCCGGTGGCCACCTGGGCAAAGACCGTCTCGGCGCCGCCGGGGCCGCCGGTGTCGATCAAGTGAAGGATTCTGCGGCCTGGCGGGTTCAAGGGGCCCGCCCCAGCACGCCGGCAACCCACTGGCGCAGTTCGAGCAAGCCCGGACCCGGGTCCGACCTGCGGAACACCTCGTTACGGCAGTGCGGGTCGAAGCTCGTGCCGAGGAATCGGCCTACCACCGCCAGTTTCGCGCCAATCCCCAGGGCCGGGTTCCTTATCTGCAACAGCACGTGGTCGAGGTCGCCCAGCCACCAGCGCAGGCGGCGGCCGACTTCATAGTCCTGCATTGGCGCTACCGCCTCGCCCATCAGCATCTGGTAGTAGAGCCAGGGAAAATCCACCCCGCAGTCGATCGCGAGCTGCAGGGAGCCCCAGAATCGGGCGTTGACCTCCATCAGGTATGGGCGGCCGTCGGTGCCGATGCGGAACTCGACCATGGCCACGCCTCGATACTCAGCCGCCCTAAGCAATCGCTCCGCGTAGTCCTTCAGCACCGGAACGACCGAAACGCTCTCGCACAGCACGCTGACGCCGCCCGAGGGGGGTTTCTCGCGGATGCGACGGTGGGCGAACCAGGCGATCGCGTGGTCGCGGTCGTACAGGCAGAAGACGCCGGCACCGTGGCCAGGGATGAACTGCTGGACAATGACAGAAACCGTAGGAAACCAGCTAACCCCGGTCAGGTACGCTTCAATGTCATTCGGCGTATGGGCAACACGAACAGATGTCGCTACGACGCAGTCCTCGATCAGGACCTTTGAGCGAGCCGGCTTGAGCACGACTGGAAACCCTTGGTACTGCGCGGCCTCCAAGGCAGCGCTGACCGAAGTGACTGCCTTGCCATTAGGCGTTGGCACGTCATGCCGCCGCGCCAATTCAACCAGGGACGTTTTATCCGAAAGCCGGTTGTAGCCGGCGCTGTCCAGTGGCGTTGCGAAGTTGAGGTGGTCAGAGGGCAAGGACAGAAGTGCGGAGGCGCTTGAATCCGTGATCGGCAGCACCCATGGTGTGCACTTCCGCGCGGCGGTAAGATCTAGATCGGCCTTAAAGCGGCTTACGGAGACTGCTGGCGATGGCAGTTTGGCGCTATAAGCGATGCCACCGGTGGCGGCGGCGATGGCTCCACTGCTCGAGTAGCCGACGCCAACGGCCAGTCCGGCGCGAACCAGTGAGCGTGCCGCCGCGAGTGCCGCGCGCTGCTCCCCGTCGAGAATCATGATAGATGTCGTCAAGCGGTGCCCCATTCTTTGCATCGTCTGCGACCGGCAGGCATCATCCGATAAATCCAATCGGAACGAAACATTGCGCCTCAGAACTCTGATACCGCCGAGATATGTGCGCCGTGAGTGGTATTACAGCAAGCTAGCGCGTTTAGGCCTCTATCAGAAGTATCGCCGGGTCGATTTTTCGAAGGTCGATCGGTTGGTCTTCGTGTGTAAAGGGAATATCTGCCGGAGCCCGTTTGCAGAAGCTAAAGCTACGTCAATTGGATGTAATTCCATTAGCTGTGGCATTGAAGCAGTGGACGGGCGCCAAGCCGACAGTCGAGCGGTCACGATTGCCACTGAGAGGGCAGTTGCTCTTGGCGGTCACCGAACTCGCTCGCTCGAGCAAGTACGTTTGATGTCCGGCGATCTGGTCGTGGTGATGGAACCTCAACATGTAAGTTCCATGCGGTTCCGAGAGTGGCTTGGCGGTCATCAGATATCACTTCTGGGTCTTTGGCGCCCAGAGGAGCAAACGCCGTACATTTTTGACCCCTACGGAATGCGAATAGACGACTTTCGTCGATGTTTCTCGTTGATTGACCAGTCTGTGAGATCTCTAGGTAACTTAGTTACTGCCGGTCGTTCCAATTAGCGCCGAATCTCAAGATCCGATGAGAATCTACAATATCGCTCCGTTCGGGCGCGAGATTCACTTGTCCCCGGCCGCGCGAAAATTACGGAGGACTGCCCTAGCTTCGGCAACGTGAGCTGAACGCGTATCGTCGTCGTAATAGCAGACTTCCGGGCGATTAACTTTAAGTCGGACATCAGACTCTTCAATTGGCTCCTCGGGGTTGGACTTCAGTATTGCGCTGATCAGCTTTCTTCTTGTCGCCTGCGCCGAGATATTCTGCATCGCCCAACGCCTAGGGTGGAATTCGAAATGACGGCGGCTGACGCTGACGATCGCCTCCGCGAGGTCAGCCTCATCTGCTACGACGCCGGTTTCTGCGTTAAAGTAGGACTTGTTGACTCCTACGTTCTCGCTGAGCACCAATGCTGGTGTGTTGGAAAACATGGCCTCGAACAGGCTCCGGTTGCTACCTTCTTTCTTTGAGAGCAGAACACACAGCTTGCTTTGATTCAGGACAGTATTTACTTCCTCGGTTGAAAGCGACTCAAGGAGAATAAGGTTATCGCGAATGCCATAGTGTTCGATGAGGTCACGTATGGCATCTCTCGAACCTCCCCATGATGCGCAAACAAACGCTGCGCGAAATGTTCTGTCCTTGGCGACGGCTTCTTTTACCGCCCTAAAGAATATGTGTGGTCGTTTGTATGCGCCTCGATTGGCAACGTAAGTGACGTCGTAGATCTTTGAAAGATTCGGTAGTGGTCGAAATACGCGTTCGTCAACCCAGTCGCTGGCGCCGAATTCGACAGCGATAAGATTCCGATTCAGCGTTGCGAGAAATTGACGGTCTCGAATCTCTGATGCCTCCACAAATACTGGCGCGGAGGATAGCGCCCAGAAAAGAATGTCTGGGTCGCAATATCCCATCCAGCTTGGCTCAAGGAATACGTGGTATTCATTTGCGAGACGCCGGAAATCGATATGTCTGTAGTAAAAAGACGATGTCTTCGTAAAGGTAATTACAAGGATCCCTTTCCAAGCTCTATTGCCTGCCTTGCCAGGCTGCCGAAGTACAATTGTTCGTTTGGCTGCCGATTCCTCCGAGACCCCGGTGGAGACAATCGATTGGAAGGATCGCTGGAAGACGGCCCAATTTGCAGCGACCCTGTCTGAGTAGCCGCTGTTAGAGAACCGTGAAGCTCTGGACAGCAATAGGCATGACTGCCGGTTCATATGCGCAAACCGGCATAGTACGGATAATCCAGCGGCGCATTTGGCAACCGCTGGTAATGCAGCCAACTGAACGTTATCTTGAAATATCCACTTGAGTGCAGAAAATTCGCGTCGAAGGCTTGAGCTACCAATTGTAGGCATGTGATCTACGGCGACTGTTGGTAAGCGCAAACTCGGTGGAGTGTCAGTGCTGGATTCAACGGGCGATTCTCATTTCACAACGACTTTCTTGGGAGTAGCCGGTGTTGGCATGGATTCGAGCGGCGTATTCGAGAAAATGACGTCATCTACGTAAAAGTAGGTATCCTCGGCGAATCCTGAATTGGACCAACCGAATAGGTAGCCGCGGTCCAAGAAGTTGAATGCCGGGTCCAGGCCATCGTCCGGACCCCAGTTTGCGACGTCTCGACGGCTAAAGATTATTTGCCGCTGAGTTTCGTCTCCTTTCCACATTTCCACGATACCGTCCGCGACCCCGACACCGCTAGCCCGGCGCCAGTGAAGCGTTACTTCAATCCACTTTCCAAGATCATGGGCGCGGTCGATAAACACGGTTGAGTCGGAATCGGAGAGCGGTGGACCATTCGCGTTCCACGTGGCATTGCTGTTACCAGTCAATGTTGTACGTCGCTGTTGATTCTTGTCCCAAATCGTATCGCTCCACAGCCCAATAAACAGAAAACCGCCGCGATCCTGATAGTCTTTGGACCAAAGGGTAATAAATTTGTTGTTGCTCGGAGAATCGTCACGGTGGTAGTAGTTGGTCGGCACGAGCATCCAGAAACGCAGCCATAATTCTGTCTGTGGACTTCCGATAGTGAAGCGCTGTTCAGCTGTGGAGTCTTCGCCGGAGGGTTTGCCGTTGTAGGAAAACGCGAGGCTATGGCGTCCGGTGTGAGCGACATCCGACGATACGTACACGTTGCCGCCTGATCGACTCCACAGGAAGCCGTTTTCGGACTTGCTTCGGTCACCGGTTTCAAAGCCATCTGAAAATATGACTTCAGCCCGACCGATCGTCAGTGGGGCGATGATGCCAACCAATAATAGTGCTCGGAACGGAAGCTTGGCGTTTCTCATTATGTCAACCTTGGTGTGATCGCGCAGGCTGTTCGCGACTGAGCTAAATTATGTGCCGACCAGCCAAATCGGTGTGTGTCACGTCTCAAGATTGTAGAAAATGATTTCGTCACTCGCGTATCGATTTCAGAGTCACTTCTCGGTTCGTCGTCGGCTGTCGGCTTCATTGGCATGCGCGCGGGAGGGCCTCTTTCTCGACTCCGATTCAGGTTAGACCTTCTCGCTTAACGACTCGAAGTTTTCCAGAGGGTTCACGTGCCAAGCACGGGATACTGTAGACACGAGCATCCATGCGATTCTTAAATGCAATACGGACTTCAGACTCAATCAAAACAGCCAAGTCTTTGTCCAAAGGCCCTCTGGTTTCAACCGAAATGTCGAGTTTTCCCGCGCAGCGCTGAATAGCTTGATATGCGGGTAGGGAGACGCCGGAGCGCCTGAGTTTTTCAAATATGTAAAGCACAGCCTCAGGATGAAATGCCCGACCGTCGGCGTCATGGATTGTGTCGTACGCTCGACCAACAATTCGGTCCAGGACAGGGAATGGCCGCCCACAGGCGCATTGTGTACTCGAAATCACCCCAAGATCGCCCAAACGGTATCGAATTAAAGGCATTACCTTATTAAACAAGTCGGTGACTACGAGTTCTCCGAAGCCATCGGGAAGTTCCGGGGACGGTACGCTCTCGAGCAATAAGTTGTCGCTCATGATGTGGAGCTTACCCAGTTCGCAATCATGAGCGATCGAGCCGACCTCTCCGCACCCATATTCGTTAAAGACTGGCAGCCCTGTGCTGTCGGAGAGGTATTGACGCGTAGCGGCGTCAAGCAATTCGGAGGTGGTGACAATGCAGGTAACGGAGTCAGGCAATCGCCGCCCCGTGGAGTCCAGGAACATAACGAAAGACTTGATGCCGGATACATATCCATAAAGATATTCCGGTCGAAATCGACTGATGTCTTCCGCGTAACGCTCCAGAACGCTCTCGGTTATGCCAAACATCGGGAGACGCATTCGGTTGGCAAAGAAGTCAAGTGCTCGAGACCTTATACGGCCGGAAAGCGTAAGTGATCGACCCCAGAGAAGCGCTTGTGGTGCGGCAACGGAAATGCCTGCCCATTCGTATGCTCGCCAAGTTGCACCGCGCTCGCGGGCGAGCGCTTCGCGATTTTTCCAGACGGTGACCGGATGTCCTGTCGAGCCGCTGGTGGTTTTCTTCTCGACTCGCCAGAAGCGCTCTGAGGACCGAATATCCGGACTGTCGCTGCGAAGTAGATCCTTCTCTAGTAGCGGAATCTGGCTGAGCACGTCTAACGGCGATTGGCGGACCGTCGATTCCTCGGGAATGAGAGAGGAATACCTTGGGACGTGATCTCTGGCGTAGTTGAGTAGCTCGGCAAGGCGGCGGGATTGAAGTTCGGCAAGTGCATCGGCAGACATTTCGCCGTGCCGTCGGTATTCTGCAAACATGCGGCGAACCGGCTCGCCACCCAATCGAGTGGCGGGGTAATAGAGCAGATTGGCTGCCAAGCTAGCGCGCATTATCTGGCGTACGTCTCAAGCAGAGCGGCGAGGTCGGCGCCAATGCTGTCAAATGAGAAATAACGCTCGACGTGCGCTCGTGCGCGAGCCGCGATGCGCTCTCGCAGAGTGGCGTCCATGAATAATCGGCTAATGCATTTCGCCATGTCGGCGCCCGTTTCGGCTACCAATACTTGTTCCTCATGTGCCACTCCGAGACCCTCGCAGGCGACAGGGTGCGCTACGATTGCTTTGCCTAATGCCATGGCGTCGAGCATCTTTAGCTTAGTGCCGCCGCCGTCGCGAATTGGGCAAGCGTAAACAGCGGAACGATGCACTAACGGGCGAATGTCGTCTACGAATCCCAGGAGTTCCACTCCCGGGGTTGTGGCAATATCACGTTGAAGACTGGCGGACGGCGATCGGCCCGCAATGTTCATCTGCGCGTCAGGATGCAGACGACGCAAGGCTGGCCAAGCCTCGCGAATGAAAAATTGCATCGCGTCGGAGTTCGGGTACCAGGAAAGCCCTCCAACGAATACCACGCTTCGGGGTTGAATCTCGCCACGAATGGACGTGGCGAAGTACTGTAAATCAACGCCATTAGGAACGATGTGGATTGGTACTCTGTCTGCCATTGCTCTCAAGCGAAGTTGGTCAACGTCTGAGCAAACGAAGTGGGCCTTGAATCGTTCGGCTGTCTGAGACTCGAAACGTTTCAGCCTCCGCCCCTCCTGCCAGAAATATGCCTTACGTAGGGCATTTGTCTCGAGTTCGGAACGCCGCAAAAGCATGTGGGACTCGATGTTATGATGATTCAGAACGGCAGGTACGTCCCCGATGTCGGCCAGATACGGTGCCAGACTAATAGTGTCGAAATGGACTATATCTGGCTCAAACACCGCAACTACCTTTCGCACTGTCCGTGCGTACTCAGGGCAATAACCCCACTGGATCGTGAATGGAGATGGCGACAGCAATGACGTTAGCGCAAGACGAGCCTGGCCGCCGCGAAGGGTATCTTGAGGTAAAGGCAATACTGCGGCGAGGTCGCAATACCTGTTGAGTTCCTGCTTCGCCTCGACAATCGATTCCAGGGTCGGTTGGTGCGCTCGTTGGAAGAAGCTGACTAGTGAAAGTCGGTGGCGTAGACCAACCTGCCGCAACAAGTTATATGACCGTTGCTGCAGTCCACCCTTTGCGGGCCATGGCAGTACGTGAGAAAGCCACAAGACCCGAAGTGGTTTGTGACTATCAGAACTGTGGGTCTTCATCACATCAGTTGCAGGAGAAAGCCTGCGATTTGTAGTCGAGCGCAAGGAGATCAATGTCAAAGCGTTGTTCGATACACTTGTAGCTGTCGGCGTCGTAGGCGATCCGAAAGTCAATGCCGGTGGTGCTTTTGGTGCGCGGAAGGTTTGCCGTGACACCAATCAATTCGCATAACTGTTGGAAGTCACTATTGAGTGTCTCGTATTTCCCAAGGAAATCGACCAGCAGTCGCCCGCGCTCGTCACAAAGCCAGTTAAACTGCGGCATAAACATTCGTGGTTGATCATAGTAGCGCGGGTCTTGGTCTCCGTATGCACGCAGGACCCAGTCGCGAAATGAGATGTGACCGTCACCCATTCCGGTCTGATTGGTGGCGACCCGGTACTTGTAATGCGAGATACACCTTGTCCCACGGATTTCGCACGAAGCTGAACTTGAACGCGCGATTCCAGCGATACTCGCCGAGTTCCGCGCGCTTCTCGATAGCTGTCTTGTGCTCGAATCGCAGATCCAAGCGCACGCTCGATGCTCGAGCCGGCCGTCTTGTTGATGTGGATAAAAACGTAGCGCGGCCAGTGCGCGTTTCGGAAGCGCCGTGCCTTGCCGATCAGAGTTGTCCACGAGCCGAGTCATTGGGTTGCGACCAGCTGCTGATGGTGGCCGCGCAGCAGTCTCTGCATACAGCAGCGCATGTGATTGTGCTGTTGCATCGATGCTGTATGGCTCTCTTAAGGCGCTGGTTCGCAGCGCTGCCGTGACCGGATTCGGTGACATCGCGGATGCAGGCGGCTATGGCGGTAGGTGACTGCGTCGGCACCAGGCGGCATTCGGCATCGTTCTCAAGGAGCGCCACCAGGCCGCCGACCGCGTGAGCCACCACGGGTATTCCGAGCGCCCGTGCCTCGAGTGCGGTCATGGGGAGTCCTTCATGATCGGACGTCAGCACGAGACAGTCCATGCTTGCGAGCCAGCGCGGTGCTTCAGGCTGAAATCCGTGGAAGACGCAGTCGTCCGCAATGCCGAAGTCTGACGCCATTCTGCTCGAGGTCAGGGCGCAGCGGCCCGTCGCCGATTAGGTGGAACCGGTATTTGCCCGGGTAAGAAAGCTGCCAGCTCCGCGGCAGCCTGCAGGAATACGTCTACTCGCTTGACGGGAACGAGGCGACCGATAAAGGCAATGTGGTGGAAGCCGGGCTCGAGTTGTGTCGCCGGTGATGCCGCACGCCGTACGGCTTCGACGTCGATTCCGTTTGGGACGACCGCGATCTTGGCGCCGATGAAGTGTGGCCGCAGCTTGGCGCCAAGTTCGTCCGAGACGGCGATCACTCGCTGCTGAAGATGCCGTGCGACCCATGCGTCGAGCCTGCGCAGGGCCCGCTTGTGCAGTTGCCAGGCCGGGTAATTGAACTCCGGGGCTCCGTGCGCGGTGCGGACGCTGGCCGGCACATGAGCGGCGCGGGCGGCGAAAGCGCCCAGGATGTTTTCCTTCTGCCGGTGTGTGTGCACGACGTCGGGGCGCCACGTCCGCATGAAGGCCATTAGCTGCCGGTAAATAGTCCAGCTGCCGACAGCGCTCTCCGGGAACACACGGACCTCGACCCCAGCCTGCCGCAGGCGGCTGGCCAGTTCGCCCTCGTTCAGAAGGGCCGCAGCTGCGGTGACTCCGGGCAGGCGATTCAACGCAGTTACAGTCTGGCATACCTGCGCCTCGGCCCCGCCCAGAGGTCGCCGGACGCCACGTGCATGACCCGAATTGCGCGCTGTCCCGCATTCATGTGTTGGAAATTCAGTAAGATACGCGTGTCAATTTAAGTGGCGCACGATGGTAGCACGCCCCCCAATTCCGACTGTGACGGCCCCCGCAAAGGGTGCCTGTCTTATGGTGGCCAATTACGCCCCGGACGTTGGCTATGCCTGGTGGCTCATGGAGCACTACTGGGCGTTGCTGGCTGAGCAATCTGGCGAGGCAGGGACGGCGCGCGCTGCTCGCCTACCCGTCGCAGGGCGAGATTCCGCCCGCCATTCGGGCGGCACCGATCGACGTCCTCTGGCTCGATTTCGGTGATCGCTCGGGCGCGGGCTGGCGGGCACTTTCGGAGACCGTGCGTCGCGAGGGGGTCACCAGCCTCTATCTCACCGACCGGGCGTACGCCGATTGGCGCTATGCGAGGTTGAGACGCTTGGGTGTAGAGAGCATAGCCATCCACGATCACACCCCCGGTGATCGGCCCGCAATCCGGGGCCCCAAGGGCTGGATCAAGTCGGGCTTGCGGCGCTTCGGGCCATGGTCTGCGGACCTCTACGTCGCCGTGAGCGAATTCGTGCGGCAGCGCATGGTCGAGAATGCCCGAGTGCCGGTCGAATCTACGGTCGTCGTGCCGAACGGCGTGGTGCCCTTCGAGTATTCAGACGTGGACCGTGCCTGGGCCCGCGGGCAACTGGCGTGCGAGACGACGATGTGGTTGTCGGCATGGTCGGTCGTGCTCATCGCATCAAGGGCATCGAGTTCGCGATCCGTGCGGCCCGTGCGTGTCCTGGCCCGGGAGCCGAAGGCACTGTTTGCGTTCGTCGGCGACGGGCCGGATCTGGATAGATTCCGCGCGCTGGCTGCGGAGGAGGGCGTGGCGGAGAGATTCAAGTTCCTGGGGCGCCGCGGCGGACGCCCGACGCCTGATGGCGGGCTTCGACTTGGGCCTGCACCCGTCGCTGGGCGAGGTTGGCTACTGTCTGGCCATTCTCGAGATGATGAATGCGGGCCTGCCCGTGATAGTGCCGGATCGACCTTCCGTAAGGGGCGCGACCGAGCCGAACGTCACCGGGCTCTGGTACTCGGCGAACGAGGCGGACGCCTGTGCCGAGGCGGTTCTCGCTCTGCTGTCGGATCCGTCACGCCGCGAGTCGCTCGGCCGGGCCGCGAGGGAGCAAAGTTTGACCCGCTTCTCGCTCGGCTCATGCTGACTCAGCGTTTCTTGCGGCCGTCGCGAGCCGCCTGTGATACAAACTCAATAATTGCCACACGGATTGTCCTGATGACCGTTACCACTGCAGAATCCCAACGCCTGCGCAATCCGTCGAGGCCAGCCGCTGCGACCATCGATCAGCTCTACGGGCTTGAATCTGGCGCGCTTGTGGTCCACGTTCAAGGCTCAGTCGGTGGGTTTCAAGCTCGCCTGCGTGTACCTCGTACTCGAGTACGTTCGACCGCAGAGCGTCTGGAAGGTTCTCGATTTCCTGCCCTGGACCCAGATCACGATCCTGATCGGGCTGTTCGCCGTGCTGTCCGAAATCGGCCGTCGCGGTCTCGTGAAGTCGCCGACCAATGCCCAGATCCTGGTCTACACGGCTATCGTCTGTGCCTCGGTGGTCACCGCCTACAGTCCAGCCTGGTCGCTTTCCCGCTGGGACATCTACCTGCCTTGGGTCGTGATCTATTTTTTCATCGTCAACGCGGTCGTGGGCCGCGTACGATTCCTGCTGTTCCTGATCCTGTTCCTGCTGTGCAGCTTCAAGATGTCGCAGCATGGCTTCCGTACGTGGATGGGTTCAGGTTTCGGTTTCAAGTCCTGGGGTGTGACCGGAGCGCCTGGTTTCTTCCACAACTCTGGCGAAGTCGGCATCCAGATGTGCATCTTTCTGCCGATGGGGTTGATGTTCCTGATGGCGCTGTGGCCGCGTCTTTCCACGCTGAAGCGTGGCTTGGTCGCATTGCTGCCGATTACGGCTGCCGCGACCATCATCGCTGCGAATTCGCGTGGTGCGGTGCTCGGTGGCATCGCGGCACTCGCTTGGCTGGCACTGATCGGGCGCTCGAAAGTCAAGGCAGTCATTGGTTTCGCAGTCGGTGGCGGCGCTCGGTTGGCTCGTGGCGCCGTCAGCGCTTGATCGATCGATTCAGCGGGATGGGCACCGACGAGACGTCGCTGGCGCGACTCACCTATTGGCGCGACGGACTCGACATCATTCGCCACCATCCATTGCTCGGAATTGGTTTCGAAAACTGGGTGCCGTATTACTCGACACACTACAAGGGCCTGCGAGGACTACTACGTCGAGTGTCCAGGTCAGCCACAACATCCTGATCCAGGCCGCATCCGAGCTTGGAATTCTGGGGCTTGTGGCGTTTCTGGTCATGGTCGTCACGACCTTCGTGCTGAATGCACGCACCCGCAAGCTGGCTGCCGAAGCCGGCGACGATTTCCTGGTGCGCATGGCGCACGGATTCGACGCGGCGATGATCGGCTTCCTGGTCAGCGCCCAGTTCATCACCGTGCTGTACTACCCGTATTTCTGGGTCGGCATGCCGATGACGGTGATGCTCTACACGGCCGCGCGCGAGGCGGCGGGCGTTCCGTTCACGTCTCGAGGAGCGGGTATCCAAAGGCCTCGATCTGGGGCCCAATCAGCGAATTGATGGTCCGGATATCCTCGGGCGCGAGTCCCGCGATGCTCTCCGCATTCATGTCGCGGATCGGTTCGCGCCGCTCGTGCACGCTCCAGGTCTGCCCCTGCTGCGAGCTGCATCGTCTGCGGCAGTCCGACGAACTCGAGCACCTTGGCGATGGACTCGGCCGTTGAATTCACGAAGTCTTCGTAGCGCAGCCACATGAATCGCTCGAGGTGGGTAGCGTCTTCGGCCAGTACCTCGTTGGACCGCGCCCATTGACGTGCGCACATCTCGATCGGCCAACCGGCCTCCAGGTGCTGCGGGTCGGCCTTGCGGCGAATGCCGTCGATGACGGCGTAGGGGTTCCGCAGGATGCCGACGAAGTGAGCGTTCGGGAAGTTCGCCTGCAACCAGCGCGTGCGCGCCATGTTGGCTGGAGTCTTCTCCAGCACCACGGGCGCCGTGCGCGGCAGGCGCATGGCCCATTCCTTGCGGATCCGCTGCACGTCGGGTCCTGTGCTGGTCTCGTCCATGCGGAAGAGATCTTCACGTCCCACCCACATGCGCGGCAGGCCGATCTTGTAGTCCAGCAGCAACTGGTCGGTCAGGTACTGGCCCTCGTCGGGCAGGGCGGCGATCTGCGGGTGCTCGCCCAGCACGTCGGCGATCAGCGTGGTGCCGGAGTTGTAGCAACCGACCAGGAACAGCCATCGGTCCGGGTTGGCGGGGCGGGTCAGCGTCACCCGCAGTTCTCGGTGTGCCCGCCGCGCGAATTCGTCCAGCAGCGGTAGCCAGCGGGTGCCTTTCATCCACATAGCATAACGGGCACCGACCGCCTCTTTGTAGACCGGCTTCACAGCCCGGCCGCGGGGCTCGGGTATCATGCGGGCCACCCAGCCCCTCCCGGGAATCCCTAGCTTGGCAGAAGGTCTCCGCAAGACGCTCTCGCATTCGGTCGTGTACGGCTTTGGCGTGGGTGCGCAGAACATCGTCAGCCTTATCATGCTGCCGATCTACACGCGTTTTCTGACGCCTGCCGACTACGGCACGCTCGGCATGATGCAGATCATCATCGATATCGCCTCGGGTGTGTTCGGCATGCAGGTGGTGCAGGGGGTGTTCCGCAACTATCACGCGGCCCGTACCCAGCAGGCCAAGGACACGGTAGTGGCCTCGGCGACCGCATACACCATCCTCTCGAAGCTGGTCGGTGTTTTCGCGCTGGTGGCGCTTTCCGGTCCTGCGGCCCGGCTGTTGTTCGGTTCCGACGACCTGCAGCGCTACATGGCCCTGTTCGCGGTGTCGCTGCTCACGACCTCGCTGTTCTTCATGCCTTTCCAGTACCTGCGGGTACTGGAAAAGCCCGCCGCGTTCGTGACGCTGAGCGTAATGAAGCTGTTGATCCAGCTAAGCCTCAACATTTATTTCGTGGTTCACCTGCGCATGGGCGTTCCGGGCGTCATCTGGGCCACGGTGCTGACCGGCCTAACGCTCGGTGGCGCCATGGCAACCTGGTTGTTGATCCGCACCCGGTTTGCGGTCTCCCGGCACCAGATCAAGGATCTAATGGGGTTCAGTTGGCCGTTGGTGCTGACGGGCCTGGTGGCGCTTTACGTCAACTCCGGGTCGCGCTTCCTCATTTCGCGTGCTGCGGGCCTCTCCGAGGTCGGCCTGTTCATGCTGGCCAATCGACTGTCGGGAGTGATGGGGGCGACCATCTGGCGGCCGTTCAACCAGGCCTGGTCGTCGCAGCGCTTCAAGATGGTAGGAACCGAGGACGGCGCCAGCACCTACGCGCGTGGGTTCCTGATGGCATCGGTGGTGCTGGTGTATGCGGCCGTCGGGCTGTCGATATTCGCTCCCGAAGTGTTGCGGATAATGTCGCACCGGTCATTCTGGGGCGCGGCAACGCTGGTGCCGCTGCTGACCTTGCAGAGCGTGATAATAACCGCGACGCGATTCAGCCGCTTCGGGCTGGTGATCGAGGGCAAGACGATCGAGTTCCTGAAGGCATCGCTGGTCAGCGCAATTGCGGCCACTGCGGTCGGGCTGGTGCTGGCGCCCATGTGGGGCGCGATGGGCGTGGCCGTGGCGCTGGTGGTGTACGCGCTGGTCAATCTCTGGCAGCTCGAAGGCAAGACGCGCAGCAAGTTCGACGTGGACCTGCCATGGTCGAAGTTCTGGTCATTGCTCGGAGTGGGGGCGGTCGCCTACCTGTTGTCGCGATTAGCGCCGTCCGGGCTGTGGTCGTCGCTGGCGTTCAAAAGCGGCGTCTACGCCTGCTTCGTTGCCGTCGTGTATTGGTCGCCGATCGTCGGGCGTGCCGAGCGCCGAGCTGTTATGTGCCTTGCTCGAGACCTGTTCGGGCGGCTCCGGCTGAGGTCCAACGCCTGAACGGTTGGATTACCCTGGATGACCAACATCGGAAGCCTGAGGCCGGTCGGAGATCGGATTCCGTACCCGGCAGCAGCGTCGCTGGTGGTTGATGAGCCGCTGGTGATCCCAGGCTATCGGTCCGAGTACCTGCAGAGCGGCACCGAGGCGCTGACGCTGGCCGTTCGCGCGGCGATCAGCCATTTGAGCGCCGATGGTCGCCGTCGCATGCTGCTGCCTGCCTACACCTGCCCGGACCTGGTGTCCGCGATCGTCCTGGCTGGCGGTGAGGCGGTTCTCGTGGACCTGGAGCGAGACCGTCCTTTCATGGATCGTTCAGGCGTAGAGGCGCAACTCGCGCGTGGTGACGTTGCGGCAATCGTCGCTCCGCACTTCCTTGGCATGCCGGACGACATGGGCCGCTGGCGCGAACTGGCGACCGCAACCGGGGTCGTGCTGATCGAGGACAGCGCCCAGCTGTTTCCCGGCCCGTGCAGGGCACGCGCCGTCGGGCGATTTCGTGGTGTTGAGCTTCGGACGCGGCAAGCCGGTGAATGCCGGCGGGGGCGGTGCGCTGCTGTCGCGAGACTCGTCCGGCGCTGCCGGTGGTTTCGGCTGGCCCGACATCGTGGCGCAGGCGGGAGCAGGGCTTAGGGGTGCATCTCGCGCACTGAAGCGCGTGGCGTTCAACCTCGCGATCCATCCGTCCGCGTACGGCCTGATGCGCCGGATGCCGGGTCTTGCGATCGGCGAAACGCACTACCGCCCTGCCAGCGAGCCCATGGCCATGGACCTGTTCACTGCAAGGGTGCTTTGCAGCGCCACTGCGCGGGAACCTCGAGCGCCGAGCAGGGCGCAGCGTGAATTCGAGCAGGCCTTTCGCGGCTTGCCTGCGGGCTGGATCGACCTGCCACACTCGATCGTGCAAGGAGCAATTCCGCCTTTGCTCCGCTACGCGCTGCTGGCGCCGGATCGCGCGGTGCGCGACCGCGTGCTCGGAAAGCTCGATCGATTCGGGGCCAGTCGGTTCTACGGCTGTGCTTTGCCGGACCTGCCCGGCATGCCGCCGGTCGAGTCGTCCGGGATCGACGAGGCCCGGCGCTTCGCGGATCGAGTGCTGACGCTGCCGGTACATTCGGACGTGGACGAACCCGCCATCAAGGCGATCGTCGCGGGCGTGCTCGGAGGCTGATTCCGGCGCCGGCTCCTACTCTGATCCCGGCTAAGCCCGGTGCTTTTCCAGCACGTCGAGGTAGATCCGGGCCAGCCTGCGGCCGAGCACCGGCATTGAATAGCGTTCCTCGACCCAGCGGCGCGCGGCGTTCTGCCACTCGGGCCAGCGCTCCGGGTGATCCAGCAGGGTCTCGACCTGGCGAGCCAGTGCCTCGGGATCTCGATCCGGCACCAGGAACGCGGAGCGACCGTCGTCGATGCACTCGGGAACGCCGCCGGTGCGGGTGGCGATGACCAGCTTGCCGCAGGCCTGCGCTTCCTGCAGCACCACGCCCTGCGTCTCCTCGTGGTAGCCGTCCTGGCTGCGTACGCTCGGCAGCACGAACACATGCGCGGTCCGGTACTGCTCGCGAAGACCCGCATCGTCCACCTCGCCGTGGAACCGCACTGAATCCGTGATGCCAAGTTCCTGCGCCAGCTGCTCCAGCGCTGCGCGTATCGGCCCGATGCCCACGATGTTGTATTCGACGCTGCGTCCGCGTGCCTTCAGTTCGCGCACTGCGGCCAGCATGTGGCGATGACCCTTGTCCTCGTGCAGGCGGCCGACGGTGAGCAGGCGCAGCGGCCCGGCCCCCGGATGGGGTTGTGGTTCGAACGGGAAGTCTTCGGGCGAAGTACCCTGGGGCAGTATCGCGATCCGTTCCTCGGGACAGCCGAACGACGCGAGCTGCCTGCGCGCGAATTCGGTGTTGACCAGCAGCAGGCTGGCCCGGCGGAAGACCTCGGCCTGCTTTTCCTGCGCCACGAGATTGACGCCGTGCGGCGGCAGGCCGTGGAAGGTCATGACCAGCGGCACGCGCCATGCATCGACCGCCGCCAGCAGGGGATAGGACATCTGCATCGAGTGCGAATGAATCAGCGAGATCCGCTCGAGTCCCAGCAGCGGCGCCAGCGCGATGTTCTTCACTCGCTGCCTCGTCCAGCCCTCTGCCTGCGAGCTGCCGGCCGCGACGTGTCGCAGGCCGCGACGGGTTCGTTGCGCCAGCGGCGCGTTTCCGGACAGTGCCGTTGCCAGCGACCTGAGCGGCGAGCGGACACCACTGATTCGCAGGTAGGTCGTGTGGTCGAGGAGCCGGTATTCGTCAACCGCGGCCTGGTAGGTCGTGCCCAGGCGCCCGAACGCGCAGATCTCGGCCTCGGCACCATTGCGCATGGACTCGACGATCCAGCTCAGCACCCAGGGTTGGGTACGGTTTGGAAACGTCGCGGCGCCGAACAGGATTCGCAGTCCTTTCAGCGGCGTGTCTCGCGGCATGGATTGGGGCTGGCCCATGGAGCGTGCTTGCCTCGATCGGGGTGGCGACATTGTCGATAGTCGGGCTAGGTTAAACTGCGCCGGGGATCACGCAATGCCCATGACCGATCCGGCAAATTGCCGGATGGCGGTTCGCTCCCGCATAAACCGAATTTTGATGCCAGCAACGCTCTCCGACCTGCCCGAGTCCCTGAAGCGCCCGCTGCGCAGCGGCTACGACGCCTGCGCGGCCCTGGTCGGCCGGGGGCGGCGTGTGCTCGGGCTGGCTCGCTGGCAGCACCTGCTGGTCTGCGGCTTCCCGCGCAGCGGCACGTCGCTGGTCTACAACATGTTGAGCGCGACGCTGCCCGGCTTCCGTTTCCTGGAGTTCGAGCAGGGCGCGGCCCACTGGATCGGCCGCCCCGGGTTCGTGGCCTCCAAGGCTCCGCTGGACGTGCTCGACGTGAGCCGCATCCTGTCGCGCAATCGCTTCGGCAAGGAACTGCTGGTGCTGGTGCCGCTGCGCGATGTGCGCGACGTGGTGACATCCATCCATCCCAAGCTGCCGGACCGCTATTTCATCGGCTACGACCACAGCTGGTGGCCGCAGAAGGGCGGCTGGACGGAGTGGAAATACGATGCTGCCGGCGTGGGCGAGATCGCCGAGGCAATCCGCGGACTGGACAGCGCTGCTGGCGTTCGGGTGCTGACAGCTGCGCTACGAGGACCTGCTCGCGAACCCGGACGAAGGGCCAGGCGCGCATCGCCGCTGCGTTCGGCCTCGAGTTCCAGGGAAAGTTCGCCGATTACCATCGCTCCGCCGACAAGCTGCCGTATCGATACCAGGGATCGCATGCGGCCCGTGATCCCGGCCTGGTCCGGGAGGACAAGCCCGTTGACCTTTCGCGCGCGGGCAAGTGGCGCAAGCCCGAGCACCGGGCACGCATCGTCGAGCAGTTCACGCAATTCCCGCAGCTCTTCGACCTGCTGGTCGAGCACGGATACGAGCCTGACCGGGGCTGGTTCGAGTCGCTGGTTGCCGGCGACGGACGTGTGGCTGCGCAATGAACGCGATCCGCATCGATGTGCAGGACGAAGCCCAATTTCTCGCGATGCGCGAGGAATGGTCGGAGCTGCTCGCGCGCTCGGATGCCGATCCGCTGTTCGGGTCCTGGGACTGGCTCGCCACCTGGTGGCGGCACCATCGCGACGACTTCCGGCTCGAGGCGCGATTGCTGCTCGCGCATGACGGCGAGCGGCTGGTCGGCATCGCGCCGCTGCTGCTGCATCGCGTCGTGCACCGCGGCCTGATCCCGGCGCGGCGCTGCGAGCTGATCGGAAACCTGTGGCGCACCAATTCCGCGGTGATGTCGGAGCGCACCGGGTTCATCGTCGATTCGTCACGGCCCGATGTTCATCACGTGCTGGCCCGCGAAGTGCTGGCCAGCCAGGGCTGGAGCGATTTCATGCTGGTTTACGCGGACGTCGCGGGCCCGACCAGCCGCGCGTTGCTGTCGGCCGCGAACCATGCGGGTGCGTTTTCGCGGGTCGTGGACCCGCTGACCGCATACCACATCAGCCTCGACGGCGGCTTCGAGGCACTGCTGCCGCGGCTGTCATCGCGTGCGCGCCGGCGGCTGTTCAATGAGCGACGCAAGCTCGAGCAGCTTGGCGGCGCGTCGTGGGAGGCCGCTTGCGCCGCGACTGCGGATGAGTTCTGGACCGACCTTGACCGGGTGCACTCGGTGCGCTGGGGCTGGAGGGCAACGGCGGGGCGTCGCGGGCGGATGTACCGCGATTTCTGCGACTCTCGCTGGGCTGCCGGCAGTCCGGTGTTGCGCCGGCTGCGGGTGGGCGGGCGTACGATCGCAGCGATGCACGGCTATCGCATCGGCGATCGCCTCTACGAGATCCAGAACGCAATCGAGTCCGGCTTCAGCAAGTCGATTTCGCCGGGCTACCTGCAGGCCGGCTACCTGCTGGAGGAGGCGGCTGCCAGTGGCGTTTCGGTCGTGGACCTGCTGGGCGGCCAGGGTCGCTCCACCGACTACAAGGCACAGCTGGGCTCGGCGGAGACACAACTCGGCTGCCTGCAGGTGGTGCGCGCGCCCTGGCTCAAGCTGTTCTACCAGGGCTATTCGCTGTTCAAGGGCTGAGCGAAGGCCTCACCCGGGTAACGACGCACTCACCAGGGCAGCGAGGGGCTGACCAGCGGGCCCAGTCGATTTGCGACCGCAAGCGGCAGCCGGCTCCAGGTGCCGGTCAGCAGGCGTCGCGAACGGCCGCCGACGTCCGGGTCTGCGCCCTGTACAGGTGCCTTCGCCGGGGAAGCGGTCCACGTGGCCCAGTGCAACGGCACGGGCCGCGCGCCCCACTGCAGCTTGAACCGGTACGGTCCGCTGTCCACGGTCGAGCGTCCGAAGTCGAAGCGCGTGTGGCCGCTCTCGATCGCGTGGCGCAGCACCTCCCAGTACAGCGCCATGTTGATCGATTTCGACTTCACGGCCGACAGGGTCGCCGCCCACGGAATCTCGAGCGTGCCGCGGTGGCTCACCAGGAAGGCGCCGGCCACCGGTGATCCGTCGAGATCGAGGAGCAACACCCGGCACTGGTCTCCGCACTGTTCGAAAAGCGTCTCGAAGAAGGCTCGCGGGTATACGGGCGTGCCGAGGTCGCGCATCACCTCGGCAAAGACGCGGTAGAAATCGGGCACCAGTTCCGGGCCGCCGGTTCGTGCCAGCGGCTGCTCGCGCTGGGCACGCTTGACCTGCGAGCGCAGCTTGGAGCCGAGCGCCCGGCTGAGCGCCTCGACGTTGGCCGGAAGTTCAAGCAGCAGCGTCGCCTTGTCGTGGCGTACCGGCCAGTCCACCGGCGGCGGCGCCACCTCGCGGATTTCCAGGTGCCTGGCACCTGTTTCCCGGGCGAGGGTCCTGGCCTGGTCTAGCAGGGCCGCATGGATCGCCGGCGTGTCGGCGAGTGCGCCGCCGTAGTTGAAATAGGGCAGCGACGTCAGCCGGTGCCCGAAGATCAGACTGCGCTGGGCGACCAGCGGAAGCACCCCTGCGAGCGATCCGTCGGGGTGCCGCGCGGTGACGAAATGGGCCTGCTGCCCGAACAGCCGGGCAACGGCCAGCGGCCAGCGCGAGGCGTGATAGGCGGATGCCTGGGCGTGTGCGGCGACGTAGTCGTCCCATCCGTCTGGCGGTCGCCGGTGGTGCGTCTCAATCGCAATTGCAGTCGCAATCGACATCTGTGCTGTGGGTCTCGCGTGGCTACGCGCGGATTCTACGCGATACGCTATTCTGGCCCGATGGCTGCGTTCCTTGTCATTACCGGTGCCGACGATGCGCGACGCGTGCTGGACGATGCGCACCGCGTTGCGGTGATTCGCGCAATGCACGAGCGCAGCGGCGGCGCGGTCACGGAACTGGCAGTGTCCGGGGCCTCGGGCTGGCACTGTGGTCGCGATGGAACGCTGGCAGTGCACGACGGTGTGCTGATGGCCGTGGACGGCGTTCCCAGCATCATCACCTCGAGGTCCGCGAACGGCATCCCGCCCCGGCTTACGCCCGCGGACTGGTGCGGGCTGGGCAAGGACCTGTTGCCGTCGCTGGACGGCGGGTTTGCACTCGCTGCATTCGATCCGGCGAGTGGGGAACTGGTGCTGGCACGCGATCGCTTCGGCGTGCGGCCATTGTTCTGGGCGCGCAAGGACGGGCTGATCTACGCGGCCTCGGAGGTCAAGATCCTCGCAGCCGCGGGGATCGAGCTGCGAGTTTCCGCGGAGGCGCTGCAGGAGGTGCTCGCCTGCCGCTGGCTGGTCCGCGACCGGTCGCTGTTCGACGCGGTACGCCAGGTGCCCGCGGCGTCGTGCCTGGTTTCCGGGCCGGGCGCCGAGCCCTCGGTGCGCCGCTACTGGCAGCTGCAGTTCTCGCCGGAGTCCGCGGGACCGGATGCGTTGCACCACTACCGCGACGAAGCCAGGGGTGCAATGCGGTCGGCGATCCTCGAGATTGCGGGCGAGCGACAGGTGGTCGGCGTGCTGTTGAGCGGAGGAGTCGACTCTTCCGTCATCGCAGCCGCGGCGCGCGAGGTCGTGGGCAGGGTGGTGGGCTTCGCCGGTCGGCTGCCCGGCGACTCGAACCAGGAACTGGACCGCGCGGCGATCGTCGCCCGCCACCTCGGCATCGAGTGCCGCGTCGTGGATATCCAGTTGCCGAATTTCGACGGCGACCTCCGGACGCTGGTCCGACGCATGGAAGAGCCGCCGCGGCATCCGAACAACTTCCTGCTGCAGCAGTTGTTCCGGCGCGCGTCTGCAGAGGTGGACCTGGTGCTGGAAGGCGATGGGGCCGAGATGTTGTTCGGGCTCGCGGACGTGGGTCGGGTGGACAAGTTCCGCGCCAAGCACGACTTCGTCCAGCACCTGCCGCAGGCCTGGCGCGTGGCGGGGGCGAGGGTCTTGCGCAGTTTCGACGGCAGCTGGGCGACACGGCTTTCGAAAGTGCTGACCTGGAACACAAACCAGTACGCGGCAATGCTGGACGCGGTGGGCTATTCACGCGCGGTAAGGCGCACGCTCGAGGCCTCGACTGGCGGTATCTCGCCGGGCTTCCTGCCGCTCGAATATTTCTCGCGTTCGGAGGATTTCTCGGACGCGCTGCAGGCCTACCAGCTTTATACGTTTGCCGCGGTGTCGCTGGTGCGCCACGACCGGCTGGCGCAGCCGTTCGGCTTGAGTTCGGAATCGCCGTTCCTGCGTGCACCGATCATCGACCTTGCCTGCCGCATGCCTCGCGAGCTGCGCTACCTGGATGGGTCCAAGCCGGTGTTGAAGGCGCTCTGTGACCTGTACCTGCCGGCCGAGGTGTCGCGCTGGCCGAAACTGGGGTTCCCGGTGCCCTGGCAGGCGTGGATGCGTGCTGCGCTGCCGGACGGTGTCGCTGCCACCGAGGTCTTGGACGAGGTGCTGCCGCCGGGTTGGCTCGCTGCGGCGAATGCGTCGCACGACGCGGAGGCGCTGTGGACGGCGCTCACGCTGCAGGCGGCGATTGTCGAGATGGGCGCCACGGCGTCGCCGATCTGAGCACCCAATAAAAAACGCCCGCAGCTTGCGCTGCGGGCGTCCTAAGGCCACTTCTTAAAGTGTGTGTCGCGACCCGATCAGTTGGCGCGGCGACGCTTTGCCAGGCCGAGGCCGAGCAGGCCGAGGCCGAGCAGCGCGAGCGAAGCCGGCTCAGGAACTTCGGTCACGAGGTCCTGCTGGCGGTCCGAGAGCAGCGACCGCAGGCTCGCGAAGTACGCCTTGTCGCCGTCCAGCGCGTCGAGCCAGCCCTGCGCCATGGTGTACATGCCGGCGTACACACCCGTGCTGGCCATCCGGAAGTTGCCGGCGCTCAGGTCGAGCGTCGCGTCGCCGGACATGATCTCCCAGATCGCGACCTGGAACGCGCCCGCCATGTCGCTGGTCGTCACGGTGTCGTAGAAGCGACCCCACAGCTCAGAGACATGAGCGTTCGGGCTGCCGGCCACGGTGTAGCCACTGGCGTCGAACGGCTGCAGGCTCTGGTCGTATTCCAGGCAGAACGCCAGGAACCGGGTCCAGCTGGACTTGTCTTGGCTGTATGCGAGGTCGAAGAACCCAGCCGGCACATTTTCGAAGGTCACGCCGCCGTCGGCGGAGACTCGCATCGTGCGGGAGAGGTCGGTCGGTCCACGCACGCCGTCAGCGCCCGCGTTGACGTAAACGGTGTCACCGATGTTCAGCGAGTTGGCCGAAGCCGTCGTGGCAGCAAGCAGTCCGATTGCGGCGACTGCGGAAATCCATTTGGTAGAAAACATTTAAGTGGCCCTCTTTAGAAACTTATCTTCCAATTCCACGCGGCCAAATGGACGCGGGTTGCCTGAATTAATGCAGGATCCGGGCCAACTTTGATTTAGGTATTAAAAACAACCACTTAGGTGTCACCTGCAGTTCGGAGACGGTGCCAGGGCATGTTGATTGTAAAAAAAACCGACGCATTGGTGGCAGTTCATAGGCCCGGACATGGAAACACCCACCGTTTGCGTCAGTCCAGGAGTGGCTGCCGCTGTATCGTGAAGGCGCGAGAATCGTCTTTTTCGTTCGCTTGGGGAAGTGGAGAATGTCACCAGCATTCCATGAAGTCGAGAGCGTGACCGAATGCGTGTGAGGGCACTGTTGCGATCCGTCGTCGTGCCGGCAGCGGTCGTATTCGCGTTGGCAAGCCGCCCGGTCGCGGCCATCGCGGACGCGGTGCCGTCGTCTTCATCACCCGCAGCAGCAGCGAGTGGAGAAGGGTCCGCTGCTGCCGAGCCCGCTGCGCCAGCGGCGCACAAGGCACGCGCCAACCCGCGGGCTGTCCTGCGCAAGTTTGACTCCGACGAAAACGGAAGCATCAGCGCGCAGGAAGCGGTCGCGATCGACCGGGCGATCGCCGAGACGCCCGGACGCCCGATCGCTGCGTACGATGCCAATGGCGACGGCAGGCTCGACGAGCAGGAACTCGCTGCGCTGAACGCGCGGCTCGCAGAGTTCGCCGCGAAGCAGGCCTCGGCGCCCGATAAGTCGCCGAAGAAGGCCGGCAAGGCCGCGGCCCGCGCGCCGGCGCTGAACTGTGCCGCCGGCACTGGCACCGCGACGGTCAGCTGGCAGAGGCCGTCCGAGAACGTGGACGATACTCCGCTCAAGGATCTCGCGGGCTACGCAATCCGCTACGGGACGACTCCGCAATCACTGCCGTGCCGCGCTGCCGTCAAGGATGCGGGAGCGACGAAGTATGTCGTCGAGCGCCTTGGCGCTGGCACCTGGTATTTCTCGGTCGTCGCTGTCAATCGCGAGGGTGTTGAAAGCCCGGCCAGCGACGTGGTTTCGAAGACCATCGAAAAATAAATAGGTGCCAGGCACCTATTTTTAATAAATAGGTGCCTGGCACCTATTTACGGGATCGTCTTCGAGGCCGTGACCGATGGGCCGCTCTCGACGCCGGTGTTGGTATACGACGTCAACATGAAGTACCACGTGCCCGTGGTCAGCCCGCCGACCGTCGCCTGCGTGATATTCGGGCGGTTTACCTGCACCAGATTCGTCAACGAGTTCCTGTTGGTCCCGTAGTGGACTCTGTAGCCGGCAAGGTTCGTGAGCGCGCTGCCATCTTCGTTCCGTGTCGGTGCGGTCCAGCGGAGCGTCGCGGAGCCGGTGATGGGCTCGGGGCTCGTGCTGGCTGCCGCGGCCTTTACATCGATCCTGAAGGGGCCGAGATAGGTCGAGGTCATGCCGTCGGAGACCGCGATCCTGATGTTCTTGTACGTGCCGATGTTCGCAGCGGCTGGCCTTCCATACAGGCGGCCGGTCCTGATGTCGAATTTCGCCCACGACGGCTTTCTCGAGATGGCGAACGACAGTTTCTGGCCGTCCGCATCAGACGCCTTCGGCCGGAAGGAGTACGCCTGCCCGACGACGACGGTCGCTGGAGGCGTGCCCGTTATCGACGGTCTGCGGTTGGCGGTCGTGGTCGAACTGCCGAGATCCGTTGAGTTGCCGATATCCGCAGCGTCGCTTCCGCTGAAAACGAGCAACAGGGTCGCCACCACGGCGAATGGATGGATCCTTGAGAGCAGGGGTGCGTGCATTTTTACAGTCCTGTCGAACTGGCAGCCCCGCTATCCATCGCACGTGAGCGCGCTTGGACCGGAGGCTTTGCGTCCCCGCATTTCGGCGGGTATGCAGTCTCGGAGACGAGCCAGAAAATGAAACGGCGGCCAGGTCCGGCCGCGAGTCACAGGCAACTGGCGAGCGCTTGTGCTCTCGTCAGTGCGGTGACCGGGAACGGACCCAGGGTGCCTCGGGGGCCACTACCATGGGCGGGGGTGGATTATGGGAAATGACGCGTCGCAACACAATATGTAGTGTGCAAAAAAAGGGGACATTTTCCTTTTTTTTCCGCAAACGGGAGGGGACATTCTCCGTTTCTCTGCCCTTCTCGGGCTGGTCCCTGTCTTTTCAGCGGGTTGAGGCGCGGCGGGGACTGGCCCGGAAAACCAGAATGTCCCCCGCCACCTGTTGCTGGAAAAACGTGAATGTCCCCCGCTGGGCGAATGCCCCTCCGGCTCAGGCCCTGACCCGACGGCGCGCGAATCCCAGCCCGGCGAGGCCGAGCCCGAGCAGTGCCAGCGAGGCCGGCTCCGGCACCTCGGTGCGATCGAACGCCAGGTTGTCGAACTCGAATGCGTACTGGCTGGACGTCGCCACCACGCGGTTGAAGGCGAGGTCAGACAGGATGTTGACGTACAGCGTGCCGTTGACGCCCTGGTCGCCGTTCGGGCTGCCGACCACACCGCTGCCGGTGACCGAGCCCACAAGCGTGGCGTCGTTGTAGAACGACAGCGTGTTGTAGTTGTCAACGGAGCCCCAGAGCAGGCCGAAATACTGGTGGCCAGCGCCCGGCAGCAGGATTTCTACCGCCGCATTCGAGTACGCACCGGTGGAGCCGGTCGTGGCGTAGGGGGTCGCGTCGACGCCGTTCGGCTGGTTCGGGCTGCCGAAGCCTGTTCCGTTGCCGCCGGACAGGAACGGTGCCGCGTACTGGCCGCCGACCGCGCCGGTCACGGCCTGGCCGTTGCCGTAGAAATTGACTGTGAGACCGCTCAGTGGCGATATGCCGCCGGCCGAGCCGATGGTCAGCCAGTCGAGATTGTCCTGCACCGAGCCGGAGGACGCGCCGCCAACCGAGCCACTGACGGTGAGTGTGGCGTGTGCCGGGGTAGTTGCAGCCAGCGCCGCCAGAACAGCAGTGGCCAGGGCCAGTCGAGTCTTGGTAGTCATGGTTTACCTTAATCTTTTGCAGCTATAGCGCGAGCTTGCGCACGATAGCTAATGCAGTTTGCATGCCAGCTGCGTAAGTGCTTGATAAGGTGCCGTGCACCGGAGACCCGCGCCATCGATAGGCTGTGCCGCCGGCCGCCGATGTAAGGGCGCGCGACAGTCGACTGGTTCACACTTTTTGGGAAACCGGGAAAACCGGTGCCTGGCACCGAATTAATAAATAGGTGCCTGGCACCTATTTATTTGAACTCCTCGGGCTCCACGCCGTGGCGCGACAGTAGCTTGTAGAAGTCCGTGCGGTTGCGCTTCGCGAGTCGTGCGGCCTGGCTCACGTTGCCCTGCGTGACCTGCATCAGCTGCACCAGGTAGCTGCGCGTGAATTCGTCACGCGCTTCGTCGAAGCTCGGCAGCTGCGTCAACTGGCCCTGCGCCTCCTGCACCTGGTCAACGGTAATCACGGGACCTGCGCCCGTTGCAGCAGCCTGGCGCACCACCATGCGCAACTGCCGGACATTGCCCGGCCAGCGCGCGGAGGCGAGAAGTTCCATCGCCTCGGGCGAGCAGCTGCGCTTCGCCTGTGAGGCTTCGGCGGCAACGTCGTCCAGGCACTGCTGGACCAGCAGCGGAATGTCCTCGCGCCGCTTGCCGAGCGACGGCAGCGCGACGTGCACTGCGCCAAGCTGCTCGAGCAGATGGCGCGACTCTCGTTCGTCGCCGGCCAGGTCATCAGGTCCCCGGTCACTGCTTGCGACGATGCGCGCCGGTTGTCCGTCGAGCAGGCGGGCGAGGGACGGTCGCAGCGCCGGCGGCAGGTCATCGACGTCGCGCAGGTAAAGCGTCCCGGCGCCGGCGCCGGAAACAGCTGCGGCGATGTCTGCCTCGCCGGTCGCCGGGTCCAGCTGTCCGCAGTCGAGCGACACGAACGCCGCGTCCTGCCTCGCGCTTGCGCGGTGGATTGCCTTCGCGAGCAGTTCCTTGCCGGTGCCTGGCTCACCGGTGACCAGTACGGCGACGTCGGTGCCCGCGACCATGTGCGCCTTCGCGAGGCGCTCCTCCATCAGCGGGCTGCGGGTCGCGAACTCGGCGCGCCAGTCATCACCGCCGGTGTCGGTGAAGCCCGAGGTCTTCAGCGCGCGCCGCACCTCTTCGAGCAGCCGATCCTTCTCGACCGGCTTGGTGAGAAACGCAAAGGCGCCCGACTGCGTGGCCTTGACCGCGTCCGGGATCGTGCCATGTGCAGTAAGCATGATCACGTTCAGGCTCGGCCATCGACGCTGCAGCTCGCGAAGCAATGCGATGCCGTCCATCTCAGCCATTCGCAGGTCGGTCACAACGAGGTCGGGGCGGAATCGCGACACTGCGGCGAGCGCTTTCGCAGGACCATCCGCCGGTTCGACCACGTAATTCTGCGAGCGCAGCCGGATCGTCAGCAGGCGCAGCAGCCCGGGATCGTCGTCAACGACGAGTATGTGCGGCGCGCGGCGGGCGGGGCGGCTCATTCGGGACAGGTGCCGGGAATCGAGATGGTCACGGCCGCGACGGCACTTCCGGTATGGTCTCAGGCGCCTGGTCCTGCTCCTGTTCCTGCAGTGATCGCTCCATCTCGGCGACGGCCTCGAGCTTGCGGTTGGCTTCCGCCAGTTGCTTCTTGAGTCGCGCGTTCTCGGCCGCGAGTGTGTCGGCGCGCTTCAGCGCGCTGCTGTCGATGGCCTTGGCTTTCTGCTCGGAATCCTCGCGTTGGCGTGCGAGTTCGGCGTAAAGGGCGACACGTGCGTCGAACTCACGCAGAAACGCGTTTGCGAGCTCGAGTTCCTGGGCGTCGAGTTCGTTGGGCCCGGCAAGCAGGTTGGCAAGAAGTCGCTTGGCCTCGACCGGATTGCTGTCCCTGTGACCTGCTGCCCCCAGCGCGAGTGCATATCGGAGCCTGTTGGCCGCTGTCGGCGACTGCCTCGCGGCGGCGAGCGCGGAGGCAAGTTCCGCCTGCTGCCGGGCCGGATCACCAGGGGCCATGCTCGCGAGCGTGTCGAGGTAGGGCACCACGGTTGCAGGGACCGGGGCAACCGTGGCCAGCGGTGGCGGATTCGCGGCCGCGGATCTCGACTCCATCTGGGTGCAGGCACCCAGCAATGCGAGCGACGCGGTCAAAGAGAGTGCTGTGGCTGCGCGTTGTAATGTCATCGGGTGCCGGCTTGTTCGTGGATGGGCCTGGTCGTTCGATCGGCAGGCTCGGTGTCTCGTGAGGTGCATGTTAGTGGCTAAGCCGATTGTCCGGCCAGCGGCAGCCGCACGCGGAAGTGCGCGCCCGGGAAATCGCCGTCCGCCATCTCGATCGTGCCACCGTGGGCCTGCACGAATTCGTGGACGACCGATAGCCCGATGCCAGTGCCGCGCACCAGCCCACCCTGCGGCGTCTGGCCCTGGTAGAAGGCCTCGAAAACTCGCGTTCTCTCGTCGGGCGGGATGCCGGGCCCGGTGTCGGCGACGTCGATTGCCAGGTCCCCGCCATCGAGTCGCGCGCGAACGGTGATGGTGCCGTCGTCGGGCGTGAACTTGACCGCGTTCGACACGAGGTTGTCCAGCACCAATCGCAGCTTGGCACGATCAGCCACGACCTCGACGTCGTCGATCGCGAGCTCGAGCTTGAGGCGCCGTGCACCCAGCTGCAGCTGGTAGGGCTCGATGGCCGACTCGACGAATGGCGCGAGCCTGAACGTGCTCAGGTCGAGTCCGGCACGCTTCGCCTGCCATTCGCTGTACGAGAGCAGGTTCTCGATCAGGCGCTGCAGCCGCAGGCTGTTGTCGCGCAGGATGTCGGCGACTTCGCGCTGCCCGTCGTTCAATTCGCCCACCGCGCCTTCGAGCATCAGCTCCGAGCCTTCGCGGATGTTGGCGAGTGGCGTCTTCAGTTCATGCGACATGTGGCGCAGGAAACGATTGCGCTCCTCGGAGATTTCGCTGAGACGCAGGCGCAGCCACTCGAGTTGGCGGGCGAGCGCCCGCAGGTCGGTCGGGCCCTGCTCGGTGACCGGCACGTCGAGGCGGCCCTGGCCGATGCGGCCGATTGCATCGTCGATGCGGCGGATTGGTCGCGCGAGGAACAGCGTAAACAGCAGCATCAGCCCGATCGTGACCGGAATCAGTGCCGCGCTCTGCCAGAGGATGCGCCGCCGCGCGCCTTCGGTCTCGGCGCGCATTGCCGAGAGTTCGCGGTCGGTCTGGCGACCCGCAAGCTGCGACAGCTCGCCGGCATCGCGTGAGAGCTGTGTGAACTGGCGCAGCGCCTCGTTGATGTCGGCTGCCTGCGGCGCCTGGAGACCCTTTTCGATCGCCGCGAGGTTGGTTCGCATGTGGCTGGTCACGCTGGCGCGGGCCGGATCGCCAGGCAGTTCCTCGAGGCCGCCCAGCGTCGTGTCCAGCAGCACGCGGTTTTCCTTGAAGATCGCGAGCAGCCCCGGGCGGCGCAGGATCTGGTAGAGGCGGGCGGTGCGCTCCAGCGACGCCACCTGTCGCACGATCGACTGCGTGTATTGCGTGGCCGCGACGCCATTGGCCACCAGCCGCTCGCTGGACTGCGCGAGATCGCGCATCTCTACGGCGGCGCCCAGCATGCCGAGCAGCAGTGGCAGCACCACTGCCGCGAAGCCGAGCAGTATCAGCCCGCTCAGCGAGCGCGGGCGCCAGGAGGGAAAACCGATGGGGCGGTTGCGATTCACGCGCGCATTGTGACGCGTTCGGCGCGTATATTCCTCCGGTGCCTTCGCAAGCGTCACGAGCCGCCCCGCACCCGTATTCCACGTTGACGCCGGACGTCGTGGTCGACGCCGTCGAGGCGATCGGCCACCGCTGCGACGGCCGCGTACTGGCGCTCAACAGCTACGAGAATCGCGTTTACCAGGTCGGACGCGAGGACGACACGCCGGTGGTCGTCAAGTTCTACAGGCCGGGGCGCTGGACGACGCCTGCGATCCTCGAGGAGCATGAATTCGCGCTCGAGCTCGCCGCGGCCGAGGTGCCGGTGGTGGCGCCCGAAGTCTCCGAGGGCAGGTCACTGCACGAATCGCACGGGTTCCGCTACGCGATCTATCCGCGGCAGGGCGGCCACTGGCCTGAACTCGGGACCAAGGACGAGCGACAGTGGATGGGACGCTTCCTCGCGCGTATCCACGCGATCGGCCGCACGCGCCAGTTCCGACACCGGCCACGACTCGACTGGCGTGTCATGGGCGGTGAGACCATGGGTTACCTGCTCGAGGAGGGATGGATCCCGCCGCACATCGAGCTTGCCTACGAGACCGTCGCGCGCGACGCGTTGATGATCGTCGAGCAGCGCTTCGACGAGGCGACGCCGTACCACACGCTTCGGCTGCACGGGGACTGCCACCCGGGCAACGTGCTGTGGACCGACGCCGGGCCGCACTTCGTGGACCTCGACGACTGCATGACGGGTCCAGCGGTGCAGGACCTGTGGATGCTGCTGTCGGGTCGGCCCGAGGAGATCCAGTCGCAACTCGACGACCTGCTCGAGGGCTATGCGCAGTTCGCCGACTTCGACTATCACGAGACGCGACTCATCGAGCCGCTGCGGACGCTCAGGATCATGCACTACGCGGGCTGGCTTGCGCGGCGCTGGGAAGACCCAGCCTTTCCACGCGCGTTTCCCTGGTTCGAGGAGCCGAAGTACTGGGAGCAGCACGTCCTGGACCTGCGGGAGCAGATCTCCGCCATGGAATAAATAGGTGCCTGGCACCGATTAAATAAATCGGTGCCAGGCACCTATTTATTCACTATTTATTGCGCCCATTCACGGAATTGTTTCCTGTTTCGCTTAGCATTGGCGCAATGTCCACGATTCTCGTGACCGGTGGTGCCGGTTATATCGGCAGCCACGTAGTCCGCCAGCTCGTCGAGCGCGGTGAGCGCGTGGTGGTACTCGACAACCTCTCGAGCGGCTATCGCAGCGCGGTGCTCGGCACGCCGCTGGTCATCGGCGACACGGCTGACCGCGAGCTGGTCGCACGGCTGCTCGCTGAGCACTCGGTCACGACGGTGATGCACTTTGCAGCGCATACGATCGTGCCGGAGTCGGTGTCCAATCCTCTCAAGTACTACGGCAACAACACCTGCGCCACCCGCAACCTGCTCGAGTGCTGTGACCGTGCGGGTGTTGGGCAGTTCGTTTTTTCGTCGACCGCTGCGGTATATGGGATTCCGGCCGAAGGCCTCGCGCGCGAGGACTCGCCGACCGCGCCGATCAATCCTTACGGTTTCTCGAAGCTCATGAGCGAATGGATGCTGCGCGACCTGGCTGCAGCGTCGAGCATGCGCTACGTTGCGCTTCGCTATTTCAATGTCGGGGGCAGCGACCCGGGCGGCCGCATCGGTCACACGGCGCCGAACGCCACGCTGCTGGTCAAGGTGGCCTGCCAGCAGGCGGCCGGCGTGCGACCCGCGATTTTCGTTTTCGGTACCGACTACCCGACGCCCGACGGCACCGGAGTGCGGGACTACATCCACGTCGAGGACCTCGCGGCGGCGCACCTCAAGGCGCTCGACTACCTGCAGGCCGGCGGCGCTTCGACGACGCTCAACTGTGGCTATGGTCACGGCTACAGCGTTCGCGAGGTGCTCAGCACGGTAGAGCGCGTGAACGGCAAGCCCCTGAACGTGAACGAGGGCCCGCGCCGCGCCGGCGATCCGCCTTCGCTGGTGGCACACGCCGAGCGTATCCGCGAGCTGCTGGGCTGGCAGCCGCAGTTCGACGACATCGCCACCATCGTCCGGTCGCAGCTCGAGTGGGAGTTCAGGCTGCTGCGGGAACCGGAGCTGCAACGAAACTGAGTGGAACTGGGCGTCGGCCGGTGGGTCGAATCGCTGCTAAAGGGCGGAGCCGGGCTAGGGCGGCCTGTCGGTTCGCGGCTCCCATATGCGGCGGCCGTCGCCCTTTCGCGTGATATCATCCATCCATTAAGTTTCGCCGGTAAGCCTTTGAAAAAATTAATTTATCTATTGTCGATCCTGGCGGCGGCACTCGCCCTCACGGCTTGTGGTGGCAGCGGCGGCGGGGGCGGCGGGAGCGTTGACCCACCGGCTGCCAGCGTGACGGTCAGCGGCCGAATAACCTATGACCGCGTCCCGTTTTCGGCTGCGGCCGGCCAGGGCCTCGATTACGGCCAGACGTTCGAGAGCCCGGCTCGCCGCATCGTCGTAGAGGCGCTGCGCAGCAACGGCAACGTCATCACTACCACGGCAACCGACGACGACGGCATGTACAGCGTGCAGGTACCGGCCAGCACCGACGTTCGTATACGTGCGAGGGCGGAGAGCGTGGTCGCCGGGACGGCGGGGGCACCGGCGTCGTGGAGGGTGTCGGTACGCAACAACGTGAGCAGCAACGCGCTCTACGTACTCGACAGCACGGTGTTCAATTCCGGTGTCGCGGCGCAGACCCGCGACCTGGGGGCGGCGTCGGGTTGGGGCGGCGCGTCGTATACGTCGACGCGGGCCGCAGCACCCTTTGCGTTGCTTGACACGGTGTACGCATCGATTCGTTTCGTCGTGGACCAGGGCGGCTTCACAGGTGCATTTCCGTCGCTGGACCTGTACTGGAGCACGCAGAACATGTCGTCGGCCGACTTTGCGCCGTCTGCAGGACGCATCCTGACGACCGGTTACTATCGTCTCCAGGGTGGGGTCGGCGACGGAATCTACGTCCTCGGTAATGCCGGCCTGGGCGTTGCATCGGATACCGACGAATACGACCAGCACATCCTGGCCCACGAATTCCAGCACTACATCGAGTACAAGTTCAGCCGCTCGGACAGCCTGGGTGGCGCGCACTCGATAAGTGATCGTCTTGACCTGCGCGTGGCGTTCAGCGAGGGATTTGCAGACGCTTTCTCCGGAATGGTCCTGGGCGATCCCATGTACCGGGACTCATACGGCGCAGGCCAGTCGCAGGACATACATGTCGACATGGAAGCAAATCCGGTGAACGTTCGCGGCTGGTTCGGCGAGGCTTCGGTGGCCTCGATCGCGTGGGACCTGTTCGATACGGGCGCCGATGGCGTCGACACGGGATCAGTCGGGTTCGCGCCGATGCTGGACGTGTTCCGTGGCGAACTCCGTACCGGGGTCCCGCTCGACAGCATCTTCGCTTTCGCATCGGCACTGAAGCAGCGCCCGGGAGTGGACGGCGCACTGGTCAACGCGCTCTTGGCGCGTGAGCAGACCAAGGCCGTCGGGATCACACCCTATGCGGACGGCGAGACGAACGACGGCGGCTTGCCGGACTCGCTGCCGGTCTACGCGCAACTCGCGCTCAACGGCCCGACTGCCGAGGTGTGCGGTACGGCCGATGCGGGGTCTTACAACAAGCTGGGCAATCGCCGGTTGCTGCGTTTCAACGTGCCGACGACCCGGCCGGTCGATATTTTCGTGACGTCGCAGGACATCCAGGTGCCGATTTCGCCCGATCCCGACATCTACCTGTGGAAAGCCGGGTTCTTCGACGCATCGGAATGCGCCGGTCCCGGGACGGGCCCAGGCTGTACGCTGCCGCAGGCGTCGGAGCGCTACACGGGCACACTTACTTCGGGGGACTACGTACTCGAGGTTTTCGAGTACAGTCACGTCGATCCGGACCCGGGCGCCATTCGCCGCGGCCGGACCTGCATGTTGGTAACCATCACCGGTTGAGGTTTCACCTGTCATGAAGCATCGAATTCGCGCGGGACACTTTGCCACCGGCCTTGCGCTCGCGCTGGCTGCGGCACTTGCGGCGGGCTGCGGCGGCAAGTCGGACGCCGACGCGGCCGCAAAGGCGGCGAAGGCTGCCGAGAATGCGGCTGCCAAGCAGGCCGAGCTGCAGGCCAAGGTTGAGCAGGCCGAGGACGAACCACTGGCCAACGCGGTGGTCACCGGCAAGAGCTCGGCGCCGGTGGACCTCAAGTACGACATTTCGGTAAAGCCGGCCGTCGGTGAGCCCTTCGAGGTCGAGTTGACGTTCCTGCCGCGCCTCGCGGTGGATTCGCTGGATGTGGAAATCTCCGCGGTCGATGGCCTGACACTCGTCGGCAGTGAAGCGATCAGGTTTGAAGACGTACAGGCCGGCGAGCGCTATGCAGCGAAAGTCCTGGCCCAGTCCGAGGTGGCAGGGATGTACTACATCGGTGTCTCCGCGAAGATGACGACCAAGGTGCAGAGCGAAGTCCGCGGCTTCTCGATCCCGGTTGTAGTCGGCATGGTCGTGGCGGCCGAGAAGCCGGAGCCGGCGCGCGATGCCGCGGGCGAGGCGGTGGAATCGATGCCGGCGGTCGAGCCTGCGAAATGAATCGGGGCTGAAAGAGGGGAATATCCCCGGTTTCCCGGTATACTCCGCGCCCTTTTCCCCGGGCGCCCCATCGTGACCGTCGACCCCACCAGACACCTTCGTAACATCGCGATCATCGCGCACGTCGACCACGGCAAGACCACCCTGGTTGACCAGCTCCTCAAGCAGTCCGGGACGTTTGCGGCCCGCACGGTCGTGCCGGATCGCGTCATGGATTCCAACGTGCTCGAGCGCGAGCGAGGCATCACGATCCTCGCGAAGAACACCGCGATTCGCTGGAACGACTACCGCATCAACATCGTTGATACGCCGGGACACGCCGATTTTGGTGGCGAGGTCGAACGCGTGCTCTCGATGGTCGATTCGGTGCTGCTGCTGGTCGATGCGGTGGACGGGCCGATGCCGCAGACCCGCTTCGTCACGCAGAAAGCCTTTGCCCATGGCCTGCGCCCGATCGTTGTCATCAACAAGATCGACCGCCACGAGGCGCGTCCCAACTGGGTGCTGGACCAGACATTCGACCTGTTC
This sequence comes from uncultured Gammaproteobacteria bacterium, assembly GCA_963732415.1. Lineage (GTDB taxonomy): Bacteria > Pseudomonadota > Gammaproteobacteria > Steroidobacterales > Steroidobacteraceae > RPQJ01. The sequence continues at coordinate 42,412 of CAVSZK010000019.1, forward strand.
GATCGACTCGGCGCGACCGAGGAGCAGCTCGACTTCCCGGTGATCTACACCTCGGCGATCCAGGGCTTCGCGACCCACGATCCGGGCCATCGTGGCGGCGACATGACGACGCTTTTCGAGACCATCGTGAAGCATTGCCCGCCGCCGGACGTTGACCTCGACGGGCCGCTGCAGCTGCAGGTCTCGCAGCTGGACTACTCGAGCTACGTTGGCGCGATCGGCATCGGCCGCATCAAGCGCGGCACCCTGAAGAAGGGCATGCAGGTCACGGTTGTTGACCGGCAGGGGCGCGCCCGAAACGAGCGCGTGATGCAGGTGCTCGGCTTTCACGGCCTCGACCGTATCGAAGTCGATTCGGTGGATGCGGGAGACATCGTCGCCTTCGCAGGCATCGAGATCCCTGCCATTTCCGATACCTTGTGCGACCCTTCGAAGCCCGAGGCGCTGCCGCCGCTGGTCGTGGACGAGCCGACCATCGGCATGACGTTCGAGGTCAACACCTCGCCATTCGCGGGCAAGGAGGGCAAGTACCTCACCAGCCGGCAGATCCGTGAGCGGCTGCTGCGCGAGGCGCTGACCAACGTGGCGCTGAGGGTCGAGGAGACCGAGGATCCCGACAAGTTCCAGGTTTATGGTCGCGGCGAACTGCACCTGGGCGTGCTGCTCGAGAACATGCGCCGCGAGGGTTACGAGATTGCGGTTTCGCGGCCGCGCGTGGTTATCAAGGAAATCGACGGCGTGCAGAACGAGCCGTACGAGATCCTGGCGGTGGACATCGAGGATTCGAGCCAGGGCGGCGTGATGACCGCGCTCGGCAGCCGCGGCGGACAGTTGCAGGCCATGCACCCGGACGGCAAGGGCCGCGTGCGTCTCGACTACGTGATTCCGGCGCGCGGCCTGATCGGGTTCCAGACCGAGTTCCGTACGCTGACCTCGGGACTCGGCTTGCTGTTCCACGTGTTCGATCACTACGCGCCCGTGCTCGACAAGCCGATCGCGGCGCGCCAGAACGGAGTGATGATCTCCAATGGGCAGGGCACCGTGCTTGGGTATTCGCTCTTCAACCTGCAGGAGCGCGGACGGCTGATGGTCGGCCACGGGGACGAGGTCTACGAGGGCCAGCTCGTCGGCATCCACAGCCGCGACAGCGACCTGGTCGTTAATCCGCTGAAGGGCAAGAAGCTGACCAACATGCGGGCATCGGGCCGCGACGAGAACATCGTGCTCACGCCGCCGATCCGCTACACGCTCGAGCAGGCGATGGAGTTCATCGAGGACGACGAACTGGTGGAGATCACCCCCGCGTCGATCCGCCTGCGGAAGAGGGCGCTCAAGGAGCACGACCGCAAGCGCGCCGGACGCGCGGACGACCAATAAATAGGTGCCAGGCACCTATTTATTTAATTCGGTGCCAGGCACCGATTTTTTCGTGGGCGGCCCCTGGGTCGTTTCGGTCGCGCGACGCATCCGGGGTTCGACGACGTCTCCTCGATCCATCGCGGGTCCCCGAACGGGCGCTGGCGATTCACGCATTTGCGCAGGGCTTCCAGTTCGGCCGGCGACTGGGATTCGTTAACCAGTTCCACCCAGCGGGTCGGTAGATTCACTGGCGGCTCAGCCAGGCGATTGGAAGAGTGGCCCGTCACCCGCAGCGCAAGACTGCCCCAGGGCCAGTGCTCGGCCTTCTCCGCGAGCCCAGCGCGCAATGCGTTGCGTTCAACGTAACGCATCACCGTCAGCAGGTGTATGTCGCTCTTGACCGGGAAGCTGCGGAATCTTCCCTGCCACAAGCTGCCCGACGTTCCGTAAAGCAGGTGATGGCGATGCGTGTGCGTGGTCGTGAGCCGGTGCATCCAGCGGCTGACGTCGTGGGGGCCGTAGGGCGAGACCACCAGGTGGAAGTGATTGGGCATCAGGCAGTAGGCGAGGAGGCTGAGTGGCAGTCTTTGCTGGGCGCAGTCGATCAGGGCAAGAAACGACCAATAGTCGGCGGGCCTGCGAAAGACCACGGACTTGTTGTTGCCGCGATTGATCAGGTGGTAACAGCCACCGGCGACCAGCATTCGGGGACGTCTCGGCATCGGCCGAGCATGGCCTACGCCAGCAGGCGGCGCTCCCGCTCAATATTGTGGAAGCGACGAAAAATAGGTGCCTGGCACCTATTTATCAGAAAACGACAGTGCGGTTCTCGTAGGCCAGGACCCGGTGCTGGAGGTGGGCATACACAGCGCGCGCGAGAACGATTTTCTCCAGGTCGCGGCCCTTTCGGACCATGTCCTCGACCGAGTCCTTATGACTTACGGCCACGACATCCTGGGCGATGATCGGGCCCGCATCCAGTTCCGCGGTGACGTAGTGACTGGTCGCGCCGATCACCTTGACGCCACGGGCGTGCGCCGCGTGGTACGGCTGTCCACCGGCGAATGCCGGAAGGAACGAGTGGTGAATGTTGATGATGCGATCCGGCATCGCGTCAATGAAGCGCGGCGAGACGATCTGCATATAGCGCGCGAGCACCACGAGGTCGATTCCTTCCTCGCGCAGCAGTGCGAGTTGCCGCTGCTCCGCCGCTTCCTTCGTGTCCCGTGCAACCGGCACGTGCTCGAAGCGGATTCCATGGCGCGCCGCGACCGGGGCCATGTCCACATGATTGCTCACGATCAGCGGGATATCCGCCGACCATTCGCCAGACTCCCAGCGCGAAAGCAGGTCGTGCAGGCAATGGCCGTAGCGTGAGACGAATATTGCAATTCGTGCGGGGCGGGCGGTTCGCTCCAGCCTCCAGGTCATCGAGCAGGGCGCCGCAACCTCCTCGGCAAACAGTCGCTCGAAGCGCTCTCCGGCCGTCGAGTCCTCCTCCGGCGGCGTCCACTCGACGCGCATGAAGAACACCTGGCGCCCGGCGTCCACGTGCTGGTCGAGGTCGACGATGTTCCCATGTACCCTGCGGATCAGCGTTGTCACGGAGGCCACGAGCCCCTCACGGTCGGGGCAGTGGATCAGCAGGATCAGGTTCGGTTTCATCGCTTGGACCGCACGACGCCCAGTGAGCAGCGGGCATTCTCTGACTTTCGACTGACTTTCGCAGCATTCATCGATGCCGGACGTCCGGCCGGGCGGCGCCGAGCGGAGAATGTCCACCCCAGGCCGGAACACAGGAAAATAGGTGCCTGGCACCTATTTTCGGAAAATAGGTGCCAGGCACCTATTTTCAGGCGGTAAGGCGTACGTTCGACGGATCCTCGGCCAGCAGCGTGGCCAGCGATTCGACTGGCAGCGGCGCGGCGATGTAGTTGCCCTGCGCGTACTGGATGCCGATGTCTGCGAGGCGCGCGAGCACCTGGGCACTGTCCACGCGCTCGGCAATGGTGCTGATTCCCATCGTTTCGCCGATCTGGACGATCGCCTCGACCATGCTGCGGTCGATGCGATCGTTGTTCACGTTGTGAAGGAACTGCCCGTCGATCTTCAGGTAGTCCACCGGCAGGCTCTTCAGGAACATGAATGACGACAGCCCGCTGCCGAAGTCGTCCAGCGCGAAGCTGCAGCCGCGCAGGCGCAGCTCCGCGATGAAGTGGGTCGCGGCGGCCAGGCTGGTCATTGCGCCGGCCTCGGTGAGTTCAAAGCACAGGGCGCCCGGACTCAGGTCGGCGGCGTTGATTTCGCCTATCACGTAGTCCAGGAACTGCTCGTCGTTCAGCGTTGTGCCGGAGATGTTGATGCTGAGCGTGAAGGGCACCCGGTTCGTCGCGTCGTTGCGGCGGTGCGCAAGCCGGCTGCAGGCCTGTCGCACGACCCATCGGTCGATCGCCGGCATCAGGTTGAAGCGTTCGGCTGCCGGGATGAACTCGGCCGGCTGCACCAGCGTCCCGTGCTCGTCGCGCATTCGCAGCAGCAGCTCGAACTTCCGCTGCTTGTCGACGCCAGTGCGGATCGGAACGATCGGCTGGCACATCAGCACCATCTGGTCCTCGTCGCAGGCGCGGTTGATGCGCGAAACCCACTGCATTTCGCGGTGCCGCTCGGGCGCCCGGCCCTGTTCGTAGGTCTGCACGCGGTTGCGCCCGGAGTCCTTCGCCGAATAGCAGGCGACATCGGCTGCGCTCATCACCGAGGCTGCGGTCTCGGACTCGCCGGTGATCTCCGCGATGCCGATCGAGACTCCGACCTTGAGCACGCGCTCCTGCCAGATGAACCGGTAGTCGCGAATCGCCTGGCGCAGTCCTTCGGCAATTCGGTTGGCGGTGTCGAGCGTGCAATCGTGCAGCAGCACGCCGAACTCGTCGCCGCCGAGGCGCGCCAGCGTGTCGGTCGTGCGGATACGCGTCTGCACGACGCTGGTGACCTGCTTGAGCAGCCGGTCGCCGGCCTCGTGGCCGCAGGTGTCGTTGACCACCTTGAACTGGTCGAGGTCAAGGTACAGGAGCACGTGGCGCAGGCTGTCGGAGTCGCGGGCCCCCTGCAGTGCGTCGCCGAGGCGTACCTCGAATTCGCGGCGGTTGATGAGGCCGGTGAGGGCGTCGTGTGTCGCCTGGTAGGCGAGGGCGCGCTGCAGGCGGCGCTCCTGGCTCACATCGTGGAACACCATGACCGCGCCGATCAGCTGGCCGGTCCTGTCGCGAATCGGGGCCGCGGAATCCTGTACCGAGATGTCCTGTCCATGGCGGTTCACCAGCAGTGCCGGCTCGGGCAGTTCCACGACGCGGTCTTCGCGCAGGCAGCGAAGGATCGGGCTCTCGATCGGCGTGCGAGTGACTTCGTTCAGCACCTGGAAGACTTCAGACACCGGGCGGCCCGCGGCGTCGCCGGTGGTCCAGCCAGTCAGTTGCTCGGCAACCGGGTTCAGGTACTCGACCAGCCCCTCGGCGTCGGCGGTTAGCACGGCGTCGCCGATCGACTGCAGCGTGACCTGCGCCTTCTCCTTTTCCTCGGCGAGCTGGATTTCGGCCAGCTTTCGAGTACTGATGTCGGCGAGCGTTCCTTCGTAGCCGGTGATTTCGCCGTCCTGTCCGTGCAGCAGCCGCGCGTTCTCGAGCACCGTGATCACGCGGCCGTCGCGGCGGCGCAGCTGGTACTCGGCGCTCTGCACCCGTCCATCGCGCCGCAGGGTCTCCACGACACGCCGTCTGTCGGCGGGGTCCACGTAGAGCATTGCCGTTGACGGCAGCGTGAGCAGGTCCTCGTCGCGCTCGTAGCCCAGCATTGTCACGAGCGCCGGGTTGACCGACTCCAGCCGGCCGGACATGTCGGTCCGGTACACACCCTCGATCACGTTCTCGAACAGGCCGCGATACCGCGCCTCGCTGCTGCGCAGGGCCTCCTCGGACTGCTTGCGTTCGACGGCAATGCCGGCAAGCGCGGTGAGGCGGCCCATCAGTTCGAAGTCACGCTTCAGCGGGCTTCGCGGCGTGCGGAAGTACAGCGCGACAGTGCCGATCATGCGGCCGTCCGATGAGCGGATCGGCGTCGACCAGCAGGCGCGCAGGCCGGCGGCCAGCGCCGGCTCGCGCAGGTGTTCCCACAACGCGTCGCGTGCAATGTCCGCCACGACCACCTGCCGCTGCAGGAACGTCGCGGCTGCGCAGGAGCCGTTCCTGGGTCCCACGTCGACGCGTTTCAGCGTGGCGCGGAACGACTCCGGGATCCGCTGGCCGGCGGTGAATCGCAGGGCGTTCGGTGCGGCATCGTACAGGCTGACGGTGCACAGGGAGTCGGGCGTGACGCGCTCCGCGGTCTCGGTTATCGCCTCGAGCGTCGCCGGAAGATCCACGTTGCCGGTGATTCTCTCGAGCACGCGGCGTTCGCCGGCGGCAAGGAACTCGCTTCTCTTGCGCTCGGTGATGTCGGTGATGCTGCCGCGGATCAGGCGCCGTTCGGAGGACGGCAGGCGCACCAGGCGGACCTCGCAGGGAATGACGTGCCCGAGCGCGTCTCGATGCAGCCACTCGAAACAGGGGGCTTCGCCTTGCAGCGCGCGATCGATGTAGCCACGCGGCACGCCGGCGGAGGGTCTCCCATCGGCCTGGAGCTCCGCGCTGACCCGGGCGGGTCCGGCCGCCAGCAAGTCCTCGCGCGTCATCTTGAAGAAGCGCACCGCGTTCTCGTTGCATTCGACGAACCGCCCGAGGTCGACGTCGAGGACGACTAGAACTTCCGGCGCGTTCTCGACCAGCGTGCGGTAGCGTGCCTCGCTCTCGCGGATGGCGGCCTCCGCGAGCTTGCGATCGGTGGTATCGCGCAGGCAGGCGATGTAGATGTGGCGGTCGTCGAGCCTGACCTTGCTGACCCCGAGTTCGGCATCGAACAGCATCCCGTCCTGCCTGCGCCCGCGAGTCTCGCGGGGAGCGAGGTCAATCTGGGTGTTTTCCAGGTACTCGGACAGTTCGTCCAGCGCCTCGGTCAGCACCGCGTGGCGGGCGAGCGACGGGATGAGCAGGTCCAGCCGACGGCCGCGTGCGTTCTCTTCCGAGTAGCCGAAAATACGCTCGGCCGTGCTGTTCAGGGTCTCGATCAGGCCCGACGCGTCCACGGTCAGGATCGCGTCCTTGACGTGGTCCAGGATCGCCTGCAATTGGGCCGTCGTGCCCTCGCTGCGCGCGGGTCCATTGCGGGCAACGGGCGCATCGAGCTGCCCGGGCAGGTTGGTGTCCTGCCCGGGGCGCTCCGCTGCGCTGTTTTTCCTGCGATGCCTTGGTCGAGTCATCGATCTCACACAAGCCTGCGGCCCCGCAACCGGGGCAGGCGGTACCGGATACTAGGCGCGGGGCGACGACCACCGATGTGAACCGGGTCGCAATCGAGCCGCCCCCTTGTGGGGGCCGGGTCCGGGGCCCCGGATGTCACGAGGCCTGGCGGCGGCAAGCCGCTGCGGACTGCGTATGCGGCCCCTTCCGGTACAATTCCAACGGTCGCTGCAGCAGGCCCCCAATGTCCCCAGACCCCACAGAGCGCACCGGCCACGCAGACCACGTTCCAGCCAGGCATTCGCTGATAGGGCGCGATGACCCGGCGCCGTTCGTGGTGCTCCACGAGCACGGCGCGGCTCCGGCGCTGGTGGTCTGCGACCACGCGAGCCGAGCCTTCCCCGGTGCGATGCAGCGGCTCGGGTTGCCGCCGTTGCAGACCTGGGAGCACATAGCCTGGGACATAGGGGCGGGTGAAATCGCACGAGGCATATCCAATGCGCTCGACGCGCCGGCCGTGCTCGCCGGCTACTCGCGCCTGGTCGTGGACTGCAATCGTCCTCCGTACCACGAAGAATCGATCCGCGGCGAGAGCGATGGATGGGTCATCCCGGGCAACCAGGCGCTGGACGAACTGGAGAGACGTGCCCGGCTCGCATGCTTCTTCGATCCTTACCACGAGGCGATCGCCGCGATGCTCGGCGGGTACCGTGCTCGAGGCGTGGCCCCGCTGATGGTGTCGGTACACACGTTCACGCCGCTGATGGCCGGCAGGCTGCGGCCCTGGCACGTGGGCGTGCTCTGGGACAAGGACGAGTCCTCCGCGCGTTACATGATCGAGCGACTCGGTGCGATCGACGGTGTCGTGGTCGGTGACAACGAGCCCTACAGCGGCCGGCACCCGGCCGACTACACCATCGACCACCACGCGGAGGGCGGTGGGCTGCGGCACGTCTGCCTGGAAATCCGGCAGGACCAGATCGAGTCCCCCGCGGGCGTGGAGCGCTGGGTGCGCATCATGGCGCGCCTGCTCCGCGGCCTGCTGCCGGATACCACGGGGGCCAAACCGGGCCGGCAGGCCGGGGCGTGAGCATGCACGAGCCGCCGCTCACGCTCGGCATGGAGGAAGAGTACCTGCTCGTGAACCTCGAAACACGCGCGGTGGAAACCGATCCGCCGGCACGATTGTTCGAGGACCTGCACGAACGAACCTCGCGACACGCATTCCGCGAGTTCATGCGGTCGCAGATCGAGATCACGACGCCCGTATGCCGCAACGTCGGTGAGGCCCGCATCCAGCTGGGCGAACTTCGGCGCGCCGTAATCGAAGAGTGCGCGAAGTACGACCTCGCGCCGATTGCAGCGTCGAGCCACCCGTTCTCGCTGACCTCGGGCCAGCAGCGCACCGACAAGGAGCGCTACAGCGCGCTGCTCGAGGAAATGCAGGGGGCGATCCGGCGCATGATGATCTGCGGGCTTCACGTTCACATCGGCGTGGACGACGACGACGCGCGCATCGACATCCTGAACCAGCTCTCCTATTTCCTGCCGCACCTGCTGGCGCTCTCATGCAGTTCGCCGTTCTGGGAGGGTGAGCGCACAGGGCTCATGTCGTTCCGGCTGATGATCTTCAACGGCTTGCCGCGCACCGGGCTGCCACCCCAGTTCTCCAGCTGGAGCGAGTACAGCAGGAACACCGACATCCTGGTCGAGGCCGGGATCATCGCCGACACGTCGCGGATCTGGTGGGACCTGCGCCCGAGCCTGCGCTACCCGACACTCGAGACGCGGGTGATGGACTGCTGCACACGGATGGAGGATGCGCTGTCGCTCGCGGCGCTCATCCAGTGCCTGGTACGCATGCTGCACCGGCTGCGGCGCGCCAACCAGCGCTGGCGCACCTATTCACACCTTCTGCTGGGCGAGAATCGCTGGCGCGCAATGCGCTACTCTTTCGACGGCGGCCTGCTCGATCTCGGCAGCCGACAGGTCGTTCCATTCGCGGACTTGCTCGAGGAACTGATCGAGGTCGTTCGCGAGGACGCCGAAGCACTTGGTTGCGTGGCTGAGGTCGAGGGACTGCGCGGAATCGTGGAGCGCGGGACCAGTGCCCATCGACAGGTGGCGGTATACGAAGCGGCCCGCGAGTCGGGAGCGTCGGAGAGTGACGCGCTGGGGGCAGTCGTGGACTGGCTGGTCGAGGAGACAGCGAACGTATGACGCCGCCAGCAGAAGACGGGGACATTCTCCTTTTTCAGGAAGGGGAACGAGGGATGATGCCTGTTTCAACAGCCGAAAAAGAAGAATGTCCCCTGGTGCCCCAGGTGCTTGACCGGCGGATATCGGTGGCGCCGATGATGGACTACACGGACCGTCATTGCCGTTATCTGCACCGGCTGCTGAGTCCCGGCGCGCTGCTCTACACCGAGATGGTGACTGCGCAGGCGCTCGCCCACGGCCACATCGAGCGGTTGCTCAGTTACGACCGGGCCGAGTCGCCGGTCGCGCTGCAGGTCGGCGGGTCCGATCCGGCGCTGCTCGCGCAGGCTGCCAGGCTCGGTGAGCAGTACGGTTACGCGGAAATCAACCTGAACGTCGGCTGCCCCAGCGACCGCGTGCAGGAAGGTAATTTCGGCGCGTGCCTGATGGCTGAGCCCCAGCTCGTTTCCGACTGCCTGGTCGCGATGCGCGATGCGGTCAGCGTGCCGGTCACGGTGAAGTGCCGCATCGGCATCGACGAGCTGGACGACTACGGATTCTTCGACCACTTCGTGCAGCTCGTGCGCCGATCCGGGGTGACGGTGTTCGTCGTTCACGCCCGCAAGGCGATACTGCAGGGGCTGACACCGAAGGAGAACCGTGAAGTCCCGCCGCTGCGATACGAGACGGTGGCGCGCCTGAAGCGCGAGAATCCGGACCTGACTGTGATCCTGAACGGCGGGCTGAAGACGATCGCACAGGTGCGCGAGTGGTGGGGCCAGTGCGACGGCGTCATGCTGGGGCGACAGGTGTACCAGGAACCGTACCTGATTGCGGAACTGCACCGCGAATTCGTCGATCGCGACTGGACACCGCCACTGCGCGAGGATGTAGTGGTGAAGTACGCGGAATACGTCGAGCGCATGCTTGGCGAGGGCCACAAGCTCGGGCTGATGCTGAGGCCGTTGCACGGGCTGTATGCGGGGTTCGCGGGGGCCCGCTCGTGGCGGCGATACCTGGCCGAGCAGGGCAATGTCCCGGGAGCGGGCGCAGGCATCCTGCGGGAGTCGCTGCGGGTGTTTCGGCGCGCGGCATGAGGACGGGCGCGCGAGCCACTGTATAATCCCGGGACGGCCGCCCCCGGCCGATCAAGTAATGCAGGGAATCGCCTCCTGAAACAGATGAGCAACGAGACCGAGGTTGCCGTCCTGTTCGCGGACGTCGTGGGTAGCACGCGCCTCTACGAGGTGCTCGGCGACCTGAAGGCGCGCGACATGGTCATCGCGTGCGTGGACATCATGCGGGCCGCGACCGAGCGCAACCGCGGCTCGGTGATCAAGACGATCGGCGACGAGATACTGGCGATCTTCCCGACGGCAGACGATGCGGTGAACGCCGCGGGCGAGATGCAGCAGGACATCGGTGCCCAGCCGACGCTGTCGGTGCAGGGTCAGCACGTTGCGATCCGCATCGGTTGTCACTTCGGGCCGGTGGTGCTCGAGAACCGCGACATCTTCGGCGCTTCGGTGCACACGGCGAACCGGATGACCAGCCAGGCCAAGGCCGGGCAGATCATCCTCACTGCGGAAACCGTCGAGCGCCTGACCATGGAGTGGCGGGTGCTGACGCGGCAGATCGACGTCACATCGGTGCGCGGCCGTGCGGAGGAGATGGAACTCTTCGAGGTGCTCTGGCAGCAGGAGGACGCGACCAGCATGCTGCCGTCGATCGAGATCGACGCGCGTACCGGTCACAGGCCGCAGCGCGTACGGCTGCGCTACCGGGGCCGCGATATGTTGCTGGGGGATCGACGCGAGAGCCTGACGATGGGACGCGCCGAGGAAAATGACGTCGTCGTGCAGGGACCGCTGATTTCGCGCATCCACGCGCGCATCGAAATCGCGCGAAACAAGGTGCTGCTGGTCGACCAGAGCACGAACGGCACTTTCGTCGTCAGCCAGGACGGCAAGGAATCATTCATCCGCCGCGACTCGCACCCACTGGCGGGGCAGGGCACCATCGGTCTCGGCAAGCTGCCGGACCCGACGGCACCCGACGCGATCAAGTTCCACGTCGAGGACTAGTCGATTAAATAGGTGCCTGGCACCTATTTATTCACCTATTTATTGGTCCCGGTTCAGCCCAGCGCTTTCTTGACCCGTTGGCACTGCTGGCGAAGGGCCGGCGGCGTCCGCTCGCCGAACTCTTCGAGGTAGGCGCCGATCTCGTCGATCTCGCGGTGCCACGCATCACGGTCGAGGTCGAGCAACTGGTGCAGCGCACCGTCTGCGAGCTTGACGCCGTCGAGGTCGAGGTCTTCCTTGTGCGGCAGGAAACCAATGGGGGTGTCCTGCGCCTGTGCGCGTCCCTCGCAGCGGTCGATGACCCACGAGAGCACGCGCAGGTTGTCACCGAAGCCCGGCCACAGGAACTTGCCGTCCTTGTCCTGCCGGAACCAGTTGACGTGGAACACCCTGGGCAGGTGCTTCACGCGGCCCTCGAACGACAACCAATGTGTCCAGTAGTCCGCGAAGTTGTAGCCGCAGAAAGGCTTCATCGCCATTGAGTCGCGGCGCACCACGCCCACCTTGCCCACTGCCGCCGCGGTCGTCTCCGACGCCATGCCCGCGCCGACCATGACGCCATGCGCCCAGTCGCGGGCCTCGTACACCAGCGGCGCAACCTCGCGGCGGCGCCCGCCGAACAGGATCGCCGAGATCGGCACGCCTTCCGGGTGCTCCATCAGGTGGTTGTAAGCGGGATTCTGCTTGGCCGAGACCGTGAATCGTGAATTCGGGTGCGCGGCCGGGCCGTTCGCCTTGTCGTAGGGACGGCCCTGCCAGTCGGTCACCGGCGCGCCGCTGTTCCTGCCTTCCCACCACGGCTGGTTGTCGGCCGTGAGCGCGACATTGGTGAAGATCGTGTCGTGGTGGATCATCTCGTAGGCGTTGCGATTGGTCTTCGGGCTGGTGCCCGGGACCACGCCGAAGAACCCAGCCTCGGGATTGATCGCGCGCAGGCGGCCGTCCGAACCCACGTGCAGCCAGGCGATGTCCTCGCCGATGGTCCAGACCTTCCAGCCCGGCATCGTGTCCGGCGGGATCAGCATGCCGAGGTTGGTCTTGCCGCAGGCAGACGGGAAGGCGGCGGCGATGTAGTGGACCTCGCCTCGCGGGTTCTCCAGCCCGACGACCAGCATGTGCTCAGCAAGCCAGCCCTCGGTGCGCGCCTGCCAGCTGGCGATGCGCAGCGCGTGGCATTTCTTGCCGAGCAGCGCGTTGCCGCCGTAGCCGGAGCCGATGCTCTTGATCGAGAGTTCCTCCGGGAAGTGCATGATGAAGCGACGGTCCGGGTCGAGGTCGCCGATCGAGTGCAGCCCCTTCACGAAGCTGTCGTCGTGCTCGATGCGCGCGAGCGCGGCCGCGCCCATGCGCGTCATGATGCGCATGTTGAGCACCACGTAGGGGCTGTCGGTGATCTCGACGCCGCAGCGGGCATAAGGCGAGTTGATCGGGCCCATGCAATAGGGCACGACGTACATCGTGCGGCCCTTCATGCAGCCGTCGAACAATGCATCAATCTTCTGGTGGCCCTCCGCGGGCTTCATCCAGTTGTTGTTCGGTCCCGCGTCGTCGCGGTTGCTGGTGCAGATGAAGGTCAGGTGCTCGACACGCGCCACGTCGGACGGGTTCGAGCGGTGCAGGTGGCAGTTGGGAAAGTTGGCCGCGTCCAGCTCCAGCAAGTCGCCGCTTTCGAGCATCAGGCTCGTGAGTTGATCGCGTTCGACGTCGGATCCCGTGCACCAGTGGATGCGGTCGGGCTTCGTGAGCCGGGCGGTCTCGGCCACCCATGTGGCAAGTGTGGCGTTGGTCGTGGTCATCGGCTGCGTATCCTTTTCCGCCGGTCGCCGCAGAAGAAGCCGCAGCCCGGGTTTGTGTTGATCCTCTCGCGCCGATTATAGCCTCGCACCGGCCCGGTCCCCAAAGCCGCAAACGGCGCGAAGTTACGTATGGCCCGCGAAAAAGCCAAAAAAAAGCGCCCTCCGAGGAGGGCGCAATCAGGGGGAGATCGTTGTGAGTTCTTTCAGCGACCGATGGATCGCTCAGGCAGCCTTGGCGGTCTTGCGGGCGCGAGTCTTGGTCTTGGCCTTGCGAACGACACGCTTGGCCTTGCGCTTCGCTGTCTTGACGGCCGGGGCAGCCTTCTGCTCGGTGGTGTCGACGATGGTCTCGTAGACGTGCGCCGCAACGCCCTTCATGTCACGGCCGGCGACCTTGAAGATCTGCACGGCGCGCTGTGCGTCTTCGACCACGCGGCCTCGGGTGGCATTGGCCAGTTCGAACTGGTCGCGGACCAGGTCAACGATGCCGTCGGCGCGGGCGGCGCGCTCGAGGCGCAGCGCAACGTCCGACAGGGCAGAGGTCACGACGTCCGACTGCAGCTCGATGAGGCTGGCAACGGCGGTCTGGGATACGGTCGTCAGCTTGACGCCCGAGCGCGCGATCACGCGGACTGGCGACTTCAGCGACTTGAGGTTCTCGGCGGAATCGACGACGGCTTCACGCACGGTCGCGGTCGACTCCTTGCGAATCTTCCTGACCTGCGTCGTGATGGCGGCGGTGCTCTCGCTCACGAAATCCTGAATCTGCTCGATCATGGGGGTGCTCCTGTTGTGCGGCTGCTGCTGCATTGCAGCATTTGCTGCAGTGCACAATAACTCTGCAGGGGGCGGTTGTCAAACTCGGTAAGTCCTGATAAGTCCACCAATGCTGGCTTGCCTGTGGCAGCGCCCTCCCGCAGAGTCCCGGCCATGCGCGCTCGCCGAATGGAATCCCGGCTTTTACCCCGCAGGTGCCGGGTTTTCGTTGCCTTGCTGGCATTGACCGCGCACATCGTGGTGGTCGCGGCGGATGAGGCTCCTGCCGCGGCCCCGGTCGTGGTGGCCACGGGCGATGGGCCGCTGGATACCGCGATCGAGGTCCAGAAGCTGGTGACCCGGGAGGGCCCGGACGGCAGCGCGATCCGGGAATTCGTCGAGGCGCGGCGCCTGAAGGCCGGTGAGCAGCTCTATTACACGATCCGGGTGACGAATCCGGGCCAGAAGCCGGTGGACGACGTGATGGTTACGAAGCAGCTGCCATACGGCGTGGTCTACGTGCCTGGGTCGGCCGCCGGGCCCGGCTGCCGTGCCGAACTCTCGCTGGACGGCGGCGTCACGTTCGAACGGGCGGGCAGCAAGGGCGCATTTACCCACGTTCGATGGATCTTCGAGCAGCCACTCGCGCCCGGGGCAACGGCGCTGCTGCGCTTCCGCGCGGTCTTCCTCTGACATGGCGCCCGAGCTCGACGAGCTGTTCGGATCGGATGGACCGCTGGCGCGGGCACTGCCCGGATACAAGATGCGCGATGGGCAGCTGGCGATGGCCGGACACGTGTCGGCTGCGATGGCGGGGCACGACGTGCTGGTCGTCGAAGCGGGCACCGGGACCGGAAAGACATTCGCCTACCTGGTGCCGGCACTGATTTCCGGCCGACGCGTGATCATCTCGACCGGTACGCGGGCGCTGCAGGACCAGCTCTATCATCGTGACCTGCCCGCGGTGTGCGGTGCGCTCGGCCGGCCGGTGCGCGTGGCGCTGTTGAAGGGGCGTGCGAATTACCTCTGCCGGCATAGGCTCGATCTCGCGGAGCAGCAGGCGTACTCGCGCGGGCTGCGTCGCGAGGTGGCGACGGCAATACCGAAGGTGCGCGCCTGGTCGAACACGACTCGCAGCGGCGACATCGCCGAGCTGTCCAGGTTCGGGGAGCAGGACCCCGTCTGGCCCTGGGTCACCTCGACGCGCGAAAACTGCGTCGGCACCGAGTGTCCGAAGTACGAAGAATGCTTCGTACTGTCCGCGCGTCGCGAGGCGCAGGCGGCCGACATCGTGGTCGTCAATCACTACCTGTTGATGGCCGACCTGGTGCTGAAGGAGGAAGGCTTCGGTGACCTGCTGCCAGGCGCGGATGCAATCGTGATCGACGAGGCGCACCAGCTGCCGGACGTGGCCGCGCAGTTCCTCGGCTACAGCGTGAGCACGCGGCAGCTCGCCGCGATCGCGAAGGACGTGGCCGGGGAACTGCTGCTCGCGCAGCAGATGGGAACCGGTGTGGATGCGGCGCTGACAGGTTTCGATGCGCAGGTCGGTGAGGTCGTGTCGGCCGCCGGCGGGATGGACGCGCGACTCGAACACTCGCAGTGGCCGGAACGCATGGTCGAGGCGCTGGGTGGCCTCGCGAGCCGTGCCGCAGAACTCGGGCTGGCGCTGGCGCCTCTCGCCTCCGATGGGCAGGGCGCGATCGCACGCCTGCGCGAGCGGCTGTCAGAGAGCGCGGAGCGACTCGAGTCGTTCACGCGCGAGGAGGCGGAAGGAGGGGTGCGCTGGGCGGAGACGAATGCCCGCAGCGTGAGCTGCCACTACGCTCCGGTGGACGTCGCCACGCAACTCGCGGCGCTGATGCAGGCGCAGGCGGGTGCCTGGATCCTGACCTCGGCGACGCTGGCAGTGGGCGACGATTTCTCTCACTTCAAGCGGCGCTCCGGACTGTCGCATGCGGAGTGCGTCCGATTCGAGAGCCCATTCGACTTCACCGGCCAGGCGCTCCTCTACCTGCCAAAGGGCCTCGATGATCCCGGTTCGCCGGGACACACGCGCAGCGTGATTGCCGCTGCGCTGCCGGTGCTCGATGCGAGCGGCGGCCGTGCGTTCCTGCTCTTCACCAGCCACCGCGCCTTGCGCGAGGGGGCTGAGGAACTGCGCCGCGCCTGGGGAGATTCGCCGCCGGTGCCGGTATTCGTGCAGGGCGAGGGTTCGCGCGACCAGTTGCTGCGGCTGTTCCGCGAGGCGGGCAATGCAGTGCTGCTCGGCACCGGCAGCTTCTGGGAGGGCGTGGACGTCAAGGGCACGGCGCTGTCGGTCGTCGTCATCGACAAGCTGCCATTCGCGGCGCCTGACGACCCGCTGCTCAAGGCGCGGCTCGAGGAAATCCGCGCGCGGGGTGGTAACCCGTTCTTCGAGGAACAGGTCCCGCAGGCCGTGATTGCGCTGAAGCAGGGCGCGGGCCGGCTGATTCGCGATGAAGCGGATTTCGGCGTGGTGATGATCTGCGACACGCGCCTGGTGACCAAGGGCTACGGACGCGCATTCATCACCAGCCTGCCGCCGATGAAGCGCACTCGCGAACTCGAGGAAGTCCGGGTGTTCCTGACGGAGCGACTGGGTGAAGGCGTCCTGGCCGGCACCTGATGCCTGAACTTTCCGCCCCCGGTCTTCTCCCGTAGGCTCGCACCATGCGCCTGCTTGCCCTCGACACGTCCACTGAAGCCTGCTCCGCAGCGCTGATGCTCGATGACTGTATCCGGCTGCGCTTCGAGATCACGGAGCGCAGCCACGCTGAGCTGATCCTGCCGATGATCGACTCACTGCTCGCGGACGCAGGCATCGAGCTCGCGAGCCTCGATGGTCTCGCGTTCGGGCGGGGACCCGGCGGCTTCACGGGCCTGCGGATCGCGGCCGGCGTCGCGCAGGGACTGGCGTACGGTGCCGGCCTGCCGGTGGCGCCCATCTCGAGTCTTGCCGCCGTGGCGGAGCAGGTCCAGGCGGGCGAGGGCGAGCGAATACTGGTGTGCAACGACGCCCGCATGGGTGAACTCTATTGGGCCGCGTTCGAGCGGCGCGGCGATGCCGGCATCGCGGGGCCCGGGGAGGTCGGTATCCACCCCATGGGCGCAGAGCTCGTCACGTCGCCGGAGCGAGTGGCCGAAGGTATAGAGGGCCTGCAGCACGCGGCTGGCAACGGGATCGGGCGCCACCCAGGGCTGCGCGCACGACTGGAGGCTGCAGGACTGCGGGTACACGCCGAGCTGTATCCCAGGGCGGACGCGATCGCGCGGCTCGGCGCTGTCGAGTTCGCGGCTGGCCGTGGCGTGGACGCTGCGCTCGCGTTACCGATTTATGTCCGTGACGATGTTGCGCGGCCAGCCGCGCGGACCGTAACCGTAGTGTCATAATCGTCGCGCCTAATCCGGGCGTTATCCCAACGGCATTCGAGGCGCGATGACGGGCAGGCAGATCCTGGTGGTCGAGGACGAGAAGCCCATCCGGGACATGATCGCCTTTGGCCTGCGTCGGGCCGGCTTCGAGGTGCTCGAGGCGGAAGACGCGTCTTCTGCCCGGGGCGCGATCGCGGATCGCCGTCCGGACCTGCTGCTGGTGGACTGGATGCTGCCCGACCAGAGCGGTCTCGACCTTACGCGTGCCATCCGTCGTAACAAGGAAACGGAGGACCTGCCGGTCATCATGCTTACCGCGCGTGCCGCCGAGCAGGACAAGGTTTCGGGGCTCGAGGTCGGTGCCGACGATTACCTGACCAAGCCTTTCAGCACCCGTGAGCTCGTGGCACGCATACACGCGGTGCTGCGACGTGCGGTGCCGGGCGGCGAGGCGGGCACGATCGAGTCGGGTGGCCTGGCGATGGACACACTTAGCCACCGCGTGACCGCGAATGGCGAGGCTGTGTCGCTCGGCCCGACCGAGTACAGGCTGCTCAAGTTCTTCATGGAGCATCCCGAACGCGTGTACACACGCAGCCAGTTGCTGGACCGGATCTGGGGTGGCGCCGTGTACATCGAGGAACGTACCGTGGACGTGCACGTGCGCCGCCTGCGCAAGGCGCTCGAGCCCTCTGGCCTGGATACGCTGTTGCAGACCGTGCGCGGATCGGGCTATCGATTTTCGGCGCGACCTGAGTAGCGTCTCGCGGGCGCGCATCGTGTCACGACCCGCCATTCGACATGTCGTTGGAGTCCTGGTCGTGCTGCTGGCCGCAGCCGGCGTCGGCTTGCTGTCAGGTCACACGACGGTGCTCCTGGCTCTCGCGCTTGCAGCGTTGCTTGCATTCGAGATCCGTAACCTTCTGCGATTCGAGCGCTGGCTGCGTCGCAAGGACGTCGAGTCGCCGCCCGACATCACCGGCCTGTGGGGCGTGGTGGTCGCAATCACCAGTCGTCTGCATCGACGCAAGCTTTTTCACGAGCAGCGTGTGACGGCTCACTGCTGCGCGAATTTCGCCGTATGGCGTCAGCCATCCCGGAAGGCGTCGTGCTGCTGACCCGTACGCGCGAGATCACCTGGCTGAATGCCGCGGCCGGCCGCTGGCTGGGGCTGGACCGAAAGGGCGATCGCGGCATGCGGGTCGAGAACATCGTGCGCCACCCGGTCGTCGTCGCGTACCTCGAGGACCCGGATGGCCAACCGCCGCCGCGGGTGCAGATGCCGGGGCAGGACGAACGCTGGCTCGAGTTCCACCTGGTCAGGAATCCGGCTGGAGAGCAGCAGCTGCTGCTGGTGCGCGATGTGACCAGCGAGGCGCGCCTCGACGCGATGCGCAAGGACTTCGTCGCCAATGCATCGCACGAGCTGCGTTCGCCGCTCACCGTGATCGGCGGATATCTAGACGCGATGGAAGACGACACATCGCTCGATGCGGGCTGGCACGAACCCGTGAAGGAAATGCGCCGGCAGTCGGACCGGATGCGCGGCATCGTCGAGGACCTGCTCGAGCTCTCGAGGCTCGAGGCCAGGGGCGGCCCGGCCGAGAAGAGCCCGGTGGATGTCGCCGGGCTGCTGGCTGCGCTGCGCAAGGAGGTTCTCGCCCAGCAGGAGCCGGCGCCGTCGATGGAACTCGACACGCAGGCAGACGCCTGCCTGCTCGGCTCCGAAACGGAGCTGCACTCGATCGCCTCGAACCTGGTCCGCAACGCAGTCAAATACACGCCGCCGTCCGGCAGTATCGTCGTGCGGTGGTGGGTGGACGGCCGCGGTGGTCACCTGAGCGTCAAGGACACCGGGATCGGCATCCCTGCCGAGCACCTGCCACGCCTGACCGAGCGCTTCTATCGTGTGGACGCCGGCCGTTCGCGCAAGCTCGGCGGCTCGGGACTCGGCCTGTCGATCGTCAAGCACGCGCTTCAGCGGCATGATGCCCGGCTGGAGGTCGAGAGTGTCGAAGGCAAGGGCAGCACCTTCACCTGCCACTTCCCGGCGGCAAGGGTCGGCCGGATCTCGCACTAGGCGACGGGCGCCGTTTTGCCGATCGGGCCGGGTCGTCGGCCCAGCGTCTATTCGTGGCATTCCAGCCACAACCACTGACACGTCCCTGTAACACAGCGCGCCTATAAAGGCGCCCATCGAATCCGCTCGTGTGTGTCAGTTGCGTTGCGGGTCGTAGTCATGTCGTTCAGTTACCACTACCGTGAGGGGACCACCGTGAGAAATACCCTGCTCGCCGCGGCCGTTGCCGCGACACTCGCCATGGCGTCGGCCGACGCTTCGGCAGCCACCGGCGGCACCGCGACCAAGGCGGAAATCCAGGCCATGCAGGCGCAGATGCAGGCGCTCGCCGACCGCCTGAACAAGCTCGAGGCCGCAAACAGCGCGCTGCAGAACGAGAACTCGCAGCTCAAGGCGGTCACCGAGCAGCGTGACTCCGAGATCGACTACCTGAAGGAGCAGACCAAGACGCTGCGCCAGGAGTCGGCCGAGGCGTCCGGCGAACTCAGCAAGGTCAAGGGCGCCGACTGGGCCAGCCGCATCAAGTTCAAGGGCGACTTCCGCGTGCGGGAGGAGTACATCGCGAAGCAGCGTGTCGCGGGCAGTGCGCCCACTGTGGACAATCCGTCCACACTTTCGGTGGAGGATGCAGCCAACCAGTGGCGCACCCGGTTCCGTTTCCGGCTGGGCGCCGAGGCCAAGGTCACCGATAACTCCAAGGTCGTATTCCAGATCGCGTCCGGCGACGGCGACCCGCGCTCCACGAACCAGACCTTCACGCAGGAGTCGTCGCAGAAGGGCATCTATATCACCCAGGCGTACGCGGACTGGAAGTTCATGGATGGCGCGAACCTGCTGCTGGGCAAGCAGCCGTTGCCGTTCTGGAGGCCGGGCCAGAGCCTCTTCTGGGACGGCGACGTCAATCCGGAAGCGCTTGCGGTCACCTTCAACCGCGGCATGTTCTTCGGCAGCGGCTACGCCTGGATGGTGCAGGAGAACTCCAACAGCAATCCGAGCAACGTCAACGTCGACCCGACGATCTTCGGCACCCAGCTGGGCCTGGTGTTCCCGTTGTTCGGTGGCGAGACCAGGGTCGCGGCGCAGTACTACAACCTGACCAATGGCAAGGGCAATGCGCCGTTCTACAACGGCAACGCGTTTGGCAACACTACCTACAAGCGCAACCTGAACGGCTCCAGCACGGCCACGAACGTGCTGCTGTACGACTACGAGGTACTGCAGCTTTCCGGCCAGGTCGGCATGACAGTGGCCAGCATGCCATTCAGCGTCTGGGGAGACTACGCGCGGAACATGGCGTCCAACGTCGAGTACGACACCGCCTGGACACTCGGCGCGACGCTGGGCAAGGCCTCGAACGCCAAGACCTGGGAGGCCGGGGTGCTGTATGAATCGATGGACAACGATGCGATGTTCGCCCAGTTCATCGACTCCGACTTCGGTGGCGGTGTTACCGGCGTGGACGGCTGGGCATTCAAGGCTGGCTACGCGCCGGTCAAGAACGTCACGGTCAACGCGACGTACTTCCTGAACACGACCAACATCAACACTGCCGCGGTCAGTGGCAATGTCGCCAGCGGACCGTATGCGGGACCGTACGCGGTCGGGAAGGACATGAATTACGACCGATTTCAGCTCGACGTGAACTACAAGTTCTAAGGACCTGCCAGTCCACAGCGGCCCCGGTGCGCGAAAGTGCACCGGGGCCGCAATTCTGTGCAGACCGCGCAGCGCGGGTATACGGCGGGTATACCGCTTGCCCCTTGAAACCGGCTAATGTATACGGTCGCATCTTCTGGAGGCCCGCATGGAAACGTCCGACCTGTCACATCACATCATGAGCCGCTTCAATGCGGACCTGGAGGGGGTGCGGTCCTCGGTCCTGCAGATGGGCGGCATGGTCGAGCAGCAACTGCTCGACGGCGTCAAGGCGCTCTATACGGGTGACAGCCGGCTCGGCGAGGAAGTGGTGCGCCTCGACCACAGGGTCAACTCCATGGAAGTGGCGATAGACGAAGACTGCAGCCGCATCCTGGCGACCCGCAGTCCGACTGCATCGGACCTGCGGCTGATCGTCGCGGTCATCAAGACCATTACGGACCTCGAGCGTATCGGCGACGAAGCTGAGAAGCTCGGCCGCATCGCATCGCGCATGGCAACGCTCGAGCGGCCGACTGACCGTTACCGCGAGATCAAGCACATCGGCGACCTGGTTGCGGACATGCTGCACGGCGCGCTCGACGCGGTGGCGCGCATGGACACCGACGCGGCGCTCGCGGTGGCCCGCAAGGACCGCACCGTGGACGAGGAATACGAGGCGGTCCAGCGCCAGTGCATCACGTTCATGATGGAAGACCCGCGCTCGATCCGTCGCGCGCTCGACGTGCTGTTCGTCGCGCGGGCGCTGGAGCGCATCGGCGACCACGCCAAGAACATCTGCGAGTACGTGATCTACATGGTGTTCGCCAAGGACATACGACACCTGTCCATCGAAGACGTCGAGACGGAACTGGGCGCTGCGCGCAATGCCCACAAGGCCGGCCCGGGCTGAGCATGGATCCGACCAGCATGTTTCCGCGCCTGGGTGACTCGTCGCACCGGTAACCTGCTCGGGTTCCTCGCCTGCGTGGCATTGATGTCCTACGCGCTGTTCGTGCAGTACGGGCTGCGCCTCGAACCGTGCCCGCTGTGCGTCCTGCAGCGAATCTCGGTGATCAGCGCCGGGCTGCTGTTCCTCGCCGCATTCATCCACAACCCGGGCGACCGCTGGGCCCGGGTCTACGGCGTGCTGATCGACGTTGCGGCGCTCGGCGGAATCCTGGTCGCATCGCGCCACATCTGGATCATTGCCCAGCCTCCTGGATCGGTCGCCGAGTGTGGCGCGAGCCTCGACTACATGATGGACGTGCTGCCGCTGCACGAGGTGCTGGGCAAGGTGCTGTCGGGTTCCGGCGAATGCGCGAAGATTGACTGGATGTTCCTCGGCCTCAACATGCCGACCTGGGTGCTGATGTGCCTGGTGGGCGTGGGCCTGTGGGGCGTGCTGGTCAACTGGTTTGCGCCAGCCGCGGCTCGCAGATAGGCGGCTGCGCTGTCGCTAGCGGCCTGCTCCCGTCAGGATTCTCTCCATCACCCTTTCGTAGATCGACGACAGCGCGTCGACGTCCGCGACGCGGACACATTCGTTCACCTTGTGGATCGTGCCATTGGCAACGCCAATCTCCACCACCTGCGCGCCGGTGGGCGAGATGAATCGCCCATCGGACGTGCCGCCGGTGGTCGAGAATGCGGGCTTCGCGCCCGTGACATCGCTGACGGCCGTCGAGACCGCTTCGGTCAGCAACCCCGGTTGGGTGAAGAACGGCAGCCCCGACACGAACCACTCGAGCGTGTAGTTCACACGGTGGCGGTCGAGAATTTCGTGTACTGCGAGCTGCAGCGATTCGACCGTCTGCTCGGTCGAGAACCGCAGGTTGAACCGAACCTTCATCTCGCCGGGAATCACGTTCGGCGCGCCGGTGCCGGCCGACAGGTTCGAGACCTGGAACGACGTCGGCTGGAAATAGTCGTTGCCTGCATCCCAATGCCGCGCCACCAGCTCCGCCAGGGCGGGGGCGAAACCGTGCACCGGATTGTCGGCCAGGTGAGGGTAGGCGATGTGTCCCTGTACGCCGTGCACGGTCAGTCGACCCGAAAGCGACCCGCGCCGGCCGATCTTGATCGTATCGCCGAGCAGGTCATGGCTGGTGGGTTCGCCGACGACGCAATAGTCGATTTTCTCGCCGCGGGCCTCGAGCAGGTCCACCACGCGCCGCGTGCCGTCAATCGCCGGGCCTTCCTCGTCGCTGGTCAACAGGAAGGCGAGGCTGCCGGCATGCCGTGGATGACTGGCGACGAACCGTTCGGTCGCCGTGACCATGGCCGCGAGCCCGCTCTTCATGTCGGCCGCGCCGCGTCCGTACAGGACGCCGTCCTGGATCACCGGCTCGAATGGATCGGTGCGCCAGTCTTCGCGAGGACCGGTGGGCACGACGTCGGTGTGGCCGGCGAAGCAGAGCACCGGCTGGTCGGAGCCGCGCCGGGCCCACAGGTTGTCGACCGGGCCGAATTTCAGCCGCTCGATGCGGAACCCGAGCGGCCCGAGACGTGCCTCGATCAGGTCCAGGCAGCCGTGGTCGTCGGGGCTGACCGAGGGCCGGCGCATCAGTTCTTCGGTGATTTCGAGCGTCTGTGACATTGATCTGTAACGTTGATTTGTAACGTTCAAAGGACAGGTTTTGCCCGGCCCTGCGGCACAAGGCAGGGCACGCGGTGTATATCGGAGCGAGGGCGGAGGCACAAGTCGTGGTGTTGCGAGCCGGCCTGTAATACTGCTGTCATAAGTTCCCCGCACACTCCGCGCATCGATTGGTCCGGTCATTACAGCACCCCAACGTTGCAGAGGGTTAACTCCATGAACTTGTGGCAGAAATTTGCGGTCCCGGCGCTGTTCGTCGGCGTCATTGCGGTCGGCGCGCCCGAGCGGGCAATGGCCCAGGCCGCTTCAATCAAGATCGACGGTTCCAGCACGGTTTTCCCGATCTCCGAGGCGCTGGCGGAGGAATTCCAGATCTCGAAGCGTGGCAAGGTCCACGTGACCGTCGGCATCGCCGGCTCGGGCGGCGGCTTCAAGAAGTTCTGCCGCGGCGAGACCGACATCTCCAACGCCTCGCGGCCGATCCTGGCCGAGGAAATGGAAGCCTGCCGCAAGGCCGGCATCACGTACATGGAGCTTCCGATCGCGTTCGACGCGCTGACGGTGGTGATCAACCCGGCTAATACCTGGGTCAAGTCGATGACGGTAGCGGAACTGAGGAAGATCTGGGAACCGGCCGCACAGGGCCGCATCATGAACTGGAACCAGGTGCGCTCCGGATTCCCGTCCGAGAAGCTCTCGCTGTTCGGGCCGGGCACGGATTCCGGCACGTTCGACTATTTCACCGAGGCGATCAATGGCAAGGCGAAGGCGAGCCGCGCCGACTACACGGCCAGCGAAGACGACAACACGCTGGTGCAGGGTGTGGTGAACAGCAAGGGCGGGCTCGGGTACTTCGGCTTCGCGTACTACGCGGCCCACAAGGACAAGCTGACGGCGGTGCCGATCGACGGAGGCAAGGGCCCGGTCGTTCCGAGCGCAGAGAACGTCATCAACGGCACCTACCAGCCGCTGTCACGGCCGCTGTTCATGTACGTGAAGGTGTCTGCGGCGTCGCGCCCCGAGGTGCAGGAGTTCATCAAGTTCTGCCTGAGCAAGGGCGCCGCGTTAGTGACGGAAGTGGGCTATGTGCCGCTGCCGCCTGACGCCTACGCAACGGTGATGCAGCACTTCAATGAGCGCAAGACGGGCACGGTGTTCGGCGGGGTGCCCAAGGTAGGCCTCACGATCGACCAGCTGCTGACGATGGAACGCAAAGAGTAAGTAATCGCCTGCCTGGCGGTGCGATTATGAAGCGGGGAGGCGCCGGAAACGGCCCTCCCCGCAGTTTCGCCAATCAGGGTCGCGCGCATCGCATGATGCCGCTAGACTTTCGCCCGCCGGGGCACGAACGAGAGCGGGAAGGGTGGTTCGGTCATGAGCCGTTCAAAAGCGCTGGACTCACGGGGCATGTTCGCGTCACTTGCGTACCGCAAGGCCCGCGACCGGATCGTCGAGTTCGTGCTGATGCTCGCCGGCCTGGTGGCGGTGTTCACGACCGTGGCCATCGTGTTCATCCTGCTGAAGGAATCGGCCGCATTCTTCGAGCACGTGTCGGTCCGTGAGTTCCTTACGGACAGCCAGTGGACGCCGCTGTTCGCGGACGCACACTACGGCATCATGCCGCTGGTTGCGGGGACGCTGACCGTCACCGGGGTCGCGCTTGCGGTCGCAATCCCGCTCGGCACGATCATCGCCATCTACCTGTCCGAATTCGCGCCGCACCGGCTGCGCGAGACGGTGAAACCCGTCCTCGAGCTGCTCGGTGCCGTGCCCACGGTCGTCTACGGCTATTTCGCGCTGCTGATCGTGACGCCGCTTCTGCAGAATCTGATGCCCGAACTGCCGGGTTTCAACATGCTGAGCCCCGGCCTGGTGATCGGGGTGATGATCGTGCCGTACATCGCCTCGCTCAGCGAAGACGCAATGCGTGCCGTGCCGCGCTACATGCGCGAAGGCTCCTACGCGATGGGCGCAACGAAGTACCAGACCGCTCTCGGAGTGGTGGTGCCCGGCGCCTTCTCGGGAATCGCGGCCGCGTACATCCTCGGGATTTCGCGCGCGATCGGCGAAACCATGGTGGTGGCCATTGCCGCTGGCATGCAGCCCAACCTTTCGTTCAACCCGACCGAGCCGTCGCAGACCATTACTGCGTACATCGTGCAGGTGAGCCTCGGTGACCTGCCGCACGGCGGCATCGGCTACCAGAGCATCTTCGCCGCGGGGCTGGTGCTGCTGCTGATGACGCTGGTGTTCAACGTGCTGGGCTTTTTCCTCACCCGCAAGTTCCGCGAGGCGTACTGATGGCCGCCGATGCACAGTTGACGCTTGAGGAGATCCGTCGCGGGCTTGGATGGCGCAAGCAGGTCGACAAGCTGTTCGTGATCGTCGGGCTGCTGATCATGATTGGCTGTCTCGGAATCCTCGCGTACCTGTTCCTGGACCTGGTACGCGACGGCGCGCCGCGATTCGGCTGGAAGTTCTTCGCGAACTTCCCGTCCCGCAAGGCGGAGAACGCGGGAATCCTGTCACCTGCGGTGGGCACCGCGCTGATCATGGTCGTGACGGCGCTGGTTTCGCTGCCGGTTGGCGTTGCGGCGGCGATCTACCTCGAGGAGTACGCGCCAAAGAACTGGTTCACCGGCATCATCGAGATCAACGTCACCAACCTCGCCGGCGTACCCTCGATCGTCTACGGCCTGCTCGCGCTGGGTCTTTTCGTCTACCAGTTCGGGCTCGGCCAGAGCATCCTCACGGCCGGGCTGACGCTGGCGCTGCTGATCCTGCCGATCGTGATCGTCGCCACCCGCGAATCGCTTCGCTCGGTGCCGAAGGCCATCCGCGAGGCTGCCTACGGGCTCGGCGCGACGCGCTGGGAAGTCACCAAGGACCACGTGCTGCCGTACTCGACCGGTGGAATCCTCACCGGCCTGATCCTCGGCCTTTCGCGGGCCATCGGCGAGACAGCACCGATCATCACCATCGGGGCATTGGCGTTCATCGCGTTCCTGCCGCCATCTCCAGTCACCGGAACGTTCCCGTTCCTCAGTTTCGAATGGCTCAGGAGCGAATTCACCGCGATGCCGATCCAGATGTTCAACTGGGTCTCACGACCCGACCAGGCTTTCCAGGCGAACGCGGCGGCGGCAGGAGCGGTCCTGCTCGGCATGACGCTGCTGATGAACACGATCGCGATCGTTATCCGCTATCGCTTCCGCAAGAGAATCAACTGGTGAGCGCCATGGAAGCGACTGCAACCCCGCACGCCGTATCCCGCTCCAACGAGGCAGCATCCATGCAAGGCGACACCGATGCCCGGCAGTCCGGTACTCCTTCGGTTTCCATCAATATGGAAGACCGCAAGCCGCTCCGTGCGAACCCGCCGAAGGCGTCGGCCGAGAAGCTCGATTTCTGGTACGGCTCGAACCATGCGTTGAAGAACATCAACATCTCGATACCGGAGAACCAGGTCACCGCGCTGATCGGACCGTCTGGTTGCGGCAAGAGCACCTTCCTGCGCTGCTTCAACCGCATGCACGACCTGCAGGCGGACACGAAATACTCGGGCGCCATCACGCTGCGTCCGGACGACGTGAACCTGGTGGGACCGGAGACGGACCCGATCGAGGTTCGCATGCGCATCGGTATGGTGTTCCAGAAACCGAACCCGTTCCCGAAGACCGTGTTCGAGAACGTGGCCTACGGTTTGCGGCTGCGCGGGATTCGCAACCAGTCCGACCTCGGCGAGCGCGTCGAAAAGGCGCTGCGCGGCGCGGCGATCTGGGACGAGGTAAAGGACCGGCTCGACGACTCGGCGCTAGCACTCTCAGGTGGGCAGATGCAGCGAGTGTGCATCGCGCGGGCGCTGGCCACCGAGCCGGAAATCCTGCTGTTCGACGAGCCCACCTCGGCGCTCGATCCGATTGCCACGGCCAAGATCGAGGAACTGATCACCGAGTTGCGCCAGCGGGTCACGGTTCTGATCGTCACGCACAACATGCAGCAGGCGGCGCGCGTGTCGGATTTCACGGCCTTCATGTACCTGGGCGAGCTGGTCGAAGTCGACGCCACCTCGAAGATCTTCACCAACCCGGCGAAGAAGGCCACCGAGGATTACATCACCGGCCGGTACGGCTGACGGAAAGACAATGCAGGTCGACGAGCAGGTCGAGACAGCTTCGGACGACGGGCAGTTACCGTTGCGGGAGACTCCAGGCGGTGTCTCGGCGGGTGGCGGCGACCCGGTCGAGGGCCACACATCGAAGACGGTGGAGCAGACGCTGATCGGCCTGCGAATGCACGCCGTGGAGATGGGCGGCCTGGTCATCGACCAGGTGGGCGCCGCGGTGAAGTCGCTGCTCGAGCGCGACGCGCACCTGGCGGAGCTGGTGCTGTCGCGCGAGCCGCTGGTCAACGACTACGACGACAGGCTCGATCAAGACAGTCTCATGTATATCGCCTTGCAGCAGCCGGTCGCGAACGACCTGCGCATGGCGCGCGCGGTGGCACGCGTCGGCCTCGAGCTCGAGCGCGTCGGCGATGAATCGAAGAAGATCGCGCGTTTCGCGCTGCAGCTCGGCGCAGCGTCGGCGGGAGACCCGGTGGTCGCGGTCGCGCGTTACCTGCGGCACATGGCCGATCTCTCGATGGGCATGCTGCGCAACGCCGTGCGTGCGCTCGACGAGAGCGATGCCGGGCTGGCGACCGAAGTGCTGGCCAGGGACAGGGAACTCGATCGCGAGTACGCGACCGCGCTGCGGCAGCTGATGTCCTACGTGATGCAGGACCACCAGTTCCTGAAGCCAACCATCGACACGATGTTCGCACTGAAGGGGCTAGAGCGTGTCGGGGACCACGCGAAGAACGTCGCTGAGCAGGTACTCTACATGATGGGCGGCGAGAAACCCGTCAAGCCGAAGTCTGGCTAGGGATTTTCCGCCAGGCGCAGCAGCTCGTTGATTCCAACCTTTGCCCTGGTCTGCGCGTCCACGCGCTTCACGATCACGGCGCAGTAGAGCGAGTACTTCCCGTCGGCCGCCGGCAGTGACCCTGGCACGACCACCGCGCCGGCCGGGACCCGGCCGTAGCTGACAGTGTCGCGCTCGCGGTCGTAGATCCGGGTGCTCTGGCCGACATAGACGCCCATCGACAGCACGGCGCCTTCCTCGACGATCACTCCCTCGACGACCTCCGATCGGGCACCGATGAAGCATCCGTCCTCGATGATGGTCGGGTTGGCCTGCAGCGGCTCGAGCACGCCGCCGATGCCGACGCCGCCCGAGAGGTGCACGTTACGCCCGATCTGCGCGCAGGAGCCGACCGTCGCCCAGGTGTCGACCATCGTGCCCTCGCCGACGTGGGCGCCGATGTTCACGTAGCTGGGCATCAGCACGGTATTCCGCGCGACGTACGCACCGCGACGCACGACCGCCGGCGGCACCACGCGGACGCCCTCGGACCGGAAGCGTTCCGCGTCGTGGCCCGCGTGCTTCAGCGCGACCTTGTCGTAGAAGCGCGTGTAGCCGGCGTCGATGACTTGATTGTCATTGAGCCTGAATGAAAGCAGCACCGCTTTCTTGAGCCACTGGTGGACCAGCCATTCGCCGTCGACTTTCTCGGCCACGCGCTCCTCGCCGCGGTCGAGCAGGTCGATGGCGGCCTCGACGGCGGCGGTGACCTCCGTGGGAGCGTTTGCCGGCGTGAATTTTGCCCGCTCCTCGAAGGCGGCGTCGATCGTGGCGGCGAGCTTTGCATGCGTGGTCATGTGGTTCCCATCCTGGCCGCGTTCGGCAGGTCGAGCGCGAGGTGCAGTTGCTCCTCCAGGCGCAGGCGCGCGTCCTCGGCCAGCGGCTGGCCGTTTTCGTCGGCCACGTAGAACACGTCCTCGGCACGCTCGCCTATGGTCATGATGCGCGCCGTCACGACATCGACGCGCTCGGCCAGCAGTACCTTGCCGACCTCGGAGAGCAGCCCCGGGCGGTCGCCCGCGATCAGTTCGATGATCGTGCGCTGGCGCTCGGGGTCATCGGCGAACGTGATCTGCGTCGGTGTGGAGAACATCCGCACCTGGCGGGGTGCTCGCCGGGTGACCTCGGGCCAGGTCCCTTCAGGTCCCTGGAGCGCACGCCACAGCTGGCGCTCGATCTCGTGGGCGCGATGGCGGTCCGTGATCGGGGCGCCCGTGTCTTCGAGCACCAGGTACGTGTCGAGGCTCAGGCCGCCCTCGAGCGGGGTGATGCGCGCGTCGAGGATGTTGAGCCCCATCTGGTCGAGCAGCGCCGTGGTGCGGGCGAAGTTCTGTTGCGTGTGCGGCATGAACGTCAGCACCGGGTTGCCGCCACGCTCAGGCGCATCGCGCACCGCCACCAGCGGCGACGTATCGCCCGGTTCGCGGTCGGCGATCAGCTTCGTGTGCCAGGCGATTTCCGGCGGCGTGTGCTTGAGGAAATATTCGTCGCCCAGCCTCGACCAGGCGTGGTCGGCGCGCTGCGGGTCGACGCCGTCGCGCGCCAGCATTGCACGGGCCGCGGCGCGCGTTTCGGTGACCAGTTCATCCCTGTCCACCGGCGCCTCGAGCCCGCGGCGCAGCGCGCGCTTGGTGCGTTCATAGAAGTCGTGGAACAGCGAGGAGCGCCAGGAGTTCCACAGCTTCGGGTTGGTGCCGCGCACGTCGGCCACGGTGAGGACGTAGAGGTAGTCGAGGTGCTTGCGGTCGCCGACCAGCTGCGCGAAATCGCGGATCACGTTCGGGTCGGAAATGTCCTTTTTCTGGGCGGTAACCGAGAAAACCAGGTGGTTACGCACCAGCCAGGCGACCAGCCGGGCGTCGTAGCGTGAGAGCCCCTGCTCGAGACAGAACGCCTCCGCGTCGACGGCGCCGAGCTCGGAGTGGTCGCCGCCGCGCCCCTTGGCGATGTCGTGGAACAGCGCAGCGAGCAGCACGATCTCAGGCCGCGGCAGTGACTGCATCAGTCGCGACAGGTCAGGGAATTCCTTGTCGAACTGCGGCAGCGTGAGCCGCCGCAGGTTGCGAACTACGAACAGCGTGTGCGCGTCCACCGTGTAGGCATGGAACAGGTCGTACTGCATGCGGCCGACGATTCGGCCGAAGGCCGGGATGTAGCGACCGAGCACGCCGTAGAGGTTCATGCGCCTGAGTTCGTGCGTGACTCCCGTGGGTGCGCTGAGCAGGTCGAGGAACAGGCGATGGTTGCGCGGGTGCTGGCGGAACTCCTCGTCGATCAGCCACAGGTGCCGGCCGAGCGAGCGGATCGTCGCTGCGCGCACGCCGCGCAGCTGCGGATGTTCCTGCATCAGCCGGAACAGTTCCAGGATCGCCGACGGCTGCCGCGCGAAGACGTCGTCCGAGGTCACCTCGAGGTAGTCGCCGCGCATCTGGAAGCGCGAATCGAGTGGCACCACGGTTGCCGCGGGGTCGGCGAGAATCGCCTCGCGGAACAGCTGCAGCAGCATCTCGTTCAGCAGGCTCACGTCCATGACCGTGCGGTAGTAGCGCTGCATGAACTGCTCGACCGCCAGCGTGTAGGCCGCGTCCTCGTAACCGAACATCCGGGCGATGCGGGCCTGGTAGTCGAACAGCAGGCGGTCCTCGCGTCGTCCAGTCAGGGAGTGCAGCGCGAATCGTACCTTCCAAAGGAAGGCCTGGGCGGTGCGGAGCTTGCGCAGTTCGCCTGCGGTGAGGAATCCGTGCTCGACCAGTTCGTCGAACGTGCCGGCGCCGAAGTGTCGCTTGGCGACCCAGCCGATGGTCTGGATGTCGCGCAGCCCGCCAGGGCTGGTCTTGACGTTCGGCTCGAGGTTGTAGGCGGTGTCGTGATGGCGATGGTGGCGCGCCTGCTGCTCGGCGACCTTGGCCTCGAAGAAGGCCCGCGAGGACCAGATGCTGTCCTGCCCGAGTGCGCGGCGCATCGCCTGGAACAGGTGCTCTGGTCCGGCGAGCAGTCGCGCCTCGATCAGCGTCGTGGCGACGCTCACGTCCACCGCGCTTTCGTGCTGGCAGTCGTCGATCGTGCGGACGCTGTGGCCGACCTCGAGCCCAATGTCCCACAGGAAGGTGAGGAAGCGCTCGATGCCCTCGTGGCTCTCCTCGGCACCAGACTTCGGCAGCAGGATGAGAACGTCGATGTCGGAGCAGGGGTGGAGCTCGCCCCGGCCAAATCCGCCGACTGCCACGAGGTCGACGTCCTTCGCCTGCGGTCCCGTGTGCAGTGCCCAGGCCGCACGCAGCACCACGTCCACCATGCGGGCGCGGTCGCGCACCAGCGCTTCCACGGGTTCGTCGTCCTGGAAGCGGTGCTCCAGGTTTGCCGCGCCTTCCTCGAGCGCCAGGCGGAATGAAGCGGTGCGGTCGTTGCCCGAGTTGAGCGTTTCCGGCAGCGTATCGAGGAACGGCCAGCTGGGCAGCGCGATGCGCCCGGAGGCGGCCTCGAAGTCCTCGATCTGCTCGGGGGGTGCGTTCAAGCCGGTGGCCGCTCGCCGGCCCCGAGTGTCAGCACCTCGAAGCCGGATCCTGTGACCAGGATCGTGTGCTCCCACTGGGCCGACAGCGTGTGATCCCGCGTGACCACGGTCCATCCGTCGGGCAGCAGTCTTACTTCGCGACGGCCGGCGTTGACCATCGGCTCGATGGTGAACGTCATGCCAGCCTCCAGCACGAGGCCGGATCCTGGAACGCCGTAGTGCACCACCTGCGGGTCCTCGTGGAATCCCCGGCCGATGCCGTGGCCGCAGTACTCTCGCACCACGGAGTAGTGATTCGCCTCGACGAATGTCTGGATGGCGGCGCCGATGTCCCCGAGCCGCGAACCCGCCTGCACCGTTCGAATGCCGCGCCACAGCGCCTCGTAGGTCACGTCCACGAGTCGCTGCACGTGCGGCGGCACGCGTCCTACGCAGAACATGCGGCTCGAGTCGCCGTGGAAGCCATCCTTGATCACGGTGACATCGACGTTGACGATGTCGCCCTGCTTGAGCCGCCGGTCCCCGGGAATACCGTGGCAGACGACGTGGTTCACGGAAGTGCAGATCGACTTCGGGAAGCCGCGGTAGTCGAGTGGGGCGGGCACGGCTTTCTGCACGTTCACGATGTGCTCGTGGCAGATGCGGTCGAGTTCGTCGGTCGATACGCCCGCGACCACGTGAGGCCCGATCATGTCGAGGACCTCCGCCGTGAGGCGCCCGGCGAGCCGCATCGCGTCCTGCTCGGCGGCCGTCTTGACGGAAACGCGTCCGGCGCCTTGCGGGTGCCCGTTGGTGGTCGCCGTCTCGGGGTGTTGCATGTTGGCAGGTGCTTCCGGCGCCCGGGGGCAGGGCCTCGGGCGCGCAAGTGTTTGAACAAACGGAAACTTATGGTATAAAGCGCGGCCTTTTTTCACAACCAAAACCGCACACGTACCGGCACATGTGGCTGGGTGCCTGCCAGGCCGAGAGGTCTCGCGGGTTGCCGCATGGGGTGCGTGGAGGCTCAACCCCACAAGGAGTTTTCGATATGAGCAGCATGTCCATGCGGCAGATGCTTGAGGCGGGCGTCCATTTCGGACACCAGACCCGCTTCTGGAACCCGAAGATGGAGCCCTTCATCTTCGGCGAGCGTAACCGGATCCACATCATCAATCTCGAGAAGACGCTGCCCCTCTACATCGAGGCGGCGGGCTTCGTGAAGCACGTGGTCGCCGAAGGCGGGCGCGTGCTGTTCGTCGGCACCAAGCGCTCCGCACGCGACGCGATCGCGCGCGAGGCCGCGCGCTGCGGCATGCCGTGGGTAAGCCATCGCTGGCTCGGTGGCATGCTCACCAATTTCAAGACCATCCGGCAGTCGATCAAGCGGCTTGCCGAGATCGACGACCTTGCGGAAAGCGGCATGCTCGACCAGCGCAGCAAGCGCGAGGCCCAGATGGTGCGCCGCGAGCGTGAGAAGCTCGAGCGCAGCCTGGGCGGCATCAAGGAAATGGAAGGACTGCCGGACGTCATGTTCGTCATCGACGTCGGCCACGAGAACATCGCCATTCACGAGGCGCGCAAGCTCGGGATCCCGGTCGTCGCGGTGGTCGACACCAATTGCTCGCCGGAAGGCATCAGCTACGTGATCCCGGGCAACGACGACGCGATGCGCGCCGTCGAGCTCTACGCGGGCGGCATCGCAGACGCGGTGCTCGAGGGCCGTTCCACGCTGCCCGAGGTTGCGGTGAGCGAGGACGAATTCGTCGAACTCGACGAGGAAGGCAAGCCGCGCGCCAAGGCGGGCCCGAAGCGCCGTGCAGCGCCGGCCCGCAAGAAGACGTCCGTGCGCCGTAAGCCCGCGGCAACCGATGGCGAGCCCGCGCACGACGCGGTTGCGGAACTTGCCGAGGCTGATCCGGAGGAGAGCCCAGAGGCCTTCATGGCGCGCCGCGAGGCCGCCCGCAAGAAGGGCCCGGCGGCTGCGCCGGCCGCTCCTGCCGAAGCGGCTGTTGCCGAGACGGGCGAACCCGCAGCTCCGGCTGCCGAGGGGGAGTAACCATGGCAGTCACGGCAGAGTCGGTGAAGGCGCTGCGAGAGCGTACGGGCGCCGGCATGATGGAGTGCAAGAAGGCGCTGGTCGAGGCGGGCGGCGACATCGAGGTCGCCGCCGAGTCCATGCGGAAGTCCGGTCTCGCCAAGGCGGACAAGAAGGCCGGCCGCATCGCAGCCGAGGGCGTGGTCGCGATCGATCGTGCCGCGGATGGCAAGGCGGTCGCGCTGGTCGAGGTCAACTCGGAGACGGATTTCGTGGCACGCGAGAAGGACTTCCAGTCCTTTGCGGCCGCGGTCGCAAGCGTCGCGCTCGAGTCGAAGCCGGCGAACCTCGAGGGGCTGCTCGCAGCCCGGATGCCCTCCGGGCAGACGGTCGAGGACGTGCGCAGGGCGCTGATCGCGCGCATTGGGGAGAACATCAGCGTGCGACGTTTCGAGGTGGTTACCTCCGACGCGCCGCTCGCCACCTACGTGCACGGCAGCCGGATCGGCACTGTGGTCGTCCTGGAAGGCGGCGACGAGGCGCTCGGCCACGACCTCGCCATGCACGTCGCGGCGATCAACCCGCGTTACCTGTCCGTCGACGACGTCCCGGCCGACCAGGTCGAGAAGGAGCGGGAAATCATCGTCGCGCAGGCGGCAGCCGACCCGAAACTGCAGGGCAAGCCGCAAGAGGTGCTGGTCAAGGCCTCGGAAGGCAAGCTGCGCAAGTTCCTCGGCGAGATTACACTGCTGGGACAGCCGTTCGTTAAGGACGACAAGCAGGTCGTGGCCGAGGTGCTTAAGCGCGCAAATGCGAAGATCCTGCGATTCGTGCGCTACGAGGTCGGCGCCGGCATCGAGAAGAAGCAGGAAGACTTTGCTGCCGAGGTGATGGCCCAGGTCCGGGGAGCTTGAACCCCGACCGGTCCCGGCGAATCAACTGGAACCCCGCGCGAGCGGGGTTCCTTATAATGGCCCCCCGTCGGAGGTGACAGACCGCATGCCTGAACCAATAGACGGACAACCGGCGCACCGCCGTATCCTGGTAAAGCTGTCCGGCGAGGCCCTGATGGGTAGCACGGACTACGGCATCGATGCCGTGTTCCTGAAGCGCCTTGCTTCCGAGATCTCCGCCGTGCGCGAGCGTGGCGTACAGGTCGCGGTGGTGATCGGCGGCGGGAACCTGTTTCGCGGCGCCGGCCTGGCGCGGGCCGGCATGGACCGCGTGACCGGCGACCACATGGGCATGCTTGCCACCGTGATGAACTCGCTCGCGCTGCAGGACTCCCTCGAGTCGTTCGGGGTATATGCGCGGGTGCTTTCCGCAATCCGCATCAACGAGGTCTGCGAGGACTACATCCGGCGACGCGCCATCCGCCACCTCGAGAAGGGGCGGGTGACGATCTTCGCGGCCGGCACGGGCAACCCGTTTTTTACCACCGATACCGCTGCCAGCCTGCGCGCCATCGAGATCGGCGCCGACCTGCTGCTCAAGGCGACCAAGGTGGACGGCATTTACGATTCCGACCCGGTCGGGAATCCGTCGGCGCGGCGTTACGATCGGCTCACCTACGACCAGGTGCTCGACGGGCGCCTGAACGTCATGGATGCGACGGCCATCGTGCTGTGCCGCGACCACAACCTGCCGCTGCGCGTGTTCAACCTCAACGAGGCGGGCGCGCTGGTGCGTGTTGCATGCGGCGAGGACCTTGGAACACTCGTCACGAACTGAGGCGGCTCACGCCGCTGCTGGAGAATGCCCATGCTCGAGGACATCAAGAAGGACGCCGCGGACCGCATGGCGAAGTGCGTGGCCGCGCTGAGGAACGAACTGAAGAAGCTGCGCACCGGTCGGGCGAGCACCAGCGTGCTCGAACACCTGCGCGTCGACTACTACGGCAGCGAGGTGCCGCTCACCCAGGTCGCGAACGTGGCGGTCGAGGACTCGCGCACGCTCACGGTCGTGCCGTGGGAGAAGCAGATGGTGCCAGTGATCGAGAAGGCGATCATGAAATCCGACCTGGGGCTGAACCCGGCCACCGCTGGCACGGTGATCCGCGTGCCGGTGCCCGCGCTCACCGAAGACCGCCGCCGCGAACTGACCAAGGTCGTTCGTCACGAAGGCGAGGTCGCGCGAATCGCCATCCGCAACGTGCGCCGCGACGTGATGCAGGAACTAAAAGAGATGCTGAAGGAAAAGCTGATCTCCGAGGACGTGGACCACAAGGCGCACGAAGAGGTGCAGACGCTCACCGACAAGTACGTCGCCGAGGTGGACCAGGTGATCGCGGAGAAGGAAAAAGACCTGATGCAGGTCTGAGCAGTGGCCCAGACGCATTCCCGCGAGCCAGGTACGCCACGCCACGTTGCCGTCATCATGGACGGCAATGGTCGCTGGGCTGCGAAGCGCGCGCTGCCGCGGCACCTCGGGCACCGCGCGGGCGTGAAGTCGGTGCGAGCCACGGTCGAAGGCTGCGCGCGGCGTGGCGTCGAGGCGCTAACGCTGTTCGCGTTCTCGAGCGAGAACTGGGGCAGGCCCGCGGAGGAGGTCTCGCGGCTCATGCAGCTGTTCGTAGAGGCGATGGAGCGCGAGGTTGACGAACTCTCCCGCAACGGGATCCGGCTCAAGTTCATCGGCGACCTCTCCAAGCTGAAACCGCACCTGCGCGACGGCGTCGCCCAGGCCGAGGCCCGGACGGCCGGCAATACACGCATGACCGTCTACGTGGCCGTGTCCTACGGGGGTCGCTGGGACATTGTCGGCGCGACGCGGAAGCTGGCCGCAGCCGTTGCCGCGGGAGCGCTCGCGCCGGATGCGATCGACGAAGCGTCATTTGCCCGCGAACTCGCGCTCGGTGACGTGCCGGACCCGGACCTGTTCATCCGCACCGGTGGGGAGCAGCGCATCAGCAACTTCCTGCTCTGGAACCTTGCTTACAGCGAACTCTATTTCTGCGACTGCCTGTGGCCGGACTTCGACGATGCCGAGCTCGAGCGCGCATTCCGTCACTTCGCGGGGCGGCAGCGGCGCTTCGGCCTGACCGAGTCGCAGGTCGCCGGTGGCTAGCGGGCTCAAGCAACGGATCGCGACGGCACTGCTGCTCGCGGGGGTGATTGTCGCGGTGCTGTTCGCGATGCCGCCTGCGGCGGCAGTGGGCGTGGTTGCGCTGACGGTGCTCGCGGGCGCATGGGAGTGGGCGGGTTTCGCCGGGTTCCTGCGTAACACGGCCCGCTTCGGCTACATGGTGGCGATCGGCATTGCCGTGGTCGCTGCGTGGCAGTTCACCGCCGACGCGGAAGGACTTGTGGCCTTCCTGCGCGCGACGGCGCTGTGGTGGCTGGTGGCGTTCCTGTGGGTGGTCTTCGCGCCGTTACGCGGTGGGCGCAAGGCTGCGGCTGTGGCGGGCTTCGCCGTGCTGGTGCCGGCGGCAATCGGCCTGTCGCGACTGGCGCTGGTCGAGCCCCATGGCCGGATGCTCTTCTTCTACCTTATCGTGCTGATCGCAGCGGCCGACGTCGGCGCATATTTCGGCGGCCGCAGCCTTGGCAGGCACAAGCTCGCGCCGCTGGTGAGCCCGGGCAAGACCTGGGAAGGATTTGCGGCCGGGATGGCGGGCGCAACGGTGGCGGCCGTGTTCGGGGCCATGGTCTTCGGCCTGCCCATGCCGACCTGGCTGGCCGCATGCGTGCCGGTGGCGCTGCTGTCCGTGGTCGGCGACCTGGTCGAGAGCATGTTCAAGCGCCGTGCGGGCCTGAAGGACAGCGGCGCGCTGCTGCCCGGCCATGGAGGCGTGCTCGATCGGGTCGACGGCCTGACCGCAGCCGGTCCGGCGTTCCTGCTGGCGCTGCAGTTGATAGGTGTCGCGGCATGATGCGGGTCGCGGTCCTCGGCAGTACCGGCAGCATCGGCATGAGCACGCTCGACGTGCTTGGGCGCCATGGCGACCGGTTCGAGGTCGCGGTGCTTGCGGCTGCATCGAACGACGCGCGGCTGCTGGAGCAA
Source organism: uncultured Gammaproteobacteria bacterium (assembly GCA_963732415.1). GTDB lineage: Bacteria > Pseudomonadota > Gammaproteobacteria > Steroidobacterales > Steroidobacteraceae > RPQJ01. Next base: position 80,134 of record CAVSZK010000019.1, read on the forward strand.
TGCCGCGAGCACCGGCCGCGTGTTGCGGTACTGACGGATCCGGTCGCAGCCGCCAGGCTCGAGTCGGGGCTGCGCGCCGCGGGACTGGCAACCGAAGTGGCGTGCGGCGCTGCTGCGCTTGCAGAGGTCGCAGCCGCGTCCGATGTCGATTCGGTGATGGCAGCTATCGTCGGTGCCGCGGGCCTGCCATCGACACTTGCAGCTGCGCGCGCTGGAAAGCGGGTGCTGCTTGCGAACAAGGAGTCGCTGGTGGTCGGCGGCGAGTTGCTGCTGGAGGCGGCGCGCAGCGGCGGGGCCACGCTGATCCCGATCGACAGCGAACACAACGCGATCTTCCAATGCCTGCCGGGCGGGCTGGAAGCTGGTCGCGCCGTGCGTGGAGTGCGCCGGGTGCTGCTGACTGCCTCGGGCGGGCCGTTCCTGCGCACGACCTGCGCAGAGCTTGCGCGCGTGACGCCGGAGCAGGCCTGCGCGCATCCGCGCTGGAAGATGGGCCGCAAGATCTCGGTCGATTCGGCCACGCTGATGAACAAGGGGCTCGAACTCATAGAGGCCTGCCTGCTGTTCGGGATGGAACCCGCGCAGGTGGATGTGGTCGTACACCCACAGAGCATCGTGCATTCACTGGTGGAGTACGTGGACGGTTCAATCCTGGCCCAGCTTGGCAACCCGGACATGCGCACGCCGATCGCGCACGCACTCGGCTGGCCGGAAAGAATCGCCTCCGGTGTAGAATCGCTGGACCTGGTGGCTGCCGCGCGTCTCGATTTCGAGGCCCCGGACCTGGGGCGGTTCCCGGCGCTCAGGCTTGCCCGCGAGGCGGCCGAGTCCGGTGGCACCAGTCCGGCGGTATTGAACGCCGCAAACGAAGTGGCGGTCGCGGCATTCCTGGCCGGAGCGCTGGGTTTTGCGCAGATCCCGGAGCTCGTCGAGTCCGTGCTCGAGCGGCATGAACGGGAGTCGGTCACAGGTCTGGATGTCGTGCTCGAGGCGGACCGCCGGGCGCGTGGGTATGCAGAGTCCCTGATCGTCGGGGCGGCGAGGTCTTGGGCATGACGATACTGGGTTATCTGCTGGCGTTCCTGGTTTCGATCGGCATCCTGGTTGCCGTGCACGAGTACGGGCATTTCTGGATGGCGCGACGCGTCGGAATACGGGTGCTCCGCTTCTCGATCGGTTTCGGTCGGCCCCTATGGCGCCGCGTCGATTCCCATGGCACAGAGTTTGCAATTTCTGCAATTCCGTTAGGTGGTTACGTCAAACTTCTCGACGAGCGTGAAGGTCCGGTCGTCGAGGCTGAGCTCTCGTCGGCATACAACCGCAAGCCGGTCTGGCAGCGGATCCTGGTCCTGCTTGCCGGTCCTTTCGCCAACTTCCTGTTCGCCGTCGTCGCCTACTGGGTGTTGTTCGTGGCCGGGGTGCCGGCCCTGAAGCCGGTGCTCGGCGAAGTGACGCCGGATTCGGTGGCGGCTCGCGCAGGCCTGGTCGAAAACGACGAAATACTCGCGGTCGGCGGCCGCAAGACCGGGGGCCGCGAGGCTGTGATGCTCGCGATCCTCGACCGCCTGATGGAGGGCGGGGCGATCGACCTTGAAGTCCGCTCGCCCGCGGGTGATACGCGCACCGCACGGTTACCCATCGAGGGCAGCACGCTGGCGCTGACGGAGCCCGGTGCCCTGCTGCCTGGGCTGGGATTCGAATTCTGGTTCCCGGACGTGCCGGCGCGCGTCGGAACGATAGTCGAAGGCAGTCCGGCCGGGCGCGCCGGCCTGCAGGTCGGTGACCTGATCGTCGCGGTCGATGGAACGCCGGTCGCGGATTTCATCGCCCTGGTGAACCTGGTGCAGCCGGCGGCGGGGAAGACGCTGCAGCTCACGGTGCAGCGCGCGGGGGAGCAGATCGTGTTGCCGGTCGAGGTGCAGGCCGAACGCGATGGCGCGCGGCTGATCGGCCGGATTGGTGTGCAGCCGGCGGCTCCGGCCCCCGTGCCCGATGACATGCGCACCCGCGAACGCTACGGCGTGTTCGCGTCGGTCGGTAAGGCGGTGGGCAAGACATGGGACATGTCGGCGCTGACCGTGCGCCTGCTGTGGAACGTTGCGACCGGCGACGTGTCGGCCAAGAACCTGAGCGGCCCGATCAACATCGCGGAATACGCCGGTTTCTCGGCGCGACAGGGCATACTTGCGTTCCTGTCCTTCCTTGCCATCGTTAGCGTGAGCCTCTTCGTGCTGAATCTGCTGCCCATTCCCATCCTCGACGGTGGCCAGATCGTCTACCAGGTTGCCGAGCTGGCCAATGGCCGGCCGCTGTCCGAGCGCACACAGGCTGTGGGCCAGCAGATCGGAATCGCTCTGCTCCTGCTGCTGATGAGTTTCGCCTTCTACAACGATATTTCGCGCTTGTTCAGCTGAGCCGTCCGCCATGCGATTCAAATACATGGCCGCGTTGCCGGCCCTGCTCGCCGTACCTGCCGTGTTCGCCCAGGCCAACATGGGCGATTTCACGGTCGGCGAGATCAAGGTCGAGGGGCTGCAGCGCATCAGTGAAGGCACGGTCTTCAATTACCTGCCGGTCAACATCGGCGACCGGATGGACGCGCAGCGTGTCGAGGAGTCGCTGCGTGCGCTGTACGCGACGGGCTTCTTCAAGGACGTCGAGTTGCGCCGCGACGGCGGGACGCTGATCGTCATCGTCAAGGAACGGCCCTCGATCGAGAGCTTCACGATCACCGGCAACAAGGACATCAAGACGCCGGATCTCGAGAAGTCGCTGCGCAACGTCGGTCTCGCCAAGGGCAGGGTATTCAACCAGTCCACGCTCGACGAGGTGGACCGCTTCCTGACCGACCAGTACTACTCCCGCGGCAAATACGGCGTCAAGGTGGACACGAAAGTCACCGATATGCCGAACAACCAGGTCAGCATCGCGATCGACGTCAAGGAAGGAAAGCGCTCGCGGATCCAGCAGATCAACATCGTCGGCAACGAGGCTTTCAGCGAAGAGGTGCTTCGGGAGCAGTTCAAGCTCAGGACGCCGAACTGGCTGTCGTGGTACCGGCAGGACGATAAGTATTCCCGCGAGGAACTCTCCGGCGACATCGAGAGCCTCAAGTCCTACTACCTCGACCGCGGTTACGCCGACTTCGAAGTCGAGACCTCGCAGGTTGCCATCGCCCCCGACAAGGAAGACATCTTCATCACGCTGAACGTGCGCGAGGGCGACGTCTACCGTGTCTCCGACGTGAAGATCGCGGGAGACCTGGTCGTGCCCGAACAGGACCTGCGGGCGATGGTGCAGGTACGAAAAGGCGACATCTACTCGCGCAGGTACATCACCGCGACGACCGAACTGATGGCGCTGCGCCTCGGCCAGGACGGCTACGCATTCGCCAAGATCGACCCGGTACCGCAGGAAAACCCCGAAACGAAGGAGATCGCAATCACCTTCCTCGTACAGCCGGGCAGTCGGGCCTACGTGCGGCACATCAATTTCGAGGGTTCGACGGGCATCAACGACGACGTTCTGCGCCGCGAAATGCGGCAGATGGAGGGTGGCTACCTGTCAAACGCCGCGGTGGAGCGCTCCAAGCAGCGCCTGCAGCGGCTGCCGTTCGTCGAGAAGGTCGATGTCGAGACGATCCCGGTTCCAGGCACGCCGGACCTGGTGGACGTGGAGTTCCAGGTCAAGGAGGGCCTGCCCGGGCAGTTCAGCGGTGGCATCGGCTACTCGCAGTCACAGTCCGTCATGCTGAACGGCAGCTTCGTGCACAGCAACTTCCTGGGCACGGGAAACCGCGTCGCCGCGGAACTGAATGCCGGCCGCTACAGCCAGGTCTACAGCATCTCGCACACCGATCCCTACGTGACGGTGGACGGCGTGTCTCGCACGGTCTCGGCGAGCTACCGAACCTACAGCCAGTACACCAGTTCTTCGTCGCAGTTCGACACCACCACCGGGGCGATCGGCCTGGACTACGGCTGGCCTCTGTCGGAGTTCCAGTCGATGCGCGCCGGTCTCTCCGCGCAGCACTCCGACCTGTTCACGGACCCCAACCAGAGCGCGCTGCAGTCGCTGCAGTGGGTGCGCAACAACGGCAAGCCCTACACACGCACGTCCAGTGTCGGCATACCGCCGATCCAGTACACGTACTTCGGGACCAAGTTCGACACATTCCCGCTGTCGGTCGGCTGGGGATACGACTCGCGCAACAGGGCGATCTTCGCCACCAGTGGCGCACGCCACCTGGTAAATGCCTCGTATACGGTTCCCGGCAGCGACGTAGAGTTCTACTCGATCACCTACGACTACCTGCAGTTCCTGCCGCTGACCCGCTGGTTCACGCTGATGAACAACTTCGAGGCAGGGTACGCGGCGCCGCTCGGGTCGACGACTGCGATCCCGCCTTACCGCAATTTCTTCGCCGGCGGCGCCGAGAGCGTGCGTGGCTACCGGGCCAGCACGCTCGGACCGAAGGACACCTTCGGCAACCCCTATGGCGGCAACATCAAGCTGACGAACCAGTTCGAGCTGCTGCTGCCGATGCCCGAGAAGTTCAGCGGCTCGACGCGAGCCAGCCTGTTCTTCGACGGCGGCTACGTGTTTTCGAGCGACAATGTGACGTTCCTTGCCCCGGACAACATCACGCCCGTGGAATACAAGTTCAGTTTTGATAAGCTACGCTATTCGACCGGCGTGGCCGTCCAGTGGCTGGCTCCGATGGGCGTGTTCCGTTTCAGTTACGCTTTCGCGTTGAACCCCCAGAAGCAGATCTACAATGAGCAGTACAAGGACGAGACCGAAGGTTTCCAGTTCTCCATCGGACAGGCATTTTGAGGAATACGGCTCCATGAGCATCAAGAAAGTAACCCTTGCCCTGGTAACGATCGCCGCGAGCGCCGCGCCCTTCGGGGCCGCCATGGCGGAGACCAAGGTGGGGGTGGTCAACGTGACGCGGCTCCTGCAGGAGTCACCCCAGGCCCAGGCTGCGTCGCAGGCGCTGGAAAACGAATTCGCCGGACGACGCCGCGAGCTCGAGAGCGCCCAGAAGGACCTCAAGGCGAAGGAAGACAAGCTGCAGAAGGACGGCGCCGTCATGGCGGCCAACGAGCGCGCGAACTCCGAGAAAATGATTCGAGACGGGCAGCGTGAACTCGCCCGCAAGCAGAACGAATTCATGGAAGACCTGAACGTGCGCCGCAACGAGGCGCTCGGGCAGTTGCAGCGCAGCGTACTGCAGGAAGTCCAGGCCTATGCGAAGACGGCCGGACTGGACGTGGTAGTCGCCGATGCGCTCTATGCGAGCCCGTCGGTGGATATCACCGGCCAGGTGCTCACTGCGCTGCAGGCGCGCAAGGGCGCCCCGAGCAAGCCCTGAGCCGGCGGCAAGGGGCGCGGCCATGCCAGCGCGGCTCGCCGACCTGGCAGTCCGCTTCGGCTGCGAGCTGCGCGGCGACCCGGATGCTCTCGTAGAGCGCGTCGCGCCGCTGCAGGACGCCGGCCCGGGCTCAATCTCGTTCCTCGCCAATCCGCGCTACCGCCGCCACCTCCCGCATACGCGGGCGACAGCGGTCGTCATCGATGCCGCATCGGCGGCGGAGTGCCCCGGCAACGTACTGGTGGCACAGAATCCTTATGCCACCTACGCCAGGATCGCACAGCTCCTCTACCCGGAGCAGGCCGTCGCGGCCGGGCGTCATCCGAGTTCCATCGTCGAGCCGGGCGCCGATGTAGATCCGACGGCCTGGATCGGGCCGAATGCCTTCGTCGCGCGCGGTGCCCGCGTGGGCAGGCGAGTGAGCATCGGCCCGGGGTCGATCGTGCTCCAGGACGTAGAGATTGGCGATGACACGCAGCTCGTTGGGCGGGTCACGCTGTGCGGGGGCGTCCGCATCGGGGCGCGCTGCATCCTGCAGCCGGGCTGCGTGATCGGCGCGGATGGGTTCGGTCACGCGCCCGACGTCGGGGGGTACGTCAAGATCCCTCAGGTCGGCAATGTGGTGGTCGGCAACGACGTCGAGGTCGGCAGCAATTCCACCATCGACCGCGCCGCGATTGGCAGCACGGTGATCGAGGACGGCGTCAAGATCGACAACCTGGTGCAGGTCGCGCACAACGTCCGCATCGGCGCGCACACCGTGATCGCGGCCTGTGTCGGCATCTCCGGCAGCACCACCATCGGGAAGCGCTGCATGCTCGGCGGAATGGTCGGAATCGCGGGCCACCTCGATATCTGCGACGATGTGGGGCTCAGCGGCCGCACGACGGTTTTCAAGTCGATCAGCAAGCCCGGCGTGTATTCCAGTTCGTTGTGGGCCGACGAGGCGAAGCACTTTCACCGCAATGCCTTGCGGTTCAACAGGCTCGAGGAGCTCGCGCGCCGGGTTCGCCGCCTGGAGGGTGGCAGTGACTCGAGCAGGGAGGGCGACGAAAATGACTGAGTCCAGCGGATTCGACATAGCAGAGGTGATGCGGCGCCTGCCGCACCGTTATCCGTTCCTGATGGTGGACAGGGTCCTGGAGTGCGTGTCCGGAGAGAGGATCGTCGCGCTGAAGAACGTCACGATGAACGAGGAATTCTTCGTCGGACACTTCCCCGGGCGCCCGGTGATGCCCGGCGTACTGATCCTCGAGGCGATGGCGCAGGCCGCAGGCATCCTCACGTTCTTCACCGCCAACGTCTACCCGGACGAGTCCATCCATTTCTATTTCGCGGGCATCGACAAGGCGCGATTCCGGCGCCCCGTCGTCCCTGGTGACCAGGTGAAGCTGACCGCGGTCCTCGAACGCAAGATCCGAATGATCTGGAAATACTCCACCTCGGCCACGGTGGACGGCGTCGAGGTCGCCCGTGCCGATATGCTGGTCCACTCGGGCTGAGCGCCAGTGTCAGCGACCGAAATGCAGCGAATGTCAACGTCGATCCACCCGACCGCCGTGATTGCGCCGGACGCGGAACTCGCGCCGGACGTCGTGGTCGGCGCCTACACCGTGATAGGCCCGGGCGTCAGCATCGGGCGCGGCACGATCGTCGGGCCGCATGTCGTCATCGAGGGGCCGACACGAATCGGCGAGGGGAACCACATCTTCCAGTTCGCCTCGGTCGGCGCCGACCCGCAGGACATGAAGTATCGCGGCGAGCCGACCCGGCTCGAGATCGGCGACCGCAACACGATCCGCGAGTGCGTGACTATCCACCGCGGGACGGTGCAGGACGAGGGCATCACGCGGATCGGCAGCGACAACCTGTTCATGTCATGCACGCATGTCGCGCACGACTGCATCGTCGGCAGCCACTGCGTGCTCGCGAACCACGCATCGCTTGCGGGCCACGTTCACCTGGCGGACTGGGTCATCCTCGGAGGCTTCTCCGGCGTCCACCAGTTCGTACAGGTCGGCGCGCACGCCTTCATCGCGAACAACGCCGCAGTGACGCTCGACGTGCCGCCCTACGTGATGGCAGTCGGGCAACCGGCGGCCGCGCACAGCGTCAATGCAGAGGGAATCAAGCGGCGTGGTTTCGGGCCCGAGCAGGTGCGTAATATCCGCGCGGCATTCCGTTTGCTGTATCGATCCGGACTGAAGCTCAGCGAAGCTTCGGAGCGCCTCACCGCACTGGCCGAGGAACAGCCGGAGTTACGCGCGCTCGCGGAGTTCCTGCCGCGGGCCACGCGCGGCATCGTCCGCTGATCGGGGTTGCCGGCTCGTGAATGCGGCCGTACAGGCGGGATCGTTCGGACTCGTCGCCGGCGAGGCGTCGGGCGACAACCTCGGCGGCCCGCTGGTCGAGGCCCTTGCCGTCCGCGCGCCGGGCTCGCGGTTCTACGGCATCGCAGGGCCACGCATGGTGGCCGCGGGTTGCGAGGCCTGGCACCAGTCCGACGAACTCGCGGTCATGGGTCTCGCGGAAATCGTGCGCCACCTGCCGCGCCTGCTGCGGCTGCGGCGCGCACTCATCGACCGCCTGCTTGCGGCGGCGCCGGATGCGTATGTCGGTATCGATTCGCCCGAGTTCAACCTGCGGATTGCGAAGATGCTCAAGTCCCGGGGCGTGCCGACTGTCCAGTATGTGAGTCCGCAGGTGTGGGCCTGGCGACAGGGCAGGGTTCGCACCATCGGGAACGCAGTGGACCTGGTGCTCTGCCTGCTGCCGTTCGAGGCAGATTTCTACCGGGTCCACGGTGTGCGCGCGGAGTTCGTCGGCCACCCGCTCGCCGATCGCATTCCGCTGCAAAGCGACCGCCCTGCCGCGCGCGCCGCACTTGGAATCGGCGAAGGCGGTTCAGTCGTCGCGGTCCTGCCTGGCAGCCGCCGAGCGGAAGTCGGACGCCTCGGCCCGCCATTCGCCGCGACCATCGCCTGGCTCGCATCGCGTCGGCCCGACATCCGGTTCGTGGCCGCGATGGCCGGCCACGCCGCGCGACAGTCGTTCACAGACAGCCTTGCCATGCACGCGCCCGACGTCGAGGTCAGCGTCGTCGACGGCCGTGCGCAGGAATGCCTGGCCGCGAGCGATGCAGTACTGCTTGCCTCGGGTACCGCAACGCTGGAGGCGACGCTGGTCAAGCGACCGATGGTGGTCGCCTACCGGGTCGCGCCCCTGACCAACTGGATCCTGCGCGGGCTCAAGCTCGTGAAGACCCAGTATTTCTCGCAGCCGAACCTGCTCGGGGGGAGGGCCCTGGTGCCGGAGTTCTACCAGGCGCAGGTTCGGCCGGAGGTGCTGGGTCCTGCGGTGCTGCAGCAGCTCGAACGGCCTGACCTGCAGGAACTTACCGACGCATTCAGCGACATACACGTCGCGCTGCGCCGCGAGGCCAGCGCCCGCGCCGCCGATGCGATCCTGGACCTCGTCGCGGGTCGACGTACGCCGACATGAACGGCCGCCAGCACCCGGAGCAGGCCGGATTTGACTGGCGCAGGCCCGGGTTGAGCGCGGGAGTGGATGAGGCGGGGCGCGGCCCGCTTGCAGGCCCGGTGGTCGCGGCCGCCGTGATTCTCGATCCGTCCCGCCCGATCGACGGGCTGGCGGACTCCAAGGCCTTGTTGCCCGCCCGCCGCGAGGCGCTCGCGCCGCTGATCCGCGCCCAGAGCCTGTCCTGGGGGCTGGGCTGGGCAGACGCATCGGAAATCGATGCGCTCAACATCCTCCAGGCCACGATGCTGGCCATGCGGCGCGCGCTGCTTGCGCTGCACCTGCCGCCGTCCCACGTCGTCGTGGACGGCAATCGCTGTCCCGACCTGCGCGGGCTCGGCTTCGAGTGCACCGGCGAGGCGGTGGTGAAAGGTGATGCGAAGGTCGCCAGCATCAGCGCCGCTTCGATCATCGCCAAGGTCGCGCGAGACGAGTTCATGCGCGGACTCGACGGCGAATACCCGGGCTATGGCTTTGCGGTGCACAAGGGCTATCCGACCGCGGCGCACATCGCGGCTCTGCGGCGGCTCGGGCCTTCGGCGGTGCACCGTCGCAGCTTCGGCCCGGTACAATCCTGCGATCCTTGCTGACGCGACCCGACATGGCACGTTTCGTCCACCTGCGCGTGCACACCGAGTATTCGCTCGTGGACGGCATCGTGCGCGTCAAGAGCGAATACAAGGACGGCAAGCTGCTGCGTGAGGGCCTGGTGGACGCCTGTGCGCGGCTGGGCATGCCTGCGGTGGCGGTCACGGACCAGGGAAACCTGTTTGCGCTGGTGAAGTTCTACACCGCGGCGCAGGCCCGTGGCCTGAAGCCGCTGGTAGGCGTGGACGCGCTGTTGCACGAGGAAGGCGAGCGCGCGGAACCGAGCCGACTTGTGCTGCTCTGCCAGGACGATCGCGGCTACCGCAACCTGACGCGACTCGTGACGCGATCTTACCTCGAAGGCCAGGGTCGGCACGGGCCGACGCTGCACCGATCCTGGCTCGACGCCGACACTACGGCGGGTCTGATCGCATTGTCGGGTGGCCGTGACGGCGAGATCGGCCGGGCACTGCTCGCCGGCCGCGAGGCGGATGCGCATGCGGCGCTCCAGGCCTGGCTGGCGCTGTTCGGTGACCGCTACTACCTGGAACTGCAGCGGACCGGACGCGCGGGCGAGGAAGAATGCATTGCCGGGTGCCTGTCGCTGGCGGTGGCGCAGGGCGTGCCGGTGGTCGCGACCAACGACGTGAGGTTCCTGGCGCGCGACGATTTCGAGTCACACGAGGCGCGTGTCTGCATCCAGGACGGCACGCTGCTCGCCGATCCCTCGCGTCTGCGACGCTACAGCGAGGAGCAGTACCTGCGCTCGCCCGAGGAGATGGAGAAGCTCTTCTCCGACATCCCCGAGGCGATCGAGAACTCGGTGGAGATTGCCAGGCGACTGAACCTGGAGATGCGGCTCGGCAAGGCATCGCTGCCTGCGTACCCGGTACCGTCCGGGCAGAGTACGGAGGAATTCCTGCGCGAAGAGTCGCGCAAGGGACTCGAGGCGCGGCTGGCCGCGCCGGCAACCACGCAGCCCACGTACAAGAGCGCCGCGATCGGCCGCGAGGACTACGACTCGCGACTCGCGACCGAGCTCGGCGTGATCTGCCAGATGGGGTTTGCCGGTTACTTCCTGATCGTCGCCGACTTCATCCGCTGGGCACGCAACAACGGCGTACCGGTCGGCCCGGGTCGCGGTTCCGGCGCCGGCTCGCTGGTGGCCTGGGTTCTGGGGATCACCGACCTCGACCCGCTGCGCCACGACCTGCTGTTTGAGCGCTTCCTGAATCCGGAGCGCGTGTCCATGCCGGACTTCGACGTGGACTTCTGCATGGAGGGCCGCGACCGGGTCATCGAGTACGTCGCCGACCGCTATGGCCGCGACCGCGTCTCGCAGATCATCACCTACGGCACCATGGCCGCGAAGGCCGTGGTGCGCGACGTAGCGCGCGTGCTGGGGATGAGCTACGGCCTCGCCGACGGCATCGCGAAGCTGATCCCGTTCGAGCTCGGCATAACGCTGGACGATGCACTCGAGAAGGAAGAGGAACTCCGCAAGCGCTACAAGGCGGAGGACGACGTGCGCGAGCTGATCGACCTGGCGCGCTCGCTCGAAGGCCTGGTGCGTAACGCCGGAACCCATGCCGGCGGAGTCGTCATCGCGCCGTCGGTGCTCACCGACTTCGCGCCGCTTTACCGCGAAGACGGCGGTACGACGGTGGTCACGCAGTTCGACAAGGACGACGTCGAGGCCGCTGGCCTGGTGAAATTCGACTTCCTCGGGCTGCGCACGCTCACGATCATCGACTGGGCCGTGCGGACGATCAACGCAGCGCGCGCTGAGGCCGGTGAACCCGCGCTCGACATGACCACGCTGCCGATGGAAGACCCGGAGACGTACGCGCTGCTCAAGCGCTGCGAGACCACCGCGGTGTTCCAGCTCGAATCGCGCGGCATGAAGGACCTTATCCGGCGCCTGCAGCCCGACTGTTTCGACGACATCGTGGCGCTGGTCGCGCTGTTCCGTCCGGGTCCGCTGCAGTCCGGCATGGTCGAGGACTTCATCAATCGCAAGCACGGCCGCGTGGGCGGCGCAGTGGACTACCTCCACCCGGACCTGAAACCGGTGCTCGCGCCGACCTACGGCGTGATCCTGTACCAGGAACAGGTCATGCAGATCCCGCAGGTGCTCGCTGGCTATACGCTCGGCGGCGCCGACCTGCTGCGCCGTGCAATGGGCAAGAAGAAGCCCGAGGAGATGGCCAAGCAGCGCTCGATCTTCGTCGACGGCGCCGTCGCCCGCGGCGTGGCCGAGGGCAATGCCGCGCACATCTTCGACCTCATGGAGAAGTTCGCGGGCTACGGTTTCAACAAGTCGCACTCCGCGGCCTACGCCGTGCTCTCCTACCAGACAGCGTGGCTGAAGACGCATTACCCGGCGGCGTTCATGGCCGCCGTCCTGTCGTCCGACATGGACAAGACCGACAAGGTCGTCACCATCATCGACGAGTGCAACCGCATGGCGCTCGCGGTCGAGCCGCCGGACGTCAACGAGTCACAGTACATGTTCACGGTCTCCGGCCCGAAGGCGATCCGCTACGGCCTTGGTGCGATCAAGGGCGTCGGGCAGGCGGCGGTCGAGAACATGCTCGCGGAACGGGCTGCCGGCGGCCGTTTCAGCGACCTGCTCGACCTGTGTCGCCGCCTGGACCTGAATCGTGTCAACCGCCGCGTGCTCGAGGCGCTGGTGCGCGCGGGCGCGCTCGACAGGCTGGGCGAGAACCGCGCGACGCTGATGCACCAGTTGCCCGACGCGATGAAGGCGGCGGACCAGACGGCGCGGGCCGAGGAGGCGGGGCAGGACGACCTGTTCGGCCTGGCCGAGCCCGCGCAGCCGATACTCCGCGACTCCGACGGGGCGCGTGAGAAGCTTCCCGACTGGAGCGAGGCCGTGAGGCTGGCCGGCGAGCGCGAAACGCTGGGCCTGTACCTGACGGGCCATCCGATCACCGAGTACGAGCGCGAATTGAAACCGGTCATCAGCGGGCGTATCGCCGACGTCGGCGGTGCGCGCCCGGTCGGGTCGAGCGAAGGCGGATGGCGCGGGCCGGGGCGTACCGTGACGGTGGCGGGCCTGGTGCTCGAGATCCGCAAGCGCGGCGGGCGGACCAGCTTCGTGCTCGACGACCGAAGCGGCCGGATCGAGGTGACGATGTTCGAGGACGTCTACCAGCAGTACCGTGCACTGGTCGCCAGGGACGCGATCCTCGTCGTGGACGGCAACCTCCGCTGGGACGATTTCATCGAGGACTGGCGCGTTGCCGCGAAGCGGATACTGGACGTGGACCAGGCCCGGGACCAGTACGCCCGTCGTGTCGTACTGCGCTGGCCACGTGGCGAGCGAGCCGCGGACGGCCGCCGGCTGGTGACCGAGATCGAGCGGGCGCTGCAACCGAGCCGCGGCGGGCGCTGCTCGGTGTCGATCCGTTATGCGCGGAGTGACGCTGCGGCGCTGGTGAACTTCAGCGAGGAGTGGACCGTGCGGCCGTCCCGGGAACTGGTCGAGCGGCTCGGGCAGATCGTCGGCCGTGACGGTGTCGAAATCGTGTACGCGCCCCGGACCAGCGGGTAGGGCAGTTTCGCGGAGCCCTTTCCTTCGCGGGGCCTTCCGAGGCATCCTCTGCCCCCATGGCACTCAGTTTCCTGGATTTCGAGCAGCCCATCGCCGAACTCGAGGCGAAGATCGATGAACTGCGCTTCGTGTCCTCCGATGCGGAGGTCAACGTCGGCGAGGAGATCGCCCGGCTCAGCGCCAAGAGCCGCGCGCTCACGACCAGTATCTTCGCCAACCTGTCGCCCTGGCAGGTCGCGCAGCTCGCGCGTCACCCGCAGCGCCTGTACACGCTCGACTACGCGGCCGCGATCTTCGAGGATTTCCACGAACTGCACGGAGACCGCATGTACGCCGACGACCAGGCGATCGTCGGCGGGCTGGCCCGGCTGGCGGGTCGCCCGGTCATGTTGATCGGCCACCAGAAGGGCCGCGACACCAAGGAACGCGTGCGTCGTAACTATGGGATGCCGAAACCGGAGGGCTACCGCAAGGCGCTTCGACTGATGAAAATGGCCGAGCGCTTCAGGCTGCCGCTGGTCACGCTGGTCGATACGCCGGGCGCCTACCCGGGCGTGGGGTCGGAGGAGCGCAACCAGAGCGAAGCCATCGCGCGCAACCTGTTCGAGATGGCTCGGCTGCGAGTCCCGGTGATCACGGCGGTGATCGGCGAGGGTGGCTCGGGCGGGGCCCTCGCCATCGGCGTTTGCGACCGCCTGATCATGCTCCAGTACAGCGTGTATTCGGTCATTTCCCCGGAAGGTTGCGCATCCATCCTGTGGAAGAGCGCCGACAAGAAGGAACTCGCGGCGGAAGCCATGGGAATCACGGCCGAACGCCTGATGCGGCTCGGCCTGGTGGACGAGGTGCTGAAGGAACCGCACGGCGGGGCTCACCGGGATCCGCAGGCCATGGCGGAATCGCTGAAGGAGGCCCTGGTGAGGCACCTGGGCGAGGTATCCGCCTGGCCGGAAGACGAACTCGTGGAGCGCAGGTACGCGCGGCTGCGAGCGCAGGGCGTGTTCACAGCGGCCTGAAGCGGTGGCCTTTTCGCCCGGGGGACTGTCGGCCGCGCTCGAGGAGTGCGTCGCGAGCATCGGCTCGCCGGTGTCCGGCCTGGCGGTTGCACTGAGCGGCGGCCTCGATTCGATCGTACTGATGACCGCCCTCGTTGCCGACCGCGCGGCGATCGGCCCGACTCCGATTCGTGCAATTCACGTCGATCACGGGCTGCACGCGGACTCGGCGCGTTGGGCGGCGCATTGTGCAGCGCAGGCAGCCGCGCTCGCCGTACCGTTCGAGCAGGTGAGTGTGGATGCGCGACCCCGGCATGGCGAGAGCCCGGAGGCGGCGGCGAGGCTTGCGCGATATGCCGCGCTGGCGGAGCGGCTGATGCCGGGAGAGGTGCTGCTGACCGCGCATCACGCGGACGACCAGCTCGAGTCCATCCTGCTGCAGTGGTTGCGTGGCGGCGGAGTGCGCGCGGTGGCGGGCATGCAGGCGGTCGGACGTTTCGCCGACGGTTGGCACGCGCGGCCGCTGCTCGGATTTACCCGCGATGACCTGCGCGACTGGGCCGTCGATGCAGGACTCCATTGGCTCAGCGATCCGTCGAACCTTGACCCGCGTTTCGACCGGAACTACCTGCGACTCGAGGTGCTGCCTGCGGTCCGCCGGCGCTGGCCCGCGGCTGCGCGAACCGTGGGGCGAGTCGCTGCGCACGCCTCAGAGATGCTGGAGATGGAGACCGGGATCGCGCGCGCCGACCTGGCGCTCGCGGCGGACGGCCGCGCGCTGTCGCTCGAGCGGCTGGAACTCCTCCCGGCGGCTCGCCAGCGATGGGTGCTGCGTGCCTGGTTGCGTGCCCAGGGCCTGCCGGTGCCGGCGGTGGCCACGCTGGCTGCAGCGATGCGCGACATGGCGGTGGCGGCGGCCGACCGTGTGCCCTGCACAAACTGGCCGGGCGCACGGCTGTATCGCTATCGCAATCGCCTGTACGCCGAGACCGAAGGGTCGTGTGCCTCGCGGCTGTCGGTGGGCGAATGGCTGCAGGGCTCGATGTTCGACCTCGGTGACCTCGGGACGCTGGAACTGGTACCGAGCACGGGCAGGGGACTGGACCGGGCCAGGCTCCCGGCGTCGCTCGAGGTCACTGCACGCGCGACTGGCGAACGATTCGTTCCGGCCGGAACGCCGCATGGCCGGCCGCTGCGCAAATGGCTGCAGGAGCGCGGCGTGCTGCCGTGGCGCCGCGCACAGGTGCCGATTCTCCGCGCTGGTGGCGAGATCGTGGCGGTTGGCGACATCGCTTGCGCCGCGGGCTACGCTGCCCGGCCTGGCGAGCCTTCGTGGACCATCGCGTGGCATGGTCGCCCGGAAATCACCGCGACTGAGGTGGCGGAAGTCAAGCTCGACGCGCTCGACTCGCGCTGCGGCGACTGATCGGCGTCGGTCGGCCTCTTTCGGTGGCCGGGAGAGGGGCATTCCGATAGACTGCTCTCCCGTCGTGCTTCTTCTGCGACGGTGATCCCTATGACAAAATTCGTCTGCGTGACCGGCGGTGTGGTTTCCTCGCTGGGCAAGGGCATTGCGGCCGCCTCGCTAGGCGCGATCCTCGAGGCAAGGGGCCTCAAGGTCGCGATGGTCAAGCTCGACCCGTACATCAATGTCGATCCGGGCACGATGAGCCCGTTCCAGCACGGCGAGGTGTTCGTCACCGACGACGGCACCGAGACGGACCTCGACCTCGGCCATTACGAGCGCTTCGTGCGCACTACGACCGGCCGCAACAGCAACTTCACGACCGGACGCATCTATGAACGCGTCATCGCCAAGGAGCGCCGCGGCGATTACCTGGGCGCGACCGTGCAGGTAATCCCGCACATCACCGACGAGATCAAGCACTGCATCCGCATGGGTGCGGGCGACGCGGACCTGTGCATGGTCGAGATCGGCGGCACGGTCGGCGACATCGAGTCGTTGCCTTTCCTCGAGGCGATCCGCCAGCTGGGCGTGGAGATGGGGCACGACAACGTGCTGTACATGCACCTGACGCTGATCCCTTACATCGCCACATCGGGCGAGATCAAGACCAAGCCAACGCAGCACTCGGTGAAGGAACTGCGTTCGATCGGCATCCAGCCGGACGTGCTGCTGTGCCGATGCCAGGACCCGCTGCCCAACGAGCAACGGCGGAAGATCGCGCTCTTCACCAATGTCGAGGACCGGGCGGTTTTCTCCGCCGTGGACGCCGACGACATCTACAAGATTCCCTTGCTGCTGCACGAGCAGTCGCTCGACGCGATCGTCTGCGAGAAGCTGCGCATCGAGGCGCCCCCGGCCGACCTGAAGGAATGGCAGCAGGTGGTGGCCGCGAAGGGCAACCCGGACATGACCGTGAACGTGGCCATGGTCGGCAAGTACGTGAACCTGAAGGACGCCTACCTCTCGCTCTGCGAGGCGCTGATGCACGCGGGCCTGCGTACGCGCACGCGCGTCAAGCTCCATTTCGTCGAGGCGACCGACATCGAGACGCGCGGCACCGCCTGCCTGGCGGACATGGATGCCGTGCTGGTGCCTGGCGGATTCGGGGAGCGCGGGGTCGAGGGCAAGATCCAGGCGGTGCGCTACGCGCGCGAGCAGCGGGTGCCGTATCTCGGCATCTGCCTGGGCATGCAGCTCGCGATCATAGAGTACGCGCGCCACGTGGCCGGCCTCGAAGGCGCGCACAGCACCGAGTTCAACCGTGAGTCGCCGCACCCGGTGATCGCGCTGATCACCGAATGGCAGGACCAGAAAGGCACGGTCGAGGCGCGCAGCGAGCAGTCGAACCTCGGTGGAACGATGCGTCTCGGTGCGCAGGAGGTGCGCGTTTCGCATGGATCGCTCGCGCACGCCGTGTATGGTGCCGACACGATCCGCGAGCGCCATCGGCACCGCTACGAATTCAACAACAACTACCTTCAGCGAATGATGAACGCAGGGATGCGATTCTCGGGATTCTCGTGCGACGGGCTGGTCGAGATCGTCGAGCTTCCGCAGCACCCGTTCTTCATCGCCAGCCAGTACCACCCGGAGTTCCGCTCCACCCCGCGCGACGGTCATCCGCTGTTCACCGGCTTCATTCGCGCCGCGCGGGACTACCGGGCGGCCCAGCTTCCGGCCGCGGCAGGCGCATGAAGCTCTGCGGGTACGAGGTCGGCCCGGACCGGCCGTTCTTCCTGATCGCCGGCCCTTGCGTGATCGAGAGCGAGGCGCTGGTGTTCGAGGTTGCCGGCCGCATGCGCGAGATGGCGCGCGAACTCGAGATCCCCTACGTGTTCAAGGCATCGTTCGACAAGGCGAACCGCTCGTCCGGGTCGAGCTATCGCGGTCCCGGGCTCGACGCGGGCCTTGCGATACTGGCGAAAGTGAAGCACGAATTCGGCCTGCCAGTGCTGACCGACGTGCATGAAGACACCCCGCTGGCCGAGGTGGCCTCGGTGGTGGACGTGCTGCAGACACCGGCGTTCCTGTGCCGCCAGACCAACTTCATTCTCGGCGTTGCCTCTGCTGGCAGGCCCGTAAACATCAAGAAGGGGCAGTTTCTCTCGCCCTGGGAAATGTCCAACGTGGTGGACAAGGCCCGCTCGACCGGCAACGAGCAGATCATGGTCTGCGAGCGCGGCTTCAGCTTCGGCTACAACAACCTGGTCTCGGACATGCGCGGCCTGGCGGTGATGCGTGCGACCGGTGCGCCGGTCGTTTTCGACGCCACGCATTCCGTGCAGTTGCCCGGTGGGCAGGGCAGCGCCTCTGGCGGACAGCGCGAATTCGTGCCCGTGCTGGCTCGCGCCGCGGTCGCGGCCGGCGTTTCGGGACTCTTCATGGAAACCCATCCGGAGCCAGCGAAGGCGCTTTCGGACGGTCCGAACGCGTGGCCGCTCGACCGGATGCGCTCGCTGCTCACGATGCTGAAGGAAATTGATGCCGCTGTGAAATCGCGGCCGTACGAGGAATCGAGCCTATGACAAAGATCATCGAAATCCGGGCCCGCGAGATCGTCGATTCGCGCGGCAATCCCACGGTCGAGGCTGACGTGGCCCTCGAGGGTGGCGCGGTCGGCCGTGCGGCCGTGCCGTCGGGAGCATCGACCGGCACCCGGGAGGCCGTGGAACTCCGCGACGGCGACAAGAAGCGCTACTTCGGCAAGGGCGTGCTCAGGGCGGTCGGGAACGCGAATGGCGAGATCCGCACAGCGCTGCTCGGCCGCGACGCACGCGACCAGGCGGGGCTCGACGCGCGCATGATCGAACTGGACGGAACCGAGACAAAGTCGCGCCTGGGCGCGAACGCGATCCTGGCGGTGTCGCTTGCCGCGGCGCACGCGGTGGCACGGGCGTCGGGGCAGGGCCTGTACAGGCTTATCGGCGGGCCGGGACCGAAGGTCATGCCGGTGCCGATGATGAATATCATCAACGGAGGCGCGCACGCGGACAACAGCGTGGACATCCAGGAATTCATGGTGCTGCCGGTGGGCGCGCCGAATTTCAGCGAGGCGCTGCGCTGCGGCGCGGAGATCTTCCACACGCTGAAGAAAGTGCTGCACGAGCGTGGCCTGGCGACCGCGGTCGGCGACGAGGGCGGCTTCGCGCCCAACCTGCCCTCGAACGAGGCGGCGCTCGAGACCATCCTCGAGGCGGTGGGGCGCGCCGGTTACTCGGCGGGGCGCGACGTGTTCCTTGGTCTGGACGCGGCCGCGTCGGAGTTCTATCGCGACGGCGTCTACGATCTGGCGTCCGAGGGTCGCAAGTTCACGTCGGCGCAGTTCGTCGACTATCTTGCTGGTCTCGTCGACCGCTTCCCGATCATTACGATCGAAGACGGCATGGCCGAACAGGACTGGGACGGCTGGTCCATCCTGACGCAGCGGCTCGGTCGCAAGGTGCAGATCGTTGGCGACGACCTGTTCGTCACCAACACGAAGATCCTTCGTGAGGGCATCGCTCGCGGTATCGCCAATTCCATCCTGATCAAGCCGAACCAGATCGGCACGCTCACGGAGACGCTGGCGGCAATCGACATGGCCACGACTGCTGGCTACACGTCGGTTATCTCGCATCGCTCCGGCGAAACCGAGGACAACACGATCGCGGACATCGCCGTTGCAACGAGCGCGACCCAGATCAAGACAGGGTCGCTGTGCCGTTCGGACCGGATCGCCAAGTACAATCAGTTGCTGCGCATCGAAGCCGAGCTCGGCGGTGAGGCGAGCTACGCAGGCCCGGGTGCATTCCCGGTACCGCTGCCGGCCGCCGGCGAGTGATTACAGTGCAAACTCCACGCAATGGTTTCTGGTAATCTCCCGCGCCCATGATCATCCGCATCGTTGCCGGCCTCCTGCTTGCAGCCGTGCTCGCGCTGCAATACCGGCTTTGGGTCTCTCCCACCGGGATGCGCGACCTGTGGCGCACCGAGAAGGCGATCGCCGCCCAGGTCGAGGAGAACGCGCGGCTCGAGGAGCGCAATCGCACGCTTGCTGCCGAGGTTCGTGACCTGAAGGAAGGCCGCGCGGCGATCGAGGAGCGGGCGAGGACCGACCTCGGCATGATCGGCTCGAACGAGACCTTCTTCCAGGTCGTCCCACCGACCCCGGTTGCCAGCCAACCACCGGTCGAGCAGCGGCGTACAGCGCAGGCCGAGCAGCAATGAGCGGCCGGGCGCGGCGCTGGGCCGTCGTCGTGGCGGCCGGGCGCGGCGAGCGGTTCGGCGGCTCTACGCCGAAGCAATACATACCTCTACTCGGCCGGCCGGCGCTGTCCTGGTCGCTGGCCGCGCTGCTCGCGTCGCCAGCCGTCGATGGCGTGGTCGTGGCGCTTGCACCGCGAGACCGGCGCTGGAAACGCCTGGCAGAATCGCGCAATCCACGCGTCAGCACCTGTGTCGGCGGCGATTGTCGCGAAGCCTCGGTGTCGAATGCGCTGCTCGCGCTTGCCTCGCGTGCGCGCGATGGCGACTGGGTGATGGTCCACGATGCGGCACGGCCGTGCCTGCGTCGCGAGGACCTTGATGCGCTGGTTGCGGCGACCAGCGGCGACCCGGTTGGCGGATTGCTGGCGGTGCCGGTCCCGGACACGCTGAAGGTTGACGACGGTCGCGGTCGCAGCGTGCGCACTGCCGACCGTACCGGCCTGTGGCGGGCACTTACGCCGCAGATGTTCCGCTACGGTCTTCTGCGACGCGCGCTCGCGCTGTGTGCGGAACGCGAGCGCTCCGTGACCGACGAGGCGTCGGCCATCGAGGCGCTGGGCCTCAGGCCGCGACTGGTGCCTGGCCGGGGCGACAACATCAAGCTGACGACGCCCGCCGATAGCGTACTCGCCGAGGCGATCCTGCGGGCATGGAGGCGCTCATGAGAGTTGGGATCGGCTATGACGTGCACGCGTTCGGGCCCGGCAACCACGTAGTGCTGGGTGGTGTCCGTATTCCGTACGAGCGGGGGGTCGTGGCGCACTCGGACGGCGACGTGCTGCTTCATGCGCTGTGCGACGCGCTGCTCGGTGCCATGGGACTCGGCGACATCGGGCAGCACTTCCCGGATACCGACCCGCGCTGGCGAGATACTGACAGTCGGCATTTCCTGCGTCACTGTGCGACGCTGCTTGCCGAGCATGAATGGCGACTGGTAAACGTGGACGCCACGGTCATTGCCGAGGCCCCACGGCTGGGCGAGCATCGCCAGCAGATGCGTGTGCGGATCGCGAGCGACCTCGGCTGCGCGGAGGAGCGAATCAACGTCAAGGCCACGACGCATGAAGGGCTCGGGGCCCTCGGCCGGTCCGAGGGACTCGCAGCGCAGGTGATCGTGCTGCTCGCGTACGCCGACGCGCCGAAGCACGGCCGCTGAACCCGTGGAGCTTCCCCTCGCGCACGGCACGCCGCCGCTTGTCGGAAGATTCCGGGTCGAGCCCGAGGATTTCTGCGTCGAGGAGGTGCTGGGCTTCGATGCCGATGGCAGCGGCAACCACGTGTTGCTGTTGGTTGAGAAGCGCGACGCGAACACCGGCTGGGTGGCAGCCGAGCTTGCACGTGCGGCGGGCGTTGCGTCGCGCGACGTCGGCATGAGCGGGCAGAAGGACCGGCGCGCCGTCGCGCGTCAGTCGTTTTCGTTGCCCTGGTCGGTCGCGGCGCCGGTGGACGCGTGCCTGGCATTCGCGGGCGAGGGATACAGGGTGCTGGCGGCGCAGCGTCACGGCAGAAAGCTCCGGCCGGGATCGCACCGCGCGAATCGCTTCGTCATCCGGGTCCGGGATGTGTCGGGCGATCGCGCGGCGATCGAGGCGCGACTCCAGTTGGTCGGGTCCACAGGCGTGCCGAACTATTTCGGGCCGCAGCGCTACGGTCGAGGTCAGTCGAACCTTGCGAGCGCGCGCGACTGGGCCGCCGGGGGCGATGCGCCGCGAGGCAGGACGGGACGCGGTTTCGCATTGTCCACGGCACGCAGTGAACTGTTCAACCTGGTGCTGGCGGAGCGCGTGCGACGCGGCGACTGGAACCGTCTGCTGCCCGGCGAGGCCGTCATCCTGGACGGCAGGCGTAGCTTTTTTCGCGCCGACGAGGTCGACGCGGCGCTGGTCGAGCGCTGCAGCGCGATGGACCTGCACCCCAGCGGTCCGCTGTGGGGGCGCGGCCCGCTCGAGGTCGGTGCGGAGGCGCTGGCCGTGGAGGAATCCGCGGTGGCGGGGGAGGCGGACCTGCGCGCACTGCTCGAGGCCGAGGGCATGGATCAGGAGCGTCGCAGCCTGCGCCTGCCGGTGCGATCGTTCGAGTGGCGATTCGATCACGACTCCCTGTACTTGTCATTCGAACTGCCGCGTGGAACCTTTGCAACGTCGGTGCTGCACGAGATCCTGCAGGGGGCGTGGCAGCACGCAGGCGAGGACATCGCGGCGTGAAGTCGCCGGCTTGCGGTTTTCTGCAGCGCCGGTGCTAGATCACCAGGTGAGGTCGTCGGGTACCTTGAAGTCGCGGTATGGATCGTCTTCGGACGTCGATGCCGCATCGGGCTGGTCCAGGGTAATCACCGCGTCGGCATCACGCTCGCGGACCAGTGTCGCTGCCTCCGCCGGGATCATGTCGTAGCGGCCATCGCAGCGTGCGATGACCACGGTGCCGGCGACCAGCCTTGCACGCAGGCTGCCGTCCACTGCGATGCGACGGACTTTCCCGCCATCCACGAAATTGTAGTAATCATCTGTCTCGGGGCTGGGTATCCGGTGCTGGTCGATGATCTGGCGCAATTGGGCTCGTCGCGCCCGCGCCTCGATCTTCGCCTGCTGTGCGCGATTCAGTTCCCGGTCGCGCGCCGCTTTCGCGGCGCGCGCCGCGTCGTCGGCAGCCTTGTTGCTGGTTCCTGTCGGCGGATTGCGGCCCTTGCCGCCCCGGAACGGCTGCTTCGCCCGCTCCGACCTGGCGGCCTCCTTCTTTGTGACCAGGCCCGCTTTCAGCAACTGGTCGCGCAGCGAATCGCTCATATGCGTCCTCGTATCCTGTCATTGTGCCGGGCCGCCGCTACCGGCGACCGGGACGATTCCAGTATAGTGCCGCGAATTCCCAGCGGTTTCCCAGCTTGAGAATCCTTGTCAGCAACGACGACGGCTACCGTGCCGAGGGGTTGCAGCGCCTGGCCGAGGTGCTGCACCCGCTGGCCGAAGTGACGGTGGTTGCGCCGGACCGCAATCGCAGCGGCGCCAGCAACTCACTTACGCTGGACGTGCCGGTGCGAGTGTTTCCGTTCGGGGACCGCATGTACTACGTGAACGGGACGCCGACAGATTGTGTGCATCTGGCAATTTCCGGGCTGTTCGACTTCGACCACGACATGGTGGTCTCAGGCATAAATGATGGCGCCAATCTTGGCGACGACGTGCTCTACTCGGGCACCGTGGCTGCGGCAGTGGAGGGTCGATTCCTCGGCCTGCCTACGATGGCCGTTTCGCTGGTCGTGCGCGAAGGGCGGCATTTTGATACTGCCGCGAGGGTGGCTGGCGAACTGGTGATGCGGCTCAAGCGAAGCCCGCTCGACAGCGCGATGATACTGAACGTGAATGTTCCAGACCTGCCCTACGAGAAGCTGCGCGGTTTCCAGGTAACGCGGCTCGGCCAGCGCCACAAGTCGGAGCCGGTGGTTCGATCGTCCGATCCACGCGGCCGCCACGTGTACTGGGTCGGCCCCGCCGGTGAAGGCGCGGATGCAGGCGAGGGCACGGACTTCCATGCGATCGCCGGCGGGTTCGTGTCGGTGACGCCGCTGCAGGTCGACCTTACGCGTCATGCGGCGCTGACCGAGGTCGGGGAGTGGCTCGCGGGACGCGCGCCGTGAGCCGGGGTGCGGCGTGAGCGGCCCGAGCATGACCGGCATCGGCATGACCTCGGCCCGTACGCGCGACCGACTGATCGCGCGGCTGCGCGAACAGGGAATCGCCGACCCAGGCGTGCTCGAACGCATTCGAGCCGTGCCGCGACACGTGTTCGTCGACGAGGCGCTCTCGAGCCGCGCCTACGAGGACACGGCATTGCCGATCGGTCACGGGCAGACGATTTCGCAGCCCTACATCGTCGCGCGCATGACCGAGGCCTTGATCGAAGGCGGTGCGCCGCGCAAGGTGCTCGAGGTCGGGACGGGTTGCGGCTACCAGACCGCGGTGCTCGCGCCGCTGGTAACGACGCTCTACAGCGTGGAGCGCATCGCCGCGCTGCAGGTGCGCGCGCGCCGGTCGTTGCGCGACTTGAGGATCGCCAACGTATTCATGCGCCACGGCGACGGGTTCGAGGGCTGGCCGCCGTACGCTCCGTACGACGGCATCATCGTCGCGGCTGCGGCGATGGCGATACCTCCAGCATTGCTCGGCCAGCTCGGCAACGGCGGGCGGTTGATCATGCCTGTAGGGCCTGACCGCGAGCAGCTGCTGATCCGCGTCACGCGCCGCGGCGAAACCTTCGAGCGCGAGGTACTGGGGCCCGTGACGTTCGTGCCGCTGCTGCAGGGACTGGGCTGAGGCGTCGGCGACCATGGCCCGAACGGGCACGATGACGCCTGAAAGGTTGCTGCGCGCCACGTTCGACGCGGCGGTCGAGGCGGCACGTCCCGAAACCTGCGTCCCGGCTTTCCTGCCGTCCGCGCCGTGCGGCCGCACGGTCGTGGTTGGCGCGGGCAAGGCCGCGGCCGCCATGGCGCTCGCGGTTGATCGTCACTGGAGTGACGAATTGACCGGTGCCGTGGTAACCGCCACCGGGCACGGCCTGCGCTGCCCGCGCATCGAAGTAATCGAGGCGACCCACCCGGTCCCGAGCGAAGCCGGCGAGAGCGCCGCGCGCGGGATGCTGCGGCGTGTCACCGGGCTCGGCCCCGACGACCTGGTCATCTGCCTGCTGTCGGGTGGCGGCTCGGCACTGATGTCGCTGCCCGCGCAGGGTCTCGAGTCGAGCGAGAAGCAGCAGATCACCCGGATGCTGCTTCGCTGCGGTGCAACGATCGCCGAGATCAATTGCGTGCGCAGGCATCTCTCGGGCATCAAGGGTGGGCGGCTCGGCGTCGCCTGTCACCCGGCCCGCCTCGTGACGCTGGCGATCTCGGACGTGCCGGGCGACGATCCGATGGACATCGCCTCGGGTCCGACCGTCACCGATCCGACGACCAGCGCCGACTCGCTTGCAGTGCTGGATCGTCATGGCATTGCGGTCCCGTCCCATGTTCGAAAAGCGCTGCTGGCCGGCTGGTGGGAGTCGGTGAAGCCCGGCGACCCGCGCCTCGAACGATCGGAGTATCACCTGGTGGCGACGCCGCAGCAGTCGCTCGACTCCGCCGCTGCACTGGCACGAGATCACGGGGTGGCACCGGTCGTCCTGTCCGATCGCCTGCAGGGCGAGGCGAGGGTGGTGGGTCGGGAGATGGCGGGGCTCGCGCTGGCAGTGGCGCGCGGCGAGGGGCCGGCCCGCCCGCCGTGTCTGCTGTTATCCGGCGGCGAAACCACGGTCACGGTCCGGGGCGGGGGCCGTGGCGGCCGGAACGTCGAGTTCCTGCTCGCGTTGGGCATCGGTCTAGGGCCCGCCGGCAACATCCATGCGCTCGCCTGCGACACCGACGGCGTGGACGGCACAGAGCCGATCGCAGGCGCCATCTGGACACCCGATACGCTGGCGCGTGCAGGGCGGCACGGGCTCGCGCCACAGGCATTTCTCGATGCCAACGACGCGCACTCGTTCTTCGAGGAACTCGGCGATTGCGTCGTGACGGGCCCGACCAGGACCAACGTCAACGATTTCCGCGCTGTCCTGGTGTTGCCGACAGCCTGATGTCTGCCCTTCAGCCGACCGGCTCGATGATCAGCGCGGCTGCGACGTCCCGGCCTTCGGCGGCAAGTACGTTGTAGGTCCGGCAGGCGGCACCTGTATCCATGACCTCGAAACCCAGGCCGCTCGAATACAGGGCGGCCATCATTTCGCGCTCGGGAAAGACCTGGCGTAGCCCTGAGCC
Source organism: uncultured Gammaproteobacteria bacterium (assembly GCA_963732415.1). GTDB lineage: Bacteria > Pseudomonadota > Gammaproteobacteria > Steroidobacterales > Steroidobacteraceae > RPQJ01. The sequence continues at coordinate 105,706 of CAVSZK010000019.1, forward strand.
GATCAGTACCACCTCCGGGCGCAGGCGCAGCAGCGGCTCGAGATCCTGCGCGCGAAGGTCAGCAATGCCCAGCGGGCGCCAGTCCTCGACGAGTGTCGTTGGAGTCACGATGACGCTGCGATCGAGGCTGCGGTCGCCGATCCGGACCAAGCCGGGGCCGTAACCGCGCACCACGTGTATCGTCGCAGGCTGGTCGAGACTGATCTTCATGGCGTTAACATACTGGATGCGGGCCCGGCAGGTCACCGGCGCCGCAATCCAGGTCCGGGAGGTAGGAACGTGATCGAGCGCGACCGGGGTCGTCTGCACCAGGGTCGTTTGCGGGTCGCGCTGCCGTGGCTCGAGGCATCCCTGGACGCCGCGGCGGCCGAGGGCTGGAGTTCCGAACGTGCGCCTGCCGCGGAATGGCTGGTCGCCCGTGCGCGGGTGAGTTCCGCGCAGGACGTTCCCTGGCGGGAGTGGTTGCTGGCGCCAGTCACTGCCGGGCGCGAGATCCTGGCCCGATGCCCGGCCGGCCCGAGTGCCCGGGCGGCTGGTACGGGCCAGCCGCCGGTGGGTACCTGGGCCTGCGCGAGGCCTGTGCACCTCGCAACCGCCATCGAGCACCTGCGATTCGCCCAGGAGGATGTGGACATGCAAGCCGGGGAATCGATGGCTCTGCTCGAGGATATCAACCGGCACCTCGAGGGACGCGGGTTCACGCTGCACGCACAGGCCCGGGCGGCTGACTGGACGCTGGAGTGCTCGGAACCGATCGAATGCAGCAGCGTCGAGCCGGACCTCGCAGCGGGTCGCAATGTTCGCGACCTGATGCCGGCCGGACGTGACGGTGCCCGGGTTCGGTCGCTGGTCAACGAGATCCAGATGCTGCTTCACGAACATCCGGTCAACCTGGATCGTGCGGCCCGAGGAAGTCCTGCGATCAACACGCTGTGGCTGTGGGGATTTGGCCGATTCGAGGAGATGGATACGGTGCACCTGCCGACCCTGTACACGGACGATGCATGGCTGTCTGGAATCTGGCGCCTGCAGGGTGCGCACATTCGATCACTGGATGAGTTCGCTGCAGGTCGCGACATCGACGCCAATAACGCCATGGTCGCAGCGTCGTGCCCGCCACGCGGAGGCCTTTCGGCGGACGGTATCAGCGGCGCACTCGCACGGGCCGAGCGGGCCTGCCTCGCGCCGGCGCTCGCCGCGCTGCGTTCGGGCGCAGTCCGCGGTGTGGATGTCCTGCTGGGCGGGCGCACTCTCGTGGTCGAGAGCAGTGCGCGATTCAGGTTCTGGCGCCGCTCGAAGCCGCTTGCCGAGGCATTGGCATGAGCCGCCGAATCCTGAGGCGTTCCACCGACGTGCAGCGGCTGCCTTCGGTTGCCGCGAACCTGCATCCGGCGCTGCGCCGCGTTTACGCCGCGCGCGGCCTGGAGGCCGCGGAGGACCTCGACCTCAGCCTCGAGCGACTGCTCCCTGTCGGGTCGCTCGGCGGCGTGGATGCCGCCGCGGACCTGCTGCTCTGCTGCCATCGCAGCGGCGGAAGTGTTCTGGTCATCGGCGACTTCGACGCCGACGGCGCGACGAGCACGGCAGTCGTCGTGCGGCAGTTGCGACGGCTCGGATTTGCCGACCCGGGATTCCTGGTGCCGGATCGCTTCAAGTTCGGCTACGGGCTGACGCCGGAGATCGTGCGTGTCGCGGCGCAATCCAGGCCGTCGCTGATCGTGACGGTGGACAACGGCATTTCCTCGCTGGATGGCGTGGCCGAGGCGAACCGAGCCGGCATCCCGGTCCTGGTCACGGACCATCATCTACCGGGCCACGCGTTGCCGGAGGCGGCGGCAATCGTGAATCCCAACCTGCCGGACGAGGGCTTCGCCTCGAAGTCGCTGGCCGGGGTCGGTGTCGCGTTCTACGTGATGGCGGCCCTGACCCGACGGATGCGCGAGGCAGGCATGGTACCCGCGAGTGCCGACGCCAACCCGGCTGATCTGCTCGACCTGGTTGCGTTAGGCACGGTGGCCGACGTCGTGCCGCTGGACGTCAATAATCGCATTCTCGTCGCTCAGGGACTGCGCCGCATTCGTGCCGGTCGCTGCGCACCAGGATTGCGCGCGCTGCTCGAAGTCGCCGGGCGCTCGGTGGACGGCGTATTCGCACAGGATCTTGCGTTCCAGGCGGGTCCACGACTGAACGCAGCCGGACGTCTCGAGGACATGTCGCTCGGCATAGAGTGCCTGCTCACGTCGAGCGCTTCGGAGGCAACCGAACTCGCTGCGCGGCTGTCGCAACTCAACAGCGATCGCAGGGAACTCGAAGGCCGCATGCAGTCTGAGGCGCTCACCAAGTTGGATGCGCTGGTTGAAGGCCTCGAGGGGCGAATGCCAGCGGGCCTGTGCCTGTTCGATGCCGGCTGGCACCAGGGGGTTATCGGCCTGGTCGCGTCGCGCATCAAGGACCGAGTGCATCGGCCGGTGATCGCCTTCGCGCCGGGCGACCCCGGCTGGGTCAAGGGTTCAGCCCGATCGGTGTCCGGCGTCCACGTTCGCGACGTGCTCGACGCTGTCGCGACACGCAACCCCGGCATGCTCGAGAAGTTCGGTGGGCACGCGATGGCCGCCGGCATGACGCTCCGTGAGTCGGTGCTCGGTGACTTCCAGCGCGCCTTTGCCGATGAAGTCGAGCGGCGTATCGAGCCACATACGCTGAGCGGCGACCTGCACAGCGACGGACCGCTGCTTCCCGGAGAGTTCAACCTCGATACGGCGCTCGCGCTGCGCGACGGCGGGCCATGGGGCTCAGGATTTCCCGAGCCCGCCTTCGACGGGCGTTTCGGCGTCGTGGACACGCGGACCGTCGGCGAGCGGCACCTCAAGCTGCGCCTGAAGGCCGCGTCCGGCGAGTTCGCCGACGCGATCGCGTTCCGGTATCTCGACGATCCTTCTGCCGTGACGCCCCGGCCGCAGCAGGAGGTCGAGTTCGTCTACCGCGCCTCGCTGAACGAGTACGCTGGCTCACGGCGACTGCAGTTGGTATCGGAATGGCTGCGGCCATTGCCGTGATAAACTTTCCAGTTCGTCACGCACTACCCGGTTCCACGATGGAAACGAATCCGATCCGCCGCTCCCTCGAAGACCTCGCGCAGCGCTCCGGTGCGCTCAGGGGGTATCTTTGACTACGAGGGCCGCAGTGAGCGACTGACCGAGGTGCTGCGCGAACTCGAGGACCCGACGATCTGGAGCAAGCCAGAACGCGCGCAGGAACTCGGTCGCGAACGCACCGCGCTCGAGGCGGTCGTCGGCACGCTCGACAAGATGAACAAGGGGCTGGCCGAAGCCACCGAGCTGCTCGAACTTGCCGAAGCCGAAGCCGACGAGGGGACTGTCAAGGCGGTCGAGCAGGATGCCGCGCGCATCGAGCGCGAGATCGCGCGCCTCGAGTTCCGGCGAATGTTCCCGGGCGAAATGGACCCGCACAACTGCTTCCTCGACATCCAGGCGGGCGCCGGCGGCACCGAGGCCCAGGACTGGGCGCAGATGCTGATGCGGATGTACCTGCGCTGGGCTGACAAGCAGGGCTTCAAGGTCGAGATCACCGACCAGGGCGACGGCGAAGTCGCCGGCATCAAGAGCTGCTCGATGCTGATCCAGGGCGAGTACGCCTATGGCTGGCTGCGCACCGAGACCGGCGTACACCGCCTGGTGCGCAAGTCGCCGTTCGATTCGAACGCGCGCCGTCACACGTCGTTTGCATCGGTGTTCGTTTCGCCCGAGGTGGACGACGACATTGCCATCGACATCAATCCGGCCGACCTCGAAATGGACGTATACCGTTCGAGCGGGGCAGGTGGCCAGCACGTCAACAAGACCGAGTCGGCGGTCCGTATCCGGCACATGCCGAGCGGAATCGTCGTGGCTTGCCAGAGTGAGCGCAGCCAGCACAAGAATCGCGCCACCGCGATGAAGATGCTGAAGGCGAAGCTCTACGAACTCGAGGTCAACAAGCGCAATGCCGCTGCCAAGGTGCTCGAGGACTCGAAATCGGACGTGAGCTGGGGCAACCAGATCCGTTCCTACGTACTCGACCAGTCTCGTATCAAGGACCTCCGCACTGGCGTCGAGATCGGCAACACGGGCGCGGTGCTCGACGGTGACCTCGACCCGTTCCTCGAGGCTAGCCTGAAGCAGGGGCTGTAATGACTGAAGAAAGAACTGAGGTCGAGGTCAATCACCTGGTTGCCGAGAGGCGTGCCAAGCTCGCGCGTCTGCGGGAGCAGGGCAATGCGTTTCCCAACGACTTCCGCCGCGACTCGACCTCCGAGGAACTGCACGTCGGCTACGACGCCCATCCGCCCGAGTGGTTCGAGGCCAACCCGACGGTGGTGACGATCGCCGGCCGGATGATGTTCAAGCGTGTGATGGGCAAGGCGAGCTTCGCCAAGCTCAAGGACCGGACCGGCCTGATGCAGGTTTTCCTGCAGCGCGACTCGCTGGGCGAGACCTACGAGGACTTCAAGGGTTGGGACGTCGGCGACGTGGTCGGCGCCGAGGGCACGCTCTTCAAGACGCGTACCGGGGAACTCTCGGTCCGCGTCGAGCGCCTGCGGCTGCTGGTCAAGTCACTGCGCCCGCTGCCCGACAAGTGGCATGGACTCTCCGACGTCGAGCAGCGCTACCGCCAGCGTTACGTCGACCTGATCGTCAACGACGACGCGCGGCAGGTGTTCATTGCACGCAATCGCATCGTGCAGTTCCTGCGCAGCTTCCTGGAAGCGCTCGACTTCATGGAGGTCGAGACGCCGATGATGCAGGTCATTCCGGGCGGCGCCGTGGCCCGCCCGTTCGTGACCCACCACAACGCGCTCGACCTGGACATGTACCTGCGGATCGCGCCGGAGCTTTACCTGAAGCGCCTGGTCGTCGGCGGCTTTGAGCGTGTCTACGAATTGAACCGCAATTTCCGTAACGAGGGATTGTCGACACAGCACAATCCCGAGTTCACGATGCTCGAGCTGTACCAGGCCTATGCCGACTACCACGACCTGATGGACATGGTGGAGCGGATTTTCCAGGGCCTGGCGGATACGGTGGTGGGTGCGCGGCGGTTCGAATACCAGGGAGAGACCCTCGACTTCGGCGCTGCGTTCCGTCGCGTCACGATCGAGGACCTCGTCGTCGAGCACGTGGCTGGCTTCGATCGCTCGCGCATTCGGGACCTCGACTACCTGCGCGAGGTCTGCGGGCGACTCGGTATCCCGGTGAACGCCGCGGACGGTCCCGGCAAGCTGCAGGTAGAGATCTTCGACAGGACGGGCGAGCACCAACTGCGTCAGCCGACATTCGTGTACGCGTATCCTGCCGAAGTCTCCCCGCTCGCACGCCGCAATGACGACGACCCGTTCATCACCGACCGCTTCGAATTCTTCGTCGGCGGTCGTGAGCTGGCGAACGGGTTCTCCGAGCTGAATGACCCCGAGGACCAGGCCGCGCGTTTCCGGGAGCAGGTGGCGCGCAAGAGCTCTGGTGACGAGGAGGCGATGTTCTACGACGCCGACTACGTGCGCGCGCTCGAGTACGGCCTGCCGCCCACCGCGGGCCTCGGCATCGGCGTGGACCGCATGGTGATGCTGTTCACGAACCAGCCCTCGATCCGCGACGTGCTGCTTTTCCCGCACATGCGCCCCGAATAGCGGCTCCGCGGGCGTCGCCCTTGGGCAACCTGCAGCTGTTCGCCGCCTGCGTCGCCATCTGGGGCTCGACCTGGCTCGCGATCAAGTTCCAGCTCGGCGTCGTCGCGCCCGAGGCGAGCGTCGCGTACCGCTTCCTGCTGGCATCGCTGCTGCTGTTCGCGTACTGCCGCGCGAGGGGACTGTCGCTGCGGTTCTCTCGGCGCGACCAGGCCTGGATCGTGCTGCAGGGCCTGCTGATGTTCGGTGCGAGCTACGTGTTCGTGTATTTCGCCGAGCAGCACCTCGCGTCGGGCCTGGTCGCCGTCGGCTACTCGGCGAGTCCGCTGCTTGGAATGCTGGGGCTGCGGCTGTTCTTCGGCACGCCGATGACCGCGCGGGTGGCGACCGGTTCGCTGCTCGGTATCTGCGGCATTGCGCTGGTATTTGCGCCGGAAATCGCTCGGGCCGGCGTTTCGGCTCCCCCGCTGGGCATCGTGTTCACGGTCCTGTCGGTAGTGCTGTCCTCGCTCGGCAGCCTGGTCGCGCACCGGAATCACGACCGTGGCATCCCGATCTGGCAGAACATGGCGTTCGGAATGCTCTACGGCGCTGGCTTCGCGGCGCTGCTGAATCTCGTGGCCGGGAACTCGTTTGCGTTCGAGGCGACGCATGCGTACGTGCTGTCGCTGCTGTATCTCGCGGTGTTCGGCTCGATCCTGGCCTTCGCCGGTTACCTCACGCTGATAGGGCGCATCGGTGCTGCGCGCGCCAGCTACGTTGGCGTCATGGTGCCGGTCATCGCGCTGGCGGTGTCCGCCGTGTTCGAGGGATTCCAGTGGCAGTTGCTGACCTGGGTCGGGATGGCGGTTGCGGTGGTCGGTAACGTGCTGGTGCTGCGCACCGCCGCGCGCCGCTGAGCTGCTCAGCCGCTCACGGTGCCCGCGACCGGGTAGGGCAGCTCAACCGGTTCCGCCGTCCGGCCGTCTTCGGCAAGCAGCTGCGATCCGCGCGCCTCGAGGCTGGTGACGGCCAGCAGGCGCACGCCGTCGCCCCGTGCCGACGACAGCAGGATCTCGGCGACCTTCGTCCCGTCGCGATACAGGCCCGCCTGCGGGGCGGGCGCCGCGCCAGGCGGCAGCCTGTAGCCCAGCAGCCTGCGCTTGATGCGGCCGAGGTGCTGGGTTCGCGCCACGATCTCCTGCCCGGTGTAGCAGCCCTTGGTGAAACTGATCGCATCGAGCAGGTCGAGATTCAACATCTGCGGCACGAAGGCTCCCGAGGTCTCAGCGAACACCTGTGGCAGCCCATCTGCAATGTCCATCGCCAGCCATTCCTCCTGCACATGACGGCCGGCAGCGATCGGCGCGACATCGGTCAATGCTGCTGCGGCCTCCGCTGGCATCGCGACCACCCAGCGGCGCCGGGCATAGTGGAATGCGATGACCGTGCCCGCAGGCGTGTCCGGAACAGGCGACGACGCAGGGGTCCCCTCCCGACGGCCCGATTCACCGCCGTCCGGCCCGGTCCAGACCACCTGCAGTTCGTCCGCGATCCGCAGCTGCACCTTCGAGCGCAGCACGAACCGACGCAGCAGCGAGTGGACCGGTTCGAGGAGCTCGGTTGGGAGCAGGGCGTGGACGGTCCCGTCAACCAGGCGAAGTCGCAGCAGGGCGACCACCCGACCCTGGGGCGTATTCAGCGCTGCGAGCTGTGTCCGGCCGTCCGCGAGCAGGCGCACGTCGCTGGAGAGCTGGCCCTGCAGGAATCCGAGCGCGTCCGGCCCGCTGATGCTGAGCACTCCCAGGAATGGCAGTGGGGTCGGGGGGATGGAATCAGGCGGCTTGTTCATTGTGCTGGCGGCATTCTACGTGGCCCGGGCCACGGTATCGTGATCCGCCGGTCCCGAGCACGTCAGGACTCTGATCCGCAAGGCAAATTTGCCTTTGTTTTCAAGATGGTGAATGAATGATGGATCTGGCAGACTTCACGGCTGTGTCAAAGATTGCACCGCAAGAAAAACGACCCGAACCCCAGCCACCCCAGCCTGCCAGCGGGACACCGGAGGCGGCGACGCCTCCCGAGGTCGGCGGCCGCGACGGCCCTGAGCCAACCCGCTTTGGGGACTGGGAAAAAGCCGGGCGCTGCATCGATTTCTAGCGGCCGGTCCAGGAGGTAAGCGAGCATGGCCCAGCGCGAACGGCCCTTGTCCCCGTTCATGCAGTACCGTTGGCAGTACACCAACACCACGTCGATCCTGCACCGGATCACGGGCGTGCTGCTCAGCGTCGGCTTCCTGGTGCTGGTCTACTGGCTGTCCGCCCTGGCCGGTGGCCCGGAGCGCTACGCGCGCGCCATGGACTGCCTCGGTTCTCCGCTGGGCCAGGTCACGCTTGGCGGCGCGCTGCTGGCATTCTGCTTTCACCTGCTGAACGGCGTGCGGCACCTGTTCTTCGACGCGGGCGTTGGCTTCGAGCGTGCGACAGCACTTCGCAGCGCCCGCGCGGTTTGGGTGCTGGCCGTGGTGCTGGCAGCGATCGGCTGGGTCGCGCTGCGCCATTCGCTCGGGGGTGGCACATGAGCCTCAGGAGCCCGCTCGGTCGCGTACTCGGCTTCGGGTCCGCCAAGGGAGGATCGGCGCACTGGTTTTCGCAGCGCGTGACGGGCATGGCCCTGGTGCTGCTGGGCTCGTGGTTCGTCCTCTCGCTTGCCTGCCTCGGCGGCGCATCGTACGAACACGCCTCGCAGTGGCTCGGCTCACCGGTCAGTACGGCGATGATGGTGCTGCTGGTCGTCGTCGCAGCCTGGCACGCAGTCCTTGGGCTGCAGGTGGTCGTCGAAGACTACATTTCTTCGAGTGATATCCGCACGCTGGTCCTGGTTGCAGTCAAGTTCGCGCTGGTTGCGGCCGCCGTCTTCGGCGTGCTGGCCGTGCTGCGCATCGCCTTCGGAGTCGCTGCATGAGCGAGTACAGTTTCACGGACCACACCTATGACGTCGTCGTGGTCGGCGCCGGCGGTGCGGGATTGCGCGCCACCTTCGGGCTCGCCGAGGCGGGTCTTTCCACTGCCTGCATCACCAAGGTGTTTCCCACCCGCAGCCACACGGTTGCCGCGCAGGGTGGCATCAGTGCCGCGCTCGGCAACATGGGCGAGGACGACTGGCGCTTCCACTTCTACGACACCATCAAGGGCTCGGACTGGCTCGGTGACCAGGACGCCATCGAGTTCATGTGCAAAGAGGCGCCAGCCGCGATCCTGGAACTGGAGCACTACGGTCTGCCGTTCTCGCGCACCGAGGACGGAAAGATCTACCAGCGCCCGTTCGGCGGCATGACGACCCACTACGGCAAGGGTGTCGCGCAACGCACCTGCGCGGCCGCCGACCGCACCGGCCACGCGATGCTGCACACGCTCTACCAGCAGTCGCTGAAGCACGAGGCGCGTTTCTTCGTCGAGTACTTCGCAATCGACCTTATCATGGAGGACGGTGAGTGCCGTGGCGTGGTCGCGCTCGACATGGCGAGCGGCACGCTGCACCGATTCCGGGCGCACAAGGTGATTCTCGCGACCGGCGGCTACGGGCGCGCGTTCTTCTCCTGTACGTCGGCGCACACCTGCACCGGCGACGGCGGCGGCATGGTGCTGCGCGCCGGCCTGCCGCTGCAGGACATGGAGTTCGTGCAGTTCCACCCGACCGGCATCTACGGCGCCGGATGCCTGATCACCGAGGGTTCGCGCGGCGAGGGCGGTTACCTGACCAATTCCGCGGGCGAGCGCTTCATGGAACGCTACGCACCCAATGCGAAGGATCTCGCCTCGCGCGACGTCGTGAGCCGCTCGATGACCATCGAGATCCGGGAAGGCCGCGGCGTCGGACCCGAAAAGGACCACATCCACCTGCACCTCGAGCACCTCGGCGCCGAGGTTATCCATGAGCGCCTGCCGGGCATCGCCGAGACCGCACGCATCTTCGCGGGCGTGGACGTCACGAAGCAGCCGATCCCGGTGCTGCCCACCGTGCACTACAACATGGGAGGAATTCCCTGCAACGTGCACGGCGAAGTCGTCGCACCGAAGTCGGGCAACCCGGATGCGGTGGTGCCCGGCCTGATGGCGATCGGCGAGGCCGCGTGCGTGTCCGTGCACGGCGCGAATCGGCTCGGTTCGAACTCGTTGCTCGACATCGTGGTATTCGGCCGTGAGGCCGCGCACCAGTGCGCGCGTACGCTCAAGCCAGGCACGGCTCACAAGCCCCTGGCAAAAGATGCCGGCGAATTCGCAGTCGGCCGGCTCGACTGCTTCCGCAACGCGAAGGGCAAGCGCCGCACCGCGGAGATCCGCCTCAACATGCAGCGCGTGATGCAGAACCACGCGGCCGTCTTCCGCACCGGCGAAACGCTGTCCGAGGGCGTAACCAAGCTCGGCGCGGTAGTCGAGTCGTTCGCGGAAGTGCAGGTGAGCGACCGCTCGCTGGTCTGGAACACCGACCTCATCGAGACGCTCGAACTCGACAACCTGCTCGGGCAGGCCGTCGCAACCATGCACTCGGCGGAAAACCGCAAGGAAAGCCGCGGTGCGCACGCGCGGGAAGACTTCAAGGATCGTAACGACCACGAATGGCTGAAGCACACGCTGGCGTGGGTTGATGCCGCGGGGTCGGTGCGGATCGACTACCGCCCGGTGCACCTGAACACGCTGACCACCGACGTCGAGGCCGTCCCGCCGAAGGCGCGGGTTTACTAGAGTCGTCCAGCCATGGCCCAATTCAAGCTTCCCGAGAATTCGCGCGTCCGTCCGGGCAGGAATCATCCTGCGCCGCCGGGCGCACAGGACGTCCGTACTTTCCGCATCTACCGCTTCGATCCGGATTCGGGCGACAACCCGCGACTCGATTCATACGAGGTTGACATGGGCGCCTGCGGCCCGATGGTTCTCGACGCGCTGATCAAGATCAAGAATGAGGTCGACCCGACACTCACATTCCGCCGCTCCTGTCGCGAGGGGATCTGCGGGTCCTGCGCGATGAACATCGACGGCGTCAACACGCTCGCCTGCACCAAGGCGAGCAGCGAGATCACCGGCGACGTGAAGATCTACCCGCTGCCGCACATGCCGGTCATCAAGGACCTGGTGCCGGACCTGACCAACTTCTACGCGCAGTACGCCTCGGTGAAGCCCTGGCTGCAGACGCGCACAGCGCCGCCTCCGGACCGTGAGCGGCTGCAGTCGAAGGAAGACCAGGAAAAGATCGACCGCCCGTCGGCCTGCATCCTCTGCGCCTGCTGCTCGACCAGTTGCCCGTCGTACTGGTGGAACAGCGACCGCTACCTGGGGCCTGCCGCGCTGCTCGCCGCCTACCGCTGGATCATCGACACCCGCGACGAGGCCACCGGCGAGCGCCTGGATGAACTGGAGGATCCGTTCCGCCTGTATCGCTGCCACACGATCATGAACTGCGCCGAAGCCTGTCCGAAGGACCTGAATCCGGCCCGGGCTATCGCCGAGATCAAGAAGCTCGTTGCAGAGCGGCAGTACTGAGCCGGGGGTGGCACCATGGCGCCCGTACAGGCCGAGGAGTATTCGCGGCTACGCTGGCGCTGCCGTCGCGGCATGCGGGAACTCGACGAGTTGCTCACGCGCTACCTCGAGCGGGACTACCGGCAGGCGGCGCCATGCGAACGCGAGGCATTCGGACGCATTCTCGACCTGCAGGACCCCGAGATCTTCGGTTATCTTCTGGGGCGTACGGTCCCGGAGGACGTTTCTCTGCACCATGTCATCGCAAGGATCCGACGCGTTGAGGATTGAACTCAGGCCCTGGCTGGTCGCGGATCGCGTGGCCGCGGGCCTGGCGGTCTGCTGCGCACTGCTGATCTTGGCAGTCGGCTGGCGTTACCCGGACCCCCAGCCCTGGCTTGGGGTGGCGGCAGTAGTGCTGCTCGTTGCCTGGCTCTGGTACCGCAGCACGCGCGCGGCCGGTGTGACCGGCCTGTCGGTGGGCCCGGACGGCCGCTGGCTCACGTTTTTCGAGGACGGCAGTGCACTCCCGTCGGAGGTGCTGGGCGGCACTCGGCTGCTGGGCCGCACGGTTGCGCTGCGCTGGCGGGCGGGACGGGGGGGCGTGCGCCAGGCATGGCTCACGCCCTGGGATGTCCCGGAGGCGCAGTTGCGTGAGCTGCGCGTGCGGCTTCGCGCGGCCGCGTGCAGGGACCGCGCGTGACGGCGCCCCGTTTTCTGGGGCTCCCCAACCAGCAAATGTCGAACTTTCCCCCCTCTGACGGGTCTATCCAGTCGCACGAGACTCGGGGCGACGATGCCCGGCCCGCATCCGGCGTCGAGCAGAGCGATCTCGAACTCGTCAGGCGTGCACAGCGGGGCGAACGCGGGGCGTTCGACCTGCTGGTGCTCAGGTACCAGCACAAGGTTGTGAAGCTCGTGGCGCGGCTGTTGCGTGACCGGACCGAGGCGGAGGACGTGGCACAGGAGGCTTTCGTGAAGGCCTACCGGGCTCTCGGTTCGTTTCGCGGCGACAGCGCCTTTTACACATGGCTCTACCGAATAGCAGTCAACACAGCCAGGAATGCGCTTGCCTCGCGGCAGCGACGTCCGCTGCAGTACGAGGCGGGCTTGAGCGAGGGCGAACAGGCGGCGGTCGATTCACGCATGCGCCACGTGGACACGCCCGAGGCCAACGCGCTGTCGGACGAGATTCACGAAACCGTGAATCGCGCCATCGGCGACCTGCCGGAGGACCTGCGGACGGCCATCGTCCTGCGCGAGGTCGAGGGGCTGAGTTACGAGGAGATTGCGGCCGCGATGGACTGTCCGGTCGGCACGGTGCGTTCGAGGATTTTCCGGGCCCGGGAAGCGATAGATCGCATTCTTTCGCCCCTGATTGATTGAGTCGAAAACATGACAGACCAAATACGCGAACAGATCTCGGCCCTCATCGACGGCGAACTGCCCGAAGACGAGGTCGGCCTGCTGGTTCGGAGGCTGGAGCGCGATGAGCAGTTGCGCTGTACCTTCAGCCGCTACGTGCTGGCGGGCGAGGCGGTCCGGTCGCCCGGCAGCCCGCTCGCGAGCCGGGGGTTTGCAGCCCGGGTGAGCGCGGCGATCGGCGATGCCGCAGAGGGCTTGCCGGAAGTTCGTGCCGAAACGCCTGCCAGGACCGGCTGGTACAACCGGCCGGCGTTCGCGACCGCGATCGCCGCAAGCGCAGCGATAGCTGCCGTACTGCTGGTCGGGCGCGGATACCAGCAGGCGGGCCAGGTAGCCCAGGGTTCGCTCGAACGGATGAGGGACAGTTTCGCCGCGCTGCCGGCCATCGGCCAGGCATCGAGCCCGACGGCCGCCCACAGCCAGCGCCTGGCGAGCTACCTGGTCGCACATGGCCAGTTCACGAATTCGATCGGGCGACGCACCGCCTGGTCGAGCGTGCTTGCTTCCGATCCGGGGCTCGCCCGCGTGGCTTTCGAGACCCTCGAGGCACCCTGAGTGCGGCACGCCTGGCTCATCATCCTCGCGACGACGGGGCTGCTCGCGCTGCCGGCGCGGGCGTCCGACGACGATCCTCACCAGTGGCTGGAGCGCATGAGCGAGGCTCTGGCTTCGCGCAACTACACCGGTGTGTTCACTCACGCCACGCGACGGCAGTCTGAGACGATGCGCATCGTCCACCGGGTGGGCAAGGGAGCAAGCACCGAGCGCCTGGTATCACTGGACGGCAATGGGCGCGAGATCGTACGCACTGCGGAGGAGGTGCACGTCTATCTCCCGGACCGCCGCGTGGTCCTGGTAGAGCCGCGCTCGGATAGCGGGCTGCTGCTCGACGCGCTGCCGGAGCCCGGGCCAGAACTCGATGCCATGTATGTGCTTCAGCTTCGTGATGGCCACAAGCTGCTCGGGCGTGATGTCCGCGTGCTGGACATCATGCCCCGCGACGGACTCCGCTACGGTTATCGCCTGTGGCTCGACGAGGATACGGCGATGCCGCTGCGCACCATGGTCCTGGACCGTGGGGGCCGCCCGGTCGAGGTAATCAATTTCACCCAGATCGAGATGCCGCGTCACATCGACGCGAAGGCGACCGAGCCGTCGATCGATGCATCCGGCTTCAAGTGGGTGCGCAGCGCGCGCCACGCGCAGGTGGCACCGTCGCCACAGGTGGCGTGGCGGCCGACGCGGCTACCGCCCGGGTTTCGCCTGGTCGCCAGCCGGATACAGGTCGTGCCCGGTGTGGCGTTCCCGGTGCAGCACCTGATTTTTTCGGACGGATTCGCGTCGATTTCGGTATTCATCGAGCCGGCGCGGCCCGCCGGTCCCGCGCCGCCGGAGTCTTCGAGCGTCGGATCGGCGAACGCGTTCTCGACGGTGGTGCATGGCCGGGTGGTCACAGCCGTCGGAGAAGTGCCGCTCGAAACCGTACGCGACGTCGCCAGGTCGGTAGCGCCCGACGCGGCCCCGTCCAGTGCCCCCGTTGACGAGGGCGCCATTGCGGCGCCCGGTGCAGCGGATCAGGTCATCTCGGCGCCCAGCGCTACCGCGCTCCAGCCGCGCTGACGCCATGGAAGCCGTAGCCCGTGTGATCGCTGTGGGCGGCGGTCGGGCGCGCCTGGCCTGCCAGGTCCAGTCGTCGTGCAAGTCGTGTGGCGCGGGTCGAGGCTGCGGCCTGCGGCTGCTGGCCCGCGACCGGGATACGGAGCTTGACGTGCCCGACAGCTCGGATGGGCTGGCGAAACTGGTGCCTGGCCAGTACGTGACGATAGCGATCCCGGACACTGACGTGCTGCGTGCCGCGGCGCTGGCCTACCTGCCGGTGCTGGCAGGCTTGCTTGCCGGAGCCTTGCTCGGCAGTTGGCTGGGCGGCAGTGGTGACGGTCCGGTGGCATTGGGCAGCCTGCTGGGTGCGGCCGCCGGCTGGTCGCTGGCCCGGGGCAGGGCGCGGCGTCGGCGACCCCGGGTCAGCGTCCGGCCGGTTCCCGAAGACGTGCAGACGTGACCCCGGGCGTGAGCGGCGACGGCAGTGGGCTGGTGCTCTACGTACGCGAGGGTTGCCACCTCTGCGACATGTTCCTGATCGACCTCGAACTGGACCTGGCTGACACAGGCAAACTGCTCACGGTTGTCGATGTGGACGGCGACCCTGCGCTGGCCATCGAGTTCGGGCTGCGAGTGCCGGTGCTCACCCGCTCCGGAAGGGTCATCTGCGAGGGCCACTACGAGTCTCCCCGGGTCCGGGGCGCGCTGCAGGTATAATCGCCCGCTTTGTCCCGGCACCCCGCCGGGCTGCCTGGACCGATGAACAAAATCCGCAATTTCTCGATCATCGCGCACATCGACCACGGCAAGTCGACGCTGGCGGACCGTTTCATCCAGACCTGCGGCGGCCTCCAGGAACGCGAGATGCAGGCCCAGGTGCTCGACTCGATGGCTCTGGAGCGCGAGCGCGGCATCACGATCAAGGCCCAGAGCGTCTCGCTGCGCTACAAGGCGCTTGACGGCGAGATCTACCAGCTGAACATGATCGACACGCCGGGGCACGTGGATTTCTCCTACGAGGTCTCACGCTCGCTCGCAGCCTGCGAGGGCGCGTTGCTGGTCGTGGATGCCGCGCAGGGCGTCGAGGCGCAGAGCGTCGCCAACTGCTATACGGCCATCGAGCAGGGCCTCGAAGTAGTGCCGGTGCTGAACAAGATCGACCTGCCGTCGGCCGACACCGCCAAGGTGATCAAGGAGATCGAGGAGATCATCGGCATCGAGGCCGAGGACGCGGTGCGAGTCAGCGCCAAGACCGGCGAGAACATAGTCGAACTGCTCGAAGAACTGGTGCGGCGCGTTCCGCCTCCGCACGGCGATCCCGAGGCGCCGTTGCAGGCGCTGATCATCGACTCCTGGTACGACAGCTACGTGGGCGTGGTGTCGCTGGTTCGGGTGATGAATGGCATGTTGAAGACCGGCCAGAAGATCCGGGTCTGGACCACGGGCCGCGCACACCAGGTGGACAAGCTCGGTCGCTTCACGCCCAAGTCGCTGGCAGCGGATGCGCTCTACACCGGTGAGGTCGGCTTCGTCGTCGCCGGCATCAAGGAAATCGACGGTGCTCCGGTCGGCGATACCATCACGATCGACTCGCGGCCCTGCGGTGCGCCGCTACCGGGCTTCAAGGCAATCAAGCCGCGCGTGTTCGCCGGCCTGTTCCCGGTCAGTTCCGACGACTACGAGGCGTTTCGCGACGCGCTGCAGAAGCTCAAGCTGAACGACTCGGCGCTGCACTACGAGCCGGAAGTGTCCACCGCGCTGGGCTTCGGCTTTCGTTGCGGATTCCTCGGCCTGCTGCACATGGACATCGTCCAGGAGCGCCTCGAGCGCGAGTACCAGCTGTCGCTGGTGACCAGCGCACCTACCGTGATCTACGAAGTGCTCACGCGCGAGGGCGAGATCGTCAACGTGGACAATCCCGCGAAGCTGCCGCCGGTCGACCGTATCCAGGAGCTTCGCGAGCCCATCATTATCGCAAATATCCTGCTGCCACCTGACTACGTCGGGCCGGTGATGAAGCTCTGTCTCGAGAAGCGCGGCGTGCAGAAGAAGCTGCTGTACCTCGGCAACCAGGTCTCGATGCAGTGGGAGCTGCCGCTGGCGGAGGTGGTGCTGGACTTCTTCGACCGCCTGAAGAGCTGCAGCCGCGGGTACGCATCGTTTGACTACGAGTTCGAGCGCTTCCAGGCGGCGCCGCTGGTGCGGCTGGACATCCTGATCAACGACGACAAGGTCGATGCACTGTCCATCATCAGCCACCGCGACACCGCCTACCAGCGCGGCCGTGAACTGGTCGACAAGATGCAGGAACTGATCCCGCGGCAGATGTTCGAGGTGGCGATCCAGGCCGCGATCGGTGCGCACGTGATCGCGCGCTCGACGGTAAAGGCGCTGCGCAAGAACGTGCTGGCGAAGTGTTACGGTGGCGACATCTCCCGCAAGCGCAAGCTTCTCGAGAAGCAGAAGGAAGGCAAGAAGCGCATGAAGCAGCTCGGCCAGGTGGAGATTCCCCAGGAGGCCTTCCTGGCTGTGCTGCAGGTCGGGCGCAAGGAATGATCGAAGCAGGCGCCTGGCACCTTTTTCCCCTGTCCGAGTTTGAGTCCTGGGTGCAAGGCATTGATGCGCCGTGGGAAATACAGAATACTGCCGCGATTAAATTGAGGTGACGCTTGGTCTTTGATTTTTCCTTCTGGCTCGTGGTTGCCACGCTCGTGACGGGCCTCGTCTGGGCCGTCGACTCATGGGTGTTTCGCCCGCGGAGGCTGGAGCGCGTTGCCGCCGGGGCGCTGCCCCGCGAGCCGGTGCTGGTCGAGTACGCCCGCTCGTTTTTCCCGATCATCCTGATCGTGCTGGTCATACGGTCGTTCCTGTTCGAGCCGTTCCGGATTCCCTCCGACTCGATGATGCCGACGCTGCTGGATGGCGACTTCATCTTCGTCAACAAGTTCACGTATGGACTGCGCCTGCCGGTCATCAATCGGGAGGTCGTGCCGCTGGGGCAACCCGAGCGCGGTGACGTGGTGGTCTTCCGGCTGCCGTCCGATCCGTCGGTGAATTACATCAAGCGGCTGGTCGGCCTGCCCGGCGACCACATCGTGGTCAGGGAAAAGCGCGTTTACGTGAATGGCGAGCTTCAGCCCGTCACGCTCGACGGAATGTATCCGGCATTCAACAGCACGCCGCTTGCACAGATTGCCGGCGAGCGACTCGGCACCAGGGACCACCAGGTCCTCTACATCGCGGAGCGGCCTTCGGTCGACTTCGACGACGTCGTTCCCGAGGGTCATTACTTCTTCATGGGCGACAACCGCGACAACAGTCGCGACAGCCGCTTCCCTGAAGTCGGTTACGTGCCTGCGGACAACGTCGTCGGCAAGGCGGTCCGCATCTGGCTCAACTGGCGGCTGCCCCATGCACCCATCTGGAACCGCATCGGCGAAGCGGTTCGTTGACATCACTGGAGTCCGAAACATGAGACGTCATCAGCGCGGCGCGACTTTCCTCGGCATGGTCATCATCCTGGCAATTCTCGGCATGGCCGTTTACACGGGCATCCGGCTGGTTCCTGTTTACCTCGAGTACACCAAGGTGGCGCGAGCACTGGAGCAGGTGCGCGACGAAGTGTCGGCGGACGACACCAGCGTGCAGCTGATCCGCAATGCGCTCGAGCGACGCTGGGACGTCGAGGACATCGAGAGCATCGGCTGGAAGGAAGTCGATATCCGCAGGGTCAGCGACGGTTACGAGATCGAGGCCGACTACGCCGTCGAGAGGCCGCTCGTCGCGAACGTGTACCTGCTCGCCAAGTTCGACAAGCTGGTCACGATCCAGCAGTAGGCGGGATTGCTGACGTCTGGCGAATGGTCCGAGGCGCGGCTCGGGTACCGCTTCGGCGACCCGGCACTGCTCGATGCGGCGCTCACGCACCGGAGCGCGGGACGTGCCAATTACGAGCGCCTGGAATTCCTGGGCGACTCGGTGCTGAATTTCGCCGTGGCGGTCCTGGTGTATCGCACCTACCCGGAGGCGGACGAGGGCGACCTCAGCCGCTACCGGGCCTCGCTGGTGAGTGGCCGGTCGCTGGCCGAGGTCGCGTCCGGGCTCATGCTCGGCGAGCAGCTGCGGCTTGGCAGCGGTGAACTGAAGACCGGTGGGTTCCGGCGCAGCTCGATCCTGGCCGACGCGCTCGAGGCACTGTTCGGCGCGGTCTACCAGGACGGCGGCTTCGACGCAGCGCATGCGGTGATCGAGCGCCTGTTCGCCGGCCGGCTGGCGCAACTGCCGGAGGCGCGCGACCTCAAGGATCCCAAGACGCGACTGCAGGAGCTGCTGCAGGGCCGCGGACGACGGCTGCCGGTGTACGCTGTCGAGGAGGTGGGCGGTGAACCGCACGAGCACTGGTTTGTCGCCAGCTGTGAAGTCGAGGAACTCGGCCTGCGCGAGCGGGGCGAGGGGACCAGTCGTCGTCGTGCCGAGCAGGCCGCCGCCGAGCGGGTGCTTGGACAGTTGTCCGAAAGAGGGCTGGATCGATGACGGGCAAGGATGACATTGGGACTTCTGTCGAGCATGGCGCGGTATCGACTGGCGAGCCCCTTGCCCGATGCGGCTTTGCGGCGCTTGCGGGGCGGCCCAACGTCGGCAAGTCCACGCTGCTGAACGCATTGCTTGGCCAGAAGGTCAGCATCGTTACCGCGAGGCCTCAGACCACCAGGACGCGCATCCACGGCATCCTGAACCGTCCCGGCATGCAGATCGTGTTCGTCGACCTGCCGGGTATCCACGCCAAGCAGCCTCGTGCGATCAATCGCTACATGAACCGCACGGCGCTTTCGTCGCTGGCCGACTCGGACGTGAACCTGTTCGTGATCGAGGCGCTGCGCTGGACCGAGGAAGACGAGCGCGTACTCGGCGAACTACGCACCGCGGGACGGCCGATCCTGCTGCTGATCAACAAGGTGGACCGCGCGCAGCCGCGCTCGCGGCTGCTGCCGTTCATCGCCGAGATCTCGTCGAAGGCGGATTTCGCCCAGGTGGTGCCGCTGTCCGCCTTGAAGCGCAAGAACATCGACGCGCTTCCGGAACTGATCGCCGGATACTTTCCGGAGTCGCCGCTGCTGTTCCCGGGCGACCAGGTGACCGATGCAAGCGATGCTTTCATGGCGGCGGAAATAATCCGCGAGAAGCTGACGCGCCGACTGCAGGAGGAGGTGCCCTACGGCCTGGTGGTCGAGATCGAGGGCATGGGCCAGGCCGAGGACGAGCCCGGCAAGCTGATAGTCCAGGCGGCGATCTGGGTCGAGCGCACGGGCCAGAAGGCGATCGTGATCGGCAAGGGCGGCGAACTGCTTAAGGAAATCGGACGCGCGGCGCGCCTGGACCTCAAGCATCACTTCGGACGCCCGGTGCACCTGGAGCTGTGGGTCAAGGTCCGCGAAGGCTGGTCAGATGACGTGGCGGCGCTGCGCGCGTTCGGGCTCGAGTCGTGAGCGGCGCGGCAAGGCGCGTGCAGCTCGAACCCGCCTTCCTGCTGCACCACTACCCATGGCGCGACTCGAGCAGGATCCTTGAGCTGCTGACCCGTGAGCACGGGCGCGTCTCGGTGTTCGCGCGCGCGGCTCGGCGCGGTGGATCATCGCTGCCCGCGGCGCTGCAGCCGTTTGCAGAACTGCTGGTCTCCTGGACCGCGCGTGGCGAGGCCGGCCAGCTCACCGGTGCCGAACGGGTGCGTGCCGCGGCGCCAATCGAAAGCGACCGGTTGATGAGTGCTTTCTACGCCAACGAACTACTGGTGAAGCTGTTGCCGCGCCACGATCCGCACCCGGAGCTGTACGACGCGTACGCGACGCTGCTCACCCGTCTGGCCGATCCCGCCGAGCGGCAGGCCCGCGTGCTTCGCCTGTTCGAAAAGCGGCTGCTGGAGGAGCTCGGCTGGGGCCTGTGCCTGGAGACCGAAGCCGCGGCCGGGCTGCCGATCGAGCCTGGCTGCTGCTACCGCTATCGCATCGATGGCGGTCCGGAGCTCCTCGACGGTGTGGCCGAGGGAAGCCTGGTATTTTCCGGCGCGTCGCTGCTGTCGCTGGCTCGCGACGAGCTGCACGAAGAGCGCAGCCTGGGCGACGCGAGGCGACTGCTCAAGGCGGCGCTCGAGCAGTGCCTCGACGGCCGGCCGCTGCGCACCCGGGAGGTGATGATCGCTATGCGCGCCCACGGTGGCGCGCAGGGAGGTTGAATCGTGCTTACCCATCCGCTTCGACTCGGCGTCAACATCGATCACGTGGCGACGCTGCGGCAGGTCCGCCGCGCGAGCTACCCGGACCCGCTGTTTGCGGCGCTGCTCGCGGAGCAGTCGGGCGCCGACAGCATCACGCTGCACCTGCGCGAGGACCGTCGCCACATCCAGGACAACGACGTGACGCGCATGCGCGAAGCGCTGCAGACACGCATGAATCTCGAGATGGCCGCCACCGAGGCGATGCTGCGCTTCGCATCCGAGATCCGCCCGCAGGACTGCTGCCTGGTGCCCGAGCGTCGCGAGGAACTCACGACCGAGGGCGGGCTGGACGTTGCTGGGCAGGTCGACCGGCTGAAAGACTGCTGCGCGGGCCTCGACGACGCCGGCATCCGCGTGTCGCTGTTCATCGACCCGGAGCCCGAGCAGCTCGAGGCGGCACTGGAGTGCGGCGCACCGGTAGTGGAACTGCACACTGGCGCCTACGCCGAGGCCACGGGGGAACGCCAGGCGATGGAACTGATGCGGATTACGGAAGCCGCGCGCTTCGGTTCGCGCATCGGGCTCACGGTCCATGCCGGCCACGGGCTCCACTACCACAACGTGCAGCCGGTCGCCGCGATCCCGGAGATCGTCGAGCTGAACATCGGCCACTCCATCGTCGCCCGTGCAATCGTCGACGGCATCGGTCCCGCGGTGCGCGACATGAAGGCCCTGATGGATGCGGCGCGCCGCGGTCTCAGGGTTTCGGCCTGAGCGGGCGCGTGATCTTCGGCATCGGAACCGACGTCGTCCGCCTCGATCGCATCGAGGCCGTCTATGCGAACCACGGCGAGCGTTTCGTGCAGCGGCTGCTGATGCCTCAGGAAGAGGCTGCGTTTCGCAGCTACAAGCGTCCGGTGCGATTCCTGGCGATGCGATTCGCTGCCAAGGAGGCCATCGTCAAGGCGCTGGGCACCGGTTTCGCGCACGGCGTATGGATACGTGACGTCGGCATCGCGCCGAATGCCTGGGGCCGGCCCGAGGTGATCTGGTCCGACCGTGGCCTCAAGGTTCGTGACGAGCTCGGCGCCGGGGACGGGCACGTGACGCTCACCGACGAGGCGGGCCTCGTGGTCGCCGTGGCAGTACTCATGCGCAGGGGGGCATCGTGACCATCAGTAACGTGTTCGCATTCGACATCGAGACGGTTCCGGACGTCGAGTTCGGCCGCCGCCTGTACGGGCTCGACGGCCTGTCCGACAAGCAGGTCGGCTACGTCATGCAGACCCGGCAGCGCGAGCAGACGGGCTCCGAGTTCTTGTCGCTCGAGCAGCAGCGGATCGTCGCGATTTCCGTCGCGATGCGCACGCGCGACGGTTTCAAGGCATGGAGCCTGGGCGAGGTGTCGTCGCCGGAGGCCGAGCTGGTCAGCCGCTTCTTCGACGGCATTGCGCGCCATAGCCCCACGCTGGTGAGCTGGAACGGCAGCGGCTTCGACCTGCCGGTGCTGAACTACCGGGCGATGCGTCATCGAGTGCAGGCCCATCGCTACTGGGAGACCGGCGACGAGGACCAGTCGTTTCGCTGGAACAATTACCTCGGTCGGTTTCACTGGCGCCACATCGACCTGATGGACGTGCTCGCCGCCTACCAGGGCCGCAGCCGCGTCGGTCTAGACCGCATGGCACAGCTCATCGGTCTGCCGGGCAAGCTCGGCATGTCCGGCGAGGGTGTGTGGGACGCGCACATCGAGGGCCGCACCGAGGACATCCGCAATTACTGCGAGACGGACGTCATCAACACCTACCTGGTCTACCTGCGCTTCGAACTGATGCGCGGCCGGCTGACGCCGGAGGAGCACGATCGCGAGTGCGGCATCGTTCGCGAATGGCTCGGCGGCGCGGGCAAGCCGCACCTGGCGGAGTTCCTGGCGGCCTGGCCTGGCGATTTCACGTGAGCAATCGGCACGTGCAATCTGCGCCGGCCGGTGTGAAGTGGCGCTTGCCATGACGACTTGCCCGGCATGAAGCGCCTCAGCGTCGCGCCGGAGGAGGCGGACATCGTCGATCTCTCGCACGAGGGGAAAGGCGTCGCCAAGTTGGAGGGCAAGGCAGTTTTCGTCGCGGACGCGCTGCCCGGTGAGCGTGTCGTAATGCGTCGCGTGGGCCGGCACCGGCGCTTCGACGAGGCGGTGCTCGAGCAGGTGCTTCGCTCGAGCGCAGACCGCGTGCCGGCCGAGTGCCCGCACTTCGGGCTCTGCGGTGGCTGTGCGCTGCAGCACCTCGCACCTGCGGCGCAGATCGCGTTCAAGCAGGCACAGCTGATCGAGAACCTGGCCCGGCTGGGCGAAGTTGAGCCTGGGCGCCTGCTCGAACCGTTGACCGGACCAGTTTGGGCCTATCGCCGGCGAGCGCGGCTGGGCGTCAAGCTGGTGCCGAAGAAGGGCCGGGTGCTGGTCGGCTTCCGTGAGCGCAGCGCGCCCTATGTCGCCGACCTGCACGAGTGCCGCGTGCTGGTGTCGCCGGCCGGAGCGTTGATGGATCCGCTTGCGGCGCTGGTCGCGCGCCTCTCGATCGCCTCACGCGTCCCGCAGGCCGAGCTTGCAGTCGCCGACGACGCCTGTGCGCTGGTCTTGCGCGTGCTCGACGAGCCGTCCGCGACGGACCTCGAGTTGCTTGCGGGTTTCGAGCAGGAGTACGCGGTACGCATTTACCTGCAGCCGGGCGGCATTGAGACCATCCGGCCGCTGGGCGCCGCACTGGAGCCGCTGCACTATTCGCTGCCTGCGTTCGGCCTGCGCATCGAGTTCGAGCCTGCGGACTTCATCCAGGTAAATGGCGCACTGAACCAGGCGATGGTCAGTCGTGCCGTCGATCTGCTCGACGCCGGCGCCGGGCACCGCGTGCTGGATCTGTTCTGTGGCCTTGGCAACTTCTCGCTGCCGCTCGCGACCAGGGCGGGGCAGGTCGTTGGCATAGAGGGTGAACAGGGGCTGGTCGAACGCGCGCGAGGCAACGCCGAGCGTAACGGACTCGTGAACACTTCTTTCCATGTATCCAATCTGGCGGCGGACATGAGCGAGGCGACGTGGGCCAGGGGCGGATACGACCGTGTGCTGCTCGACCCGCCACGTGCCGGCGCGCGCGAGGTGCTGCCGGTGGTAGGTGAAAGCCGTGCGGCGCGCGTCGTGTATATTTCCTGCCACCCGGGCAGCCTCGCCCGGGACGCGGGCATCCTGGTGCGGGAGCACGGATTCCGCCTCGCGGCGGCCGGGGTCATGGACATGTTCCCGCACACGACGCACGTCGAGGCGATGGCGGTCTTCGAACGGTGAGGCGATGTCGGTACTATTCACAGGCTGCGCTGGCCACCCGATGAAGCCGTTGCAGGAGCCGTCATGACGCTCGGCCCGGTGATGGTGGATGTTGCCGGCGGCGCGCTGAACGACGAAGACCGGCGTGTACTCGCGCATCCGCTGGTCGGGTCGGTGATCCTGTTCACGCGCAACTTCGAGAATGTCGTGCAGCTGACGGAGCTCGTCCGCGAGATTCGTTCGATCCGGAAGCCGCCGCTGCTGGTCACCGTCGATCACGAAGGCGGGCGTGTGCAGCGATTTCGAAGCGGGTTTACGGTCCTGCCGCCGCAGCGATCGATCGGTCACGTGTATGACCTCGATCCCGACGCGGGGCGGCGCCTTGCGTGGCAGTGCGGCTGGCTGCTGGCCGCGGAACTGCGCGCCGTCGGCGTGGACATGAGTTTCGCGCCCTGCGTAGACCTCGACTACGGCGTGAGCGAGGTGATCGGCGATCGTGCCTACCACCGCGACCCGGAAGTGGTCGCAACGCTGGCCGTCGCCTGCATGCAGGGCATGCGCGCCGCGGGCATGACGGCGGCGGCCAAGCACTTCCCGGGGCATGGCGCAGTGGTGGCGGATTCGCACAAGGCGCTGCCGGTGGACCGCCGCACGCTGGCGGAACTGGGCGAGGACCTGCTGCCTTACCGCCGGCTGGTGGCCAACGGCCTGGCCGCGATCATGGTTGCACACGTGCTGTTTCCAGAGGTGGATGAGGCACCCGCGGGGTTTTCGCGGCGCTGGATACAGCAGGAACTCCGTCACGGGCTAGGATTCACCGGTGCGATATTTTCCGACGATCTCAGCATGGGTGGCGCCGCAGTTGCGGGCTCGGTGCCGGAGAGGGCGCGGCGGGCGCTCGCCGCGGGCTGTGACATCCTGTCGGTCTGCAATGACCGGGCTGGCGTGTTCGCGACACTCGAAGAACTGGAGGGCGAATCGGATCCACTGAGCCAGGTCCGGCTGGTGCGCCTGCATGGCCGACCGGGTCCGGACTGGGATTCGCTGGTGGCGGGCGAGCGCTGGGGGCAGTGCAGGGCTGCCGTGGATCACTGTCGTGACGCCCCGAGCTTGCAGCTGGACGCCTGACAGGCGATAAACTCTCGCATGAGCACGACGGACCCGACACTGCCCGCCGACATTCTGCGCCACGCCCCCGACGGCATCCTGGTCGTCCAGGGCAGTCCGCCGCAGATCCATTACGCCAACGAAACGCTGGCCGCGCTGCTGCAGATTTCGGCCTCCGAGCTGGTCGGGCAGAAACTCGAAGTACTCGAGGTTGAGGCACCGCTGGATGCGACCGCTACGGCCGGCTGCGGTGCGATGCGTGTGCAGCTCAGGCGCGCGGACGGCACGGCCATCGGCTGCGAGCGCTGGGCGGTACTGCTGCCGGACGGGCGGCTGGCGATGTACTACCGGCCACTGCAGCGGGTCGTCGCAGGCACGGCCATCGACCGGTCGAATGGCCTGGCCACTGCCGAGCACCTGCTCGAGACGCTGCGACGCGACTGGTCCATCGGGCAGCGCGACGGCCGCGCGATAACGCTGCTGAGGTTCGACGTAGACGGATTCCGCGAGTATCGAGAGGTATTCGGCCAGGGCGCGACCGACAACGTACTGCGGCAGATCGGCAGGACCATTGCCGCGACCATGCGCAGGGCCAGCGACGTGGTGGCGCGTTTCGGCGACGACGAGTTCGTGGCGCTGGGCGTCGCGATGGAGCCGCCGAGCGCGAATGCTTTCGCGGAGACCATCCTGGGCCGCATCCGCGCGCTGGCGATCCACCACCCGCGTTCGCGCACCGGTCGTTTCATGACGATGAGCGCGGGGGTGGTAACTGCCGTACCGCCGCGGGGCCGTGACTGCGAGGTGCTGCTCGAGGCGGCGCATCGCGCGCTCGAGCGCGCCAAGCATGCCGGTGGTAACCGGGTCGAGGACGGGGCGATCTGATTTTCGGCTCAGCGGGAAATGCAACCCGCGAGCGCTTCGATGTGTGCCTGGGCCGCCGCGAATCGCGCCTCGGGCTCCTCGAACGCACCGCTGAACCTGAGCTTGTTCGGACCGTCGAAGCGCAACGCACGACCACTCTTCTGCACCAGCAGTATCAATGCGCCAGGGTCCACTGGCGTGTCGGGGCCGAAGGCAATGGATCCTCCGGTGTGGCCCACGTCCAGCCGCTCGATCCCGAGCCGCGCGGCACCGACCCGCAGGCGCGCGATGCGGAAAAGGTTCCTCGCCGGTTCAGGCAGCAGGCCGAAGCGGTCCATGGTCTCGGCCTGCAGGTCGTCGAGGTCTGCCTCGGAGATCACGCCGGCGATACGCTTGTAGAGTACCAGCCGCGCATGCACGTCCGGCAGGAATGCCTCCGGCAGCAGGGCGGGCACGTGCAGGTCCAGTTCCGGCCCGTGGTGCAACGGCTTCTCTAGTTCCGGAACGCGGCCGGCGCGCATCGCGGTGACGGCGCGCTCTAGAAGTTCGGTGTACAGCGCGAAGCCGATCTCCTGGATCTGGCCGCTCTGGCCTTCGCCCAGCAGCTCTCCAGCGCCGCGGATCTCCAGGTCGTGGGTTGCAAGTACGAAGCCGGCGCCGAGGTCCTCGAGCGATTCGATGGCCTCAAGGCGCTTTACCGCGTCAGCGGTCATGGCGTTCTTCGGTGGCGTGACCAGGTAGGCGTAGGCCTGGTGATGCGAGCGGCCGACCCGGCCGCGCAGCTGGTGCAACTGCGCCAGCCCGAAACGGTCGGCGCGGTCGATGACGATGGTGTTCGCGGTCGGCACGTCGATGCCGCTCTCGATGATCGTGGTGCAGAGCAGAAGGTTGGCGCGCTTGTGGTAGAAGTCGAGCATCACCTGCTCGAGATCGCGTTCTCGCATCTGACCGTGGCCGATCGCGATGCGTGCCTCTGGAACCAGTTCGGCGAGCACGCGTCCGGTATTCTCGATCGTGTCCACGGAGTTGTGCACGAAGTACACCTGGCCGCCGCGGCGCAGTTCGCGCAGGCAGGCTTCGCGCACCACCGGCTCGCTCCACTCGGTGACGAAGGTCTTGATCGATAGCCGGCCGACCGGCGGCGTCGATATCAGCGACAGGTCGCGCAGTCCGCCGAGTGACATGTTCAGCGTGCGGGGAATCGGTGTCGCCGTCAGCGTGAGCACGTCGACCTCGGAGCGGAGTGACTTGAGCTTCTCCTTGTCGCGCACGCCGAAACGGTGTTCCTCGTCGATGACCAGCAGGCCTAGGTCCTTGAAGCGCACGCCGGACTGCAGCAGACGGTGCGTTCCGACCACGATATCGACCTTGCCGTCCGCGAGACCGGCCAGCGCCGTCTTCGCCTGCGCATCGCCGCGAAAGCGCGACAGCAGCTCGACTCGCACCGGCCAGTCCGCAAAACGGTCGGCAAAGGTCTGGTAGTGCTGCTGCGCCAGCAGCGTGGTCGGCACCAGCACCGCAACCTGCTTGCCGCCCTGCACGGCGACGAAGGCGGCGCGTAGCGCCACCTCGGTCTTGCCGAAACCCACGTCGCCACACACCACGCGGTCCATCGGCTTCGGCGATCGCAGGTCGGCGACCACCTGCTCGATCGCGGCGGCCTGGTCGGCGGTTTCCTCGAACGGAAAGCCCGCCGCGAATGCCTGAAGCTGCGCTTCGTCGACCGCGAATGCATGGCCCTGGCGGGCCGCGCGACGCGAGTAAACGTCGAGCAGTTCCGCGGCGGCGTCGCGGATCCGCGCCGCTGCGCGGCTGCGGGCCTTGGCCCACTGGTCGCCGCCGAGCTTGTGCAGCGGTGCGGACTCCGGGGCCGCGCCGGTGTAACGGCTGATCCGCTCCAGCGACTGCACGGGAACGTAGAGCTTGTCGCCGTCGGCGTATTCGAGCATCAGGAACTCGGCGGCCAGACCGCCGGCGTCCATGGTGGTGAGCCCGAGATAACGACCGACGCCGTAGTCCTCGTGCACCACCGGCGCCCCGGGTCGAAGGTCGGCAAGCTGCTGGATGATGCGCGCGGGGTCGCGGTCGGAACGCCGCCGGCGCCGTTCCTGGCGAGCGCGCTCGCCGAACAGCTGTTCTTCAGCGTAAAGCGTGATCGCCGGTTCTGCCAGCGTGAGGCCGGAGGCGAGCGGCGCGACGGTCAGCGCAATGGGTGCGTCGCCCGCGAGGAAGTCCTCCCAGCTCGCGACAACTCGAGCAGTCACGCCGTGCGGGCGGAGCAGGTCGAGCAGCAGTTCGCGACGTCCCGCCGACTCGGCCGCCAGCAGCACGCGGCCCTCGTGGTTGGCCAGCCTGGTGGCGAAGTCCTTGATCGAATCCTCGTGCCGCTGGTCGATTCGCAGTGCCGGCGCTTCCTGGGTACGCAGGTCGAGGACCGGCACCTCGTCGTGTTGCGTCCTTGTGTCGGGGTCGACCAGCGTGTCGGCTTCGTCAATTGTCGCGCCAGCACCGGCGCTGCCCGGGCGGGCGTCTCCGTCACCGAGCAGCAGCTGCGGCGAACGCGCCAGCGCCGCCTGCCAGTCCGCAGGCGGCAGGAAGATCTCGCTGGGCGCAAGCACCGGGTGCTCGATGTCGTACCGGTGTTCCTCGTAACGTTCCTCGATCGAGGTCCACACCGAGCCGAGGATCGTCGTGTATTCGGTGGGCAGTGCGACGAGCGCGCCGGCGGGCAGGTAGTCGAACAGGCTCGCCGTCTCGTCGAAGAACAGCGGCAGGTAGTACTCGATGCCAGCCGGCGCCAGGCCCTCGCCCACGTCGCGATACAGCGGCATGCGTGTCAGGTCGCCTTCGAAGCGCGTGCGGAAGCGGCGACGGAAGTCGCGTACCGAATCCGCCCCGAGCCCGAACTCACGGGCGGGCAGCAGGTCGACTCGTGGCAGGCGCTCGCCGGAGCGCTGCGTCTCGGCGTCGAAGCTGCGCACGCTTTCCACCCGCAGGTCCATCAGGTCGATGCGCAGCGGCACTTCGCTGCCCATCGGGAATACGTCGAACAGCGAGCCGCGGATGGCGAACTCACCGGGAGCTCCGACCTGGGGGACGCTGGTGTAGCCGGCCGCGGCGAGCTTGAGCCTGAAGGCGGCAAGGTCGAGTTCCTGGCCAACGTCGATTGAGAGCGCGTGTCCGTCGACGAAGCTTCGCGGTGGCAGGCGCTGCAGTGCTGTCGGCAGGTCCGTGACGACGATTGCCCGGCCGAGCGTCGGCAATCGTGCCAGGGCTCGCAGGCGCTGCGAGATGATGTCCGGGTGCGGTGAGAACTGGTCGTAGGGCAGGGTCTCGTAGCCCGGGAACGCCAGCACGGGCAGCGTTGCGGGCGCGAAGAACCGGATCTCTTCCTCGAGCCTCGTGGCGCTGGCCGCGTCCGCTGCGACAAGCAATAGCGGAGCGCGGATTCCGGCCGTGGATCGGGCGAGGTGCAGCGCAGTGCCTGCACCGGCGAGACCGGTCCATCTAAGGACCGGGCGCTGCTTGTCAGGCAGAATTTCTTGTATTTGTTTTAACAAAACAATAGCTTAAGGGCGAATCATGAGATTCGTTCTATGTTTGGAAGCAGGGCGGACCTGGCCCGCCGGGCTGCGAAGATTATCAGACCGAATGGGGGCTTCGCAGGCCAGGGCCGCGGGCAGGGCGGGCGGGCGCAACGCGTCCAGGCAGAAAGCGAGGGCGCGGCGCGCAGGTGCGCCGCCGGTTGGCCGTCAGTTATTGGATGCTGTGACCTGGGACGCGACCGCGTGGATGACCAGGTTGTGCTCGAAATAAACGACGAACGCCGGGTAAACCCAGCGCGAAATCGGTGGTTGGCCAACTGCGGCAATCCGGTTCGTCGGTGCGCCGTAGCGCTGCTCGACTTGGGCCATCGTCAAGCCCCGGGAGGGTACATCCACCTGGGCCCGGGAATACGAGGCGCTGGCGGTCTGGCCCTGCGCGGTTACAAAACCCAGCCCCATTGCCATCCCGACTACAGCCAGCACAATCTTGCGCATGTTCAAGGCCCCTGCTGGAATTACTTTGGCAATATAGCACCGGCATCGGGGCGCCGGGCGTGACCGACTGCCGGTTTGCATCGGTCCAGGTGCCGCAACGGCGTTGATGCGGCGTGCAAAACAGGGTGTCCGCGGGTAGCCTTGCGGCCTTTCGTCAGGACCCAGCATGTTCCACCCCCTGCCAGTTTTCCTCGGACTGCGCTACGTCCGGACCCGGCGGCAGGGGTTCTTCGTGTCCTTCATTTCGTGGGTGTCGATGCTTGGGGTGTGCCTGGGCGTCGCGGCACTCATCACAATCATTTCGGTCATGAACGGATTCGAGGGCGAACTGCGCGGCCGCCTGGTCGCGCTCACGGCGCACGCCACGGTCACCGGTCCCCCTGAAAAGATGTCGGACTGGCGGGTCATCGCCGACCGGGCACTCGCCGTGCCGGGCACGGTGGGAGCGGCGCCGTTCGTCGATGTACAGGCCATGGTCGGGCGGTCCGGGTACCTTATGCCCGCCGTGTTGCACGGGGTGGACGTGCAGGCCGAGCCGGGCGTCTCCAGCATCGAGGAGCACCTGCTCGAAGGGAAACTCGCCGACCTCACGCCGGGATCGCGTCACGCGATCGTCGGCCGCTCGCTCGCCTGGCAGCTCGGCGCGCAGGTCGGCGATGAGCTAACCGTGATGGTCCCGGGTCGCGACCTGCTCACCGGCGGGCGCCCGGCGCTGCAGACCTTCGAGGTGTCGGGTTTCTTCGAGGTCGGCCTGCAGGATCACGACGGCACACTGGTGCTGGTGCCGATGCAGGACGCAGCCGATCTTGCCGGCGATGCGGCGGGTCCCGCGGGAATCAGGCTGCGCTTCGACGACGTGATGGCCGCGCCAGCGCGTGCGGCAGCCGTGGCTGCGGCGCTTGGCCCGGACTTCGAAGTGCGCGACTGGAGTCGCGAGCATGCCGCGTACTTCCGGGCCATCCGCATCGAGAAGACGATGATGAGCCTGATCCTGATGCTGGTCGTCGCGGTGGCAGCCTTCAACATCGTCGCGGCGCTGGTAATGGTGGTCAATGAAAAGCGCTCCGACATCGCCATCCTGCGCACGCTCGGTCTCACGCCGCGCGGCGTGGTGGGTGTATTCCTGACGCAGGGGCTCGTCATCGGTGCTATCGGCACGCTGGTCGGCACTGTGCTCGGTGTGCTGGTCGCGAACAACGTAGGGGTGATCGTTCCCGCATTGGAGGGCGTATTCGGGTTTCACGTGATGGACCCGACCGTCTACTACATAACGGAGTTGCCGTCGGAGCTGCGAGTCGGGCAGGTGGTGACGATTGCATCGATCGCCTTCCTTCTCACGGTCCTGGCGACGATCTACCCGGCCATTCGCGGCGCGGCGACCGAGCCGGCCGAAGCCCTGCGGTACGAGTGATGGCCGGCCAGGTCCCCTTCGAGATAAGCATCGGGCGGCGCTACCTGCGTTCGTCGGGCAATCGTTTCCTGTCGTTCATATCGCTGATGTCGATGCTCGGCGTGGCGATCGGCGTGGCGGTGCTGATCGTGGTGCTGTCGGTGATGAACGGCTTCGAGACCGAACTGCGCAGCCGGATACTCAGCATCACCTCGCATGCAACGCTTGCCGCGTTCGGCGCCGGTGCCCCCGACTGGCCGGCGATGCGGGCGACGGCGCTGGGCGATCCGCGTGTCGAGGCTGCGGCCCCCTACGTCGAAGGCGAGGCGCTGCTGATCGCCGACAAGCCCAAAGGCAAATCGGCCCCGGCCAGCGTTCGCGGCATCGACCCGACGATCGAAACCACGGTCTCGGCGATCGCCGACCGGCTGCAGAGCGGCTCGCTCGGGGCGCTGGAATCCGGCTCCTACCGCATGTTGCTCGGATCGGAGCTTGCCGCCCGCCTGGGCGTCGTGCCGGGCGACAGCGTCGTGATGGCGATCGCACAAGGCTCGGTCACGCCTGCCGGTGTCGTGCCACGAATGCGACGCTTTACCGTGATCGGTACCTTCTATTCGGGCATGTACGAGATCGACAACGGGCTCGCGCTCACCAGCCTCGCGGACGCGCAGCGGGTATTCCGGCTCGGCGACAGCGTGAGCGGGATACGGCTGGCGTTCCGCGATCCCTACCTGGCACCGCAGGCGGCGCGCGACGTGGCACTCGAACTCGGGGGCGGGCTCTGGGTCGAGGACTGGACGCAGCGGCAGGCGAACTTCTTCCGGTCCATCGAACTGACCAAGCGGATGATGTTCTTCATCCTGCTGCTGGTTGTCGCGGTGGCCGCGTTCAACATCGTCTCCACGCTGGTGATGGCGGTGAAGGACAAGCAGCCGGACATAGCCATCCTGCGTACGCTCGGTGCCCGTCCGTCCAGCGTGCTGGCGATATTCGCGACCCAGGGCACGGTGATCGGGCTGGTCGGGACGCTGGGCGGTGTTGCGCTGGGAATTCTGCTGTCGATCAATCTCGAGGCGCTTGTGCACGGCCTCGAGCGGGTCATGGGCACGCACTTCATGGACGCCAGCGTCTACCTGATGAGTGACCTGCCGGCTCGCGTCGAGCCCGGCGACATACTGCTGATCGCGGGCACGGCATTCGCGCTGTGCTGCCTGTCCACACTCTATCCCGCCTGGCGCGCGGCGCGCACCAACCCGGCGAGGGCACTGCGACATGACTGAAAGCGAAATCCTGAGTTGCGTGGACGTGCGCAAGCACTTCGACGAAGCCGGCCAGCGACTCGAGGTGCTGTCGGGCGTGGAGCTTGCGATCGGACAGGGCGAGACGATCGCGATCGTCGGGGCCTCCGGGTCCGGCAAGACGACGCTGCTGCAGATCCTCGGCGGGCTCGACCTGCCTTCGTCCGGCATCGTGCGCATCGCGGGGCAGTCGCTCGCCGAGATTTCCGACGCAGCGCGGGGCGTGCTGCGCAATCGCTCGCTCGGTTTCGTCTACCAGTTCCATCACCTGTTGCCCGAGTTCACCGCGCTGGAGAATGTCGCAATGCCTTTGCTGGTGCGGCGTGACTCGGTTGCAAAAGCGCAGGCCGAGGCACGATCCCTGCTCGAGCGCGTGGGCCTGGGTGGCCGGCTCGGGCATCGCCCGGGGCAGCTCTCTGGTGGTGAGCGCCAGCGCGCGGCCGTCGCACGGGCCCTGGTCACGCGACCGCAGCTGGTGCTTGCCGACGAGCCCACCGGCAACCTCGACGGCACCAATGCCCGCGGGGTGCTGGACTTGATGCTGGAACTCAATCGCGAGCTGGGCACCAGCCTGGTGATCGTGACGCACGCGGCCGAGATCGCCGCGCGCATGCAACGAGTGCTGACGCTGCGCGACGGAAAGCTGGTAGCCGGCTGAGACGGTGAAGGCCCGCTGAAACTGACTGACGGCAGGCTCGGCTCCGGCTGAATCTGCGCGAACACACCCGATTCGCTAGGCACTCGCCGCCGCCGCCAGGTGCATCCTGCCGGCCCGGATCGGCGGAGCGTAGCCAGTCATGGTCGCCACGGCTCTCGGACTCCTGTGCGGCGCCTGCCTGCAGCTGTCACTGTCGGCATTGCCGGCCGGCTGGATCGTAGCGGCCGGCATCGTCCTCGGCGCTTCGCTGGCGCTTGTGACGCGCCAGGCTTCGGCGCTGGCGCTCGCGGTCGGCTTCGCATGGTGCTGGATCGCGCTTACAGGGCGGCTCGAGCAACGGCTCGACCCGGCGCTCGAGGGCAGCAACCTCGAACTGCGCGGAGTCGTGGCGTCGGTGCCGCAGGTGCTTGCGGCAGGGACCCGCTTCCGGTTCGCAACCGAGCCGGCACCCGGTGTGCCTCCGCTGGTTGAACTCACCTGGTACGACGTGGATGTGGCACCGAAGGCCGCGGAACGCATGGTAATCATTGCCAAGCTTCGCCGGCCGCGAGGATTCTCCAATCCCGGCGGCTACGACCAGGAAGCGCGGATGCTGAGGGAAGGTATCGGCGCCTCGGGCTACGTGAAGTCGGCCACGTCTGAAGGACGCGACTGGGGCGACATAGCGCGGAGCCCCGTGCTCGCGGCTCGCGGTGCGATCGCAGAAACGATACGCGGTGCTCTGGGAACACGTCCGGCGACCGGAATCGTTGCCGGGCTCGCGGTCGGCCTGCAGGACGCGCTCAGTCGCGAGCAGTGGCGGGAGCTTGCGCGCAGCGGCACCAGCCACCTGATGGCCATCTCGGGCATGCACATCGGGATGTTCGCGACTGTGACCGCGTGGCTCACGTTGCGCGTGCAACGCTGGCGCCAGCGACGAGGTGTGCTCGGTGCCCGGCGCGATGCGGCGGTGATGACCGGGACGCTCGCCGCTTTCGGCTACTCGCTGCTGGCCGGGTGGTCGGTGCCTACGCAGCGGACAATGATCATGATCGCCATGGTGGCGGTGGCATTACTGCTGCGGCGCCGGGCCGGTGTTGCGGACGCACTGGCACTCGGTGCAATCGTCGTGCTGCTGCTCGACCCGCTCGCGCCGCTGGCAGTCGGGTTCTGGCTTTCGTTCGGCGCCGTGGCCGCGATCCTGCTGGCGAGTGCTGGCGGACTGGCCAGAACCGGGATCATGGCGGGCTTCGCGCAGGCGCAACTCGCGGTCAGTGTCGGTCTCGTGCCAGTGCTGGCGGCCTGCTTCGGTAACCTGTCGCTGGTGTCTGCGCTGGTCAACATGGCCGCGATCCCGCTCTACACGCTTATCATCGTGCCCTCGATCATCGTGGCCACGGCACTTGGGCTGGCTTTTCCATCGCTTGGGGCAGTGGCGCTGGGCGGCATCGCATCGGTGATCGAGTTCACGTGGCCGCTGATATCAGCGCCTGCCGCCTGGCCGCTCGCCACCTGGGGGGTCGCGTCGCTTCCGGCCTGGGGCTGGCTCGTGCTGGTCGCCGGCGCGGTCGCTGCGATGGTGCCTCTGCCGGCGCCAGGGCGGGTTGCCGGTTGCTTGATGGTGACGGCCCTGTGCGCATGGCGCGCGGCGCCGCCTGCGCCGGGGTCGGCGCACTTCGCGCTGCTGGACGTGGGACAGGGGCTCGCCGCCGTGGTCGAAACCAGGCGACACCTGCTCGTGTACGACACCGGGCCTGCATTCCGGAGCGGGACCGACACCGGGGTGCTGGTCGTCGAGCCCTATCTTCGCAGCCGGGGCCTGCGCCATGTCGACCTGCTGGTCGCAAGCCATGACGACTCCGACCATACCGGCGGTTCAACCGCGCTGGCCGGGCTGATGCCCGTGCGGCGCCTCGCAGCAAGTGGAAATGCCCTGGACGGGCTTGGCATCGGGCGTGCGGAGCGCTGCCGCGCGGGCGTACGCTGGACCTGGGACGGCGTCGAATTCGAGTGGCTGCACCCGGTCTCGCCGCTGCTGCCGACCGACAATGACCGCTCCTGCGTGCTGCTGGTGCGCGCCGGTCACGAGGCGCTTCTGCTCACCGGTGATATCCAGCGGGACGCCGAAGCCGAGATCCTGGCGCGCGGCCTGCCCGCGGACATCGCGGTCGTCGTCGTGCCTCACCATGGCAGTCGCACGTCGTCGGGACAGGGGCTGGTCGACTCGACCCGTCCGCGCTGGGCCCTGGTGTCGGCGGGACATCGCAATCGCTGGGGATTTCCGTCGTCCCACGTAGTGGAACGCTGGTCTCAATCCGGTGCGCAACTGCTTGGCACGTCGACCTCCGGAGCCATCGAGTTCGAGCTCGGTTCTGAAGAGACGCCGTCCGTGCCGGTCGAGTGGCGGCGGAGCGCGCTGCGACCCTGGCGCGACCCGTGACCGCATCCGGTCGCGGCGTGCGCCCGCGATCAAGTATCATCCCCGGGCTAAGCGGCAAAGGGCCAGTACCAGGACATGTTCGAGATCGTAAAGGCCGGCGGCATCGTGATGGTGCCGATCATCCTGTGTTCCATCCTGGCGGTAGCCATTACGCTCGAGAGGCTCTGGACCTTGCGTGCGCAACGGGTCGTGCCGGCAGAGCTGGTCGACAAGGTATGGCAGTGGGTCGAGAATCGCGCGCTCTCCGACAAACAGATCGCAGCGCTGCAGCAGCATTCGCCGCTGGGCAGGGTACTCGCGGCCGGGCTCGCCAATCGTCATCGCGACCGCGCCGTAATGATCGGCGCAATCGAGGACGCGGGGCGCCACGTGACGCACGACCTCGAGCGATTCCTGAACATGCTGGGAACCATCGCGGCCATTTCGCCGCTGCTCGGACTGCTAGGTACGGTTACGGGAATGATTCGTACCTTCAAGGCGATCACGGTGGCCGGTGTCGGCAACCCGACGGCCATGGCCGGAGGTATCGCCGAAGCGCTGATCACCACGGCTGCCGGGCTGCTCGTAGCCATTCCGGCACTGGTCGCGTATCGCTACCTGCGGGGCCGGGTGGATGCGCTGGTGATCCAGATGGAGAAAGAGTCGATCAAGCTGGTGCAGGCGATCGACCGCGCGAGTGGTACCACGCCGCACGTTGAAAGGGACATCCCGGAGTGAGGTTCCAGCCGCGCCGCAGCGAGGAGCCCGACCTCAACATGACGTCGCTGATCGACGTCGTGCTGCTGCTGCTGATTTTCTTCATGCTGTCGACCAAGTTTATCGACGAGGGGCGACTGAAGATCCGGTTGCCGGAGGCAGGCATCGCGCCGGACGCTGCGTCGCAGCGCGAGTCGCTCGAGATCGACGTGACCGCTGCGGGAGGCTACCGCGTGAACGGCCTTCCACTGATCAACAACAGCCCGGACACACTGGCCGCCGCGCTCGGCAAGGTAGCCCAGGGTGACCGCGCGATGCCGATCACGGTTCGTGCGGACGCGCGCGCCACGCACCAGTCGGTGGTTACCGCGATGGAGGTCGCCGGGCGTGTTGGGTATCGCCAGATCAACATCGCGACGGTCAACGATGAAGCCCCGGGAGATTAGCGGCACCAAGGCGGCTGGCGTCGGTGAGCTGCGCCTGAAACCCGGCGCACTGAAAACCTACCGCCGGCTGCTCGGCTACCTGCGCGAGCACCGGAGCATGTTCCTGGTGGGCGTGCTCGGCATGGTGATGTCGGCCGCCTCCGACGCCGGCTGGGCCGGTTTCATCAAGTTCTTCCTGGACGGGACCTTCGTCAACAAGGACCCTCGCATGATCTGGCTGGTTCCGGTCACGCTGGTCGGGCTGTTCGTGTTCCGGGGCATCGGCGACTTCCTGCAGACCTACTGCCCCGGCCACGTAGGCCGGCACATCGTCAAGAAGATGCGTGCGCAGCTCTTCGACAGCTACCTGAACCTGCCGATCAGCTTCTTCGATCGAGAAGCATCTGGCTCGCTGCTGTCGAGGCTCACGTACAACACCGAACAGGTCGCCCAGTCGACCACCGACTCAATCACGGTGTTCATCCGCGATACGCTGACGATATTTGGCCTGGTCGGCTACCTGGTGTGGCAGAACCCGAAGCTGACGCTGATCAGCCTCACCGTGGGACCGCTGATCGCGTTCATGATCCGTCGCGTAAACCAGCTTTTCCGCCGTTACAGTCGCCGCATCCAGAACTCGATGGGCGAGGTCACGCGCGTCGCCAAGGAAGCGATCGAGGCGCCCCGCGTGGTGCGGGTATTCAATGCCCAGGCATACGAGACGGAGCTGTTCGAGCAGGTGATCGAGCACAACCGGCGCTCCTACATGCGGCTGATGCTGACCAAGGGCCTCAGCAATCCCATCGTAATGCTGATCGCATCAAGCGCCATGGCGGGCGTGCTGTACGCCGCAACCAAGGACGCGATCAATGGCAACATGACGGTCGGCGACTTCACGTCTTTCATCGCGGCGCTGGGCCTGGTCACGGCGCCGCTGCGCCGCATCATCAACGTGGCCGGACCGCTGCAGCAGGGTATTGCAGCGGCGCAGAGCATCTTCGAGATCATGGATACGCCGCGCGAAGACGCCGGCGGCAGTCGCCCGATCAAGCGCGCCCGGGGCGACGTCGAGTTTCGCGACGTGACATTCCGCTACGCTGCCGGCGCGAGCGACGTGCTCTCCGAGGTCAGCTTCGGCGTTCGTGCCGGTGAGACGCTTGCCATCGTCGGTCGTTCGGGCAGCGGCAAGTCCACGGTCGTGAACATGCTGCCGCGGTTTTACGACGTTGCCTCCGGCAGCGTGCTGCTCGATGGCCACGATGTCCGTGAGTACGGCCTTGCCGAGCTTCGCTCACAGGTGAGTCTCGTGAGCCAGGACGTGGTGCTGTTCAACGACACCGTCCGGCGCAACATCGCCTTCGGCTTTCCCGCCAGCGACGCCGAGATCGAGGCTGCGGCGGTCTCGGCGCGTGTGACCGAGTTCACCGACGCGTTGCCCGCTGGGCTCGATACCGAGGTGGGCGACCGCGGCATACTGCTTTCGGGCGGACAACGCCAGCGCATTGCCATCGCCCGGGCGATGTTGCGCAACACACCCGTGCTGATACTGGACGAGGCGACGTCCGCGCTCGACTCGGAACTCGAGCGCCAGATCCAGGGGCAGCTCGAGACGCTGATGCAGAATCGAACGACGCTCGTGATCGCGCACCGCCTGTCCACGGTCGAGAAGGCGAACCGGATCCTGGTCATGGACGGCGGCAGGGTGATCGAGACTGGAACCCACGAGGAGTTGCTGGCGCGCGGCGGCCAGTATGCGGTTCTGTACCGCATGCAGTTCAACGAATGAGCGCCGGCGCGCGACTGGAGGAGCTGTGGTACGGCCCCGCGTGGCGAAGCCTTCCACTCCGGCCTCTGTCCTGGATTTTCGGCCTGATGGTCCTTGCTCGCAGTGGCCTGTATCGCATCGGCGTCCTGCGCCGGGTGCGGGTCGGCGTGCCGGTGGTCGTGGTTGGCAATCTCACCGTCGGCGGTACGGGCAAGACGCCGGTGGCCGCGTGGCTGGTACGCGAACTCACGCGTCGAGGGCACCGTGTTGGTGTGGTGCTGCGGGGTTACGGGGCGCGGCATCGCGGCACTGCGCGAACGGTCGAGCCTGGCGACGACCCGGTCGAGGTCGGCGATGAAGCGCTGCTGCATGCCCGCAACGGCCCGCACGTGGTCGCGATCGGTGCGGACCGGGCCGCCGCGGCGCGCCTGGCGAAAGAGCGGGGCGCGGAGATCGTGGTGTCCGATGACGGACTGCAGCACCTGCGGCTCAGCCGTGATTTCGAGATCGTCGTGGTGGACGCCGCGCGCGGGTTTGGCAACGGCTGCCTGCTGCCTGCCGGACCGCTGCGTGAACCGGCACGCTGGATCGAGCGCGCCGATGCAGTCGTGCTGGCTCAGCGTGGACCGGGTGGCGCTTCGCGCGTGCAACCGAGCCGCCCATTCGTCGCCGAGGCGAGACTGTCGCCCGGAGATGTCGTCAACCTGCTGACCGGGGAGCGCAGGGTGCTGGCGAAATTTTGCGGCAGGCGCGTGCACGCAGTGGCCGGCGTGGGCAACCCGCAGGCGTTCTTCGACGCCCTGCGCGAGGCGGGGCTGGACCTCACCCCGCACCCGCTGCCGGACCACGCCCCGATCGATCCCGCGACGTTGTCGTTGCCGGACGACGCGACAGTCCTGATGACTGAGAAGGATGCCGTAAAATGCCTGGCATACGCCCGGGCCAACTGGTGGTACGTGGAGTTCGACCTGGGCATGGAGCGAGGAACCGCGCGGGACCTGCTCACCCTCGTCCTGGAACGCGCCGGGCTGGCCGGCGCCGGAGACAATCTTGGATAGCAAGCTGCTCGATATTCTCGCCTGTCCCGTGTGCAAGGGGCCGCTGCAGTGGCACCGTGACGTGCCGTGCCTCGTCTGCCGCGCGGACCGCCTGTCGTTTCCCGTCAGGGACGGGATCCCGGTCATGCTTGAAGAGGAGGCGACGCGGCTTGCAGGGGACAACGCGCTCCTGAAGGACTGACCGTGCGGTTTCACGTGGTCATACCGTCGCGTTACGCCTCGACAAGATTGCCGGGAAAGCCGCTGCTCGACATCGGTGGCCGGCCGATGATCCAGCGCGTCTTTGAGCAGGCCTGCGCGAGTGGCGCGGAGCGGGTCGTTGTCGCGACCGACGACCAGCGGATTGCCACGGCGGTGCGCGATCCCCGCGACCCGGAGAGGGTGGTTGCAATGATGACCGATCCGGACCTGCCGTCAGGCACGGACCGTGTCGCAGCGGTTGCGGCAGCGCTTGGGTGGGACGAGCGCACCGTGGTCGTCAACGTGCAGGGCGACGAGCCTTTCATGCCGCCCTCGCTGATCGAGCAGGCGGCAGAGCTGCTGCTCGGTGATGAATCCGCGGATATTGCGACGCTGGCGACCCCGATCCGGTCGCTCGAGGAGTTCAGGGACCCGAACGTGGTCAAGGTGGTTGCGGCGGACGACGGCGCGGCGCTGTATTTCAGCCGTGCCCCGATTCCATGTGCGCGCGATTCTGCGCCGGGCACCGCAGGCGCGGAGCCAGTATTCGGCGGCGCGCGGCGCCATATCGGCATCTATGCCTATCGCGTCGGCGCGTTGCGACGCATCACGGGCCTGCCGCCGTCGAGTCTCGAGCAGCGCGAGAAGCTCGAGCAGCTGCGCGCACTGCAGAACGGGATGCGCATCCTGGTCGAAACCTGCCGCGAGCCGCCGGGCCTCGGCGTGGATACGGAAAGTGACCTGCAACGGGCCCGCGCGTTCGCGGCCGGGCAGGGCGTCGAGTCTTCTGGAGAAGTCAAATGAACGAGGTACTGCACACGGCGTTCGGCATAACCTTCACGCCCTGGAAGCTGGTCGGTTACCTCGGTGTGCTGCTGTTCGCCGGTCGCTGGTTCGTGCAGATGGCGTATTCGCGCGCGCACGGAAAGCCTGTCGTGCCGACGGCATTCTGGTTCATGAGCATCTCGGGCAGCCTGCTGCTGCTCTCGTACTTCACGTTCGGCAAGAACGACTCGGTCGGCATCCTCTCGAACCTGTTCCCAGCGGGCGTGGCGGGCTACAACCTGTACCTGGACCTGACGCACAAGCGTTCGCTGCGGGAGCCCCCCGGCAGCGCCTGAAGCCGGCGGGCGCGGCCGGGCCGCCGTGCATCAGCCTGGTCGTCGGTTCACTTGCCGGGCGGATATGGCCGGCGCGTTCGCAGGCCCAGAGTCTTCCTTGGCTTCAGCAGCCCGCGGATCTCGTCGGGCGTCAGGTTGCGCCACCGGCCGAGCGGCAAGTCGCCGAGCTTGATGTGCATGACGCGCACCCGCTGCAGGCCGCGCACCGTGTAGTCGAAGTGCTCGCACATGCGCCGGATCTGGCGATTCAGGCCCTGCGTCAGGACGATGCGGAAGGTGTTGCGCCCGACCTGCGTCAGGCGGCATGGATTGGTCACGGTGTCGAGGATCGGAACGCCGCGCGCCATGCCGGCCAGGAATTCCGGTGTGAGCGGCCGGTCCACGGCCACCACGTATTCCTTCTCGTGCTCGTGCTCGGCGCGCAGCACGGTGTTGACGACGTCGCCGTCGTTGGTGAGCAGGATCAGGCCCTCGGAGTCCTTGTCCAGGCGCCCGATCGGGAAGACGCGTTCGCGGTGTCCGACGAAGTCGACGATGTTGTCCGCCACGTCGCGGTCGGTGGTGCACTCGATGCCCGCGGGCTTGTTCAGCGCGAGGTAGACGCGGGTGGGTCGCTCCGGCAGCGGCATGCCGTCCACCAGCACCACGTCGCCCTCGGCGACCTGGGTGCCGAGCACGGCAACCGTGCCGTTCACCGTGACTCGTCCGGCATCGATCCACTGGTCGGCTTCGCGCCTCGAGCAGGCGCCAGACTCGCCGAGGTACTTGTTCAGGCGGATTGTTGGGCTTCGCTTCATCGGCTGAGACCCCGCCTAGGCTGGCTGCACCTGAGGCTACACTACCTGGCGAGAATCCTTGCGGCAGTCTTGCTGCCCGGGTCCAGGCCAGGAGCGGACGTATCCGTTGGCCGGTCTTCAAAGAAGGAAGCCCGTCGCGAGGACGGGCGTCCCGCTCCTTGGAGCCTGCCGTTTACGCTTTGCGGCGCCGACCCAGGCCCAGGCCTGCGAGGCCGAGGCCAAGCAGCGCGAGCGAGGTGGGCTCCGGAACATCGGTGCCGCCGCCCGGGATTTCCGAGCCGAAGGTGATGTTGTCGTAGCCGACTTGGTTGACTGTGCCGCCGAAGTTGATCGACCGTGCCACACCGTCAAACGCCAAGGACCCTATTTCCCAGTTGCTGAACGGATTTCCCGGCGAGGGACCAACTCCGAGCGCAGCCAGTTCGATCGTGCCCAGAAGATTGCCCGTCGCATCCAGTCCGTCGAAAACATCAACTGTGCCGGCAAAACTGACGGTCGAGTAATAGAAAGAGAACCCTGTGTTGAAGCCGGGCGCGTAGTTGAGGATCGCGGTTCCGGTGAGGAAGAACATGGCGGTTTCCGCAGATGGCGGCAGCGCAAAGTTCGCTGACGGGTCGGATTCTTTCAGCCCGAGCGCATTGGGGCCGAACGCCACACCGTAGTTCGTGCCGGAGTTACCCATGCTGTCGGTGCCACCGTTATAGAAATCCAGGATGGCTGCCTGGCTGCCGACGCCCTCGAAGTCGAGCGTGATGACGTCCGCATAGGCGGCGCTCGAGAGCATTCCCAGCGCCAGCAGTCCAAGGATCTTTGATTTCATGCTATAGCCCTCCGGCTCGTAATTCGGCCTGTTTCCCCGGCAGATTCACCGGGCTTGACGAGGGAGTAGCAAGATCCAGGCCATCCTGATATCTAAAATATAAACAAAGACTTACCGGTTTTACTTAATAAACAACATGCCTTCGTGGCTGTAATTGTAAACAGGCTCGACACCCCCGGGGCCCGGCGCTCACCCCCCGGCTCACCCACCAGAACGCCGCACCGAGTAGCCCAGCTTTCCGAGTTCAGCGACCAAACTGTCGCGGTGATCGCCCTGGATCTCGATCACACCTTCGTGCACGGTGCCGCCCGATCCACACCTCTTCTTGAGGCGCGTGGCGAGTTCCTCGAGCTCCGCGCCTGCAAGCGGCACGCCGGTGACGACAGTGACTCCCTTGCCCTTGCGTCCCTTGGTCTCGCGGCCCACCCGCACGATCCCATCGCCCTTGATAACGGTCGCAGCCGCCTGCGCCGGCTTGCTGCGTCTGCAGCGGCACTCGCTTGCCGGGCGCGCGCACTCCGGGCAGAGCCTGCCAT
Source organism: uncultured Gammaproteobacteria bacterium (assembly GCA_963732415.1). GTDB lineage: Bacteria > Pseudomonadota > Gammaproteobacteria > Steroidobacterales > Steroidobacteraceae > RPQJ01. The sequence goes on from CAVSZK010000019.1 coordinate 148,603, forward strand.
GGCCAGTGGAGTAGACGAGCCTGCTGTTCGCCATGACTGCGGGGTGCTGTTGCGTCGTCGGCTGCGGTGGTGAACTGGCGGCCCTGGCCAGACGATCAACGACCGACTGTCGGTGTAACGCGATAGATCGCGCCAGCATAGTCGTCCGCGACGTACACGGACCCGTCTGGTCCCTCGACCACGGACGTGGGCCGGCCGATAACACCGGACTCACCCAGGAATCCGCTCAGGAAATCGCGCTCTTCGATCGAACCGTCCGCGCCCCAGTGCAGTGAGACCACCTTGTACCCGTCGGGGACTGATCGGTTCCACGATCCGTGCAGCGCGGCAACAGCCGCTCGTTCATACCCCGCTGGCCTCGCCGATGATCGCAGGAAGGTGATGCCTAGCGGGGCGTTGTGCGCGCGGAATCCGTGCGCGGGCGGCCTCGCGGTCGCGAGCAGCGATTCGTGCCCGCGACCCAGGTCGGGGTCGAGCACGTTGAATCCGTTCACGTAGGGCCAGCCATAGAATGCGCCGCGCTCGACGCGATTGAGTTCGTCGGGTGGAAAGTCGTCGCCAAGCAGGTCGCGGCTGTTCTCGGTTGCGTACAGCGATCCATCCCAGGGTGCCCAGTCGAATCCGACGCTGTTGCGCAGTCCGGTCGCGTAGATCTCGCCCTGCGTACCGTCGGGGTCGAATCGCATCATCGTCGCGCGTCGCTTGTCCTTTTCCTCGCATACGTTGCAGGTGGAACCCTGCGAGAGATACAGCTTGCCGTCGGGGCCAAACGCGATGGTGCGTGTGTAGTGATTGCCGTTTCCACTGAGTCCGGTGATGACGCGCTGGTAGTCGCCGGTAGTGGCACCGGTCTTCTCGTCGAATCGAATGCGACCGACCGCCGTCTTCTCCGCCACGTACAGCCAGCCATCGTGAATCGCAAGCCCGTGAGGCCTGTCGAGGCTGGCGAGCAGGACAAGACGCCCGTCCGGATGTCCGTCGCCGTCGCGGTCACGCTCGAGCAGCATCACCTCGTCACCGCGCGTACGCGCAACGATGAGGTCGCCGGAGCCGGTAAGCAGCAGCCACCGCGCAAGGGGGATGTCTCCCGCGTACAGATCGACCTCGAATCCCGGCGCCGGTCGAAGGAGGCTGGCGACTTCGCCCGTCGAAGGAGTCTTGACGCCGCTGCCGAACAGCGAGGCGACAAGCATCTTCGGGTCCCCGACCTTCGGCGGGCCCAGCCGGGCGTAGCCAATGACCCCACAGGTCACGAGGACGAGGGTCAGTGCGAGCACGAGGGCCGCTCGACCAGGTCTTTTTCTCATGAATTCAGCTGCTGTGCTGCAAAGACACGAATTTTAGCAGGGCCATGGCAGCTGGTCGGTACAATCAAGCTACCGTACGAATGAAGCCACATCCGGAGCGAAACCATGAAAACCCTGACCCTGCTCGCAATCCTGGCCGCGACCCCGTTGAGTGCGCTGGCCGACGGCAGCCTGATCATCACGATGAACTTCGTCGACGCCAAAGGCATCGGCGAGAGTGCGGGTACGGTGAGCGTAACGGAATCGAGATATGGGCTCGTATTCAGCCCTGAGCTGAAGGGCCTGCCGCCGGGCCTGCATGGTTTTCACGTGCATGAGAACCCGAGCTGCATGCCTGCCGAGAAGGACGGCAAGGTCGTACCTGCGCTGGCGGCCGGCGGGCACTACGACCCCGCAAAGACGGGGCAGCATGGATACCCGTGGGGTGAAGGACACCTGGGCGACCTGCCGGCGCTGTACGTCGGTGCCGACGGAATCGCCGACCAGCCTGTGCTGGCACCGCGCTTGAAGCTGAGCGACCTGCCCGGTCATTCGCTGATGGTGCACGTTGGAGGCGACAACCACTCCGATCACCCTGCGCCGCTGGGCGGTGGCGGTGCCCGCATGGTTTGCGGCGTCATTCCCTGAGGCTGGCCATGCTGGTCGTGCATCACCTGGAGACCTCGCGTTCGCAGCGCATCCTGTGGCTGCTCGAGGAACTTGGCGTTCCGTACGAACTGAAGGTGTATCGACGCAATCCGGCCACACGGCTCGCTCCGCCGGAACTCAAGGCGATACATCCGCTCGGCAAGTCGCCGGTCGTCACCGATGACGGCGTGGTGATCGCTGAATCGGGCGCGATCATCGAGTACCTCGTCGAGAAATACGGGGCGGCGACCGGCGGTGAACTGGCCATGCTCGAGCCTCCCACCGGCACGCCGGAGCGACGGCAGTGCCGGTACTGGATGCACTACGCGGAAGGCTCGCTGATGAACTGGCTGGTGATGAAACTGGTGTTCACGACGATCCCGACGCAGCCGATGCCGTTCTTCGTTCGGCCGATCGCGCGCGCCCTGTGCGGCAAGGTCCAGCAGCAGCTCATCGATCCGAACCTCCAGGCATCGACGTCGTTCATCGAGGATCACCTGTCGAAGAACCGCTGGTTTGCAGGCCAGCATCTTTCGATGGCGGACTTCCAGATGAGCTTCGCGGTCGAAGCGCTGATGTCGCGTGCCGACGGCCTTGGGGCCTGCCCGAACCTGCGCGAGTACCTGGCGCGGATCCGGGCACGACCGGCATACCAGCGGGCGGAGGCGAAGGGCGGGCCGGTACTCATGTCCACTTGAGACCACTTCGGTTGCCGTCGGCGTGCGAGGGCTGAATGCTTCTGCCATCTGCGGAAATGCTTGGGATCTGCTACGGGCTGTCGGAAGCGGCGCTTTCGGTCTTCAAGCGATCGGGCGCGCCCTCGCAGTCGACGGACCGGTCGTCGCTGCGTGTCCTGTGGGCAGTGATCCTGGCGAGCATTGCCTTTGCCGTCGTCGCGACAAGTATGCTGCCGCGGTTTGGATCGCGGTTGCTTGCGGGCTGGTATTCACTGGGCGTGCTGATCTTCCTGGCGGGCCTTGCGCTGCGCTGGTACGCGATCATCTACCTCGGACGCTTCTTCACCGTGGATGTCGCGATTGCGGAAGACCACCGGGTAGTGGACTCGGGCCCGTACCGGATCGTTCGCCACCCCTCGTACACTGGCGCGTTACTGGCGTTCCTGGGCTTCGGCATCTGCCTCGGCAACTGGGTGTCGCTTGCAGTGGTGACACTGCCGATTGCGTTGGCGTTCATGCGGCGCATCCATGTCGAGGAGGCCGCGCTGAACGCTGCGCTCGGTGACCGCTATGCGGCATATGCACGCCACACCAAGCGGCTGGTGCCCTGGGTGTACTAGGGACCGGTCCGCGGCCTCAGCAAGACTCGACGCTGCAGGGAGTTCGAACTCGCAAGATGGTTCCGATTTCAATCCTTGACCTGGCGCCGGTGACCGAGGGCAGTGACGCACGTCGCGCTTTCTCGAACATGGTCGAGCTCGCGCGGCTCGCTGAACACGCGGGCTACAGGCGCTACTGGCTCGCGGAACACCACAACATGCCCGGCATCGCCAGCGCGGCGACATCGGTGCTGATCGGGCACGTGGCCGGCGCTACGACGACGCTGCGTGTGGGCGCCGGGGGCATCATGCTGCCGAATCACGCGCCGCTGCAGGTCGCGGAGCAGTTCGGGACACTGGGTTCGCTGTTTCCCGGAAGGATCGACCTCGGGCTGGGGCGTGCACCCGGCACGGACCGGGCTGCAGCGCATGCGCTGCGGCGTTATTACCAGGGCGCGGAAGAATTCCCGGCCGACGTGATCGAGCTGCTGCAGTATTTTGAGCCCGAGCAGCCGGGTCAGGCGGTACGCGCCGTACCGGGTTCCGGTGTCGAGGTGGAGGCGTGGATCCTGGGTTCCAGCATGTTCGGCGCACAGCTTGCCGCGAGACTTGGACTGCCTTACGCGTTCGCGTCGCATTTCGCGCCAGAGATGCTCGAGCCGGCGCTCGCCGCGTATCGCGGGTCGTTTCGGCCGTCACCGCGCCTCGCGCAGCCGCACGTGATGCTGGCGCTGAACGTGGTGGTCGCAGACAGTGACGTGGAGGCGCGGCGACTCTTTACGTCACAGCAACTGGGATTCATCAATCTCCGTCGCGGCCGCGCCGGGCTCGTGCAGCCACCCGTCGAGGACATCACGGCAGTAAGTACCGCGGAGGAACTGGCAGGCGTCGACCGGGCACTGGCATGTGCGGTGGTTGGCGCACCGGCGGCGGTCGCACGTGGCGTCGCGGACTTTGTCGCGCGGCATCGGCCGGACGAGTTGATGCTGACTGCAAACGTGTTCGATCATGCCGCGCGCCTGCGTTCTTTCGATATGGCGGCCCGGGTGCTGCGTGACGCGGCCATTCCCGGCAGGAACAACGACTGAAGATACGGTTGGGAAGAAGACATGAAAGTACTGTTCATCTGCATGGGCAATATCTGCCGCTCGCCGACCGCAGAAGGGGTGTTCCGCCGGGTGGCTGCGGAGCGCGCGCCCGGATTCGACATCGAGATTGACTCCGCCGGAACGCACGACTACCACGTGGGCGATCCGCCGGATCATCGTGCAGTCGCGGCGGCTGCGCGGCGCGGGATCGACATCGCGGACTTGCGGGCGCGCATGGTCGAGCAGGCGGATTTCGAGCGGTTTGACCTCTTGATCGCGATGGATCGACTTAACCGGGAGATCCTGCTGGATCGCAGCCCGGAGCAGTACAGGAGCCGCGTACGACTGTTCCTGGAGTTCGCTCCAGCGATTGATGAGGATGACGTACCCGACCCGTACTACGGAGGACCAGTGGGATTTGAGCGCGTGCTGGATCTCGCCGAGGAGGCCTCGATCGGCCTGCTGCAGGAGCTCGAGTCTCGCCTGGCAGGGCGACGCTGATCACCCCGCCGCCGGCGCGTGCTAGGCGTGCGCAATCGGGTCCTTCGTGAAGAGATAGTCCTTGAGTTCCTTCGAGAAGGCGCCGTCGTTGCGGCGTATCCACTCGAGAACCATCGCCGCGTGTTCCTTCTCCTCGTCCCGATTGTGGGCCAGGATGGCCTTCAGTTCCGGGCACTTGCACGCGTCGACACGCTGCTGGTACCAGTCGACTGCCTCGAGTTCCTCGATCAGCGAAGTGATCGCGCGATGCATGTCGATGGTCGCCTCGGTGAGGTCGCCAGCTGCTTCATGGAGGCCTTCGTGGCTCATGATTTTCTCCTGGTTGAATGGTGCTTGTCAGCTGCAGCTGCAGCGGCCGCAATCGCCTTCGTGGTCGTGGCCGGAGCCTGGCGCGTGAGAGTGCGCGCCGACCTCTGGCAGGGAGCCCGCGAGCCAGAGCCGTACCGCACGTTCCGGGTCGGTCTCGCTGGTCACCAGTGATGCCACTCCCTTGCGTGCCAGCCTGGCTTGCAGGCCCCGGCCCATGCCTCCCGCGATAAGCAGGTCAACGTCATCGAGCGGGTGCGGGGAGTGCGGCGAACTGTCGTGAAACGACGCTTCCTTCGGCAGTTCCAGAAGCGACCGCCCTGTGATCACGCCATCGCCTATGTCGAAAACGCGGAAATTCCGGCATCGCCCGGCGTGCTGGGTTACTTCCCTGCGGTTCTGGCTGGTAACGGCAATTTTCATGGGATGTATCTCCGGGTGATGAATTCGTCGCGGCTCAGGCCGGCGATCGAAGGATTGCGCTCGCGCTGCTCGGCGATCGTCGAGACAGTCCGGCCGCGGCTGTCGTGGCCCGGGAACACGAGGATTTCTCCCGGCAGCATGAAAAGTCGTCGGGTGATGCTGTCGTACAGTGCCGCCGCGTCCCCGCCGGGCAGGTCCGTGCGTCCGCAGTCGTCGATTAGCAGAGTGTCCCCGGTGAACACTCGGTCGTTCCAGAGGTACGAAACCGAGCAGGGCGTGTGTCCAGGGGTGCCGATGACCCGTATCGCCTCGTTGCCGAATACGATCGTCTCATCGTGCCGGATACCATTGCTGGCGCGGCGGCCGCGTACTTCGCCGCCTGTCACGGCGCGTGCGCCGGTCCGTTCACCGAGGCTTCCAGCATCATCCGGGTCCGTATCGTGGACGTGGGTCTGCAGCACGTAGCGCAGGCTCAGTCGCAGCTCGGCCAGCATTGCGAGCAGGGGCATCGTGGTTGCCTCGCTGCCCGGGTCGATCACGACCGCCTGGCCGGAACTGGTGTCACCCAGCAGGTATGTGAATGCCTTGCTGGCGGGGTCAAAAATCTGGCGAAAATGCTGCATGGGCCGCCATGCATCGGTGTCGGTCAGTCCGCTTCGGCGTCCCGCCGGTCCTCGGCGAGTTCGCCCCACATCGCGTTCAGGATCGCGAGCAGGACCGCAAATCCGACTCCGAGTACCCAGGCGAAGTACCACATGAAAACTCCTTATCTCAGTAGGTGCCGCGATGGTTGGCCTGCACGTAGGCGGCAGTGACCTTGCCGGACATCACGCCGTAGGCCCAGCGCGTGTAGAAAATGATCAGCGGCATGAACAGGATGACCGCCCAGAACATCAGGGCGAGTGTCAGTTGGCTCGAGGTCGCGTCCCATGCCGTAAGGCTGGAGTTCGGTTCTGAGCTCGATGGCATCACGAACGGGAACATCGAGACGGCAGCTGTGCCGATCACACCCGTCATCGCGACCGAGGAGGCGATGAATGCGGTCAGCGTCCAGCCGCGTCTCGCCAGCAGCAAGCCCGCCAGCGTGCCGACGAATCCGGCGGCCGGTACCAGCATCGTGAGAGGCCAGCGCCAATAGTTGTTCAGCCACGCACCCGGGGCGGCCAGGACGGTCTTGGCAAGCGGGTTGGACAGGCCCGACGGATCGGCCCCGGAGGTGATGACGTATCCACCGATCCCGTTGCCCACCCACACGCCTGCCAGCGCAAAGGTCGCCAGCAGCAGCAAGCCGAAGACCAGCGATGCGGTACGGGCCCGGCGGTAGATGTCACCCTCGGTCCGGTGCATCAGGTAATTCGCGCCGTGGAACGTGATCATCGAGAGGCTCACGACACCACAGAGCAGTGCGAACGGATTCAGCAATTGCCAGAACGTGCCGGTGTAATTCGGCCGCAGCGTGGCGTCGAAGTGAAACGGGACGCCCTGCAGCAGGTTGCCGAATGCCACGCCGAAGATCAGGGGCGGCACGGCACTGCCGATAAAGAGGCCCCAGTCCCAGCCCGACCGCCAACGCGGATTCTCGAGCTTGCTGCGGAAGTCGAATCCCGTCGGCCGGAGGAATAGGGCCCACAGCACGGCAAGCATCGCCCAGTAGAAGCCTGAGAATGCCGCTGCGTAGACCAGCGGCCAGGCGGCGAACACGGCGCCGCCGGCGGTGATGAACCAGACCTGGTTGCCATCCCAGTGCGGTCCTACGGTGTTGATGACCACGCGGCGCTCGACGTCGCTGCGGCCGACAAAAGGCAGCAGCGTTCCGACGCCCATGTCGTGGCCGTCCATGATGGCAAAGCCGACCAGGAGCACCCCGACCAGCAGCCACCAGATCAGCCTCAGCGTTTCATAGTCGAGCATGGCGAATGTCCTCAGCCGCGAAGCGGTTCGCGGTCGTAACGGCCGGTACCGAGCGAGCCGGGTCCCTGGCGCGCAAAGCGAGTCATCAGCAGGACGTCTGCGACGGCGAGCAGCGTGTAAAAGACCAGGAAGCCGATCAGCGATCCATAGAGGTTGCCGATTGACAAGGTAGAGACCGACAAGTGTGTGGGAAGCACGCCGTAGATGGTCCATGGCTGGCGGCCGTACTCGGCCACGAACCAGCCGAGTTCCGCCGCAATCCAGGGAGCGGGCAGGGACAGCAGCGCGAACCAGAGCAGCCAGCGCTTGTTCGCGAAGTCGCCTCGCAACGTGTAATAGAACGCGGCAGCGAATAGTGCGAGCAGCGCGAATCCGAGTCCGATCATGATGCGGAATCCCCAGAAAACCGGTGCGACCCGGGGGATGGTGTCGGCCGCGGCCTGGTCGATCATCGCGGGCGTCGCCTGTTGCACGTCGGTGGTGTACTTCTTCAGCAACAGGCCGAACCCGAGGTCGGCCTTGAGTTCCTCGAAGGTCGAGCGCGCGGCCTGGTCCGCCGGGTCGGCGCGCAGCGCCTCGAGCGCGGTCACGGCCCCGATGCCCGAGACGATGCGCTCGCGATTCTTCACCTTGATTTCAGCGATTCCCGGAATCACCTTGGTGGTCGAGCGCGTGCCGATCAATCCCATCAGGTAGGGGATGGCGATCTCGAAGTCGTTACGCATTTCGCGCTGGTTCGGAATGGCGAACAGCGTGAGCGCGGCCGGCGCAGGTTCGGTGTGCCACATCGCTTCCATCGCCGCGAGCTTGGTCTGCTGGGACTCGGTGACGGTATAGCCGGACTGGTCGCCGAGCACGATCACCGAAGCGGCCGAGGCCAGCCCGAACGCGGCTGCGATACGAAACGAGCGCCTGGCGAACTCGATGTTCCTTCCCTTCAGCAGGTACCAGGACGAAATCGCCAGTACGAACACGGAGCCAGTCACGTATCCGGCACTCACCGTGTGCACGAACTTCGCCTGGGCCGTCGGATTGAACACCACCGACCAGAAGTCGACGAGTTCCATGCGCATCGTTTCGTAGTTGAAAGTCGCCCCGACGGGATCCTGCATCCAGCCGTTGGCGATCAGGATCCACAGCGCGGAAAGATTGCTGCCGATGGCCAGCAGGATCGTCACCATCAGGTGCCCGGGCTTCGACAGCCGGTCCCACCCGAAGAAGAACAGGCCGACGAATGTCGATTCCAGGAAGAAAGCCATCAGTCCCTCGACGGCGAGCGGCACACCAAAGATGTCGCCCACGTAGTGGGAGTAGTAGGCCCAGTTAGTGCCGAACTGGAATTCGAGCGTGAGGCCGGTGGCGATGCCCATGGCGAAGTTGATGCCAAACAACTTGCCCCAGAACTTGGTCATGTCCTTGTAGACCTGCTTGCCGGTCATCACGTAGACGCTCTCCATGATGACCAGCAGCCACACCATCCCGAGAGTCAGCGGCACGAACAGGAAGTGGTACATGGCGGTCGCGGCGAACTGCAGGCGTGACAGGTCGACGAGGGTATCGCTGATCATCTTGCGGACTCCGGAGCGGCCGTGGCGGCCTGGGGTGAGGCCTGCAGGACGGCTGCAGCCACATCATTGACGTCGGGTTCGGTCCTGCTGTCCCTTACGAATACCCACCAGATCGCCGCGAGCAGGCAGATCTTCGCGACCACGACGATCGTAACGTGGCGGCCCGTGCGGTCACGCCAGAGTCGGGTCAGGTTCGGGCCCAGCAATGTCACGACAGGTTATGTGCACGTTGCGTGCCATGGCTTCACGGCTAGGAAACACGTTTGGAATCAGCGGACTAGATTTCCTGCACGTGTATTGATTCATGTCTACTGCCATCGTGGCAGCTGCCACAGGCAGAATAGCTGGCAGAAACGACGCAGTGATGGCCGAAGGAGACACGCATGAGCCGCGCTGGAAGCGAATTGCTGCCGGAATTGACCTCCTTCATCGAGGGCCTGGCCGAGCCACGCATACTGGTTGATCTCGATTATCGGATCCTCGCTGCGAACAAGCCCTATCGGGACGCGTTCGGGGCGAACCAGTCGCTGGTCGGCCGCCACTGCTACGAGGTTTCGCACCACTACGCGAAGCCCTGCGACGAAGCCGGGGAGTCCTGCCCACGCCGAAGCGCCCTGGTGTCGCGCCACACCGAGCGCGTGCTGCACATTCATCACACGCCGCGCGGGGACGAGCATGTCCAGGTCGACCTGACCCCGGTCCGCGACGCCAGTGGCGAAGTCCGGTTCTTCGTCGAGCGGATGGAGTCGCTGCCGACCGCACGAGCGGCCGCTTCGTCGGATGGCCTCATCGGGCGTTCACGGATTTTTCGCCAGATGCTGGAGTTGGCGGCGCTCGTGGCGCCGACCGACACATCGGTCCTGCTGCTGGGGGAAACCGGCACCGGCAAGGAACTCGTGGCGCGTCTGATTCACGAAGGCAGCCGGCGCGCCGCCGCGCCGCTGGTGGCAGTGGATTGCTCGGGCCTCACGGAGACCCTGTTCGAGAGCGAGATGTTCGGTCACGAGAAAGGCGCATTTACCGGCGCGAGTTCCCGCAAGACCGGGCTTGTCGAAGCAGCCAGCGGCGGCACGTTGTTCCTCGACGAGATCGGCGACATATCGCTCTCCCAGCAAGTGAAGCTTTTGCGACTCATCGAAAGCAGCAGCTATCGACGCGTCGGCGGCGTGACTCCGCTGCGCGCGGACTGTCGTCTGGTCGCGGCCACTCACAGGAATCTCAAGGAAATGGTTCGAGAGGGGACGTTTCGCAGCGACCTTTACTATCGCATCAGTGCGTTTCCGATCCGCATGCCTGCATTGCGAGAGCGCCACGAGGACATCCTGCTGCTCTCTGAGTCGCTGCTCGGGCGTGTGCGGCCCGGGCAGACTTTCGAGCTGGCCGAAGATGCGCAACGCGCGTTGCTGGCCTACGAATATCCGGGCAATGTCCGCGAACTGCGCAATGTCATCGAGCGTGCAAGCCTGCTCGCGTCCGACGGTGTTATCCGCGCCCTGCACCTGCCTGCCGAACTCGTGTCACCGGATTCTCATGCGGGCGCTGGTCCAGGAGAAACAGTGGCGAGGCGGAGCAGGATTCCGCGGTCCATTTTCGACCGGGAGTCGCTCGAACGGGCGCTCGCGGAGCATCATGGCAACCGGCGAGCCGTGGCCGAGGCACTTGGCATCAGCGAGAGGACCCTGTACCGGCGGCTGGGGGAGCATGCCCTGGCACCGCGAGCGCGATAAGGCCATTTGTTGGCGCCCAACTTTCCAGAATAATTCGTCAAAGAGGCCGCAATGAGCAAGTTCGATCCGATCCAGTCCTTCGCCAACCTGCGCCACGAATTCGGCGAGCACGGTGGCGTGAACATGTCGGTCGAGGCCAGCACGACGTTCACGGTGATCAACCCGACGACGATGCCCGAGATATTCCAGGGAAACCTCGGGCCGGACGTGGGCGGATGCTACCTCTACGGGCGGCATTTCAACCCGACAGTCTATGTGCTCGGGCGCCAGATCGCCGCCTACGAGGGCGCGCAGGCCGGCTACTGCACGGCGAGCGGTCTTTCGGCCATCGCCGCCACCGTCATGCAGCTCTGCGACACCGGTGACCACGTGGTCGCCAGTCGCACCGTATATGGCGGCACCTTCGCGCTGCTGCACGACTACCTTCCTGCCAAGACCGCGGTGACCACGACCTTCGTGGACGTCTCGGATCTTGCAGCGGTGGAACGGGCGTTCACGCCGCGGACCCGTGTCCTCTACTGCGAATCGGTATCCAACCCGACGCTGCGTGTCGCCGACATTCCGAAGCTCGCGGACATCGCTCACAGGCACGGCGCGATGCTGGTCGTGGACAACACGTTCACGCCCTTGATCGTCGCGCCGATCCAGCACGGGGCCGACGTCGTGGTGCACAGCCTCACCAAGTTCATGAATGGCGCGAGCGACCACATTGCCGGCGCCGTATGCGGGACCACTGAATTCGTCATGCGGCTGATGGACCTGCACATGGGTTCGCTGATGCTTCTTGGTCCGACGATGGATCCGCAGGTAGCGTTCGACATCAGCCTGCGGCTGCCTCACCTGGGCCTGCGCATGGCCGAGCACAGCAGAAGGGCGGGTTACATCGCCTCCCGACTCGACGAGCTTGGCCTGCCGGTGATCTACCCGGGTCTCGCGACCCATCCCGATCACGGCCTGCTGGCCCGACTGTCGCACCCTGACTTCGGGCCAGGAGGAATCCTCGCGCTCGATCTCGGGACCCGTGAGCGGGCCTTCGAATTCATGGGCCTGCTGCAGAACCAGCACCAGTTCGGCCTGATGGCCGTGAGCCTGGGATTCAGTGAGACGCTGATGTCATGCTCCGCGGCGTCCACCAGCAGCGAGATGTCGGAGCGCGACCTGGAAGACGCGGGCATCCGGCCCGGCCTGGTGCGAATGTCGATCGGCTACACCGGCACGCTGGAGCAGCGCTGGTCGCAGCTGCTCTCGGTGCTGGAGAAGATGGGACTGGTCCGCTGAGCTGCGACTCAACGTGGCCGGAGAGGCCCGGACAGGCCTCCCCGGCATGTTGATGTCATGCGCGCGGCAAGGGGGAGGGCGGCGCGACGCGCCGCCACACCGCTCAGGGCTCGTCGCGCGGAGCCTCTCGCGTAGCGTCGTTGGGCCTCGCCGGTGTCCACTCCTGGACGTCATGCGGCGGCCTCACGGCCGGTAGTGCAGGGGGCTCGTAGCGCACCGGCTCGGGCCGGTGCTCGAAGTCGAACGCGCCGGGCCGCGGAGCCTCCGCTGAAGGCGAAGGTGCTGCGTAGGCCGGCGCTTGCGGTGCCGCAGGCGTGGCTGGCGCCGCGGGAAAGACCTGTTCCCGCTCCGGGCGTGACGGTACCTGCGGTTCGGCTGCCCTCATGCCATTCCGCGGCTCCGTGCCGCGCTCCTCGGACTGCGCCGCGTTTGTTTCGCCGGATCCAGCACCTTCGCCGCGCTGTTCGCCGCCTGCCGAAGCCTCGCCCGGCTCACGGCGACGACGACGCCCGCCACGGCGCGACCTGCGCCCGGTACGCTCGCCCTCTGGCCGGTCTCCCTGCTCGGGCCGCTGGCTTTCCGCCGGTCCCTGGGCTTCGGTGCGCGGAGCTTGTGGAGTTGCGGCCGGCACGACCGGTGCGGCATCCGGGCGCTGCTGCGATGGCTGCTGACGCTGTGCTTGTGCGTCGGGGCGGCGCTCGCGCTGCCCGCCCTGCTGGGAATGCTCGGCCTTGCGACCACGCTCGTCACCACGATCGCCACGCTGCTGGTTACGCTGGCCGTCACGCTGTCCATCGCGCTGTCCATCGCGCTGTCCAGGACGCCGGTCGCGATCATTGCGGTCGGTACGCTTCTCATCACGTCCGCGCTCCTCGCGACGTCCGTCGCGGCGGCCGCGATCATCGCGGTCCCGCGTCCGGCTGCGGTCACGACCGCGGTCGCGCGTTCGATCACGCTCGTCACTGCCGCGTGCCACTTCCGTTTTTTCGGGCTCGGGAGCGCGCTTGTCGCCAACGAGCCAGCGCCACATGCGCACCAGCACACCCTCGCGCGGGCCGAACTGCGGTACGGCAGGGGCAGGCGCGGCTTGTACCGCGGCGACCGGCTCCGGGGCCGGGGGTGGCGCGGGCGTGCTCGGTACCACGGTCGTGACAGCCGGAACGGCCGGGGGAACCGCCTTCTCTTCGGCTGCGATGGCGTCGAGGTCGATCTGCGGCTGTACCGCCATCTGGTGGCTGATCACCGAGAATTCCGGCATGTCGGCCTCGTCGTCGCGCACCCGGCGCAACTCGTAGGCGGGCGTCTCCAGGTAGCGATTGGGGACGAGGATGACGTCAACCTCGCTCTTGCTCTCGATGTTGTTCAGCCAGTCCCGCTTCTCGTTCATCAGGTACGTCGCGACGTCCACCGGCAGGTGCGCGATGACCTTGGCGGTGCGGTCCTTGCGCGCTTCTTCGCCGATCAGGCGCAGGATCGCCAGCGCCAGCGATTCGACGCTGCGGATAACGCCCATGCCGTTACAGCGCGGGCAGACGATGTTGGTGGACTCGCTGATCGAGGGACGCAGTCGCTGGCGTGAGAGCTCGAGCAACCCGAAGCGCGAAATCCGCCCGATCTGGATGCGGGCGCGGTCCTGTTTCACCGCGTCACGCAGCCGGTCCTCGACCGCGCGCTGGTTCTTCTGCGACTCCATGTCGATGAAGTCGATGACGATGAGGCCGCCCACGTCGCGCAGGCGCATCTGGCGGGCGATTTCGTCCGCGGCCTCCAGGTTGGTGTTGCAGGCGGTCGTCTCGATATCCGTGCCGCGCGTGCTGCGCGCCGAGTTGATGTCGATGGAGACCAGCGCCTCGGTGTGGTCGATCACGATGCTGCCGCCCGAGGGCAGCGTCACCTTGTGCGAGTAGGCCGATTCGATCTGGCTCTCGATCTGGTAGCGCGTAAACAGCGGAACGTGGTCGTCGTAGTACTTTAGCTTGCGCAGGTTGCCCGGCATGAAGCGCTGCATGTAGTCCTGCGCTTCGGCGAAGATCTCCTGCTTGTCGACCAGGATTTCGCCGATGTCGTCGGACAGGTAGTCGCGCAACGCGCGCAGGATCGCCTTGCTCTCCTGGTAGATCAGGAACGGGGCGGGGCGCCCTTCAGCTGCCTGCTTGATCGCATTCCAGATATCCGCCAGGTTGTTGACGTCCCACTGCAGTTCTTCGGCCGTGCGTCCCACACCGGCGGTGCGCACGATGGCGCCCATGCCTTCGGGGATCTGCAGGCTGTCCATGGCTTCGCGCAACTGGTCGCGGTCGTCGCCCTCGATGCGGCGTGAGACACCGCCCGCACGGGGGTTGTTCGGCATCAGGACCAGGAATCGCCCGGCCAGGCTCACGAAGGTCGTGAGGGCCGCGCCCTTGTTGCCGCGCTCTTCCTTTTCGACCTGGACGATGACTTCCTGGCCTTCCTGGATGAGCTCACGGATGCCGGGACGGCCGCCCCCGTCGCCTTCCTGCGCCTTGAAGAACTCGCGCGAGACTTCCTTCAAAGGCAGGAAGCCGTGGCGCTCGGCACCGTAGTCGACGAAAGCCGCTTCGAGACTGGGTTCGACCCGGGTTATCCGGCCCTTGTAGACATTGGCCTTCTTTGTTTCCCGGGACGGGATCTCGATGTCGAGGTCATAGATCCGCTGGCCGTCAACCAGCGCTACACGCAACTCCTCTTCCTGGGTTGCGTTGACGAGCATTCTTTTCATCGGTCCTCGCTAGATACGAGTTATTGACCGTGAACGCCCGGGCGGGTGGTGCGATATCCACGCGGAGAGGTCTTGCAGAGGCTTTTTTCATTTGGCTTTTGCATTTGCGCCAGCGCTCGTCAAAAGCGCTGGCGTTCGACCGAATCCTGGTTCTCTGGCACCGATCCCGCCGCGGTTCGCGCTGGTCCTGGGCCCGCCGGGGCTGCGGTACCTGCGCGTGTCCACGGCAGTGCGATGGTCTGAGGCATCAGAACCAACTAAGATGCGCGCGCCACGGCCCATAGTGCCCTGGTCGCAACGCGGGTATGGCGCCCGCCAGTCCGCAACGGCGGTCGGGCGGCGCTTCGACCGTGGACTCTAGCAAGCGAACGCCGGCGAATCAATGGCTTACGAGAACAACAAGACGGGCACCGAAGACTCGGCCCCAGGCGGCGGCGTCCAGTACGTTGAGGCAGGTGAGGGCGACGACGGCCAGCGCCTCGACAACTTCCTGCTCCGGGTCCTGAAGGGCATTCCCCGCACGCACGTCTATCGCCTGCTGCGCAAGGGCGAGGTCCGGGTCAACAGCAAGCGTGCAAAGCCCGACCAGCGGCTCGTGGCCGGCGACCGCGTCCGCCTCCCGCCTGTCCGTCGCCCCGAACCGGGTGCCGACGCGGCCCGCCCGCCCAGCCAGTCGCTGCAGGACCTGCTCATCGCCTCGATCCTGTACGAGGACAACGACCTGCTGGTGCTGAACAAGCCGGCCGGAATCGCGGTGCACGGCGGCAGCGGCACCTCGCACGGTGTCATCGAGGCGCTGCGGGCCGCTCGACCCGATGCCAGGGAACTGGACCTCGTGCACCGCCTCGACCGCGACACCAGCGGCTGCCTGATCGTCGCCAAGAGACGTGCTGCGCTGCGCGACCTGCACGCCCAGCTCCGCGACGGCACGACCGAGAAGTTGTACCTCACGCTGGTCTGCGGGACATGGAACCTGGGGCAAAAGCGCATCGAGCTGGCGCTTGCGACCGGCGAACGGCGCGGAGGCGAGCGGCACGTCGCGGTCCGTGGTCACGGCCACGGCCAGGTCGCCGTCAGCACGTTCAGGCCGGTGCAGTTCTTCGGCAACGTAGCGAGCCTGATGGAGGTTGTGATCGACACGGGCAAGACGCACCAGATCCGCGTGCACGCGGCCTATGCCGGTCACCCGGTGGCAGGCGACGACAAGTACGGAGACCGGGAGAAGAACGCCGAGCTGAGGAAGTTCGGTCTGAATCGAATGTTCCTGCACGCGGCATCGATCGGCGTGACACGGCCGGGCTCGAAGGAGCCGCTGCACGTGAGTGCGCCGCTGGGCGACGAGCTGGGAGCCGTGCTCGACGCGCTCCTCAAGGCACCGGGATCCCCGCGCGGCGCAGCGCGCCGCAGAGCCAGATCAAGGGCAGACCGGTGAGTCCCGTCGGGTCGTCCGACTCGATCCGCTCGAACAGTGAAATTCCCAGCGACTCGGCCTTGAATCCTCCGGCGCAGTCGAGCGGACTGTCAGCTGACACATAGCGCTCGATCTCCCGGTCTTCCAGCATTCGGAACTTCACTAGAGTGCGATCCACATGGCTTTCGATCGTCGCCATCCGTGGGCCGATCACGTGCACGGCGGTGAGAAAAATCACCTCACGGCCGGAAGATTCGCGCAGCTGCGCGATGCAGCGCTCGACCGTGCCCGGCTTCCCGAGCACCTGATTGCCGAGCAGGGCGACCTGGTCGGACCCGACCGTGACCGAATCGGACCGGCTCGACGCAACTGATTCGGCCTTGAGCCGTGCGAGCCGGCGGGCCAGCTCGAGCGGTGGTTCACCCGCCAGTGGCGTTTCGTCGGCGCCGGGTGAAACGCACTCGAAGTCGAGGCCCAACCGCCCGAGCAGCGCACGGCGATAGGTCGAAGTCGAGGCGAGGACCAGCCCCGGGCGGCGTCCGGTACTCACGCCCGGCTCCTGCCAGTGCGGTGGTCCTTGTAAAACAAGGGTTTAAGCTCGCTACGTTTTGACATGGGGAGGGTGCGTCACTATTATACGCGGCCCATGTCGGCAGCCAGGTCGGATCAGGTCAACGCGATCGAACTGGCGGGCCGCTCGGCTACGCTGGAACGTGAGCTTGGCCAAACACAAATGCCGCGGCTGGTCGAGGCAGGAGCGCTCGACGGTACCAGCGTGCGTGCGGTGCTGGCCTTCGGCAGGTTCGACGGAAAGCCCACGGTCGAACTGCAGGTGAAGGGCAGTGTGCTGCTCACCTGCCAGCGATGCATGCGGCCCTGCGAGTGCTGCATCGACGACGCGGCCCGGTTGGTGATCGTCGCTGACGGCGACGAGCAGTTGCCCGGCGGATACGAGGCCGTGGCCGGCGACGCGGAACGGCTGTCGCTGGTGGACTTGATAGAGGAACAGGTGTTGCTCGGCATGCCGCTGGTGCCGATGCACCACGATCAGGCCGATTGCGGCGAGGCCGCACCGACCGGCACCGGCGTCGAAGTCGTTTCGACGGCGGAGAAGAAGCAGAGACCTTTCGAGAACCTGCGGGAGTTGCTCGGCAAGAGCCAGCGCTGACCCGCGACAGGAGTAGAGATAATGGCAGTCCAGAAAAGCCGCAAGTCGCCGTCGAAGCGTGGCATGCACCGGTCACACGACGGCTTGTCGAAGCCGGCGCTGTCGGTGGACCGTACCAGCGGCGAGACCCACCTGCGTCACCGCATTACGCCCGACGGTTTTTACCGTGGCAAGCGGGTGATCGAGAAGCCGGCGGCCGACGACGGCCAGGAATAGTCCTGGCCGCCCGAGCATGACCGCCGGGCTCGTCATTGCCGTGGATGCCATGAGCGGCGACCACGGCGCCGAGGTTGCCGTTCCCGCGGCACTCGACGTCCTCTCAGCGACGCCAGACCTGGAGATCGTGCTGGTCGGGCGCGAAGACGTGCTGCGTCCGCTGCTCGGGTCCACGATGCCCGGGCGCTGCTCGATCGTCGAGGCGAGCGAAGTGGTGGGCATGGACGAGCGCCCGCAGGACGCCCTGCGGCGCAAGAAAAATTCGTCGATGCGAGTCGCCATCAACCTCGTCGAGCGGGGCGAGGCGGCGGCCTGCGTATCTGCCGGAAATACCGGCGCGCTGCTCGCGACTGCGCGCTTCGTGCTCGGCATGATTCCTGGTATTGACCGGCCCGCGATCGTCTCGGCCGTCCCGGCCGTGCACGGCCACACCGTGATGCTCGACCTTGGCGCCAATCCGGACTGCAGCGCCGACAACCTGGTGCAGTTCGCGATCATGGGCTCGGTCATTGCCACCGACCTGCACGGCCTGGAAAGTCCGCGCGTCGGCCTGCTCAACGTGGGCGAGGAAGACATCAAGGGCACGGAAGAGATCCGCGAGGCGCATCGGCGGCTCGCGGCCGCACCGATCAACTACGCAGGCTTCGTCGAAGGCGACAAGATCTTTTCCGGCGACGTTGATGTCGTGGTGACCGATGGCTTCACGGGCAACGTGGCACTCAAGTCCATGGAAGGGCTCGCGCGCTTCATCAGCGGCGTGATGCGCGAGGAATTCACGCGCAGTCCTCTGCGCAAGTTGAGCGCACTCGGTGCGACACCGGTGCTGAAGGCACTCAAGGTCAGGCTCGACCCGGGTGCGTACAATGGCGCGAGCATGGTTGGTCTCGCGGGCGTGGTCATCAAGAGTCACGGCGGGGCGAACCGCGCCGCGTTTGCCAATGCCGTGCGTGTCGCGATTGTCGAGGCCCGCAAGGGCGTGCCGGCCCAGGTCGAGGAATTGATGGCCCGCGTCGTTGCCGGCTCGGAGCCGCCGCCGCAGGCCTGAAGGCCTCAGGGCTAGCGCTGGCGGCGACCGCCGAGCCGGTCTTTCTGCTTGCGCCGCCGCATGCGCGCCGCAAGCTCGGCGCGGCGCCGCTCCAGGCGCGCATCGCTCGCAGCCGCCCGGCCGCGCCCGGGCCGGACGCCTCGCTTCAGCGCGGTCCGGAAGCTGACGAAGTCATTGTAGGCCTCGATTTCATGCCGCAGTTCCTGGAAGACCAGTTCAATCATGACCGCGTCGTCGAGCAGTCCGATCCCCGGGATGCTGTCCGGAATGAGGTCTTCCGGGTCGCACAGGTAGGCCAGCGCGGCGAGCACCGGCCCGCGCTCCCTCTCCTCCAGCCTCCAGTCCGGATCTGCAAGCATTTCGAGCAGTTTCTGCAGCTTTCCGAAGCGTTCCGTCACGAAATCCGGCAGCCTGGATGCCTTGAACGAGGTGACAAGATCCTTCGCGGCGGAGAGGATTTCCTCGTCATCGGCGATACGCACGGCCTTGCGGGCCTTGCCGAGTTCGCGCCGGAAATGGCGCAGGTCGCGCTCGGACAGCTCTATCGAGATCTTGAAGGTCATGGTTTTCCCCCTTCGGGAGCGCAGGCTACTGGCCCGGGCACTACCCGGTCAACGCGGGATGCCGCCAGCCGTTAGAATGCGTCACTTGATGAAAAGGCTGCACCCAATGTCCCGTTTCTTGACCGGTGGAATTCTGTGGATCGCGCTGCTGGCCGCTGGATCCGCCAGTGCAGCAGAGTACGTGCTGCCGACGAACGGCGACAACGTCATCGGGCGCAATTCCACCGTGGTCGCCATGCACGAGGACACGCTGTTCGACATCGCTCGTCGAAACGGGGTTGGTTACGAGGAGATCGTGGCCGCAAACCCGGGTGTCGATTCCTGGCTGCCGGGGGAGGGTACCGAGATCCTGGTCCCGTCGCGCTACATCCTGCCCGACGCACCACGCAGCGGTATCATCGTCAATCTTCCGGAGCATCGGCTCTACTACTACCCGCCGGTAAGGAAGGGCGAGGCTGCCGTCGTGCGCACCTACCCGATCAGCGTAGGCAAGATGGACTGGAAGACGCCCATTGGTACGACACGGATCGTCTCGAAACAGGCGAAGCCCAACTGGTATCCGCCGGCGTCGGTGCTCAAGGAGCACGAGGAACGTGGCGATCCGCTGCCCAAGGTGGTTCCGGCCGGCCCGGACAATCCGCTCGGCGAATACGCGATGCGGCTTGGCATTCCCGGCGGTGCGTACCTGATCCACGGCACCAACAAGCCAGCCGGTGTCGGCATGCAGGTGACCCACGGCTGCATCCGCCTGTACCCGGAGGACATCGAAGAGTTGTTCCCGCTGGTGCCCGTGGACACGCGCGTCAGCCTCGTCGACCAGACGAACAAGGTCGGCTGGCAGCGGGGAACGTTGTACGTCGAGCGTCACGCCCCGCTCGATGGTACGGACGACCCGCGCGACATGGACCCGGCGGTGATGGACGCGATGATCAGTGCCGCGACGGCGAACCACAGCGTTGAAATAGACTGGACCGGTGCCCGACAGTTATTCGAGCAGGCAACCGGCGTGCCGGTGCCGCTGTCGATGCCGGTGCGTGCCGAACTGCGCTGAACCTGGAATTACACTCGCAAGGGCGTTTCGCGCGGCTCCGCATCAGCCGGGGCGAGGGCTGTCCCTCAGTCACACCTGTACCGCAAGCCCTGTCGCGTCGATGCGGTAGGTCGACTGCACGAAGCCGAACTCATATGCCCGCGAGCGCATCAGCGTCAGTTCGACGTCGTGCGTCAGCGATCCGAACAGCGGTCGCCCGCCGCCCAGCAGCACGGGCACCACGGTGATGGTGATCTGGTCCAGCAGCCCGGCCTTAAGGAACTCGTGGATGGTCTGTCCGCCGTCCACGTAGAGGTGCCGGAACCCCCTGTCGCTCAAGCGCTCGATGAGCGCGCCGGGAGTTCCCTGCCACGAGTGCACCGACGTGGCCACTTCCAGCGGGACGCTCACGGGCGAGTGGCTCATCACGTAGACAGGCAACTGGCCGTACGGCCATTCCTCGAACGCCAGTACCCGCTCGAATGAATGCCGTCCCATGACCATGCCGTCGATCGACGCCATGAACTCCAGGTATCCGCAATCCTCACCGTCGGGGATCAGCGTCTGGACATCGTCGAGCCAGTCGATGCTTCCATCCTCTCGGGCGATGAAGCCATCGAGGCTGGTGGCGATGAATGCCGAAGCATGGGCTCTCATGAGCATCGGTTCCCCGGGCGACGGGTGATGGTGCGAATGACAACTCGTGGTCCGCGCCCAGTCAACAAAAGAAAACGCCGCGGGGTTGCCGCGGCGCTTTCCCTCGAACTGCGAGTAATCGGTGCGATTACTTGCCCATCGACTTCTGGAACGCGCGATCGAGCTTTTCGCTGTTCGCGTCGCAGCAGGCCTGCGCAGCCTTCGCAGCCTGGCCAGCCTGGTTGGCGGTGTTGTTGGCCATGGCGGCAGCGTCGGCGGCTGCCTTGGAAGCGTCGGCAGCAGCCTTGGCGGTTGCAGTGGCGGCCGCGGCCTCCTGCTGGGCAGCCTTGATGGCGGCGTCGGAAGAGGCGACGTGCTCGTTGAACTTCGACTCGCTGACGCAGCCGGCGAGGGCAATGGCGGCGGCGGTGACGGTCAGGATCTTGGCGATGGCGGTCTTCATGGGATTCATTCCTTCGTGTGACATTGTTACTCAACAGCCAACCGCGCCCGCCCGTGCGTGCCGGGAAGTCGGGTCTGCAGTAGCGCAAGCGGATGTTAACCTATTCTGATAGCCGGTAAAAGGCGCGGCAATGCTCGTGGAAGCGCGATTGACCGGCGTTTCATGCGTCGATTGCGTTCATGGCGACGGCGCTTACGCCAGGCTTGCATTACACCCGGAGACTGTATATAAAAACAGTTACTGTAAATAAAAACAGGTATAGCCATGGACGACCTTACTCCGCGCCAGCGCCAGGTCCTGCGCTTCATCCAGGAGGCCATGATCGAGCACGGTATGCCGCCCACACGCGCCGAAATCGCCGAGGCACTCGGTTTCAAGTCGGCGAATGCGGCTGAGGAACACCTGCGCGCCCTGCAGCGCAAGGGAGTACTGGACCTGCGCCCGGGCGCCTCGCGCGGAATCCAGCTCCGCGATTCCCTGCGCGAGCAACTGGGTCTGCCGCTCATCGGCCGGGTCGCCGCTGGCCGGCCTATCCTCGCCGAGGAAAACATCGAGGCGCACTACCAGATCGATCCGAAACTTTTCCAGCCGCGTCCTCATTACCTGCTCAAGGTGCGCGGAATGAGCATGAAGAACGCCGGCATCCTCGACGGCGACCTGGTCGCCGTGCATCGCACGCCCGAAGTTCGCAACCGGCAGATCGTCGTGGCGCGACTCGAGAACGAGGTCACCGTGAAGCGCTACCGGCAGGACGGCACGATGGTGTGGCTGCTGCCCGAGAACCTGGACTTCGAGCCGCTGTGCGTCGACCTGAAGAACGAGTCGCTGATCATCGAAGGCGTGGTGGTTGGCGTGGTGAGGCAGGAGGCGGGCAGGGCGTGAATGTCTTCCTTCGACGACCTGCTGCGTCACCCCGGCCTCTGGCGCGCACGGGAACAGACCGGGGCAACGGCTGAATCGTCCACCCTGCCCACCGGTTATGCAGCTCTCGATCGTTGCCTGCCCGGTGGCGGCTGGCCACGGCAGGGACTGATCGAGATCCTCGTGGATCGCTACGGCATCGGCGAGTTGAGCCTGCTGATGCCGGCGCTCGCGGTGCTCGGCCACGATGAACACGAAGATGGCTGGTTCGCCTGGATCTCGCCGCCGTACCAGCCCTACGCGCCGGCGCTCGCGGCGCGCGGGATAGACCTGCACCGCCTGCTGATCGTGCGCGCACAACCTGCGGAGTGGGCGATGGAACAGGCGCTGCGCTCAGGGGCCTGCAGCGCCGTGATCGGCTGGGCCCCGTTCCGCGACCGGCAGGGGTTGCGTCGCCTGCAGCTTGCCTCGGAACAGTCGCGCTGCATGACGGTGCTGTTTCGCAGCCTCGCCGACGGCGAGCAGCCGTCTCCCGCAGTGTTGCGCATCGCACTCACCGTCAGCCCCGGCGGCCTCGAAGCGCGCATCCTGAAGAGTCGCGGCGGACGGCCGGCAACCATCCGTCTCGGCTGGCTCGACACGGCGGCGCAAGCCGCCGCGCACTGACGTGTCGCTGCCCCGAAGACACCGGGCCAGGCCCGGGGGCCTTCCATCTCCAGCAATCGGCCACGACCGACCTCGCTTGCGGCCTGCGCCTCCGAGCGGGCGTGGACCGGGTGAGCCGGCTGGTGCCGTCGCGACGGCTGGCGAACTCTGGCTAGCGATACACCTGCCGGACTACGTGCTCGAGTCGCTGCGCAGGCCTGTCGCTGCGGAGCCCGTCGCCAGCCAGGTACCCGCTGTGGCCAGCGTGGTGGTGGACGTGGAGGACGGGGGCAAGGTGGTCTGCGCCTGTGATGCCGGAGCGGCTGCAGCCGGCATCGTGCGCGGCATGGCGCTCAACTCTGCGCTGGCGCTGCTGCCGGGGCTCTCTGTGCTGGCGCGCGACATCTCGCGCGAGCGCGCGCTGCTCGAGGCCATTGCCAGCTGCGCGGGGGACTTCACGCCACGCGTCGCGCTCGAACCACCCGATGGCGTGCTGCTCGAGGTGCGTGGCAGCCTGAGGCTGTTCGGCGGAGTGCGACGGCTGGTTGCCCGCGTGCGTGAGCGCCTGCAATCCGCGGGCGTCGAGCCGCAACTCGCGATTGCGCCCGCGCCGCTCGCCGCGCTCTGGTTCGCACGCATCGGGAAGGAGGTCGCGCTGCGCAGCCGGGACAGCCTTGCAAGTCGCCTGGCGCCACTTTCGCTCACCTGCACGCGTTGGCCGGCGAAGAGCCTCGAGTCGCTGGCCACGATGGGCGTGCGCACCGTGGGCGATTGTCTCAGGCTTCCGCGCGATGGCTTCGCCCGCCGGTTTACGCCGGAGATGCTGCGCACACTCGACCGTGCCCTGGGCCGCGCGCCCGACCCGCGCGCGGCGTTCGTGCGACGGGAGCACTACATGGAAAGGCGGAACCTCGAGCCCGAGATCTCTGACACAGGTCGCCTCGGCCGGGCACTGGCTCCGATGCTCGACGAGTTGTGCGGGTACCTGCAGGCCAGGGGATGCGCGGTGGACGCGCTCGAATTCCGGCTCACCCACCGTGATGCGCCGGCAACTCGCGTACAACTGCGATTCGCCGGGCCCACGGCGCAGGCGGAACAGATGGCCGGGCTGCTGTGCGAACGGCTCGCACGCACGCAACTGCCCGAACCCGTGCGCGCGCTGCGGCTGCGCAGCGGCGCGCTGCTGGAGGCGTGTGAAGAGGTCGGTGACCTGTTCGCACGTGGCCGGCGCGGCGCGGTGGGCATGCCGCAGTTCATCGAACGCCTGCGCGCGCGCCTCGGCGCGGATGCGGTACACGGTATCCGCCTGGTACCAGAGCACCGGCCCGAGGCGGCGTGGGCGGTGGGGGACATCCTCCTTTTTCCCGCTTCACTCCGGAAGCACGCAGCTGAAGCGGACACCGGAAAAAAGAGAATATTCCCTGGTTCGAGAATGCCCCCTGTTTCCCGGCCGCTGTGGCTGCTCGAGGAGCCCCGGCTTCTCGATGGCCTGGACTGGCCGCACTACGAGGGACGGCTCGAAATCGAGGACGGACCAGAGCGCATCGAGTCGGGCTGGTGGGACGGTCGTGACGTGCGCCGCGATTACTACATCGCACGCACGACCGGCGGCGTGCGCCTCTGGGTGTTCCGCGAGCGATGGGCAGAGGGACGCTGGTTCATGCACGGCGTGTTCGGCTGAGCACACGGACGCAGCGCGAGCAAGCCAGCCCGATGAGTTACGCCGAGCTTCACTGCCTCAGTAATTTCAGCTTCCTGCGCGGCGCTTCGCACCCTGAAGAACTCGTCGAGCGCGCCGCGGCACTTGGCTACGAGGCGCTCGCGATCACCGACGAGTGTTCCGTCGCCGGCGTCGTGCGTGCGCACGTCGCGGCGCGCGAGCGCCGACTGAAGCTCATCGTCGGCAGCGAGTTCCGCCTGGCGGATGGCCTGCGCTTCGTTCTGCTCGCGGCGAATCGCGGCGGTTACGGCGGGCTCTGCCGCTTGATCACCCGGGCGCGGCGCGCGGCGCCGAAGGGGACGTACCGGCTGGAACGAAAGGATTTCGCGCTGCAAGGGGATCGCGAGCCAGGCGCAACAGGCAGTGAAGAAGCGTCTCGCGACCAGCGGCCGACGGTCTCCCAGGACCTGCTCGCGCTCTGGCTTCCGGGCACGACGCCGGATCCGGCCGAAGCACGCTGGCTTGCCGATTTGTTTCCCACCCGCCTGTGGATCGCGGTCGAACTGCTCACCTCCAGTCGTGACCGCCGCCGGCTCGAATCGCTCGAGCAACTCGGTCGCGACCTCGACCTGCCGCTGGTGGCCGCCGGCGACGTGCACATGCACGCGCGTGGCCGCCGTGCACTGCAGGACCTGCTGACGGCGACGCGGCTCGGAACCACCGTGGACCGTGCTGGGTATGCGCTGCATCCGAATGGCGAACGGCACCTGCGCCCGCCGTCGCGCCTCGTGGAGGTCTATCCGCCCGGTTTGCTGGCGGCAACGATCGACATCGCGCGGCGCTGCGCTTTCTCGCTGGACGAATTGCGCTATGAGTATCCGCGGGAGATCGTGCCCGACGGCGAAACGCCCGCGGGCTGGCTCAGGCAACTCACGCAGCAGGGCGAGCGGCGACGCTGGCCGCGGGGTACGCCCGCGACCGCCCGCGTGCTGGTCGAGCACGAACTCGCGCTGATCGAGGAACTCGGCTACGAGGCGTATTTCCTCACTGTCCACGACATCGTGGATTTCGCGCGCGGGCGCGGCATCCTCTGCCAGGGCCGCGGTTCCGCCGCCAACTCCGCCGTGTGCTTCTGTCTCGGCATCACCGAGGTGGATCCGGCGCGGATGTCGCTGCTCTTCGAACGATTCATATCGCGCGAGCGCAATGAGCCGCCCGATATCGACGTGGACTTCGAGCACGAGCGGCGCGAGGAGGTGATCCAGTACATCTACGCGAAGTACGGGCGCCGCCGCGCGGCGCTCACCGCGACGGTGATCTGCTACCGGCCGCGGAGCGCGCTGCGCGACGTTGCGAAGGCGCTCGGCCTCGACCCGCTGCAGGTGAGCGCGCTGGCGCGTTCCATGCAGTGGTGGGACGGCTCGCAGATCGACGCGGAGCGCGTGCGCGAGGCGGGTCTCGATCCCGACAGCCCGGTGCTCGCTCGCGTGATCACGCTTGCCCGGTCGCTTCTCGGTTTTCCACGACACCTCTCGCAGCACGTCGGCGGATTCGTCATCGCGCGCGACCTGCTCGAGGAACTGGTGCCGGTCGAGAATGCGGCGATGCCGGATCGAACGGTCATCCAGTGGGACAAGGACGACCTCGACGCGCTCGGCCTGCTGAAGGTGGACGTGCTCGGGCTTGGCATGCTCGCCGCCATTCGGCGGGCGTTCGCGCTGGTCGAGGCATTCCGCGGCGTGCACTGGACGCTGGCCAGTGTCCCTGCCGAGGATCCAGCAGTGTATGAAATGATCGGCCACGGCGACACGATGGGCGTGTTCCAGATCGAGTCGCGGGCCCAGATGGCGATGCTGCCGCGCCTGAAGCCGCTCGACTATTACGACCTGGTGATCGAGGTGGCCATCATCCGCCCGGGTCCCATCCAGGGCGACATGGTTCACCCGTACCTGCGCCGTCGCGGCGGCCTGGAGCCCGTGAGTTACCCGAGCGCCGAGGTCGAGGGCGTATTGAAGCGCACGCTCGGCGTTCCGATATTCCAGGAGCAGGTGATGCAGCTCGCAGTGGTGGCAGCCGGCTTCACGCCGGGCGAGGCCGACCAGCTGCGTCGTGCCATGGCTGCATGGAAGCGCAAGGGGGGCTTAAGTCACTTCGAGGATCGGCTGATTCGCGGCATGCGCGCGCGGGGTTATGCCGAGGAATTCGCCAGGCAGATTTTCCGCCAGATCCTCGGTTTCGGTGAGTACGGCTTTCCTGAATCGCATGCCGCGAGCTTTGCGCTGCTGGTGTACGTGTCGGCCTGGTTGAAGCGGCACGAGCCGGCGGCCTTCGCAGCGGCGCTCATCAACAGCCAGCCGATGGGGTTCTACGCGCCGTCCCAGCTGGTGCAGGACGCGCAGCGCCACGGCGTCGAGGTGCGACCGGCCGATGCGCTTGCGAGCGACTGGGACTGCACGCTCGAGCGTCGCGAGGACGGTACGGCTGCGCTGCGGCTCGGGCTGAGGCTCGTGAAGGGCCTGTCGCGGCAGGCAGGGCTGCGGCTGGTCGCGGCACGTGGCGAGCGTGGGTTCGAGAGCGTCCAGGATCTCGCCGAACGGGCGGGACTCGACCGTCGTGAGCTGGGCCGTCTCGCGGCGGCGGGAGTGCTCGCGGACTTCGCCGGTCATCGTCATCGCGCGGCGTGGAACGTCGCCGGCGTCGAAGCATCGTTGTCGTTGCTGCCCGAGCCGCGAATTGCCGAGGGCATTCCCCTGCTGCGCGCGCCTCGTGAGGGCGAGGACATCGTCGCCGACTACGCACACACCGGACTCACGCTGCGGCGCCATCCACTTGCGCTGTTGCGTCCGCGACTCGAGCGGCGCGGGATCGTGACCGCCGGGCAGCTGCGCGGGATGCGCAGCGGCGCGACGGTGCGCACGGCAGGGCTCGTGATCACGCGGCAGCGGCCAGGCAGCGCGCAGGGCGTCACCTTCGTGACGCTCGAGGACGAGACGGGTTACGTCAACCTGATCGTGTGGCGGGATGTCGCCGAACGGCAGCGACAGGCGCTGGTCGGCTCAAGACTGATGGGTGTGGCCGGTGAACTTCAGGTCGAGGGCGAGGTGATGCACGTGATCGCGCGCCGGCTGGTGGACCTGTCGAGCTGGCTAGGGCGGCTCGCCATGGTGTCGCGCGACTTTCACTAGGCCGCAACGCCACGCTCCAGGTCAAGCATCCGCAGGGACCACCCAGTCAAACCCGACAGCTAGCGCTTGCGCGGCCTGCGGCCGTCGCCGATGTCGTAGTCGTCGAAGTCGCTGAGCAGTTCCGACGTGCGCTTCTGTTCGAGCAGGCGCTCGAGCTTGCGCCAGGCGGGTTCCTCCACGCCGCGCGCCGCACCACGCTTGCGCTTGTCGAGATCCTGCATCAGCCGGTCCACGTCGAGCGAGTCCTCGCCGCCGGCTTCGTCGTCGGATTCTTCGTCTTCGAACTCGTCGGACTCTGGCTTTTCTGCCATCACATGACCCAGGGTGGTCGTCGGGCGGTTCTCGCGGCTTCTTATACTTCGGCCAAATGCACTGGGCAAGTGGCTCGCAGCATGGATTGTTCAGTGCAGCAGGCTTGCCATCCTGCGCCTGTAGCTGGCGGTGAGTTCGTGGCCTTCGCCCAGCACGTCGAAGGCCGCCAGGATGCTCCGTCGTGCCAGGTCATCGCCAAACCGCCTGTCGCGGCGCAGGACCTCCAGCCACTCGGACAGCGCGGTAGCGTAATCGCCAGCCAGCGCGTGATGGGCCGCAAGCGCGTGCCGTGACGCCAGGTCGGAAGCGTCCCGTTCCAGCGCAGCATGCAGGGCGGGGACGTCCGGGCGGGCGATCGCGGCCTCGGCGAAGTCGGTCAAGGCGCGCAGACCCGCAAGTGCCGGGTGATCGGCACCGGTCGACTCGAGTTGCTGCAAGGCCGCCCGTGCCGACTCGACGTCGCGGGCCTCCAGCGCCGCTTCCACCTGCCCGACCAGCTGCCCGGTCGGGTCCGGCCCGCCGTCGGCTGCCGGAGCGAGGTACTTGTCCAGCAGTTCGCGTATCGCCGCTTCCGGCTGGACACCGACGAACTGCTCCACGGCCTTGCCCTGGTGGAACAGCATCACCGTGGGGATGCTGCGGATGCCAAACTGGCCGGCGACCTGCTGCTGCTCGTCGGTGTTGAGCTTGGCGAGCGCGAAGCGGCCGCCATAGTCGTCGGCAATCCTGTCCAGCAGCGGCATCAGGGTCCGGCACGGGCCGCACCATGGAGCCCAGAAATCGACCAGCACAGGGCGGTTCGCTGATTCCGCGACAACAACGTTCGCGAAGTCCGCGTCGGTTGCGGAGAACTTGTATGGCACCTGGCTCATGTCTTTGTCCCATTCCGGCTGGCGACGGATTTTCCCGGGCAAGGGTCCGGCACGCAAGTGTCCAGGTCGGCCTGCAGACCGTCGCCGAAACCAGCATCTCATTGGCTATACTCCGCGGCCCGATTTTTTTTGTATCGTCGAAGAGGTGCCCTGTGTTCATGAAAATCAACATCACGATGCTGGCGCTTGCGGCGCTGGCAATCGCCCAGCCTGCCCGGGCGGAATGGTCCGGCAAGGCCGAGTTGGGTGCCTCCATGGCCACCGGCAACAGCGAAAACAAGTCTGCCAATGGCGCGCTCGAAGTTACCCACGAGGCCGACAAGTGGCAGAACGTGCTGGGCTTCATGGGCAACTATGGTAACGACGGCGACACTACGACGGCTCAGCGCTGGGAAGTCCGCGGGCAGACGAACTACAGCATTACCGAGCGTGCCTACTGGTTCGGCGCGGGTCGCTACGATGACGACCGTTTCAGTGCCTTCGAGTACCAGGCGTCGCTCGCGACCGGTCTCGGCTACAGGTTCTTCGACACCGACGAGACCAAGCTGTGGGTGCAGGGCGGTCCCGGCTATCGTGTTTCCAAGGAGCGTGAAACTG
Source organism: uncultured Gammaproteobacteria bacterium (assembly GCA_963732415.1). Classification (GTDB taxonomy): domain Bacteria; phylum Pseudomonadota; class Gammaproteobacteria; order Steroidobacterales; family Steroidobacteraceae; genus RPQJ01. Next base: position 178,019 of record CAVSZK010000019.1, read on the forward strand.
GCGACAGGATCGACGGCGTCATCTTCCGTGGCAACATTGGCTTCGAAAGGCAGATCACCGAGACCACCAGGATCGTGGACCTGTTCCTGGTCGAGGCTGGTTCCGACAACACCTACCTGCAGAACAACCTTGGGCTCGTGGTGACGATCAAAGGCTCACTCGGCCTTCGGGTGGGATACGAGGTCCGCTACAACACCGATGTGCCGCCTGGCATCGACCGGACCGATACTCTGACCACGATCGGGCTCTTGTACGAGACAAAGTAGCCTGGCCAGCGCGGCCCGCGGGATCCAGACCCGCGGGCTGCGGCATTTCGCTAGAATCAGCGCACACCAAGAGCGAGTGCCAGCGCCATGTCCAGTCTGCCAGGGGAAGCCTCGCCGCCGGGGTTCCTGTTTTCCGACGCATCGGATTTCCTGACGCCCACCGGCCGGGCAATCAACGATGACTTCCTCGTCGACGAGGAGTCGATCGTACGCCGCCTGGCGAACGCGGCGCGAATGAGCCCGGCGGACGCTGCGCAGGTGGTGTCCACGGCCGGCCGGTTGGTCGAGGTGGTACGCAAGGCGCCAAGGGGCAAGTCGGGCCTCGACGCGTTCCTCCGGCAGTACGACCTGTCCTCACAGGAAGGCGTGATCCTGATGTGCCTCGCTGAGGCGTTGCTCCGGATTCCAGATGACGAGACCGCGGACCGGCTGATTGCCGACAAGCTCAGGGCGGGCGACTGGGCCAGCCACCTGGGGGACAGCCAGTCGCTGTTCGTCAATGCGTCGACCTGGGGACTGATGCTGACAGGGCGCATCGTCCGACTCGAGGCGGGCGACGTCGCTGCGCCGCAGGGCGTGGTCTCGCGCGTCGTCGGCCGCATGGGCGAGCCGATGGTTCGCACCGCGATCCGGCAGGCGATGCGCATCATGGGCCACCAGTTCGTGATGGGCCGGACGATCGCCGAGGCACTGGACAACTCGCTGAAGGGCGACAATCGACGCTACCGCTACACGTTCGACATGCTGGGCGAGGCTGCACTCACTGGTGCAGATGCCGACAGGTATTTCGCTTCGTATGTGGACGCCATCAAGGCGCTGCGGGCGCGCGTCGGCGAGTACGCGAAGATGGAATCGCGCCCGAGCATCTCGGTCAAGCTTTCCGCGCTGCACCCGCGTTTCGAACGTTCGCACCGCGGCCGGGTCCTGGCGGAACTGTCGCCGCGGCTGGTCGAGCTCTGTGTCGCGGCCCGGGACGCAGGGGTTGCGCTCACGATCGACGCCGAGGAATCGGAGCGTCTCGAGCTCACGCTGGAGCTGCTCGCGGCAATCTGCCGGTCACCCCGCCTCGAGGGCTGGTCCGGCGGCGGTATCGCGGTGCAGGCCTACCAGAAGCGTGCCATGGCGGTTTTGCGCCTCCTCGACGGCCTGGCGCGCGACACGAAGCGCAAGCTGAACGTGCGACTGGTCAAGGGAGCCTACTGGGACGCCGAAATAAAGCGTGGCCAGGAACGCGGTTTGCCGGGTTATCCGGTCTTCACGCGCAAGACGAATACCGACGTCTCCTACCTTGCCTGCGCGCGGTTTGTGCTCGAGCATGGGCACGAACTCTATCCGCAGTTCGCTACGCACAACGCGCACACGGTCGCGGCCGTGTGGCAGATGGCGAAGAACTCCGGTCGGGAGTTCGAATTCCAGCGCCTGCACGGCATGGGCGAGGAACTTTACGCCGAGGCTACGCGCCCGGATGGGCTCGGTATCCCGTGTCGGGTGTATGCGCCGGTTGGAGAGCACGAGGACCTGCTGCCTTACCTGGTGCGCCGGCTGCTGGAGAATGGTTCAAATACCTCGTTCGTCAACCGCATCGTCAACGACGATGAGCCGGTCGAAAGCATCGTGGCCGATCCGGTCCAGTCGGTGGACGGCTACACGTCGGCAGCGCACCCGCGCATTCCGCTGCCCGTGGACGTGTACCGTCCGGAACGCCGCAACTCGGCGGGCCTGAACCTGGCCGACGGTGCAGTGCTGCGGGAGCTTGCCGACCGAATGACGAGCGTCTCCAGGCGCCCATGGGTTGCAAGACCCTGCGTGGCAGGCAACGAACTCGACGGCCCCGCGGAGCCGGTGCGCAACCCGGCCAATACCGCGCAGGTCGTCGGCTCGGTAGTCTCGGCCAGCGCGGCGCAGGTGGACCAGGCGATTGCCGTTGCTGCAGCGGCCCAGCCGGCCTGGGATGCCGCAGGGCCGGAGCCGCGCGCCGTTGCGCTCGAGCGCGCCGCCGGTCTCTTCGAGCAGCAAACCCACGAACTCGTTGCAATGTGCGTGAGGGAGGCAGGTAAGTCGGTGCCGGACAGCATCGCCGAGGTGCGCGAGGCGGTGGACTTCCTGCGCTACTACGCGGCACGTGCGCGCAAGGAGTTCGGCAGGCCGGTGCGAATGCCAGGGCCGACCGGTGAAAGCAACGATCTCTACCTGGCGGGGCGCGGTGTATTCGCCTGCGTGAGCCCGTGGAACTTCCCGCTCGCGATCTTTGCGGGGCAGGTCGCCGCGGCGCTCGCGGCCGGCAACACGGTGGTAGCAAAGCCGGCCGAGCAGACCGCGCTGGTCGCGGCGCAGGCGGTCAGGCTGCTTCTGCAGGCCGGAATTCCTGGCGAGGCGCTGCATCTCCTTCCTGGCGACGGGGCCGTCGTCGGCGCACGCGCGGTGTCGGATCCGCGCGTGGCTGGCGTCGCATTCACGGGGTCGACCGGGACCGCCAGGCTGATCTACCGCAGCCTGGCTGCGCGCGAAGGCGCGATCCCGGTGTTGATCGCCGAGACAGGTGGTCTGAACGCAATGATCGCGGACAGCTCGGCGCTGCCTGAGCAAGTGGTGCTGGACGCCGTGTATTCGGCATTCAACAGCGCCGGACAGCGTTGCTCGGCGCTGCGCATCCTCTGCGTGCAGGAGGACATCGCGCCAAAGGTTAAGCGCCTGCTCGCCGGCTACATGGACGAACTGGTGATCGGCGACCCGGCGCTGCTCGCCACCGACGTCGGGCCGGTGATCGACGAGGGCGCGCGGGCAATGCTCGAGCGGCACGCGCACGCCATCGTCCAGGGAGCTGCGTGGCACCATCGTTGCGAGCCTGGCGCCGTGGCGCGTGCGGGTACTTTCGTCGCGCCACTGGCGGTGCAGATTGCATCGCTCGACGTGCTCGAACGCGAGGTGTTCGGGCCGATTCTGCACGTGTTGCCATATCGGGCCCGTGATCTCGAGGGGCTGGTGGACGCGATCAACGGCACCGGCTACGGGCTTACGTTCGGCATCCACAGCCGCATCGACAGCACGGTTCGTCGGGTCGCCGCGCGCGTTAGCGCCGGCAACGTGTATGTGAACCGGAACATCATCGGGGCCGTGGTCGGCACCCAGCCTTTCGGAGGCTGCGGACTATCAGGCACCGGGCCGAAGGCGGGCGGGCCGCATTACCTGCATCGCTTCGCCCACGAGCGTACAGTCACGATCAACACGTCGGCGGTCGGCGGCAACGCATCCTTGCTTGCAATGGAGTAGGCGGGTCAAACGCATGAACCTGAGCGTACTCGACATCTTCAAGATCGGCGTCGGGCCGTCGAGTTCGCACACCATGGGACCGATGAATGCGGCGCGCGAGTTCGTCGACGACCTCGTCGCACGCGGGCTGTTCGAGCAGACTACGAAAGTCGGCGCGCAGGTCTACGGCTCGCTCGCACTCACCGGCAAGGGGCACTGCACCGACCGCGCGATCCTGCTCGGCCTGGAGGGCCAGCGTCCGGACACGATCGACCCAGCGGCGATGGAGCCGGCGCTGGAGAGGATTCGCACGTCGGGACGCCTGCGCCTGGGCGGGTCGCGTGATATCGAGTTCGACGAACCGCTCGACCTGCTGTTCCATCGCGACCAGGTTCTGCCCTTGCACCCGAACGGGATGCGGTTCACCGCGTTTGATTCGAGCGGCGAGGTGCTGCATCGCGACGAGTACTATTCGACTGGTGGCGGCTTCACGGTCCGCGCAGCGCAGTTCGGCCAGCCCGGTGAGGAAGCGCGCCAGGTTACGGTTCCCCATCCGTTCGAGTCAGCGCGGGAACTGCTCGATTCGGCCCGCGGACTCGGACTCGAACTCCACGAACTCATTCTCGCGAACGAACGGGCGTTTCGCAGCGAGGCGCAGACGCGGGCCGCGCTGCTGGGCATCTGGTCGGTCATGAGCGACTGCATCGAGCGCGGCTTTGCCAGCAACGGGTTGCTGCCGGGAGTGCTCAATGTCCGCAGGCGGGCAGGGCGCATGCGGCGCGTGCTGGTCGAATCCGCCGACGCGCGGCCGCCGGACGGGATGGACTGGGTCAACGCTTATGCGCTTGCGGTCAACGAGGAGAACGCAGCGGGCGGCCGCGTGGTCACTGCGCCGACCAATGGCGCTGCGGGCATCGTGCCGGCCGTGATCGCCTATTACCGTCGCTTCGAGCCGGGCGCGGGCGACGATGGCGTGGTGCGCTTCCTGCTGGTGGCAGGCGCCATCGGCATGCTGTACAAGAAAAACGCTTCGATCTCCGGGGCGGAAATGGGGTGCCAGGGCGAGGTGGGGGTTGCCTGCTCAATGGCGGCGGCCGGACTGGTAGCTGCATTGAACGGCACCAATGAGCAGGTCGAGAACGCCGCCGAAATCGGTATGGAACACAATCTCGGTCTCACCTGCGACCCGATCGCCGGGCTGGTACAGATCCCCTGCATCGAACGCAATGCGATGGGTGCGGTGAAGGCAATCAACGCGGCGCGGCTTGCCAAGCGCGGTGACGGGACTCACAAGGTGTCGCTGGACCAGGTGATCGCGACCATGCGGCAGACGGGTCGCGACATGAGTTCGATCTACAAGGAAACCAGCCAGGGCGGACTTGCGGTCAACGTGCCCGAGTGTTGACGAGCGCAGGGCGTGCGCAGCGGGCGCCCCACGGAACGAGGGTGGATCCATGCAAATGCAGGACCGGGTTGTCATAGTGACGGGAGCGTTCGGCGTGCTGGGGACCGCGGTCGCCGGTGGTTTCGCTGCGCGAGGCGCGCGGCTTGCACTGCTGGACCTGGCCCCGCCGCCTGCGCTGCTTCAAAAGGAAATAGGTGACCGGCACCTCCTGATCGGCGGTGTCGACCTGGGCGAGATGGAAGGAACCCGCAAGGCGGTTGCAGCCGCTGCAATGCGCTTCGGCGGCATCGACGTGCTGGTGAATGTGGTCGGCGGCTTCCAGTGGCAGACTTTGCAGGAAGGCTCGGTGGAGACCTGGGACCAGCTGTACCGGATGAACCTGCGCACTGCGGTCGTCAGCTGCAAGGTGTCGTTGCCGGCGCTGATCGAACGCGGCGGCGGCAGCATCATCAATGTCGGCGCCGGTGCGGCGGCGGGCCGCGCGAACGCCGGCATGGGCGCGTATGCGGCGTCCAAGGCCGGCGTCCAGAAGCTGACGGAGAGCCTGGCCGATGAGCTGAAGGACTACGGTGTCAGGGTCAACGCCGTACTGCCTTCGATCATCGACACGCCGCGCAACCGCGCCGACATGCCTGACGCAGACCACGCGCGATGGGTACAACCCGACGCAATCGCCGACGTCGTGGCGTTTCTGGCTTCCGACGCGGCGCGCGCCGTCACGGGGGCCTCGATCTCGGTTCCTGGACGCGTGTAGTCGCGACTGGCCGCGCCTGGTTGCAGTTGGTCGCCGCTAGGCCAGGTTCCGGGGGTAGTCAAACGCGACTTCCTGGCCGCTGCCCCACTCCAGCCCGCTCCAGTCGTCGATCGCGAAAGTCGCCGTGAACACCGCGCAGGTCGGCATGTTGTCCATGGTCTCGCCCGCGGACAGGCGGTTCGCGCAGTCCGTGATACCGGGATTGTGCCCGAAGATCATCAGGTGCGGGGCGTGTCCGCCGAGGTCGTGGATTACTGCGAGCAGGTCGGCCGGGGAGGCGAGGTACAGCCGCTCGTCCTGGCCGACGACGGCTGCAGGAATCTTGAGTTCGCGCGCCATGATGGTTGCGGTCGTGAGTGCACGCACGGCGGGACTCGAAATCACCAGGTCCGGTTTCAGCTTCCGCGCCCGCAGGCGTCGCGCCATTTCCGGTGCGTCGCGCTGGCCGCGTCGATTGAGCGGGCGATCCCAGTCCTTCTGGCCGGGCAGCGGCGTGTCCGACTTGGCGTGCCGAACAAGGGTCAGGCGCTTCACGGTTCCTGTACCTCCACGTGGTCATCAATGACGCGGGTCTGGTAGCAGCGCACGGGCTCATAGGCAGGCGGAGTAAGCGCACGGCCGGTGCGCAGGCAGAACCGTGCTCCGTGCCGCGGGCAGACCACCTGGTCGCCCTCGACCGGCCCGCCGGAGAGTCCGCCGCCGTCGTGCGTGCACACGTCCTCGACGGCCAGGAACTCGCCGTCGACGTTGAACACGGCGACAAACGTGCCGTCCACCTCCGCCGAGGCATGGTCGCCAGGCGGAATCGCAGCGACCGGGCCGACGCGTACCCAGCTCACATCATCCCCGTCTGCAGTCGCGCGGCGTCGGACATCATCGACTGTTCCCAGGGCGGGTCGAACACCAGTTCGACGTCGACGCGCTTGACCGTCGGGATGATCTCGACTTTCTCGCGCACGTCCTGGACCAGTACGTCGCCCATGCCGCAGCCCGGCGCCGTGAGTGTCATCGTCACCGCGATGACCCGGCCGTCGGGTTCGGAATTCACGTTGCACGAATACACGAGCCCGAGATCCACAACGTTGATGGGGATTTCCGGGTCGTAGCAGGTCTTCATCTGTTGCCAGGCGAGTTCGCGCACGTCGTCGTCGCTCGCATTCGGCGGCAACTGGGGTACGTCGACGGCTTCCTTGCCGAGTGCGTCGGCGTCCTTGCCCGCCACACGGAAAAGGTTGCCCTCTACATATACGGTGAAACTGCCGCCGAGCGCCTGGGTGATGAACCCGTCCTGTCCCTGGCGCAGTTTCACCGCCAGGCCCGCCGGCACGATGATCGCATCCACGTCGCGGGTGAACTTGACGGGCTCGTTATCTTGTCGATACACGGATCGCTCCCTGGTTACTCGGTCCGCACTGGATCGGTCTGGCGGTGCAGCGCGGCGTCGAGCGTGTGCCAGCACAGGCTTGCACACTTCACGCGGGCCGGGAACGCCCGGACCCCGGACAGCGCGCCAAGCTTGCCGAGTCCCGCGATGTCAACGTCCGAATCGTCACGTGTCAGCATCGCGTGCATGGTGCCGAACAGCTGCTCGGCGTCGGCGACCGACCGGCCCTTTACGCTCTCGGTGAGCAGCGACGCGGATGCAACGGAAATTGCGCAGCCGCTGCCCTGGAACGACACGTCGCTGATCACGCCATCCTCGAGTTTCACGTAAATAGTCAATCGATCGCCGCACAGGGGGTTGAACCCCTCGGCCTGGCGGTCCGCGTCCGGCATCGGACGGAAATTACGCGGCTTCCGATTGTGATCGACGATGACATCGCGGTAGAGGTCGTTCAGGTCCATCAGCCGAGCATCTCCTGTGCCACGCCGAGCGCGGTGACCAGCCGATCGACCTCCGCCCTCGTGTTGTAGAACGCGAACGAGGCGCGAGCCGTGGCGGGAACACCGTAGAACTCCATGACCGGCATCGCGCAGTGGTGCCCGGTGCGGATTGCGACGCCTTCCATGTCGAGGATCGTGCCCAGGTCGTGCGGATGTATGCCGCGAAGCTTGAAGGAGATCACCGCGGCCTTCTCGGGCGCCGTTCCGACGATCTCGAGGCCGTCGACGCGCTCGAGCCTGTCCGTCGCGTAATCGAGCAGTTCGTTCTCCGCCGCGGCGATCCGGTCCAGGCCGAGTTCCTCGAGGTAGTCGACGGCGGCGCCCAGCCCGATCGCGCCTGATATGTGTGGTGTTCCGGCCTCGAACTTCCACGGCAACTCGTTGTAGGTCGTGCGCTCGAAGGTAACGGCCAGGATCATGTCGCCGCCGCCCTGCCACGGCGGCATCCCGGCGAGCAGCGACTCGCGGCCGTAGAGCACGCCGATTCCGGTCGGTCCGCACATCTTGTGTCCGGAGAAGCAGTAGAAGTCGCAGTCGAGCTGCTGCACGTCCACCGGCAAGTGCGGCACTGCCTGTGCGCCGTCGAGCAGCACGGGAACGCCGTGCCGGCGCGCCTCGGCAATGAAATGCTGCACGGGCACGATCGTGCCGAGCGCGTTCGACACGTGGGCGAGCGCCAGCAGGCGAGTGCGCTCGCCGATCATGGAGCGGAACGCATCGAAGTCCACTTCGCCGGACTGCGTCATCGGTATCACGCGCAGCCGGGCGCCGGTCTGCTCACAGACCATCTGCCAGGGAACGATGTTGGCGTGATGCTCGAGCCAGGAAATGAGGATTTCGTCTCCGGGTGCCAGCCTCGGCCGCGCGTAGCTCTGCGCGACCAGGTTGATCGCCTCGGTTGTCCCGCGCACGAAAATGATCTCTCGCGTCGAACGGGCGTTTACGAAGCCGCGAAGCTTGTCGCGTGCCCCCTCGAACAGGTCGGTGGCCTCCTGGCTGAGCGCATGGACGCCGCGGTGCACGTTTGCGTGTGACGACTGGTAGTAGGCCGAAATCACGTCGATCACCTGCCGCGGGCGCTGGCTCGAGGCCGCGTTGTCCAGGTAGCAGAGCGGCTTGCCGTGCACGCGACGCGCCAGCACCGGGAAATCGCGCCTGATCGCCTCGACGTCCAGCGCAGGGCGGGGGACCGAAGCAACGACGCTCATACAGGCGCGTCCAGCAGACGGGCGAGGCGGTCGTCGAGGATGGCGTGGATGGCGTCGGCAAATGCGGGAAGGTCCATGCGCGACAGCACCGCCGCTGCGAACCCCCTGGTGAGGGCGCTCCTGGCCTCGGATTCGTCGAGGCCGCGAGAACGCAGGTAGAACAGCGCCGCCGGGTCGAGTTGCCCGGTCGTCGCGCCGTGACTGCACTTCACGTCATCGGCATAGATCTCGAGCTCCGGCTTGGTGTCGATCTCGGCGCCAGGCGAAAGCAGCAGGTTGCGGCTCACCTGGCGGGCATGTGACTTCTGTGCGTCCACGTGTACCACGGCCTTGCCATTGAATACTGCGCGTCCGCGCGATGCGGCCACCCCGCGATAGTCCACCAGGCTGCTGGTGCCAGGAGCGAGGTGGTCGACAAGTACGTGCGCATCCAGGTGCCGGTTCCCGTCGGCCAGGAACAGCCCGTTCAGTTCCGCGCTCGCACCAGGGGCCGCGAGGCGTGCGTGCAGGTCCAGCCTCGATATCGAACCGCCGAGTTCGGCGTCGTGCACGGTGAGCACCGCCCGCTGGCCGACAGTCGCCTCGATTCGCTCGATGTGGAAGGTGCGCGAGCCCTGCGTCTGCTGCCGGTATACGCGCAGCGAGGAGTCAGGGGCCGCCTCGATCTCGACGTAGGAGTTGACGAATCGCTCGGCTTCGTCGTCCCCGGAATGATGCAGTACGACCTGCGCGCTGGCGCCGCGCCCGATGCGAATCAGCAGGCGCGGATGGCTCATGCTGGAATCGCCAGTGGCCTGCAGCAATACCTGCAGCGCGCCTGTCGGCTGCGCGCCGTCGGCAACGTCGACGACGATCGAATCGGGGCACAGCGCGACATTCAGAGCGGCGAAGCGCTCGGTGCCGCCGCCGGTCGGGATTCGCAGCAGCGCGCTTGGCTGCTCGCCGTCGACAAGGGCCTGGGCGAGCGTGCGGACACGGATGCCGCGAAGTTCCGGGCAGTCGGTGTCGGGCGCCTCGCTCATGCGTCCATCCACGACCAGTACGCGCGAGCCGGATGCCGGCGCGCGCGACACAGCAGCGCCTGTCGCAGGCGAGTCTGAGAATCGGCGCGATTCCAGTCGTCGCAGGTTGGTGTACTTCCAGGCCTCGTCCCGGGTCGACGGGAAACCGGACTCGACGAAGCGCTCGAACGCGACACCGCGCAGCGCAGCAGTGGCCGGGTTCGCGGCCCCTGCGGACGCGAATGCCGCCTGGTATGGCGCGAGCGCAGCGGGGAGAGCGACGGCGTTCATGCCGCGCCGGCCTCCTCGCGGACCCAGTCGTAACCGCGACGTTCCAGCTCGAGCGCGAGTGTGCGGTCGCCGCTCTTCAGGATTCGTCCGCCGGAAAGCACGTGGACCACGTCCGGCTCGATGTAGTCGAGCAGTCTCTGGTAGTGCGTAACCATCACGATCGCACGGTCCGGGCTGCGCAGGCTGTTGACGCCGCTGGCGACGACGCGCAGCGCGTCGATGTCGAGGCCGGAGTCCGTCTCGTCGAGCAGCGCAAGCTTCGGTTCGAGCACGGCCATCTGCAGGATCTCGTTGCGCTTCTTTTCACCGCCAGAGAAGCCTTCGTTGACGCCGCGGTTCAGGAAGCTCTCGTCCATCTGCATCATCTTCATCTTGTCGCGCACCAGCGCCAGGAACTCGAAAGCGTCGAGTTCGGCCTCGCCGCGCTGCTTGCGCACCGCGTTCAGGCCAGCCTTGAGGAGGTAGGCGTTGTTTACGCCCGGGATTTCGACCGGGTACTGGAAGGCCAGGAACAGGCCGGCCCGTGCACGTTCCTCCGGCTCCAGCGCGAGCAGGTCCTGGCCCTGGTACTCGACCGTGCCGCGCGTGACCTCGACGCCGTCGCGGCCGGCCAGCACGCTTGCCAGCGTGCTCTTTCCGGAGCCATTCGGGCCCATGATGGCGTGCACTTCACCCGGCCGGACTTCCAGGTTGATGCCCTTCAGGATGGGCCGGTCGCCGATGCGGGCGTGCAGGTCGTGGATCTTGAGCAAGCTGTTACTCCTGGTACGGTCAGCCGACCGCGCCTTCGAGGCTCACGGACATCAGGTTCTGGGCCTCGACAGCGAACTCCATCGGCAGCTCCTTGAAAACTTCCCTGCAGAAGCCGTTGACGATCATGTTCACCGCGTCCTCCTCCGAAAGCCCGCGGCTGCGGCAGTAGAACAACTGGTCGTCGGCAATCTTCGAGGTCGTGGCTTCGTGCTCCACGACGGCATGCGGATTGCGGATCTCCATGTAGGGGAAGGTGTGCGCGCCGCAGCGATCACCCATCAGCAGCGAGTCGCACTGCGTGTGGTTGCGCGCGCCCTCCGCAGACGGGAGGATTTTCACCAGGCCGCGATAGGTGTTCTGGCCGTGGCCAGCCGATATGCCCTTCGATACGATGGTGCTGCGCGTATTGCGCCCGATGTGGATCATCTTGGTACCGGTGTCCGCCTGCTGGCGGTGGTTGGCGAGCGCGACCGAATAGAACTCGCCCACCGAGTTGTCGCCTGTAAGCACGCAGCTCGGGTACTTCCAGGTGATCGCCGACCCGGTCTCGACCTGCGTCCAGCTGATGCGTGAATTCGCGCCCCTGCATTCGCCGCGCTTGGTGACGAAGTTGTAGATGCCGCCGACGCCCTGCTCGTCCCCGGGATACCAGTTCTGGACCGTCGAGTACTTGATCTCGGCATCACCGAGCGCCACCAGCTCGACCACCGCGGCGTGCAGCTGGTTTTCGTCTCGCATCGGCGCCGTGCAGCCCTCGAGGTAGCTCACGTGGCTGCCCTCGTCGGCGATGATCAGCGTGCGCTCGAACTGGCCGGTGTTCGCCGCGTTGATTCGGAAGTAGGTCGACAGTTCCATCGGGCAGCGCACGCCTTTCGGCACGTAGACGAACGAGCCGTCGGTGAATACGGCCGAGTTCAGCGTGGCGAAGTAGTTGTCCGTGTAGGGCACGATGGTGCCGAGATACTGCTCGACCAGTTCAGGGTGCTCCTGCACGGCGTCCGAGAACGGGCAGAAAATGACCCCGGCCTTCGCCAGTTTGTCCTTGAACGTAGTCGCAACCGACACGCTGTCGAAGACCGCGTCGACGGCGACGCCGGCAAGGCGCGCCCGCTCGTGCAGTGGGACGCCGAGCTTCTCGTAGGTGGCCAGCAGCTTCGGGTCCACCTCGTCGAGGCTCTTTGGCCCGTCGGTCTTTGATCGTGGCGCCGAGTAGTAGGAGATGGCCTGGTAGTCGATGGGTGCGATGCGCAGGTGCGCCCAGTCTGGCTCCCGCATCGTGAGCCAGTGGCGGTAGCTGCGCAGCCGCCAGTCGAGCATGAACTGTGGTTCGCGTTTCTTGCGCGAGATGAACGTGATCACGTCCTCATCGAGGCCGGCCGCTACTGTGTCCGAGTCGATCTCGGTCACGAACCCGTGCCGGTACTTCTGTCCGACAATTACGTCCAGGTCATGTGTCTGGTCTGTCACGCTCGCTACCTCAGTTGCGCGCAGGCGCGCGGCGGAAGGCGCCACCCATGTCCGGACGCCACTGCGCGACGGTTTCCTGACCGGCTAGTTGCGCAAGAGAAATGCCATCGAGAGAGCGGCGAATCGCCTCGTTGATGCGCTGCCACGACACACCGGTACTGCATACGGTCTCCAGGTTGCAGGCACTGTGGTCGCCGCTGCACTCGGTAATCGCAACCGGTCCCTCTATTGCGTCGATGATCGAAGCGGCGCTGATCTCGTGGGCGGGGCGGGCAAGTTCGTACCCGCCGTGTGCACCTCGTGCCGAGGTCACCAGCCCGGCGTGGTGGAAGTTCTTAAGCAACTTGCTTACGGTCGGCAGGCCCAGCCGGGTACGCGTGGCCACGGCGGCCGCGGTGTGGCGGCGGCCAGGCGGCGAGGCGAGGCAGGCCAGGACGACCGTTCCGTAGTCGGTAAGCTTACTGATGCGCAACATGGCTGGATTTCATAATTGGTACAATTTTAGTACTAATGGTTGCGTGTGGCAAAACCGGGCGCCCGGCGACCGGCCGGGCGGAATGAACCTGATACAATCCGGTCGGTCGAAACAAGCGTCAACGGCGTCCGCCGGGCGCTCTAGGCGGAGGATCATGGGCAGTCAGCTGGGACTTGCGGCAAGCCGCGGTGCGGTCGCGGGAGACGAAAATGTCGCCCTGCTGCGCGGCGTGCACTTCTCTATCGACCAGAAGCCCATCTTCCGCGGCTTGGACGTCGCGCTGCGCCGGGGCGAGGTCACGGCGATCATGGGCCCGAGCGGCACGGGCAAGACAACGCTGCTAAGGCTGATCACCGGACAGATCCGGGCCGATGCCGGCACAGTCGAAGTGGACGGGCGCGACGTCGCGGGCCTGTCACGCAAGGAGCTGTACGCGCTCAGGCGCCGGATGGGCATGCTGTTCCAGCACGGCGCACTGCTCACCGACCTGGACGTGTTCGAGAACGTGGCTTTCCCGCTGCGCGAGAATGCTCGCCTGCCGGAGCGTCTGGTGCGCTCGCTGGTACTCACGAAGCTGCACGCCGTCGGGCTGCGCGGCGCCGCGCGGCTCATGCCGCAGCAGCTCTCGGGCGGCATGGCGCGACGAGTCGCGCTGGCACGCGCCATCGCCATGGACCCCGACATCCTGATCTACGACGAACCCTTCGCCGGGCTCGACCCGATCTCGATGGGAGTCGTGATGCGCCTGATCCGATCGCTGAACGACGCGCTGGGAATCTCCAGCGTCGTGGTTTCGCACGACGTGCGGGAGATCGCCCAGATCGCCGACCAGAGCTACATCCTTTCGGAAGGGACGGTGGTCGCCAGCGGTTCGCCGAAGGAACTGCGCGATCATCCGTCGCCGATCGTCAGGCAGTTCCTGGAAGGGCTCGCCGACGGCCCGGTGCCGTTCCACTACCCGGCGCCCGACTATTACGGGCAGCTGCTCGCATCCGGTAAGGCTGCGCGATGACGCTGCTCCGCGAGATACTTTCGGGCATGGGCGACTTTCTCGCGCGCGCGGGCGCGATGACGCGGTTTCTCGGCCGGCTGTTGTGGATCACGCCTGCTGGTCTGCTGCGTCCGCGATTGATTGCCGATCAAGTATACAACGCGGGCGCCCTGTCGCTCGCGATCATCATGACCAGCGGCCTGTTCGTTGGCCTGGTCATGGGACTGCAGGGCCACGACCTGCTCGCACGCATCGGCTCGGAGGAGTCGCTGGGCACCGGCGCCGCGCTCACGCTGCTGAAGGAACTCGGCCCGGTGGTCACGGCGCTGCTGTTTGCCGGCCGCGCGGGCACCGCACTAGCGTCGGAAATAGGCCTGATGCGGGCAACCGACCAGCTCACGGCGATGGACATCATGGCCGTGGACCCGATGAAGCGGGTGGTGCTGCCGCGCTTCCTCGGCGGCGTGATCTCGATGCCGCTGCTGACCGCGATCTTCGTTATGGTCAGCATATTCGGCGTGCAACTGATCGGTGTGCAGTACTTCGGCATCGACCGCGGGCAGTTCTGGTCGGAAATGCGCAGCTTCGTCGAGCTGTCGGACGTGACCGAGGGGCTCATCAAGGGTCTCGTGTTCGGCATCGCCTGCAGCCTGATCGCCGTGTTCGAAGGCTACAATGCGGAGCCAACGGCCGAAGGCGTCGGGCGCGCAACGACCAGGACCGTCGTCGTCTCCGCCGTGGCGACGCTGGTACTCGATTACATCGTCACGGCCATCCTTCTCTGACCTCGAGGCAAACATGCGGCAGAACCGTGCCATAGACGTATCCACCGGCCTGTTCGTGCTGCTCGGGGTGGCGGCGATCCTGTTCCTGGTCACCCAGATCTCCAACAGGGAATTTTCTTCCAGTGGCAATGGCTACGACGTCGTCGCGCAGTTCGACAACGTCGGCGGGCTCAAGGTCGGCGCGCCGGTGAAGATGGCGGGCGTCACCATCGGCAGGGTCGTGGGGATCAGCTACGACATGAAGCTCTTCAAGGCGATCGTCCACCTGGGCATCGACGCCCGCTATGACGAGATCCCCGAGGATAGCGATGCCAGCATCTACACGGCCGGCCTGCTCGGGGGCCAGTACATCGGCATCGAGCCGGGCGGTTCCGAGGTCTACCTGGAGGACGGCAGCCAGGTCGAGTTCGTGCAGAATGCGATCGTGCTCGAGAACCTGATCAGCAAGTACCTTTTTGGCCAGGCCATCAAGGAGACGCCGCCGGGGCAGGCGTCGGATGAGGCTGCGAGCGCGGCCGAGACTCCGGCAACGCCCGGCCAATAGTGAGGGACATCAAGATGCGTGGGATCATCCTTTCGTTTCTCGCGACACTGCTGGTCAGCGGTTCGGCGCTCGCGGCCGACGCGGCGGCGGTCCCCGGACCGGGGCCGCAGCAACTGATCGAGAAGGTCTCGCAGGACCTGCTGCGCGAGATCGACGCGAATCGCGCCGCGCTCAACGCCGACCCCGCAAAGCTCCGGGCACTGGTCGACCGGGTCGTGTTGCCAAGTTTCGACGCGGACTATTCCGCGCGCCTGGTGCTTGGCAAGTACTGGCGTACGGCCACGGAGCAGCAGCGCCATCGTTTCGTGCATGCGTTCATACAGTCGATGATGCGCAAATACGGCAACGCGCTGCTGGAGTTCACGGCGGATAGGCTGGTGATACTGCCGTTCAAAGGCGAGGCTGAGGCGGACCGGGCGACGGTGCGCACCGAGGTCAAGCGCGACAACGGCACGCCGGTGCCGGTCAATTACTCGATGCGTGCGACGCCGAAGGGCTGGAAGGCCTGGGACGTGACGATCGAGGGTATCTCCTACGTCAAGAATTTCCGCACCGATTTCGGCGCGGAAATCGAGGCCAAGGGCCTCGATGCCGTGATCGAGAGACTGGAGGCGGAGGGCGGCGCGAGTGTCGAACCGGTCGCAGAGACGGCGAACTGACGGTGCCTGCATTCGCGCTCGAACGTGTTGCTGACGACCGCCTCCGGGCGAGCGGCCAGCTCGATTTCTCGACCGCGGCGCAGGCGATGAAGGTCGGGGTCGAAGCGATCGGACCCATCGGCGACCAGGTCGTCGATCTCTCCGGCGTAACCGAGGGCGACAGTGCAGGAGTCGCCGTGCTGGTGGAGTGGATCGCTGTCGCCGCAGCGGCCGGTATTGGGCTGCGCTACGAAAACGTGCCTGCACAGATGCTGGCAATCGCGCGGATCTCCGACCTCGAGGATCTGCTGCTTCGTGCCTGAGCCGTTGGTTGTGGCTCAGGGCGGCGGCGGTGCCCCGTCGAGTTCATCGTCGGCCGCCTCATCGGGGAATTCGTCGTCCAGGGGATCCTCGGGCGGATTCCCGTCATAGACCACGAACTGGCGCCGCTGCAAGTAGGCGTTGCGAATGAATCCATACTTGTCGTAGACGCCGTCCAGCGTCTCGTCCAGCGGCAACAGGCTGGCGCGAGTGTCGACGATCGAGAGCGCGAGCGAGCCCCAGCGCGCATTGCCAGTGTCGAACCAGTAGAGCGGCTGCAGCACCGTAGTGGCCACGCGGGTCGGAAGGTCGCGCGCCGTCGACGGCCCCAGGAGTGGGACCATCAGGTACGGTCCAGGTGGTACGCCCCACTTGCCTAGTGTCTGTCCGAGGTCTTCGTCGTGAACGGGCAGTCCCGCGCCGGAGGCAACGTCGAGCACGCCGCCCCAGCCGAGAGTCGTGTTGATGACGAACCGCAGCGTGTCCTGCGCGGCTGCTACCGGCTTGCCCTGCAACAGGTTGTTCACGGCCGACCCCGGTGTAGAAAGGTTCTGGAAGAAATTGCCGACACCGGTGCGGAACCACGAGGGTGTGTGGTCGCGATACGCAACGGCGACCGGTTTCAACGCCGCACGGTCGATCGAGTCGTTGAAGCGGTAGATGCCCCGATTCATCGACTGCAGAGGGTCGGCAGGGTCTGGCGTGCTGGTCGTCATGCAGCCGGCGAGGGCGAGACCGAGCAGCGCCAGCGTCACGACTCGCAATCGACGTAGTTCAGCCGCAGACATCACGGTTTCCATAACCAGGGAATGGGTCGGGGCCGCGATTCTACAGTGGATTCGTCAGCCGCCCGAGGTTCGGTTGCTGCCCGGGTTCGGGGGCGGCTGGCGCCGCTGTCGCTCAGGCGGCATGGCGTCCCGCAACTCCTTGAGCCGTGCCACGTAACGGGCTCTCTGGACCGATGTGATGCCGGGCACCGAGAGGGCAAGTTCCAGCTGGTTGCTGGCCAGCGGCAGGTCACCGCTCATTATGTGGTATTCGGCCATGTACGAGTAGGCGTCTGCGACGTCGCCCGCGGCGTTTGCCGCTATTGCCGTAAGCCGGATCTGTTCCTGGGTGGGCGGGACGTTGTTGAACAGGTCGAGCAGCACCTCGTGGGCGCGCTTGGCGCGATTTGCCTGCAACAGTGCTTCGGCATAACGAATGGTGACGGGCACGTTACGCGGCGAAAGTTCGCGCGCGCGCTCGAGCACCTCGATCCCGGTGCTGGATTTCCCGGAAGCGATCAGCGACTGCGCCAGTGCGGTGTGGAACTGCATGACCTCCGGGTACGTGGCCACCAGTTTCTGGAACGTTGGCACGGCCTGCGCGGCGTCGCCGGAGATCAGTTGGGCCAGCGCCTTGCCATATACCTGTGCGATGTTCGCGTCCGGCTCGCTGCCGATCAGCGAAGCGTAGTATGCGCGTGGATCCTGCCCGGCCGGCGTCGTGAGGACACGCACGCGCTCACGGATGATCGCGTAGCTGGTCGAGTCGTGGGTGGTAACGGGCGGGTACTGGGCCGCGCGACCCTTCGTCTCGGCCATGCGCTCGCTGGTGATCGGGTGGCTGCGCAGCATCTCCGGTATTTTCTCGGGACTGAGCTGGGTCTTTCGGCCCATTTCCTCGAAGAAGGCCGGCATCGCGTTGGGGTCGAACCCGGCATCAGCCATCAGGCCGAGACCGACGCGGTCCGCCTCCTGTTCGTTCGAACGGGTGAACGCGATCTGGGATTCGGCCGAGATGGTCTGGGCGGCGGTAATTATTCCCAGCGTCGCATTGCTGTCGACGCCGGCCAGCGCCCCGAGCAGGATCGCCGCCAGCGTCGCGGCGGTCGACACGAGGTTCGTGCGGCCCGCCGATTCGATGCCGCGCGCGATGTGGCGCTGGGTGACGTGCGAAACCTCGTGGGCGAGCACACCCGCCAGTTCGCTTTCGTTGCGGGTGTCCAGCAGCAGGCCCGTGTTGACCCCAACGTAGCCGCCCGGGAGCGCAAACGCGTTGATCGTGCGCTCGTTGACCAGGAAGAAATTGAAGTCCCGGTTGCCCTGGTTCGACAGGCTCGACAGCCGCAGCCCCAGCGACTGGATGTACTCGTTGATTTCCGGGTCCTCGACCAGGCGTCCGGAGTCGCGTAGCCCCCGCATCACCATTCGGCCGATCCGCGATTCGTCCTCGATGCTGAGAGTCTGCTGGGCCGCGGTACCCAATTCGGGCAACTGGTCCTGGACCTCCGAGGCGGCGAGCGGGCCGGGCAGCGCCAACCATGCGGTCACCAGGAAACCGGCCAGGACGGCGGGCCAACGGCCGTAGGATTGCCTGCTCATGAGGGCTTTGACCACCGGGACGCTGGCTCGGTTCCGCGCCGCATGAAGTCCGCCGCCCTCAAAGCATCTCTGAGGCGACATCGGCGAGGCGGGAGCGCTCTCCACGCAGCAGCGTTACGTGCCCGTAGTGCGCCCAGCCGCGGAACCGGTTCACGACGTAGGTGAGGCCGCAGGTGGTCTCCGACAGGTAGGGGGTGTCTATCTGGGCGATGTTTCCCAGGCAGACGAGCTTGGTGCCGGGGCCGGCGCGGGTCACCAGCGCCTTCATCTGTTTCGGCGTCAGGTTCTGTGCCTCGTCCAGGATGATGTAGCGGTTGAGGAATGTCCGGCCGCGCATGAAGTTCAGCGAGCGGATCTTGATCCGGTTGCGCAGCAGGTCGTTGGTGGCCGCGCGGCCCCAGCTTCCGCCTTCCTGGCTCTGCGTGAGGACCTCGAGGTTGTCCATCAGCGCGCCCATCCAGGGCTCCATCTTTTCCTCTTCCGTGCCGGGCAGGAAACCGATGTCTTCGCCCAGCGGGATCGTGACCCGGGTCATGATGATCTCGCTGAAGCGGTTGGTCTCGAGCGTCTGCGCGAGCCCCGCCGCGAGAGTGAGCAGCGTCTTGCCGGTGCCTGCGGGCCCGAGCACGGTCACGAAGTCGATCTGAGGATCGAGCAGCAGGTTGAGCGCGAAGTTCTGCTCGCGGTTGCGCGCGCTGATACCCCATACGCCGTGCCGCTCACGACGGAAGTCGCGCGCCACCTCGATCACGGCGGAGTCGCCCTCGACGCGGCGTACGATCGCCTCGATGCCGTGATCGCCGGCCTGGTATACGCACTGGTTCGGGGCCCACTGCGCGACGAGCTTGCCGCGGATGCGGTAGTAGGTGCGACCGTGCTCCTGCCAGGACTCGAGGCTGCGGCCGGCCCGTTCCCAGAAGTTGGCCTTGAGTTCCTCCATTCCCGTGTAGAGGAGGTCGGCGTCCTCGATCGTCTTGTCGCTGTAGTAGTCCTCGGCGTGCACCCCGATGATCGCCGCCTTGATGCGCAGGTTGATGTCCTTGGACACCAGCGTGACCTTGGCGAGCGGATGTTCGCGCTGCAGCGCGACGGTGTGAGCGAGGATCGAATTGTCCGCGCCGTGGCCGGGCAAGGTATCGGGGAGGCCAGTCTTCATCTGCCGGGTCTGGAAGAACAGCCGCCCGGTCGGTGGCTTCTTGCCACCATTGAGGTATTTTGCCGGCGGCAATTCGAGGCCGCGGTCAATCTGCTGCTTGGTCGAATTCGCCATCAGTTCGTCGAGAAAGCGGCTCACCTGGCGAACGTTGCGAGCGGCCTCCGACATGCCCTTCTTGCCGGCGTCGAGTTCCTCGAGAACGATCATCGGAATGAAGATGTCGTGCTCTTCGAACCTGAAGATGCAGGTGGGGTCGTGCATCAGCACGTTGGTATCGAGCAGGAATATGCGGCGCTGGGCGGGCTTCTTCTTGGATGGCAACGGCGGGCTCCGGGGTGCTGGGAAGAGCGGCGTCGACTAGATTTCGCGCACTGCCGTGAGGACGTCCTCCGCGTGCCCGTTTACCTTGACCTTGCGCCACTCGTGCCGCAAAACGCCTACGGCATCGATCACGAACGTGCTTCGCTCCACGCCCATGTACTTGCGGCCATACATGCTCTTTTCCTTCCAGACGCCGAAGATCGAGCAGGCTTTCTTGTCCTCGTCGCTCAGCAGTTCGAAGGGAAACCCGTACTTCGCCTTGAACTTTTCATGCGAGGCGAGGCTGTCCGGAGACACCCCGACCACGATCGCGCCAGCCTTGCGAAACGATTCATGCAGGTCGCTGAACGCGACGCTCTCGCTGGTGCAGCCGGAGGTGTTGTCCTTCGGGTAGAAATACACCACCAACGCGCTGCCCCTGGCCGCCGAAAGTCTCCAGGGCTTGCCGCCGGTGGCCGGCAGCGTGAAATCCGGGACTTTCCTGCCAATCGCTACGGTCTTCTCAGCCATGTCCTCTCACGCCTTCAAGGGTTCCAGGATCGCGTCTAGGTTCATGTGGTCGCACAGGTCCATGAACTCCTCGCGCAACGCTGCCACGTGGATCCGCGTCGGGACGAGCACCACCATGTACACAGAGAACATCGGCGCGCCGGTGTGGGCGGCCGAATAGGTGCGCGTGGAGATGTCGCCGATATCGATGCCACGCGACGAGAAAAATCCGGCCAGCGCGTGCAGTACGCCTGGCTGATCGAGGCATACCACATCGGCCGTATACGACACCATGTCCGTCCGCGGAGCTCGCGTCTCGGTGCGCCGGCTGGAAATAGTGAGACCCGAACTTTCGGCCAGCTTGGCGAGTTCGCCCTCGAGCTTGCCCATGGTGTGCCAGTTTCCCGACACGAGCATCAGCGTGGCGAACTCGTTGCCGAGCGCGGTCATGCGGCTTTCGAGGACATTGCCGCCACAATCGACGACGACACGGGTCAGGTCGTACACCAGGCCGGTGCGGTCACTGCCGATTGCGGAAATCGCGATTAGTTGATTCATAGGTTTGTGCCTGTGAGTGTAACGGGGAGGGAGCGCGCAGTACACGCGGGCGTGCCTTGCCACTCGCCGCGGCGAGGGCATAGCATCGGATCCGGACTCCACGCGAGGCAGGAATGTTCAAGGGCAGCATCCCGGCACTGGTCACTCCCATGCGCCAGGACGGCGCAATCGACTTCGACTCATGGGAGCGATTGATCGATTTCCACCTGGAGGCCGGTTCCGACGCCGTCGTCGTTGGCGGCACGACTGGCGAATCCCCGGCACTTGAACGAACGGAACTCGAGGATCTGGTCCGGAGTGCGCGCCGACGGATCGCCGGGCAGATCCCGTTGATGGCAGGCAGTGGAACCGCTGGCACGGCAAAGAGCATCGCACTGTCGCGGGCGGCGGAAGCGGCCGGCGCCGACGCGCTGCTCGTGGTCACGCCCTATTACAACCGGCCGACCCAGGAAGGGCTGTTCCGGCATTTCACGGCCATTGCCGACGCCGTTTCGATTCCGATCATCCTCTACAACGTTCCTGGTCGCACCGCCTGTGACCTGCTTCCGGAGACCGTCGGGAGGCTGTCGCAGCACCCCCGCATCGCGGGTATCAAGGAGGCGACCGGCAGCATCGAGAGGGGGGAAGAGGTGCTGAGGCTCTCGCGCCCCGGATTCCTGCTGCTCGGCGGCGATGATCCGACCGCGGCCCGCCTGATGCGAGCCGGCGCCGTGGGGGTAATTTCGGTCACCGCCAACGTAGCCCCGCGGGCAATGCACGAAATGTGCGCGGCCGCGCTGAGCGGTGCTCACGAAGAGGCCGCGCGAATCGACGCCACGCTTGCGCCGCTGCACCAGCAGCTCTTCATCGAGCCAAACCCGATTCCCGCCAAGTGGGCGGTTCATCGAATGGGGCTGGCCGGTCAGGCGATCAGGTTGCCGCTGGTGTCCTTGTCCGAGCAATTTCGCCCGGTGGTCGAGGCCGCGATGCTTGCGGCAGGGGTGGAGCCTATGTAGGGGCAGCGGGACTTTCCGGACGCCGGCCGAACGTGTACGCTCTCGGCCCCTTCGAGTGGAGAGGTGGCCGAGTGGTCGAAGGCGCTGGACTGGAATTCCAGTTACATCTTCACGGGTGTACGTGGGTTCGAATCCCACCCTCTCCGCCAATAACCAGGGTCCTTCCAGGGCCCTTGGTTCTTCTCGCCGCGCGCCTCATCGCCCGCGCCCCTGGCTGAGGCGCCGGACTCCACCTATTGCAGGCGGGCCGACGTCGGGTAGATTTCCAAGGGTTACCGCAAGGAGCCTTCCATGCCCCTAGTCTCGATGCGCCAGCTGCTCGACCACGCGGCCGAAAATGGCTACGGCCTTCCGGCCTTCAACGTCAACAATCTCGAACAGGTCCGCGCCATCATGGAAGCGGCCGACGAGACCGGAAGCCCGGTCATCATGCAGGGCTCTGCGGGGGCCCGGAAATATGCCGGCGAGGCCTTCCTCCGTCACCTGATCCAGGCGGCGATCGAGGCCTATCCGCACGTTCCGGTGGTGATGCACCAGGACCATGGCCAGTCGCCGGCGGTGTGCATGTCGGCGATCCGCTCGGGCTTCTCGAGCGTGATGATGGACGGCTCGCTGATGGAGGACGGCAAGTCGCCGTCCTCGTACGAGTACAACGTGGAGACCTCGCGGCGCGTGGTCGATTTTTCGCATTCGATCGGCGTGACCGTGGAGGCCGAGCTCGGCGTGCTGGGTTCGCTCGAGACCATGCGCGGGGACAAGGAAGACGGCCACGGGGCAGAGGGTACGATGACCCGTGAGCAGCTGCTCACGGACCCGGACCAGGCAGCGGACTTCGTCGCGAAGACGCAGTGCGACGCGCTCGCCATCGCGATCGGCACCTCGCACGGCGCCTACAAGTTCACACGCAAACCCACCGGCGACATCCTGGCGATCCAGCGCATAAAGGAAATCCACGCCCGCATTCCAAATACGCACCTGGTGATGCACGGCTCGTCCAGCGTCCCGCAGGAGTGGCTGGAAATAATCCGCAAGCACGGTGGCCAGATGAAGGAGACCTACGGCGTGCCGGTCGAGGAAATCGTCGAGGGCATCCGCCACGGCGTGCGCAAGGTCAACATCGACACGGACATCCGTCTGGCCATGACCGGCGCGATCCGTCGCCACATGGCCGAGAAGCCGTCCGAGTTCGATCCACGCAAGTTCCTCGCCGACGCGCAGAAGGCCGCGAAAGAGATCTGCAAGCTTCGCTACGAGGCTTTCGGATGCGCCGGGCAGGCGGCGAAGATCAAGCCGCTGTCGCTGGAGAAAATGGCCGAACGCTATCGCAAGGGCGAGTTGAACCAGGTCGTCCAGTAACGCGTGGGGGTGCGGCATATCGCCCTGGCCGCGCTGCTGTGGGTCTGCGGGTGCACACCGCAGGCCCCGCTGCAGTTCGACGGCCCGACGATGGGCACGACCTACAGCGTCACCGTTACCCAACTGCCTGACGGCGTCACGCGCGAGTCGCTGCAGGCCGTCATCGATGGTGTGCTCGACGAGGTCAACCGGCATCTCTCGACTTACGATCCGGACAGCGAGATTTCTGTGTTCAACGCCACCCGGTCCACCGAAGCAGTCCTGGTGTCGCCACAGTTGCATGCCGTCGTCGCGCTGGCGGAGGCTGTCGGCGCCGATACAGGCGGCGCATTCGACATCACCGTTGGTCCACTGGTACGAGCCTGGGGTTTCGGGGGCGGGCAGGGCACCAGCACGCCCGCGGCAGTGTCATCGCCCGAGGGTTCCAGTCCCGGAGCAGGCCGGCACGGTCTAGAGTTGCCGGACGACGGCCATTCAATCAGGAAGACCGCACCCGAGATCGAACTGGACGTAAACGGCATCGCGCCCGGTTACGCGGTGGACCTGATCGCCGAGCGCTTCGATGCGCTGGGCGTGCCGAGTTACTTGATTGAACTGGGAGGCGAGGTGCGGGCCCGGGGACGCAGCCCCGCCGGTCGCGCGTGGCGCGTTGCGGTCGAAATGCCGCTGCGCGGCGAGCGAGAGCCGTACACACTTGTCGAGCTCGACGGCATGAGCGCGTCGACATCGGGCGACTATCGCGACTTCCGCGTCGTCGATGGCCGCCGGGTGTCCCACACCATGGATCCCCGGACCGCGGCACCGGTCACCAACGATCTGGCTTCGGTCTGCGTCCTGGACCCGTCGGCCGCACGCGCCGACGCCTACGCCACTGCGCTGACGGTGCTGGGACCCGTGGACGGCCTCGCGCTCGCTCGCCGGCTGGGGATCGCGGCGCTTTTCATCGAACGCGACGCCGCAGGTGGCGGTTTTCGGGAGAGATCGACGCCGGAGTTCGAACGCTTGCGTCGACGGCTCGACTGACGGCTATCATCGGGCAATGGCTGAACCCCTGACACGGCCGCGCCGAAGACCGCACGCTGCACCGATGATGGTGCCGCTGTTGTTCGTGCTGTTCGCTGGGGCGGGCATCGTCTGGATCGGCACCTGGGCACGCACGACTGTCGTCATCCTGGTTCCGCATGCCGAGGCATCGACGGTTCCACTGGAAGATCCTGACCTGAGTCCCGCGGGGGAGGCCCGCGTACGCGGACTCGGCGAATACATTTCCGGCCTGCTGGCGGGCGGCAAGGTCGATTACCTGTACTCGGGCGACACCCGTCGAGCCGAGCAGACCGCTGCGCCGATCGCCAACGAGTTCCAGCTTCCCATCAACCTGCTGGCGGCAAGTGACTGGGAGGGGCTCGCGAGCCGCATCAAGGATGAGCACCGGGGCAAGACCATCGTGGTGGTCGGCTATTCGAGCACCATCCCGGGTGTGCTCAGCCGGTTGAGCGCCACCAATGTCGCCATGGCGAGCAGTGACCATGAATCTATCTACCTGGTGGTCATGCCGAGCCCAGGTTCGGTGAGGCTGTTCAAGTTGCGCTACGGGTCGCCGCAGTCCGCCGCCGCGGACCCGGGAAGAAAGACTGTAAAGCCTTAAGAAAAGTTCATAACAATATGTTTTATAAACGTATTACTATTTGACGGCGCCAGCCTCGATCGCTTTCCTGACGAACGCCTCGTGGGCGCCAATCCGCAGGTCGGCGAGGACCGAGTCCTTGATCTTCCCGTCCGCACCGATCAGGTAGGTGCCTCGGCGGACCCCGAATCCCAGTGGACCATCGAGGTCGTATGCCTTGACCGCTTTCTTGTCCGGATCGGCGAGCAGCGGGAAGTTGAGGTCGTGCTTCTCCGCGAATCGCTGGTGAGACTCCACGTCCTGCGGACTCACGCCAACGACCCGGAGCTTTGCCTTCAGCAGGTCCTGGTGCAGGTCACGGAAACTGCAGGCCTCCTTGGTGCAACCCGGTGTGAAGTCGGCTGGATAAAAGTAAAGAATCAGTGGACCGTCGGCCAGAAGCGCCTTGAGCGTGTGCTTGCGACCGTGCTGGTCGGCCAGATCGAATTCAGGTGCCTTGCGGCCGTTCTCGAGCATGGTCATACCCCCCTGGCGCTGCGAACGGCGCCCGACATGTCCACTTCCATCACCACGTATCCCGCGTCCTGCATTCCGCAGCGACGATAGGTCTGCTGGGCACGCTCGTTGTCGCGCTCGACGTAGAGCCGCAGGCCGCAGACGGCGGGATCAGTTTTCGCAAGTGCCTCGATGTGCCCGTACAGCGCGCGGAACACGCCGATGCGTCGCGCCCCTGGCATCACGTACACGCTCTGGAACCACCAGAAATCGCCGGCTCGCCAGTCGCTCCATTCGCAGGTGTACATCGCCTGGCCGACGACCTTTCCGTCGATTTCGGCGACGAAATACCTGCCGTGCGCTGGAGATTCGAACACCGCGCGCACGCCGCGCCCGACCGTGGGCGGATCAAGGTGCTTGTGCTCGGCCTCGAGCGCCATGGCTATGTTGCCGTCCACGAGGAACGGGATGTCGCTGGCTTCGGCGGTCCTGACGGTGATTCCCATCACAGGATCATACAGGCGCGAAGCTTCTGGTTGCGGGGCGTCGGGCCGGTGCTACAATGCGCGCCCTTTCGTGGGGCGGTAGCTCAGCTGGGAGAGCGTCGCGTTCGCAATGCGAAGGTCGAGGGTTCGATCCCCTTCCGCTCCACCACGAAATAAAGGGTTTGCCCTCGCCGGGGTCCTTCAACCGGCCCCGGCGGGTGCAGATCTGGTGCAGCGGCGCAGGGTCATCCGACCGCAATAGCCCCTTATGGCACATGCTAACGATGTTGAGTTCGGCGGGGACCTGGCAGTGGGCGGGTGGTGCAGGGCCATTGCCATTGCCGGCCTGCTGCTGGCGGGCGCCGCCCAGGCCGCCGAGCCGGGCCTCGCCAGGGCCGAGCAGTTGCTTAAGGAGGGCCGGACGGCCGAGGCTGCGGCGCTCTTGGAGCAGGCACTCGAGGCCGACCCGAGTTCCGTCGGCGCGCATCTCGGGCTGGGCCGCGCCCTCTACGCGCTCGGCGAGTATGCGCGCGCGCGGATCGAATTCGAGTCGGTGCTGAAATTCGGCAACCTGCCGCGCGACATGCAGAGCCAGACCGAAGTCTATGACCGGGTCGCGGCGGACTACCTTGCTGGCCGGCTTTGGCAACCTTTCTATTACGCCGAGACCGGGATCGGCAATTACCGGGAAAACGCATCCGCCTCGACGGACATCTTCGGCGGCGCCGGTAACAACGATACGTTCCTGCCCATACGCGTCGGCGGTGGCGTGAACGCAAGCGTGGGCGAGCGGCACTCGTTCACCGGCACGCTCGATTATCGCTTCCGCTGGTACGACGACAGCGACCGGCACAACGATTCGGACCTGCGCTGGAACTTCAATCTCAGTCGCCCGGTGGACGACGACAACCTGCGCTTCGGCATGCGCGGCCGCGTCAGCTATCGCGGCGACAGCCAGTACCGCAACGACTGGGGCGTGTTCGCCGATTATCGCCTGGGTTTAAGTGACAACGACCAAGTCACGATCGGCGGCGAAGTCGGCGAAAGCAGGTACCCGCCGGGGCCGCTGCGCAGCCGCACTCGCGACATTGCCGAACTCACCGCCAGCTGGACGCACTCGCTGCCGAATGGCCGGACATCGTTCACGTTCGGCGGGCAACTGACGCAGGAATGGGCCACGCAGGAGCGTCCGGACGGGAATGCCTCCTTCTGGGGCGTCAACGGCGAGATCGACCATTCGTTCCGCGACACGCTCGACGGGTTCTTCTGGTGGTCCTACGTCAACGAGTCCTACGACGACGAGCGTCCGGACTTCAGCACGGATCCCGGCCTGCTCCGGGCCCGCAACGACGACCTGTGGAATTTCGGCGGTGGCCTGGTCTGGGGCTTTGCGCGCGGCTGGTCGCTGCAGCCCACGTTCGAGTACAACTGGGAAGACAGCAACATCGACGCGCTTGCCTACAGTTCGACCGAACTGTGGCTGACGGTCCGCAAGTCGTTCTAGGCGGCTACCGGGCGCTTCCCTCAGTCGCGTCGCGCCTTGATGGTGCGCCCGTCGCCGGTCCCGAGGAGCAGGGCGCCGTCGGCCGCGATCGAGAAGTTCTTCACGCCGCCGAGCGCGTCAAGGAACCTGCGTTCCTGGTCCATCAGGGCCGCGTCGCACATCATCATGGTGCCGGCCACCTGGGAAATGGCGAGTCCTTCTCCCGACAGCGTATAGGCACTCGTGAAATTGTTGCAGGAGGCGTGGCCCGATACGCGGCCGTCCGGTGCAAAGTCCAGTGTCACCTGCGAACCTGTAGCGAGGGGCGCTCCACCGATTTCCACTACCGTCCACTCGGCGCCCTGAAGCAGGGATGCGGGTTCGCCGCCGCAGCCAGCCAGGGTCGTCCCCCCGACGACCACGGTGACCGACTGCGGGTGAGGCATGCCGCTCATCGAGTCCACGCACAGCTTGTTGACGATCGTCGCGGTCAGCTCACCCTGGTCCGTACGGCCGACGTACTTCGTCGTCGCGTCCGAGACCTGGGCCGTCGGCGTGGCCGCAACGAGACGGTCCTGCCCGAAGTTCGTCAGCAAGGTCATCTCTTTGCTGTCGATGTCCAGCCGCCAGCTCGGCTCGTTGCCGGTGGCGCGAAAGGGCGTGCGGGCTGTCGCCGGCGATTGAACCTGCGCGACCGCCGGAGTTGCAGCAGCGGTGCCGCGCGCGGTGGAGCAACCCGCCAGCGTCGTAGTCAACGCAACACAAGTCACCGCAGTCGTCAGAACGCGCAACATGAGCGGAACCTCTCTGCTGGATGCAAATCGCAATTAGTCTGGTAGCAATCAATTTCGCAGCGACTCGGGGGCGAGGGGACTCGGGACGGCGTGGCCGGCGTCGAGTGGCTCACTCGGCCGCGCGCTTTTCCTCCTCCGCCAGGTCACGCTCGAGGAAGAAATTGACGAATGTGCGAATCACCGCGATGGCAGCAAGCTGCCCTATTTCATCCCAGCTCGGTGCGAAGGCGGTGCCGATGATGTCGGCGGCAAGCTGGAAGGTCAACCCAGCGACCAGCCAGCGCGCATATTGAACGTAGCCTCGGTGGAAATGTTGGCCAGTCGCCGACGGGGCGACCATCGCGCGCAGGCTGAGCACGAAGGCCTGGACCGTCCCGAAGGCCACGACCAGCAGCGCCATGACCTGAATGATCGTCACCACGTTGAGGGCAATGGTCGCCAGCCAGTCATGCATCGGATTCTCCTGTTTCGCACAGCATCGACGGCGGGCGGGGCCGCGCATGTAACCGAAGAGACCCGGGCGACGGATCCGTCGCCCGGGTCTGCCGAGTCAGCGCGCCCGGTCGCAAGGCCGGGCGGGCCCCCATCGTCGCAGCCGATGGGGCGTGCCGGTCAATCGGCGCTGGCTGCCTGCAGGTCGCGCATCACGGCATCCAGGTTGAACGAGGCCGGTTTTTGCCGCGGCGGGAACTTCACGAAATTCTCGATCTGGCCGCCGACAATGGCCTGCATGGCGTAGACGACGTACGCATGGGAGATCATCCAGTCGTAGTACGTGTTCGAGTTCTCGTCGGCCCGCTCGAACGGGTCACGCCGCAGATTGAACAATTTCGGAATCCGCAACTTCACGAACGGCTCGAACCAGCACGCCAACTGCCTGGCGCGCTGCTCCATCAGCACCACTTTCCAGTCCTGCATGCGGATCGCCAGGATGTCGCCGTCGTCGCTGATGTAGAAGAAGAAATTGCGCGGGCTTTCCTTCACCTTACCCGTCAGGTAGGGCAGCATGTTGTAGCCGTCGATGTGGACCTTGAAGGTCTTCTTGCCGATCTTGTGGCCCTTGAGCAGCTTCTCCTTGATGTCCGGCTCGCCGGCGGCGGCCAGGAAAGTTGCCAGCCAGTCCTGGTGGGTGACGATGCCATTCAGGACCGTGCCCGCTTTGAACTTGCCCGGCCAGCGCACGAACGCTGGCACCCGCCAGCCGCCTTCCCAGTTGGTGTTCTTCTCGGAGCGGAACGGGGTGATGCCGGCATCCGGCCAGGTGTTGTAATGCACGCCGTTGTCGGTGGAATACATGACGATGGTGTCGTCAGCAATGCCCAGCGCATCGAGCTTGTCCAGCATCTTGCCGATGTTCTCGTCGTGCGCCACCATCACGTCGTTGTAGTCACCCTGCCCATTGCTCTTGCCTTTGTGCTTTTCAGCAGGGTGCGTGCGGAAGTGCATTGCCGTCGTGTTGTACCAGAGGAAGAACGGCGTCTTGGCTTTGTGCGCTTGGTCGATGAAGCGCAGCGCGCGCTCGGTCACCTCGTCGTCGATGGTCTCCATGCGCTTGATCGTCAGCGCCCCGGTGTCCTTGATCGTCTGCCCGCCCTTGCCGTCGGCCTTGCAATGCAACACACCGCGCGGCCCGAACTTCTTTCTGAACTCCGGGTCCTTCGGGTAGTCCGGATCCTCCGGCTCTTCCTCGGCGTTCAGGTGGTACAGGTTGCCGAAGAACTCATCGAAGCCGTGCATCGTGGGCAGGTGTTCGTCGCGGTCGCCGAAGTGGTTCTTGCCGAACTGGCCGGTGGCGTAGCCCAGCGGCTTGAGCAATTCGGCAATGGTCGGGTCTTCGTCCGGCATGCCGTTGGTGGCGCCGGGCATGCCGACCTTGGTCAGCCCGGTGCGAATCGGGTTCTGGCCGGTGATGAACGCGGCGCGGCCCGCGGTGCAGCTCTGCTGGGCGTAGTAGTCGGTGAAGGCCACGCCCTCATTGGCCACGCGATCGATGTTGGGGGTGCGGTAGCCCATCTGGCCGCGGCTGTTGTAGCTGATGTTCCACCAGCCCACGTCGTCGCCCCAGAGGATAAGGATGTTCGGTTTTTTCGCTGGCATGGTCTCGTCCTTTCAGTTGTGACACGGATTCCGGGGCGCCTGGAAGCAACCCGGCTCGAAGAAATCTAGGTCCCAGGCTTCGCCACCGGTTCGCGATGGACGCGGCTGAAGGGTGACGCCGGGGTCTTGTCGCCGTGGCAGAAGCGGAACTTCCTGCCGCTGCCGCAGGGGCAAGGCTGGTAGGCTCCGCGCCGTCCGTCTTCCACGGCAATCGAGGCCATCACGTCGGCGGGCGGGCGGTTCTGGCGCAGCAGTTGCACCATGACGTTGAAGGTCGGACCGGTGTGAGTGAAGAAGAGCTCAAGTCCAGGGCACAGGTAGTTCTGGCCCGGCTCGCCGTCGCGCGACAGCGCGAACCGGTCCTTGGGGCAGCCGCCGTTGCACCAGTTGAGGACCTTGCAGCCCCGGCACTGCGCTGTGAGCGTGTCGCGCTTGTCCTCACCGAACTTGCGCTGCGCGGGCGAGGCTACCAGCTCGAGCATGTGGGTCTGATGGATGTTGCCGAGCTTGTACTTCGGCTCGACGAAGTGATCGCAGGAGTAGAGATCGCCGTTGTGCTCCAGCGCCGGGCCGTAGCCGCAGGTGGGAGCGTGAATGCACAAAAGGTGGCGGCCGAAGAAGGCCTCCAGCGTAACGTCGAAGAGCTGCACGTACACCTGGCCCACGTCGCGGCGCACCCACTCCTCGAAGATATCGATCAGGAAGCGGCCGTATTGCTCGGCGCCGACCGTGCGCTCGGTGACCAGGTTGCCGGTCTGCGTGTAGAGCAGCCGCTTCTTGCCGGCCTGCTCGCTCCAGCCCTTGTTGGCGATGTGGATCGTCTGCTCGGTGGCGCGCTCGATGATAGGGATGAACTGCACCCACTTCGCGCCCAGCTCGTCGCGGAAGAAGCGATAGACAGCGCGACCGTGGTGCTGGTTGGCGGCGTTGACGGTGCACAGGATGTTGAAGTCGACCTCGTGCTTGCGCAGGTATCGCCAGCCGCGCATCACCAGGTCGAAGGTGCCCTTGCCGCGGCGATCCACGCGGTAGGTGTCGTGCAACTCGCGTGGCCCATCCACGCTCAAGCCGACGAGGAAATTGTGTTGCTTGAAGAACACGCACCAGTCGTCGTCGATCAGCAGGCCGTTGGTCTGGAATGTGTGCTGTACCGTCTGTCCCGGATGACGGTGCTTCTCGACCAGCTCGACCGCACGGCGAAAGAACTCGAGCTTCATCAGCGTGGGCTCGCCACCCTGCCAGGCCACGGTGACCTGCGGCGTGCGATGCGACTCGAGCAACTGGCGGATGTAGGCCTCCAGCGTGGCCTCGGACATGCGGTGCTTGTCGTTCGGGTACAGCGATTCCTTGGACAGGAAGAAGCAGTAGGTGCAATCGATGTTGCAGGTGGACCCGCTCGGCTTTGCGAGCAGGTGGAAGCCGGGGGGACCGTTCAATGGCGGCGGCATCATCGCGGCGGGGTCGTTTGCGGCAGCCATGATGACTAGATACGCAGCAACACGGCGAAAAAGGCAAAAACGCCAACCAGGACAAGCAGGAACGCGATGACATAGAGCGGCGTCTTCCTGCCTTCCTTCGTCATGCCGGCAACCGCAGCATAGCCGTCACTCCACATGTAGAGAATTGTCCGACGGTACTCAAAGGCTGAGAAGACTGCCGACGCTACGCCGGCCAGGATGAGCGCAAGACCGAGGAACCACGCGCCGCGCGGAAAGCGAATGTTGGAAATATCGGGAGAGTTGGTGACCCGGAAGGCGATCTGGAAGATCGCGAAACCGAAGCCGATCAGCGACACCGCGGTGCGCAGGTAGGCCATCATCGTGCGCTCGATCGCCAGCCGCGTGCGCAGCCAGGCGAAATGGCTTTCCGCCGTGACGCGGACTTCGAAGCGATTGGGTTGCTTGTCAGGCCGGTCGTCACTCATTGACTCGAATCCTCGTAAGGCAATTTTGTCGCCGTGTCGCGGGTCGACACGAATGGTGAAGGAGAAGTGGCGGGGACAAGAGCATGCATGTCAATTCGCGCCCGGCGCCTGGGGTGGGTTTGGGCGGCCGATCCAGGCGTTGGCTTCCGTTACCGCCTGGTTGAGCCCGGATCCCAGCTGCGGCGTCTCCAGGAAGACGTTTTCTGCGCCGACCACCTGCAGAATGCCTGTCTTGGCGAGCTGGGCGTGAACGGCCGGATCGACCCCGACCAGTATCAGCTTGCAATCGCGCGCATGCAGTTCCTTGCAATAACGCTGCAACACGGTCATGAAGGTGCTGCCGATCTCGCTCTTGCCCCGCATGTTGATGGCTACTACGGCTCGGGTGGCCTGGCCGACCAGTGGCAACATCTCTTCCAGGTTCTTGGCCGCAGCGAAGAACAGGCTGCCGTAGACATGCAGAAGCGTGAGCTGGTGACTGGGCAAATTCCTCGGCACCGGCTGTTCCAGCGGAAACCCTTCCGGCTGCAGCACCCATTGCTTGACGACGACCTTGTTCGACTGGCGAAAGACATGGAGCACGATGCTCAATGCCATGCCGAACAGTACCGCAAACTGCAGCGGTACCACCAGAGTGGCGAGAAAGGTGACGAGCATGACCACCCGGGAGATACGGGCTGTCTTCCATGCAATCACTGCCTGGGGCACACGCAGGCCCTGGAAGCCCGCAACGATCAAAAGCGCGGCCAGCGCGGGCATTGGCACGCGCTCGACCAGCGGTGCGGCCAGCAACACAATGGCGGCCACGAACAGGCCGACGAAGATGTTGGCCCAGCGTGATCGCGCGCCGGCGCCCAGGACGAGTGCCGTGCCCGACACGGAGCCGCCGGCCGGGATGCCGCCGGCCAGGCTGGTGGCGATGTTCGCGGCGCCCTGGCCGAAAAAGTCCCTCGAGACGTCCGGGTAGCGCCCGTCGGGATTTGGGGTGCCCTGGCTGACCCCAGCACCCTGCACCAGGCCTATGATCGCCACCGAGAATGCAGGCAGCAGCAGCGACAGGATGAGTGACGGGTCGGGAATCGCCAGTCCGGGCAGGGAACGCGGGATCGATGCAATGTCCCCGACCGTCGGAACGGCGGCGAAGGAGGAGGCCGACGACATTGCCGGCAGGCTCAGCACGCCCAGCAGGACCGTGGCGGCGGCGATGGCGATGATGAAGGCAAATCGCTGCAGCGACTTGACGCGCAGCAGCACGATGATCAAGCCCAGCGTGACGCCGCCAATGGTGCTCACGCGCGGGTCGATCTGGTTGATGCGCAGCAGCAGGTCCAGCGCCTGGGCGACCCGGTTCGAAAAGGCGCTTGCGTAGCCTGTCAGGTCGCTCAACTGGCCCAGGATGATCAGCACCGCCACGCCGTTGAGAAAACCGGTCATGACTGCGTTGGAGACGAAGCGGATCAGGAAGCCCAGCCGCAACAGGCCCGCCAGCAACTGAATCACCCCGACCAGCAGCACCAGCACGACCAGCGCTTCGGCCCTCTGCCCGGCCGGGAACTCGACGAGCACGACACCTGCGGCCACCGACAGCGCAGCGGTGCTGGAAACGTTCATGAAGACCGAACTGTTGAATATGGCGCCGACCGGCACGGCAACCATCAACGTGAAGATGCCAAGCAACGGATTGACGGTCGCCAGCAGCGCATGGCCCATCGCCTGCGGCACGTTTACCACCGCGAACGTCAGCGCGGCGATGAGGTCGGACGACAAATTGGCACGGTCGGGCTTATTGCGTTGCGCCGTGTCGCGAATC
Organism: uncultured Gammaproteobacteria bacterium; assembly: GCA_963732415.1. Lineage (GTDB taxonomy): Bacteria > Pseudomonadota > Gammaproteobacteria > Steroidobacterales > Steroidobacteraceae > RPQJ01. Next base: position 212,004 of record CAVSZK010000019.1, read on the forward strand.
CGTTGCATGCGCGCGTTCACGGTCGTCACCGCTCCAGCGTGAATTGGATCATCGAATGTCGCGCCCGGCGAACCTGGGACTTGGATGGCTGCGGTGTCATGGTCCTGCTGCCGCCTCTGCTGCGGTGTCACGCATAGGTCGAAGACCCGTCATCCTGGAGTATTGTTCAACGAGGAAAGAGCAACGTGACGTTGAGGCGGAAGCCCCAGCCGTGCGGTCCATTGTCCGGGGAGTCCGCCCAATAGCGCGCCACTGCACCCACCTGCACCAGTTGGTTTCCGACCCTCAGGATTTGCGCTACCCCGGAATTGATCGGCACCCGCCACTGCTGGCTGTTCCAGTCATAAGTGCTTTCAACGTTCAGCGAAAACGTCGTCGCGGTGGGAGTCGTGTAGGTCAGGAACGGCTGCAGGAACGTCGCGTTGACGTTGTCGCGATTGCTGTTCCCCGCAAACGACCAGATATGGTTGGCGAGCGCGCCAAGGGTCCACGGGCCTTGCTGCTTGATCATGACTCCCGTCGGGCCGGCGCCCCACTTGTCGTTGGTCAGCAGGTCATTGGAACCGGTAGGCAGCAGAAGCACCGGACCGGCGCCCCAGATCAAACCGCCCGCGGTCGGAGCCTTGGGGGAGAAGAATACGCTCTGAACTACGTCGCCGATGCCGGATTGACTGCCCGCGCCTGGAAAGATTTCGTCTTGCCACACGACGGGCAGGATGGTGCGCGAGATGATGTTCCAGTTGGCGTTGAGATCGATCGGTACGACGGGCTGGACGTTGAGCAGCCAGCGCTTGCCGTCTCTTGCGGGCCCTATGTCCTGGTCGTAGTTGAACTGGAACGGCACGCTGATGAGGGCGGCCACCGGGTTGGAGAGTTCCATGGCCAACTCCTCGTTCGTCTCCGCCCGGGCGGGGACGGCGAGGGCATTAGTCACGACGAACGTCATGACTCCTAGGATCCGCATCGAACTGCGGCGCAGATCAGCTTGGCTCACGGCAAGTCTCCGGTGTGGAGAGACGTATGGACGAACCCGCCTCATTGTAAATGATCACAATGCGGCCGGGACCGGCCGCTGGCACAGATCGATGCAGATGTCTGGCTAGCACGCTGGATTCGACGCCGCTTGCAGCGCGAACGCTATGCTGGCCAGTAATTCTTGATTGGAAAAAGGCTTGTGCAACACGCGCAGGCCGCCCGCGTCCAGGGCGCTGCGGTCGATCGCGGGGTCTTCGCTAGCCGTGATGAACAAGACCGGCAGCTGCACGCCATCGGCCTGCAGGCGTGTCTGGACCTGGATCCCGGTCAAGCCCGGCAGGTGCACGTCGATAAGCGCGCAGTCGGGCAAGCGATCGCCGAGCGCCGCGAGGAAATCTTCGCCGGATGCATACGCCAGCACCTCGTAGTCCGCCAGGCGCAACATTCGCCCCAGCGCCACCAGCACCGATGCTTCGTCATCCACCACGGCGATACGGGTCCGGGACATTTCGCCGGTAACCGTAACCCGCTGCGGCCCGTTGCGGAACTGGTCTTTGGCATAGTTCGGCTGGTTACAGTTCCAGCCGCGCTGCAAGGTGCATCAGTTCGGCAACGGTGCGCGCCCGCATGCGTTGCATGAGCCGGGCGCGATGGAATTTGACGGTGGCTTCGGCGATGCCCAGTTCGCCGGCGATCTGCTTGTTGAGTTTGCCGGAAGCCAACCCCGCCAGTACTTCGCGCTCGCGAGCGGAGAGGCTGGCATGGCGCTGCCGCAGCGCCCGGTCGTCGTCCCTCGCCAGTCGGGCCAGCGCGTCCTGCGCCACGGCGGCTCGCACCGCGGCCAGCAAGCTTGCGCCCGCAACCGGCTTGGTCAGGAAGTCGACCGCACCGGCCTTTATCGCCTGCACAGACTTCGGGATGTCGCCGTTCCCGGTCAGGAAGACGATCGGCAACGACTGGCCGACCTCTGCCAGGCGGCGTTGCAGCGCCAGTCCGTCGAGTCCCGGCAGGTTGATATCGAGCAGCAGGCAGCCCGGCGCGGATGCGTCATGTTGAGCGAGAAAATCCTCCGCCGATTCGAACAGGACTGTCTGAAAGCCGTGTTCGCGCAGCAGCCGCGCCTGGGCCTTCAGCACCGGCCGGTCGTCGTCGACGAGGAAGACCGTCGGCGCGCTGGGACCTGAAGTCATGGTGATGCCAGCACTGGCAACAGCACGCAGAATACTGCGCCGCCCTCGGACGAGTTCGTCACGGCCACGCTACCCCGGTGCGCCTCGGCAATGGCGCGGCAGATCGCCAGGCCCATGCCCATGCCACCGGCCTTGGTGCTCCAGAAGGGCTCGAACACTTTGCCCAGCGCTTCGGCAGGGACGCCCGGGCCCCGGTCGGCCACGCAAAGGCTCACGGCGCCATCGCGCAAGGCTGTGCCAACCGTCAATACGCGTGCGGCGTCGGGTAATTCGTCCATCGCGTCGCTGGCATTGACGACCAGGTTCAGCAGCAATTGTTGCAGCTGCACCCGGTCGCCGGCGATCGGCGGCAAGACCGGCGCGAGTTTCGTCACCAGCGTGACGCGGCGAGTCGTCAGGATGCTGCGAGTGAATTCGAAGGTGTCGCGAACCAGGTCGTTGACATCGAGCGGTTCGAACATGGGTTCGCCGCGCTTGAACAGTACGCCGAGCCGGCGAATCACCTCGGCCGCGCGATGGTCTTCAGCCACGATGTCCGCGCAGATCTCGCGCAGCTCGGCCAGGTCGACCGGCTCACGCTCGAGCATCTTCTGCGCTGCCTCGGCATTGCCCAGGATGGAAGCCAGCGGCTGGTTCAACTGGTGCGCGATCGACGCGGAGAGTTGCCCCAGCAGCGAGACGCGCGTCATGTGATACAGGGCGGCTCGGTCCTGCTCGGCCTGTACAGCGGCCCGCTTGCGCTGGGTGATGTCGATCGCCACACCGAGCAGCCGCGGCACCTGCACTTGGTCGGCGCGGCCGCGCGCCAACTGCCACCGCCATTCCCCATCCGGCGCCTGGATACGGTATTCCACTTCGAACTCTTCGTGTGTCGCCACGGCGTCACGCAGTGCCGTGTCGACGGCTTCACGGTCCTGGGGGCAAATGAGTGCGAACGTCTCGCGGAAGTCGGCCAGCGAATCGGACGCAATATCTGCATGTCGCGAGGCCGGCTCTACGCCACCGGGCCGCACGGCGGCGCCGTCCAGGACCCAGGTCGACAGACCGGCTGCTCGGGCGGCGAGACGCATGTGTTGCTCGCTGCGGGCCAGCGCGGCCACGGTGCGCCGGCGGCGACGGCGCTCGAGCAGCAGCGCGCCGATCAGGCCAGCCTGGAGCAGCATCACCGCGCAGCCGATGAGCACCAGATTGCGGTAGCCTTCCCAGAGGGTGAGCTCTTTGAAATGCACGATTGCATCGACTGGAACGGCTGCTGGCGCAATGCCCCAACGCCGCAGCTGCCGCCAGTCGACCTGCAGCGGCGTCGGTATCGACGCAGGAACAGTCAGCGAGGCCGGGGAAGCGCCCTCGAGCAGCGCGAGCGCGGTCTGCGCGCCCAGGCGTCCCTGCGCGTAGAAGGTCGCCATGCGGCCGCCGACGATGCCGGTGCCGAGGAACAGGGAGTAAGTCGCATACACCGGTACGGGAGATGCGGCCGCGATGAGCTTGGCGGCCTCCTGCGGCGCGAATGCGCGCCCGCTGCCATCGCGGAAAAAGCCAGGTGTGAACACGATTGAAGCTGCCGGTAAATCGCGCAACCGTCGCTGCAATTCGTCGGCCGGCAGGCCGGCCAGGAACTCGATCGCAAGCGTGTGCGGCAGGCTGGTAGCCTGGGAGCGCAATCGCGCCTCCCATTCCAGGTCCCACGGGCTGGTGCCGGTCACAATGACCAGGCGCTGCGCTGCGGGATGCCAGCGCAGCGCCTGTACTAGTGTGCCGACAAAGTCGTAGGTGACCGGCGTGCCGACCACGTCGGGCGGCAGCGGCGCGATTGCTTGCAGGTGCGTCGATCCAACGGCCATGTGCACGATCGGTACATGCGCAAATAGCTCCGCCCGGTGGCGGAGCATGAAGTCCAGCCCCTCGTTGGCGGCGACCATGATGACTTCCGGCGGCTGGGCTGCGTACTTCTCGCGCAGGTAGTTGACGAACGTCAGTTCGTAGGCCTCGCCGCTGAATGTTGGATTGTCGAGGAACTCTACGGACAGCGCGATCGGGACATCGGGGCGGGCGGCGAATTCGTCGGTCAGCCCGCGATTACCGTCGACGTTCGCCGGCAGCAGCCGACTGAAAGAGTAGAGCACCAGCACGTTGTGCGGGATCGCCGCCGGGACGGGCGGGCTCACCGTCAGCAGACAGACCAGCACCAGCAGGGCGGGAGCGAACAGGCGGCCGCATACGGCCCTCAGCACCGAAAACACGGTACCGCGACGCTCATGGCCAAGGAACAACTGCGTTGAAGTGCCGGACTTTGTCGTGCTAGCCTCATTTGGGCACCTGATAAAGCAGAACAGCCTGGAACATCCCGGGCCGCGCTGCGTGCGAGTCACCACTACGTTAGGAGCATTAATTAACATGTCCCGCTTCCGCACTGTACTGCCATTGTTGTTCGTGCTGTGTGCTGCGACACTTTCGGGTTGCGCCAGTTCCCGGTCGGCGCTCCCCAACGAATGGGACGGCCTCGTCCTGCAGCCCGGAACGCGGCTCGGCGCGGTCTTCGTCAGGCCGGATGCGGAGATCGCCTCCTACACAAGCGTGTTCCTCGACCCGGTGGAGGTCAGTTTCGCCAGGAACTGGGATCCGAACCGGGGCGGCCGCAGCATGGTCGGCCGGCTCAATGCCGACGACATGACGGCAATGAAGGCCGGGCTGGCGGACATGTTCCGCGAGACCTTCCGCGCGGAGCTTGCCAGGGGCGGCTATCAGCTCGTCGACGAGTTTGGCCCGGATACGCTACGGGTCACTGCAGCCATCGTCGACTTGTTCGTGACTGCGCCCAATGCGCCGACGCCTGGCACCAGGACCTATACGGCCAACACGGGACGCATGACCCTGGTCGCCGAGTTGCGCGACTCCGTGACCGGTGAACTCCTTGCCCGGGTGGTCGACGCGCAGAGCGGACGCTCAGCCGGAACGTGGCAGGTCACGAGCAGCGTGACGAACAACGCAGACGCGCGTCGGGCCATTACAGTCTGGGCGTCGGCCCTGCGCCGCGGCCTGGACGGGGTGTACGGGCGGGCGAACTAGGCGCCGGGTCACGGCGGGCCGGCTGCGAAGCCGGCCCGCGCTGTCAAAACCAATCGTTGACGGTCACTCCAAGGCCGATCGTCGTCTGGTTCCAGTTGTAGTCGATCATGCTTTCGCCGTAGCCGCTGAAAACCTGCAGGTAGCCGCGCAGCGGTCCAAGCAGGGGACGCGTGGCCCAAGTGAATTGCGCTGCGCCTTTGCCGGTGCTCACATTGCCGCGACCCATCAGCGTGAAGCTGTTGTCGTGCCACTTGTAGAAGGCGGTGATCTCGCCGTAGCCGTAGTAGTCCAGGATATCGGGATTGTCGTCTTCGTCGGCCGGAGGATTGATGCGGGTCCAGGCCCGGGCGAGCAGGACGAAGTTATCGCGCTCGAAACCCGCCTCGACGAACAGCCTGTCCCAGCTGCGGGAGATCGGGTCGGAGCGCCCGTTCGACTGGTGGTTGTACCCGAAGTTGAGCAGGTTCCATTGCATCCCGCCGACCTCGATGCCGGGGCGGAAGCTGCCGTAGATTTCCGGTTCGTAGTTGGTTTCCCTGAATGGATGCGACATGTCGGGACTGTACATCTGCCACAGGCTCAGCTGCGTGTAGGCGAACCACAACCCCCAGCGACGGTCATCCGTGGTGGCCAGGCGCCCCTTGATGCTCAGCTGGAACTTGGCCTCGACGTGCTGGAAATCGTCCTCCTGCGCGAATGCATCCAGCAGGGGCTGGTAGGGCTCCGTATTGATGTCCGTCGTATAGCGGCCAAGCAGGATGTAGTTCGGCCGGTCGAGCCTCACGTAGGCCCGCTTGGAGTCGGGCAGGAAGCCCCATGCCGCGTCGATCAGCGACACCGGTCTCGGCACGACCGGAGCTTCGCCCGTTGCGGGCCCTGGAGCGGCAGGCGGCGGGGGGGCCGCCGCGGCAGCCCCGTGCACCGCGGCGCCGATTTCGCGGTCGAAGCACGCGAGCCGTTCGGCAGTGTCCGCTACCTCAAGGCAATCTGCACCAGGCGTCCCTGCGCTCGCGACACACGGCCCGACCGCCGCGCCCGCCATGACCACGAGCAATCCTGGCAGACGCGCCTGGCGCCGGCCTGACGACGGCTGCATGCGAGTCGCTGGTCAGAGCTGCAGGCGGGTGATGCGCGATCCATCGACCGTAACGCCCGCCATGATCCCCTGGTTCGAGAGCACGAATCCGACGATCGGCTGCTGAGCGGTGTTGGTGGTCACCTGGGCGTTCGCTCCGACCGAGATCAGTGTGACAGACGCGTCGACGCCCGCAGTCCAGCCCTTGCTTCTCTGGAACTGCGCCAGTGCGTCGTCCGTCATGAACAGCAGGAAAACCGCCGTGGACTGGGCGCCCGCTTGCAGCCCGAACGAACCGCCCGTCGTGCGGTGATAGCTGACGGTCCGGCCGCCCGTGCGCAGTGCGCCGTCGCCCCGCCATGCCCCGAAGACGAACCCGGCCTCGAGCACGGACGGGAACACCAGAACACCCTTCGCGCTGCGGACGAGTTGCTCGGAACCGGTGGCCTGCGTGTACAGCCTGGCAAGGGCATTGTCGACGCCGGAATCGATGTTCTGGCGCCGGGTTGCCGGGTCCCCTTCGCTCGTGCCGGTCGTGGTGCAGCCCGTGGCCAGCACCAGAGTTGCGGCCAGCGCCGCGATGAAATGTCTCTTGTTCATGATCGATACCCCGTTCGAATCTCAAACCAAGGGAGGCCGGACGTCCGGCCTCCCACGATTCTCAGCCGGCGGATTTGCCGACCCTACTTGGATCAGTCACCGCACAGCAGTCGCATCCGGCGCTCGGCGAGGTCGAACTCTGCGTCCGTCGTAGCAGCCAGCAGCTGGTCCTTGGCAGCAATGCAGGCGTCCGCTTCGGCCATGGCGCTCGCCGGTACCGGCGTGTTCGCAGCAGCATTGCAACGCGAGTCATCGACGAGGCGGATGTTGTTGAACTGTCCGCGCTCGACCGACACGCAATCGCCGACCCGCAGGCCGGCCTGCTCGGTGGTAATCGTGATCGTGTTGGTCCCGCCGAGCAGGACCGTGTACTGGAAGCCGGTCGATGATCCCGCGGCAGCGCCCACGCGGCTGCCGACGGCCGCGCCACCGACGCCCCGCAGCGCGCGATTGCTTCGCGACTGCCCGGAGCCCGACGCGACGCCGAGGGCGCCGCCGACCAGCGTACCGGCGGCCTGCGCGCCCTCATTCTGAATATTGACCTGGCGTACCGCCGTGATACGGCCATAGGACACCGTGGTCTGTGCATTAGCTTCACCCGCCACGAGGACGATGCCCAGCAGCGCGATCGACCCGACAAGACTCCAGCGCATGTTCATTGCTATTGCTCCTGAGTTTATTCGACGGTAGGTTCGGCGACCAGCGCGTGCGTCGCCGCGCGATGGGTGCCGCGCGATGGGTGCCGCGCTGAATACAATAGCAGCACGGTCGGCATCAAATACAGTGCGCTCGCCGGATTCGTGCACTGATCTATACCAAAGGCTAGGCCCTGCTATCAAAAACGAGGCCGCGCCCGTACCCAAGCCGTTTATTATCCATGATGAGGGCTTTCCGCTCATTGAAGACGGGAAGGCCAGGAACTATTAGCATTACGACCTGACTGAGCAAGGTCCGCTCATCGGCGTTGCCACCTCGTTTTGACCCGGAGCTAGACGGATGAAATCGACTCATGCCTGCTCGTTGATCCTGGCCCTGGGCACGGGCGTCGCCGCGCCGCTCGCATCCGCGATCGAGCCCATCTCGCAGACCCCGGGCTGGCGGGGATTCGTGGTCGGCGGCGTGGGCTACACCGAACTCAAGAGCAATCTCGTGGCGGGCAACGGGATCATCGACATCGGTCGCGACACCATCAATTCGATCTACGACGCTCCGCGCAGCGACAGCACCTGGCACCCGCTCTTCACCGGCGAGATCAACTACACGTTCGAAGACCAGTGGCAGCTCTTTCTCGGCACTTCGCTGGAGGACGCGGTAACGCTGGACGGCGTGACCCAGTTCGGGCTCCGCAAGGACATCGGCGCGTCCGGGGTCCTGCAGGCCGGCTACCTTTTCAGCGGCATACAAACCCAGACCTGGGAGGACCCGTATGCGGAAGGCATCAAGCGCAAGGAGACCGATCGTGACTCCAGTGGCTTGCGCCTGCAGTGGGACCGGGTCATGGGTTCCGCGTTCGAACTGACCTTCTCCTATCGCGACATCTCCATCGATAAGGAACGCAGCGGGCAGGGCGTAACCAGCGTACCCTGCGATGTCGACTGCCAGGACCTGCTGCGGCGCGACGGCGACCAGTACTCCTTCGACGTGTCCTACCTCTTCAAGCTGGGGGAGGGTTCGCGACACCTGTTGCGCCCCATGGTTCGCTACACCATCGACGACCGAAAGGGCGATGCGATCAGCGGCGATTCGTACCGTCTGCAGTTGAGCTACGTGTTCCTGGGCCAGGGCTACACCGTCGCGAGCAACCTCATCTACGGGGGCACTAACGAGGACGCGCGCAATCCGCTGTTCGGCGTGAGGACGGACTCGAACCGCTACGCCGTCGATACGACGCTGTTCTACCGCCTGCCCGCAGCGAGCGGACGCTGGCAGGCAGTGGGCAGCATCCTCTGGGGCAAGGACGATTCCAACGTCAGGTTCTACGACAGCGACGTGTTCAACGTCAGCGTCGGCGCGATGTATCGCTTCGGAGGCCGCTAACGCCAGTTACTGGCGAGTGACACCCGTTACCGGCGGGTCGCCGCGGTGCGCTCACCAGCCAAGGTCGTTGATCGTGCCTTCCTCGATCGGGCGGCCCAGCCCGAGCACCAGCTGCCAGTCGCTGGTGGTGGTGCCAGCGAGTGACAGCGACAGTGGGCCGAGCGGCGTGCGACCGGCCAGCACGAACGCCCCGGAATAGATCGGCGACGCATCGACGCCATCGATGCGGCCGCTCATGTCCGCAGCGGTAAACTTCAGGCCCGCAAAGATCGACTGGCCGAAGATGTAGCTGATGTCCGCGATCCGCCACAGGTAGGACGCCTGGGCACTCCAGTACCCCGTCCCGCGCAGTTCGCCGATGCTGAGCCCCGGCAAGCTGACCGGGCCACCGAGACTGAAAGTGTCGTACAAGGGCAGCTCGGTTCCGAACGAGGACCCGCCGCTCACCCGCAGGTACCCGACGTTGCGTTCCAGCGGCAGGGCGACTGTTGCCGTGCCCTCGAAGCGCTCGTAGGGTGCCTCGACCGCATCGGCACCAAGCGCGTTCTCGCTGCGGAAATAGGTCATGCGGGCAACCATGCCGCGCTGCCAGAGTACGTCGCGGTCCCGCGAGTCGAACGTGTAGCGCAACGAGAGGCCGCCATAGCCCTCGGCCGGAATGTCGGGCAGGTCCTGGGAGCCGATTTCCCGGGTGGCCGCCTGGACGCCGGATCGGATTCCCGCACGCAGCTCGGCGCGCCTGCCGAAAACATGTCCCGCGTCGAGGTAGCCCCATGCAGATGAGAACCGATAGCTGGTCACCGCATCACCGTCATCGTAAAGGTCCTCGCGGGATTGCTGCGCTGTCAGGCCGGGCTCGATGAACCAGCGATGCGCCGCGTCGAGTGGTTGGTACAGGGACGCCTCCAGGCCAGAGGTTCGACCCAGCCGTACCGATCCGCCCAGCTCTCCGCCGCGGCTGTTGACCCAGGTCTGCAGGTAGTCGGCGCCGATCGTGAATGCTGTGTCCTGGTCCGTGCCGACATAGAAGCCGAGATCGAATCGGACGATGTGCGGGCCCCAGGATTTCTCCATCAGATGCACGTCCAGCGTCGACTGGCTCGGGTCCCCGGACAAGGTGTAGGCCACGCGCTCGAAGTCGGAGAGCGCAAACACGGCGTTCATGCGCTGCGTAAGCTGTCGCGAGTCGACCACGTCTCCGGCCTGCAGGCCGAGCGTCTGCTCGATGAATTCCGGATTCGCCCGCTCGAGACCGATCAGGTTGACACCCGCCAGCGTGACCTTGTCCCTCCCGGGCCGGGAGGCCGTTTCCCGCCATGCCAGGTACTCTTCCTCGGACACGGAATAGCGCATGAGATCGTCACGATGCGCCAGTGCTGCCGCGCGCCCCTTCGGGATAGCGTCGGCAACCCGGTCGAAAGACGCCGAGCCGATGTCCCCCATCTGGATCACGATCTTCACGTCAGCCGGGCCAAGCGTATCGAGCTGCTGTCGCTCGTTGGCGCCGACCAGAACGTCGAGGGTACGCGACATCATCGTCAGCGGCCTTTGCAGTTCCTCGACCGTTGGCTCGGGATTCGGGACGGCGACCGCGATGACCACGTCGGCACAGGTCTGCCGGGCAATGTCGACCGGGACATTGCGCGTGAGTCCGCCGTCCCCGAGGATGCGCCCGTCCATGCTTATGGGCGAAAAGACGCCGGGCACGGCCATGCTCGCCCGCATCGCCAGCGCCAGGTCGCCGCGATCGAGGACGACCATCTCGCCGCTCTGCATGTCGGTGGCTACCGCGCGGAAAGGAATCGGCAACTGGTCGAAATCGGTGACGCCGCGGCTGCGACCCACGAGGTACTGGATCGTCAGGTCGACGTTCTGCGTGCTGATGAAGCCGGTCGGCGCAATGAGGCTGCCGTTACGCACGCCGAACTCAAGGCTGTTGCTGTAGTTGTTGCTGGCGAGCTTGCGGCGCATCGGCATCTGTCCCCGCAACCCGTTCTGGGCAATCGCTTCCTGCCAGGAGATCGCGCGGATCGCGGCCTCGAGTTCGTCGGCACTCATTCCCGAGGCGTAGGTGCCGCCGACCAGCGCGCCCATGCTCGTGCCGATGATGCAATCGACGGGAATATGCAGTTCGTCGAGCACATCCAGGACCCCGACGTGCGCCGCGCCCTTGGCGCCGCCGCCGCCGAGCACGAGTCCGATGCGCGGCCTGGGTTTCGCCGGCGCCTCCATGGCCATGCTCTCGGTCGCACTCGATTGAGCCGGTAACGCGGCGCAGGCCACATACGCCCAGAGAAACACCGCTGCGAAGCCGCGGGCCGACCGGTTGACGTCAGTGTATTCTCGCCTCACCGCCACTCCCCGCGTGCCACTGGCCCGCGCACATCGTCCTATACTATCGCAGCGGCGGTATCCGGAAGCAGCCGACCACTGGAGTGCACATGAGCCGCATCGCACCTTCTGTCCGGCATCTGCTCCTTCATCGCGGATGGCGTGCGCTTTGCGTCCTGGCTGGCGCCGCGGTTTTTCTCCCCGGCTGCAGCAGCCAGCCCCTGGAGCCGTGGCACACCGAGGTGCTGACGGAAGACTATCGCACAGCCAGGGCCGATGAGGTTCGCAGCTTCGAGGACTACCTCCGGCTGGAAGACCGGTTGTTTGCGCAGCTCGAATCAAAGGTTTACCAACACACCGAGACCGGGCCCGCGACTGCGCTCATGCGTTACAGCAAGGGCAGCGCCAGCGATCCGCAGGGTCGCAATCCAAACTGGAACCGCAGCTTCGAATTGCCCGCTGCCGCACCGGTCGGTGGGGTGCTGTTGTTGCACGGGATGTCGGATTCGCCGTACAGCCTGCGGGCGCTGGGCGAGGAGCTGAACCGGCGTAACTACTGGGTGATCGGCCTGCGGCTTCCCGGTCACGGCACTGCACCCTCCGGATTGCTCAATGTGCGCTGGGAAGACATGGCCGGCGCCGTGCAACTGGCTGCCGAGCACCTCGCGCAAGAAGTCGGCTCGCAGCCGATCCACATCGTCGGCTACTCGACCGGGGCGCCGCTTGCGCTCGATTTCACGCTCAATGCGCTCGACGGGCGGACCGGTCCAGTGCCGGCCAGCCTGGTGCTGATTTCACCTGCCATCGGAATCCACGCAGCGGCAGCGGCGGCCGCTTGGAAACGGCGGTTGGCCGTGCTGCCCGGACTGGGCAATCTGGCGTGGCTGAACATCGAGCCGGAGTTCGACCCCTACAAGTACAACTCGTTCACTACCAATGCCGGCGAACAGGTGCACCGCTTGACGCGCTCCGTTTCGCGGCGCATCGCGAGCCTGGCGCGGTCGCAGCAGGCCGGCGCCTTGCCGCCGATCCTGGTGTTCAAGTCGAACGCGGACTCGACCGTGTCGACCGACGCCGTGGTCACTCGGCTGCTCGGTCTGCTCGATCCTGACCGGCACGAACTCGTTCTGTTCGACGTCAACCGCGACGCGGCCAAGTCGATGTTGCTGGTCACGGACAGGCGGGCGTTGAACGACCGGGTGATGGGCGACAACCGGCTGCCGTTCACGGTGACGCTGGTGACCAACGAGAACGAGGGGAGTGCCGCGGTCGTGGCCCGCCACCAGGCGCCGTTCTCAGCCGAGGTGTCGCAGACAGAACCGCTGAACATGGCCTGGCCGCCAGGCGTGATTTCGCTCTCCCACGTGGCGCTGCCCATTCCGCCGGACGATCCCCTGTACGGTCAGCGGCCGCCCGGCAACCAGGACGTTCTGTTCCTCGGCCAGATGGCCATCCAGGGCGAGCGGGGCATGCTGGTGCTGCCTGCCGAATGGCTGCTGCGTCTGCGGAACAATCCTTTCTATTCCTATCTCGACGCACGGACGCTGGCGTGGATCGACAGCGCCGGCGGGCGACGCAACGACCTGGCCGAGTCGTCGACGCCCCCGGCGCAGCGCGCCGACCCTGCTCATTGATTCGTCCGCGTCTCGATGACCAGGTCGAGCACGTAGTGCACGGTCGGTTCACCACCCGCGGTCCCAGCCTGCTCGAAACGCTTGACCCGCACCACGTGTTGCTCGCCTTCGACGGGCGTGTAGCCCTCGATGCCTTCGGGCAGCTGTCGCCACTCGCCCGGCGCCCCGCTGGCGAGGCCGTTCTCGTCGAAGTAACGGTCGCGCACCATCAGGCAGGGGGGCGAGGGGGCGGGTGCAGCGCAGGGCTGCGAAGACACCTCCAGGAACGCGCGCGTGCCGGGCCCGCCGAACCGGGTTTCCGGCGTGGGCGCGCCACCGAAGGTCAAGTAGCTGCCATCGGCCGCAGCGAGCCGCAGCTGCGGCGCACCGGCCTCGCCTTCGACCGTAACCTGCAGTGTGCCGGCCAGGAACTTGGCGAATGCGGCGTCGGCGCTCGCCAGCGGTGGTGGGCAGGCCATCATCGTCGACATCCCCTGGCTGACCTGCAGTTGCGTGGAGTCGAGAAGCTGGTAGCCGGCACTGATGCGATTGCAGCTGCCGGTCACGTTGATCCGGCCGTCGCTGAACAGGAGTCCCAGCGGCTTGTCCGGTGACGGGAAGAACGCGGCGATCGACTGGCCCGCGCCATCGGTCGCCGACTTGAGCTGCCACTCGTAGGCAACGAGGGCGGTGGCCGTGTCGGGGGTGGGTGCGGCCTCGGTGGCACTGGCAGGTGCAGACGCGACGGCGGGCGCAGTCGCTGCCGGTGCGGACGTGTCGGGCGGCGTGCTCCGGGCGCAGCCCGCCACGCACAGGGCGGCTAGAACGAGGGCAAGACGATGGGGGTGTTGCAGGGACATGGGCGTACTCCGCTCGAAAGGTTGACCACGGAAGCGCACCGGCTTCCGGGCGAGACAAAGGGGCAGCGTCTGGCGGCAGGCCAGGTGCAGGTTCAAGTTCAAGGGTTCATCCCAGGCACGGACTCTCGAATATGCTGTGCGAATTCCTCAACAGGCTCCGCTGCCTTCACCGAGGGGTTGACCCGCGATCGCCGACGCAGTTCGGCGAACGGGAACTGCGTATTCAGCAGCCGCGTGTCGTAGAAATAGCGGTCGACCCAGCCGTTGAGGTAGTGCCGGAGATCGATATCGCCGATCCGGCCCGCCAGGTTCGCGTAGCGCACGATGTTGATCGTGCAGCTGTTGCTGAGCAGGTGGTAGAACTCCGGGTGATCGGCCAACTGGTTGATGCGCTCGAGATAGACCTGGAAGAGCTTGCGCGCGTTTTCCGCGGGCACCCGGAGGCGGTAAAGGTACACGTCTTCGTTGCGGAAATTCGTCCGGACGCCGACCAGGTCGCGTTCCTCGCCCACCACGTAGATCAACTCGTATTTCTTGAACAGCGACGCGAGCGGGTCGAAGCCCTCGTGCACCTCCGGCCGCGTCTCGATGGAGACGTTGAGTGGCGGCGCATTGTCGAAGATGAAGCTCACGAACGTATGGCCTACGGGCCCCGGCATCCAATACGAAATGAAGAAATCGAGCCCAGTCAGGTGCGACAACGACACTTCGCGCTCTTCGTAGCGCACCGTGAAGTCGTCGCGGCTGCTGTAGTCAAAATCCCGCACTCCGGTGATGCGAACGCGATCACCGTCGACCGTGGCGCGGGGCGTGACGGCGACATCCTGCCGCCACTCACGATCGTTCGAGGGCTTGATGAAGCTCCACCCGACAAGAATGGCAAGATACAGCGCCGCAAAGACCCAGCGCATGCGCGGCCGGTGCGACAGCCACAAGGCCCAGATGCCGAATGCCGCAAGCGCGACCGCGAGCCCGATCCGCAATCCTGCCCAGGGCAGCGGGGAAAAATAGATTGCGAGGCTGGCCCAGGCGAGGACCAGGGCCAGGACGAGAAACCTGGCTCCCTTCAGCAGCCAACCTGGGATCTTCCAGAACCAGCCGGCCCGGCGCGATTCAGTGGATGTCATGTGCGGCGTGCGACCGTAGCCGAGTTCATTGCGGGTCGTCGGGTATCGAGGGGTCGCGTTCCTCCACCTCGACGTCTTTCAGGTCGCGCTTGGATTCCTTGACTACCCTGGTATTGAGCGGCCGGACCGTATCGATGCGGCACGTCGTCAGGTTGCTCTGGACACCGCCGCCCCGGACAGTGCCGCTCCGGACAGTGGTGCTCGGGACAGCGCCGCTGTGGAGACCGCTGCGATGAATAACGACGCTGTCGAATCCTGCCGAGACACGGCTTGCGCGGGTGGTGAGGCCTATCGACGATGCGAAGACCATGTCGGGACATCGATTCACCAGTTCCAGCAAGTACCCCCGATTGCTGCTGGTCCAGACCGTCAGCGCGCTGTCGCCAATCGCTCGCCAGCCCCACAGTCGCCCGGGGCTGTGGAAGCTGCGGACGGGCTCGCCGGCGTTCGCTCGATAAAACTCGAGTCGTTCGGCCGGCGTCATCCGGGACGGCGTGGCGCAGGCGGTCACGAGCAACAAGGCACTCAATATCGACAAGGTTCTGCGCAAGGTCGTCTTCCTTTTCCTTCATGCCAATATGCACTTTGGCGACCATTGGCTGATACGGAGATCATAATCGTCGGGGAATGCGTCCGCCACAGCGCCGGGCGGGTCGCTTGCAATTCGCACCCGGACCCCGATGCTGCGCGGGGCCGATGGAGCGCTCGTGCCGCTTCGGCACTTGGCGCACTCGAGGAAAGTCGCTCATGAACAGCCGCTCCTCCACGGGCGACACGATCGTTGCCACGCAAATCAACGTAGACGCACGGCTGCGCGCGTTGAAGGTCACGTTCATGCTGTTGACGGGGCTCGGCCTGCTGGCCTTCGCCTCCGCAGGGCGGCTACCCGGCCACGAGACCGACGGCGTTCCGAATTGATCCTGGGGCGGCCACGTCTCGCGCAGTTCCGCGTTCCGGGGAATCCGCGCTAGTATCGAAGCCTGAGTATCGGTTGCAAGAACAAGGAGACGAAATGCGTTACGTCTACATGGTGCTCATTGCCATCTTCGCCGCCATCATCGTCCTGTTCAAGTTCCAGAATCTGGAGTCAGTCACCGTCTCGTTGTTCTCGGCAGGCGTCACGATGCCGGTTTCGGTGCTGGTCCTGCTCATCTACGTCCTCGGCATGCTCACCGGCGGCTTCCTGCTCGCTGTCTTGCGTTCCTGGGTTCACGGCGCCACTCGGCGCTACTAGGCTGCACAACTCATGGCGACTCGCACCCGCTACATCGTAGGGTTCACGGTGCTGAGCGTGCTGGCGGCCTTCCTGCTGCCGGCCATGCCCCAGCCCGTCTCGTACCACGATTTCGCAGATCACCGGGAAATGCTCGGGTTCGCCAACTTCCTCGACGTGGCGTCCAACGCAGCATTCGTGCTGGCTGGCGTCGCGGGATTTGCTGTCGTCCTGCGGCCGCGCACGGAATTTGAGTCGAACAGTGAGCGCTGGCCGTACGCGGTGTTCTTTGCCGGCATGGTGTTGACCGGGCTGGGCTCTGCCTACTATCACCTCGTGCCCGACAACGAGCGGCTGTTCTGGGACCGCCTGCCGATGACCATCGCGTTCATGTCGCTGATCGCCGCGCAGGTGGTCGATCGCATCAATGTCAGGGCGGGGCTCGCGCTGCTGGTGCCTATGCTGCTCGTGGGGGCGGCATCGGTCCTCTACTGGCGGGCAACGGAGCGGGCGGGCGCGGGCAACGTCATGCCTTACGCCGTGCTGCAGGGATACGCGGTGGTGATCCTGTTCCTGATGGCGCTGCTGCAGCCATCACGCTACACGCGTGGCAACGACATCTACTGGGTGTTCGCGGCTTACGTGCTGGCGAAGTTGCTGGAAACGTTCGATCGGCAGCTGCTTTCAATCGGCCACCTGGTCAGCGGCCACACGCTCAAGCACCTCGCGGCCGCCTTCGCCGGCCTGGTGGTTTGCCGCATGCTGTGGCTGCGCCGCCTGCAGGCACGTTCCGCTGGAGGTCGCCTCAGCGACGTTATGCCTTGATGGTGTACCCGTCGCCCTGGGGGTAACGCGGACGGCGGTGGCCAGTAGTTCGCATTGGCCGGTAAACTTACCGCCACGCGCCCCGGTAGCTCAGTGGATAGAGCAACCGCCTCCTAAGCGGTAGGTCGCAGGTTCGATTCCTGCCCGGGGCGCCAGTCTGCAAGAACCTGCACGCGTCCTTTGCTACTTCGCCAGCCCGTCGCGCCGCAGACGATCGGCAATTGCTTCGGCTACCGCCGCGATGGCGTTGTCCGATGTGTCGTTGTCCTTGACCGTTGTGCTGATCGTGGCCACGAGCATCGCTTTCTGCGTGGAGTAGAACTTGCTGCTTACGGTGAACTGACCCTCGAGCAGGCTGAGCGATGGCTGGTCCTGGTACTGACCGTAGACCACCGGCAGGTCGTAAAAGCCCCAAGGGCCGACCGCGTCGGTCAACCCTTCAGCCTTGAAGTAGTACCCGCCACGGTCGTCACGGCTGCCGTCGTTCTGAACCGCCGCCTGTGCGCCCACGAGCCGGGTCGCGAGAACGGCGTCGGCACCAGTAGCGGCGACCATCTTCGCCACCGACTCCTGGGTAGGCGGGGTGACTGGCCTCGCCTGGTCGCAGCTCTGGATCACCTGAGTGGACGGACTCCTCAGCTGGTCGGCGAGAAATTGCTCGAACATGCAGCGGTTGTCCTCGCTGGCACTGACGCCGACGACCAGCACCCGCGAATACGTCGTGTCGCGCGGCGCGCCGGACGCCCAGGAGGTCGAGGACGTGGAACCCGAAGTCCCGGCACAGCCTGCGGCGCAGGTCAGCGCAAGCAGGGCGAGCGCGGGCCTCCAGAACGAGGCCGCAGTGTTGTTACTCGCCTTGGAGCGACGGATGTATGCGTTCATGGCTACCTGCTGTCGTGGGCTTGATTTGCCGCGGCCCGGTACTCGGGACGGCGCGGCGATATTAGCAGTTGGGTGGCCCTGGTCAGAACGGCTCGCGCCCCGGGCATTTCGGCTAGTACCTACGCTAAACTAGCCAACCCCTTCGCCGGTCCGGATGTCCTGGCCGCCGGGACAACGTCGAGCACCGATTCAAGATGAGCGAATTCGAGGCAATGCGGGCGTCCACGCCGCTCGCGGCGGGCAATGCCCCCTACGTCGAGGCGATGTATGAGCGCTACCTCGCCAACCCGGAGTCGGTGGGCGATCGCTGGCGCGAGTACTTTGCCGGCATGGGCGGACTCGGCTCGGACACTGCCCACGGGCCGCTGGTCGAGGAACTCGCCCGACGTGCGCTGGCACCGCGATTGGTGAGCGCGACTATATCGGCGGTCGCGCCGCCGGCTGCCAGCGACGGCGCGGCCAAGCAGGGCGCGGTATCCCGCCTGATCCAGATCTACGCCAATCGGGGCCACCTGGTTGCCGAGATAGACCCGCTAGGGCTTATGGTGCGGCCGGTCCCGAAAGTGCTCGGTCTCGGCTACATGGGCCTCACCGAGGCTGATCTCGATATCGAGTTCCACACCGGCAGCCGCAATGGTGCGATCAAGCCGCGCCTGAAGCTGCGCGACATCATTGCCCAGCTGCAGCAGATCTACTGCGGGTCGATCGGCGCCGAATTCGCCCACGTCTCCGACGAGACCGAGCGGCTGTGGCTGCAGGACCGTTTCCAGGTCGGCAGGGTGCAGCAGCACTTCTCGCCCGAGGCGAAGAAGAACGTGCTCTGGGGCCTGACGGCGTCCGAGGGACTCGAGCGTTACCTTGCCACGCGCTATCCGGCGCAGAAGCGCTTCTCGCTCGAGGGAGGCGACAGCCTGATCCCGCTGCTCGACGACCTGGTCCAGGCCAGCGGCTCGCACGGTGTCGAGGACATCGTGATCGGCATGGCGCACCGGGGCCGCCTGAACGTGCTGGTCAACGTACTTGGCAAGGTTCCCGAGGCTCTGTTCTCCGAGTTCGAAGGCAAGTACGACCTCGCGGCGCTCAAGGGTTCGGGCGATGTCAAGTATCACAAGGGTTTCTCGAGTGACGTGCGCACACCGGGCGGCAACGTGCACCTGGCGCTCGCCTTCAACCCGTCGCACCTGGAGGTCGTAAACCCTGTCGTGGAGGGTTCGGTGCGTGCCCGGCAGGAGCGCCGCGGCGACGCGACCGGCGTCAAGGTCATGCCGGTTCTGATCCACGGCGACTCGGCATTCGCCGGGCAGGGCGTAATCCAGGAAACGCTGCAGATGTCGCAGGCGCGCGCCTTCTACACCGGCGGCACCGTGCACCTGATCGTCAACAACCAGGTCGGTTTCACGACGCACGATCCACGTGACACGCGCTCGACACTGTACTGCAGCGACGTGGCCAAGATGATCGAGGCTCCGATCCTGCACGTGAACGGCGACGACCCGGAGTCGGTCGTGTTCGCGACGCGCCTCGCGGTCGAGTACCGGATGAAGTTCCACAAGGACGTGGTGATCGACCTGGTCTGCTACCGGCGCCTGGGCCACAACGAGGCGGACGAGCCGGCGGCCACGCAGCCGGTGATGTATTCGACCATCCGCTCGAAGCCCACGACGCGGCAGCTCTACGCGAGCCAGCTCGAGCGCGACGGCGTAATCACCGCCGACGAGGCGGAGCGGATGGTCGAGGAGTATCGCAACGGCCTCGACGACGGCGACGGCATGCCGCAGGCCCGCAACGTGCTCGGCATGATCGGCAACGTGCACACGGTGGACTGGGTCAGGTACCACGACGTGGACTGGGCCGAGCAGGTGCCGACCGGCGTCAGGCTTCCGGTTCTCAAGGACCTCGCTGTTCGCTCTGTAACCTATCCGGAAGGATTCACGCTGCACAGGCAGGTCCAGAAGGTCATGGACGAAAGGCGGAAGATGGCTGCCGGCCAGGCGATGCTGGACTGGGGGTTCGCCGAGACGCTCGCATACGCGACGCTTCTCGACGAAGGCTACGAGATTCGCCTGACCGGCCAGGACAGCGGGCGCGGTACATTTTTCCACCGCCACGCGGTCGGGCACGACCAGAAGACGGGCGCTGCCTACATTCCGCTCCGTCACCTGAAGGCGGGCCAGCCGCGATTCCGTGTGACCGATTCGCTGTTGTCCGAGGAAGCGGTGCTCGGCTTCGAATACGGCTACTCGACCACGGACCCCAACTGCCTGGTCATCTGGGAAGCGCAGTTCGGCGACTTCGTGAATGGTGCACAGGTCATCATCGACCAGTTCATCGCCTCGGGCGAGACGAAGTGGGGGCGTTACTGCGGCCTCACGATGTTCCTGCCGCACGGCTTCGAGGGGCAGGGGCCGGAGCATTCCTCGGCACGCCTCGAGCGCTTCCTGCAGCTGTGCGCCGAACACAACATGATCGTCTGCGTGCCCTCGACGCCGGCGCAGATGTTCCACATGCTGCGGCGGCAGATGCTGCGCGACTTCCGCAAGCCGCTGGTCGTGATGACGCCGAAGAGCCTGCTGCGCCACAAGCTTTCGGTATCGCCGCTCGAGGACCTGTCGAAGGGCTTCTTCCAGGAGGTCATCGACGAGATCGACGACCTGCGCGCCGAAAAGGTGACCCGCGTGGTTTTCTGCTCGGGGAAGGTGTACTTCGACCTGCTCGAGGCGCGCCGTGCCGACGAGAGGCACGACGTGGCGATCGTGCGGATCGAACAGCTCTATCCTTTCCCCAGCGAGGAGTACGAGATCGTCCTGCACCGATACCCGAATGCGCTGGACGTCGTCTGGTGCCAGGAAGAGCCGCAGAACCAGGGCGCATGGTTCCAGATACGGCATCGCCTGCAGGAGAAACTCGGTCCGAAGCAGGAACTCATGTACAGCGGTCGCGGGCCGTCGGCCGCGCCAGCCACGGGGATTCCACAGGTCCACGCGGAGCAACAGCACGGGCTCGTGCGCGCCGCCCTTGTCGCCCATACCATTGACGAAGTAGCACCACCGCCGCGCAGCCTGCGCGAGGCGGCCACCAGGAAGAAAAAATGACGATCGAAGTGCGCGTACCCCAGCTGCCCGAGTCGGTCGCCGACGCGACGCTGGTTGCCTGGCACAAGAAGCCGGGCGACGCAGTGTCCCGCGACGAGAACCTCGTGGATCTCGAGACCGACAAGGTCGTGCTCGAGGTTCCCGCGCCCGCCGCGGGCGTCATCGTCGAGTTGAACGTGAAAGACGGCGCCACGGTTACCAGCGGCCAGTTGCTGGCGCTGATCGAGGAAGGAGCCGCCGGCGCCGCCCGGGACACGAAGCCTGCAGCGGCCGGCGGGTCTGCCGCCGCGGCGAAGTCCGATGCTGGATCGAAGAAGTCCGACGCGGCAGAAGTGAAGTCCGGGGCCGGTTCAGGCACCGGGGCTGCGGGCGACAAGCTCGCGCCGTCGGTCCGGCGGCTGGTCGAGGAACACAAGCTCGACACGGGAAACATTCCGGGCAGCGGACGCGATGGCCGCATCACCAAGGGAGACGTGCTCACTCACCTGTCGAGCCGGGATTCCGCCCCGGAGGGCGGGCCGCAGGCGCCCGCCACTGGGTCTGCAGGACCGCGTGCAGAGAGGCGTGTGCCGATGACACGCCTGCGAGCACGCATTGCCGAGCGGCTGGTGCAGGCGCAGGCCACGGCGGCCATGCTGACGACCTTCAACGAGGTGGACCTGACGGCCGTCAACGAACTGCGCGCCCGCCACAAGGAACGCTTCGAAAAGGCGCATGGTGCACGCCTCGGCTTCATGTCATTTTTCGTCAAGGCCTGCATCGAGGCGCTGCGTCGATACCCTGCGGTCAATGCGTCCGTCGATGGCAACGACATCATCTACCATGAGTACTACGACATCGGCGTCGCGGTCTCCACCGACCGGGGGCTGGTCGTCCCGGTGCTGCGAGATGCGGATACGATGAGTTTTGGCGGCATCGAGCAGTCGGTCGTGGCCTACGCCAACCGCGCGCGGGAAGGCTCGCTCACGATCGAGGACCTGACTGGCGGCACGTTCACCATCACCAACGGGGGCGTGTTCGGCTCGCTGCTCTCGACGCCGATCCTGAACATGCCGCAGAGCGCGATTCTCGGCATGCACAAGATCCAGAAACGACCGGTTGTCGTGGATGACCAGGTCGTGGTGCGTCCGATGATGTACCTCGCACTCAGCTACGATCACCGGCTGATCGACGGTCGCGAGGCGGTACAGTTCCTGGTCGCCGTGAAAGACGCGCTGGAAGACCCGGCGCGCCTGTTGCTGCAGGTATAAGGAGACAACATGTCCGACACCACCTACGACGTCATCGTGATCGGTGCCGGCCCGGCCGGCTATCCCTGCGCAATCCGTGCGGCCCAGAACGGTCTCAAGGTTGCCTGCGTGGACGAATGGAAAAACCGCGACGGCACGCATGCCTACGGCGGCACCTGCCTGAACGCAGGCTGCATTCCGTCCAAGGCACTGCTCGAATCCACCGAGCTCTACCACCGTGCCCAGTCGGAATTCGCGGCGCACGGGATCTCGGCCGGCAGCCTCGCCTTCGACGTCGCCGCGATGCAGAAGCGCAAGACCAAGATCGTAAAGGCCTCCACCCAAGGCATCGTTGCGCTCTTCAAGGCGGCAGGCGTCACGGCGATGCAGGGACACGGGCGCCTGGTCGCCGGTAACAAGGTCGAGGTCACCGGCTTCGACGGCAAGAAGACCGTGCTCAGCGCCAGGCACGTGGTGCTCGCGTCCGGCTCGGTGCCTATGGAATTGAAGAGCGTTCCGTTCGACGGCAAGGACATCCTCGACTCCTGGGGCGCACTCGACCTCGAGGCGGTGCCGAAGCGGCTCGCAGTCATCGGTGCGGGTGTCATCGGCCTGGAACTCGGCAGTGTCTGGCGCAGGCTTGGTGCCGAGGTCGTCGTGCTCGAGGCACTCGAGCAGTTCCTGTTCATGGCCGACCAGCAGCTTGCGAAAGAGGCGCTCAAGCACTTCAGGAAACAGGGTCTCGACATCCGCCTGGGAGCGAAAGTCGGCGGCATGGAGCCTGGCAAGGATGGCGTAACGCTCAAGTACGAAGATGCTTCCGGCGCGAAGACCATTACGGTCGACAAGGTGGTGGTTGCGATCGGCCGGCGTCCGTACACGCTGGACCTGCTGGGCGAGGGCACAGGGGTGGAACTCGATGAACGCGGATTCATCAAGGTCGACCACGAATGCCGCACCGGTGCTGCCAATGTATGGGCGATCGGTGACTCCGTGCGCGGACCGATGCTCGCGCACAAGGGCAAGGAAGAGGGCGTGATGGTCGGCGACCTGATCGCGGGCCTGGTTTCGGAGATGAACTACAAAGTCATACCGTCGGTTATTTACACCGCACCCGAGATCGCCTGGGTCGGGCAGACCGAGGAAGAAGTGAAGAAATCAGGCCGCCCTTACAAGGTGGGCTCGTTTCCGTTCCTGGCCAGCGGGCGGGCCCGTGCGATGGAAGCCCCCGCAGGTTTCTGCAAGCTGATCGCTGCGACCGACGACGACGAGATCCTGGGCGTGCACATCGTGGGCCCGATGGCTGGCGAGCTGATTGCAGAGGCCGTGCTGGCGCTCGAATACTCGGCGAGCACCGAGGACCTGCAGCGCACGATCCACGCGCACCCGACGCTCAGTGAAGCGTTGCACGAAGCCGCGCTCGCGGCGGACAAGCGCGCGATCGACATGCCCAATAAGTAGCGTGGGACATTCTTAGCAGGGGACATTCTCCTTTTTCTGCACCGTGGAAAAGGAGAATGTCCCCCCTGTCAGCGGCGCCGGGCTGCGCTGATCACGTTTGACAGGCCTGACAAGCGGCCCAGCAACCGGCTTAGTTCCTCCAGGCCGTGCACGGTCACGGTCATGTCCACCGTCGCGGTGTTCTCGGCGGTGTTGGTCACCGTGTTCATCGTCTCGATGCTGATGTGCTCGTCGGCGAGCACCGACGAGATGTCGCGAACCAGGCCGCGCCGGTCGAAAGCCTCGACCCTTATTGCGACCGGAAACGTGCGCTCCGGCGAGGGGCGTCCCCAGTCGACGGCCAGCACGCGCCGCGGCTGGCTGTCGCGCATCCTGACAAGGTTCGCGCAGTCCGCGCGGTGGATGCTGACGCCGCGGCCGAGCGTGATATAGCCGGCGATCGGCTCGGGCGGGACCGGCCGACAACAGCGCGCAATCGTGTTCAGCAGGTCGCCGACGCCGTCCACCACCATGCCGTCCGTCGCATCGTGCCCTGCGGTGCGGGTGGGCGCCCTGAGCCTGGACGGCTCCCGCTCGTGCTGGCGGCGCTGGATCGCGCCGGCCACCTGCGCCACGGTTATTTCGCCGTCCCCGAGTCCCACGTAGAGCGAGTCCGCATCAGCGAGTCGCAGCTCGTCCAGGATCTCGGGCAGCGGCAGGCTGCGCACGCCCAATCGCTCGATCTCACGCTCGAAGATCTGCCGACCGTGTTCCTTGTTCTGGCCCTCGTCGAGCTTGCGGAACCAGCTGCGCACCTTGCTGCGATTACGGGGCGAGGCGAGGAATCCCAGTGACGGCACCAGCCAGTCCCGGCTCGGGTTCGGTTGCTTTCCGGTAATGATCTCGACGGTGTCGCCGTTGGCGAGATGGTGGCCCAGCGAGACCATGCGGCCATTCACCTTCGCGCCGCGACAGCGATGGCCGAGGTCAGTGTGCACCTGGTAGGCAAAATCGAGCGGTGTGGCCCCGCGCGGGAGGTCAACCACCTCGCCCTTGGGGCTGAGCGCATAGACGCGATCCTCGAAGATGTCCGCCTGCAGGCTGTCGAGCAGGTCGGGTTCCAGCCCCAAACGCGCGCTCGGCTCGAGCAGTTGCCGCAGCCAGTTGATCTTCTGCTGGAAACTGGACTCGGCGCGGCGGCCTTCCTTGTACTGCCAGTGCGCGGCGACACCGAGCTCGGCGTGATCGTGCATCTCGCGGGTGCGGATCTGGACCTCGAGCGGAAGGCGGCCGGGGCCGATGACCGCCGTGTGCAGCGAACGGTAGTTGTTCTCCTTCGGCGTCGCGATGTAGTCGTCGAACTCGCCAGGGAGATACGCCCACAAACCGTGCACGATGCCGAGCGCTGCATAGCACTCGGCAACGGTTTCAACCTGGATCCGTACCGCAAGTACGTCCATGACCTGCTCGAAGGCGAGCGCCTTGCGCTTCATCTTCCTGTAGATGCTGTAGATATGCTTCGGCCGTCCGCTGATCTCGCCGCTGATACCGGCCTTCTGGAGTTCCCTGCCGATCAGCTCCTGGACGTCCTCGATGTATCGCTCACGCTCGGCGCGTTTCGACTTCAGCCAGCCCGCGATCCGCTTGTATTCCTCGGGCTCGCTGTAGCGGAAAGCCAGGTCCTCGAGTTCCCACTTGACCTGCCAGATACCGAGTCGATTGGCTAGCGGTGCATAGATTTCACGGGTCTCGAGCGCTGCCCAGCGCTGCTCGGCAGGCGATGACTCCTTCATGTTGCGCAGGCGCACGAGTTGCAGCGCGAGCCTGAGCAGAACCAGTCGCACGTCCGATGCGAGTGACAGCAGCAGCTTGCGGACTCCTTCCGCCTGCTGTGGCTTCATCGGCTGGC
This sequence comes from uncultured Gammaproteobacteria bacterium, assembly GCA_963732415.1. Taxonomy (GTDB): domain Bacteria; phylum Pseudomonadota; class Gammaproteobacteria; order Steroidobacterales; family Steroidobacteraceae; genus RPQJ01. The sequence continues at coordinate 237,468 of CAVSZK010000019.1, forward strand.
CAGGGTTCCAGTCCAGCGGGATCCCGATGCCCACGACGCGTTCGACCTCGCGGGCGAGCCTGACCGCCGCCGCACCGAAGTAATCCTGGGCGCAGGCATCGTCGAGCGCGCCTTCCTCGAGCCAGGGAATCAGCAAGCCGGCGAGCAGCAGGTCTTCATCCACCCGCAGCCCGGCAAGCAATGCGGCAAGTTCGACGCTTTGCGCGGCTGCACGGCCGGGCGCGAGCGTCTGCAGCAGCCCGAGGGCCGTGCGGACACGCGGTGTCTGGGAGTCTGGATCGAATTCGGCGGGCTTCACAGCGTGCGCTATCATACGCTGCAGTCGTAACGTCTCCCGTGAGGTGAGGATTTGCCCAGGCTCAGTCGAGGTGGCCGGCGCTGGGCGCTTCCTTCCGGGGGCCATTTGACCGGCGGACCGTCGGTGCGGATCCTGGGGCTCGACCCGGGCTCGGCAGCGACCGGCTTTGGCGTCATCGACTGGGCCGGCGGCGAGGCCCGCTACGTGACCAGCGGTGCGATCCGCACCAGCGGTGCCGAATTCCCGCCGCGCCTGCGACAGATATTCGAGGGCGTGCTCCAACTGATGCACGAGTATCGGCCGGCAGAGGTCGCCATCGAGCGGGTGTTCATGCACCGCAACGCTGACAGTGCGCTCAAGCTTGGACAGGCGCGCGGCGCGGCGCTCTGCGCGGCCTTTTCGACGGAACCGACGGTTTTTGAATATGCGGCGCGCGAGGTGAAGCTCGCGGTGGTTGGCAAGGGCGGGGCACAGAAGGAGCAGGTTCAATTGATGGTTATGACGCTGCTCAAGCTCAGCGGCGAACTGGGTCCAGATGCCGCCGATGCAATCGCCATCGCACTTTGCCATGCCTATTCCAGGCAGGCGAAGCTGGCGGTCGCGAGCGGCGCGGCGGCGGGGGCGATCCCTTGATCGGATTCCTGCGCGGGCGCCTTGCGGCCAAGCATCCACCGTCGCTGGTGGTGGACGTGGGCGGGGTCGGCTACGAGGTCGAAGCGCCGATGTCCACGTTCTACGGCCTGCCGTCGGTCGGTGCCGAGGTCATGCTGCACACGCACCTCGTGGTGCGCGAGGACGCACATGTACTGTTCGGTTTCGGTACCGAGCGTGAGCGGAGCCTGTTCCGCGAGGTGATCAAGGTCTCGGGTGTCGGGCCTCGCATCGCGCTCGCGATCCTCTCCGGCATCAGCGTCGACGATTTCAACCGCTGCGTGGAGGCGGACGACGCGGCTACGCTGGTGCGCGTGCCGGGCATCGGGCGCAAGACGGCGGAGCGCCTGATCATCGAGATGCGCGACCGGCTCAAGGTCCTCGCCGGACCTGCGGCCGGTGGTGGGCTGGCAGGAGCGCCCGCCGGTGCCCAGTTGAGCCCGCAGGCCGAGGCCTTCAGCGCGCTGGTGGCGCTGGGCTACAAGCCGGCAGAGGTTACGCGGCTGCTGCAGAAGGTGGAGCCGTCCGTGACCACCACCGAAGAGATGATCCGCCACGCGCTGCGCGCGGCGGCAGGTTGACGGCGGGGTGCACTGAATGATCGAACAGGATCGCGTGATCTCGGCGGGTCCTCAGCGGGACGAGGAAGTCTACGACCGCGCTGTGAGGCCGAAGTCGCTGGCCGACTACGTCGGCCAGGCGCCGATGAAGGCGCAGATGGAGATCTTCATCCAGGCCGCGCGGCAGCGCGGCGAGGCACTGGACCACGTGCTGATCTTCGGCCCGCCGGGCCTCGGCAAGACCACGCTCGCGCACGTCATCGCCAATGAGCTGGGCGTGGGCTTCAAGCAGACCTCGGGCCCGGTGCTCGAGCGGCCGGGAGACCTGGCGGCGCTGCTTACCAACCTGCAGCCCAACGAAATCCTGTTTGTGGATGAGATTCACCGGCTGAGCCCGGTAGTCGAGGAAATCCTCTACCCGGCGCTCGAGGATTTCCAGCTCGACATCGTGATCGGCGAGGGACCCGGCGCGCGCTCGATCAAGATAGACCTGCCGCCCTTCACGCTGGTAGGCGCGACCACTCGTGCCGGGCTGCTGACCTCCCCGCTCCGCGACCGCTTCGGCATCGTCCAGCGCCTCGAGTTCTATGGTCACGACGACCTGCAGAAGATCGTCGAGCGCTCGGCGCGGATCCTGGGCGTTCCGACCGACGAGCAGGGCGCCGTCCGCATCGCGCAGCGTTCACGCGGCACGCCGCGCATTGCCAATCGGCTGCTGCGCCGGGTGCGGGACTTTGCCGAGGTCAAGGCTGATGGACACGTCACGGATGCGGTGGCGCAGGGCGCGCTCGACCTTCTCGACGTCGACCCCCAGGGCTTCGACCCGATGGATCGCAGGCTGATGCTGACGATCATCGAGAAATTCGACGGCGGCCCGGTTGGCGTGGACAGCCTCGCCGCGGCCCTCGGCGAGGAGCGCGGAACGATCGAGGACGTGATCGAGCCTTTCCTGATCCAGCAGGGCTACATCGCGCGCACGGCCCGCGGCCGCATCGCAAGCAGGAACGCATACCTTCACTTCGGCCTGACGCCGCCCGCGCTCGAGCGGCCCGGCACCATTGGCCTCTTCGACGCATGAGGATGACTGACGATGGGTGACCACTCCGCGCTCGACCTGATTCTCGGTGCCAGCTTCCCGGTGCAATGCGTGCTGGCGCTGCTCGCGGCCGCCTCGGTCATGTCGTGGGCCATCATCCTGCGCAAGCGCCGTGTGCTCAACGAGGCGCGCGATACAGCCGATGCGTTCGAGGACAAGTTCTGGTCCGGCGGGGACCTCGCGGTCCTGTACAAGTCGCTTGAGGGGGGGTCGCCGGTCGGCATGTCCGGGGTCTTCGTGGCCGGCTTCCGGGAATTCTCGCGCCTGCGCCAGCGGGTCAGCCAGGGCGGTGGGCAGCTGCTCGAGGGCAGTCGCAGGGCGATGAAGGTTGCGCAGCTGCGCGAGACGGATCGTCTCGAGCAGAACCTGGCGACGCTTGCGACCATCGGCTCGACCAGTCCCTATGTCGGCTTGTTCGGCACGGTGTGGGGCATCATGGGTGCGTTCCAGGGCCTGGGGGCGGTGCAGCAGGCCACGCTTGCGACCGTGGCGCCGGCAATCGCCGAGGCGCTGATTGCAACCGCGATGGGCCTGTTCGCGGCGATACCGGCCGTGATCGCTTACAACCGCTACGCCGACCAGGTCGGCCGGCTCGAGCTGCGCTACGACACTTTCATGGAGGAGTTCTCGACCATCCTGCAGCGCCACGCGGGCGTGGACGGCGATTGAGGGCGCGACGGTGAGAAACAAGCGCGGCCGGCGGCTGATGGGCGAAATCAACGTCGTCCCCTACATCGACGTGATGCTGGTGCTGCTGGTCATCTTCATGGTGACGGCGCCAATGCTGAGCCAGGGAATCAAGGTGGACCTGCCGGAGGCCGCCGCAGAGCCCCTCCCGCAGGACAAGCTCGATTTTCTCGTACTCAGCGTCGAGGCGGATGGGCAGATGTACCTCAACATTGGCGACCCCAACCAGCCGCTCACCGCCGATCGTGTACTGGAAGTGGCATCTGCCGCGATGCGCAGGGAACCTGAGCGCCCCGTTCTGGTCAAGGCAGATACGGCCGTAGCTTATGGCCGCGTCGTGGAGGGCATGGTGCTGCTGCAGCAATCGGGCGCGAAAAAGGTTGGTTTCGCGACGCAACCACCGATCGCCGAGGCGCGCCCACGCGCGCAACGCTGAGCGATGGCGGGGTTTGCGCGCGAACACCTTCGCCCGTTGATCGGGTCGGCGGCCCTGCACCTGCTGCTGATTGCGCTCGTGGCAGGCATGGCGCTGCGCTGGACCAGACCCCAGGAGCCGGTGCAGCTCGCGATCGAAGGCTTCGTCGTCGACGCGAAAGACCTGCCCAAGTCGGTGCGCTCCGGCAAGAGACCACCAACGCCACGGCCGGAACCCGTGCCGGAGCCTGCCAAGAAAGTGCAGCCACCGCCGCCGGTCGAGGATACGCAGGCGCGTGAGCGGGCGGAGGCGGAAGCAGCCGAGCGTGCCCGCACTGAGCGCGCGCAGGCCGAGCAGTTGAAAGCCCGCGAGGAAGTCGCTGCGAGCAAGCGACGCAAGCAGGAACAGGCCGAGGCCCAGAAGAAGCAGGCCGCCGACGAGGCGCGCCGCAAGACCGAGGCGGATGCCGAGCGGAAGAAGGCGGACGACGCCGCGGAGGCGAAGCGGGTAAGGGAAGCACAGGAGACGGCCGCCAGGGACGCCAAGGCAAAGGCGGCGCGGCAGGCGGAACTGCAGCGGCAGCTCGCTGCGGAAGAAGAGGAGGGGCTGTCGCTTGCCCGGTCAGGTGTGAAGGACGAATACCGGTCGCTGCTGACGCAGGCGATCGAGCGCAACTGGATCCGGCCACCCTCGGCTCGCGCAGGACTTGCCTGTACGCTGTATGTGAACCAGGCGACCGGCGGAACGGTGGTTGACGTCAAGCTCGGCGCCTGCAACGGTGACGAGGCGGTGCGTGAGTCGATCGTGAATGCCGTGTATCGTGCCTCTCCGCTGCCGCCGCCGAGCGACCCGCGGGCGTTCGAGCGCAGGCTCGAGATCTTGTTCAAGCCGACGGAGTAGGGTTTTGATGAATGCTGACGGAGTGACTGCGCGCTGGGCCATGGCACGAATCCTGGCGCTGGTCGTGATGCTGGCGGCCGCGGCCGCGGCCGCACCGGCGCGGGCGCAGTTGCGGCTCGACATCACCGAGGGCGTAAAGGACGCAGTGCCGGTCGCTGTGGTCCCATTTGGCGGCCAGGCCGAGGGTGGCGCGACGGACGTTGCCGCCATCGTCGCCGGGGACCTGAGGCTCAGCGGGCGCTTCGCGCCACTGGACCGGCAGGACATGGTGACCCGCCCGACGAGCGGCGGACAGGTCCGATTCGAGGACTGGCGCCTGCTCAAGGCCGACTATATCGTGGTCGGAAGCGTGGACGGTGGCAATACGGCCGTATCGTTCGAGCTGCTCAACGTCCAGACCGGGCAGCAGCTGCTGGCACAGACGATCCCGGCATCGGCCAGTAATCTCCGCGCGGTCGCGCACCACATATCCGACCTGGTGTTCGAGCGATTGACCGGCATCCCCGGCGCGTTCTCGACCCGGATCGCCTACATCTCCGTCGAGGGCAAGCCACCTTCCCAGCGCTACCGCCTGCTGGTCGCCGACGCTGACGGGTACAACCCGCGCACGGTGGCAGAATCGGACGATCCGCTGATGTCGCCATCGTGGTCGCCAGACGGGCAGAACCTCGCCTACGTGTCCTTCGAGACCAAGGCCTCGGCGGTCTACGTGCAGCGACTCGCCACTGGCGAGCGTCGCCGGGTATCTGCCCGGGCGGGTATCAACGGTGCGCCGGCCTACTCGCCGGACGGCACCCGGCTCGCACTGACCCTCTCGCGAGGCAGTAACCTCGACATCTACGTGCTCGACCTCGCGACGCAGGCGCTGACCAGGATTACTTCCAACGACGCGATCGACACGGAAGCCACCTGGACCCCGGACGGGAAGGCGCTGTACTTCACCTCCGACCGGGCGGGCAGCCCGCAGATCTACCGCGTGAACCTGGCGACGCCTTCCGACGTCCAGCGCGTGACCTACACCAATGGGTACAACGCGCGGCCGCGGGTGTCTCCCGACGGCAAGTCGCTCGCAATGGTGACGCAGGACCGCGGCTACCGGATCGCGCTGATGGACCTCGACAATCGCACGCTGCGGATGCTGACCAACGGGCGCCAGGACGAATCCCCCAGCTTTGCGCCAAATGGGGCCGTAATCATCTACGCAACCGAGGACCGCGGTCCGGGTTCGCTCGCGATGGTGTCCAGCGATGGTCGTTACCAGGAACGCCTGCGTTCGGAGCAGGGGGACGTTCGCGAACCCGCCTGGTCGCCTTATCCGCCGCGCTGATGATTGCGCGTAACCATTGTGGTAAAAGGCGCGCACGATGCGCGCGCCCAACCGGTCCGTGATCCACGACGATTTCCCAGGAGCCTGCCTTTCATGAAGCTGATCCACGTACTTGCGCTCGTCGTGCTTTCGACGAGTATTGCCGCCTGCACCAAGCCCACGCAGACCAAGCCAGTCGCGCAGACGCCTGCCGCGCAGACCGATGGCGCATCGACCAGCGGTATCGACCAGGGCGCCGCGCCGTCGGGCACGCTGACCCCGCAGCAGCAGGCGCTGGCGCAATTGAAGACGAAGAACATCATCTACTTCGACTATGACAGCAGCGGCATCCCGCCTGAGTATCTCGCGATCGTTACGGAAAACGCCGCGTACCTGGTGAAGTATCCGACCGCCCGTGTCCGCCTCGAGGGCAACACCGACGAGCGCGGCACGCGCGAGTACAACATCGGACTCGGCGAGCGTCGTGCGCAGGTGGTCAGGAATGCGCTGCTCGCGCAGGGCGTCGCGGATGCGCAGATCACGACCGTAAGCTACGGCGAGGAGCGCCCGGCCGTGGAAGGCCACGATGAGGCTGCCTATGCGCAGAATCGCCGGGTCGAGTTCGTCTACGGGCAGTGATGGCCGTGAGATCACACGTCAGGGCAATGGCGGGCATCGTCCTGCTCGGGTGGAGTGCGGTGTCGCTGGCCACGGCGAGCAACAAGGAACTCGAGGCCCGTGCCAACGAAACCGATGCGCGCCTGGCAGCGGTCGAGCGAGCGAACCAGACGCTGGTGCAGTTGCAGCAGCAAGTCGAAGCCTTGCGGCAGGATCTGCGTACGCTGCGCGGCCAGGTGGACGAAGCGAGGCACGAGATCGAAGGTCTCAGGAAGCAGCAGCGTGACCTCTATTCCGACCTGGACCGCAGGGTGCTGCTGATCGAGAACGGAGTGCATCCGGGCGTCGCCAGCACGGAGCCGATCGACCGTCAGCCGGGTGCTGATGTGCCGGCCGGCTATGGAACGTCGCGACCAGCGGCGGCACCAGTCTCCGGCACCACGGAAGACCAGGTCCGGGCCGCGGACGAGACGACTGTCTACAGCGATGCTTTCGCAGCACTCAAGGCGGGGCGCTACGAGGAGGCCGCGCGCGGCTTCCAGCTGTACCTGACAAAGTACCCGGACGGCCCGAGGGCCGACTACGCCACTTACTGGCTGGGCGAGTCGATGTACGCGCAGCGGGACTTCGTCACGTCGCTGAAGTTGTTCCAGAGGGTTGTCAGCAACTTCCCGGACTCACGCAAGGCGCCGGACGCGATGCTGAAGGTCGCCTACTGCCAGTACGAACTCAAGGCATTCCGCAACGCCCGCGGCACACTGCAGAAAGTCGTTGCCAGCTTCCCGGGCACCGACGCAGCCCGGCTGGCCGAGCAGCGGCTCGTCCAGATGGACACCGAAGGTCGGTGAACCGGCTCAAGGTCACGGAGACCTTCGTCTCGATACAGGGCGAGGCCGATGCAGTCGGATGGCCGACACTGTTCATCCGTCTGACGGGTTGCCCGCTGCGCTGTGTGTACTGCGACACGCAGTACGCTTTCCATGGCGGCGACTGGCGGCAGATCGAAACGCTGGTCGAGACCGCGCACGGCTCCGGTGTGCGCCACGTGTGCGTGACCGGAGGCGAGCCGCTGGCCCAGAAAGCCTGCCTCGAACTGCTGAGTGCGCTGTGCGACGAGGGTTTCCGCGTCTCGCTTGAGACCAGTGGCGCGATGGACGTGGCGCCGGTGGATCCGCGAGTGAGCCGGGTTATGGACCTGAAGACCCCGGGTTCCGGCGAGTCGGGGCGAAACCGCCTCGAGAACCTTGCGCTGCTCACGTCGCTCGACCAGCTGAAGATAGTGATCTGCTCGCGTGACGACTACGAATGGGCACGCGACCTGCTGCGGAGCCGGCTGACCGAAAAATCGGTGCCAGGCACCGATTTTCAGGTGCTGTTCTCACCGAGCTGGGGCCAGGTCGAGCCACGCGATCTCGCGGAATGGATTCTTGCCGACCGGCTAAACGTGCGGCTGCAACTACAGCTCCACAAGGTCCTGTGGGGCGACCAGCCGGGGCGATGAGCGAGCCAGGCGAAAACGGCGGCCCAGCCGCAGTTGTCCGACCGGCGGTAGTGCTGGTGTCGGGTGGGCTGGACTCCGCCACCTGCCTCGCCATGGCTCGCGCCGAGGGTTTCGGCTGCCACGCGCTCAGCTTCGCCTACGGACAGCGCCATGAAGCCGAATTGCGCGCGGCGGAGTATGTCGCGAGCGCCCTCGGGGCACAGCAGCACCGGGTGATGCGCATCGACCTTGCGGCATTCGGCGGGTCGGCGCTCACCGATCGCGGCATCGCCGTGCCCGAATCGCCGGTCGATGGCATTCCGGTGACCTACGTGCCTGCGCGCAACACCGTTTTCCTGTCGCTCGCGCTCGCGTGGGCCGAGGTGCTGGGGGCGCAGGACATATTCATCGGCGTGAACGCGGTGGACTACTCGGGCTATCCGGACTGCCGGCCGGAGTTCGTGGCGGCATTCGAGAGCCTCGCAAACCTGGCCACGCGTGCGGGCGTCGAAGGTACCGCTCCCATCCGCATCCGTACGCCGCTCATTTCGCTCAGCAAGTCGGAGATCATCCGTCGTGGCCTCGAGCTGGGCGTGGCGTTTGGCGACACTGTTTCCTGCTACCAGGCGGACGAGGAGGGCCGGGCCTGCGGGCGTTGCGACTCCTGCCGCCTGCGGCGGGACGGCTTCGCGGCCGCTGGCGTCGCCGACCCGACCCGCTACCGCTGAACGCAGTATCCGGCAAGCCTGCTATCATTCGCGCCCGCTGCGGCATTGCCGCCGCCAAACCGCGAATGGGCCGTTAGCTCAGTCGGTAGAGCAGCTGGCTTTTAACCAGTTGGTCGCTGGTTCGAATCCAGCACGGCCCACCATTTTGACCCGGGCAGGCAGGCGCCTGCCGCGCCAGTGTTGGCGCGCCAGCGTGGTCTCTCATTGGATTGCTGCGGCGCACCCCCGCTACAATTGCGCCGTTAGTTTCAATTGAAACAATAGCAGCGAGCGAGGCACGGTCATGGCGGATCTTTTCGAAAACCCGATGGGGACCGACGGCTTCGAGTTCGTAGAGTACACGGCGCCCGACCCCGAACTGCTGCGGACGCTGTTCGAGCGCATGGGCTTCCCGGTGGCGGCTCGCCACCGCAGCAAGAACGTTACGCTGCACCGCCAGGGTGACGTCAACTTCGTGATCAATGCCGAGCCAGGCGGCTTCGGGCAGCGCTTCGCCGAACGGCACGGGCCGTCCGCCTGCGCGATGGCGTTCCGGGTCAAGGACGCGGGGTACGCGTTCCGCCGTGCGGTCGAACTGGGTGCCACGCCGGTCGAGAATCCAGTCGGCCCCATGGAACTGAGCATTCCGGCCATCGAGGGCATAGGCGGCAGCATCGTTTACCTGGTGGACCGCTACGGCGAACACACGATCTACGACGTGGACTTCGTGCCCGTCGCGCAACCGGAGCCGAGCCCGGCCGCAGGCCTGACCTTGATCGACCACCTCACGCACAACGTGCACCGCGGCAACATGAACAAGTGGTCGGGGTTCTACGAGAAGCTGTTCAACTTCCGCGAGATCCGCTACTTCGACATCGAGGGCAAGAAGACCGGGCTCTTGAGCCGCGCGATGACCAGTCCCTGCGGCAGGATACGCATCCCGATCAACGAGTCGCAGGACGACAAGTCGCAGATCGAGGAGTACCTGCGCGAATACCAGGGCGAGGGCATACAGCATATCGCGCTCGCTACCGACGACATCTACGCGACCGTCGACCAGTTACGGCGCAATGGCGTCGAATTCCAGGATTCGCCAGACACCTACTACGAAGGCGTGGATGCCAGGGTCGAAGGACACCGCGAGTCAATCGCGGAGCTCGCCAGCCGCCGCATCCTGATCGACGGCAGCGCGAAGGAAGGCATCCTGTTGCAGATCTTCACCAAGAACGTGATCGGTCCGATCTTCTTCGAGATCATCCAGCGCAAGGGCAACGAAGGCTTCGGCGAAGGCAACTTCCGCGCGCTGTTCGAGTCTATCGAGCTCGACCAGGAACGGCGTGGTGTGATCTGAGGCCGCTGCCCGGCGATCGGGCGGCATGTGCATCGCAACCAGGGGACATGAAGTGAAGCGGTACATCCCTGCGTCAAGGGTGGAAGGCAATGCCTCGCGACAGGCGCATTGCGACCTGCCGGACGGCACCTTCGAGCGCGAGATGAGCAAGGAGGGGTTCTTCGGACCCGCAGCGTTTTTCCATCACCGCCATCCGCCGACCGGGTGGAGCGAGTTCACGGGCCCGCTGCAGCCGCGGGCGTTCGATCTGGTCAGGCTTGCAGCCGGCGCGGTCGGGCCGTGGTCGGCTCACGAGGTGCTCACGAATGCGCACTGCCGCATTCGCTTCTGGCGCCTGGGCGCAAGCATGGAGCGGCTGGCCCGCAACGCCGACGGCGATGAACTGCTGTTCGTGCATGCGGGCCGGGGCGACCTCTACTGCGACTTCGGGCACCTGGGCGTAGAGGCCGGCGACTACGTGGTCGTGCCGCGCGGCACGATGTGGCGCATCGATTGCACCTCGCCGATGGACCTGCTGCTGGTCGAGGCGACGAACTCGAGCTACATGCTCCCGGAGAAGGGCCTGGTCGGTAACCACGCGATCTTCGACCCGGCGCTGCTAGATACGCCGGAGCTGGACGCCGCCTTCACTGCGCAGCGTGACGAGGCGCGTTCATGGGCGGTCGAGGTCAAGCGCCGCAACCAGGTATCGCTGATCACCTATCCTTTCAATCCGCTGGATGCCGTCGGCTGGCACGGCGAGCTCTCCGTGGTGCGCATCAACGTCAGGGATTTCCGGCCGCTGATGAGCCATCGCTATCACCTGCCGCCCTCGGCGCATACGACGTTCATGGCGAACAGGTTCGTGGTCTGTACGTTCGTGCCGAGGCCGTTCGAGACCGATCCCGGCGCGCTCAAGGTGCCGTTCTTTCATAACAACGACGACTACGACGAGGTGCTGTTCTATCACGCCGGCGATTTCTTCAGCCGCGACAACATCCACCCCGGCATGATGACGCTCCACCCGGGTGGCTTCACCCACGGGCCGCATCCGAAGGCACTCACGCGCATGCTGAAGCAGGAAAAGCCCGCCACGGACGAGGTTGCGGTGATGATCGACACGCGCGATCCACTCGACGTCGCCGCGGCCGCGGGCGGGGTGGAGTGGAAGGAATACGTACACAGCTGGAAGGTGGCGCCATGAAGCTCGCCACGCTTGCCAATGGCACGCGCGACGGACAGTTGCTGGTCGTGAGCCGCGACCTGGGGCGGGCGGTCCCGGTCCCGCAGGTGGCGCAGACGCTGCAACAGGCCCTCGACCGCTGGCGCGAGCTTTTACCGGCGCTGCAGCAGGCATCGGACGAACTCGAAGCCGGGCGCGCGACTGGCAGCTTCCGGTTCGAGACGGCGAGGGTGCTCGCGCCGCTGCCACGTGCGCACCATTGGGTGGATGGCTCGGCCTACGTGAATCACGTCGAACTGGTGCGCAAGGCACGCGGCGCCGTCATGCCGCCGAGTTTCTGGACCGATCCGCTGGTCTACCAGGGGGGCTCGGACGATTTCATACCGCCCACCGCCGATGTCCCGTGCCCCAGTGAAGAGTTCGGCATCGACTTCGAGGCCGAGGTCGCGGTGGTGACCGACGACGTGGCGATGGGTACCGGGGCCGCCGGGGCGCGCTCACACATAAAGCTCGTGATGCTCGTGAACGACTGGTCGCTCAGGAACCTGATCCCCGGCGAACTCGGCAAGGGTTTCGGCTTCTACCAGTCGAAGCCCGCCACCTCGTTCTCGCCTGTCGCGGTGACGCCGGACGAACTCGGCGACGCCTGGGACGGCGGCAAGGTGATGCTGCCGCTCGTGTCGCACGTAAATGGCAAGTTGTTCGGGCGGCCGGACGCCGGCGTAGACATGACCTTCGACTTCCCGCGCCTGATCGAGCACGTGACACGCACGCGGCGCCTGGGAGCAGGGGCGATCGTCGGTTCCGGCACGGTCTCCAATTACGACCGATCGCTGGGCTCCTCGTGCATCGCCGAGCGGCGGATGCTGGAGCAGATCGACCAGGGGGAGCCGGCAACCCCGTTTCTCCGGTTCGGCGATCGAGTCAGGATCGAGATGTTTGCTGCCGACGGGGCGAGCATTTTCGGCGCCATCGACCAGCGGGTCGTGCCGGCGGCCTGATCCCCGTGCGACAATTGCCCGGATGATATTCGCCAACCTCGAAAGGCTGCCGCCGGATCCAATCCTGGGGGTGACCACGGCGTTTCGCGCCGATCCATCACCCGACAAGATCGACCTCGGTGTCGGCGTGTATCGCGACGGGAACGGAGAGACGCCGATCCCTGTGGCAGTTCGCGAGGCCGAACGAGCGATGCTGGCGGCCCAGCGCACCAAGACCTACGTCGGTCCAGCCGGCAACCCGGAGTTCAACAGGCTGATCGTCGCGCTGGCGCTCGGGCCGCTGGCTGCCGAGCTTCGGGAACGCACGGCTACCATCCAGACGGTCGGTGGTTGTGGTGCGCTCAGGCTGGGCGCCGAGCTGATCAACGCCTCGCAGCCCGGCGCCGTCATGCACGTGAGCGATCCGACCTGGGCCAATCACGAGCCACTGCTCGGTACCTCGGGCCTGGCGTTGCGGCGATATCCTTACTACGACCCGGTCACGCGCGGTGTTGCGTTCGAGGCGATGCGCGAGCACTGCACTCGACTGCCGTCGGGTTCGATCGTGCTGCTCCACGGCTGCTGCCACAATCCCACTGGCGCCGACCTGGGGCCCGACGAGTGGCGCGCTCTTGGCGAGGTGATCGAGTCGCGCGGACTCGTGCCATTCGTTGATCTCGCCTACCAGGGTTTCGGCGACGACGTCGAAACGGATGTCTTCGGGCTGCGGATTCTTGCGGCACGGGTACCGCAGCTGCTGCTGGCCATCTCGTGCTCCAAGAATTTCGGGCTGTATCGCGAACGCACTGGAGCGCTTGCGATCGTCGCCGGGTCTGAGGCCGCGGCGGGCGCGATCGCGACGCACCAGGCGCGCACGGCCCGGCGCATGTATTCGATGCCCCCCGACCACGGGGCAGCCATCGTGGCACGGTTGCTTGCCGACCCGGATCTTCGCTCCGGATGGCTCGCAGAGCTGGGCGAGATGGTGGGGCGCATGAAGTCCCTGCGGGCGCTGCTGGCCGGACGGCTCTCCGCCCGGCGACCGGACCTCGACTTCTCGTGGGTCACGCACCACCGCGGAATGTTCTCGCTCACCGGCCTCGATGCGGCAGCCATCCACGAGCTGCGCGAGCGGCACCACGTGTACCTGCCACCGGACGGGCGCATCAACATCGCGGGTGTGAGCGAAGCCAACGTGGAGCGCGCGGCCGAGTGCCTGGTTGCGGTCATGCGCTGATTCGCGCGCCGACGGACTAGCCGCAGCCCCGGTGTTCCTATAGAATCCCCCGGTCCTGGAACCGGACGCCAGTGCAAGTCATTGATTGGCTGCGGTTCCTGGCCGAGCAGGCGGGTCCCGAAAGGGGCGTGTCGGTCCGGCGGGAGATTCGCCTGAGAAATCCCCCTGAGCGGGGATTTTTCGTTTGCGGCGGACGGCCATGCCGTCCCGGCCGCGAAGAAACGAATGGGCCGCCGGCCCATTTTTTGTTTCTGCGCTGCGCGATAGGAATGATGCAGAGGGAAATGCTGACGGCACTGCTGCAGCCAGTAGTCGAAGAACTCGGCTACTCGTTGTGGGAAATCGAGTGCTCGTCGGGGCAGGGCAACGGTTTCGTGCGTCTGTACCTGGATGCCGAGGCCGGGATTACGGTCGACGACTGTGCGCGGGTGAGTCGTGCGGTGAGCGAAGTGCTCGACGCGGAGGACCCGATCGCGGGCGAGTACACGCTGGAAGTGTCGTCGCCGGGGCTCGAGCGTCCGCTCAGGACTGCCGAGCACTTCGGCAGGTTCGTGGGCGAGACGGTGTTCGTCGAACTTGCGCAGCCGGTAGACGAGCGCAGGCGCTTCAAGGGCCTGCTCGCCGCGGCGGACGCGACGACGATTGAAGTTGAGGTGGACGGCCAGCGGCACGTGCTGCCGGTGTCCGGTATTCGAAAGGCGCACCTGGCGCCGCAGGCTTGAACCCCGCGTGTCGGGAGGACGATAGATGAACAAAGAAATCCTGATGGTGGTCGATGCCGTCTCCAACGAGAAAGGCGTCGACAAGGAAATCATCTTCGAAGCGCTCGAAGCGGCGCTCGCTTCCGCCACGCGCAAGAAATACGGCGAGGACATCGACGTGCGTGTCGCGATCAATCGCAAGAACGGCGATTACGACACATATCGGCGCTGGAAGGTCTTCGCCGACGATTCGACTGAGCTCGAGTTTCCCGAGAAGGAACTGCGCCTCGAAGACGGCCTGGACGTCTCGCCGGAGGCCGAGCCGGGCGGCTATGTCGAGGTGCCGCTCGAGTCGGTCGCCTTCGGCCGTATCGCCGCCCAGACCGCCAAGCAGGTCATCGTGCAGAAGGTGCGCGAGGCAGAGCGCGCGCAGGTGGTCGAGCAGTACAACGATCGCATCGGCACCCTGGTGTCGGGTCTCGTCAAGCGTGTCGACCGCAACGGCATTTTCGTCGACCTCGGCGGCAATGCCGAGGGCTTCATCCCGCGGGAATGCATGATTCCGCGCGAGCCGGTGCGCACCCAGGACCGCATCAAGGCCTTCCTGAAGGAAGTGCGCTCGGAGCCGCGCGGCCCGCAGCTGTTCCTGTCGCGCACAGCCCCCGAATTCCTGATCGAACTGTTCAAGCTCGAGGTGCCCGAGGTGGGCCAGGGCCTGATCGACATCCTCGGCGCTGCCCGTGACCCGGGCGCGCGAGCCAAGATCGCGGTGCGCAGCAACGACTCGCGCATCGACCCGGTTGGTGCCTGCGTCGGCATGCGCGGTTCGCGGGTGCAGGCGGTTTCCAACGAGATCGCCGGCGAGAGGGTCGACATCATTCCCTTCGACGACAATTCAGCGCAGTTCGTCATCAACGCGATGGCGCCGGCCGAGGTGAGCTCGATCGTCGTGGACGAGGACGCCCACAGCATGGACATCGCGGTCGCAGAGGAAAAGCTGTCGCAGGCGATCGGGCGCGGCGGCCAGAACATCCGGCTCGCGAGCGAGTTGTCCGGCTGGAAGCTCAACATCATGAGCGAGCAGGCCGCCGAGGAGAAGAGCGAGTCGGAGCAGGGCGTGCTGCGCGAGCTGTTCATGAAGCAGCTCGACGTGGATGACGATGTCGCGGCGATCCTGGTGCAGGAGGGTTTCTCGAGCATCGAGGAAATCGCCTACGTGCCGCAGGGCGAGCTTGCCGGCATCGAGGAATTCGACGAGACGATGATCCAGGAACTGCGCAGCCGCGCCCGCGACGTCCTGCTTACGCAGGCCATCGCCAGCGAGGAAACGATCGAGTCCGCCGAGCCCGCGCAGGACCTGCTCGATGTCGACGGCATGGACGAAGAACTGGCCGGCGAACTGGCACGGCACGGAATCGTCACTCGCGAGGATCTCGCCGAGCAGTCGGTGGACGAACTCGGCGAGATTTCCACGCTCGACCCGCAGCGTGCGGGCGAGTTGATCCTTGCCGCGCGCAAGCACTGGTTCGAGCAGGCCCAGCAGGCGTGACCGGAGGTACCCCATGGCGGAAGTGACTGT
The DNA here is from genome assembly GCA_963732415.1 of uncultured Gammaproteobacteria bacterium. Lineage (GTDB taxonomy): Bacteria > Pseudomonadota > Gammaproteobacteria > Steroidobacterales > Steroidobacteraceae > RPQJ01. Next base: position 253,196 of record CAVSZK010000019.1, read on the forward strand.
CAGTCAGTTTGCCGAGGTCCTCAAGGTCCCGGTCGATAAGCTACTTACCCAGCTCGACGAAGCTGGCATCAGGGTTTCGGGCGCCGATGACGTCATCAGCGACGAGGCCAAGATGGAACTCCTCACCCACCTGCGCCGTGCCCACGGCCGGCAGGAGGATACGGCGGCGCCACGCAAGATCACGCTGAAGCGCAAGGCGCAGCAGGAGATCAAGGTGGCGTCAGTGCAGGGCCGGGCGCGCACGGTGTCAGTCGAGGTGCGTGCCAAGAAAACCTACCTCAATCGCACCGTGCTCGAGGAAGAGCAACGGCATCGCCAGGAGGAAATCGATCGCCAGCGGCAGTCGGAAGATGCCGTGCGGCTGGAGGCCGAGCGCAAGGAGGCCGAGCGGCGCGATGCCGATCGCCAGGAGCATGAGCGCCTCGAGCAGGAAGCGCGTCAGAAGGCCGAGGAAGAGGCGCGCGCGCGCGCGGCCGAGGAGTCGGCCCGGCAGAACGAGACCCGTGAGCGCGAGCGTGCCGAGCGCGAGCGAACGGAGCCGAAGCACCGCGAGGCCGAGCCGGTCCGCGCGCAGCACGCACCCAAGGCCCGCGTGGTGGAGAACGCCAATGCCGGCAAGGGGCCGGCGACCAAGTACGGACGCAAGGAACTCCACGTCGCAGGGGACGCCAGCGCTCGCTTCAAGAAACGACAGCAGGCAGGGCGCCACCGTCGTGCTGTGCACGTAAGCGTGGATACCCGCCACGGCTTCGAGCTGCCCACCGCGCCGATGAAGCGCGAAGTCCAGATACCCGAGACAATTACGGTCGGCGAGTTGGCCAACCGCATGGCCGTGAAGGCCAACGAAGTCATCAAGACAATGATGAAGATGGGGGTAATGGCAACCATCAACCAGCCGATCGACCAGGACACCGCCCAGCTCGTGGTGGAGGAATTCGGCCATACGGTGATCCGCCTCAAGGAGAACGCCCTCGAGGACCAGCTGCTCGCGGACGCTGGCGACGCCGATGCGCTGCCCCGGCCCCCTGTGGTGACCATCATGGGTCACGTCGACCACGGCAAGACCTCACTGCTCGATTACATCCGGCGTGCGAAGGTCGCGGCGGGCGAGGCCGGCGGCATCACGCAGCACATCGGCGCCTACCAGGTCGAGACGCCGAAGGGACAGATCACCTTCATCGACACACCGGGTCACGCGGCGTTCACGTCCATGCGTGCCCGCGGCGCGCACGTCACCGACATCGTGGTGCTGGTCGTCGCGGCAGATGACGGCGTGATGCCGCAGACGATCGAGGCCATCGAGCATGCCCGCGCGGCTGGCGTACCGATCGTGGTCGCGGTCAACAAGATGGACAAGAGCGACGCGGACCTGGAGCGGGTTCGCAACGATCTCGGCAAGCAGAACGTGATCCCGGAAGACTGGGGCGGCGACACGATGTTCGTGCCGGTTTCCGCACGCACCGGCGCGGGCATCGACCGGTTGCTCGAGTCCATCCTGCTGCAGGCCGAAGTGCTAGACCTGAAGGCGCCGACCGAAGGCCTTGCGGCCGGCGTGGTGCTGGAGTCGAGCATCGAGAAGGGCCGCGGGCCGGTGGCGACCGTGCTGGTGAAGCGCGGCACGCTCAGGGCAGGCGACCCGGTCATCGCGGGGCAGGAGTTCGGGCGTGTCCGCGCGTTGTTCGACGCCACCGGAAAGCAGGTCCAGTCCGCAGGGCCGGCCATGCCGGTCGCGGTACTCGGACTCTCCGATGCGCCGAACGCGGGCGACGACCTGCTGGTCGTCGACAGCGAACGCAAGGCGCGCGAAGTTGCGCTCTATCGGCAGGGCAAGTACCGCGACGTGCGCCTCGCCGGCGCGACGAAGAAAGTCGAGGACGTGTTCTCGCAGATGGGCGAGGAGTCCGGCGGCGTGGTCCCGGTAATCGTCAAGGCCGACGTGCAGGGCAGTGCCGAGGCGCTGCGTGACGCGCTGGGCAAGCTGTCGACCGACGAGGTCAGCGTCAAGGTGATCGCGAGCGGCGTTGGCGGCATCACTGAGTCGGACGTGACACTGGCCACGGCTTCGAAGGCGCGGATCATCGGCTTCAACGTGCGCGCGGACGGCGCTGCACGCAGCGCGATGAAGGACGGCGGCGTTGACGTGCGCTACTACAGCGTGATCTACGAGGCGATCGACGACGTGAAGCTTGCAATGACCGGGCTCCTGAAGCCCGAGATCAAGGAGCAGATCGTAGGCCTCGCCGCAGTCCGCGAGGTGTTCCGCTCGAGCAAGTTCGGCACCGTCGCCGGCTGCCTCGTGTCCGAGGGCTTCATCAAGCGTGGCAACCCGGTGCGCGTGCTTCGCGACAACGTGGTCATCCACCAGGGCGAGCTCGATTCGCTGCGTCGTTTCAAGGACGAGGCGGGCGAGGTAAGGGCGGGCACCGAGTGCGGCATTGGCGTGCGCAACTACAACGACATCCGCGTGGGCGACCAGATCGAGTGCTACTCGAGGGTCGAGATCGCGCGCAGCATTTGACGAGGGCCCATGCCGCGTGAAGTTCCGCGCGCGCGTCGCGTCGCCGAGCAGGTGCAGCGCACCCTCGCCGAGATGCTGCCGCGCGAGGTGCGTGATCCGCGCATGAAGCCGCTCACGATCACGCACGTGCGGGTTTCACCGGACCTGACCCACGCCTGGGTCTCTTACACGCTGCTGGCTGGCGATTCGATGGATCCGCTTCAGCTCGAAATACTTACCGATGCGGCCCGTCGGCTGCGCGGACCGCTCGGCCGGGCGCTGCGGCTGCGCGTCGCTCCGCACCTGCATTTCCAGCCTGACGAGGAACTCGAGCGCAGCAATCGCCTCGATGACCTGATCACCCGCGCGGTGCGTGATGACGGCGCGCGTCACGTGGAAGATGGCGGGACTGCGAACGACGAGGAAGAGTGAGCGACGCGGCCCGCGATAGCGTCCAGCGACGCGGCTGGCGCGAGATCAACGGCATCGTGCTGCTCGACAAGCCCGGCGGCATGAGTTCCAACCAGGCGCTCCAGCGCGTACGACGCCTGCTATCGGCGGCGAAAGGCGGCCACGCCGGCACGCTCGACCCCATGGCGACTGGAATGCTCCCGCTCTGCCTTGGGCAGGCCACCAAGGCCTGTGGAGCCCTGCTCGGGTCGGCAAAGGCCTACCGGGCCCGTATCGTTCTCGGCGTGGCCACGGACACTGGTGACGCCGACGGCACGATTGTCGCGGAGTTGGCGGTGCCGGTTCTCGCAACGGACCATGTCGAGCGAATCCTCGCCGGCTTCACCGGGGCCATCGAACAGGTGCCGCCGATGTACTCGGCGCTGAAGCGGGATGGCGAGCGGCTGTACGAACTGGCCCGCAGGGGCGAGCAGGTGCCGCGCGCCGCCCGGCAGGTGCGGATCGAGCGCATCGAGCTTCTGGCAGCGGGCCCGCGCGAACTCACGATCGAGGTCGTTTGCTCCAAGGGCACTTATATCCGGGTACTGGGGGAGGACATTGCGCAGGCCCTTGGTACGCGAGGACACCTGGGCGAACTCCGACGCCTCTGGGTGGAACCCTTCGAAGGCGAAGAAATGGTGGCTCTCGAGGAGATCGAGGCCTGGGTCGAGGCTAGCGGGGAAGCCGCGGAGGATGCTCCATGGCTGCTGCCGGTGGGCCGGGCGTTTGCCGGACTGCCGCGGCTCGATCTCGACGAGCTGCAATCGCTCCACCTGAGGCAGGGCCGGGCCCTCGGGAACTGTGCCGTAGCTACCAGCACCGGCCGGGCACGAGCCTATGGCCCGAATGGCCGGTTCCTCGGTCTCGTGGCGGTCGAGGTTGCGGGGCGAGTCACGGTCGAACGCCTGTTCGTTCCGGGCGCGGACGGTACCGAGCCGCCACAGACTTGAGATCCGGGGCCGTGCAAGGGTAAAATGCGCGGCTCAATTCAATGGCATACATGGTTTTCGAGGATTCCAGACGATGGCACTGTCCACCGAGCGCAAGGTCGAGATCGTAGGCGACTATCGCCGCAACGCGACGGACACGGGTTCCCCCGAGGTCCAGATCGCACTCCTGTCCGCGCGCATCAATGAACTCAGCGAACACTTCACCGCGCACAAGCGCGATCACGCGTCGCGCCGTGGGCTGCTTAAGCTGGTCACCCAGCGCCGCAAGCTCCTCGACTACCTCAAGGGCTGCGACGTTTCGCGCTACCAGGCGGTAGTGAGTCGGCTCGGCCTCCGCCGCTGATCCCCTGAAATCCGGCCCGCAATGCGGGCCGGATTCGTTTCAGCACACCCACACGCTTTCTGCAGTACGGGACAACATCGTGAACGTCCACAAGAAGTCATTTCCATACGGTTCCCACACAGTCACCCTCGAGACCGGCCGCCTTGCGCGCCAGGCCGACGGTGCGGTTCTCGTCACCATGGGCGACACGGTGGTCCTCGTGACCGCGGTCGGACGCAAGAACGCGGACCCCAACAAGGAGTTCTTCCCGCTGACCGTCAACTACGTCGAGAAGACGTATGCCGCCGGCCGAATTCCGGGCGGCTTCTTCAAGCGTGAGGGTCGCCCCTCCGAGAAAGAGACGCTCACCTCGCGGCTGATCGACCGTCCGATCCGCCCGCTGTTCCCGGAAGGGTTCTACAACGAGGTGCAGGTGGTACCGACGGTCGTGTCGCTGGACCCGGACATCGATTCCGACATACCGGCCATGCTCGGTGCTTCGGCTGCGCTCGCGCTGTCGGGCATTCCGTTCAAGGGGCCGATTGGTGCCGCGAAGGTCGGCTACCGGGACGGCCAGTACCTGCTGAACCCCACGGCCACGGACCTCAAGACTTCGCAGCTCGACCTCGTCGTTGCCGGCACGGCAGACGCGGTGCTGATGGTCGAGTCCGAAGCCAAGGTGCTGTCGGAGGAGGTGATGCTCGGCGCCGTGGTGTTCGGCCACGAGCAGATGCAGGTCGCGATCAAGGCCATCCGTGAACTCGCTGCCGAGGCCGGCAAGCCGGCCTGGGACTGGGCGCCGCCCGAGACCGACAAGGAACTGGTCGCTGCCGTTGCGGCCCAGGTCAAGGCCGGTCTTGGCGAGGCGTATTCAATCACCGAGAAGCAGGCGCGTTACACGCGCATCGGCGAAATCAAGAAGGCGGCAGTGGCCGCTCTGGCATCGGGCGACGAGCCCCGATTCAACGCCCGCAAGGTGACCGACGAGATCGGCCGCCTCGAGTACGACCTGGTGCGCCGTCGCATCCTCGCGGGCGAGCCGCGCATCGACGGGCGCGACATGAACACGGTGCGCAAGATCACGGTCGAGACCGGCGTCCTGCCCCGTACGCACGGCTCGGCGCTGTTTACGCGTGGCGAGACGCAGGCGCTGGTCACCACGACGCTCGGCACCGGTCGCGATGCGCAGATCATCGACGCACTCGCAGGCGAGCGCAAAGAACCGTTCATGATGCACTACAACTTCCCGCCGTTCTCGGTGGGTGAGACCGGCATGATGGGCTCGCCGAAGCGCCGCGAGATCGGCCACGGCAACCTCGCACGCCGCGGCGTCAGCGCCGTTATGCCGGACATGACCGCGTTCCCCTACGTGATCCGTGTGGTCTCGGAAGTCCTCGAGTCGAACGGCTCGAGCTCGATGGCCTCGGTGTGCGGCACCAGCCTCTCGCTGATGGACGCGGGCGTCCCGCTGAAGGCGCCGGTGGCCGGAGTTGCGATGGGCCTGGTGCTCGAGGACGGCAAGTTCCAGGTGCTGACCGACATCCTCGGTGACGAGGACCACCTCGGCGACATGGATTTCAAGGTTGCTGGCTCCTCCGAAGGCGTCACGGCGCTGCAGATGGACATCAAGATCGAAGGCATCACGCGCGAGATCATGCAGGTTGCACTGGAGCACGCGCGCAACGCCCGCCTGCACATCCTGGGCGAGATGGCCAAGGTCATCACGCAGGCCCGTCCGGAGATGTCCGAGTGGGCGCCCACGATCATCACCATCAAGATCGATCCGGAGAAGATCCGCGAGGTCATCGGCAAGGGTGGCGCGGTCATTCGCGCAATTACCGAGGAGACCGGCACCAACATCGACATCGAGAACGACGGTACCGTGAAGATCGCGTCGGTCAACGGTGCGGCTGGCCGCGAGGCCCAGAGGCGCATCGAGCTGATCACCTCGGAGGTCGAGGTGGGAACGATTTACGAGGGCAAGGTCGTTCGGCTGATGGATTTCGGCGCTTTTGTGCAGATCCTGCCGGGCAAGGACGGCCTGGTGCACATCTCGCAGATTTCCGACGAGCGCGTCGAGCGAGTCAGCGACAAGCTCAACGAGGGCGACGTGGTACGGGTCAAGGTGCTCGAAGTCGACCGCCAGGGCCGCGTGCGTCTTTCGATGAGGAACGTCGACGGCTAAGCGCAGGTCGAGGAGGGAACATTCTTCTTTTTTTGTCCTGCGACAGTCGCGGGACAAGACAAGGAGAATGCCCCGTGCGTCTCTGCCGCGGAAAAGCAGAATGTCCCTTTCAGGCTACTCGTCCCGGCTCCACGGGCGCGGCAGGCGATTGAATACTTCTTCCTGCAAGGCCTTCCAGCGCTGGTAGTTCTTCTGCGCGACCATGGTCACCGTCTCGACCGGGTCCACGCCAACGACGTTCTTGAATCGTTCACGCAGTTCCCGCTGTTCACGCGCGAACTGCTGGATGCTCTCGTCGAGGTAGCGGCCGACGAAATCCTGGAGCCCGCTCCCGTAGGTGCGGATCACCTGTGACAGGAAATCGCGGCTCATCAGCGATTCCCCGGCGCCTTCCTGCTCCGCGATCACCTGCAGCAGGATGCTGCGTGTGATGTCCTGCTGCGTCTTGCGATCGAGGACGACGAAGTCAATCCGTTCCACGACCAGCCGCCGGACGTCCGCGAGCGTGACGTAACGGCTTTCGACGGTGTCGTACAGGCGACGGTTCGGGTACTTGCGGATTACACGCGGCGTGTTCCGGCCTCCGTCCTTCGATGCGGCCCGGGTGCGGGTCCGCTTGGTCTTAGCCTTGGTGGTCATGCTGATAATTCCTTTGCCTGTACCTTTTCAACTCACGCCGTCGCAGTCGCGGAAACGACCCGCGGGACCCGCTCCGGGTGCCAGTTCGACACCGCCCACCCGAGTACCTCGTCCGCCCCCGCTGCACTCAGATTCCCCGGAGGGTGCTGGCCGAGGAACTCGAGCGCGGCGGCGAGCTGCGTCGCCGGCGAGGCCGCGGCCAGCCGCGGCGCATCCGACGACTTTGAAAGCTTAAGCCCGCCGGCGGTCACGACAAGTGGGACATGCATGTATTCCATGCCGCGCAAGCCGAGGGCCTCCCGCAGCAGGATCTGGCGGGGAGTGCTGTGGAGCAGGTCCGCGCCGCGCACGACATCGGTGATGCCCTGTTCCTCGTCGTCCACGACAACCGCCAGCTGGTAGGCGTAGAGGCCATCTTTGCGCTTGAGGACGAAATCGCCAACCGCTCCCGCGACATTGACACGCACCGTCCCCTGGACTCGGTCTCGAAATGCGACGTCCCGGTCCGGGACCCGGAAGCGCAGGGCCTGGGCCGACCTTCCGCCAGCCGGCCCGGAAAGACACGTGGCTGGATGGTAAAGGTCTTCGCCCGCTTCCCGCCTCGCGTTCTGGGGGAGCAGGGAAAGCGCTGCGCGGGAACAGGAGCAGTTGCGGAGCCGCCCCTCGCGCTGCAGTCGCTCGAGTGCAGCCGCATAGGCGTCGTAGCGGGTTCCCTGACGCAGCACTGGTCCATCCCAGTGCAGGCCTAGCCGGTCGAGCGTAAAGAGGATGTCGTCCGCAGCACCGGGACGTTCGCGGGGAGGATCGAGATCCTCGATCCTGACCAGCCATTGCCCACCAGCGGCCCTGGCGTCCACGTAACTCGCGACGGCGGCCACCAGCGAACCGAAATGGAGTGCCCCGCTCGGAGTCGGCGCAAACCGCCCACGATAGGGCGATGGGGCCTCAACGGTACCAGTCGTCCCGGTCGCCGAACTGCTTTTCGCGCCGTTCACGGCGTTCCTGTGCCTCAACGCTGAGCGTGGCCACCGGGCGCGCCTCGAGGCGCTTCACGCCGATCGGCTCACCGGTCTCGAGGCAGAAGCCGTAACTGCCGTCCTCGATGCGCTTCAGCGCCTCGTCGATCTTGCGGATCAGCTTGCGTTCGCGGTCACGGGTGCGCAGCTCGAGGCTGAACTCCGACTCCTGCGTAGCCCGGTCGTTCGGATCGGGGAAGTTGGCGGCCTCGTCCTTCATGTGCAGCATCGTACGGTCGACTTCCTGCATCAGGTCCTGCTTCCAGCTGGACAGGATGGTACGGAAGTGGTCGAGCTGCTCCTTGCTCATGTACTCCTCGCCCTTGCGAGGAACGTACGGTTCGACGTTTCTCGGGCCCGACAGCAGGCTTGCGGCCAGCGCGGGAGGGGCGCTGGTCGCCACCGGCCTTGCCACTGCCGGCCGGGGGCTGGTCCTGACCGCAGCAGCCGCAGCCTTCGGGGGAGTCTTCGGCGCAGCTTTCGGTGCGGCTTTTGGCGCAGTCTTTGGCGCAGCGACCTTGGCGCGAGCCTTCGGCGAAGGCTTTGCGGCTGGCTTCGCAGCGGCTGCCTTGGCCGTCGTCTTGGCTTGGCCTTGGCCTTCGACGCGGGTTTCACGGGCGCTTTCGCAGCTGCCTTGGCGACAGGCCTGGCAGAAACAGTCTTCTTGGCCTTTTTCGGCTTGGCAGACGGCTTCTTGGCGGGCATCGATGGGCTCCGGGGACACTGCGAAGGACGCGGGATTATACAGACCGAGAGCCTGCGGTCCAGCGGAGCCGTCACGCGCAGGAATGGCGACCCGCGGAATCTCTCGGGTGCTGTGGCCCGGGTCACTTTCTTTTACACTTCCTGTCCTTTCCAGAGTCTCGTCATTGAGACTCCCTGACCCTTGGTGATCGATGCGCCTGACCAAGATCAAGCTGGCCGGATTCAAGTCATTCGTGGACCCGACCTCGATCAGTTTCCCGAGCAGCCTGGTCGGCGTGGTCGGCCCCAATGGCTGCGGCAAGTCGAACATCATCGACGCCGTGCGCTGGGTGATGGGCGAGATATCGGCCAAGCACCTGCGCGGCGATTCGATGGCAGACGTGATCTTCAATGGGTCAGCCTCGCGAAAGCCGGTGGGCAACGCGTCGGTCGAACTCGTATTCGACAATTCCGACGGCCAGCTCGGCGGGGAGTACGCGGGCTACGCCGAGGTGTCGCTGCGCCGGCTGGTGTCTCGCGATGGCACATCCTCGTATTTCCTGAATGGCACCCGCTGCCGGCGCAAGGACATCACGCAGCTGTTCCTCGGCACGGGACTCGGCTCGCGCAGCTACGCGATCATCGAGCAGAACATGATCTCGAGGGTGATCGAGGCCAGGACCGACGAGATGCGCGCGTTCCTCGAGGAAGCGGCCGGCATTTCCCGTTACAAGGAGCGTCGCCGCGAGACGGAGAACCGCATCGGGCACACGCGGGAGAACCTTTCGCGCCTGTCCGACCTGCGCGACGAGGTGGAAAAGCAGCTGCGGCACCTGCAGCGGCAGGCGGCGACCGCGCGTCGCTACCAGGCACTCAAGCAGGAAGAAAGGCAGCTGCACGCCGAACTGCTCGCGCTGAGACTCCGTGAAGTCGAGACCGAGTCCGGGGCGCGCCAGGTAATCATGGGTGAGCGTGACCTCGCGCTGCAGGCCGCGGTAGCCGAGCAGCGCTCGGTCGAAGCTGCCATCGAGCGGGCCCGGCGCGAGCACGACGCACAGGGCGAAGTGCTGGGCGAGGTCCAGGGACGCTACTACCAGGTCGGCGCGGAGATCTCGCGCAGTGAGCAGGCGATCGAGCATGCGCGGGAGATACGCGGCCGGCAGCGGCAGGAACTCGCCCAGGCCGTGCAGGGACTCGAAGAGTCCGGTGCCCACCTGCGGCGCGATGCCGAGCAGGCCTCCGAACTCGAGGTGGTCCTCGCGGAACTCGGTCCCGGACTCGAGGCAGCGCGGGCCGCAGAGGATCTCGCGGCGGCGAATCTTGCGGACTGCGAGTCGCGGATGAGCGCATGGCAGGAGCACTGGGAGGAGTTCAACGAGTCGCTGCGCGGGACTTCGTCAAGCGCGGAGGCCGAGCGGGCACGGCTCGGGCAGATGGACATCCAGCTTCATCGCCTTGCGGAGCAGCGAACTCGCGTCACCCAGGAGCACGCCACGCTGTCGGCGGCCGATGTTGCCGCGAAGATTGAGGAACTCGGGCGTGCGGAGGCCGATGCGCGTTCCGGACTCGAGGCCGCCCGCAGCGGCATTTCAGCGCTGGCCGCGAAGCTGCAGGCCGAACGGGCACGGGAGAGGGAGGTGGCCGAGGCGTCGCAGGCCGCGCGCCGGCAGACGCAGGAGGTCGAGGGCCGCGTCGTTTCCCTGGATGCGCTGCAGCGCGCCGCGCTGGGCCAGGGCCAGGGCAAGGTCGTCGACTGGCTTGCGTCGCGAGGCCTCGGCGGCAATCAGCGACTCGCGCAGCAGCTCACAGTGGACTCCGGCTGGGAGCGCGCTGTCGAGACCGTGCTAGGTTCCTACCTCGAAGCGGTCTGCGTGGACTCTATCGACAACGTGGCGGAAATGCTCGAGAGCCTGACCTCAGGCACGGTCATGTTCTTCGCGGCAGGCCACGGTGCCGCAGAGAGCGGGCCCTCCGCAGGGACGCTGCGCTCGCGCGTCGAGGGTCCTGCGGGGCTGGACGCGTTGTTCGAGGGCATCACCGCCGCCGACACCCTTGCGGAGGCGCTCGCGGCGCGTGCCGGCCTGCGCGCCGGGCAGTCCGTGATCACGCGTGACGGTATCTGGATAGGACCGGACTGGCTGCGCGTGAGCCGCGACCGCGACGTACACGAGGGCGTCATTGAGCGCGAGCAGGAACTGCGCCGCCGGCGCGCCGAACTCGAGCGACTCGAGACCCGCCATCGCGATCTCGAAGGTGAGCTCGACACGCTGCGCGCTGGCATCCGCAGCACCGAAGACCGGCTGGCTGCAGAGCAGGCCCAGCTGTCGCACGCGGGCGCGGACCACATGAGCCTGCGCTCGCAGCTCGACGGACTGCGCGCCAGGGCGGAGCAGCGCAGCGCGAGGATGCAGCAGCTGGCAAGCGAACTCGCCGAACTCGAGGGTGCGCTCGAGGTCGCGACCGAGGGCAACCGCTCGGCGCGCGCGCGGCTCGGCGAGGCAGTCGACGCGATGGCGGCGCTCGAGGAACGACGCAAGGCCCTGGAGGGCGAGCGCGATGCGCTGCGCGAGTCGCTCGCGGAATCCCGGCGACGGGCTGAGGAGGATCGCAATACCGCGCGCGAGGTCGCGATCCGCGTCGAGTCCCGACGCGCGAGCCGCGATTCACTGCTGGCCGGGATCGCACGGCTCGAGGCCCAGATCGCCCAGTTCGTGACGCGCAAGGCCGATCTCGAAACCCAGCTTGCCGCCGGTGAGTCCAGCGAGGCGGAGCTGAGACAGTCGCTGGAGGAGGCGCTGTCTCGCAGGGTAGCCGTCGAGGAGGAACTTGCGGGTGCCAGGCGTGCAATGGATGCGGTCGACGCCGGGCTGCGTGAACTCGACGAGCGGCGCGTCGGGACCGAGTCGTCAGTACAGGAAGCTCGCGAACTTCTCGAGAACGTGAAGTTCTCGGTGCAGGAACTGCGGGTCCGTCGGGAGACCCTGCTGGAGCAGTTCACTGCCACGCGCCTGGAGCTCACGGAGGTCACCGCGGCGCTGGCCGGCGAGGCCGACGTCGTCGGCTGGGAGCAGCGGCTGGCGGAAGCCTCGGAAAAAATCGAGCGCCTCGGCCAGGTCAATCTCGCCGCCATCGACGAGTTCCGGGAGCAGTCCGAGCGCAAGGAGTATCTGGACCGGCAGTTCGCGGACTTGAACGACGCGCTGGCGACGCTCGAGGATGCGATGAAGAAGATCGATCGCGAGACGCGCAGCCGCTTCCAGGATACGTTCGATCGGGTCAACGCCGGGCTGAAGGAGAAGTTTCCGCGGCTCTTTGGCGGCGGTCACGCCTACCTCGAACTGGTGGGTGACGACGTGCTCGAGGCCGGTGTGGCAATCATGGCCCGTCCGCCGGGCAAGCGGAACAGCTCCATCAGCCAGCTTTCGGGCGGTGAGAAGGCGCTCACCGCTGTCGCGCTGGTATTCTCGATCTTCGAACTGAACCCGGCACCGTTCTGCCTGCTCGACGAGGTGGATGCCCCGCTCGACGAGAACAACGTCGGGCGCTTCTGCGACATCGTCCGGGAAATGTCGGGGCGCGTGCAGTTCGTGTTCGTGACGCACAACAAGTCTACGATGGAGCTCGCCAACCAGCTGCTCGGCGTAACCATGAACGAGCCCGGCGTGTCCAGGCTGGTCGCGGTGGATGTCGAGGAAGCCGTGCGGCTCGCGGCAATCTGACGGTAAACGATGACGGAATTGCGCTGGATACTGTTGGTGGCCGGACTCGCGTTGATCGCGGGCATGTACCTGTGGGGCGTCCGCTCGAGGTCGCGGTCTGCCGCAACCGATCCGGGACGGGCGGTCGCAATTGAGCCGCGGACCCGGCCGGCCACATTTGCCGCCGATGCGGGCATGGATGTCGGCACCGACGTGGACATGGACATGGACATGGACGTCGACAATGACACGGATGTCGATGTGGAATTGGACGCGGAATTGGACGTCGACATCGACACGGACGCGGGAGTGGACCGGACCAAAGGGCGGTTCGAGCCGCGGATTCGCAGCGACGATCGTGCCCCGCGGGTGCACGAAGTCGTTCCGCTGGTCGAGGTCGACGGCGACGGCATGCAAACCGGTCGCCGCGAGCCAACCATGGGTCAGCCTCGCACAACCGTACAGGAGCGCCCGGCCCAGGCGCTCGAGCCGGCGGCGCCCGAGCCGGACGAGGATCCGGATTCGCAGACGGCAGTTCACGGCCGCGCGCAGCGGATCGTGGCACTGCGGGTCGTGGCACCTCTGCCGTCCAGGTTCGAGGGTACGCTGCTGCAGGAGGCGTTGCGGGCGGAGGGCTTCCAGTTCGGGCGCTACGAGATCTTTCACCGGATGGATCAGGCCGGGCGCCCGCTGATCAGCCTCGCGAGCCTGCGCGAGCCGGGCACCTTCGATCCTGCGACGATGGCCGGTGCCGCTTACGCCGGGGTGGCGTTGTTCGCCGTGCTGCCGGGACCGCTGACAGCACAGCAGGCGTTCGAGCAGCTGTTTTCCACGGCGCGAGCACTCTCGGCAAAACTTGGCGGGCACATGCAGGACGAACGTGGCGTGCCGCTCACTGCGCAGCGTGTCGTGCGGCTGCGCGAGGACATGCTCGCGTTTGACCGCGGCCGGGCCGACCCCGACCGGCGCTGAAGGCGCTCGATGCCCGACCGCGACGTCGCAAAACGAGTCGCCGAGCTGCGCCGGCAGATCGAGCATCACGATCACCGCTACTACGTACTCGACGATCCGCAGATTTCAGATGCACGCTACGACGCGCTGATGCGCGAGCTGCGGGAGCTCGAGGCGGCGCATCCCGGCCTCGTGACGCCCGATTCACCGACGCAGCGCGTCGGCGGCCAGCCATCGCGAGGATTCGCCGCGGTTCGCCACTCCGTACCGATGCTGTCGCTCGACAATGCGTTCAGCGAGCAGGACATCCTCGATTTCGACCGGCGCGTGCGGGAACGCCTCGACATCGAGACCGTCGAATACTCGGCCGAACCGAAGATCGACGGGCTTGCCATCAGCGTGAGGTACGAACGCAGTCGCCTGGTGCATGCTGCAACCCGAGGCGACGGGACGTCCGGGGAGGACGTTACTGCCAACGTGAGGACAATCGCCTCGCTACCGCTGCGGCTGATGGGGCATGCACCCGAGGTGCTCGAAGCACGCGGCGAAGTGTTCATGACCCGGAGTTCGTTCGATCGCCTGAACCGCCGCTCGGCAGAAGCTGGCGAAAAGACCTTCGCCAATCCGCGCAATGCGGCAGCCGGCAGCCTGCGCCAGCTCGACCCGCGCGTTACAGCGAGCCGGGCGCTGGACATCTTCTTCTACGGCGTCGGCGCGAGCGAGGGCTGGATCTCCCCACCGCACCAGGGCGAGATCCGTGGAGCGCTGCGCGGCTTCGGCCTGCGCACCTGTCCAGAAGCCCAGACCGTAACCGGGGTCGAGGGCTGCCTCGCATACCACGCCCGGATCGGCGCACTGCGTGACACGCTCGGTTACGAGATCGACGGTGTCGTCTACAAGGTCGATCGACTGGACTGGCAGCGGGAACTCGGCTTCGTCGCCCGCGCGCCGCGATGGGCCATCGCGCACAAGTTCCCGGCCCAGGAAGAGACGACGACCGTGCGGGGCATCGACTTCCAGGTCGGGCGAACCGGCGCGCTGACGCCCGTTGCACGCCTCGAGCCGGTATTCGTCGGTGGCGTGACGGTTAGCAACGTCACGCTGCACAACATGGATGAACTCGAACGCAAGGACGTGCGCATCGGTGACACCGTCGTCGTGCGCCGGGCGGGCGACGTGATTCCGGAAGTCGTCCGTGTCATCAGCGACAGTCGCCCGCCCGGTACCCGTCGCGTCAGGCTGCCGGAACGCTGCCCGGTGTGTGGATCGCATGTGACCCGCGCAGAAGGGGAGGCCGTTGCCAGATGCAGCGGTGGCCTGGTCTGCCGTGCACAACGACGTGAGGCTCTGCTGCATTTCGCGTCGCGCCGTGCAATGGACATCGAGGGTCTCGGCGAAAAGATCGTCGAGCAACTGGTGGAGGCCGGACGGGTCGAAACGCCCGCCGACCTCTATACGCTGGAGGCAGGCGAGCTCGCTGCGCTGGAGCGCATGGGCGAGAAGTCCGCGGCCAGGCTGGTCGAAGCGCTGGCCCGCAGCCGGACGACCACGCTGCCGCGGTTCTTGTATGCGCTCGGCATACGCGACGTCGGCGAGGCAACGGCGCTCGCGCTGGCCAGGCATTTCGGCGGCCTCGACGCACTGCAGGCCGCAAGCACCGAAGAGATCCAGAAGGTTCCCGACGTGGGTCCCGTCGTCGCGCTGCATCTGCAGGATTTCTTCGGCGAGCCGCACAACCGCAAGGTGATCCGCGCGCTTCGCGACGCGGGCATCAACTGGCCCGAAGGAGATCCAGTCGTCAGCAGCGATGATGGTCCGCTCGCGGGCGAGGTGATCGTGATCACCGGGACGCTGGGGTCGATGAGCCGCGACGAGGCCCGTGCGGCCGCGCGCGCAGCGGGGGCGACTGTGACCGACTCCGTCTCGCGCAAGACCTCGATGCTGGTGGCAGGCACGGATCCCGGCTCCAAGCTGCGAAAGGCGAGCGACCTGGGCGTGCGTATCGAAGACGAGGCCGGGTTCCTTAGGCTGATCGGTCGGGACGCCGACTGATGTACGCACGCTACGCGTTGCGCCGCCTGCTCGGCATCGGTCCGACGCTGTTTGCGATAGTGACAGTGGCTTTCTTCCTGATACGCCTTGCGCCGGGCGGACCGTTCGACGAGGAGCAGACCGTTCCCCCGGAGATCCAGGCGAACCTGCAGGCGGCCTACGGACTCGACCAGCCGGTAGTGGTCCAATACGGCCGCTATCTCGCGGGCCTGCTGCACGGCGACCTCGGTCCGTCGTTCCGCATGAAGGACTACAGCGTGGCCGAGATCATTGGCAGCGGGCTGCCGGTGACGCTTTCCATTGGCTCGGCGGCGCTGCTGCTTGCGGTGCTGCTCGGCGTTCCGCTGGGGCTGCTGGCGGCGCGCAGGCACAACCGCTGGATGGATCACGTTGTGATGGCGATCGCGCTGGTCGGCATCGCAGTGCCTAATTTCGTGGTCGCGCCGCTGCTCGCCCTGGTGTTCGGCGTGAGGCTCGGCTGGCTGCCGGTCGGTGGCTGGGAACCTGGCAGCCCGCGATACATGATCCTGCCGGTGCTGACGCTCGCGCTTCCGTTCGTCGCGTACGTCGCCCGCTTGACGCGGGGCAGCCTGCTCGAAGTCCTTCAGTCGCCGTTCATTCGCACGGCGCGGGCCAAGGGAATCGGCGACCCGGCCATACTCAGGCGCCATGCGCTCAGGCCGACGCTGCTGCCGGTACTGAGCTTCCTCGGACCAGCAGCGGCCGCACTGCTCACGGGTTCGCTGGTCGTGGAGCAGGTCTTCGGATTGCCGGGAGTCGGAAGGTATTTCGTGCAGGGTGCCGTCAACCGGGACTACACGCTGGTCATGGGCATGGTGGTCTTCTATGCGACGCTGATCCTGGCGCTCAACCTGCTCGTGGATCTCGCCTACGGCTGGCTCGATCCGCGCATTCGCCATGACTGAACCGCGCCAGGGGATCTACGCCGGCGCCTGGCGCCGGCTCGGCAGGAACCGCGCGGCGGTCGGGGCGCTCGCCACGCTCGCGCTGCTGGTGGTGTTGTCGCTGGTGGGCCCGGCACTGAGTTCATATTCGATCGAC
The DNA here is from genome assembly GCA_963732415.1 of uncultured Gammaproteobacteria bacterium. Classification (GTDB taxonomy): domain Bacteria; phylum Pseudomonadota; class Gammaproteobacteria; order Steroidobacterales; family Steroidobacteraceae; genus RPQJ01. Next base: position 269,702 of record CAVSZK010000019.1, read on the forward strand.
TTCGTCGACTGGTCGCTGAATCCGCTCGCGTCGCCACCATCACTGGCAAATGGTCACTGGCTCGGAACCGACGGCAACGGTCGCGACCTCTTCACGCGCCTGTGCGCAGGCACCCAGGTGTCCTTGCTGGTGGCGCTGCTCGCGACCGCCGTAAGCCTGGTGATCGGTGTGGCCTGGGGCGCGACGGCCGGATACCTCGGTGGGCGCGTGGACGACTGGATGATGCGGGTGGTGGACGTGCTCTACGCGCTGCCCTACATGTTCTTCGTGATCATCCTGACGGTGGTCTTCGGCAGGAGCCTGTCGCTGATCTTCCTTGCGATCGGCGCAGTGGGCTGGCTCACGATGGCGCGCATCGTGAGGGGGCAGTCGCTCGCGCTCAGGCAACAGGCGTTCGTCGATGCGGCGATCACGCTCGGGCTACCGGCCCGCAGCATAATCGCGCGCCACATCGTGCCGAACGTGGTCGGCACCGTCGTGGTCTACGCCACGCTCACGGTGCCCCAGGTGATCCTGTTCGAGAGCTTCCTGAGCTTTCTCGGTCTCGGCGTCCAGGAGCCACTCACGAGCCTCGGCCGCCTGGTTGCGGAGGGTGCGCTGGAAATGGAATCGGCACCATGGCTGCTGCTGGCGCCTTCGGCCGTGCTGGCATTGATCCTGCTGTGTCTGAACTTTGTCGGCGACGGGCTGCGCGATGCGCTGGACCCGAGGCAGCGTTGAAGTGACCGAGTCCACCCTGTTGTCGCTCGACCAGCTCCAGGTCGTGTTCGACACTGAGCAGGGACCAGTGCCGGCAGTGCGCGGCGTGTCGCTTGCCGTGCAGGGTGGTGAGTGCCTGGCCGTGGTCGGCGAGTCGGGGTCGGGAAAAAGCCAGATGTTCCTTGCGTGCCTGGGCCTGCTTGCAGCCAACGGACGTGCGCTCGGCTCGGCCCGGCTCCAGGGCCGCGAGCTCATCGGCGCGAGCGAGCGCAGTCTCGCGGAGGTGCGGGGCGCGGTGGCCGGCTTGGTGTCGCAGGACCCGATGAATGCACTCACGCCGCACCTGCGGGTCGGTGAACAGCTGACCGAATTCGTGCTGGACCGCCATACCATGACTCGAGAGGCGGCTCGTGCACGGGCGCTCGAACTGATGCACTCGGTCGGCATCGCGGACCCGGAACAGCGCTTCGACCAGTACCCGCACGAACTCTCCGGCGGGCAACGCCAGCGGGTCGCGATCGCGATGGCGCTGATGCCGGGTCCGGCGCTGCTGATCGCCGACGAACCGACCACGGCACTCGACGTGACCGTCCAGGCCCAGGTACTCGACGTGCTGCGGCGTCTGCGCGGGCAGGGCCTGAGCATCGTGCTCATCACCCATGACCTCGGCGTAGTGGCGGGCCTCGCCGATCGAATCGCGGTGATGTACGCAGGTGCAGTTGTCGAGCTTGCTTCCGCCACTGAACTTTTTTCGGCGCCGCGTCACCCGTACACCGCGGCATTGATCGAGTCCGTTCCGCGTCTCGACACGCAACCGGGCGCCAGCCTGCCGTACATCGAGGGGCAGCCACCGCGCCCCCAGGACCTGCTGGGCGGCTGCCGGTTTGCGCCTCGCTGTGCATTCGCGCGCGAGCGCTGCCGCGAATCGGAGCCCCGCCTCGAATGGATCGGCGGTCGAGCCGCGGCCTGCCATGCCCCTTTGCCCGGCGGGTGGACGGCATGAGCGAGCTGCTGCTCGAGGTGAGCGGGCTGCGCGTCGAATACGCAGGCAACGGCCTGTTTCGCGCGCGGCGCGAATCGGTCCATGCGCTATGCGGCGTCGATATCGAGCTCGCGGAAGGCTGCTCTCTGGGTGTGGTCGGCGAGTCTGGATGTGGAAAATCCACGCTCGCGCGGGCAGTGCTTGGCCTGGTCGCGCCGAGCGCCGGCACGGTGCGCTGGCGCGGGTGGACGGTCGACACCTCGGACCGCGTGCGGATGCGACAGATGCGTCGCGAGTTGCAGGTCGTGTTCCAGGATCCGTTCGGGAGCCTGGATCCTCGCATGACGGCGGGTGCCAGCGTAGCGGAGGCGCTCGATGCGCTGGAGGGCGTGACCGATGCCTCGACCGTAGCGGCACGAGTCACGGCAGTATTCGAGTCGGTTGGTCTCGACCGCGGGCTCGCGTCGCGATACCCGCACGAACTCTCCGGGGGGCAGTGCCAACGGGTCGCAATAGCCAGGGCCACGGTCGTGCATCCACGTCTGCTGATCTGCGACGAGGCCGTCAGCGCGCTCGACGTGTCTGTCCAGGCGCAGATCGTCAACCTGCTGGCGGGCCTCCGACAGAGGCAAGGCATCAGCCTGCTGTTCATCAGCCACAATCTCGCCGTGGTCAGGCACCTTTGCGATGAAGTCGTGGTGCTCTACCTGGGGCGGGTGGTTGAGCGGGCGTCGCGCGAAACCCTGTTCGCGGCGCCTCGGCACCCGTACACGCGTGCGCTTCTGGCCGCGATCCCGGAACCCGACCCGCGCGTGGCAGCGCGCGCGGCGCCCGTCGAACTGGCCGGGGAGGGCCCGTCGTCCACCGTGCCGTCGGCAGGCTGCGCATTCGAGCCACGCTGTCCGCACGCCGCCGACGCCTGCCGGCGCCAGCAACCGTTGCTCGAGCCTGCGGGCGGCGGTGCCGCGGTCGCCTGTCACCGCTGGAGGGATCTGTCCGTGCTTACCTGAATGAGTCTAGGTCTTTACCCGCCTTGTCGGGCCCGGGGGCCGTGTGATTAGCTCCTCAGACCTGTGTTGAACGCGGATTACAGGCGCCCATGAACATCGACATCGGACTGCTGTTCCTGACGGCTGCGTCGATCGGCTTCATCCATACGCTGCTGGGACCTGACCACTACCTGCCGTTCGTCGCGATGTCGGCCGCTCGCGGCTGGACACAACGTCGGACGCTTTGGATCACCGCGCTATGCGGGGCCGGGCACGTGCTGGGCTCGGTCGTCATCGGTGTCATCGGCATCGGTGTCGGTGTCTCGCTCTCTCATCTGCAATGGCTCGAGGGCATTCGAGGGGACGCTGCTGCCTGGGTGCTGGCCGGATTCGGGCTCGCGTACATGGTCTGGGGCCTGAAGAAGGCATGGCGTTCACATCCGCACACGCATGAGCACAGGCACGAGGACGGCACACTGCATCGCCACGAACATGGACACGAAGGCCGGCATCTGCACCCGCACGTCGACCCGGTACGGGTGAAGAGCATCACGCCCTGGGCCCTGTTCGTGATCTTCGTGCTCGGTCCCTGCGAACCATTGATTCCGCTAGTCATGTACCCGGCCTCCCAGCACAGCGCCTGGGGACTCGCGGTCGTGGTGCTGGCATTCGGTGTGGTAACGGTCGCAACGATGCTCACGGTCGTCTGGTTGGCCCTCAAGGGCATCGAACGCCTGCCGCTGGAATCGGCCGAACGCTATTCGCATGCGCTCGCCGGTGCGGCACTCTGCGCGTGCGGGCTCGGGATCGTGTTCCTGGGCCTGTGAATGACAGGGCCGCTGGCTGGAATCCTGGTACTTGACCTGAGTCGTATCCTGGCGGGGCCGTGGGCCACGCAGCTGCTTGCTGACTTCGGCGCCGAGGTCATCAAGGTCGAGCATCCCCGGGGCGGGGACGATACCCGGTCGTGGGGACCGCCGTACCTGCGCGACGCCGAGGGTCGCGAAACGGCGGAATCGGCGTATTACCTGTCTACCAACCGCGGCAAGCGATCCGTAGCCATCGACCTGGCCCGGCCGGAAGGCCAGCAACTGGTGCGCGGGCTTGCGGCACAAGCCGACGTGCTGGTCGAGAATTTCAAGGTGGGAGGCCTGGCTCGTTACGGGCTCGCGTATCCGGATCTCAAGCCGCTGAACGCGCGCCTCGTGTACCTGTCCATTTCCGCATTCGGACAGGACGGGCCTGACGCCGCCGAACCGGGCTACGACGCAATGATCCAGGGCATGGGCGGGCTCATGAGCATCACCGGCGTACCCGACGGTCAACCGGGTGCCGGTCCCCAGAAGGTCGGCGTCGCAGTGGCCGACCTCATGTGCGGGATGTACGCCACAACGGGGATCCTCGCGGCATTGAACGAGCGGCACTCATCGGGCCAGGGGCAATACATCGACCTGTCTCTGCTCGATACACAGGTGGCATGGCTCGCGAACCAGAACCTGAACTACCTGGTCAGCGGCGTGCCGCCGCAGCGGCGTGGCACCGCGCATCCGAACATCGTGCCCTACCAGGCCTTTGCGACGGCCGACGGCCATTTGATGCTGGCAGTCGGCAACGATGCGCAGTTCGTCCGATTCTCCGCCGTGATCGGCGAGCCGGCGCTCGCCACCGACCCGGCCTACGCCACCAACAGCGCCCGCGTGGCAAACCGGGACACGCTGCTGGCGCGGCTCGAGCGACGGCTGCTTACCCGCAGCAGCGACCAGTGGATCGCCGCGCTGAAGGCGGCGCAGGTGCCCTGTGGTCCGATCAACGACCTCGCCCAGGTGTTTGACGAGCCCCAGGTGCGGCACCGCGGACTTCGGATCGACCTGCCGCACCCGACAGCGGGATCTGCACCCGGCGTGCGCAATCCGCTGCTGTTCGGCCGCACTCGGCTCGCGTACGACCGGGCGCCGCCGCCGCTCGGCGCCGACACCGCAGAAGTCCTCGCCGATCGACTTGGACTCGACCCGGATACACTGGCCGGGCTGAAGGAGCGCGGTATCATCGCGTGAAGCCCGTCCTGTGCAGCCCGATCCTGTCGGGCCATAATTGACGCACCGCAAACAGGAAGCCCAGGCCATGCCGATCCGCACCATTCGCCCGAGTCCCGGGCTCGCCAACGTGCGCTACGAGATCCGTGGGCGCCTGGCACGACGTGCCCATGAAATGGAGCGCCTGGGTTACGACATCGTGTCGCTCAATATCGGTAACCCGGGTGCATTCGGATTCCGCACACCGGAGACGATGCGGCTCGCGATGATCGAGAACCTGCGCGCCGCGGAGGGCTATTGCCACCAGAAGGGCATCTTCCCGGCCAGGGAAGCCGTGGTGATGCAGCAGCAGGAACGAGGCGTGCGTGGCGTGAGCGCCGACGACGTGTTCATCGGCAACGGCGTAAGCGAGTTGATCGACCTGACACTGCGTGCGTTGCTCGCGGCGGACGAGGAGGTACTGGTTCCCAGCCCGGATTACCCGTTGTGGACAGCCGCCGTGAACCTGAACCGAGGTCGCGCCGTGCACTATCCCTGCCGGCCCGAGCGAGGCTTCGTTCCCGACCCCGAGGAGATCGAGTCGCTGATCACGAAGCGCACGCGCGCCATCGTCGTGATCAATCCCAACAACCCGACTGGAGCCGTGTACCCGCGTGCGGTGCTCGAGGCCATTGCGCGCATCGCCGAGAAGCATCACCTGGTCGTGCTGGCCGACGAAATCTACGACCAGATGACCTACGACGATGCCGAGTTCGTCCCGATGGCGACACTGGTGCAGCAGACCCTTTGCGGCACGCTTTGCGGGCTGTCCAAGGTGTATCGCGCCTGCGGCTACCGTGTGGGCTGGGCGGTATTCTCGGGTGACGTGGAGCACTCGCGTGAGTACCTGTCTGCGCTGGAACTGCTGTCCTCGCTGCGGCTCTGCAGCAACGTGCCGGGCCAGTGGGCGGTGCAGACGGCGCTCGGCGGCTACCAGAGCATCAAGGAACTGGTGGCTCCGGGCGGTCGCCTGTATGAATCGCGCAAGGCGATCGTCGACGCGGTCAAGGCCAGCCGCTTCCTTTACCTGACGCCGCCCAAGGGTGCGATGTACGCATTCGTTGGGGTTCGCACCGACAGCCTGCCGGCGTTCGACGACCAGCAGTTCGCGCTGGACCTGCTCGAGTACAAGCACGTGCTGGTGGCACCTGGATCGAGCTTCAACGTCCCCTACGGCAATCACTTCCGGGTCACCAACCTGCCGGAGCCGCGGATGATTTCGGACGTATTCGGGCGCATGGAGGAATTGCTGGGGAACTACGCGGTCGGGGAGTCACCCGCGACCCGGCCCAATCCGGCGCTGCGTGTGGTGGATGCCACGGCCAGTGCTTGAAATAAGATTAATAAACTTACCTAAGATACTGTTTTAAAAAGAAGTGGAAACGGGCAGCCTGCGACCTGGAGTGACGATTGTCACGCCGACGCGGCGCCTGGCCCACTGGCTCAGGCTGCACGTCGATGAGGAATGCCTGCGACAAGGACTCAAAGTATGGCGCACCGCGGACGTGGTCGCCTGGTCCGACCTTGTGCAGCGATTGTTCGAAGAAGAGCGGCAGTCCGGACGAATGTCCGGTCGTTGGTTGCCTGAGGGCGCTGCGCGCCTGGTCTGGGAGCGAGCGGTGCTCCGCGATCCTGTTGCAGATCGCCTCGTTTCGCCCGGAAGGCTCGGCTGGACCGCCCACGAGTCCTGGCGGCGCATGCACGCATGGGAGATTCCCGAGCGTGCACTCGGTACTGAAGACCGCCCCGAATCCAGCGCGTTCGCGCGCTGGGCCCGGGAGTTCGCCGACTGGCTGCACGAGCACGACTGGGTAGACGAGTCGCTGGCGACGGCACGTCTGGGAGCGACCGCTGGTGCCGGGCACCTGGAACTGGCCGGATTCGATCAACTGACACCGGCGCAGCGCTCGCTGCTCGATCGACTGGCTCAGTCCGGCTGGAAGGTCACCCAGCGGCCGCCGGCTGACCGGCACGGATCGGTGTGCTGGGCCGAGTGCCGGGATCGCAGCGTGGAAATCGATTCCGCCGCACGCTGGGCTGCCGGGCGGCTGGATCGCGATCCACAGGCGAGGCTGGCGATCGTGGTACCGGATCTTGCCACCCGACGTGACGAGGTGAGGAGGTGCGTCGAGCGGGTGCTGGTGCCGGCCGCAACGCTGGCGCTCGGCCCAGCCCCGGAGTCTCGTGGCTTCGAACTCGCCGCAGCGCGAGCCCTCTCCGCACAACCTGTCGCTGTCGCGGCACTCGAGTACATCGGCGGGTTCTCCGGCGAGGTGGACCTGGCTGCCGCGGGCAGGCTTCTGTTGAACCCGTTTCTCGCGGCAGGCGGCGAAGCCGACGCCCGTGCAAGCCTGGACGCGCACATCCGCGGCTACGAAGGCCCCGGACTGGACCTCGCGAAGCTCGCACGCCTGGCGGGCGAGAGAGACTGCCCCGTACTCGAGCGCGCACTGCGCTCGGGGCTTGCGCTGGCCGGGCAGTGGCCGCGTCGCGCGCTGCCGAGCCGCTGGTCGCAGCTGTGGCACCAGTTGCTGGCCACTGCGCAGTGGCCGGGCGAGGGCCTCGACGGCGACGAGTACCAGGCCCGCCAGCGCTGCGAGAGACTGCTCGCGGAATTCGGTGCCAACGACGACTGCGTCGGGCAGATGACTGCGGTCGAAGCTGCCGCACTTCTTCGCGACCTTGCCGACGGCGTGCTCTTCGAACCCCAGGAACTGCGTGCAGGGCTGACCGTCGTCGACCCGGCAACCTGCGCCGGCATGAGTTTCGACGCGTTGTGGGTCTGCGGGCTCGACTCGGCGCGCTGGCCTGCGCCGATGTTTCCCGACCCATTCCTGCCGCGCGAATGGCAGAAGACGCAGCAGATGCCGGGAGCTGCCGCCGAGATTGCCGCGGCCGATGCGAAGAGGCTGTTCGAGCGCCTGTGTCGCAGCGCGGACGAGGTGATCCTGAGCGTTCCCAGTTTCGATGCCGATGCGCCGTTGCTGCCGAGCGCGCTGCTGGCCGGCATTCCGCGCGGCGAGTTGCCGGGTTGCTGGAATGGACCTGCAGCGGCGACCGCGATTTTCGTGGCACGACCAGCACTCGAGGAACTGATCGACGGCTCGATGCCGGTGGTCGAACCGGAGGAGTCACTGCGAGGCGGCGCCAAGCTGCTCGAAGTCCAGGCCGCTTGCCCGTTTCGCGCGCAGGCCGAGTTCAGGCTCGGGGCGCGTCCGCTCGAGGATCCCGAACTCGGCGTCGCTGCATCGGAGCGCGGCGAACTCGTCCACACGGTGCTCGCTCGACTGTGGAGCGAATTGCGCACGCAGCAAGCGTTGCATGCGCTCTCGCGTGACGAGTTACGGAATACGATTCGGAGGGCGGTCGAAGCCGAAGCAGCTCCCGCGCTGTGCTCCGCGCAGGGATTCATGCGGCGGCTGCTGGAGATCGAGATCGAGTGGCTACTGGCTCGCGTGACCGACCTGCTTGCAAGTGACGCGGCGCGACCCCCATTCGAGGTGGAGTCGGTCGAGAAAGAGCATTCAATCGCCATCGGAGGGCTGACGCTGCGGCTGCGGATCGACCGAATCGACCGGCTGGACGACTCCAGCCTCGCGGTCATCGACTACAAGACGGGCGCAGATGCCGAGCCGCAGGCATGGTTCGGCGAACGGCCACGGCTTCCGCAGTTACCGCTCTACGCCGAAGCCGTCGGTGCCGAGCGGGTATCGGTTGTTGCATTCGGCCGCGTCCGCACCGGGGATACCGGCTACAGCGGCGTCGCGCGCGAATCCACGACATTTTCCGGCCTCACCACGCGCGGATCCCGTGGCTGGCCGGAAGAGCATTCGTCGTGGGAGGAACTCCTCGGCGCATGGCGCAGGCGCCTGACGTCGATCGCGCGCGAATATGCGTCGGGCGACGCACGCCTTGCGCCGGACCCTGTGAGGGCATGCCGTTATTGCCAGCTGGGCATGCTGTGTCGCATTGGCGAAACGCGGCTCGGCGCTGCGACGCTGGAGTCGGGCGATGACTGACCTCATGCGCTCCGATGAAGTGGCTCGTGAGCGTGCGCTCGACGTGACTCGCAGCTTCATCGTGCAGGCGCCAGCGGGGTCGGGCAAGACAGAATTGCTGATCCGCCGCTTTCTCGCGCTGCTCACGACGGTCCGGGCGCCGGAATCGGTGCTGGCGATCACGTTCACGCGCAAGGCGGCCGCTGAGATGCGCGACCGCATCCTGAGGGCGTTGCGCGCTGCGGCGGATCCGTCATCAGCCGGCGGCCGGCTGCCGCACTTGCGGACGCTGGAACTCGCGCGGAAGGCACTCGACATCGACATGCAGCTGGGCTGGGACCTGCTCGGCAACCCCGCGCGCCTGCGAATACAGACTATCGATGCGCTCAATTTCGGTCTCGCCCGCCGTTTACCCGTTCTGTCGGGACTCGGTGCGGATCTCGCGGTGGAGGACGATGCCCGGGAACTCTACCGCAAGGCCGCCGAACGCCTGCTCGAACACCTGCCGGGCGGCGACGACCTGCACGCGCGTTCGGTCGCGACCCTGCTCGAGCACGTCGACAACCGCGTACCGCGGTTTGTGGGCCTGGTGATCGAAATGCTGGCGCGCCGCGATGCCTGGGGCCCGGTCCTTCCCGAGGTAACCGGGGCTGGGGGCGCCGATGCAGATCTCCGGGCCAGGCTCGAACACGCGCGCGCCGGACTCGTCGAAGCTCACCTGGTGGGACTTGCGCGCGATTTTCCGCAGGACCTGCTGGCCGATGCCGCAGCGGTGGCGCGCGAAGCAGCAAAGACACTGGTGACGACCGGTAACGAATCGCCCATCAGCGCCTGGGCGGGGCACAGCGAAATGCCACGGGGTGCGCTTGCGGATCGTCAACACTGGCTGGGTCTCGCAGCCCTGCTGCTCACGGCTGGCGGCACACCGCGCAGGAGTTTCGACTACAGGGTTGGCTTTCAGCCCGGGAAACCTGGCGCGCCGCTCAAGCAGCGCGCGCAGGCAGTGACATCCGCGCTCGCACCACTTGAACAGTTGACAGCGCGGCTCGAGGCAGTACGCCGGCTGCCCGAGCCTCGCTACACCGCAGACGAGTGGCATGTGCTGCGGGCACAGCTGGTGGTGCTGCGACTGGCGGCGGCCGAACTGGAAGTGGTGTTCTCCGAGAGGCGGCTTGCCGACCATGCGCGCATCGCCGCGGCCGCTTTGCAGGCACTGGGCAGCGAGGATGAGCCCACCGACACTGCACTCGCGCTAGACGCCACGTTGCAGCACGTGCTGGTCGACGAGTTCCAGGACACGTCGGAGTCGCAGGTCAGCCTGCTCGGTAAACTCACCACCGGCTGGCAACGAGACGATGGCCGCACCCTGTTCCTGGTCGGCGACCCGATGCAGTCCATTTACCGGTTTCGCAATGCGGAGGTCGGCCTGTTCCTCGACGTGCGCGGACGCGGCCTCGGCGATCTCGAGCTGGAGCCGCTTTCGCTGGCGATAAATTATCGTTCGACCGGGCCGCTGGTCGAATGGGTGAATCGCTGTTTCTCAGAGGTCCTGCCGGCGCGGGATGACGAGCTGACCGGCGCGGTGACCCACTCGGCGAGCGCCGCGGCGTTGGACGCCGGCGACGACGGCAGCGTGCACGTGCATCCACTGTTCCGTCGCAGCAGGATTTTCGAGGCGCGCTCAGTCGTCGGCGTGGTCGAGCAGAGGCTTGCAGAGGATCACGAGGCCGACATCGCGATACTGGTGCAGGGTCGCAGCCACCTGCTCAACATCGTGGGCGAACTGGCTCGCAGGGGAGTGCCGTTCCAGGCCACGGATATCGACCCGCTCGGCGAGAGGCCGGTCGTTCTCGACCTGCTCGCGCTCACGCGCGCCATCGCACACCCGGCCGATCGTCCCGCATGGCTCACCGTGCTGCGCGCACCGTGGTGCGGCCTCATGCTCGCTGAACTGCACGCGCTCTGCGGTGACCAACGCAGCGCGACGCTGCCGCAACTGCTCCAGGATGACGAACGGCATCAACGGCTCGGTTCCGAGGCCCGCAAGAGGCTGGACAGGCTCTGGCAGGTGCTCGAGGCTGCGCCAGTCGAGCTGCGGCGGTTCGGGCTACGAGACGCTGTCGAGCGCGCCTGGCTTGCGCTGGGCGGCCCTGCCACGGCCGGGTCATTGCGCGAACTCGACGAAGCACAGGCATATTTCGATGAACTGGCGGAACTGGAGCAGCGCGCGCGGGGCAATGTGGATCTCGCGAAGCTCGCCGAGGCCCTGGAGAAGCTCTACGCGCCTTCGCGACCAGATACGGCGATCCGCGTGCATCTGCTCACCGTGCACAAGGCCAAGGGGCTCGAGTTCGACACGGTCATCGTGCCGGGTCTCGAGCGCCGATCCCGCGCCGACGACAAGCGTCTGCTGCAATGGGCACGCTTGCCCGGGGCCGGCAGCCGCGACCTCGTCGTCGCCCCGGTCGCCGGCACCGGCGACGACCCGAACAGGCTCTATCGATGGCTCGAGGGCATCGAAGGTGAAAAACTCGCGCAGGAAAAGCGGCGGCTGCTCTACGTCGCCGCGACGCGCGCGAGGCGTCGACTGCACCTGTTCGGCAGCTGCGCGCTGAAGGACGGGGACGGCGGCGGGCCGACGATCGTGAGGCCCTCGCCGGCGGTTGCACTTGGAATTCTGTGGCCGGTGGTCGAGGCAGACTTCCAGTCCAGGCTGACGGACGCCGGGGCGATCGAAGGCGAGCCGGCTCCAGACATTCCACGCGACCCGCTGCTCAGGCGCCTGCCGACCGCCTGGCGCATGCCGCCGCTGCAGTCGCCTCGCATCGATTCCTCCAGCCGGCCGCGGTCGCCTGTCGAGCCGCAGGTCGAATTCGACTGGGCCTCGGAGACTGCGCGCCACGTTGGGACGGTCGTGCACCGGGAACTGCTGCGCATGTCACGAGGCGAGCCTGGATCCGCAGCCGGTGCGGCGGGGCAGGTGACCATGCGTCGCTATCGAGACGAGCTTGCAGAACTCGGAGTGCCGGCGGACCGGCGCGCGGAGGCGGTCGACCGGGTCGTGACGGCCGTGCAACGCACGCTCGCCGACGACCGCGGGCGCTGGCTGCTCGATCCACGCCATGCATCCGCGGACGGCGAACTGGCCCTGACCGGGCAGGTACACGGCGAGGTGGTGTCGGTGGTGATCGACCGAACCTTCGTTGATGAGCAGGGCACCCGATGGATCGTGGACTACAAGACGAGCAGCCACGAGGGCGCTGGACTGGAGACGTTCCTCGACCGCGAGCAGCAGCGATACTCTCCTCAACTCGAGCGCTACGCTGCGCTGGTGCGGCAGCTCGGTCCGGAGCCGGTGCGACTGGGGCTGTATTTCCCGCTGCTGTCGGCCTGGCGGGATTGGTCCTAGAGCGTCCCGCTCACGCCGAACGGTCGCCGGCCACTCGCGTCCACCGGGCCGAGATATTCCAGCGAGCGTACCAGGTTGGTCGGAGCACCGTCCCGAGCCGCTACCATGCCTTCGAGCAGGAAACTGCGCCCCGCGGCGAGTGTCAACGAAGCGTCGACCGATATCGGACCGTTCGTATCGGTCACGCGTGCCGTTACGCCGGCCGATTCTGACGGCGCCGCCTGCGGATCGGGGATCACGATTCGGAAGCTGCCGATGCTGTCGGCGCCCAGCTGGGGCATGACCACATCGGAAAGCTGCAGCGTGCCCGAGGCTGATACCGGCCAGCCCGACTCCAGTCTGAGCTTCGCGAACTCGCCACTCACCCTGCCGTGCCAGCCGCGCGCCATGGCACCTGGGATCTCCGCGAAAAACTCGATCGGAAGGTCGAACCGCAGGTCGGAGAAGTCCAGTGTTCCATGCGGCGCCGCGGCAACCTGGGCGCTGGCCGTTCCGTCGGCACGCACGACTGAGACATCGGCGGCCCCTCGGGCACGCAGCAACGCGAGCGGGCGCAGGTGCCAGCGAAACTGGCCCAGTGATGCCCCCTGCCAGGTAACGCTGGACACGGCACCCGACCAGATCGTTCCGGAATATCCGGTGGCAGACAGGCCAACGCGCTCGAATGCTCTCCCGGCAAGGCTGGCAGGTAAAGTGGTTACGGCGAAGCAGGCGAGGGCGACGACACCGACCAGCGCGAGCCGTCGATTCCTCTTCGCGACGCCCGGCTCGCCGCGCGCCCTGGCGTCACGGCGCGGCGGCAGCGCCATGCGTGAGCGTGATACTAGCGTTGACCAGCCCCGGGGCGGAGCCGGTATCGATGGTTGCGTCGGAAACGCTGATGCCGAACCCGAGCTGGAGGCTTGCCAGCCAGGTGATCATTACGTCGAATGGCGCGCCCTCGAGACGCAGCCGCAATCCATTCTGGCCGTTCGGGCTCTGGTCGCGGATGGTGCCGCCCAGGCCGGACTGACGTCCCGTTCGGTCGACGAGCACCACCAGCGACTCTTTCGTACCGGCGCCACCGGTCGCGGCCATCGCCGAAACCCGCGGCGCAGCCTGCTGCATCCAGGCGAGGTCTGCAGCCTTGCGCTCTACGCGTGCCGCCTGCTTCGCTCGCATGTGCTCGATCGGCAGCGCGACGCCAGCGTAAAGAACCAGGATTCCGACCAGCGCAGCCGCCCCGTAGACCAGTTTTCGTTCGCGCGGCGCGAGATTCGCAAGCCACTGTCGGACGTTCATGACTGACCCAACCTGACCACGAGCCTGCCTTCGACCATCTCACCGCGCGGCGTAGCAGACTGAAGTTCGGCGCTCAGGCCGCCGGCGCTCATCGCCTGCTTCAGGCCGTCCAGGGCTTCAACAGACGGTGCCATCAGTCGCAGGTCGACGACCTCTCCTCTGCAGCTGATGGACTCGACACGCGCCTGCGGGGCGCCTGCCAGCGCGCGGGACAGCGCCGACAGCGCCGGCAGCAATGCGCTGCTGCCGCCGCCTCCGCCCAGCAGGCCTTCCATCTGTGCGCGGGGGTCGACCACCTTCTGACCCGGCAGCGCCTGTGCGAATACCTGCGCGATCTGCGCATCGAGCTTCTTCTCGGTCTGCCAGAGTTGCCACGCGGACAGACCCTGCACGGTCACGAACAACAGAGCCGTGGCGGCTGCAAGCGCAGCGGGCAATCGCCAGCGGCGGAATCCCACTCCCAGCGACGAGCGTGCCGCATACGGCCCCTGCAGCAGGTTTACGGCCGTGGCATTGACGCACTGGGCGGCCAGCAGTGGCAGTGGACCATCGGGCAGCAGCTTCACCTGCAGCGTGGAAGTGTGCTCGCGCAATGACTCGATGGTTTCGCGATGCTGCTCGTAATCGGTCGGTGCGGCGTAAAACGCGATGTGTCCGGCGGTGCTTCCCGCGCCGTCAACCGCCAGCGCGATTGAGTCCGCCAGCGGCTCGGCGTCCAGCGCAAACGGCATCGAGCCCTCGCGTCGGACGTGGAGAGTCTCGCCGTCGAACAGGACGGTGGTGCCGCCCGGGGTCGAGGGGACCACGGCCGTGTCGGCGTACGCGGCGTCCGGATGGATGCCCGCGGACTCGCATGCCTCGATCCAGCGGTCCATCTGGCTGCGCGACACGACAGCGACCGGCGTGGCCGCAGCGCCGGTGGCCCTGGCTCCAATTGCGAAATGCAGCCCGTCGACGTCGGACGCCAGTTGTTCTTCGAGTGCGAATGGAACCGCCTGCGCAAGGCGGGCGCCACCGCGCAGGGGCAGTTCCGGCTCCGCCAGCGTCACCTCGCTACCGGGCAGCAGCAGCACCACTGCACGCTGATGCGCGAGGCCCAGTGCGTCGGCCAGCGGACCTGTCTGGACCGGGCCAGACCGCGCGCCGTTCGCATCGACGATCAGCCACGAAGACTGCGCCCCTTCGGCGGCGCGCAGGCGAATCACCAGCGTCTCAGACATCGGGCCTCGGGATGATCATTCGGTTCCGAAACTACGCAACTGGGGACGCACAAGTCCTCCCTGGCCACGCACGAGGAGACTGTACAGCGTGAAATCGGTGGTGCCAATAGTGACCCATACTGTCGCGCCAAAGTAATTGCTCGATTCGCCGATGGTGTCCTTGACCTTGTCGAATTCCTCGTTGCCGAATGATGCGCGAAGGTCGTCCACGCTGGGGAAGCAGCCATTCTCCCGGCGCTTGGCGAGGTCTTCGGGATCGAGTCCGAATTGGCGCACGTTCTCGATCAGCGCGTCGATGACGATGCCCGGCGCCGTGCACACGTTGAGCTTGGTGCCGACCGGGAGTGCTGTCACGTAGGGCTTGAGTTTCGCGTATCGCTCGGCGCCGAATCCCGGCAACGACAGTAGTTCGCTCGCGCGCGTGATCGGCATGTTAGCGGTGAGATAGGCGGGGGTTTGCCCCGTATAAACGCTGTCCTCGGCCCCGTCCGGAAATCCGGGCTGCGTGTCCTCGTCGATCCAATCGGCCATCGTCGACGCCCAGGCCGGCTCCAGGTCCAGCCAGGCCAGTATGCGCGCGAGCTGCAGGACGGCATCCGGGTTCGTCGTGCCGTCGGCGAATACCAGGTTGTTCAGGTTGAAACGGCCCTGCAGGTCCTCGAGCCGGCCCGCAACCGCACCGCCTTCGATCGGCAGCGGCGGCAGCGGCTTCGCCCAGTTCTCCGTGAGGTTGTCGCCCTGCGAATCCTGCTCGTCGCGCTGCAGGACTTCGGCGGCCCAGGCCTCGGCGCCCAGCGCGATCTCGAATGCCTGGTCGAGCGCGAACAGCGTGCCGGCGCGCCGCTGGTCGAGCATGCCGCGGTAAATGACGTTGACGGCAAGTATCGTCGCGAGCGCGACGATCAGCACTGCCGTGATGAGCGCGACGCCGCGCTGAGCCCTGCGCGTCCCGAAGCGGTTGGCAGTGCTCATCCGGGCACCTCTATGACCCGGCGGATCGTGCCCCAGTCCTCGAGCTCGATCGTGACTTCCACGGCGGCCGGGCGCCGGCGGACCTCCGCGAGGTCGATCGTCTGCGTCTCGGGCCAGCTGTCGACCCATGTCCGGCTGCCATCCATCGCACGGAACGTGATCGACCTGACGCCCGTCAGCATCAGCTCGCGAACCGGCTCGACAGTGAGCGTGCGGTCGAGCACCGGCCAATGGTCGCGCCACAGTTCCTGGTTTTCCACCCTGTAGCCAACGCGCTGCACGGTCGAGCGCGGCAGCCCGGCGGTATTGCTCCAGCCCGAGCGGCTCAGCTGCAGGCGATATTCGGTGGTGACGCCGAGCATCAGCGCAGGCATCTGTGCGTCACCTATCGGCTCCCGGATCGGGCGAGGCTCAACCTGCTCGAGGTCCTGTGCGAGCGTCTGAAACGCACGCTGCACCTGTCGCGTACGATCGAGCCGCTGCTCGGCATATTCACTTTGTCGCTGCAACTGCGTGTAGCCGCTGAGTGCCAGTACCCCGACGACCGAGAAGATCGCGACCGCGACCAGCAGCTCGAGCAGCGTGAATCCGGCGTTCCTGCGCGGCGTGCTCATTCTTCGCCGTCCGGCGGATCGATGGGTTGTGGATTTTCGCCCGGCGGCCGCACCGGTCGTTTTTTCCCGCTGCCCTTTTCGTCACCCTCGGCCGCATCGCCGTCCTCACCCGGCGAACCGCTTCCAGCGCCGTTCCAGGCGATCGTGCCGCCACCGGCCGGCCCGACCGCACTGCCGTAGAAGCCGGTCACCGACGCCAGCACGACATCGTCCCTGGAGTCGGCGGGTCGCACCGTGACGTCCATGCGCCGCAGGCTCTGAACCTGGGTTTGCGTCACGCTCATCGTCCAGCGCCAGCGCTGGCCTGCGAACTCCACTTCATCCGATGACTCCGCGACCGGCGGCGGCGCGGGCTGGAGCCGTTGCTCGGTCACGACATTCATCGCGACCCAGTGCGCAATGGTCTTTTCGCGCAGGTAGGCTCCGTTGCGCGCCTGCTGCGACACAGCCTCGATGGCGCCCAGCATTCCGAGCGCGACGATGACTAGCGCCGCAAGCACCTCGATCAGCGTGAATCCCGACGCCGACCGTGCGACGCGCGGGCGAAGGTCAGCGGGTGGTCGAGTCATCAACCTTGCCCGCAGTGAGTTTTCCGTCCACGGCGCCGGTGACCCGGCGTACTTCGTCCGTCCCGTCGCGCCTGAGCCGGATCTCGAACGGCACCAGGTCACCCGATGCCTGCACGACGATCTGCGGAGAAAGCGCCTGTCCTTCGACCTGCGTCGCGCGCGCTTTCAGCAGCACGTCGCGCGACTCGAGCAGCAACGCCATGCCGACACCTTCAGGCATCGTACGCTCGCGCAGCAGCGGATCTCCCGTCACGGCGACCCAGCGTTCACTGCGCGTGTCGTAACGAAGGAAGTCGTAGCCCTGCGCATCGAGGCGCAGGCCAAGGTCGCGTCCCTGCAGCATCGCTTCTTCGCGCGCCTGGCCGATCACCGCGGCGAGGCGTGCAGCCTCCTGGTCCATCTCATGGTCGCCTCCAAGCACCTTTATGGAGACGACCGCCATGCTGGAGATGATGCCGATGATGACGACGACGACCAGCACCTCGAGCAGCGTGAAGCCCGAGGCACGGGAGCCGGCGCGCGCTAGCCGGGAACGACTATTCGATGTTCCAGCTACCGATGTCGGCATCTTGGCCCTCGCCACCCGGTTGGCCGTCGGCGCCAAGGGTGTAGAGGTCATAGTCACCGTGGGAGCCCGGGGCGAGATAGTTGTAGTCATTGCCCCATGGATCCTTCTTGAGACCGTCGATGTAACCGCCTTCCTTCCAGTTGCGGATATTGGGGTCGACCGGACGCTTGACCAGCGCCTCGAGTCCCTGTTCGGTCGTGGGGTAGCGGAAGTTGTCCATGCGATAGAGGTTGAGCGCCGTCTCGTAGGCGCGGACGTCCTGACGGGCCTTGGTGACGCGCGCATCGTCGATGCGGCGGATCACGTTGGGCGCCACCAGCGCCGCAAGGATTCCGAGGATCACTACGACGACCATGATCTCGATTAGCGTGAATCCTGAGTTCCATGAGCGCAGTCTTCGGATTCGGCAAGTGCCCGGCGAACGGGTAGCTGGCGGGAAGTTCATCGCGTGATCATGCCTGTGGCTGTAGAGTCGTGGAATCATAGCAAATGGTGGCACCGGACCCCCGGTTGAGCGTGAGCGCGCGTATTCCGATATCTCACGATGCGAACTGGCGCACGGCTGCCGGCTTTGCCGCGCTGCTCGTCGCGCTGTGGCTGGCCGGCCCGGGTGTGACGGCATGGCTGCGCTACGAACGCGCCGCCATCCTGGGGGGGCAGGCCTGGCGCCTGGTGAGCGGGCACCTGGTGCACGCGGATGCAGCTCACCTGGCATGGAATCTTGCCGGCGCGGCACTGGTATGGTGGCTGTTCGCGGCCGAGTACAGCCGCCGAGGCTGGTGTCTCATCATGCTTGCTTCGACCGTCGCGATCGATCTTGGTTTCATTCTCTTCCTGCCGCAACTCGAGTGGTACGTGGGATTCTCGGGCGTACTGCACGGTTGCATGGCGGCGGGCCTGGTCGCGTGGCTGGGCAGGGCGCGCGACCCGATCACGGTCGGCGTGGCACTGGCGTTCACGGCCAAGCTCGCCTGGGAGCACTTCGAGGGCCCGCTGCCCTTTACCAGCGCGACGCTGGCATTGCCGGTAGTGGTAGAGGCGCATAGCCTCGGCGCACTCGGCGGAACGGCAGCGGCCCTGTGGTTGCTGCGCAGGCGGCGCCGCAGCGGCACATAGCTATAATCTGTCAGCCGCAAGCTGCGGCCCGCGCACTGGGGGATTCATGTCGCTGGCATTCGTATTTCCGGGCCAGGGTTCGCAGTCGGTCGGGATGCTCGCGGCACTCGCAGCGGCCGAGCCGGTGGTGCTGCAGACTTTCGCCGAGGCCTCCGAGGTCCTGGGCTACGACCTCTGGGCCCTGTGCCAGCAGGGTCCCGAGTCGGAACTGGGAGCCACCGAACGCACCCAGCCGGCCATGCTGGCGGCCGGAGTCGCCACCTGGCGCGCGTGGCGCGGCCGCAGGGGGCCGATGCCATCGGCGATGGCGGGGCACAGCCTCGGCGAGTACACGGCGCTGGTCTGCTCGGACGCACTCGATTTCCGCACCGCCGTCGACCTTGTGAGGTTCAGGGGCCAGGCCATGCAGCGCGCCGTGCCGCTGGGAACCGGCGCGATGGCGGCCGTCCTTGGGCTTGCCGATGAGGAAGTTGCCGCCGCATGCCGCGAAGCAGCGGACGGCGAGGTCGTGGAGCCGGTCAATTTCAATGCACCAGGGCAGGTGGTCATCGCCGGCCACGCTTCGGCGGTGTCGCGCGCGATCGAGGTGGCCAGGACCCATGGCGCAAAGCGTGCCGTCGCCCTCCCTGTCAGCGTTCCGTCCCACAGCAGCCTGATGATCGGTGCGGCCGACGAACTCGCCGCGCGGCTGGTCGATGTCGAGCTGCGCATGCCGAACGTGGGAGACGTGTACACGGTAGACGTGCAGCGCCATGAAACTCCTGATGGCATACGCCTCGCGCTGCGGGAACAACTGTTCAAGCCGGTACGCTGGGCGGACACAGTCCGCGCCATGCTGGCCGCCGGCGCCACGACGCTGATCGAGTGCGGTCCCGGAAAAGTGCTGACGTCGCTCAACAAGCGGGTCGAGCGTCGGGCCGACCTGAAACTGCTCGCGATCGACGATCCGGATACTCTGGCAACGGCGCTGGCAGCCGTGGGGGAATGAAGCGATGCTCGACAACGACCTGGCGCTGGTGACCGGCGCATCCCGCGGAATCGGCCGCGCAATTGCCCTTGAACTGGGCCGTCGAGGTGCGAACGTAATAGGCACCGCCACGACGGAAGCGGGAGCGGCAGCGATCGACGAAGCACTTGCCGGGGCTGCGTTGCGCGGGCGCGGCGTGGTCCTCGACGTGTCCAGCGCCGAGTCGGTTGAAAACTGCTTGAAGGCCATCGAGGCCCGCGAAGGCACGCCTTCGATTCTGGTCAACAACGCCGGCGTGACGCGCGATGGCCTGCTGATGCGCATGAGCTCGGAGGACTGGCAATCGGTGATCGATACCGACCTCACGGCCGTCTACAGGACGTGCAAAGCCGTCATGCGCGGAATGATGAAGGCGCGGCGCGGCCGCATCGTCAATATCGCTTCCGTGGTCGCCGTCATGGGCAATGCCGGCCAGTGCAATTACGCGGCCGCCAAAGCCGGGCTGATCGGCTTCAGCAAGAGCCTCGCCAGGGAGGTTGGCTCCCGCGGCATTACGGTCAACGTGGTGGCCCCGGGTTTCATCGTCACCGACATGACCAACGCCCTGAACGAGCAGGCCCGCAAGTCGCTGCTCGACCAGGTGCCACTCGGGCGGCTTGGATCCCCGGATGACATTGCACACGCCGTCGCATTCCTTTCCTCACCGCAAGCAGGCTACGTGACGGGGGAGACCCTCCATGTAAACGGCGGTATGTATATGATTTAATTGTTGTTTTAGTTCAAATTGGACCGCATACGACCCTTAACTTAGAATACGCGACCCATGCCGGGCAGCCACAGGGCGATGCCGGCTGGCACCGTTTCCCACAGAGGACTCCGAAGAAAATGAGCACCATTGAACAGCGGGTCAAGGCGATTGTTGCCGAACAGCTGGGGGTGAAGGAAGAAGAGGTCAACAACGATTCGTCCTTCGTAGACGACCTCGGCGCAGACTCGCTCGACACGGTCGAACTCGTGATGGCGCTCGAGGAAGAGTTCGAGACCGAGATTCCTGATGAGGACGCCGAGAAGATCACGACCGTCCAGCAGGCAATCGACTACATCAACGAACGACGCAGCCAGGCCTGAGCTGCGATCGGCCCGACCGCCACGGACGGCGGTTGAGGCAACCACCTGCCCGACGGGGGGACGCCGCCTTTGTCCAAGCGTAGAGTCGTCGTCACCGGCCTCGGCATCGTTTCACCGCTCGGCAGCACAGTGGCATCCGCCTGGGATGGCGTGTGCAACGGCCGCAGCGGCATCGGCACGCTGACCAGGCTGGACACCACCTCGTTCCCGGTCCACATCGGCGGCGAAGTCGTCGGCTTCAATGCCGAGGACTACATGTCGTCGAAGGACGTGCGGAAATTCGATCCGTTCGTGCCCTACGGGTTTGCTGCTTCCGTGCAGGCGGTGACGGACTCGGGTGTCGAAGTGACCGAGGCGAATGCGCCTCGAATCGGCGTCGCACTGGGAGCCGGGATCGGTGGCCTCAGCACCATCGAGGATACGACGGCCAAGTGGCTCGAGTCGCGGTCGCCGCGCAAGATCTCGCCATTCTTCATACCGGGCAGCATCATCAACGCAGCCGCCGGGCAGGTATCGATCCACTTCGGCATGAAAGGGCCGAACATTTCGCTGGTCACTGCGTGCACGACGTCCACGCACTCCATTGGCATCGCCGCGCGGTTGATCCAGTACGGCGACGCCGACGTCATGGTTGCCGGTGGCGCCGAGGCGGCCTTCACGCCGCTGGGCCTGGGCAGTTTCGGCCAGGCCCGCGCACTTTCGACCCGCAACGACGAGCCCACGCGCGCCAGCCGCCCCTGGGACCGGGACCGCGATGGTTTCGTGATGTCCGAGGGTGCTGGTGCGGTCGTGCTCGAGGAATACGAGCACGCACGAGCACGCGGCGCGCGCATCTACGCGGAATTCGCCGGCTTCGGCATGAGCGGCGATGCTTTCCACATCACGTCACCGCCGGAAGACGGCGAGGGCGCTCGCCTGGCGATGGTCAATGCGGTTCGCGACGCGGGCGTGAACCCCGGGGACGTGCAGTACATCAATGCGCATGCCACTTCGACCGAGCTGGGCGACCTGGCCGAGACAATCGCGATCAAGCGCGCTTTCGGTGACGCAGCGGCCGGCATCGCCGTCAGTTCGACCAAGTCCATGACCGGGCACCTGCTCGGTGCTGCAGGCGCCGTGGAAGCCATCTTCACGATCCTTGCCATCCGCGACGGCATCGCGCCGCCGACGATAAACCTCGAAAACCCCGACCCCGCCTGCGATCTCGACTATGTCCCAGGCAGTGCGCGTCGCATGCCGCTCAAGTTGGCGTTGTCGAATTCATTCGGCTTCGGCGGAACCAACGGCAGTCTGATCTTCCGCGCCCCTCAGTGACCGAACGGGCAGCCTGGCCCGGGGACGCATTGCTCGGGTTGCACGCACGATTCCCCGGCCGCTACCCGGTGCTGTTCGAGAGCGTCGGCGGCGACACGCCTCTCAGCCGTTACGACGTATTGCTGTGCCTGCCGGACGAGTGCCTGGTCGCGCGCCCGGACGGTCGACTCGAAGGTCGGTCGTCGCCCACGGGCGGGCGGTTTCTCGATGCTCTGGACGCCTGGTGGCGTGACGCATCGGCCGGCCGCACGGCAACTGCCGAAGTTCCTTTCTGCGGCGGCTGGTTCATCTATGCAGGCTACGAACTTGCCGGCGAAATCGAACCGAGTCTCAGCCTGGCGCTGCCGCGTCATCCGCGTGCGATCGCGTGGCGCATGCGCGGCGCAGTTGTGCGCGACCGCTTGACCGGTACCGTCTCTATCCATGCCGAGGAAGGTCACGATACCGTGCTGCGTCGCGACGTGGAGCGGGACATGGCGAGCCCAGCAGTCGAGCAGCCGGCCTGCGGCGACCTGCTGACGGGCGACCTCACGGAGGAGCCGCCAGCTACGTTCCTCAATGGAGTCCAGTCGGTGCTCGACGCCATCGGTCGTGGAGACGTGTACCAGGTCAACCTGTCGCGAGGCTGGACGGCACAGCTCGCGGACGATGCCTCACCTGCCGAAATCTATCGGCGGCTACGCGCGGCCAATCCCGCGCCGTTCGCCGGGATCGCTGCGTTGCCCGGCTTCGCGCTGCTGAGTTCGTCGCCGGAACGCCTGCTCGAAATCCGCGGCCGCATTGCGAGCACGCGGCCGATCGCGGGTACACGACCCCGTGGCCAGACGACCGCGGCCGACGAGACGCTGAAGCGCGACCTGATGCTGAACGAAAAAGAGCGTGCCGAGCACGTCATGCTGGTCGACCTGGAACGCAACGACCTCGGTCGTATCTGCCGCGGCGGAACAGTACGCGTCGATGAATACATGACGATCGAGACATATGCGACCGTTCATCACATCGTATCGAACGTGATCGGCGAATTGCGCGACGACGTCACGCCCGGCCAGGCGATCGCAGCGGTGTTTCCCGGTGGCACCATCACCGGCTGCCCCAAGGTTCGCTGCATGCAACTGCTGGCAGGGCTGGAGGCCGCGCCTCGCGACGCGTATACCGGATCCATGGGATACCTGGGACTGGACGGCTCGCTGGACCTCAATATCCTCATCCGGACGCTTATCGTGTCCGGCGACCGGGTCGAGTTCCGGACGGGTGCCGGCATCGTCGCGGACTCAGTTCCTGAAGGGGAACTCCGCGAGACGCGTGCCAAGGCACAGGGACTGTTGCGCGCACTGGGGAGGCTCGAATGATCGGTAGACGACTGGTGAACGGCTCGGAGACAGCGGGTATCGCAGCCGACGACCGGGGGCTTCAGTACGGCGATGGGCTGTTTGAAACCATGGCTGCGGCTGGGGGCTGCATACCGCGCCTGGCCCTGCACCTGGCGCGCCTCGAAGACGGCTGTCGACGACTCAAGATTCCGATGCCGTCGGCCAGCCTGCTCGAGGACGAATGCGCTCGCGTACTGGAGGGAATGGGCACTGCGACCGTGAAGCTGACCATCACCAGGGGCCCGGGGCCACGCGGTTACCGGCCCCCGGCCGAGCCGTCGGTCACCCGCATCGTCGCATCGTCCGCGGCACGCCCGCGAGGTGATGCGCTTGCGCCCGCGGTGCTGCAGATCTGCGAGACCAGGCTGGGTTTGAATCCTCTGCTTGCGGGACTGAAGCATCTGAACCGGCTCGAGCAGGTCATGGCCTGCTCTGAATGGGACGACCCTGGTATCGACGAGGGCCTGATGCTGTCGAGCGATGGTCGGCTGGTATGCGCCACGGCGGCAAACGTGTTCCTGGTCGAAGGCGGGCGCCTGGTCACTCCGGCGATACGCGATTGCGGTGTCGCCGGGGTCATGCGCCAGGTGGTGCTGGCCGCCGCCGCTGAGCGCGGACTGCCGATCGCCGTCGAGGACGTGCACCCGGATCGCCTAGCCACCTCCGACGAGCTTTTCGTGACAAACGCCGTGGTCGGGATCCGTCCCGTGCAGGACCTCATCGGCATCCGACGCTGGACCACCGGCGAGGTCACGCGCTTGCTGATGGACTGCACTGCTTGAAACCGGGATGGTCCAGGATGCGCCTGGCCGCGGGCCTGGCGATCGCCGCGCTGCTGGTGCTGGCGGCAGCGTGGCTGGCGGCGGAAAGATGGCTCGATTCTCCCCTGGCTATCGACGCAGGCGGCCACCGGATCGAGATCCCCGTCGGCCAGCCATTCGCGCGCACCGCGCAGGACCTCGAAGGGAGCGGCGTGATCGACCATCCGCGACTCTTCGCAGCTTATGCACGGATACGCGGCGCAGACGCGCGAGTCCGCGCCGGGGAGTACGAGATTCCGCCTGGCACGAGTCCGCGGCAGCTGCTGGCACTGCTCGAATCCGGCGCGGTCATCCGGCGTTCCATCACCGTCGTCGAGGGCTGGACGTTCCGCGACCTGCGCCGCGCGCTCGCCGCGGAACCTGCCCTGGTGCAGACGCTGGCAGGACAGGATGATGACGCGGTCATGAGTGCGCTCGGCGAGCCGGGAGTGGCACCCGAGGGCCTGTTCTTCCCGGATACGTACCTGTACGACAAGGGCACGACCGATCTCGTGATCCTGCGCAAGGCGAGGGAGCGCATGCGCACCGAACTCGATGCGGCATGGCGCTCGCGGGCGCAGGACCTGCCGCTCGAGACCGCATACGAATCGCTGATCCTCGCCTCGATCGTCGAGAAAGAGACCGCACTCGCCGCGGAACGTGCACGCATCGCAGGCGTGTTCATTCACCGTCTGCGCGTCGGCATGCGCCTGCAGACCGACCCAACCGTGATCTACGGGCTTGGTCCCGCCTTTGACGGCAATCTCAGGCGGTCGGACCTCGCAAGCGATGGGCCTTACAATACGTATACGCGCGCGGGCCTGCCGCCGACGCCGATCGCGCTGCCTGGAGCGGCATCGCTGGCCGCGGCAGTCCAGCCTGACGAGCGCGGCGAGACGTATTTCGTGGCGACCGGCCTGCCGGACGGAAGCCATGCCTTTTCCCGTACGCTGGCGGAACACGAGAGGGCCGTGGCGCAGTATCTCCGGCGTTACCGCAAGCAGACGGCGGGGCATTGAATGCAAGGCAGGTTCATCACGTTCGAGGGCGGGGAGGGCGTCGGCAAGTCCACGCAGGCCGCACGCCTCGCCGACTGGCTGCGCGCAGGAGGCCGCGAGGTCATGCTCACCCGCGAGCCGGGCGGAACGCCCCGTGCCGAGCAGCTGCGCCGGATGCTGCTGGAGCACGGCGACGAACCCATGCCTGAATCCTGCGAGCTGCTGCTGGTGTTCGCGGCACGCGCGACGCACCTCGAGAACCTGGTACGCCCGGCCCTCGCGCGTGGTGCGTGGGTGCTATGCGACCGATTCACCGATGCTACCTATGCTTACCAGGGCGGTGGACGCGGCGTGCCGGACAGCCGCATCGACTCGCTCGTGGAGCTGGTGCACGGCGGTTTTGAGCCCGACCTGACAGTGCTGCTCGACGCGCCGGTGGAAACGGGCATGGCGCGCGCGCATCACCGCAACGGCCAGGCCGGACCCGATCGATTCGAGACCGAACGGCACGAGTTCTTCGAGCGGGTGCGCGCCGCATACCTGGCGCGCGCCCGTCGCTATCCATCGCGGGTACGGGTCGTGGAGGCCGACGGAACCGTCGACTCCGTGGAAGCAGCCGTGCGCGGACTCGTCCAGCCGCTGCTCGGGGACGACTGATGGCCGATGACGACTCCGGCGTGACGGCCCCGCAGCCGCTGGACATGCTGCCCTGGCACGAGCAGGCACGCCTGCACATGCAGACCGCATCTGCTGGCTCGAGATTGCCGCACGCGGTACTGGTCCACGGGCCCGCGGGCGTCGGCAAGGAGCGATTTGCGGCGGCGCTCGCGGCAACGCTGCTCTGCACAGGTCGCGGCGATCTATTTGAAGCCTGCGGTGAGTGCGCGGACTGCAAGCTCTGCCGCGCTGCATCTCACCCGGACCTGCACTGGCTGAGGCCGCTCGAGGACAAGAAGTCCATCGGCGTCGACCAGGTACGCGAAACCTGCGAAAAGCTGGCCATGACCAGTATGCGCAGGGGCTTTCGGATCGCCATTGTGCAGCCGGCGCAGGCCATGACCGCCAGCGCCCAGAATGCGTTGCTGAAAACCCTCGAGGAACCCGCGCCGCGTACGCTGCTGATGCTGCTGACCTCGCGATCGTCTAGGCTGCTGCCGACATTGCGCAGCCGCTGCCAGCGACTGGAAATCGCCTGCCCGACGGCAACGGCCGCCCGCACCTGGCTCGAACACGAGACCGGCGGAGCGATATCCGAGGGATTGCTCGACATCGCGGGCGGAGCGCCAATGCGTGCGCTGGAGATCGCGCCTCACTTCGAGGCGCTCGACAGGCAGATGACGGAGCTGCTGGAGGAATTGTTCGCGGGCCGGATCGAGGCGTGCGCCGCGGCTGCGGAGATGGTGGGCGAGGGCCTGCCTTCCCGGCTCGACTGGCTGGAGTATTGGCTGGCCATGGTTATCCGGACACGGGCGCCGGTGAATGCGACGCATATCACTATTATGGGCGGCCCCGTGTTGCAAAGGATCGCCGCCGAAGTGAACATAAGCACCGCGTTCCGGTTCGTGGACCGGGTTCGCGAGGTCAGGCGGCTCCTCGAAGGTTCCGCTGCCGCGCAGCTACTGGTCGAAGCCCTGCTCGTCGAGGCCGCGGGCCTGCCGGGACACAAAGGAGTTTCATGATGGGCCCCGTGACGAGGCAACCGAACAAGCCCGGACTGCTGACGCTCACCATCAAGGACAAGAGCGCGCTGTACCTGGCCTACATGCCATTCGTGAAGAACGGGGGCTTGTTCATACCGACCAGCAGCAACTATCGGCTCGGCGACGAGGTGTTCATGCTGCTGAACCTGATGGGCGAGGACGAGAAGCTCCCGGTGGCGGGGCGTGTGATCTGGATGACACCGAAGGGCGCACAGGGCAAGCGCACGGCCGGCATAGGCGTCCAGTTCAGCGAACAGGATCGGGGCAACACGCAGAGGAAGATCGAGTCCTACCTGGCGGGCGCCCTGGGCGGCGACAAGCCCACCCATACGATGTAAGCCGGCTGGCGCGGAGCGTCAGCTGGTGGCGTTCAATGCCTCGGCAAGGTCCGTTTCCAGGATACCGCCACGCAGCACCGAGGCGTCAAACCCGCGTTCGCTCAGCAGGTAGGCGGCAGCGGAACTGCGCCGCCCGTTATCGCAGCAGAGCACGTATGGCGTCGCCTTATCCAGCGACTTCAACTTGAGCCGCACGAAATAAAGCGGCACGTTCAAAGACTGCTCGAAGTGGCAGTGCTCGTACTCGCTCGGCAGTCGCACGTCCAGCCAGCGGCCCCCACCGGCGACGATCCGCCGCGCCTCCGTGTAGTCCACCCAGCGCAGCATCGGCTCGTTCAGAAGCACGTTGAAATCGTCCTTGCCGAGCCGCATCACGGCGCCGTCGCCGATCATCGTTACGGTCGCGTTGCGCGTCGCGCCGGACACCAGCGCTTCCTCGCCGAACGTATCGCCCATGCCGAGTTCGGCGAGCTTGATGCCTTCGCGATTCAAAGGTGTCTCGCGGGTGACGGTGCAGCGGCCACTCACGATGACGTAGAAGTAGTCACCCTCGGCGCCCTGCCGGACGATGGTTTCACCGGCCGCGACCGGTACGCGCTGCATCCGCATGAACACGGCCTGCAGGTTGGCCGGCGGAATCCGGTGGAAGGCTCGGTTCTGCAGCAGCACGGTCATCCAGTCGCCGCCGGATTCCGAGGAGTTGAGGTCGCCGACCTCGTAGGTTCCGGTCTGGTCCCAGGTGAGCAGTACGTCGAGCAGGTCGCTGTCGATCGACAGATACTCGATACGATCCGACGCGACCCGCGCAGTACTGCGTCGGGGCAATATCGGGGCGAGCGGGTGTCTCGCCTCGGGCGATCCGCCCGACACCGAACCTACGATGTGACCATCCGTCAGGAGGTCCACGACGCCCGAGACCAGGTAGATCGTGCGCTTGTCGGCGTCGCCTTCCTTGAACAGGATCCGGCCCTGGCTCAGTTCGCGCAACACCGTTTTCCGGGCGAGCGCGCGCACGTTCTCGTTCTTCAGGCCGTCGAGCGGCGAGAAGGAACGCAGCAGCTTGAGTTCGAGCGTAGGGGTCTCGGTCATTTCGTCCGTTTACGCCGTGTTGGCCCGGAGTTTCGGTGCGCTTCCTTTGGAGTCAGGAATCGTACCATAGCCGTGTCATCCAGGGCCGTCGGTTCAGGCCGCTGCGCGCTGCCGGCGCCTCGTCACGCGAAAATCGCAGATGAGCGGTCGGTGATCCGAGAACGTGACGTCCGCAACGGAGAACGCGTCGACCGTGATGTCCCGCGTGTGGAGTATGAAGTCGAGTTCCATCCGTGGCTTGCGCGCGGGGTAGGACGGCACGCGATCGCGGTTCGCGCTCCTGAGTCCGGCCGCTTCGATGAACAGCGCCATCTCATGCTCGCCCCAGAACGTATTGAAGTCGCCCGCGACTATGACCGGCTTCTTCGAGGCGCGAACCAGTTCGAACAGGTTACGAAGCTGGTTCTGCCGGTGCCGGAACTTCAGCGACAGGTGAACCAGGAACACGCAGAGGTCGTCGAGCTCGAGTTCGATGATCAACCGCTTGATGCCGGTGTCGAAGTAGTGGAAGCGCTCTCCCTCGACTCGGGGCGCGGCAAGGAACGCGTTCGCCTGCTTGTTGACGATCGGCACGAACGTGTTGAGCGAGTTGGTGCCGTACTTGCACTGGTAAATGGAGTAGTGGCCCAGTGACTTGGCAATCGCCTGGGCCTGGTTTATCCGGCCAGTGCGGATCGATCCGGTGTCCACCTCGATCAACCCGACGATGTCCGGGTCGGCCGACTTGATGAATCCCGTGATGCCCTCGAGCACGCGCGGGTTGTTGCGAAGGTAGCCTGCCCCCGGCAACGGCAGGTGGAAGGCGGCGCCCGTGCCGGTCGCGTAGCGGATGTTGTAGAGAAGAAATCGCATTATTCACTTGATCTTATAGGGCTGGACATTGCTGGGGGTGGATCCGGAAACGCCGCAGGTGAGCTAGACTAGGGGGCGACAATATGCCCTACCCAGGACGGAGCTACATTGAGCAGCGTAACGCAGAACAACCCGATCAGGCTCTTCGTCTGCCACGTCTGGGTCCAGGACGACGATTACCTCCGTGTGTTCGAGTACCTGGAGAGTACGGACAGGTTCTTCTACCTGAACACCAGCACCCCGGACAAGCGCCCGCCAGGGGACAAGGAGGCGCTCCGTGACGACCTTCGCAGGCAGATCACCGAAGCTGAACTGGTGATCGTCCCGGCGTCGCTCTATCGCCGCCACACGGACTGGGTCGAATTCCAGTTGCACTGCGCCAAGGCTTTTGACAAGCCTGTCGTGGTACTCGAGCCGTTTGGCTCGCACGACACGATCGCGCCGGCGGTCATGGAACTGGGTGACGAGGTCGTGCCGTGGGACCAGCGGCAGATCGTGGATGCGATCAAGCGACAGGCACGTCACGAGGAAACCACGCGCTTCGACGTGATCGAGTTCAAGCTGGACTAGACACCCGGCTCGGGCAGCTATTCGTCGCCCACGAGCCTCAACTGACGCTGCAGATTCGTAGCTGCCTCACGCTGTCCGTTCGTGGACAGCGTCAGGTAGAGGTCGAGTACGCGTACCGCGCAGGCCGCGGCTTCCTGGTCCGACATCTTGCGCACCGTTGCTCCAATCCGCCCCAAGCCACCCGCTGCAGGCACGGTGCTGAGCGAGTTCATCAGTTCCTGGTAGTGCTCAGCAACTTCTCTGGGGAGCCTGCCCGGATCGATGTCACTCAGGTGCCGCAGCGATGCCTCGCACAGTCGCTGCTTGATCGGCCCCGCGCCAATGAGTTGCAGCACGGCGGCGCGAAGGTGCGAGCGGTTCCTGGCCTCGACGTCGAGAATTTCCACAAAAATATTCTTAAAATAAATGGAGTTACAGGCGTTTGTTGATGCAAAGTCTCAAAATTACGGCGCGCGCAATCAGCGCTTTTGGCGCCTTGCGGGAAATATACGCCGTGGAATTTCAAAAACAAACAGATCTATACGCGTTCATCTGCTACGGCGCTGCCGCGCGGCGTCGTTGGCGTGCGATTGGCCCGGTATTCGGCCGGGGTCGTCGAGTGGGCCGATCTGAAACTGGCCGTGAGGTGGCTTTGCGAACTGAAGCCGGCTTCCTCGGCGATGCGTGATATGGGCAGGCTGGACTGCGCGAGAAGCTTTCGAGCCAGGTCCAGGCGGGTTGCCAGCACGTAGCGATGCGGGGGCACTCCCATCGCATCACGGAACATGCGGCAGAAGTGCGCCTGGCTCACGTCCGCGAGCGAGGCGAGCCGCGATACGGACAGGTTGCCTGCCGGATTCTCGTGAACGAAATTGAGGACCGCTTGCAGCCTGGAGAAGTGCACATGGCGCGGGTGGATACCGCGAGGGGCCGAGGTCGTCAGGGCCCGGAAGGCCTGCTCGAGCATGACGCCGACGAGTCGCTCCATGAAGCCGTCGTCCATGCCAGGACCCTTTTGCAGTTCGCCCAGCAGTTGCTGCGCCGCGGCTCCTACCAGCGGATCGCTGAATGGCAACGGCGCGCTCCGCGACTGGGCCAGCAGCCTCAGGCTTTGTGCAGCGCCGCTACCGCCGTCCAGGAAATAGAAGACGGCAAAGTCGACGTTACCTGAGTAGTGCCAGTGCGTGGGAACGCCCTTAGGGATCAGCATGGACTGCGATGGCAGATTCATGCTTCTCCAGTTGTCTGGCTCCCCCTCCCTGACTCGCCCCCCACCGAACTGGACCACCAGCCCGTCGACGTCCAGGCCACAAACCGTTCGATCGATTGCCTGGTACAGGTAACGCTCTGCAAATACCGGCGTCGAGCCGCCGATGCGTCCCGCAACAATCGGCTGGCGGCCCAGATCTTTCCGCACCTTTGCCCATACGGTTGCAGCCACGCGGGACTCCTTTGCCGACGATGATTGGTTTTTGACAAAGATACGCGTGTTCCCTGAAAGGCACCACCGTGGCGGACGACCACAATCAACGGCTGAGAACACCATGCGGGGATTGCAAACATGATGACGCTGAAATCGAAGCTGACCCTGCCTGCCGCGGGACTATCGGGCTTTGAGCCCCCGATGTCCGAGGAAGAGTCTGCGGTCCAGGGCGTCCTTCACCGCTTCGCCAAGGACGTGATGCGACCGCTGGGTGCCGAACTGGACAAAATGACGGCCGAAGAGGTTATTGCGCCAGGCTCTCCCTATTACAGTGTGTTCACGGAGTTTGCGAAGCTCGGACTCGACCCGTCCATGCTTGCCGAACTGCCGTCAGACGTCGCCGTCCGGATGGAGTCGCTGATCGGCGAGGAGCAAGGCTGGGGCGACGCCGGGCTTGCCGTCACGCTGGGCGTGGCCGGCTTCCCGAGGGAGATGGCGGCCACGGTTGGTAACCAGGAACTGGTAGATCTCTGCACCGGTCGCATCGGCTGCTGGATGATCACGCACCCCGACAAGGGTAGCGACGTGCAGATATTCGACATGGCGCGCGAGTGGACCGCGGGCCAGCCCGGCAACAAGGGCAACATGTGGGGCCGGCTGCAGGGCGACGAGATCGTCATCAATGGCCAGTGCTCTGCCTGGGTGTCGAACGGGGCGGTGGCGCAGGTAGCGCTCGGTTACATCGGCGCGGAATACGACGGCGGGTTCTTCGACAGTGACGGTCGTCCTCACGGAATGGCAGTGATCATTCCGCTCGACCTGCCCGGCGTTTCGAAAGGCAAGCCGCTGGACAAGATCGGCCAGCGATCGCTTCCGCAGGGCGAGATTTATTTCGACAACGTCAGGATTCCGAAGCGCTTCGCCATTGCCTTGAAGGACGAGTACTACGGCAACGTGGCCTCGGTCTGGTCATTCGCGGGCACCCTCATGGCGCAGGTGTTCACCGGCGTCGCGCGCGCGGCGTTTGAACTGGCGCTGCAGTACTGTCACGAGCGCCGGCAGGGCGGCAAGCTGCTGATCGACCACCAGCTTACCCGCTATCGTCTCGGCGACATGTTGCGCCGGGTCGAGGTCTGTCGCTCGGTGGCGCGGCGCTCACTCACGTTCGCCAGGACCTCGCCCCTGACCCATCCCTATGTCACCGCAGCCGCCAAGGTCACGGTCACGCAGGAAGCCATGAAGGTGGTGGATGAGGCTTTCCAGCTGTTCGGTGGCTCCGCGACGTCGCGCGAGTACCCGATCGAGCGGCTGTATCGCGACACGCGCGTTGCACTGATCGAGGACGGGGAGAACTACGTGCTGACCATGAGGCTCGGGCTGCTCGCCCAGCAGCTCTATGCCGAGGGCTGGTCGCAGCACTGACGAACTTACTCGACACATGAACTGACTGCAGACATCAACGAGGCCCGCTCACCGGGCCCATCATCGAATCGAGAGGAGAAATCGAATGGCCAAGTATCCCGTCGTCGTCTACGGAGCCAGTGGCTACACCGGCATGCTGATCATGGACTGGCTGATCGACCAGCAGATCCCGTTCACTGCCGTCGCCCGCAACGCGAAGCGCGTGCAGGAGATGATGGCGCAGCGGGTCGTACGCCTCGAGTCGGCGACCTATGAAGTCGTCGAGTCCGAGCACACGGTTGTGGCGCTCACCAAGGTGTTCAAGGGCGCCAAGGTCGTCTGCAACACGGTGGGACCCTTCGTCAATTTTGGCCTGACCGCGGTGGAAGCCGCGTTGAAAGCCGGGTGCCATCACATCGACACCACCGGCGAGCAGGGCTACATGCGCGCCGTGCGCGAGCAGTTCGGCGATAAGTTCGCACAGGCCGGCCTGCTGGTGTCGCCCTCGATCGCCTACATGTACACGTTCGTCGAGATCGCCGCGCAACTCGCGCTCGAGACGCCCGGGGTTGACGTGCTGGAGACCGCGACGCTGTGTCGTGGCCCGCGCGGCGGCGCCTCGGGCGTGACGGTAGGTTCCACGGCATCGATCTTCGAGCTGTATCGCTCGGAGTCCTGCTACCTGTGGGAGAACAAGTTGCTCCCGCACCCGGTCGGCGCGTCCGTCAATGCCGTCGACCCCAGTTTCGTGCAGCCGGTCTTCACGCTGCCCTGGGGAGGCACGTCGTTGCCGATCTACTTTGAGCATGATGGCAGGGTGCGCAGCTGCAGTTCTTACGTCGGGTTCTACGACAACAACGTGATGCAGATGGTGCATGCGCTGGGCCAGAAGTGGGAAGCGGAATACAAGGACCTGCCGAAGGAACACCAGGACGCGGTCATCAAGCAGATCGTGGACTCCACCACTCCGTCGATGCCGCCCCGCGAGCGGACCACCGTCGCGCGTACGGTCGACTTCGCCATCGGCCGTGGCCAACTCACTGCGGTCCGCGCCACGGTGCATGGCATCACTCCGTACATCTCCACCGGTGCCGTCCAGGTCGCTGCAGTCATGAAGCTGCTCGACGGCGAAACGAACAAGGTCGGCTTTGCATCCGCCTGCCAGGCATTCGGCCACGACTACCTGCTCGGGTTCCTGGAGCAGCGCGGGCTTGCGCGAGCGACCGTCACGGAACTGTGACAGCAGGCCACTGGTGAGAAGGCCGCGTCCGGAAGGGGCGCGGCGCGTCGTTCGAGGGGCACGAAAATGGCGATGATCGATTTCTTCGACCGCGGGTGGCGCAGCAACCCCACGGGAATTGCGTACATCCAGGACGACCGTGATTACTCGTTCAACCAGGTGGGCGAGCTTTCGTGCCGCATCGCGAACGGGCTGCTGGCGCTCGGCCTTCCGAAGGAGACCAAGGGTGCGGTCTGGGCAACCAATGACGTCATGGCCTGGACCTGCACCCTGGGGCTCTGGCGCGCAAACATGTGCTGGATCCCGGTCGGGGCGCGTAACCCGGCTGACGAGAATCACTACGTGCTCGATGCGTTTGACTGCGAAGTTCTTTTCTTCCAGAAGTATTTTGCACCGGTGGTCGCGGAGCTACGGCCGCGACTGCCTAAGATCAAGCTCTGGATCTGCATCGACGACGAGTTGCCCGACTTCCCGGGTGCCCATTCGCTCGAGGGCTGGGTTGCCGGTCAACCGGCAGCGCGGCCTGAGGTGCCGGTGGACCTCGACGACGTCGTGATGCTGTCGGCGACCGGGGGCACGACCGGCATGCCGAAGGGCGTGATGAACACCCACCGGAGCGCCCAGACGTTCTGCGCGCACTTCATGATCGGCTGCTCCTACGGCGGCGACGAGAAGCCCGTGAACCTCGCCGCCGCCCCGATGACTCACACGGCGGGGCTGCTGTCGGTGCCCTGCACGGCTCGGGGCGGCACGGTCGTCGTGGTCACCAAGCCGGACCCGGCGCTGATGCTGGCTGCCATCCCGAAGTACCGGGTGACCGAGCTGTTCCTGCCACCGACGGTCATCTATCGGTTGCTCGACGTACCGGATCTCGACAAGAAGGTCGACTTCTCGTCGCTCAAGTACCTGATGTACGGGGCGGCGCCGATGTCGGTCGAAAAACTGAAGCAGGCGATCAGTGTCATCGGGCCGGTGATGATGGGCGGCTACGGTCAGACCGAAGCGCCGGCGTCGATCGCCTACCTGCCGCCCAGCGAGCACATCGTCAACGGCAAACTTGCCTCCGACGAACGGCTTTCGTCGGTTGGACGTCCCAACCCGCTGGTACGCGTCGAGATCATGGACGACGCGAACCAGATCCTGCCGAAGGGCGAGACAGGCGAGATCTGCGTGCGGGGCGACCTCGTGATGAAGGGCTACTACAAGGCACCGGAGAAGACCGCCGAGACCATCGTCGACGGCTGGCTGCACACCGGGGATATCGGCCACATCGACGGCGAAGGCTACCTGCACATCACCGACCGCAAGAAGGACATGATCATCTCGGGTGGCTTCAACGTGTACCCGAGCGAAGTCGAGCAGGTGATCTGGAGCCACCCGGCGGTGCAGGACTGCGCCGTCATCGGTGTGCCGGACGAACAGTGGGGCGAAGCCGTCAAGGCGGTCGTCGAACTCAATGCCGGCCAACTGGCGAGCGCGGAAGAGATCATCAAGCTCTGCAAGGACAAGCTCGGCTCGGTCAAGGCGCCAAAGTCAGTCGATTTCGTCGCCTCGCTGCCGCGCAGCCCGGTCGGAAAGGTTCTGAAGAAAGACCTGCGTGCGCAGTACTGGCAGGACGCGACCCGCAAGATCTGACCTTCGATACCCGGGAGTCATACTGATGAATACATTTTCGGGCAAGGTCGCCGTCATCACCGGCGCGGGATCCGGCATCGGCAGGGCGCTGGCGCAACAGCTCGCCGCCAAGGGCGCACGCCTGGCACTGTCGGACGTCAATGCGGCCGGACTTACGGAAACCATGCAGTCGTTGCACGCAGGCGCAGAAGCCCGCGGCTACCCACTCGATGTTGCAAACCGCCAGGCCGTCTTCGCACACTCCGACGACGTCAAGCGCGACTTCGGTACCGCGCACTTCGTGGTCAACAATGCAGGCGCCACGGTGATCGGCACGGTCGAGCACCTGTCCATCGAAGAGATCGAATGGCAGCTGGGCATCAACCTGTGGGGTGTGATCTACGGCACCAAGGCCTTCCTGCCGATGATGCTCGCGCAGCGCGAAGGCTGCATCGTGAATATCTCCAGCGTTTTCGGACTGGTCGGCTTCCCGCTGCAGAGTGCGTACAACATTTCCAAGTTCGGCGTTCGCGGGCTCACGGAGTGCCTGTGGAGCGAGCTCGACGGCACCGGGGTGCGGGCTGTCTGCGTACATCCCGGCGGCATCAGGACCAACATCGAGAAGGCAGGGCGCCGGTGCGCAGCGTCCGGAGCCGAGGAGGCGGCATTCGACGGGATGGCCGACAGGATGCTGTTGACACCTCCCGACCACTGTGCGGCCGACATAATTTCGGGGGTCGAGCGTGGGAAGAAGCGCATCGTTACCGGGAACAAGTCGAGCTCCCTGTACTGGCTCAGCCGCCTGTTTCCCAACCGCTACCCGGCCATCCTGAAGATGATTGCCAAGTGACCGGGCGACCGGCCACGCGTGCTCGACGACAGGAGTTTCCATGACCGACATCTATGTGGCCGGCATCGCGATGACCGTATTCGGACGCCATCCGGAGCGCACGGTCGACGACCTTGCAGGCGAGGCGCTGCAGGGCGCGCTGAACGACGCCGGCTGCAAGCTTGGCGACATCGGCATTGCCTTCTACTCAGGAATGACCAATGGCCCGCTGCAGGGCCAGATCTCGATCCCGGGCCAGGTGGTCTTCAGCAAGATCGGCATCGAGGGTATTCCCATCTACAACGTCGAGAATGCCTGCGCCTCGGGCAGCTCAGGCTTCAACCTGGCAGTGCAGAGCCTGAAGGCCGGCACGACCGACGTCGCGTTGGCGCTCGGCAGCGAGAAGATGAACATCCCGGACAAGGCGAAGGCGTTCGCGATCTTCGAAGGCGGCTGGGACGTCTCGCGCGCCGAGGAAAACTACCAGACGCTGGTCCGGATGGGCGAGGGCATCGTGCCGCCGCCTGGCTCGGAATCCGACCGACCCTACAGCAAGTTCATGGCCATCTACGCGGCCATGTGCCGCTGGCACATGAAGACATTCGGCACGACTCAGCGGCAAATCGCCGCCGTGTGTGCCAAGAACCACCAGCACTCGGTACACAACCCGTTCTCGCAGTTCCGCAAGCCGTTCACGATCGACGAGGTGCTTGCGGCACCGCCGATCACCTATCCGATCACGCTGCCGATGTGCGCGCCGCTGTCCGATGGTGCGGCTGCAGCGATCCTGTGCACTGAGGAAGGCTTGAAGCGCATCGGATCCGACCGTAAGCGCTGCATCAGGGTGGCGGCAAGCGTCATCGGCAGCTTCACTCATCGCGGCCTCGACGAGCCGCAGAAAAGCGCCGGGCGCCTGGCTGCGCTCAAGGCCTACGAGATTGCCGGTCTCGGGCCCCAGGACATCGATGTCGCCGAGGTCCACGACGCTTCGGCGATGGGCGAAATCATCCAGGCGGAGAACCTCGGTTTCGTGCCGTTCGGCGGCGGCGGCCCGGCCGCCGAGCGCGGCGAGTTCACGCTCGGTGGCCGCATCCCGATCAACCCTTCAGGCGGCCTCGAGTCCAAGGGCCATCCGCTGGGTGCGACCGGCATCGGCCAGCTCTATGAGCTTGTCACGCAGCTGCGCGGTGAAGCAGGCGAGCGGCAGGTGAATGGAGCACGTCACGCGATCCAGGAGAATGGCGGCGGCCTGCAGGGCATCGAGGAAGCCGCAGTCGCGATACACATCCTGACTCGCTGACCGCGTTCCCCTTACTCGACATAGGCTCCTGCATTCGCATGTGACCAGGCCAGGTACACCATGACGGCAAACGATTCATACGTTCTCTGGGGCAGCCCGCATTCCTACTACACAGGCAAGATCCGCTCCTACTTGATCAAGAAGGGGGTACCGTACCGCGAGCTGATGCCGGCGCACCCTGCATTCGCGACGCGCATCGTCCCGGCCATCCGGCACTTCGTGGTTCCGGTGCTTGAGACGCCAGGCGGGAGCCTGATGCAGGATACGACCGACATGATCGAGCACCTGGAACGCGAGTTCCCCAGCCCGATCATGATTCCAGAGACACCTGTACAGAAAGCCGTCGCCTGGCTGCTAGGCGCGTTCGGCTCGGAAGCGCTGCTGCCGCCTGGAATGCATTACCGCTGGTCGTACCGCGCGGAGCAGGAGAGTTTCCTGCGCGCAGAGTTCGGCCGCGCCGTCTATTCGGGACCCGACCGCACGGCACGCAACGAGGCAGGCCGACAGCTGATGGACTACTTCAATAATTTCCTGCCCCCGCTGGGTGTGACGGAGACGACGATACCCACGGTCGAAGCCGCCTATTGCGAGCTGCTCGACGCGCTGGACCAGCATTTCCAGCAGTGGCCGTACCTGCTTGGCGGGCGCCCCAGCATCGCTGACTTCGGATTCATGGCACCGCTGTTCGCGCACCTCGCGCGCGATCCTGTGCCCGCCACGCTGATGAAGAACCGGGCGACGAACGTGTTCAACTGGACCGAGCGCATGAACCTCCCGGCGATTGTCGACCGGGAGTTTCCGTCCATTCCCGAATCGTTTCCGGCAGACGATACGATTCCCGAATCACTCCACTCGGTGCTGAGACTGCTCTTCCAGGACTGGGGTCCGCAGTTGCTGGCCGAAGCAGCGCACTACAATGCGTGGGTCGGGGCCGATCGGTCGATGCCGGCCGGTCGGTTGGTCACATCGACCGGGGAGCGCAAGATTCATCCGACACTCGGCCCTATCGAGTATCAGTGGCGCGGCATCACTATCAATCGAGCAAGCTCGCCGCACGGCCTCTGGCACTTCGACAAGGCGGCCGCCTACGCACGCGCCCTCCAGGGCGAAGCGCGTTCGCGTTTCGACTCGCTGGTCCAGCGG
This sequence comes from uncultured Gammaproteobacteria bacterium, assembly GCA_963732415.1. Classification (GTDB taxonomy): domain Bacteria; phylum Pseudomonadota; class Gammaproteobacteria; order Steroidobacterales; family Steroidobacteraceae; genus RPQJ01. The sequence goes on from CAVSZK010000019.1 coordinate 308,246, forward strand.
GCGGGCGGCGAGGCGGTCATGGGGATACGGCTGGCAAGAGCGATGAAGCGCGAGGACTACGTGCTGGTGCTTGGCTAACCGGTGGCCCGCGCCGGGAACTCCCGGTACAGTCGCGCGCATGAGCCTGAAAGTTGCACTGGTCACCGCCCGCGAGGCGCTGGCGCTGGACGAGGACATGCCGCCGCTGCTGCTGGCAATTCGAAACCAGGGGGCGGAAGTAGACACGCCTTGCTGGGACGACCCCGTTGTTGACTGGAGCAGCTACGACGTCGCGGTGCTGCGGTCGACCTGGGACTATGCGGACCGGCTGGACGAATTCCTGGACTGGGCAGAGCGCTGCTCGGAGCGAACCAGGCTCGTGAATCCGCCAGCAGTCGTGCGCTGGAACACCGACAAGCACTACCTCGTACACCTCGCACACGCGGGCGTACCAGTAGTGCCGACGCGCTTTATCGAGCCCGGAATGGACGCTACAGCGGAACTCTCCCGGTTCCTGGAAGGCGGAGCCGGGGCGTTCACGGTCGGAAGCTGTGGTTCGTTCGAGCAGTTCGTCGTCAAGCCTTCGGTCGGGGCCGGCTCCCGTGACGCTGCCCGGTATCGCGGTGAGGACCGCGGCAGGGCTGAAGCACACATCGCGCGCCTGCTTGCCACCGGTCGCAGCGTGATGCTGCAGCCGTATCTCGACCGCGTTGACGACCACGGCGAAACTGCCGTGATCTACATCGGGGGCCACTACAGCCATGCGATCCGCAAGGGTCCGCTGCTGCGTCTCGACGATGCGCTGGTTGCTGGGCTGTTCGCCCCCGAGCATATAACCCAGAGGGAGCCGGACGCGGAGGAGATGCGTGTGGCGGACGCGGCCTTTCGCGCCTGTTCGCTCGAGCAGCCGCTCTACGCCCGCATGGACCTGATCCACGACCAACACGGCAGCCCGGTTGTGCTGGAACTCGAACTGACCGAGCCGTCGCTGTTCCTGGTGTATGCCCCGGAAGCGGCAGGTCGGCTTGCTGAGGCGCTGCTCGGTTCCTGACACGCCAACGGAAGGCGGTTGGAACGGCCGGACGATACGCTGATACGGGAGTACGCCATGATTTTCGAAGTCCTGCCGCTTGGAGCCGTCGACCGTAAAGAGTGGGAAGTCCTGGCACGCGGGTACAAGACCTTCTACCAAACGGTACTTCCGGACGCGGCGTACGCGCGGACGTGGAATCGGCTCATGTCAGGCGACGGCATCCATGGATTCGGCGCACGCGACAACGGCCGACTGGTCGGCATCACTCACTGTCTTTTCCACACCGGGACGTGGACGGACAAGTCGTGTTACCTAGAGGATCTTTTCGTCGACCCGGCCTGGCGCGGTCGCGGCATCGCCCGGGGCCTGATCGAAGCCGTTGGACGGCATGCACGCGAGGAGGGCGCGGGCAGGCTCTACTGGCTAACGCACCAACAGAACGAGACGGCCCGCATGCTCTACGATCGCGTTGCCAGCTTCAGCGGTTTCGTCGAGTACGAGTATCCGCTTTCGACGGCTCCCATGGGCCACGAAGGAACGCCCGAGTGACCGCGGTTCGTGGCGGCGAGTGGCCGCCCAACACTTCAGCGAGGGCGAGCCCGTTTCTTGGGCACTCCACCCGGCGGTCGCTTCGGCGGCTTGCGCAACGGCTTCGGCGGAACGTGTGAGGCGGGGACAATATTCAGCATCCGACCCGCGACGCGCGTCTTTGTCAGCTCCATGAGAATCTTTGCGGGCAGGCCCCTGGGCAGGCCGACGAAGGTGTGATCTTCCCGTATGTCCACGTGCCCGATCTGCCGTCCCTCGATGGCGGCGACGTTCGCGATGGCACCAACGATGTTGCCCGGCTTGACGCCGTGAACGTAGCCAACGTCGATGCGGTAGGTCTCGGTATCCTCTTCAGACAGTCGCTCGGCAGCCGCCGATGAATCGCGCCCCTTGTCGCGTGTGTCGCGCGATTCGCCCCTGTCGCGGTCAGGTGGTTCCATGCCCGCCCCGGCGCCGAATGCCTCGCGCACTCTCTCCTTGAGCAGCAGCGGGCTGCCGCCCTGCAACAGGCCTGCGAGCGCTGCCGCTATCTCTACAGCCGGGACGTCGTGCTCGCGTTCGTACTCCTCGATCAGGCTGCGGAACGGCTCGGCCTGTCCAGCGGCAAGTGCCTCCGTGATGCGTTGCCGGAAACGCGTCACGCGTTGCTCGTTCACGTCGGCAATCGTCGGCAGCTCCATCGGCTCGAGCGGCGAGCGGGTCGCACGCTCGATGTAACGCAGCATGTTGCGTTCTCGGGGAGTTATGAACAGGATCGCCTCGCCATTGCGCCCGGCGCGGCCCGTGCGACCGATGCGATGCACGTAGGACTCGGTGTCGTAGGGCACGTCGTAATTGACGACGTGGCTGATCCGCTCGACGTCGAGCCCACGTGCTGCAACGTCCGTTGCCACCAGGATGTCGATTTGCCCGCCCTTCAGTCGCGTCACGGTGCGCTCGCGATCCTTCTGCTGCATGTCGCCATTGAGGGCCGCGACTGCAAAGCCGCGCGCCTCGAGACGTTCGGCGAGTTCCACCGTCGACTGCTTGGTGCGCGTGAATATCAGCATGCCGTCGAACGGTTCCGCTTCGAGGATGCGGGTGAGCGCGTCGAGCTTGTGCACGCCGCTCACGACCCAGTAGCGCTGGCGGATGTTCGTGGCGGTGCTGGTGCGGCTAGTGATCGTGACCGCGACCGGGTCGCGGAGGTGCTTCTCGGCGATACGACGGATCTGGCTCGGCAGCGTGGCGGAAAAGAGCGCCACCTGGCGGGTGGCCGGCGTCTTCTCGAGTATCCATTCGATATCGTCCACGAATCCCATCTGCAGCATCTCGTCGGCCTCGTCGAGCACCAGGCAGGTGACGCCGCCGAGATCCAGCGTGCCGCGCTTGATGTGGTCCATGACGCGGCCCGGCGTGCCGACGACTACGTGCGCGCCGCGCTTCAGGCTCATCAGCTGAGGCGTGTAGCTCTGTCCGCCGTAGATAGGCAGCACGTGGAAGCCCTTTATCTTCGACGCATACTTCTGGAACGCCTCGGCGACCTGGATCGCGAGCTCGCGGGTCGGTACCAGCACGATGCACTGTGGCGGACCGCCCCTGACCTTGATCTGGCTCAGGATCGGAAACGCGAACGCGGCCGTCTTGCCAGTGCCGGTCTGGGCCTGGCCGAGCATGTCGCTGCCGGCCAGCAGCACCGGGATCGTCGCCGCCTGGATCGGCGATGGCGATTCGTAGCCGACGTCAGCTATGGCCTCGAGGACCGGGGCGCTGAGGCCGAGATCACCAAAGCTTACGGCCACCGGTTCGCTAGTCGAATGTTTCATTGTGATGTGCTTGGAGTCGACGGCAGGCGTGCCGCCCAATGCGACAAGATTACGCCATCCGGGTGGGCGTGACGCGGCTAAGCGATTCCGCGGCCGGACTTCGACAACCGCACGGTGCTCTCGAGCGCCTCGAGGTAACGCGACCGATCCCTGGGTGAGAATGGTGGAGGCCCTCCACCGACCCCGTAGGCCCTGAGGTCCGCCAGCAACTCGCGCGTGGCCAGCGCATTGCCGATGTTGTCCCCGGTAAACGGCTTGCCCGACGGTCCGAGCACGCGTGCGCCCTTTTTGAGCGAACGGGAGGCGAGCGGAATATCAGCGGTGACGACGATGTCGTCGGCCGCAACCTGCTCCGCGATCCAGTCATCCGCGGCATCGAACGAGCCGGATACGACCTGCATTCGCACCCCGGGCGCTCGTGGGATGGTCAGCCAGGAGTTCGCCACGAAAACGACCGGCAGGCCGTGGCGTACGCCAACCTTGATGGTCTCCGCCTTCACGGGACAGGCATCCGCATCAACATAGATGTGCGGTCCCATGCTCAGGCGCTGGCCGGCCCCACACCCAGTCGCGCCCGAATCCATCGCGCTACTTCCGTGAGTTCTGGGCCGCAGACTTCGTGCTGCATCGGATATTCGCGCCACTCAACTGCGTAGCCGAGTGTCACGAGTGCGTCGCGGGCCTCCAGTCCCATGGCGATGGGCACTACCGGATCCAGGCGTCCGTGGCACATGAGGATCGGCACATCCGCGTTGGCACCCGATCGCTCGGTTGCCAACCGGGCGGGGAAGGGGAGGTACGTGGAGAGCGCCAGTACACCTGCGAGGCGCTGCGGATAGCGAAGGCCGGCTTCGAGCGCCACGGCGCCGCCCTGCGAGAATCCGGCGAGCACGATTCGCGAGGCATCGACACCTTTTTCGACCTCCTGCTCCAGGCAGGCATCGACCCGCAGCATCGATTCCGCGAGTCCTGCGGTATCGGCTCGGCCATCTGGCGTGAACGCCTTGATGTCGTACCAGGCGCGCATCACGTAGCCTGCGTTAACCGTGACCGGGCGCATCGGGGCGTGCGGAAACACGAACCGAACCGGCAGCGAATCGGGCAACCCCAGTTCTCCAACGATCGGCACGAAGTCCCAACCGTCGGCGCCGAGGCCGTGCAGCAGGATCACCGAGGCTACCGCTGGCTCCGCTGGCTCCAGCGTGACTTCGTTTTCGGTCTGTTGCTGCAGGTATTTCATTGGGGACTCGCGGGAAAGCGGCTGGTCAAACCGATCAGGCGAGAGTGCGCCAGGATCCGGCATTCAGCACGCGTTTGAACCCAATTCGGCGCAGTTTCCGGCCCGCCATCGCACTACGCGTACCGGAGGCGCAGCACACTACCACCCACTTCTCCGGGTCCAGGGACCTGGCACCATGCTCGATGTCCTGCAGAGGAATGTTGCTGCTGCCGGGGGCATGCCCGGCGAAGAATTCCGCGGGGCTGCGCACGTCCACTACCTGCGCGCCTTCCTTCAGCAGGGCAGGGAGGCGACGACGCACGAGAACGGACGACAGGATCCGCCAGGCGACATATGCAATGACGAGCCCGGGCAGAACATAGTCAATGATCATCGTGGGTCTCCATGGCACGCCCGTCGGCACTCGCCCGCTGGCACAGCATCCAGTGTTTCGGCGCGGGCGATCGACGCGCGGATTCTCCAAGGGACGGGAGAAAGCTCGCCCTGCCGCGTCGCTGGACTAATCCCGAACTGTGAGTTTGGGAAACGAGCGGCAGGGCGACCGCGCACAAATAATGCGGCGCGTGGCGCCCATTGTGCGCAAGAACTCCACTGGCGTCCACACGCCGCCGGGCAAAGACGGCCAGGTCAGCTCGTCGCGGTGCTGAATTTGCCGCGCAGGAATTCGACGAACTCGCGACTCTTCGTCGGCACCCAGCCGATCGCTTTCGAACTGCCGGGCGTCAGCGGCGCGTACGGCAGTAGCAGCATCAAGGCGATGTACACGGCGATCATCCCACCACCGCTCATCAGCAGCAGCAGCACCGCGAAGATGCGCAGCAGCGTCACGTTCAATCCGAAGTAGAGAGCGAGTCCCCTGCATACGCCGCTGATGACGGCGCCCTCGCTGACCTGCTGCAGCGGCCGCGCCGACTCGCGAGTGGTTCGCTCGCCAGCGGTCGCAGTGCCTGGAACCTGCACCGGTCCGATCTCCTCGAGCGCCGGCTCGAGTTCCAGCAACGTCACGGCTGACTGTCCCTCGCGCATTCGTCGCACGCACTGGTCAGCAACCGCCTGTTCCAGGTCGCCCAGGATCTCGCGCTGATCCGGATTCCCAACCAGCAGGCGCGTCGCCTCGGCGAGATATTCCTGCAGACGGACGTACGCCGCCTCCTCGAACTGGAGGGTGCTGCGATTCAGGATGACTGTGACGGATATGCGTTGCATGGCTCAGTGTCCAATGTCGGCGATGGTGCGATTGATCTGGCCCCAGTATTCGTCGAGCGTGTCGAGTTGCGCCCGGCCGGCGTCCGTCAGACGGTAATACTTCCTGGGCGGACCCGCATCCGATTCCTGCCATTCGTACATCACCAGGTCCTCGCGGCGCAGCTTGCTGAGCAGGGGATAGAGGGTGCCTTCCTGGGTGGTGAATTCCGTGCCGGCGAGCCGGCGCAGGATGTCTGGCACGTAAACACTGCGAGCACCGACGATTTTCAGCACCAGGAATTCCAGGAGTCCCTTGCGAATCGGAGCGAGCTTGGATTCAGCCGTCATGTCTCACAACCAGTACCTTGTTTTACCAAGGTACCTGCTTTCGATTGCGAGGTCAATTCACCGAGCAGCGAACCGAGGGATCCGTGCATGGACCGGAATCGCTTTTTGGATAGCCGTCGCCAATCTGTTCCGATATCGTTCGGCGCGCGGTCGCACCAATGCGCCATCAGGCCGAACCAATCACCAGGGGATCCCAATGCAGAAAATCAAGTTTACGTTGCTGGCCGCGCTGTCGTGCCTGGCATTCATCGCGCCCGCACATGCCGACAAGACTGCCGGGGAGCAGATTGACGACACGGCGATCGCCGCTTCCGTCAAGACAAAGCTGATCGGAGCCAAGGGCGTGCCGTCGACGGCGATTAACGTAGAAGTATCCGGCGGCAAGGTGTCACTCGGCGGCTTCGTCGAGACCCAGGCCGAGAAAGACGCGGCCATCGCTGCTGCCAAGTCCGTCGACAACGTCGCGCACGTCTACGACGGACTGGTAGTCATCAAGAAAGACCGCTCGGCCGGACAGGTGATCGACGATACGACAATCCATGCGACGGTGACGTCGAAGCTGGCCGACCTGGATGGGTCGAAGGCCTGGAACATCAACTCCGATGTCTACAATGGCTACGTGCTGTTGAGCGGCTTCATCCACGGTGAGAAGAGCCGGGCCGCTGCTGTCGAAGCGGCCAAGGGCGTCAAGGGCGTCAAGAAGGTCTACAACGAACTCGAACTGAAGTAACGATCCGCCAGGCCTTGCCCCCTGGGATCCCAGCCAGGAGGCGTGATCACCGGACCTGCCGTATCGTTCGCCTGGCGTGATGAAAAAGCGGACGCGTCACTATGGCGGCGCGTCCGTTTCGTTTCCAGCCCCGGGAGCGAGGGAGCATGGCGGCGATCTCAAGTCCCGTAGCTGGGGTCCGTTCGCTCGAGCTTGCGCAGCAGCGCCGGCCATGCGAGCTCCGCGCCCAAGCCGACGGTCGCTGTCTTCATGACCTCAGCGATACCCTGCACTATTGCCGGGTTCACGTGGATGACCTCGCCGCCGGCCTGCGCATCAATCTGGATCCGGCAAGTGCTCTCGAACAGGTACATGCCGAGAAATGCATCCGGGACCGTCCTGCCCACGGTAAGCAGACCGTGGTTCCGCAGCACCATGAAGTTCGCGGTCCCCAGGTCCGCCTGCAGGCGCTGCTTTTCGTCGTCGCGCAGCGCTACGCCCTCGTAGTCGTGGTAAGCAAGTGAGCCGAGCACGAATGTGGACTGCTGGCTGATCGGCAGCACCCCACATTTCTGTGCGCTCACAGCGACGCCCGCCCGGGAATGCGTGTGCAGCACGCAGCCGGCATCTTCCCGGACCTGGTGGATGGCGCTGTGGATCACGAAGCCGGCCGGGTTGACCGGGAACGGCGAGTCGCTGAGTTTCCTGCACTCCTGGTCCACCTTCACCAGCGAAGATGCAGTGATCTCCTCGAACATCAGCCCGTAAGGGTTGATCAGGAAATGATGCCCTGTTCCTGGAATGCGTGCACTGACGTGGGTGAAAACCAGGTCGCTCCAGCCAAAGGCTGCGATCAGCCGGTAACAGGCGGCGAGGTCACAACGCAATTTCCATTCTTCGGCGCTGACGCCGTCCTTCAGTGAAACGATCTGCATGACTGTCTCCTTATCCGCGCAGTGGCTCACATTCCTGGTTGCAACTTTTGCGCTCGTTGCTGCATCTCATCATCATGGCTAGCTGACAACGCTTTATACAGCGTGGAGACTGCAGATGTATTTCGTAGCTGTCGTGATGCTGGGTTCGATTGTCCTGTACCTGCTCCAGCAGGCCGAAGACCTCATGTCCTGACCGAGCGGGGCAGGGCGGCTCCACTTCCCCGCAAACAGTTCGCGATGGATGTGTACTGCGCGGAGCCGCGCTAGCTGGAGTGCACCAGCGTGGGCCTCGCGATCCTGCCCGGGGTGGCCGCGGGCGCGGAAGTCAGCGCAGGATCGGTCAGCAGCATCGACTGCATGCGCGCCGGAATTTCCCTGATGCATCCCGGCAAGTCCTGCATACGGACCGGCCGAGCCAGCAGGTACCCCTGCAGGTAAGTCGAGCGGTGCTTGAGCAACAGCGCGAGTTGCTCAGGGCGCTCGATACCTTCGGCGGTCATCTCGAGGCCCAGGTGGTCGCACAGGCCTGCAATCGCCCGCGCAATGACCAGCGAGCGCTCATTCGTATCTATGCGAGAGATCAGGCTCTGGTCGAGCTTGACACGAGTCAGCGGCAGGCGTTCCAGCGAACTCAGCGACGAATAGCCGGTGCCAAAGTCGTCCAACGCGATTCCGATCCCGCTTTCCCGCAGTTGCCGAACCGCTTCTACGGTGGCAAGGCCGGTCTGCAGGACATTCTCGGTGAGCTCGATCTCGATGCACCTTGCCGGGAGCCGGTGCGCCTGTAGCAGGCCCTGTACCTGGCTCAGAAACTGGCCATCGAGGACCTGTCGCGCTGAGACGTTGATAGCCACGCGCGCTTCGGGCCACTCGCCGTGATACCAGCGCGCAGCCGACTCTACGGCAGTGCGCAGCACCCAGTCGCTGATCTCGGTGATCAGGCCGGACTCTTCGGCAACCGGCAGGAACTCAGCCGGCGCAACCAGCCGCCCGTCCGGCAGGCGCCAGCGCAGCAGTGCCTCGACCAGGCCTACGTTCAGCGTCTCCACTCGAACCTCGGGCTGGTATACGAGCTCGAGCTCCCCACGCTCCACCGCGCGGCGCAGGCCCTGTTCGATGGAGAAGCGCGTCGCGGCGGCCGACAGCAACTCGGGAGTGAATACATTGAGCTGGCTTCGGCCGAGTGCCTTTGCGCGGAACAGGGCAGCGTCGGCCGCCCGCAGAAGCGACTCCGTGTCCTCGGCATGCGTCGGGAAGTAGCTCACTCCGATGCTGATGCTCATCAGCAGGTCGCGGCCATCGACCTGCAGCGGCTCCTGGAACCCACGAACCAGCGCCTGGCCGGCTTCCTGGATCTGCTCGATGCCATGTGAGCGTTCGACAACCATGGTGAACTCGTCGCCACCGAGCCGCGCCGAGAAGCCGTACGGATCTGCCACTTCCCGCAAGCGGCCCGCAACGGCCTGCAGCACGCGGTCGCCGTATGCGTGACCGACGCTGTCGTTGAGGTTCTTGAAATTGTCGATATCGAGAAAGTAGACGCCGACGTAGCTGTTCGCGGCCGCCGCACGGTCCAGCGCCGTGGCCAGCTGGGAATAGAGCTGGCGTCGATTGGGAAGCTCGGTCAGTGGATCATGCTCGGCAAGGTGCAGCAGCTGACGGGTCCGCTCTTTGACCCTGGTTTCCAGCTGACACTGGTACTCACGAGTGACGGCCTGCGCTGCGGAAAGGCGCTCAGCCATCTGGTTGAAAGATACGGCCAGGGAATCGAGTTCCTTGATCCCGCCACGAGCAACCCGGATCTCTGTATTGCCTTCGGCAATCCGGCGCGATGCAGACATCAATTGGCGTACGGGACCAATGATGCGAACGAGTATCACCGCGGAAACAGCCAGCAGCAGAGCCATCAGGCCAACGCTGATCCAGGCGAACAACGCACGCTGACCCGGCTCGTCACGCTGCTCGGATGTTGTGGTGACCGGGCGGGGCGGCAGCGAGACATCGTCCGCCGCGTTCCGTGCGACTTTCGCCACAGGCGCAACCCGCACCCGAGCCGGCTCTGGCTCCGGCTTGACAATGACTTTATCGCCGGCCGCCGCGACCAGCGTCGCATTCGCTGCGCGAAAGCGTTCTTCAGCCTGGATGCGCTTCCTGTCTATCGCGAGCAGGGACTCTCGCGCCGCCGCCAACAGGCGGGCATCTTCAGCGTTGTTTCGCGCCCAGTCGGCGCCCTGGGAGCGGCTGAGCGAACTCTCGTTTTCGGCCAGCGCTCTCAGCAGCGCCGCCTCATGGTTTGCGATGGCAGCAATATCGGCTTCATCGTATCCGCGCGGTGTCGTGAACTTCGACAGGTCCCTGCGGATCTCGTCGAGGTGATGGCTGATGTCGATAAGGGACCGGCGCGCTACGACGCGGCCGAAGATCTTCCAGGCATGGTCCAGCGAAGACTTGAGCCGCGAGTCGAGTGATTCGAAGTGATTCCAGCATTCCTGGAGCAGGACCTGTCGCGAGTCTGCAATTCGTACCAGCTCGGCAGCTTCTGCCTCGTGACGCTTCGTCGCATCGGTCAGCCTGCGCAGACGCTCTGAACTGACATGCGGCCGCACGGCCGTGACGTGCTTGACTGTCTCCTTGTCCAGGGCCTCGGTGGCCGCCTGAAATTGCTGCTGGCGAGCCTCGCCTGGGTCGTCCGCCCGATCAAGCACCGCGCGGCCAAAGCGCTCCACGGCCGAAACCAGCTCAAATGGTTCGATGACCACTGGCGGCCGATTCTTCACCGTGCGCTCGATGTCACCCGGCGCCGGCACCGGTCGGATCTCGGTGGTGCGAATGATCAGTGTCCGGTGCTCGACCAGGAAATTGGCCGCCAGCGCGAACGCCGCCACGGCGACACAGACGACGCCCAGGTGCCCCGCGAGCCCGGGCGTACGCCGCTTGGTGCCTGCAGAGGCACGTGCGGGCGGTTCGGCCGATCCGGTTGGAATGCTCACGCGGCGGCTTTCGCGACGACTGTCATTGTCATTTCGCTGCGGCCGCGCGGAGCCTACCGCCCCGGGGTCGATCTGCCCATGCCGACGAAACCAGCCATGCCGCGAAGCGTAGAGGACCACGCCTGGTCCGGGGTGTGAGGCAGGTCTCAGCATTGCTGCACTGCTGGCAGCCCGCCCGAAGGGCGCTCGGCCGGCTCCCGAGTGGCAGAGCGATCGATTCGTGTTTCCCCCCTTGGCTTTTCCGCCTCATTCCAATACCGTTCGCAGCGCGCACGGCCACATTCGGCCGTGCATACACCAATCCACGAGGTCGAAGGTAACCCGATGGCAAAATCCAAGAAATCCGCCCGGAAGGCCGTTAAGAAGCCCGCTAAGAAAGTCACCCGGAAGGCCGCGCCGAAGGCTCCGCAGTCGATCAAGACGGTGCTGACCAAGTCCGCGCTGGTCGCTCATCTGGCGGATGCGACGCACGTCGCCGCCAAGGACGCGCGCGCATTGCTCGTCGCACTCGAGAACACGATCCTCGCCTCGATTGGCAAGAAGAGCGCCGGCACCTTCGTACTGCCGGGGCTGCTCAAGATCACCGTCACCAGCGTTGCGGCGAAGCCGGCGCGCAAGGGCATCAATCCTTTCACCGGCGAGCCCACGACCTTCAAGGCCAAGCCGTCTACGATCAGGGTCAAGGTGCGTCCGATGAAGAAGCTGAAGGACGCCGCAAAAGCCTGAGCCTCGCTCGTTTGTTCAGAGGGGCAGGGCGACCGAGTTGAGTCGTCCTGTCCCACTTTCTCCTCCGTCAGTCCAGCGGCAAGGGCACGGGGATCACGACCTTATCCGGTTCCGTCACGATCGCCCGTGTTGGTCGATCGTCTACCGCGCGCCACCACGGTGACACACGCTCAACGTGTGCGGGTTCCACCGGTTCGCCGAGCCGCGGCATCACCAGCGGCACGCCGCGCTTCGGACCGAGCGCCAGCAGCGTTTCCGCCGGGTCGTCCCAGGCATGCATCGCGAGACTGAACGTGCCCCAGTGCACCGGCAGGAAGGCACTCTTGCCGAGCAGTTCCCAGGCCTCCAGCGCATTTTCGGGCCCGAGATGTATGTGACCCCAGGCAGGGTGGAACGCACCAACCTCGAGCATCACCAGATCGAACGGCCCGAGCCGTCGGTGAATCTCGGCGTATTCGGTGGTGAGCCCCGTATCGCCGCTGAAGAACACCGAGTGCCGCCGCGATCGCATCACCATCGATGACCACAAGGTGGAATTGCGATTGCGCAGCCCGCGCCCGGAGAAATGCTGCGATGGCGCCGCGGTCACCGTCAGATCCACTTTCGGCAGCTCGTACGACTCCCACCAGTCGAGTTCGATGATGCGGTGGGCCGGTACCCCCCAGGCCTCGAGGTGCGCACCCACGCCGAGCGAAGTCACGAATGGCACATCGCGTTTCGCGAGCGCCAGGATCGTCCGATGGTCGAGGTGATCGTAGTGATCGTGTGAAATGACGACCGCATCGATGTGCGGCAAACCGCGGATCGGTATCGGCACCGGCTGGAAGCGCTTCGGACCTGCCCACCGGGAGGGCGAGGCGCGCAGACCCCACACGGGATCGGTGAGCACACGCACACCGTCGATCTCGAGCAGCACGGTCGAGTGCCCAAGCCAGGTCGCCCGGAGTCCGGTGCGCGCCTTTTTCACCCACCGGGACCTGGGATCCACTATCGGCAGGGGCGCACTGGGCTTCCGGCGGTTTCCCTCGAACAGGAACGCGCTGATCGTCGGCCCGGCCACCTCCGGCTTGATCAGGCGCGAGAGCAGCGGATGCTGGTTGCGGAACGCACTCCCATCCCAGAGCGGCGACGATCGGACGCGTTCGAGTCGCAATCCGTCCGGCCTGCTGCCCAGTGATTTCATTGGCACAAAGTCCCTGCGTACGTTCTCGCGCGTCATTGTCCAGATCCCAGATCGAGCATCCGACTGTTGGGCCAGAACGCGTTGATACAAGCGTCGGGACCGGTAGACCCGGCCGGTGCGCCTGGGTTCAATCCAGAGATGTCTCGCGCCGCTTCCGCGCACGCCGCTCGGACGGTTCACACTCAGCACCAGTGTAGCGTATCGTCAGAGGTTGATTTCCGAGACGCACCTGACGCCCATCGCATTCCTGGAGACGCTGCCATGACCGCACCCACCAACCACCAGTTCAAACTCGCGAAGCGCCCGGTCGGCATGGTCAAGCGCAGCGACTTCGATTACACGCATTCGCCGGTAGCACAGCCGGGCGATGACGAGGTGCTGGTCAAGATTCTCTACATTTCTCTCGACCCGGCGATGCGCGGCTGGATGAACGAGGGCAGGTCGTACATTCCACCGGTCGGCATCGGTGAGGTCATGCGCGCAGGCGCCGTCGGGCGCGTCATTGCGTCCAATGACCCGAAGATTGCCGTGGGCGAACATGTCGTCGGCACCTTTGGCGTGCAGGAATACGCCGTAGTGAAGGGCAAGCAGTTGACCAGGGTCGATCCCCGATTGGCGCCGCTTCCGGTTTACCTCGGTACGCTTGGCATGCCCGGCATGACCGCATACTTCGGGCTGCTTGAGGTCGGCAAGCCGAAGGCCGGCGACACGGTCGTCGTCTCTGGCGCCGCAGGCGCAGTGGGACAGGTGGTCGGCCAGATTGCAAAGATCAAGGGCTGCCGCGTAGTCGGCATCGCCGGCGGCCAGGACAAGTGCGATTACCTGCGGTCGATCGGCTTCGACGCCGCCATCGACTACAAGAACCAGGACATGCAGGCTGCCTTGAAGGAACACTGTCCTGAAGGCGTAAACGTGTACTTCGACAACGTCGGCGGGGAAATCCTTGACGCCGTCCTGACCCGGCTCGCCATGCACGCACGCATCGTGATCTGCGGCGCCATCTCGCAATATAACGAGGCGAAGATGCAGGGCCCGAATAACTACATGATGCTGCTCGTCACTCGATCTTCGATGACCGGCATGGTTGTATTCGACTACGCCAGCCGCTACGCGGAAGCTGCCAGGGAAATGGCCGGCTGGATGGCGACCGGTCAGTTGAAGACCCGCGAAGACATCGTCGAGGGCCTCGAGACCTTCCCGGATACGCTGCAGAAGCTGTTCAAGGGCGAGAACACCGGCAAACTGGTCCTGAAGGTAGCCGATGCATGACGGCGGGGCGAAGCAGGGTTCCGTTAACTTGGAAGATCCGGTCCTCGTCTTGCGACCTGCCGCTTTGGGTGAGTTCGCATAATGTATATTATGGTAAATTGTAACTTAAGCCCGCGGTCGCAAGCCGCTCCCGCGATGCCCGGCTTGGCTCACGGAGCAAGCGTCTACCTTATTAGTTGTACTTTTCCGGTAGCTGGCCGGGATACAGTTCCGCCAGAACGCCGCGCACAACTCTCGTAAGCGCAGATTCCAGGCGCACCCGCAAATCGGCGAACAGCGTGTCCTTTTCCGCCGCCGCCCAGATTGCTGAAAGAGCGCGGGATTCACGATCCATTGCCACGGCGACCACCGGGCGCCAGTGTGGCGGATATTCACTCTCGACAAAGTCCCCTCGGCCCCGGCCGAAATGGGCAACCGCCAGATAGCGCAGAACCGCCGCCTGGGCGAGCCTAGTCAGAACGTCCTGGCTCCAGCGAACCGTAGCTGCATCCGATCCGCGCACCAGGTTGTAGCTCCGAGCAACGCCCCAGGCGCCCGCTGCGCCAACAACTGCCCCGATCAGCGCGCCGGCACCGGCAGTCAATCCCCCCGACATGAGATCCGTTGTGAGCCCGCCCAGCGCCCCCGACAAAAGCCCACTGATGATCGTTGGTTTCACTTCATCCACCGGAGCATCGAGGGCGACATCAGTCGCCATCCGCGCCCTGATCTCGTCAGCCGCATGACCGCCGAGTCCATGAATCTGTATCAGCCTGTCCGTCGCCTGACGGATGCCAGTGTCCGCCCGACTGGCGAGCAACTCGATGGCTGCCTCCGCATCAGTGATCTTGCCGCCAATGCGTGTGATATTGCGTATCCAGTACGCGACCTTTGCCTTCCGGCCGCTAGTCTTCACTGGCTCCTTGTCGGCGGCAGTTGCCGCGAGCTCCAGCGCTAGAGCGTTCATCGACGCACGAAAGTCTTTCTCATTGCGAGCGTGCCAGGCCGCATCGATCCTCGCAAACGCTACGCGAGCATCTTCCGGTAGAAGTCTGCCGATGCGCCCCAGCAGCGCGTGCTCCTGTACCCAGCAGCGTGCGAACGCGTCGAATGGGATCACATCCCGGACGAACGGGTAGCCTTCCAGGGCCCTGCTCCACCGTTCTACCTCCGCGCTCTCCTGATTCGCCGGGCGCGGCGCTCCGAGCTGGTTCAGGAGCACAAGAACAGGCTTTCCGGTCCAGCCGAGAATGTGCATCTCCGGACTGATATACCCGGCACTGGCCGGGTCTTCTGATGCGTTCACCAGGTAGAGAACGATGTCCGCCTCGTCTCGAACGTTACGAATTGCCTGTTGACTGCAATATAGGGGCCTGTCTGTATAACGATCCCAGACTTGGGTTACGAGCCATCCCAGCGGATTGGCGCTCTGCTGCAACCGCTTCAGCAACCGCGCACTGTCCCCGAACCCGGGTGTGTCCCACAGCCGCAGCACGTCCCCTGCGGTGGTCGTGACCAGCTCATATTCCTCCGCCAACTCGGTTACATGAGGTGCGTCGACTACGGCCCCAACGTCTCGACGCAGCAGCGTTCGCGCCAGTGTTGTCTTTCCGACGTTAGTGTGTGAAATGAGGCTCAGGCTTATGACGCTCATGTGCCTCCGCCCGTGACAAAGACGGCCTCGACATCGTGCTGGTGCGCAAACTCCCTCCACGCTCCACGACGTTGCTCCATCCTCTCCGCAGGCACATTGTTATAGGTTGCCTCGTCCACCAGCAACTGGAACGGCATCCCGCCTGGCCCATGTCGCGCGCGGTCTCGCGCGGCTATGATCACGACGCCGTGGTTTTCGCTTTCCGGCGTGGCGGCGAGACTCATGAGCACTGCAAGCCCGCTGGTTTCGTGTTTGTCACGATAGATGGTGGCAGGGAACGAACCCTCGTCTCCATAGGCGATTTCGCTGTGCAATCGTCCGCGGGCGCTATCGCCGAACAGTTTGCGCAGAACTGGGTCGAGCCTGGCCTCGGTGTCCCCTGACGGACGGAAACCGAAAGGAATCACGCTGACCATCGTCTGGGAACCCTGCCCGCCAGCGCCGAGCACACGAAGTGCGTAGCCCGGAAGCGGCTCAGGTAGATGCGATGCTTTTTGCAATCGCTCGCTTGAAAACCATGCGAGACCTGCGAGCACAAGTCTCGGGGCTACGACAAAACATAGCATCGTCAACGCAATGAGGTGAATCCACGGGGCCGCATCCCCGCCCCCGGTGCCGTCGGGCAACAGTTCCAGCTGTCGCACCTGATCGATGGTGCTCGGCAATTCGATGCCAGCGACAGCGGCGACGAACCCAAACAGCTTCCCGATCAACCAATGGACCCGCGGGGCATCCAGAAACGTACTTTCCCAGACCGCGTCGTAATGGAACACCAGACCGCGCAGATAGAACCCGATCGCGAACGTGAGGGCGATAGAAGCCGCAGCAAGATGCAACCAGAACCGCAGCGTCTGTGCCAGCACAGGCCCCGCGGTGTTACTCCAGTCCGCAACGAAGCGGCGGACCGCCGATCCCAGAACCGTGTCCACCTGCGCTATCCGCGCAACAAACGGGCCCAGGCGCCGCCCGACGCCACGGACGGACGGCTTAGTCAGTCGTCTACTCCCACGTGTGAGTGGCCGCCGCAACTCAAACGCCAGCAGCACCAGGTACACGACCACATTCCAGGCCAGCAGTCCGAGTAGCGGCAACGCCAGGATATTGATGTGGCGCGAGCCGTGTATGGCCGAGAGGCCGAAGCCGGACACGCAGGCAGTCACCGACAATACTCCGCCGATCCAGTATGGCCACCCACTGCGCGCAAGCAGATCCTCGAGCATCGGATGGCGTTCCACCAATGGGTGGAGAAGCTGCTCCGCTCGCACGGCAAGCACCTGTGACACCTTTTCTCGGGATTCGCCGGCAGCGACCTGATCGGTCGCGAGTCCGTTCAATTTCATTGCATCGCGCGACGCTCGCGCCCGGTCTGCGAAAGGAATCAAGGCCCCGGAAACATCAGCTTCCTCGATTGCCTTTACCAGCAGGACCTCGCGCAGTTTGTCTTGTTGCATTCGCCGACAGCTCGGTGGTTTCCATGCCCCAATGGTCAGACATGGTAGGACTTTGGTCAATTAATGCTCAGCACCGCCCCCCCTCAACGACAGCTGAGATCGTCGCAACATTGTCTGCGGAAAATCGGCCGAACCGTTCTCTGCACAACAGTTGTATGGAACCTGCTGCAGCCGTCGCCTCCGACTGCGGCTCGCTTGAAACGCGCCACCAGCGCATATTGTCGGGCACAACAATTCGCGCGGACAGCGCAACTGGGGAGTCCATGCACCGACTTACGAAGATATTCTTCCTGGCACTCGCCGTCAGCGTCCCGGCGGCAGCACAGCCGCAGGCGGTCCCACCGCCGGTACCCGACCCGTACGCCGAGGCCGACAAGATCTTCTCCGACTTCGTGCTCGACGCGCACGTCCCGGGTCTCGTCTACGGAGTCGTCGTCGACGGACGCCTGGTTCACGTCGGCACCTACGGCGTACAGGATCTCGACTCGAAGCGTCCGGTCACATCCGACACGCTGTTTCGCATCGCGTCCATGACCAAGGCATTTACCGCGCTCACGGTGCTCAATTTGCGCGACCACGATAGCGTGCGACTGGACGCTCCCGCGGCCGACTACGTGCCCGAGCTGCGAGGCTGGAGGTACCCGACCGCCGACTCGCCGCAGATCCGGGTACGTGACCTGCTGAACCACATCGCCGGCTTCGTCACCGACGACCCCTGGGGTGATCGCCAGACTCCGCTGCCGGAGACGGACTTCACAGAGATGCTGATTGAGGGTGTTCCGTTCACCAGCACGCCCGCGACTCGCTACGAGTATTCAAATTTTGGTTACGCGCTGCTCGGGCGTGTGATCTCCAACGTCTCCAAGCAACCCTATGCGGACGCGATCAAGGGCACGCTGCTGCAGCCACTTGGCATGGCGTCGTCAGGTTTCGATGCCGAGGCCGCCCCGCGGGAGCGACGCGCACTTGGCTACCGCTGGGAAGACGACGCGTGGCGTATCGAGCCGACGCTCGGCCCTGGCGTGTTTGGCGCCATGGGGGGCCTGCAAACCAGTGCCATCGACTATGCGAAGTGGGTCGCGTACCTGCTTTCCGCCTGGCCGCCGCGTGACAGTGCCGACCCCGGGCCCGTGGGACGAGCAACCGTCCGCGAGCTCGCCCAGGGATCGAACTTTCCTCGCCTCCGCGATCGGCCGGCGCATGCCGACCGAACCACCTGTCGTCAACCTGCGACCTACGGCATGGGCATGAATGTGGCCATCGACTGCGAGCTCGGTTTCACCCTGAGTCACAGTGGCGGCTATCCAGGCTATGGTTCGCATGTCCTGTTGCTGCCGGACCGCGGTATCGCGATATTCGCGTTCGCGAACCGCACCTACGCCGGCCCATACGTCGCCGTGTGGGACGCTGCCGTTGCGCTCAACAAGGCCGGATTGCTTGGAAAGGATCGCGTGCTGCCAATCAGTACCGAACTTGCAGGCGCTTATCGAACCGTCGGCGCGATGTACGCCGCCGGCAAGATCGCCGTCGCAGGCGACCAACTCGCGATGAACTTCCTACTGGATCGCGATTCCGACGGCTGGTCGCGCGACCTGGCGAAGCTGAAGGCCCACGTTGGAGAATGCGACACCTCGTCCACCGTCGAACCGACCGGCGCACTCACCGGTGACTTCACCTGGCGCTGCACCCACGGCCGGCTGAAGGGATCGCTGTCTCTTGCACCCACGCAGCCACCGCGCATCCAGGAGTGGGTGTTGGAGCCAATGGTTCCCTGACACTGGTTAGAATAGGCTCACTCGCCCGGACCCCCTGCGTCCCCACGCATTACCGAGAACATTTTCATGAACAGCCTTTTTGAACCGACGACGCTGGCCGGTCTAACGTTGCAGAACCGCATCGTCATGGCGCCCCTCACCCGGAACCGGGCTGACGAGATGGGCGTGCCGCAGCCCTATGTGCGCGACTACTACTCGCAGCGCGCCAGCGCGGGCCTGATCATTTCCGAGGGTACGCAGCCGAGCTTCGCCGGACAGGGCTACTGCCGAACGCCCGGAATGCACACGCCCGACCAGATGACCGCCTGGAAGCGCGTAACCGATGCGGTCCATGCCAGAGGCGCGAAGATGTTCATGCAGTTCATGCACTGCGGACGCATTGCTCACCCGCTGAACAGGCAGATCGCGGATGCGCCGGTCGCGCCCTCGGCCGTGAAGCCGGCCGGCCAGATGTGGACCGACCAGAGTCAGCTGCAGGACTTTCCCACGCCCCATGCGCTCGAGACCGGCGAACTGCCTGGGGTGGTCAACGAGTTCGTCACCGCGGCGCGCAATGCGATCGAGGCCGGCTTCGACGGCGTCGAACTGCACGCGGCGAACGGCTACCTGCTGAACCAGTTCCTCGCCAGCAATACCAACCAGCGCACCGACGCGTACGGCGGCTCGGTGAGCGGCCGGATCCGGTTCGTGGTGGAAACAGTCGAAGCCGTTGCCGCCGCGGTCGGAACGGAACGCACAGGCATCCGCGTCTCCCCCGGCCACATGTTCAATGATCTCATCGACGCCAACCCGCTGGAGACGCACTTTGCACTACTAGACGCACTGCCGACTGCACAGATGGCCTTCGTGCACGTGATGCTGCCGGACGCCTTCAGTCCCCAGCTGAACAACGCCGGCGACCCGCAGGCGGTGATTCCCGCACTCCGGCCGCACGTCAAAGGAGCGCTGATCGCGGCAGGTAACCTCACGGCCGCGAGCGCACAGGAGATGCTGGACTCCGGTCTCATTCAGCTTGCGGTGTTCGGGCGTGCCTTCATCGCCAACCCGGATCTCGTCGAGCGCATGAAGTCCGGTGCAGCCCTGGCGGCTCCGCGCGAGGATCTCCTTTACACAGCGGGCCCGGAGGGCTACAGCGACTACCCGGCCCTCGTGTCGTAGAAGAGCACGACGCCCGTCCCGCCCCGCAAGACAGATCTTAGGTCGGGTTCTATTTTGTCGGTGCCGGGTCAGGCACGTAGGTGTAGTGCCACGGGGCCGGCGGGGATGCCGATGGCCCGATGAACTTGTCACTCCCTTCGTGCACGGCTGCATCGAGTTTCGCAGCCCATTCCGATGACTCCCAGTCAGCGGGAATGGTGGATGTGCGTGGACCTGCGACCATACGTCCACCCTGGTGCACCTGGAAGTCGATCGCTCGCATCTGCCCATGCAGCGACAATCCAGGCGCCGCGATCGTCGGCGTCGGCACGGGGGTATGGCCGACAAGAAATTCCTTGAGCGCCTCCCGGGCTCGCTCGGGTCGATCCGACGGAAAACCCGGCGAAGCAATCAGCGCCTTCGCGGCCGCCAGGATCTCGTCGGCTGCAGCAGCCACCGACTCGTTACCATTCCAGTGCTCGATCTGCACATCCAGGCTGCGCACGTGGGAATTCACATACAGCTCGTAGCCGGGGCTGGCGGTGACGAACGCGGTCCGTACGCGGTCGATCGCCAGTTGAAGGTCGCGTTGCTCGGGCGAGCCCTCGAAGGCCTCAATTTCTCCCTGCGTCCAGCTCCAGCGTTCGGCAACGTGAGATGCGCTGCGCACGTATGAGCGCAGCGCCAGCAACTGCCGGCCGGTGCCGTCAATGCGCGACAGCGCCTCAGTCACCCGCGCGTCCTGCTGCGCGGCGATCGCCGTGACGTAGCTCCACAAAATCGCGTCGGAATCGGCACCCGCATACGCGCATGGCGTCGCCGCGAGCACCGCTGTGATCGCCGCCAGAAACGGAAGTCTCTGGTGCAAACGCATGGCGGCCGTCATAGAAACCGTTCGACCAGTGCGTGCACGTTGACGCTGGCTCGGAGGCGCGTGCAGATCAGGAACGTGCCCAGCAGCTTGCGGTGCAGGAACAGGGTCTCGGGCGGCGGCAACCTCATGCCCTGCCCCATCACGTTTTCGATGCTGAGCCCGCCGGCGCGACGCACCAGCCCCGAGGCCGCGAAATCGTATGGACCGCGATGCGCCAGCGGCTCGCAGACCAGCTGCAGGACAGTCACCGAGTTGCGGATCACGGGTTCCGGGTCGCCCGGGTGCGCATATCCGATCTCGAAAGCTGCCTCGCGGATCAGGTCCTCATTTCCGGATACCACACCGCGGCACGCCCGTCGGTACGACTCCACGAAAGCCGTCCGGTACTCTCCCACCGAGCCGAGGTCGAGCAGTGCAACCTGCTGGGTCGCCGGAAGGTAAAGGTAATTGGCGAAGTTAGGATCAGTCTGCATGAAGCGGAACTCGAACAGCTCGCGAAACAGCAGTTCGAATAACTGCCGGCCAACCGCATTGCGCCGCGGCTGCAGCACCGCCTCGCTCGCGAGACGTTCCAGTGGCTCGCCCTCGATCCACTCCATGGCGAGGATGTGGCGCGTGGTGAGGCTTCTGTCGACGTGTGGCACGACGAGGCCCGGCATGTCCGCCACGAGCCGTCGATAGCGCTCCAGCCAGCGGGCCTCGGTCTCGTAGTCGGTCTCGAGCTTGAGCTGGCGCTTCGCCTCCTCGGCCAGCGCCGGGATGTCCAGCTTCGCAGTCACGAAACCGAGCCGGCCCAGCAGGCTCGCCAGGTTGTCGATATCACTGTCGACGCTGCGCGCCACGCCCGGATACTGGATCTTGAGGGCCAGCTCGTGGCCACCGTGCTTGCGGGCGCGGTGCACCTGCCCGATCGAAGCGGCTGCGACCGGCTCGAAATCGAAGTGAGCAAACCTGCCCTGCCAGCCCTTGCCGTATTCCCGGCCGAGCACGCGCCTGAGCTGGCTGTCGGGCATCGAGTACCCGTGCGTACTCAGAACGGCGAGCGCGTCGCTGAGCGCCTCCGGGAGAATCTCCTCGCTCTGCAGCGACAGGATCTGCCCCAGCTTCATCGCGGGGCCGCGCAAGGCAGCCAGCCGGTGAGCGAGCAGCGCGGCGTTGCGGGGCGTCAGGACTGCTGCCGCCAGATCAGGCCTTCGTCCCGCGGACATCTGGCGCGCCGTGCCGAGCGCGGCCGACAGCGCAATCTCGCCTCCCAGCAGGCCGAAACGCAGCATGCGTCCCATCCGCGAGGCGGGGACTGCGCTGCGTCTACGTTTGGGTATAGCGGCCAGACTTGGACTTGTACGCCATGCCGACCGTGCTTTCCATCCGTAGATCGAACCGGGCGCGAATACGGACCTCCTCCCGCACTTGGGTCCGGCGGCTTGAGGCCGCCTATGTGGCAGGATGCACGTGTGTCGACTAGGCTTGCCTGGCAGCAGCTTTGAGGAGATCTGACATGGGCGTCACCAGATGGCTGAACACTACCGCCAAGAAGACTGAAGACGTCATCGAGCGGATGGGCGGTCGCCTTGTACGCTTTTTCCACCTGCTGGGGCTGTTCGTGATCGGCGCCACCATCTTCTGGTCCGCCGTCAACTTCTATATTGACTTGATAGCCGCAGGCCAAGCCAGTTTGCACGACATCCTGTTGTTGTTCATCTACATTGAACTCGGGGCAATGGTCGGAATTTACTTTTACACCGAGCAACTGCCAGTTGAGTTCCTGCTCTACATTGCCATTACGGTCATTACCCGGACGCTCGTGAGCTTCGAGGACTTGAGCGAGTCGCGAGTGGTGGTGGCGACACTTTCGGTACTTGTTCTATCAGTCGCGGCAGTGCTGCTTCGCTGGGGGGCCTACAAGTTCTCCAAGTCGGACGCCGGAGCCGCGAAGCACACGGACCTTCCTCAGTGATGGGCGGACTGACGTTTCGAGTGCTGGCAATCCGGCGAATCGCCTCAGTACATGGGCGATCCAGCTCAGACTCAGTACCTCCATCCCATCAGCCCGAGGCCGATGACGTTCAGGGCAACAGCAACCGCGAACAATGTCACCGGCACCATCACCTTGGCCTTTAACGTCGGACGCTCGATGGCGTACTTCGCGGCTAAGTAGAACCACAGGTAACCGAACACGAAGATCGGCAAAACTTCGAGCACTCCACGGTTCCACCAGCGGAAGTCCCAGACCAGCAGCCCACCCTTGTTGAGTCCGAGTTCGATCAGCACCGAGACGGCTGAATAGAACAGCGCCCAGAACCATCGGTTCGGCAGTCCCCACACGCTCGCAGCCGGGTCGGCATCCACCGACTTGTAGTACACGATTCCGACGATGGCGAACATGAACATGATTTCGACATTCCAGCCGACCAGCGTGCGCAACGCCGTAGGGCCGGGCGCCAGCCACAGCGCGCTGTAGCCGGAGATCGCGAAGATCCAGCCGTTGATCGACTCATTCACGAAATCCGCCGAGAACAGCGTGACCCCGGCTATCAGCGCATCCCAGTTGCCGCTCCGCCGCGCCTCGCGGATCTCCACCACGTAGACATAGAACAGCAGCACCAGCAGCGGCACGACGTACCACTGAAGCGTGGTGAAGTCGCGCAATCCAACCAGTGCCTGGCGCGCTGATTCGGTCATGGCCGGTCTCCCGAAGCCCTGCTCATGGGTTGTCAACCCCCATGCTCAGCCCCTTCCCGGAACCCTCCCATCCGTACTGTTCGCAGTGGCCTCCCTGGCAAATGCCGGCATCACGACTCTGCGGCTGAGCAGTACAGAAATGCCGCCCGCCGCCACCTCGCGGCTCGCGGCGATCCCGGCGGCCTTCGTGCACGAGGACTGGGCGGCATCCCGTACAATCCGCCGCTGATGCCCGTTCGAGCGCGCCGATGAACCTCCGTCCCCTCTTTCTGATCGGGCTGATCGCCAGGTGTGCCACTGCGAGCGCTTCGACTCCCGTCGAGGTGGAACGCGTGGACTCGGTCGTCCGGGTCAATGCCACGATAGAGGCCCGCGCATCGGCCGAACTGTGCTACTCGGTGCTGACGGACTTCGATCACCTGGCCGAATTCCTGCCGGGTCTGAAATCGAGCCGCATCGAGAGCCCCCCCGGCGAGCCCCTCCGGCTGCGGCAGGTCGGCCGGCCGGTCCTCGGGTTATCGAGCCTCGCGGTCGACGTCACGCACGCAGTGACCCTCGACCCGCCGCACGAGTTCACATTCACGAAAGTGGAGGGCAATCTCAGGCAGATGCGCGGCGCGTGGCACGTCGCCGGCGATACGACCCACTGCACGATCGATTATCGCGCGGAGATCGAGCCAAGTTTCTGGATTCCGCCACTGGTTGGACCGCTGCTGATCAAGCAGCAGGTACGCCATCAGGTCGACGCACTCGTTGCCGAAATTCACCGCCGCGCGCAGGCGGCGCCAATCCCCTGACGCCTCCGCCCGCTTCGACAACGACGTCCATTCCCCGCACTCAAAAAAAACGCCCCCTTGAGGGGGGGCGAATTGACGGGAATCACAAGAGGCCTTCACTGCATCCTGTGGTGCACCCGGTCCGGTGGAGGGGGCAACCATCGGCCCGCAAGCTGCACTGCGCCGTTAGACGTCAGCAGCAACCAGAATCAATCGCAGTCGGCCCCAAAAAAGACGGCCCTCAGGAGGAGGACGGAATCAGAAGGAGACTGTATTGCGGCGCCCCGTATCCGCGCCCGCTCCACTGGTCCAGAGGGGCCTTCCGCAGTGCGGTTTCGCTCCTCGAAAGCAGCCGATATGTGTCGATCAATACACCATACATTTAATGTATGGTCTGAGACACGCAATCCGTGCTCCGCCGCGCCCCATCCTCCTGCAGCATCAACGCGGCCCTGCAACTCCCGATGCGCAAGGCCGCGGGACACCGTCACCCACACCGCGAATCCGCGGCGGACACCTGGAGAGTCAAATCGCGATGAAGAAGCGCAAGCAAACCGCGAGGGTAAAGACCCGGTCGACAACACGCGACGGCGAACTGCGCCGGGACGCCGAGGAAGTAATTGCAGCCGAGGGCCGCTGGCGCGTCGTCGGGTCGGGCAGACCCCCGACGCGGGCGCCGCGCAAATATCGGTACGTGGATGAACTCGTGCGCCTGTAGTTCGATCTTCTCAAGATGCAGGAGTGGGTGCGTCTGCAGGGCCTCAAGGTCTGCGTCCTGTTCGAGGGCCGCGACGCGGCCGGCAAGGGCGGCGTCATCAAGCGCATCACCGAGTCGCTGAACCCGCGCGTATGTCGCGTGGTGGCTCTCGCGACGCCCACCGAGCGCGAATGCAACCAGTGGTACTTCCAGCGCTATGTCGAGCACCTGCCGTCGGCCGGCGAGATCGTGCTGTTCGACCGCAGCTGGTACAACCGCGCCGGCGTGGAGCGCGAGATGGGCTTCTGCAGCGACGCGGAGTACCAGGAGTTTCTCCGCGCCTGCCCACTGTTCGAAGAGATGCTGGTTCGCTCCGGCACCTATCTCATCAAGTACTGGTTTTCAGTCAACGACGAGGGACAGGAGGCCCGCTTCAGCGAGCGCATGAAGAACCCCATCAAGCGCTGGAAGCTGAGCGCGATGGACATCGAGGCCCGCAAGTACTGGGTCGAGTAGTCGCGCGCCAAGGACATGATGCTCGAGGACACGGACCGCGATTCGACCCCGTGGTACATCGTCGACGCCGACAACAAGAAGCGCGCCCGCCGGAACTGCATTGCCGACCTGCTCGGCCAGGTCCCCTACAAGGACCTGAGCCGCGTCGTTCTCGACCTCCCCCGTCGTCAGCCCGACACCGGTTACAAGCGCCCGAAAAAGTCGAGCCAGCGCTGGATTCCGCAGATCTATTGATACCGGGTGATGCCGGGCAGCCCGCTCCCCAGGCTGGGGTCGGGCCGCCAAGCCAACCGCCAACAGCGCCGGGATCACACGTTGCGCGAAATCACACGATCCGACGCGAAATACGACTCACACGCCAGCACCGAAAGGGTCCACAGTCGGCAAGACGCGGAAGAAGGGGCGATAGCACAATCTGCGCGATACAACGACCGGGAGACAGGAGGGGACCACCTTGCAACTCATCCCAGAAACGCTTCGTCTTCTGAGGCGCCAGGCCGAAATCCGGGGCACCTTGCGACACTCGAGTGCGAACCGCGTGCTCGCCGAGCGCGATCTCTTTCTCATCCGGCGCCTGCTCGCTCGTCATCCCGCTGCCGTGCAGGCAATCACCCTGGCAGCAAGTGAACTCAACCGCCCGGTCGAATCTCTCCAGACGTCGGACGTAGAACAGCGCCGCTAGCCGCGATGGAGGACCTGGTCCTCATCTCGATGCCTAGCTGCCCGCACTGCGCACTCGCACGCGAGGAAATCATGCCTACAAATGCATGCCAGTTCTTCTACGAGCGCAGCAATTGCAAAGCCTTCTGCGCCCACGCCGCTGACGACTTCACCCTTGTCCGATGGCATTTGCACGCACCTCTTCCCTGCAACACCACCGCGACACTGCGCGGCTCTCGGGACGGCACGGCCGTCGAGCAGGCGTCCCGGCTGCTTCCGCCCTACTCCCCGTCTTCCTCTCCCTGCTCGTCCAACTCTTCCAGCGCCATAGGCTCCAGTTCCAGCGCCGGCAGGTCCTGCTGCGCCAGCCCCTGCAGATCTCCGGCAATCCCGATCAACTGCACGGTCGCGAGTTGAATCTGCTTCTCGCGCCGCTTCCAGCGCTGGAGCATCGCGGTGCGCTCCGCATTCAGCTCCTTGCGCTGGTTTTCGAACACGTCATACACGGCCTTCAGCTTGTGCGCGAACTGCGGCGAGGTCAGGTAGTCGTACACGGCCTCCATCTTTTCGCCCTTGTTTGCGACCGCCACCCGCGCCTTGTGCGCCTCGAGCAGCCCCTCCCGGAGCACCGCCGCCATCGGAATCGCCGCCGGAGCAGAAGCGAGCCACACCCCGTCGTACAGCCCGAACAGCTGCCCGTCCGGCCAGTCCGACGGGAATGAAGTCGTCACGATCACCCCGGCCACCGCACTGGCCTCACGCATATCTTCCTTGAGTTTGGAGGGCCAGGCCCCGCTCCAGCGCTGCGCGCGCTTCGCCTCCCAGAGGATGATCCCGGCCACCTGTTCGGAACGAGTGCGTACCGTGTGCACCGCATCGCCGCCGCGCACACCTTTCTTGACCTCGGTAATGCTGTCAATCGGGAAGGCCGCTGCGAGCTGCTCCTCGAGAAGCAGTTCCAGCACCTCGCCCTGCGCCTGCTGCGAGCCCTGCTCCAGCTGCCGTTGCATATCCTCGACCCGCGTCAGCGCGTCGCTGAGCTTCTTCTGCATGTCCGCTTCACGGAGCTTCGCCTTTTCGGCTTCAGTCGCCCGCACACTGTCCGCAATCTGCTTGCGCTCCTCATCGAGCTTGCGCTGCACGTCGAGCTCGAGCTGCGCCTGCTTCGCTTCCAGGTCCGAGCGGTCCTTGCGGAGCTGCAGCTCGGTCGCCTGGAACGCCGCAATCTGGTCCGCCTGCGCCTTCAACTGCCCCTCGAATTCGCTCCGTGCCTTCTCGGCGAGCGCCGCCGCCCGTGAGGTGGCCTCCCGCTCGATCCGCTCCCCGAGCCCTGCCTCCTGCGCCACCAGCGCCTTCTCCCGCGCAGCCAATTCCACGCGCGCTTTCTCGGCCGCAGCGATCTGCTCAGCCTGGTCTCGCAGCCGCTTCTTGAGATCAGCTTCCCGGAGTTGCGCCGCCTCCCGATCCAGCTTTCGCATTCGCTCGATGGCATCCGCGTGCTGTGCTTTCTGTGCCTCGAAGATCGCCTGCTGATCCCTGAGCTGCTCCTGCAGCAACGCCTCCGCCTGCGCCGCTTTGGCGGCGGCCCGCTTTTCTTCGATCGCCCGCGCGTCAGCCTGCAACCGGGCCATCGAACCCTCGCTCGCGGCCTCGATTGCCTCGAGCGACTTCTTGGCGAACCCCTCCTCCAGGCTGAACTCGTGCTCGCACTTCGGGCAGGTTACTCGAGTCACGGGGTCCAGCAGCAGCGCGTCGCGATTCGATTGCTCCGGTTTTACCATCATGGCTCTCCGTCTTCCTTGCGTCCCTGGATCACGGCCGCTCCATCCGGCACGACATTGTCGCGTCAGGCTGGCTCACCGCATGAGCTTGCGCAATCCGGAGACCTACTGGCCGACTACACAGCCAGTCCTCTCGCGGCTAGATCCACCCTTGCATCCACTTGGTGGTGTCCGTGAGCTCCCTCCAGGGCAGTACCCGGACCCGCCTGGAGACAACAGCCTCGAGCTCGACCGCCACCACCGGAGATCCCGGCGGTTCCGGATCAATCAGCTTCACGACCAGGAAATGCTTTTCCTTACCGCGCGGCGTCACTGCGGTCCACTTTGTCAGCAGCAGTTTCTTGGAACTCAAGGCAGGAAGATTGGACCGCGACACACCCGACACCTTCTTCGAAGACTCGGGCTCAGATCCTACGCTTGCCAAGCCCCTCGGAGACGGGACTTTAGTTGCCCCGTGAGCTGGTATCGCCAGCGTAGCTTTCATTCCGATCCCCGGGGAGCGGAACCAAACTTCAATCGTTCGGTACCACAAATCGACTCCCGCACTACTCTTCCTCAGCCTGCAAAGCCGCGATACGAGATTCTGCATCGAGCGTCCCGAGAACGAGTCGCATGGCGAGTTGCACGACCGGAACATCCGCCTTCGGATAGACGTGCTTGAGCACGGACCACGTTCCGTGGTCCAGGCCCCACTCGGTCCGGTCCTCGACAACGGCAGTGGGTGCCAACCGGTCCCTGACGCGGGTCACCAGCGTATTCATCGGGCTGCCGTGTCCGAATAATACGGCCGGCATGGATCGGGATTCGTGCGGCATCGTGGTCACTACCTGCCTGTCATTGCTGGACAAATTGAGTAGCGCACCACCGCGTTGTCGGAACCTCTCGGGATCGATCTCACCTTCTCACCCCGCCCGGTTGGCGGTCACACTGACCAGTTCACCGACCTCGTCGACTTCACACGTAAGCTCGATCGGCTGACAGCAGACCTGGCAGTCTTCGACGTAACCGAACGATCCCGCCGACAGGTCCACGTTGGTACCGAACTGCTCCCCGCAATACGGGCACTGGATCGTAACGAACTCCACGAACTGCGACGACCCGAAACCGTCCGGCTCGAATACGGGCTCGAGTCCGTACAGCGCATCGGTGGCCCGAGGGTCGAGTGGTTTCCGAGATTTTCTTGTCACTCTTCTAATCTACACCATGGCTAACCCGCCGCCGTCAACCGGCGGCCTCGGGTGCGCAATCAGTAATCGCGCGACAAGCAGCACGGTACCCACACCCGTCCCCGACCCGTCGTGCTCTCCTCAGCTGGCGCCCCGACCCCTGTTTCCCAATCCCGATTGGCTGTGTTACACATTCCTTGCACACCTCGGAGGCCACTGAATGAGCCACGGATCGCTCTCACATCGCCAGTCCGCCGATCATTTGGACGACCAGCTGAATTCGCTGCGGCGACGTTTGGCTGAGTGGCCGACGCTGTCCCGGATCATGCGAGCGCTGCGTGCGCTGATCCATTTCGGACCGTGGCAATCGATGGTCCAGCGACTGATCGGCCGTCTGCGTCCGCCGACCGCCCCGCCGTCCGGTGGCGACTCAACCGTCTTTGATATCCAGGATTACGACGCGATCGCGAGCCAACTCCAGCAGGAAAGTTTCGCGATCATTGGCGTGCTTCCCCAGGACCTGCTCGGTCGCTTTCGAGCGATCACTGATCGCCTGCCGGTCGGTCACTATGAATTGATGCATGAAATCGATGATGACGTGCACCGTATCGCGAACGATCCGTCGGTGAAAAGCGTGCTGCGCGCCTACTTGAATGCTGAGCCCGCACTTCTTGAGTCCACCCTGGTGGTAACCGACCCCCGCCCGCACCAGCCTCTCGCTCTCCAGAATCGCTTCCATTTCGATTTTGCCGGATGGCAATCGCTGAACGTGCTTGTCTACCTGACCGATGTCTCGAATCAGTCATCCGCACACGTGATTGCCAAAGGCAGTCATCGCCAGATACGAGTCCGCGATGCTCTGCGTGGAACCATTTCAGACGAAGAAGCGATGCAGCGATTTGGTTCCTTGATCCAGACCATAACGGGGCCGGCAGGTACGGTATTCATCGAGAACACGGAGGCATTCCATCGCCGCATTCGCGGTTCTGGTCGTCGCGTAATGCTGAACCTGCTGTACGCCTCCCATCGCGGCTGGTTCGCCAACGGTCGTACCAGCCGGGGGCACAAGGAACGCCGCGCGCAACTCTTCGCACACCTTCGCGACTCAGCCTGTGCTGCGCCGCCTGACAGGCCCGGTCCTTGTGCGCCGACCTCATTCTTCTCGCTACTCCCGAATCAGGACAGGCCCTAATGTGAGGGCCTGTTCAACGGGCAATCTGGATATTTACCGACCGACGGTCGGCCCGGCCCAGATCCTGCTCTTGCTTACGGACCGACGCTGCCTGTCCTTACCCCGATGACATAGTCGGTCAGGGTCGGGTCGCTGGCGCGCAGCCACGTTGTCGCGGCGGTGTCGCCGGCGAGCGCCACGTCACCGAAATACGGATTCGCCGACACGGTGTTCGTGAACCAGGCGGCCGCGCCTTTACCGACGCCGGTGCCGGCCGTGACTTTGCCGTCCCAGGCAAGTGCATACAGCCCGTTCTCGCTGCCCACGGCCATCGCGCTGCCGTTGATAAGGCCGATATTGGTGAGCGCGCCCCAGGTCCTGCCGCTCGTCGTGGTTACGCTTGCTCGCAGTTTTCCCGTACTCCAGTCGACGCCGTAGATCATCGCATGACCGGCGCTCGAGGCCGTAAGGTAAATCGAACTGCCCATGACCTCGAACTTCGTTACGCGGCGCAACTTGGTCCAGGCCGACGTCGGTGTCGAGGTCGTGACGTTGGCGCCGCCATAGCGGTTGTACAGCACGAAGTAGCCGTTACCTGCCGCGTCCATCGCGACATCGGTCGCATAGGTCTGGCCAGCCAGAGACGGAATCACCCGTGCGACCCGATTCCATACCCCGGTGCTCGCTGAGCGAAACGCCTGATACCCCGCCACCAGCAACCCCTGGCCGCTGCTGTTCATCATGAACACCGGATAAGCACCTGGGCTGGTCGTCAGCGGAATCGTCGCACTCCAGTTGCCGAGCGGATCCTTGACGACGAATTCAACGTCGTAGGCGCTGTAGGCACCGTTCGGTCGCCGCGCCACCATCGCGAACTGGACGTTGCCATCCTTGTCCACGCCCGCGCCGGCAATGATGCCGTAGCCCGGGTCGGCAGGTACGACCGTCGCCGGACCCCAGGCGCCGTTTCGATAGACGGCGTAATACGGCAGCTCGCTCTCCGACCAGAACACCGTAACGTCGCCTGAAGGAGCGACCACCGCGCCCGCATTCGCCGAATAGACTACGGGCGTCGCGTTCAACCGCCTTGCGGGCGACCAGCCGCCGTTCGTGACAGGCGTATGGACGGAGACGAACAAATCGCTGGTGCCGATCGAGAGCCGCTCATCCCACACCGACGCGGCGATGCCGGCGGCGTTGACCGCGCTCTTGACGTACAACGATCCCTGAATCGGTTGCGCGAGCGTCGTTTCGGTCGACCAGTTCGAGGTGGCCGCACCCGCGGGCGACAAAGTGGCGAAGGCGAGCACGAGCGCCGCAGTGGCACCGAGTGCGAAACGAGAATTCATCGCGTTACGTCGATCGAATAGCATGGAACCTCCTTCATCCGGACTTGGACATCTTGCGTTAGACGGTCGACAGCGTGGAAATCAATCGCTGGAAAGTGCACCGCAACGGCCGCCCTGCGCCGAACCCTGGAATCAGCTCCACCGTCAGGAATTGTTCGTTTTTGCCGCTTCGAACAAGGTCATGAGCGGCACCTCCCGCCGCCCGGACGAACCCCGAACGACGCTCAGGCAACTGTGAACCATCTTCACGGCTGCTTTCGCGTCGCCCGTCGCTGAATCATCGTCCTGGCGGTTGAATGTCCAGGTGAACCCGTTGCCCGCAGGTCGGGCAGCAGGTGTCCGCTTTCGCCTCACCCTCGAACCAGCCGCACCCGCACTCGCAGCGGACGTGCAACAGCCACCGCGCGGTGGCGCGCCCCACCCGCTGCTCAACGACGATATAGCCTTCGGGCAGTCGCGTGACAATCGGCCGGCTGATTGACCTATCCGGGTCACTTTCCTGACTCTGGTGCGCCTGCGCTTCGCGGAGAAGCCAACTGGTATCGACTGGGTCAGCCGAGTCGCGCATTGGTCGCCCGTTTCGGGCTGCAGGGTACCCGCGATGCACAACTCCCGGCGGCATCGATTCTCGCCCAGTCGTTTTCGCAGTGCGGTCTTTCACAGCGGGCCTCAGGCTTTACTTTACCCCCGAATTCGTTCGCCGGCGATCTCACATGGCCTCTTGTAGAACCGCCCCGGATGCCGCGGACTCCCCAGCCGCACGGTTCTCACCGTCACAGCCGCACCCTCTCGATTTTCCCGTCTCTGCCCGAATACCGCGACCGCGCGTCGAACGTCTCGACCTCCATGCCCGCACTCTTCCCTCCGTACACGGTCTCCTTCAACCACGCCAGTTCCATCTCACGGTCGGAAGCCCCCAGATCCCGATACCAGACCTTTCGATCTGACTCCCACCGATACCCGCGTGCCTTGAGCAGGTCCTTGGTCTCGAATGGTGATCCTATTGCCCAGATCCTGAGCGACGGCTCCCGCGCCGACTCCAGCAACACCTTGAGCGCCGTAACCCCGGCGCTTCCTCGCTGCCCAACCCCTCCCGGGACGGCCCCGCCGCCGAGCGCAGGGTCCGACTGCTCCGGCAAGGATCGCCGCAGCACCTCGAGCAGCGCGCGACAGTCGATCTCCGCACGATGCGCGTCGAAAAAGAATCCATACCGGTACGCCAGGTACTCGAGCTTCGCGCTGCCGATCCCGACGGACTCCCATGGAACCTCCCGAAGCGAACACCCCCAGGCCAGCGACGCGAACCCTGGCAACCGCCGCTCCACGAACGGCCGATCGAACCCCGCGTTGTGAGCAATCACCACGCCCACCCCACCAAGCAATGCCTCGATCGCGGATTCATCCAGTCTCTGACCGCGGACCATCTCGTCCGTAATCCCGTGCACGGCCGTCGACTCGGGCGGAATCGGCACCCCCGGATCCTCGAGACCGTCGTAAACGCCGAGCACCCGCCCGACCTCGCCGGTCGCACGGGAGTACTCGAATTTGACCATCGCCAGTTCGATTATCTTGTCCGCCGCCGGATCGAGCCCGGTGGTCTCGGTATCGAGCACCACCGCCTGCGACACCTCAGCGCCCGTGAGCGCCGGCCACTCCCGCGTGACGTCGAGCCGCCGCAGCACCCGGTAGTCCGGATGCGCCTCGAGCGACACTGCCAGGGTTTCAGCCGCCTTTTTCGACATTCTGGATGGACTCCCGTTGCGCGCCGCCGGCCTGCCTGACCGCATCATTTCGCCGCGGCAAATCGCTCGATCTTAGATCGAATCACGCGCACTTCCCCGTGACCTGTAATCGGGCCGGCTCAGCATTCCTGTTCAGCAAAGGATCGCACAAGGCCGGCGCCAAATCCCCCAAATCCACGCGAAATCCAGCAGAATCAGAACAGGCAGGCACATCGGAATGGGGCGGTGCATCAATGGTTTCGGCCGCCAAGGCGCTCCGATTGTCACACCCTCCGTTGGCGCCCCCTTTCCGACGGATTCTAAGCTGCCGCGCCCGCGTGGATTGTATGCAGGCGATTCCTCGTTCACGATTCGTCTCATATGTTCGAAATTCTTGCCATGTCGAGCTGCAGCCCGACCAACGTCCAGTTATGGCACCGTCGCAGGCCTATGCAACAGCTGACGACAAAAGGCGGAGGACCGCGATGACCGATGCTTCCGACCGCGATACGCGCTGGCGACTCCTACGCGATGTCGTGGTGTTCCAGATCAAGCTGGGTATGGAGGCGGTGCTGGACATCACGCTCATTCCGGTGTCGCTCGCGGCTGCAGCGATGGATCTGCTGCTGGGGAACTGGCGACGACCACGATGGTTCCACGCAGTGCTTCGATTCGGCGAACGCTGCGAGCATCGGATCAATCTTTGGGGCGTCGCGACACCCGGCGTGGACGCACCTCAATCCGAGGTCGATCTGGTCATACGCAGCATCGAGACGCTGATCAGGCGCCCGGGCACTGGGCCGGACAAGTTGCGTGAGCTCAGGCGCTGGGCCGCAACGAAACTTGCGCCCAGCGATGACGTTAATCTGCAAGGTCATGGTCAAAGCTATCAGGGCACCAGTCGGCCGGTTGACGGTACACTTCCATCCAGACCCATGCCCGCAAGTCCTGTTCCGACAGTTGTTACCGCGGAGAAGCCGATGCCACTTCAGATCCGGAAAAGTGTGGAACAAATGTTCGCCGAGGCCATGTCCGAGATCGAAACGCTGAATGTGGAACAGGCTCAAGTGCTGCACGGTCGGCAAGATGTCACGTTCATTGATCTGCGTGATCCACGCGAGATCTGGCGTGATGGTGGCATCCCCGGCGCAATCAACGTCACGCGCGGAATGCTCGAGTTCTGGATCGACCCAGGCAGCCACTACCACAAGGATTTCTTCGCCTCCGGCAACAGGTTTGTATTCTTCTGTGCAGGAGGCATTCGCTCCGCGCTGGCGGCGAAAACCGCCCAGGACATGGGGCTTACGCCGGTCTGTCATATCGAAGGCGGTTATGGCGCATGGAAGAAAGCTGGCGCCACCGTCGAAGCGATCGAACCGAAGCTTGCCGGCGCTACGAAGGCGGTCCGATAGCGAGCTGTACCGGAGCGTCCAGCCGATGCCCTTTGCGCCCGCCGCGTTTCAGCGCTCCTTCGACCAGCGTGCCCTGAATCATGACCTGGGCCATCTCCGCACAGCGGCGCACCAGCGCTGCGGCTCCGTCGTGCAGCAGCGAGGATGACTGGACGTACCGCTCGTTGTTCTCCATGTCCTCCGCGCTCCAGCCGCGCGAGTGAGCCACGTAGGGAAACTGCGGGAACTGGCAGCCGATCTCGGCAAAGAACCCGAGCATCTGCCCCGCCACTGCCTGCACGTTGTCCTGCCCGCCGGTGATGATGAAACCGGCAACCTTGTTGCGCAGCAGGTGCTTGTTGGCGATGGTCTCCTGGTTCTGGATACAGTTCATCCGCTCGACCATCTTGTAGTACAGGCTGCTCGCACCGCCCCAGCGGATGGGTGTCGCCACGACGATGGCGTCCGCCCAGTGCACGACGCCCTCGTACACGCGGTCCATCTGGTCTTCGGCATCCATCTGTGTGATCGAGCACGGCCACGTGCACGCACGCGAGGACTTGGAGTAGAAGCCCTCGCACTCACGGAACCTGAGGTCGCGGATTCGCAGCAGCTGCGTTTCGCACTGGAGTGACTCGGACGCGATCCGCAGGGAATGGAACAGCAGGTCCTCAGACGTACTGTAGCGCGGGTGGCCCGCGGTCATCGCCGTGGTCGAGATGCCAAGCACGCGAATCGGGCCGGGCTCGCGCCGCGGCGCTCTAGCCAATGGATGAGGCTCGTGTGGCTTTCGGCCTCGCTTCGAGCTGGCCGTGTTGTCCACGAGCACCCGCCCATTCTCGACCCGCACGGCATGCGTCGGGACTCGGTCCTCCTCGAAGCCCGGCTCACCTTCGCCCGTCCGGCAGTGGAACTTCCAGAAATGCCACGGGCACACGACGTAGTCCCCGTCGAGCGTTCCTTCTCCGAGAGGACCCCCGACGTGATTGCACACCCCGGAAATCGCGCTGAAGTGGCTGTCCTTGTAGACCAGGGCGATCCTCTTGCGCCCCAGCAAAACCTGCTGAACGGGCTTGTGACGGAGCTCGTCCTCGGCACCGACATCGAACCAGGATTCGGGTTCCATGCGCTACTCCCCGTTTGGCCACCGGGTCTCTGCCCGACAGATAAACTCGTTGCTTAGCTTATCCCAGGCGTCGCGGGCGTTGTGTGCGGCGGAACTTCTCCCGTAACGGCAGTCCAACAGCTCACGGAGGCGGAAAGCCCGAGTCGGCGGTGTCCTGTCAACGCCTGCGGCGGTCCGACGTTATATACGTGCGAGTGGCAGGCCGTCCACCGGACGGACTTCGATCCAATCCAGCATGCAAAGGTGAATCCATGAACAGTATTCGAACCTTCATTTCGGCGGCCTGCATCGCCACCCTCGGCGGTATCGCCATTGCCTCGGCCGCAGCACCGCCCACCCCACCCGCGACCCCGAATGCCTCACCGATGCGGCACGGCTGGCACGAAGGCCGGGGCGGTCCCGGCGGCGGTATGCACCGTATGCTCGACAAGCTTGACCTGACGGCGGAGCAGTCGGAGCAGATCCAGGCAGTCTTTGCCGCGGCGAAGCCGCAGATGCAGGCGGTCCGCGAGACAGAGCGTGCGAGCCGCGAGCAGCTCGAAACCACGCCCCCCACCGACCCCGGTTACGCCGGGCTCGTGGCTTCCGCGAAGTCGAATGCCGTCGAGCAGATCCAGCTCATGAGCGATACGTGGGCAAAGGTGTACGAAAAGCTCACGCCCGACCAGCGTGCCCGTATCCCCGGAATCGTCGCCGCCCAGCGGGCCGACCGCGATGCGCACCGAGGGCGCCAGGGCCAGCCACCGTCCAGTCCGTAAGTGGACCCGCAGTCGGAGTGCCCCAGTAAGCCGGGGTCGCTCCGACGCCGGACCGGTCCGCACTGCCCGCCCGGGCTGAAGTGCAGCTGGTCAGGCGCTCGGAGACTCCTGCCGGGCACGTCGGCGCGGCCTTTCTACGCGTTGCAACCAGACATCAAACGGATCCCAGCCGTTGCTCGAGTTGACCGCATGCAAGTGTTCAACAAACGCGCTTTCGCCGCTCACGCGTGGATCTGCCGTCCTTTCCGTGCGCACTGGATCCGGCCAAGAATCCTTTGTCTTGATGTCGGACAATTCTGAAACGCTCCCACCCCTTACCAGGGAACATTTATAGCGTTGGGTCACTACACTGTCACGACAGTTCAGCCCGGCTTTCACAGCAATTATTGCTGCACACTGATAAAGCTACTTATCGACAAGGTCGCTCCCCAGGCTTCTCGGGCTGAGTTGTACAACTCCTGGCATACGTTCTCCTCGCAGCAAACCCGGGCCGTCGTCAGCGGGTGAGCCGGTAGAACAGCAGGGCTGCGCGCTGGACCTGTATCGAGAGCGCATCGAGCTCGATGTATTCGCCGGGCGCGTGGTCGTTGTCCCCCATGGCCCCGAGACCATCGAGACACTCGAGGCGACCGTCGCACACGAACGAGATGTCCCCGGCACCGCGCTCTGCCGGGTCCTGTGCGATGACCGGACCAGCCCCTAGATCGCGGCTTACCTCATCGAGTACGGCGAGCACGCGACGATTGCCGTCCGTCGGTGCCATCGCAGGGTATTCCTTCTCGAAGCTTATCGATGCCGAAGTACCTGGAAGACTATCCGCAACGATTGAAGTCATCCTGGCGCATGCGTCTTCGTACTGCTCTGAAGAAAGAAAGCGCAGGTCGCCGGTCACACGAGCCTCTCGGGGTATGACATTGGTCTTGCCAAGCGCCATGCCGCTCTTGCCCGCGTCGTCGTAGGTCACCGTCGTTCCTCCCAGGATCACCGAGGGGTTGTAGGTCAGGTAAGGCTGCTGCAATTCCTTGCGAAATCGATCCAGGATGCGGGCTGTCTCGAAAATAGCCCCGTAGCCCTGGTTCTCGCGAAAGATCCCAGACGAATGCGCCTGTCGGCCGGTGACCTGCAGTCGCCAGGTGCCGATGCCGCGGCGCCCGATGACGGCGACCCCGGGCGAGCCACCCTCGAAGCCGAGGGCGATATCGCTGTCGGCGCCGGCGGTGACCAGGGCCGCTCGGCTGAGTGTGTATGGCGTACCTGGATCCTCCTCGTCCCCGGTCAGCACCACGGTGACCTGGCGGCCTTGCAGAGCGCCGGTCTCGTACAGCGCGCGCAGCGCTTCCACGATGATGACGTCCCCGCCCTTCATGTCCGAGGAACCGGTGCCGTAGGCTCGACTGCCATCCCGGCGAAACGACTCGCCCGTGAGCACGGTGTCCAGATGCCCGATCAGCAGCAATCGCTTGCCCGTGTCGCCGCGGTGCACGGCGACCAGGTGACCGGCCCGCCCCACCTCAGCGGGGACATCAACCCAGCGCGTCTCGAAGCCGATTTCCGCGAGTTCACGAGCAAACACGTCCCCTGTCCGTCGGACGCCTGCGTGATTCTCGGTCGCGCTTTCGATGTTGACCGTCTCCATCAGCAGGTCGATTGCCTGCCTCTCTTCAGCGTTCACCGCCCGTATGATCTTCGTCTCCACCTCGTCCAGCGCGAACGCCAGCGGGGCTCCAGAACACAGCAACACGGTCGACAGAAGACCGGCTCGGGCGATGACTTTTGGGCGCATGAGGACTGACGCAGGACAGTGGGACGCCACACGATAGCACCGACACACACCAGCCCAACGCCGGGGCGTATTGCCTGTGGGCACCCTGTTGGACCGCAAGCCACTGAACATAATCCGATTGGGGACGCCATTTTGACCCAATCCTGGCGCGAACCTTTTCGGAGCGTTCCTACCATGTGAAGATCGGACGGCAAAACGCCACCGTCCGGTTCCATGGCCTGCCGTCCACACACACACACATTTCCGTCTTATGCGTCATTTGCGGAATACTCGGACGCGCTGCAGCTGAACCTGGGCGGAGCGCTGCACGATCCGGTATTGCGGCGCGGAGCGCTTCGCATGCACGGGCCCGGGCATCCGGTCGTGCACAGCGGCAACATCGCGCTCACTTTTGAGGTCGTCGTTGACGGCCAGACGTACGGCATCCGCTGTTTTCACAGGCCGTCCGACTCGCTGCAGGTTCGATACGAAGCCATATCCGACTACCTGCGGCCTATCGCCAGTCCGTATTTCGTGGACTTCGAGTTCCAGCCCAGCGGGATCACCACCGAAGATGGGACCTACCCGGTCGTCCGGATGGAGTGGGCGGAAGGTGAGACGCTCGCGGCGTTCGTGGCCAGGCAACGCAATGACGCCGATGTGCTCCAGCACCTGCGTGCGTCGCTTCGGGACCTGGCCAGGCACCTTGACGCGCATGGCATCGCGCACGGTGACATCCAGCCCACCAACATCATCGTGCAGGCAGCTGGCCGCCTCCGGCTCATCGACTACGACGGCATGCTGGTTCCCGCGCTTTCGGGAACGCGCAGCACCGAACTTGGCCAGCCGAATTTCCAGCATCCCAAACGCCGCGCATGGCATTTCAACGCTGGACTCGACGCGTTCTCGTTCGCGTTGATCGATGTAGCACTCGACGCGCTCTGCAGGAAACCATGCCTCTGGGACCAGACCGGCAGCGACGAAGACGCGTTCCTGTGGCGCGCCGCGGATCTCGAGAATCCGGCCGGCTCGCCAGTGTTCAGGGTCCTGGCATCAGTGCCGGGACTGGAGCAGCGGGTTAAGCAGCTCGCGGCCGTCAGCGTCTCCCCTTTTGAACGAATTCCCACCTTCGAGGATTTCCTCGCGGCCCGCAACATTCCCGACGTCTCGGTCGTATTCACGGGCGACGCGACCCTGCCGGCGACTCGCAGGTATGTTCCGAGCAACGATATCGTTGATGCGAATAACTTTGCGAAATGCTGCACATACGTCGGCCATCGCGTCGAACTGATCGGGCAGATCGTCCGGGTTGTCGTGGACGGCGATTCAAGACTCGATGCGAAATGCGTGCGAGTCGAGTTCGCCGCGCACTCGCACGACATGGTTTGCCTGAAGATCTGGCCGGATGCCATCGCCCGGCTGGCGCATGTTCCCGACCAGGCTTGGATCGGGCAGTGGGTCAGTGCGATCGGGCTCGTGGATCCGGTCCATAGCAACGGCAGCGGTCCGCAGCGCCGGAAGGACGTCGCGATTTCGA
Source organism: uncultured Gammaproteobacteria bacterium (assembly GCA_963732415.1). GTDB lineage: Bacteria > Pseudomonadota > Gammaproteobacteria > Steroidobacterales > Steroidobacteraceae > RPQJ01. The sequence continues at coordinate 348,160 of CAVSZK010000019.1, forward strand.
TCATGGAGCAGTCCCAGCTGCGCCAACTCACCGAAGCCGATGCGCTGGATCGCCTGGGAGCGCTCCGCGGCCCAACCGGTCCATCGTCGGATACGACGGCTGGAGTCAGGACCGTGCCGGTCGGCATGACCCAAACGCCGTCGCAGGATCAGTCCGAACCGGAGTCCCTGCGCGAATTCTATTTCACGCCGGAACCCGGATTGGAGCCGACGCCGCCGCCGCCGGCTGCAGATGCAGGCAGCGGGCCGACCCGTGGCGGTGCCGCGCCTGCGCGCCCGGCCCGTTGGCCGTGGTGGGTTGCAGCCACATTGATTGCGTCGATAGTCGCCTACGCCATCTATCCAACGCAGGCTACTCGAGAGCACGACCCGTCGGCGCGCCTTGCGGACGAGATCCGCTCACCGGGCCCTTCGCCGCAGAGCCCGACACCCTCAGCAAAGCGTGACGAACGCGGTCGTCTCGCGTCGCAGCAGGACCTGGACGCGGCACCGGGTGCGATCGCGACGGCGGCCGGGACACTGCTGGTCGGCACCGCTGCGGACGAAGGCCCGGCAAGCGTCGTCCTGCTCGATGGCGACCCCATACCGGGCCTTCGCGACGACGTGATCAAACTGGTGCATCGCGCGGTATTTTCCGACCGCGAGGTCATCGTTGGATTCACGCAATGCAACGGGCCTGCACCGCCCTGCGGACGCAAGGCGCCGTTCTGGCTTGAGCTGCGCGCCGGTTCACCAGCGGAGTTGCGCCGCAAGCCCGACCTGTGGACCGGCAGCGGAGAAGGGTCGGTTACCGCGACGGACGCTGGCGTTCAGGTCGTGCTTGGATTATGGGACGGCGAGCGTAGAACCGCGACCTTGACCCCGGCCGGCAACATCGTCGTCTCACGGGAGCGCGAGCCGATCGGAAGGCTCGATCGCGCGGACTGCGCGACGGTGATGCAGGCGGTCGAAGCCTGCAGGGCCAGCCGCGATTGCAGCACGCTCGAGAGCAGCGCTAAGCGGATTTCGCGGTCGCAACGGACCCAGCTCGCGCGCATGTATCACGAATCGACCGGACTCGATGCAGCCGCGTTCCGCGGACTGTGCGTGCGAAGCTGCGAACTCGGTTGGACGCCCAGCCCCGGCTACGTCCGCCGATACGTCTGCAACGGCGCGCAGCCTGACCAGTGGTTCGCCAGCGACTCGACCGCTGGCCCGCTATAGAAGTTCGACGAAGAGACGGGCCAGCACATACAGCGGCTCGGCGACGGTTTCGCTGGCGCCGCACGCGATCACGACAAGTGCAATTATCTCGAGGCGCACTGCTACTGCTGGCGGAGAACCAATTCACCAGTCAGCACGGCACCCGACGGCGGCCGGAACAACGAATTCGCCGTTCGGCCCACCATCCGGCAGACGACCGAATCGAGCGACCCGCCCACCACGCCACCAAGCACCGGGATCGCCCTCGGGATCCTCAGCACCACCTGGCCGCCCATTTTTGCGAGCAGCCTTGCGCCGATTCTCTTGTTGATCTCGACCAGCGCCCGTCCCGGAATCTGGTCCACGGCGCGTTGCGTAAGCCTGTCACCGACCTTGAGCCCAAGATCCTTCATCGCTTCTTTCGCAACGTCACCCGCAAGACTCAGCAGGATCTTCGTCCGGACCGGTTCGGACCAGAGATCGTGGCCGTAGATCTGCGCAATGGTCGCCGCCATGCGCGCCTGGATCAGCCACGACGCACCGAGCGCCCCCGGAATGGCCACGGGAAACGTGACCACGCCACCCAGGCCTGCCAGGAAGCCAGTGGTGAAGTTTTTGCGCGTCTCCCAGCGGATGAGCGCGTCGACGCGGCTCTCATCATTTCGATAGCTGGAATCACCCAGGTATTCGCTCGCGAGATTCTCCGCGCCCAGCCATGGGCCTGCGCCCTGGACAGCGCGCTCGAGCAGGAAGTCGACCAGCGTGCTCGCCGAAGGGTCGTTTGGCGCGCGTCGGGACATTCAGCCTGCCGGCGACAACTGTGGGAAAGCCTGCGGGCCGAAAGACCCGATAGGCTCGTCCGGGAACAGGACACGGATGGTGGACGTGGCCTCCGTCTGCCAGCGTGCCTGGGTAAGCAGCCACTTCCTTACAAATTCAGTGACCGTCTTTCTTGCCGCCTCGCGCTGCAGTAGACGATAAGCGGGACTGTCCGCCTTCGCCGCAAGCGCCGAAGTGATGTCCCGTTCCAGCGATTCGAGGTCGGAACGATCGTTGAAAGGAATCAGGATCCAGGTACCGCCGACGTCTTTCTGCATATGGGCCAGATCCACGGCGACCGGCAGGGTCGGCTTCAGGGGCGGCGTCACGACCGTGAACACGTCGGCAGTGCGAATGATCGTCCACTCGGGGGCGAGTTCGATGTGGTAGCGATATACGACCGGCACGCGGATGTGCGGCACCGTTTCACCAACCTCGAGTCCCAGGACGCTGTATACGAATTTCTTGTCGAACTGCTCGGTGGCTCGAATCGTGGCAACCTCGAGCAGGCCACCCTTGGTCCGCATCACCAGGATCTCGCTGCCGGGTCCGGACTGCACGTCACCAGCCGTCTTGTTCCAGGGAAGATACGCGGAGACTTTCTGGTATCCGAACCAGCCGGCTGCAGCAGCTACCAGGACTGCCAGGAGAATCGGCAGCATTTTCGAGTCGCTTGTCATGTCGCCGTCAGCCGCCGTCAGGGGTGCCGGCCGGCTTGCCCGGCCGGAGTGTCTGCAGGAACTTGAGGACTTCAGATCGCTGATTCGCGTCCGGGATTCCGCCCATGTCCATTGCGGTACCCGGCGCGAATGCCGACGGTTTGGTCAGGAAAACGTCGAGCCGCGCAAGGTCCCAGCTGCCCCCGACAGCTCGAAGCGCCGGCGAGTATTCGTAACCATCCACGCTGGCGACTGGTCGGCCGACGACACCCCACAGCGGTGGGCCCACCAGCGGCGGCTCGTTTTCGAGGTATGAATGACAGGAGGTGCACACGTCGAATGCATCCGGGTAGTCGAGTCCCTCCGCCAGCAACGAAAGATCGGCGACGAAGCAGCTGACCATGACGAAGGCTGCCCGGGTGCTCCATCGGTTTCCGGGGAACGAGCCTGCGCCATGCCGGACGTTCGAGTTCATGGTCCGAATCTCCTTGTACGCTGCCCCTGCGCTATGGCCCGGATCATGCCCCCTGGAGCCGGCATCGACAAGAAACCACACGCTCCCTGCCAAAAAAGACGCCCCCACATGGGGGGCGTCTTCCTGTGCGTCGCGAGGCAGTGACAGCGCCGCTTGATTGCAGCAGGGTCACTCTCCGCGCAGCAAGGCCTCTTACTTCATCGTGACCTTCACGCCCGAGGCCGAGGCCACGTTGAGCGACAGGCCCTTCGAGGTCGTGCCGATCGTCATGACCACGCCATTCTCGTTCTTCAGGTGCACCATGCCGGCGCCAGCGCCGGCGGCCCCGCCAGTGCTGAATACGGTGTAAGTGCCCGGGAACTTGGAAACGTCCTTCAGATCGTAGACGAAGCCATTGCCCTTGACCTCGGTAATGCCGACGTTGACACCCGCCGTCAGGCCCGAGATCTTGAATTCATAGCTCTTGCCCTGGAACTGAAGCGTGCCGCCGCCGGTGCTGCCGCCAAAGACCAGCGCGAACTGCTTCGCATCGATACTGACGCTACCGTCGTACTTCTCCCAGTCGCGGTCGGCCGAATTGGCGGCGCCGCCGACGAGAAGAGCCGCACCGAGCGCAATTACGGCCGAAGCCCTACTGAACAGATTCATCCGGATATCTCCTGAGTGGCTTGAAACAGAACATAGTCTACAAGAATGCGGCCGCGATAGCGGTATGCCTGGTTCCCCATCCAGCCAGGCATTTCCAGCCAAAGAAGGCGGGCCCGCGCAAACCGATGCCAGCGGGGCTAGCCGCTCCTGCCCAGCGGTTTCCAGTGCAGGAACCCGAACAGCAGCGTGAGCGCGATGCTGTCGATCAGCGGTCCCGGATAGCGCTTTACGCTCTTGAACGCCACCAGGATCTCCAGCACGTGCGCCGCAAGCAGCACCAGGGCCACCATTCGCAGGCCGGCGACCAGGCCCTCGGGCAGCATGAGGTAGCCGCCAATCGCCGCCAGGACGTAAATCGCCAGGCACAGTGCCTTGATGAAATTGTACACGTCTACTTCCCCGACTTCTTCTTCCGCCACTCGGGCAGCACCGCGAGGCGCAGCTTGCCCACCTTCCGGCCCGCGATCGAACTCAGCACCAGCTTCCCACGCGCGTCGACCGTGCATGGAACGACGAATACACCCGGCTTCATCAGCTCGCGAATCGCCATCGCGGCCGCGCGGCGCTTGAAAAGCGTCGCACGCCTGGGATCATCGATCAGCCATGCGTCTTCCTGGATCTCGTAGTAAAGCGAGAACCACGGCAGCGTCGCTGATACAAGCAGGTACCTGCGTGGGTCGTCGGCATCCTTGATGCGGCGCTCGAGTTCACGACGTTCCGCCGCCGTGAGAGGCGGGTTGTCGTCCGTGCGCCGTGTCGGCCTGGTCGCCGCTTTCTTCTTGCGTGTCGCCGCCATTGTGCCCTCCGGGGTCGATCCCGATCGGCCCCACGTTAGCCGCCGCGCCACACAAGGGCAACTGCCCTTTCCTGCCGCGCGTCCGTCGGCACACAATGCGCGTCATGCCAACTCGCAAACCCGTCAATCCCGATGTCGACCGCCTGGATCGTGTCGTTGCCGAAGCCCGCAAGGCCCGGGATGAGCGCGAGGACAGTTACCGGGGCCGGGCGCTGCGGATGTTCCCGTGGATCTGCGGGCGCTGCGCGCGCGAGTTCGACCATACCAACGTGCATGAACTCACGGTCCACCACAAGAACCACAACCACGACCACAATCCACTGGACGGCAGCAACTGGGAACTGCTGTGCCTTTATTGCCACGACAACGAGCACCAGCGGCAACTCGATACGCGGCCGCTCACGGGACGTGCCGAGCGTTCGGGCGGAGCGACGCACGCCCCATTCGCCGACCTTGCGTCCCTGCTTAAGCGCGACGAGTAAGCCCTGGCGCGGAGCTCCTGGCCGCTAGCTTATCGGGGGCCTCAGGAACCGGATGAACGCAGTGTCCTCGCCGCTCGGCAACAACTGCTTGCGCCGCTCGGTGCCGAGGAATTCCTTGACCAGTTGGCCACCGAGTGCCCCGCGCCCCTCGCGAAGCTCCGAGTAGTTGCCCCACCAGTAGACGACGAACTTACCGTCGCTCTCGGGTGCAAGCTCGGCCCGCAGTGACTCACCGAATCCCTGCTGCTTGAGCCGTTCGAGAATGGGTCGGACACGCTGCTGGTAGGCTTCGAGACCGCGACCGGGCTCGACACCGTACATGCGCGGTTCGACATCGAGCAGGCTGTCTATCAGTTCATCCATGGTCCGGAACCACACGAAGACCTGGACGGATTCGAGTTCCTCGCTTCCGCCGGTGAGGTACCCGTACGGGTACGCGCGTGGGTCGCGCTCGTGCGCTTCTGCTGCGCCCGCGAACAGGCCTGATTTGTCCATCGAACGAGATCTCCTGCGTACTGAGGCCGTACTGCACCAGGGCGGAGATGCTGGCCACCATGGCCTGGGTCCGCCGGGCGCACCGTGCAATTGAACCAGCAGTTGCCGGGTCGCGCGGGGTCACCCGTCACAAATCCAACTTAGCCCCGATGGCCGGCCAATTTCGGCGCACAGGTACCGGGCCCGGCTGGCCGGGCAGTCGCCAGATCCGAATTTATTGACTTTCTCCCGCCGGGGAACACAATCGTGGAAAACCGTCGGAGGGAGAAGAAGATGGGAAGCACACCGTATATGGCTGGCTGCGCTTGCGGTGCCGTCCAGCTGGAGCTTCAGGGCGAACCGCCGATCCAGGCCTATTGCCATTGCGACTCGTGCCGCAGCTGGATCGGTGCTCCGATACATGCGGCGACCTTGTGGCCGACGGCGAGCGTGAGGATCGTGAAAGGCGCCGAAAACCTGGGCCTGTACAAGCGGACCGAGGCGAGTCACCGCCAGTTCTGCAAGAGCTGTGGCGCACCTGTGCTGGTGGGGCATCCGGCGATTGGAATGACGGACGTCCCGGCTGGATCAATCTCCGGTTTCAAGTACGCGCCAACCCTGCACGTGCATTACGGCGAGAAAGTCATGGTGGCGCATGACGGGCTGCCCAAGTTCAAGGATTTTCCCAAGGAATTCGGCGGTTCGGGCGACATGGTGCCCGAGTAGCGCTGGAGGAGCGCGCAAGCGGCGGCCTGACCTGACGATCAGGCAAAAAAGAGGCCCTCCGAAGAGGGCCAATCAGGGGGAGAATGGCTGCAGCTTATTGGTGCGCTGCACCAATTGCGATACGTAGGAACCGAGGGGACTTACGTCCCTATTCCGCACCCTGTTCGACGCTGACGATTTCGGCCTCCGAGCCCCGGAAAGGCACCCGGTCGCCGATCGAACCGCCCATCAGCAGTCCGGCCAGCGGTGAGACGTAGGAGATGAGGCCCTTGGCGGGTTCCGACTCGTCTTCGCCCACGATCCTGAACTTCACGAGCTCGCCGGCGCCGGTTTCCAGACTGACGCGGGACCCGAATCGCACTTTGTCCGTTGAACCGGCTGGCGGCACGACCTCTGCCGTCGCTTTCCGCTGGCGGAAATAGCGCAGGTCCCGCTCGACGCGCGCAACGAGAGCCTTGTCATCCTCCGCCCGCGCTTCGACCAGTTCGCGCTCGAGGCGATGCAGTGTTCCATCGATCTGGGCCAGGCCGGTCCGCGTCACCAGGTTGCGGTGTGGACTCACCGCGAGCTCGGGCAGGTCGTCGCCTGCGGTTCCGTCCAGTTCCTTTACGAATGCCCTGCTCATGAACGGGTTCCCCCGACGTTGGACAGCCGGCCGGGCGAAGCCTCGCCGGCACTGGGCAGAAGTTCGGGCTCGATTGCCTGCTAACGCGCGGGGTAGTTACCGCGCGCATCCATGTCAACGTAGACCAGGACGCCGCAGCGCGGACAGGTGGCAGTGTCCACGGCCTCGACCTCGAACCAGCGGCGCCCGCAGTCGCATCGCACCTGCAGGATCCATTGAGCGACGGCGCGGCCAACCAGCCGCTCATCGACCCTGATGCCCTCGGGCATGGACAGGATCCGGGGCAAAGCCTCATCCCCCTCGGCATGCTCGCCTTCGTCAGCCTCGCCTTCTCCTTCGCTCTCGTCGAGATAGCGAAGCAGCTTGTCAGGGCTGATCAGGTCCTCAGGCACCGGGTCATCGGAAATTGGCGCAATAGCCGGCCAGGTCTCGTCGTCGGCCGTGTCGTTCCCTTCCCGCACCGTCATGAGTCCGCCCCCTGCGGCCTTGGTTCTGGCCACCGGACAAAGATACTACGCCCGGCGGGCGGCGTCAGGTCTTGCCTGCCAGGTGCGCCCGGACCGTGTCGTTGATCAGCCGCAGCTCGGCCAGCGTGGTCTCGATCTGGGTACGCCGCTGCTCGAGTTCCTGGATGACCCCGTCGGTGCGGTGCAGCACGTACTTCATCTGCTGGACACGCCCCTCTCCACGGGAACCGTAGAGGTCGAGGTAGTGCTTCATCTCCGCCAGCGACACGCCGATCGCCTTGGAACGCAGGATCAGCGCCAGGCGCGCCCGGTCGCGCCTGGTATATACGCGCGCCCCGTTGACGCGCCTCGGGCTCAGCAGGCCCTTGTCTTCGTAGAAGCGGATCGCGCGGGCCGAGACGTCGAACTCCTCGCATAGCTGCTTGATGCCGAAGAGCTCCGACGTGGCCTCGTCGTGGTGCGCAGCGAGGACCTCGCGTGCGGTGCGCGCGGCAGCCCGTCCCTGGGCCCGCCCGCCGCGCCTCGGGGACCGGGCCGGGCCCGTGGTCGGCGCGCGGCCCACCGCCACGTCAGACGACTCGCTGCAGCTTCATCGCCAGGCTCATGTCGCCGGCGACCGAGAACTTGCCGGTCATGAAGCCGGTGACGGGGTCGAGCTGGCCACCGAGCAGCGCCTCCAGGTTCTCGTGCGTGATCGAGATGGTGCAGTCGGCCTCGCGGTCTTCGTTGCTGACGGTGTTCGGCACCGACTTGCCATCGATCACGATCACGCCTTCCGCGCCACAGTCGAACTTGAGTACCGCATCTAGCCCGCTCTGTTCGCCGACCTTGCCGCGGATGGTATCGGTGCACTGCTGGAAGTCCATGGGAGTGATCCTCTGCTGTTGAATTACCGGTTACATCTTAGACTGCGTACTACCCATCTGAGAAGCCCATGTCTTATGGGCTAGTCAGTTGACGTAAACGTCAACTACAAGCCTAATACGCTCTCTGCAGGCAGTCCGGACGGCGAAAGGCATGTCCCACGAACCCAACTCGGCGGAAAAGACTCACTGCTACCGCAGCGTGTTCAGGCCGGGCCTGTTTACAGGCCAGGTCGCCTGGGTCACCGGCGGCGGCAGCGGTATTGGACGCTGTGCCGCACATGAACTCGCATCGCTCGGCGCCACGGTCATCCTCAGCGGCCGTACGGCTGCGAAGCTCGACAATGTCGCTGCGGAGATCGCCGCAGACGGGGGACGCAGCGAAGTGCTGCCGTTCGACATCCGCGACGAGGACGCAGTCAAGGCATCCACTGCCGAAGTCGTGCGCAGGCATGGCAGGATCGATGCGCTCGTGAACAACGCGGGAGGCCAGTTCCCCTCCCCGCTCGCCGCGATCAGCAGGCGAGGCTTCGACGCGGTCGTCGCCAGCAACCTCACAGGTGGCTTCCTGATGATGCGGGAGGCATTCACCCAGTCCATGCAGCAGCACGGCGGTGCGATCGTCAACATGACGGCGGATTTCCGCAATGGCATGCCGGGAATGGGTCACTCCGGGGCCGCCCGCGCCGGCATGAGCAACCTCACGATGAGCGCCGCCTTCGAGTGGGCCCACGCAGGGGTGAGGGTTAACGCCGTAGCTCCGGGCTGGGTCGCCTCGTCCGGCATGGACACCTACCAGGGTGCAGTCCGTGCCCTGCTGCCGAAGCTCAAGGCCCACGTGCCGCTCCGCCGGCTTGCAACCGAGGCCGAAGTCAGCGCGGCCATCGTGTTCCTGCTCTCGCCGGCTGCCGCGTTCATAACCGGCGTTACGCTGCAGATCGACGGCGGCGCCTCGCTCGGCAGCGCGGTTTTCCCGAGCATCGACCACGACCGGTCAGTGCCATTCGAAGGCTTCCACCGTGCCGCCGTGCCGGAGGTACTCAGGTAATGCCGGCCCTCACGTCTCAACTCGACGCTCGCAGCGCCGCGTTCCAGGCCAACGCGGAACGGATGGCGGCACGGCTCGCCGAGATCCGCGGCCTCGAGGCACGTGTGATCGCTGAGTCTGAATCAAAGCGCGAGCGATTCGACGAACGCGGCCAACTCCTGCCGCGTGAGCGAGTCGCCCGGCTGCTCGATCGCGGCAGCGACTTCCTGGAGTTGAGTGCGCTCGCGGGTCTCGGAATGCACGACGATGACGGCAAGAAGAGCGTCCAGGGCGGTGGGTCCATTGTCGGCATCGGCGTCGTGGCCGGGCGACGCATCGTCGTGTCGGCCAGTGACAGCGCAATCAAGGGCGGCACGATCGCGCCGATGGGCCTGAAGAAGGCCCTGCGCGCTCAGGAAATAGCCCGCGTGAACAAGCTCCCGATGGTGTCGCTGGTCGAGTCCGGCGGCGCCAACCTGATGTACCAGGCCGAAATCTTCGTGGACGGCGGGCGCAGCTTTGCCAACCAGGCGCGGCTCTCAGCGGCCGGTATACCGCAGGTCGCCGTCGTACACGGATCCTCCACCGCGGGCGGTGCATACCTGCCAGGTCTTTCCGACTACGTGGTGCTGGTCAAGGACCGTTCCAGCATCTACCTGGCCGGCCCACCACTGGTAAAGGCTGCCATCGGGGAGGACGCGACCGATGAGGCCCTCGGCGGCGCGGAACTGCATGCGAAGGTAACCGGCCTCGGCGAGTACCTTGCCGACAACGATGCCCACGCCATCGCGATCGCGCGCGAGATCCTCGCGGCGCTTCGCTGGGACGAGGTCCAGCCGCGTGCCGCGGCCACGCTCCCTCGCTACGACGCGGGCGAACTGATGGGCATCGTGCCGGTGGACGAGCGAACGCCATATGACGCGCGTGAGGTAATCGCTCGAATCGTAGACGGCTCGGATTTTCTCGAGTTCAAGGCACCATACTCAACCGACACCGTCTGCGGTCACGCGCGAATCGACGGACACCGGGTCGGCGTGATCGCCAACAACGGACCGATCCAGCCTGGGGGCTCGGTGAAGGCCACCCAGTTCATGCAGCTCTGCGACCAGACGGCAACGCCGCTGGTCTTCCTGCAGAACACGACCGGCTACATGGTCGGCACGGCCGCGGAGCGCGCGGGCGCCATCAAGCACGGCTCGAAGATGATCCAGGCCGTCGCGAACGCCCGGGTACCGAAGCTCACGATCGTCCTCGGCGGATCGTTCGGCGCCGGTAACTATGGCATGTGTGGCCGGGGCTTCGACCCACGCTTCATTTTCGCCTGGCCCACTGCGCGTACTGCCGTGATGGGCGGCGCCCAGGCTGCGATGGTGATGGAAATCGTGGGCCGCGCGAAGCTCGCCAAGTCCGGCGCTGCCGTCAACGAACAGGCAGAGGCGGGCCTCAAGGCCATGGGCGAGCAGCTTCGGCGCCGTCTGGATTCGGAGAGTGACGTTCTCTACGGCACTGCCCGCCTGTGGGACGACGGCGTCATCGACCCGCGCGACACGCGCCGCGTGCTCGCGCAGTGCTTGGCGATCGTCAGCGAAGCAGACGCGCGCCAGTTGCATCCAAACACCTTCGGCGTGGCGCGAATGTAGCCACTCCCCGGCAAACACAATCCAATTCCTGCCCGGAGTACCGCATGCAGTTCACCGACCAGCATCACCAGCTCGACGAGACCGTCACCAGGTTCGTCTGCAACGAAATAAATCCCCATGTCGACGAGTGGGAGCGAGCCGAAAGTTTCCCCGCCCACGCCCTTTTCAAGAAGATGGGAGACCTCGGATTGCTCGGCGTCAAGTACCCGGAGCAGTACGGCGGCCTGGGCCTGGATTTCAGCTACTCGATGGTAATGGCCGAAGCACTCGGTGCCGCCGATTGCGGTGGAGTACCAATGGCGATCGGCGTGCACACGGACATGTGCACACCGGCGTTGGCGCGTTTCGGAACGGACGAACTCCGACACGAATACCTGGCGCCATCGATCGCCGGCGACATGGTCGGCTGCCTTGCAGTGAGCGAACCCGGCGGCGGCTCCGACGTTGCAGCGGTGAGGATGACGGCGCGCAAGGACGGCGATGACTACGTACTGAACGGCACGAAGATGTGGATCACCAACGGCATGCAGGCCGACTGGTGCTGCCTGCTCGCCAATACCAGCGACGGTGCCCCGCACAAGAACAAGAGCCTGATCATCGTACCGATGGACGCAAAAGGCGTTTCGCGACAGAAGATCCACAAGATCGGGATGCACAGCTCCGACACTGCGCAGCTTTTTTTCGACGACGTTCGCGTTCCGCGCCGCAACCTGATCGGCCAGGAAGGCATGGGGTTCACGTTCCAGATGCTGCAGTTCCAGGAGGAACGACTCTTCGGCGCGGCGAGTTCATTGCGGGGAATGGACAGGATGATCGACCTGACGATCGACTACACCCGCGAGCGCAAGGCATTCGGCAGGAGCATCCTCGACAACCAGGTGGTCCACTTCAGGCTCGCGGAACTGCGCACCGAAGTGGCTGCACTGCGCGCCCTCACCTATTCGGCTGTGGAGCAGTACGTGAGTGGCAAGGACGTTACCAAGCTGGCCTCGATGGCCAAGCTCAAGTGCGGGCGCCTGACGCGTGAAGTGTCGGACTCATGCCTGCAGTACTGGGGTGGCATGGGTTACACGGCCGAAAATCTCGTGGCCCGTTCGTACCGCGACTCGCGACTGGTATCCATCGGCGGTGGGGCGGATGAGGTGATGCTCGGAATCATCGCCAAGCTCGAGGGCACGCTGCCCCGGGCCACCCGCTGACGATGGGCACACCGACCGGCATCGCGATCGCGCGCGACGGTGCCGTGCTGCACCTGACGCTGAATCGCCCGGAAGTTCGCAATGCGATGTCGCTCGCCATGGTCGGCGAGATGGCAGACGCATTGCGTGTTGCCGAACGGGACGGGAAAACCAGGGTCATGGTGCTGCGAGGCGCGGACGGCAATTTTTCCGCCGGTGCCGACCTCAAGGACATGGCCGGCGCCCGCGCCCGCCTCCCCGACGACCCGGACGCGATCCTCAAGGTGAACGCGGCATTCGGCGAACTCTGCAACGCGTTCGGTAACAGCGGGCTTGCCATCGTCGCGGTGCTGGAAGGCGCTGTCATGGGTGGCGGCTTCGGACTCTCGTGCGTCGCCGACGTCGTGATCGCTTCGGAAAGCACCGTCTTCAGGCTGCCCGAGACGTCACTGGGCGTGCTTCCGGCGCAGATTGCGCCGTTTCTTGTGGAGCGGCTTGGCTACTCAGAAGCCAAGCGGCTGGCCGTCACCGGCTGCCGTCTCGACGCGCGCGCGGCGCTCGCCATCCGCCTGGTTCACGAGGTGCACCCGGCGCCGGACCTGAATGCAGCGGTCACGCGTACGGTTGATGAGATACTGAACTGCGCACCGGGGGCGCTCGCGGCCACCAAGGCCCTGGTCCGCAAGGCGCGATGGTCGCCGCCGTCGGAACTCGTTCAACAGGCCGCGGAGGCATTCTCGAGTGCCGCGCTTGGACCAGAGGGCATCGAGGGCATGGGTGCCTTCCTGCAGAAGCGCAAGCCGCACTGGTCATCCCGGTGAGTTTCACGAAGATCCTGGTCGCGAATCGGGGCGAGATCGCCTGCCGCGTGATGCGCACAGCCCGCAGGCTGGGCTATCGCACCGTCGCGGTAATGAGCGAGGCGGACACCAGCGCACCGCATGCAACGCTGGCCGACGAAGCTGTCCTGCTAGGGCCCGGGCCTGCGTCCGAGAGCTACCTGCGGGTGGACCGGATCCTCGACGCCGCCAGGCGCACCGGGGCCGACGCCATTCACCCAGGCTACGGGTTCCTGTCCGAGCGCGCGGACTTCTCCCAGGCCTGCGACGATGCCGGGCTTGTATTCATCGGCCCTCCGCCGTCCGCCATTGCCGCCATGGGCGACAAGGCGGTAGCAAAACGCCGGATGATCGCCGCCGGCGTTCCCTGCGTACCGGGCTACCACGATGCGGACCAGACCGATGATCGGCTGGTCATCGAAGGCACGAAACTCGGCGTGCCGCTGCTGGTCAAGGCGGTTGCCGGCGGCGGTGGACGCGGCATGCGCCTCGTGCGATCGCTTGACGAACTGCCGGCCGCAATCGCCGGAGCCCGGCGCGAGGCAATCTCTTCATTTGGCGACGCGACTCTTATGCTGGAGCGACTGGTCGAGCACGGCCGTCACATCGAGGTGCAGGTTTTCGCGGACCGGCTCGGCAATGTCATTCACCTCGGCGAACGCGACTGCACTGCGCAGCGCCGCCGCCAGAAAGTCATCGAGGAGGCGCCCTCGCCCATCGTAGACTCGACCATGCGAGCCCGAATGGGCGCCGACGCAGTGGCAGCCGCTCGAGCCGTGGGTTACGTGGGCGCGGGTACCATCGAGTTCATCGTCGACAGCGACCTCGCGCACTATTTCCTCGAGATGAATACGAGGTTGCAGGTCGAGCACCCGGTCACCGAGTGCATCACCGGACTGGACCTCGTCGAGTGGCAACTGCGGATCGCGGCCGGCGATCCGCTGCCGCTCACACAGGAACAGGTTCGATTCGAAGGACACGCGATCGAGGCGCGCCTGTACGCGGAAGACCCATACGCGGAATTCGCGCCGCAGTCAGGCCCCGTGCTGCACTGGCGGCCCGAGGCTGCACTTCGAACCGGCGTACGCATCGATTCCGGCATCGCCGAAGGCGCGTCGGTCGCCCCTTTCTACGATGCCATGGTGGCCAAGGTGATCGCGCACGGTCGTGACCGACCCGACGCGATCCGGCGCCTCGCGGCGGCCATTGATGACGCTCCGCTGGTGGGACTACGGAATAACGGGCGTTTTGTGTCCGACCTGCTGCAGCATGCGGACTTCCGAGAGTCCCGGATGTACACGGCGACACTCGACCAATTGGCAAGAGACCGCGATCCTCTGCTCGTGGCGCCGGCAGTCCCGGCGTCGAGCTGGGCGCTCGCGGCGGCGCTGTTCGCTGCGCCGAAAGGCGCTGGCTGGCGCCCACCAAGTGTCGCGGCCTGGGACATGGCACTCCTGGCATTCGACGAGAGACGCAGCTTGCGCGTGCTGCCGCGCGGCCGGCAGGTAGAGGTGACCGAGGCCGGCTCCACGATGACTATCACCATCCTCTCCTGGCTGGACCACGAGGTGCGTTACCTCGCAAACGGGGTCCAGCGCACTGCCACGTGCGTCGCAGATGGCGATGCGTTGCACATCGTCCAGGAGCGCGTCTCGGTTGTCGTGCGCGAGGCGTCGCCGTGGCCGTCCGACAGCGAGCCCAACGATCCGCGATTCGCTCGCGCGCCCGTCGCCGGCACGATCGCAGCGATCAGTGTGGCGCCCGGCGACATCGTCGAGGTCGGGCAACAACTGGCCTGCGTCGAGGCAATGAAGATGGAGATGTGGCTCACCGCCCGCACGGCCGGCACCGTGGGCGCGGTGCACGTTGAGCTCAGGCAGAGCGTCGAGACCGGCGCCGTGCTCGTCGAAATCGAGACGGCGGGAGGCGACTGATGGAAAAGGCGATCCTGACATGCGCGCTGACCGGCGTGCTCACCAACCCAAAGCAGCACCCGGTGCCGGTCACTCCCGACCAGATGGCTTCCGAGGCGCGCGATGCATTCAACGCGGGTGCGACCGTCATGCATGTTCACCTGCGACGGCAGGAAGACGGTGCAGGCCACCTGCCCAGCTGGGATCCGGACGTGGCCGAATCAGTGGTGAGCGCGGTACGTGCAGCCTGCCCGGGCGTGATCATCAACCTGACCACCGGCGTCATCGGCAAGGACGTGTCCGGACCGCTGGAGTGCCTGCGGCGCGTCCGGCCCGAAGCTGCGGCCTGCAATGCCGGGAGTCTCAACTACCTCAAGATCAGGGAGGACGGCAGCTGGGCCTGGCCGCCAATGGTCTTCGACAACCCCGTCGAGAAGATCCAGAAGTTCCTGTCGGTGATGAACGAACTGCACATACACCCGGAATTCGAGTGCTTCGATGTCGGCATCGTGCGATCGGTCGGAATGTTCCTCAAGGCGGGCATGTTCTCGGGTGTGCCCGAGGTGAATTTCGTAATGGGCGTGGCGAGCGGAATGCCCTGTGATGCGGACCTGCTCACCCTGCTTCCGCGCTACGCGCCGACTGGGGCCGTGTGGCAGGCGACCCTTATCGGGCGCACCGAGATCTGGCCGGTCCACCAGAAGGCCGCGGATCTCGGCGGCATGCTGCGCACAGGCCTCGAGGACACTTTCTACCTGCCTGACGGCGGCAAAGCCTCGGGTAACGGAGTGCTGATCGAGGCGCTGGCGCGCTGTGCACGCAACGCCGGCCGCGGGATTGCGAGCCCTGCCGAGGCGCGAATCATGCTCGGCGTGCAACCGTCGGCCTGAGCAGCCTGACCTCTACTGCCAGACGACAGGCCGTCGCGCGCCAACCCAGTGCTCGTAGTGCCGTGCGTACACGGCTTCGATGCGGTTACGTTTTACCTTCAAGGTAGGCGTGACAAGGTCGTTGTCGACGGTCCACGCTTCGCTCACGACCACAAGGCAGTCGAGTTGCTCGTGCGGATCCAGCGCCTCGTTCACCAATGACAGGTGAGACGCCAGCGACTCTGCCAGTTCGCTGCGGCGTTCGGGGTCACCTGCCATCTGCAGGGCTTCCGCATTCAGCATCACCAGCCCCAGGGGCTGACCGAGGTTGGCCCCGGTAACGCAGCAGGCCTCGACGGCCGTGTGATTGACCAGGCGGTCCTCGATCGGCGCCGGGGCCACATACTTGCCCTTGCCGGTCTTGAAGAGATCCTTGACCCTGCCAATGATCCGCAGGTTGCCCTCGTCGTCTATCTCGCCCTTGTCCCCTGTGCGCAGCCAGCCGTCATCGGTGATCGCGCGGCGTGTCTGCTCGGGATCGCGGTAATAGCCGAGCATCGTGCCCGGACTCCAGATCTGGACTTCGCGCGACTCGGGGTCGAGCCTGCACTTGATACCGTCGTAGGGCGGACCTACCGTGCCCGGCCGCGGCAGGTCGGGAAGCGTCGCGTGGGAGACGCCGCAGTTCTCCGTCATTCCGTAGACCTCGGAGAGCCTCAAGCCCAGGCGCCCATACCAGCGCAGCAGATCCGGAGGCATGGGCGCTGCACCGCCGCCGGCGAACTGGCACTGGTCGAGCCCCATTGCCCGCAGGATCCTGCGGGCCACGATGCGCCGCACCACCGGGATGCCGAGCAGCCGGTCGAGCTTCGCGGCCGGCATCTTCGCCAGCACGCCCTGCTGGAACTTCACCCACAGGCGTGGCACGGAAAAGAACAACGTCGGTCTCGCGCGCCGCATGTCGTCGGCGAAGGTCGCGAGCGACTCCGTGAAGTAGATGTGCACGTTGCTCGCCAGCAGGCTGTGCTCGATGACGGTGCGTTCCGCAACGTGCGCGAGCGGGAGGTAGCTCAGGGCCCTACCATCTCGTTGAACTCCGATTCGCCGTATGACCGCCTGGGTCGACCAGGCAAAGGTCGCGAAACTGTGCATCACGCCCTTCGGCACGCCGGTCGTCCCGGAGGTGTAAATGATAGTCGCGAGATCGTCTCCGTCGCGCACCGGACTGCCAGCCAACGGTGGAGTCGCGGCGACGATGTCGTCCCAGGCCGGGCAATCGACCGCCGGCGACAGCGGCAGGCTGATGCACGGCAAGCCCCCGGGTATCCCCGTGCGCATGGCATCCCAGCCGTCGAGCTTGCCGATGAAGAGCAGGCGCGCCTCGCAGTGCTCGAGGATCTGGCGCACCGTGCCGGCGGCCAGCGTCGGGTAGAGCGGCACCGACACGTAGCCCGCCATCCAGATCGCGAAGTCCGCCATCAGCCAGTGCGCGGTGTTCTTCGCGAGCAACGCAATGTGCGAACCAGGTTCGAATCCAAATGCCTGCAGGTGCGCTGCCATGCGACGCGACTCGTCCATGAGTTCACGCCAGGTGTATTCGCGCACCTCGCCGCCGCCGATCGGCTGCGTGAGCACGACCTTGTCGGGGCAGGTCATTTCCCAGTGATACAGGCGCTGCAGGGCCAGCGTCTCCGGAGCCACCGTATTCGTCATTTCCTCCCCCTGGCGATGCTGCACTTAGTTCAGCCTACTCCTGAATGTAAATGTTCACGACTTCGTAGAGGAAACGCCGGCCCTCCATCAGCGACTGGACCCGCATGCGCTCGTTGAGCCCATGCGCACGACTGCCCTCGGCGTCACTGAACATTCCTGACATGCCGTAGGTCGGGATCCCGGCAGCATTCAGGTACCGGCCGTCGGTCGCGCCAGTGGACATGGTCGGGATCACCGGCAGGCCGGGCCATATGCTGGCCGCGACCTCGCGCACCGGATCCATGATCTGCGGGGTCAGCGGTGGAACCGGCCCAACCACAGGCTGCTCGCCGACCGGGCTCACCTTGATGCCGTCATCGGCCACGATGCGCTCGATCTCCTGCCTAACCGACTCGACCGCCACGCCGGGAAGGATCCGGCAATTGACGTTCGCAACTGCCCGCTGCGGTTGCGCGTTCGGCGCGTGCCCGCCGGAGATCATCGTGACGATGCAGGTAGTGCGCAGCATGCCGTTCCAGCTCGGGTTCGCGGTCCACAGGCGCCCGGCCGCAGCCGCATCCGAAGGATCCTTTACGATCGCACGCATGTCCGCCCCGATGCCTGGCGGCGACAGCTTCGCCTGCGCCTCGAAGTAGGCTCGTGTCGTGTCGTTCAGGGTGACCGGGAACTGGTAAGCCGCGAGACGCGTAAGGCCCGCCGCGAGTTCGTTGATCGCATTCTTGCGGACTGGCCGCGAACTGTGTCCCCCGGGGTGCGTCGTCTCGAGTGCGAAATCCTGGTAGACCTTCTCGCCGGCCTGTATGTCGAGTGCCACGGGCTTGCCGTCCGGACCGAGCAGGCCACCGGCGCCCTCATTCAGCGCGAACTCGGCATGCAGTGCCTCGGGCCTGGTCCGCAGTAGCCACTCGACGCTGTTGAAGGTTTCGGGTGTCTCCTCGCCGCATGTGAGCGCAAGCTTCAGCCCCCGCGTCGGCTGCAATCGCTGTTCGCTGAACCGCACCATTATGTCGGTGAAGACCGCCGCCATCGCCTTGTCGTCGCTCGCCCCACGCGCGTAGAAGTAGCCGTCCTCCTCCACCAGCGTGAACGGGTCCCGCGTCCAGTCCTCGCGCTTGGCCTCCACCACGTCGATGTGCGCGAGCAGCATGATTGGTTCGAGCGTATCGTCGCGGCCCGGTAACACCGCGATCAGCGCGCCGCTCTTTGGCCGGTCGGGTGGCGCCAGAATCTGCATGGATTCCTTCGGCATCCCGGCTGCCTGCAGCCGCGTCGCCATTGCCTCGGCCGCCTCGGTGCAGCTACCGGACGAAAGCGTGGTATTGATCTCGACGAGTTGCTTGTAGAGCGCGCGAAACGACGTCTCGCCATCGTCTGCCGGCGCAGCCTGGAGTCCAACCGGGCTGAGAATACCGGCGGCCGCGATGATCCGTGACAAGGCGGCGGCGATGGGAACCTGTTGCTTCATTCGGTTTGATTCCACGAAACGAGGTGCGCAGGCTAGCCCCCACCCGGCGCCAAGCGCAAGCAGGCCTGGCGCTGCACGCCGCCGCTAGAGGTGGCGCTCGACCAGTGCGTGCACGTTGATCCGCGCCCGCAGCCGGCTGCAGATCAGGAACGTGCCCAGCAGCTTGCGGTGCAGGAATATCGTCTCCGGCGGCGGCGATCGAAGCCCCTGCTTCATGGCTACCGAGAGCCCGAGGTCCCTGACACGGCCCATCATGCCGGAGCCAGCGAAATCGTAGGGGCCCCGATTCGATAGTGGCTCGCAGACCAGCTTGATGATCTCCACCAGTCCCTTCACGCGTTCCGGAGGATCGTCAGGGCGTATGTAGCCAATTCCGGTTGCCCCCTCCCGCACGCCTTCCTCGTCACCCGCAATCACCGCGCGGCAGACCTGCCGATACTTCTCGGTAAACTCCCGCGGGAACTCACCCACGGAGCCCAGGTCCAGCAGGCCGAGCTGCTGCGTTGCCGGCAGGTAGAGGTAGTTCGCGATGTTCGGGTCGGTCTGCATGAAGCGGAACTCGAACAACTCGCGAAACATCAGGCTCTGCAGGTTGCGCGCGATGGCGTTGCGGGTCGCCTGGGGCACGGCCTCGCTGGTAAGTGCCTCCAGCGGATCTCCGTCCATCCAGTCCATGGCCAGTATGCGGCGGGTAGTCAGCGATCGGTGGATGCGCGGCACCACGACCGCAGGCATGTCCGCCACCAGTTTCGCGTAGCGCTCGAGGTTGCGCGCTTCACCCTCATAGTCGGTCTCGAGGTGCAGCTGGCGCTTTGCCTCGGCCGCTATCGAGTCGATATCCAGCGTCACCGGCAGGAAATCCAGGCGCCTCAGCAACGTGGCGAGATTGTTCACGTCGCTGTCGACGCTGCGGGCGACTCCAGGAAACTGCACTTTCAGGGCCAGTTCGCGGCCGCTGTGGGTTCGCGCGCGGTGAATCTGCCCGATCGACGCGGCGGCGGCGGGCTCCATGTCGAAGCGCGCGAAGCGTCGCTCCCATCCCTTCCCGTATTCGCGCCCAAGCACTCGCCGCAGCTGCGAGTCGGGCATCGCGTAGCCCTGGGATCGCAGCATCGAGAGCGCATTACGGAATTCCGCCGGGATGATCTCCTCGCTCTGCAGCGAGAGCATCTGGCCGACCTTCATCGCGGGGCCCCGCAGCGTCGCGAGCCTGCGTGCCAGCATGCTTGCGTTACCGGGGGTCAGCACGGCCGCTGCGAGGTCCGGCCGCTTGCCCTTCGAAAGTTGACGTGCCGTGGCTGCCGCGGCCGACAGCGCGAGTTCACCGCTCATGAGGCCAAAGCGCAACAGGCGTGACGCGCGGGACGCCGGCACCGAGCTGCGTCGTCGCTTGCTGTCATCGGTCATGGCGTGTTGCAGGACATTCGCGCAGGCGCAGTGAGCCGCGATCGTGCGTCAGGGTGCTTCAGGACGCCGCCGTCCCTGTGGACCAGGCCGAGCACATGTGCACCCTGCCGGTGCGCACGTCGCACAGCGCGCGCTGCGATATGCCATCGGCCGTCCATTCCTTGATTGCAACGCGTGCCGGGAGCTGGACCGGCGTCAGGAACTGCGTATCGATCCTGGCTCCGATGGGGAGATCCGGCACCGGTTGCTGGGCGAGACTGCGCGCCAGCGACCACATGCCATGACTGATCGATCCGCGCAGGCCGAAGAACCTGGCGGCACGGTCGTTCAGGTGGATCGGGTTGTAGTCGCCCGACACGCGGGCATAGGTCCACGCCGTCTGGCCTGTGACATTGAGCTGCGCAAGCACTACTGCATCTCGTGGAGCCTTCGGCGGCCGCGGCGGACGCCCACCGGTGCGCTCCACCGAGTCGGGCCAGCGGGAGAGGAATACACAGGTCTCGCGCCACACCGGCTCGCCTTCGTGCAAGGCTTCCGTGGACATGTCGAAGGCCAGCCCTGCGTCCGTGTGCCGGTAACTGCAAGCCGAAACGCTGAAATCGAGACGCATGCCGGCGCGCAGCCGGCCGAGTATCTCGATGACATTTGAAACGTGGATCAGGCCCATCGGCCTGAGCGGGAACGATCCGCAGGCGAAGATTTCCAGGTGCAATGGCATCGCGAGAACGTGCAGGTAGGTCGGCGGAATGACGTCGCCGAAACCGCAGGCCGCGGCATACCTGGCGACGTTCGCTGCATCGAGCGACACGCCCGACACGCTGGCCTTGAATTCCGGCGGCTCGCCGATCTCCGTGACCGGGGGCCGCCTGGTCAGCAGGACGCGCGGGTAGGTCGCGAGGCCGGTCGGCAGCTTGCCCAGGCGCAGGTGGACCGACTTCGCCACGGACTAGGGTGCCACCTGGTCGATTACAACCGCGACGTCGGACGGCCCACCTTTCGCGCTCGTCACCGTGCCGACAAGATCGCCAGCCGCCGGCACCGCGGTCCCGCCAAACGCGACACGCGCGACAATTTCCACGTCGTCCACTGACGAGAGATTGCGACCCTCGATCATCGAATTCGCATCACTCAGTACCACGGTCGTCGGCAACTCATCACTCGAGATGCGCACCGCAGCAAGCGGGGGGCCAGGGATGCCAGGCTGGCGTGCCGCGACGAACAGCGGCGTGCCCGGCTTCATCTTCGCAGACAGCGCAGGATCCAGCGAAACGGCAATGCGCAGCGTGCGGCCCGACGGCGACGCGGTGTCGCCCGCCCCGCCGCTACTCATGCCGCCACCCATACCGCCCGCCACCGCCGGTGTACCGGCGCCCTCGGCCGCCGGCACCTGCACGCCCAGGCCCGCAAGTTGCTCGACGACGATCTGTCGGATCTCCGGGGGCGGATTCTGCTCGAGCAGCTTCTCGAAGTTCGTCCTGGCGGTCTGCGTGTCCCCGGCGCGCATGGCCATGACCGCCGAGTACCACAGTGCCTTGCCGTTGTTAGGATCGGCCTTAATCGCGACGTTGATGATTTCCTGCGCGCGGCCCTGCACCGCCGGGTCGTCTGTAAGCACCAGCGCTTCTGCCAGGTCGAGCTGCAGGCCGGAATCCTGAGGACCCACGATCGCCACTGCCCGCTCGTACGCGGTCACGGCCTTGTCGGGCCGGCTGGTTACCAGGTACGTGCGCCCAAGCATGCGCCAGCCTTCCGCGTCCTGCGGATTGGCCGCGAGTCGGGCCTCGAGCTGGACTGCGGCCTCGGCCAGCGACGCATCACCCCCACCTTGCTCGTGCCCAGCCGGCGCCTCCGAGGCTGCCTGTGGGTTCTGCCAGGGGAAATTCGAGGTGCCATGATAGAACGCTGCCGCGGCGAGAGGCAGCGCTATCGCCGCCGCCACGACTGTCCACGTCGCGCGCGGAACGTCAGGCATTTGCCTGCCCTTTCCCTTGCCCTTGCCCTTGCCACTGCTCTTGCCCGTATCGACCTCCGGGGACGGGACACGCCTCACGAGAGGAACGGCAAGCAGCGCAACCGCCGCGATGACCATGACGGCGCAGATCAGGATGAAAGTTGTCACGATTGGCCGCCCTCCGGGCCTTCAGGTTCAAGTTCGGCCTCGGCCGCCCGGCGGCGCACGACGCGTACCAGGGCGAAGGCACCCACCAGGAGCAAAATCACGGGCGCGGCCCACAACAGGAAATTCATCGGCGTCAATCGCGGACGATAGAGCACGAAGTCCCCATAACGGGCGATCATGAAGTCGCGGATCTGGTCGTCCGTCTTTCCGTCCGCAATCATTTCGCGTACCTCGCGGCGCAGGTCGCCGGCGAGCGTGGCATTGGAATCCGCGATCGTCTCGTTCTGGCAGACCAGGCAGCGCAACTCGCGCGTGATGTTCTCGTAGCGCGCCTGCAGGACCGGATCGTCGAATGCGCGCTCGGTATCGATGGCAACCGCACCGCTGGTCCATGCCAGTGTCAATGCAAGCAGCAGAATGCGAAGAGTCCCGGTCACGTCTGTCCCCCATTTGCCGCCTTGGCGGCTTCGATGCGCGGCAGGAATTCCTTCATCCATACCTCCATCGTCATCGGCGCAATGTGCTTGTAGAGCACCGTGCCGTCGGCGCCAATCAGGAAGGTCTCGGGCGCGCCGTACACACCCCAGTCGATCGCCGTGCGCCCGACGACGTCGGAAGCGACGGCTGCATAGGGGTTGCCAAGTTCGCGCAGCCACTGCTGCGCAGCAGCGTTGTCATCCTTCCAGTCCAGGCCGATCAGCGGGATCTCGCCCCGCCTCGAGATCTCCATCAACACCGGGTGCTCCTGGCGACAGCCGCCGCACCAGGTGCCCCAGACGTTCAACACCCAGGGCTTGCCCTGGAGTTCCTTGCTGGACACCGGGTAGCCGGCGTCGTGGAGGCTTGGCAGGCTGAACTCAGGCGCGGGCTTGCCGATCAGCGGCGACGGAACGTACGACGGGTCACGCTGCAGTCCGACGAACAGGAACACGCCGAGCACGGCGAACAGTCCCAGCGGAACTAGAAATTTCCACATCTGGATCGAACCTCTGTCAGCGCGCCGGTGCCGCACCGGCGGCGACCGGGGCAGTGGCCGCTTCGCGCCGTGCCCGATAACGGCGGTCCGTGATGGCGATGAAACCGCCGATCGCCATGACCAGCGCCCCGAGCCAGATGAACCGGACCATAGGCTTGTACTGCACGCGCATGCTCCACGTGCCGTTGCCAAGGTCCTCGCCCATGGCCACGAACAGGTCACGGTTCCAGTCCACCTCGATGCCTGCCTCGGTCATCGGGCTGCGCTGCACGAGATACGTGCGCTTCTGCGGGTGCAGTGTCGCGACTTGCTTGCCGTTGCGGCTGACCAGGACTTCAGACTCGATCGCCTGGTAGTTGGGACCAGGCACCGCGCGCGAGCTCACGAACTTGAAATCGTATCCGTGCATCTCGACGCTCTGTCCGGGAGCCAGCGCAATGTCCTTCTCGATCTTGTAGGACTGTGTGACGGTCACTCCGATCGCAAACAGGCCGACGCCAATGTGGGCAATCGTCATGCCGACCACGCCGCGCGACAGCGACTGGCGGCGGCGCAGCCGCTGTACCGGCTCGTAGAGCGACGACAGGATGACCCATACACCGGCCGTCAGGCCCAGGCTGGTCATGAAGTGGAAGCTTCCGTAAGCCAGGACCGGCACCAGCACACCGAACGCGAGCGCCGCGGAAAACAGCAGCACCAGCGGGCGCTTCATGTCCTCGAGCTTCGCTTTCTTCCATGCCGCGTGCATGCCGACTGCCAGCAGCAGCAGCAGCGGAATCATCGGGACCAGGAACACCGACTCGAAATACGGCGGGCCTACCGAGATCTTGCCCAGGTTCATCGCGTCCAGGAACAGCGGATACAGGGTGCCGATCAGGATCAGGCACGCAGCCACAAGCAGCAGCAGGTTGTTGAGCAGCAGGAAGGATTCGCGCGATACGACCCCGAATCCGCCCTTGGTGCGCAATGCCGGCCCGCGCCACGCGAACAGCGCCAACGACCCGCCGATGCAGATGCTGAGGAACGCCAGGATGAACAGGCCGCGGCTCGGATCGCTTGCGAACGAATGCACCGACACCAGCACGCCGGAACGCACCAGGAACGTGCCGAGCAGGCTCAGCGAGAAGGCGATGATCGCAAGCAGCAGGGTCCAGCTCTTGAAGAGCCCGCGCTTTTCGGTGACCGCGAGCGAATGGATCAACGCCGTAGCGACCAGCCAGGGCATGAACGAGGCGTTCTCGACCGGGTCCCAGAACCACCAGCCGCCCCAGCCGAGTTCGTAATACGCCCACCAGCTGCCGAGCGCGATGCCGATCGTGAGCAGGATCCAGGCGACCGTCACCCACGGTCGCACCCAGCGCGCCCAGGCCTCGTCGAGTCGCCCTTCAAGCAAGGCCGCGACCGCGAATGCGAACGGGACCGCCATGCCGACGTAGCCCGCGTAGAGCATCGGCGGATGGAACGCCAGCGCTGGGTCCTGCAGCAGCGGGTTCAGGTCGCGACCGTCCATCGCCGCCGGAAGCAGCCGTTCGAAGGGGTTCGATGTGAGCAGGATGAACAGCTGGAAACCTATACTGACCACGCCGAGGACGCCGAGCACGCGCGCGGCATAGCTCTCCGGGAGCTTGCGGCTGAACGCACCCACGGCGATGGACCAGGTGGAAAGCGCCAGCGCCCAGAGCAGAAGCGAACCCTCGTGGGCGCCCCATACCGCGGTTATCCGGTAGAACTTCGGCAGCGCCGTGTTCGAGTTGGAGGTGACGTACAGCACCGAGAAATCGTTGTGATAGAACGCCCAGCACAGCGCACCGAACGACATCAGGACGAACACCCACTGGCCGACGACCGCCGGCCAGGCAGCCGCCATCCAGCGCCGGTTACCGAATGCAGCGCCAGCGATGCCAAACCACGCCTGCGCCAGTGCAAGCAGGGTGGCCACCACCAGCGCGAAAAGCCCGATTTCTACGATCATTGCATTCTCCCCTGGGGCCCGGCGCTCAGGTGCTTTCCTGTGCCGACGCGGCGTGAGGCTTCAAGCTGTCCTTGACCTCGGGCGGCATGTAGTTCTCGTCGTGCTTCGCAAGCACTTCTTCCGCGACGAATGTGCCGTCTGCTCCCAGCTTGCCGCGCGCGATCACGCCCTGCCCCTCGCGGAACAGGTCTGGCAGTACGCCCGTGTAGCTGACCACAGTCTCTTCCGCGAAATCGGTGAGCACGAAATGAACCTGGAGGCTGCCCGGCTCGCGCTTCAGGCTGCCGTCCTCGACCAGCCCGCCGACACGGAACGAGCGGCTCGCAGGCGCCTCTCCAGACTTGATCTGCGATGGGCTGTAGTAATAGAGCAGGTTCTTCTGGAACGCCTGCAGTGCAAAGGTCGTGGCAATACCCACGCCGACCAGGATGGCGGCCACGGTGAGCATTCGCTTTCGGCGCGGTGTCATATCCGGTTCTCCTTGTTCGTCGTGGTCCGTCGCATGGCGAGGAGTTTCTGCTCGGCTTCGCTGCGGCGCGCCGAGGTCCAATTCAACACCAGCACCAGCGCAGTCAGGCCGTAGGAGGTCCAGACGAAACCGCCGTAACCTCCCATATCAAGAAAATCACGTAAGCTCATGATTTAACTAACCTCATTGAGCCAGGATGCGTTGCGTTCGCGACGCAGGATCTCGGCCCTGAGTCGTCGGCAGACCAGCCAGCCGAAATAGAGCTGGAAACCCGCCATCATGATGAACAGTGGAATCAGCATCGGCAGCGCGATCGACGGTTTATCGAACTTCGTCACGCTCGCGGCCTGGTGCAGCGTGGACCACCATTTCACCGAGTAATGGATGATTGGGACGTTGATGACGCCCACGATCGCCAGCACGGCGCTCGCGCGGTCCGCCCGCTGCGGTTCGTCGAATGACGAGCGCAGCGCCATGTAGCCGAGGTACAGGAACAGCAGGATCAGCTCCGAGGTGAGCCGCGCGTCCCAGACCCACCAGGTGCCCCACATCGGCTTGCCCCAGATAGAGCCCGTGGCCAGTGCGAGGAACGCGAACGATGCGCCGATCGGCGCAATGGCCGCGGCGGCGGCGTGAGCCAGCTTGATGCGCCAGATGAGCCCTATGGCAGCCGCAATGGCCATGACCACGTAGCCGAACATGGACATCCATGCGCTCGGCGCGTGCACGTACAGGATCCGGAAAGCGTCGCCCTGCTGGTAGTCGGCCGGCGCCTTGACCAGGCCCCACCAGGTAGCGAGCAGGATCAGTGCAAGCGCAGGCCAGCCGAACCATGGCGCCAGCCGGTCAAGCAGGCGGTATGCGTGCGGCGGCGAGCCGAACTTATGAATCCATGTCCACATGTGGGTCCTTTGACGGATACCTGTAAAGATTGTTCAGTTCTCGACGCTGATCTTGACCGCCGCCGACATGGCCAGCGGCCCAAGGCTCAGTACCAGGAAGAAGATCGCGGCGAGCAGCTGCAGCGGACCCGCCGGCGAATCGCCGTCCATGGTCATGGTTACTGCCCGCGAACCGAAAATCAGCAGCGGCATCGCCAGCGGCAGCACCAGCAGCGACAACAGCACACTGCCGCGACGTACGCCAACCGTCAGACCGGCGCCAATTCCGCCGAGGACGCTGAGCGTGGCGGTGCCGAGCAGCAGCGACAGCACCAGCGTGCCCCACGCCTCGTACGGCAGCCCGAGTGCCGTGCCGACAATCGGGGATATCACGACCAGCGGAAGTCCGGTCACCACCCAGTGGCCGGCGACCTTGGCAAGCAGCAGCCAGCCCAGGGGCTGGCCTGTGAGTACCCACTGTTCCATCGTGCCGTCTTCGACATCGGAACGGAATAATGATTCCAAAGCGAGCAAAGAAGACAGCAAGGCTGCGACCCAGACCACACCTCCGGCGATTTCTCGCAATTGCTGGAGATCCGGGGTTGTGGCCAGCGGAAACAGCGTCGTGACCACGACATAGAAAATGAGCGGCTGGGCGACCTCATCCCAGCGTCGCCAGGCCAGCGTCATGTCCCGCGAGAACACCAGCCGGGCAGCAGAGGCCGTGGAGGCGCGACGCATCAGCTGAGCTCCAGCCGGCGCAGGCTCGGCGAATCGTCAAGCAGGCGCTGGTGCGCGGCCGCGAGCGCAAGGCCGCCGCGGCTCACGTGATCCTGGACCAGATCTTCCACCAGCGAGACGCCGGCGGCGTCGAGGTTGGTCACCGGCTCGTCGAGCACCCACAACGAGGCTTCGGCGAGCAGCAGGCGTGCCAGCGCCAGCCGACGCTTCTGGCCCGCGGACAACGAGCGCGCCGGCAGGTCGCCGCGAGACAGGATGCCTACGCGCTCCAGCGCGCCGTCCACGTCCCTGGCGGTGAGTTCCTGGCGCAGCCCGGCCAGGAATTTCAGGTTCTCGCGCGCCGTCAGGTCCGCCTTCAGCGAATTCGGATGGCCGAGATAGGCCAGCTGCGAGTTGAACTGGTCACGCGAATCGCGCACCGGGCGCCCGCACCAGTCAATTTCCCCGCTTTCGGCCGGCAGCAGGCCGCAGATCACCCGCAGCAGCGTCGTCTTGCCAACGCCATTGGGACCCGTAATCTTCAGGAATTCGCCCGCACGCAGCACGAAAGACACGTCCCGCAGGATGTGCCTGTCACCACGCCACGCGTTAATCGCTCGAGCTTCGAGCACGGCCCCATCGGGCATTCGATCCTCCGCAAACACACTTCGGGGCCGCCCGATTGGAACGAGTCCAGCCGGGTCACCTAAGCCGCGGCGGAGTCTAGCAAATCGGACGTCAGTCCTGCGCTGCGGCATGCCGCAGCGGCCCATCCCCGATTGGCTCCAGGACTACGAGTTCGACGCCCTCCTCTACGCGATCACCCGGCTTGACGGCCACGGACAACACTGTTCCGTCCCAGGGCGCTGCCAGCGAGTGCTCCATTTTCATGGCTTCCAGCACCACCAGCACATCACCAGCCCGGACCCGGGCACCGGCCGAAGCCCTCACGTCGAGTACGTGCCCGGGCATCGGCGCCCTCAGGTGCCCCTCGTGCTCCGCCGAGGCGAAATGGGTGGCCCCGTCGTCCTCCTGGAACTCGAAACGCAGGCACCGAAGGCGCACAACGGTCCGCGCCGGCGTGGAATCCACTTGCAGTGCGACCCTGCGTCCGTCGATCTCGCCAATAAAGTCACGACCTGGCACCGGCGTGAGCCGCACCTCGCGGTCCTGGTCGCCCTGCCCGACGGTCCAGGCTCCATCGGCCGCGGTCCGCAGGCCGAGGCTCCGTCTGTCATCCCCGAGGCTCAGCGCCAACCGGATTACCGGTTCGCCGTTCAAGCGGAATCCGCCCTGCGCTCTCCAGGGTGAGGCCGGCTCCCCACGGAGATCCTCCGGGGGCCCCACGCGCGCCGCGGCCGCAAGAAGCCACGCATCTTCGCGCTCGGCCGGGGTCTCACCGACCGGCTGCAGCGACTGCTCCAGCAGTCGCGTGCTGACGTCGCCCGCCCGGACTGCGTCGGCCCCGAGAATCTCCCACAGGTAGCGCGCGTTGCAGCGCACGCCGTCCACCTCGACCTTTTCGAGCGCGAGTCGCAGCAGGTCTATCGCGCTGGCACGATCCTGGCCCCAGGCGATCACCTTGGCCATCATCGGGTCGTAATGCACGCTCACGACGTCGCCTTCGCGAACGCCGCTGTCCACGCGGACACCGGGCAGCGACTCGGGAAAGCGCAGGCGGTGCAGTCGACCGGTGGACGGCAGGAATCCCCGCTCTGGATCCTCCGCGTAGAGCCGCGCCTCGACGGCATGCCCGGTGCGGCGGATATCCTGCTGGGCAAGCGGCAACGGCTCCCCGGCCGCGACGCGAAGCTGCCACTCGACGAGGTCGAGGCCGGTGATCATCTCGGTAACCGGATGTTCGACCTGCAGCCGTGTGTTCATCTCGAGGAAATAGAACTCCCGGCCGTCGAACAGGAACTCGACCGTACCGGCGCCCTGGTATGTAACCGCCTGCGCGGCAGCCACCGCAGCCTTGCCCATTGCCTCGCGGGTGCGCTCGTCGATGCCGGGCGCCGGGGCTTCCTCGATCACTTTCTGGTGCCTGCGCTGCAGCGAGCAGTCACGCTCGAACAAGTGCACCGCAGAACCGAACGAGTCGGCAAACACCTGTATCTCGACGTGCCGTCCCTTTTCGACGAAGCGTTCCAGCAGCACGCGTTCGTCGCCGAACGATTTCGCGGCCTCGCGCCGCGCGCCCGCCAGCGCCTCGGCGAAGTCACCGGCCTCACGCACGATCCGCATGCCCTTGCCGCCGCCACCTGCCGTTGGCTTGATGAGCAGCGGGAAACCGAGGCGCCGTGCCTCGCGCTCGAGCCGCGCCCCGGACTGCTCGTCCTCGTCGTAGCCTGGCAGCACCGGGACACCGGCAGCCGCCATCAGCCGCCGGGCCTCGCTCTTCGAACCCATTCGCAGGATGGCGTCCTCGGGCGGGCCGACGAACACGATGCCCGCCTCGCGGCAAGCGCGGGCGAATGCCGCGTTCTCGGAGAGAAAGCCGTAGCCGGGATGAATCGCGCTCGCGCGCGTTGCGCGCGCCGCATCGAGGATGCGACCGACATCGAGGTAGCTTTCGCGGGCCGCTGCCGGGCCCACCAGCACCGCCTCATCTGCAAGCCGTGTGTGCAACGCACCCCGGTCCGCTTCCGAATAGACCGCGATCGTGCGTACACCGAGTCGCCGTGCGGTTCGAATGACGCGGCAGGCGATCTCGCCGCGGTTGGCAATCAGCAGGCTGTCGATCATGGGTAGCTACATCCTGAAGATGCCGTATGGGGTCTCGCCCTCGTCCGGGCGGCAGGTCGAGGCTGCGAGCGCCAGCTTGAGCACCTCGCGAGTGTCCGTCGGATCGATCACGCCATCGTCCCAGAGCCGCGCGCTCGCGTAGTAGGGGTGCCCCTGCGTGTCGTACTGTGCCTGTATTTCCTCACGGAACGACTTCTCCTCGGCGTCGGGCCATACTTCGCCGCGCCGCTGCATGCCTTCCCGGCGAACGATTGCGAGCACCGTCGCCGCCTGCTCGCCGCCCATGACGGAGATGCGCGAATTCGGCCAGCTCCACAGGAAACGGCCGCCGTAGGCACGTCCGCACATCGCGTAGTTGCCGGCCCCGAACGAGCCGCCGATCACGACCGTGAACTTCGGCACCGAGGCACAGGCCACCGCCGTAACCATCTTCGCACCGTCTCGCGCGATGCCGCCGGCCTCGTACTTGCGGCCCACCATGAAGCCGGTGATGTTCTGCAGGAACACCAGCGGCACGCGCCGACGATTGCACAGTTCCACGAAGTGCGCGCCCTTGAGCGCCGACTCGGAAAACAGCACGCCGTTGTTCGCGATGATCCCGACCGGGTAACCACCGATGCTTGCGAAACCGCAGGCGAGCGTCGTGCCGTAGAGCGCCTTGAACTCGTCGAACTCGGACGCGTCCACGATCCGCGCAATCACCTCCCGGACGTCGTACGGATGGCGGGTGTCGCGCGGCACGACGCCGTAGAGCGTCTCCGCAGCATAGATCGGCTGCCGCTCGACTGAGGGCGGCAGACGGGAACCCGTGCGATTGAGTCTTGTGACGAGGCGGCGAGCCATCCACAGCGCGTGGGCGTCGTTGTCTGCCAGGTGATCCACCACGCCCGACTGCCGCGCGTGCACGTCGCCGCCGCCCAGTGTCTCCGCGTCTACTCGTTCGCCGGTCGCGGCCTGTACCAGCGGCGGGCCACCGAGAAAGATCGTGCCCTGCTCGCGCACGATGATCGACTCGTCGCACATCGCAGGCACGTAGGCGCCGCCGGCGGTGCACGAACCCATCACCACTGCGAGCTGCGGAATCCCGAGCGCCGACATCTGCGCCTGGTTGTAGAAGATCCGGCCGAAGTGCTCGCGGTCCGGGAACACTTCGTCCTGGCGTGGCAGGAACGCGCCGCCCGAATCCACCAGGTAGATGCACGGCAGGCGATTCTCGAGCGCCACTTCCTGCGCGCGCAGGTGCTTCCTGACGGTAATCGGGTAATAGGTGCCGCCCTTGACGGTCGCGTCGTTGGCGACGATAACGCACTCGAGACCGCTGACGCGGCCGATGCCGGCGACGATGCCACCCGAAGGGATCCAGTCGCCGTACAGCTCGTGCCCGGCGAGCTGGGCGATCTCGAGGAATGGAGAACCTGGATCGAGCAGGCGATCGACGCGGTCGCGCACGAACATCTTGTCGCGCGACTCGTGCTGGGCACGGGCCGCTGCGGAGCCGCCCTCCTTCACCTTTCCGACCAGTTCACGAAGCTCTGCAGCAAGCCGGCGGTTCACGCCTGAGTTTCCGGCAAAATCCGCCGAGGCTGGATTGATGCGACTCTCGATCACACTCACGTTGGTTCCCCCCTTGGCCGGGCTCAGCGACGGGCGGCAGCCAGTATTCGCTCGGCCTGCCGGATGTGGGGCTTGTCGAGCATGCGACCGTCCAGTGACAACACGCCGGCGTCCGGCGCGGCGCGGAATGCTTCCAGTACCCTGTCCGCCCACTCAACTTCGGCGCCCGAGGGCTGGAACGCGGCATGGATCGGTGCGACCTGCGCCGGGTGGATCGCCATCTTCCCGGTGAATCCCTGTCGGCGCGAGTCCCGCGCGCGGGATTCGACTGCCGCAGCATCGCGAATCTCGGTATCCACGGTGTCGATCGCCGCCACCTGCGCGGCCGCCGCCGCCAGCAGGCATGCCGTACGAGCCTGTACATACGCCGGATCGAACCCGCCCTCGGGCGACCTGTTGGACACTGCGCCCAAGTCCGCGGCCAGGTCCTCCGCACCCCAGGTGAGGCCCTGAACCCGGGACGGCAGCGTGGCGAAACTCGCTGCGTTCAACACTGCGGCTGCACTCTCGGTGATCAGCGGAATCAGGCCGACGCTGCCCAGCGGGATGCCGGCACGCGCCTCGAGCGCGGACATCCAGTGACTCGCCTCGAGCACGTCCGCGCCGCTGCGGGCCTTGGGCAGCATGATTCCATCCGGCCGCATGTCCATCACAGCGGCGAGGTCTGCGAGCGCTTCGTCCGACCCGACGGGATTTACGCGCACCCAGAGCGGAATCCCGCGCTCGGCCGAACCCAGGTAGCGCGCGATCTCCTGTCGGGCAGCAGGCCGCCGCCCGGGCACGACCGAGTCCTCCAGGTCGAAGATCACCGCATCAGCGCCGCTGGCAACGGCCTTGGCGAAACGTTCCGGGCGGTCACCCGGCACGAACAGCATCGAACGCATCATGCCGCGGTCCTGCGCTTCATCAGCGCCGTACGCTTGCATGCCGCCACTTCCTCGTCACGCTGGTTGAAGCACCGATGTACGAAAATCACGATGCCGGCGTCGGGCCGCGAGCGGCTGGCTCGCATCTCGTGGACCACTGTCTCGCTGCGCAGCGTATCGCCTGGAAACACCGGCTTCGGAAAGCGCACCTCGTCCCAGCCCAGGTTCGCGATGGTAGTGCCGAGCGTGGTATCCGCGACCGACACGCCGACCATCAGGCTCAGCGTGAAGCAGCTGTTCATGATTCGACTGCCGAACTCGGTGCCCTTCATGTACTCCTCGTCGAGGTGCAGGGCCGCCGGGTTGTGGGTGAGCGCACTGAACAACAGGTTGTCCGCCTCGGTGACAGTCCGGCGCAGCATGTGCTCGAAGCGCATGCCGATCGCAAATTCCTCGTAGTACAGCCCACCCATGGCCATGACGGTTTCCTCAGGTCGTGGCGGCGAACAACTCGCGCCCGATCAGCATGCGGCGGATCTCGCTGGTCCCGGCGCCGATCTCGTAGAGCTTGGCATCGCGCATGATGCGTCCCGCCGGGAAGTCATTGATGTAGCCGTTGCCGCCAAGTGCCTGGATTGCCTCGAGCGCGACCCTGGTCGCCTGCTCCGCGGCGAGCAGGATGCAGCCCGCTGCGTCCATGCGTGTCGTGCGGCCACGGTCACAGCCCTGCGCCACCGCGTAGACGTACGCGCGGCAGGAATTGGTGGCGGTATACATGTCGGCGACCTTGCCCTGCATGAGCTGAAAGCTGCCGATCGGCTGGCCGAACTGCTTGCGCTCGTGCACATACGGAAGCACGAGATCCAGGCTCGCCCGCATCAGGCCCAGAGGCCCGCCCGCCAGCACTACCCGCTCGTAGTCGAGCCCGCTCATCAGGACCTTGGCGCCACCGCCCACGGAGCCGAGCACGTTTTCCGCCGGCACTTCGCAGTCCTGGAACACCAGCTCACAGGTATCCGAACCGCGCATGCCAAGCTTGTCGAGCTTCTGCGCGGTCGAGAATCCGGCAAATCCCTTCTCTATCAGGAAGGCCGTGACGCCCTTGCTGCCGAGCGCCGAATCGACCGTCGCATAGACCACCAGCGTGTCGGCGGTCGGCCCATTGGTGATCCACATCTTGCTGCCATTCATCACGAAGCGATCGCCGTGGCGCTCCGCGCGCAGCCGCATGCTCATCACGTCGGAGCCTGCGCCGGTCTCGCTCATGGCCAGCGCGCCAAGGTGTTCGCCGCTCACCAGCTTCGGCAGGTAGCGCGCCTTCTGCTCGGGGGTCCCCCAGCGCCGGACCTGATTCACGCAGAGATTCGAGTGAGCGCCGTATGAGAGCCCCACGGATCCCGACACCCGGCTCAATTCCTCCATGGCGACGACATGGGCGAGGTAGCCGAGTCCCGATCCACCGAACTCCGGCTCGACGGTGATTCCGAGCAGGCCCAGCTCGCCCAGCTTCGGCCACAGGTCACGGGGGAACAGGTTGCTGCGATCGATCTCGTCGGCTCGCGGCGCCAGTTCGGCCTGCGCGAAACCGCGCACCGTCTCGCGCAACAGGTCGAGGTCCTCGCCGAGCCCGAAGTCGAAGTCGAAGTCCACCACGGTCGTATCCCCCGAGTACTTGCCACCAGAACCGGTGCCGTATATTGTCGGACAATCTTGGGGTTCGTCAAATGACCAGGAAATCCACTCCGAAACGCCCGGCGACGTCGAAGCCGAAACCCATCGGCACCGGCCGGACCGGCCGGCGCAGCGAGCCCGGCCAGGCGGGGCCGCGCGACGCGCAACCGGCCTACGGCCGGGTCGCGGCGGACCTCGAGCAGAGGATCCTGAAGCGCAGCCTGAAGCCGGGAGACCCCCTGCCCTCCGAGACTGAACTCGCGCGCCAGTTCGACGTGAACCGTTCGACGGTGCGCGAAGCTGTACGCCGCCTCGAGTCGGCAGGGCTGGTTGGCCGGGCAGCCGGCACCAAGAGGCTCAGGGTGACACGGCCGGGGCAGGCTGCGACCGTCTCCAGCATGAGCCGGGCGCTCACGCTCGACGATGTGACATTCATCGAGCTCTGGGAGGCCATGCTTGCGATAGCACCGCGCACTGCCGCGCTGGCTGCCGCGCATACGCGGCCTGAGAACATCGAGCGTCTCGAGTTGTGCATCCGCACGGTGGAAACCGCGCGTAATTCCGAGGGCGCCGTCACTGGCGTGGTGGATTTTTTCGGCTCGCTCGCCGCCACCAGCGCCAATCGCGTGCTGATTCTTGCGATGCAACCGGTGACCCGCCTGCTCGCCCCATCGCTGCGCCGGATGATCGATCGAGTCCCGCAGGGCCGCTCGCGCATCGTCGTGGCGCAGCGCTGTGTCGTCGAGGCGCTGCGCAAGGGCGACGCCGCCGAAGCCCAGACCTGGATGACGCGCCACGTGCACGATTTCCGACGCGGCTACGAGGTGGCCGACATCTCGCTCGACACCCGCGCCGCGGACGTATGATTTTCCGGCCCCGGACACCGGCCTGACGGGCGTACCCCGGTTTTCCGCGCTGCCAGCCTGCGCCCTCCCCACCTATAGTTCCCGGCACCAGCCAGTTCGCGCGCCACACCGGCGCTGCGATCGCAGCACGGAGAACCAGCATGAGCGACACGGTGCATCGGACGATGGGCCAGCAATCCGGCCGAAGATCCTGGGCCGAGCCCTGGAAGATCAAGATGGTCGAGCCTCTGCGCGTTACGACACGAGATGACCGTGTCCGGGCCCTGGCCGAGGCCGGGCACAACACGTTCCTGCTGCGATCCGACGACGTATACATCGACCTGCTTACCGACAGCGGAACGAATGCGATGAGCGACCGCCAGTGGGCTGGAATCATGCTGGGTGACGAGGCCTATGCGGGCAGCCGCAACTACTATCACCTCGAGGAAGCAATCCAGACGTACTACGGCTACGAATTCGTCGTACCAACGCACCAGGGTCGTGGCGCCGAGCACCTCTTGAGCCAGGCGGCAATCCGCAAGGGCCAGTTCGTGCCCGGCAACATGTACTTCACGACCACGCGCCTGCACCAGGAACTCGCGGGCGGCACGTTCGCCGACGTGATCGTCGACGCGGCGCACGACCCCGCGGACCTGAGCCCGTTCAAGGGCGACGTGGACCTCGTGAAGCTCGAGCGCCTGATCGCCGCCCATGGCGCAGGTGGCATTGCCTACGTGAGCCTCGCGGCAACCGTAAATATGGCTGGCGGCCAGCCCGTCAGCATGGCGAACGTCACCGCTCTGCACGCCCTCTGCCGGCGTTACGGCATACCGCTGTACCTGGATGCGACGCGCCTTGCGGAGAACGCCTTCTTCATCCAGGAGCGCGAACCTGGCTACTCCGGGAAGCCCATCGCTGAGATCGTCCGCGAGTTCTGTGGTCACACGGACGGCGCGTGGATGAGCGCCAAGAAAGACTCGCTGGTAAACATCGGCGGCTGGCTCGCCGTGCGAGACGGCACGCTCTTCGAGGAACTGCGCAACCTGGTCGTCGTGTACGAGGGCCTGCACACCTACGGGGGTCTCGCCGGGCGGGACATGGAAGCCATGGCGATCGGCATCGCCGAGTCCATGCAGGATGATCACATGCGCTCTCGCATCGGCCAGGTGCGATATCTCGCAGAACTGCTCGAGGACTGGGGCGTGCCGATGGTAAAGCCGGTCGGAGGACACGCCATTTTCCTGGACGCGCGCGCCTTCTACCCCCAGCTTCGGCAGGACCAGTTCCCGGCCCAGACACTCGCAGCGGAACTCTACCTTGACTCGGGCATCCGCTCGATGGAACGCGGCGTCGTGAGCGCGGGACGCGACCCGGCGACCGGCGATCACCACTACCCGAAGCTCGAACTCACGCGACTCACGTTACCGCGCCGGGTGTATACGCAGGCACATATGGACGTGGTTGCGGAGTCGGTGAAGGCGGTCTATGACGCACGCGCTTCGGCCCTCGGCCTGAGCATGATCTACGAGCCCAGGTACCTGCGATTCTTCCAGGCACGCTTCGCGCCCATCATCTGAGCGGCTCGAAGCGCGCAGTGAGCCGCTGCCCGTCCAGGTCCTACGAAACGGCAACACAAAAAAACGGGGGGCCCGAAGGCCCCCCGCAAATCGTCAAATGCAGGTCGTCAACGCGCTGTCTTGTCGCGCGAGATCTCTGCCCTGTTGAGCGCAGCAGCGTCCGGAACGTTGTCGATGAAGACCGACGTCCGGCCGATCACCGTCGGAGACGGCGGAGCGCTGTACTCCACGACGCCCAGGTAGCGGGCGCCCGCCCTGACTTTCCAGCTCAGGCCGATCGAGGCGAGACCGCCGGTGTAGGCCTGCTGCGGACCGATGGCCTTCAGCGTCGCCGGAGATACCGTCGCGGGCACGACCCAGTAGTTGAGTACGAACGAAGCCGAGCCGTCGACCGGCGCGTAGCCGTAGACACAGGCTTCGTAGAGCCCGCCGGTCGGGTTGTTCACGCTGACCAGTTCGTCAGACGTCGGGCTGCCGGAGGAACCCACGGTCACGTTGCCACGGTAGACCGTCAGGTCCAGGTCGCTCGCCGCACCGCCCTGTGTTTCGCTGTCGAACAGCTGGACGCGTAGCATCTTTGAACCGACCGGCACCGTGAACGCGTAGCACTTCTCCTGGTCGGTCGCCACCCTGCCGGTCTTGCGCTTGGCTTTCACCAGGCCGGTCGCGACCGTCGAGAACGCGCCGTCGAAGCCCGTGGCCACCGTGTAGACCTTGGTGCCGATGTTGCGCGTATCGGTGACCTGCGCCAGGGCAACCAGGGACTCGGCCTTGGCCGTGAGCGGGCTGCGAACCTTTACGCCATTGGACCCGGCGGTCCAGACCAGTTCACCGAACGAATAGGCACCGATCGTGGCACCGTTGCGGACCAGCGTCGCCGTATAGTCCTTGCTCTCTCCCGGCGCCAGCGTCAGTGTCGACGGCGACACCGACACCGTGAACCCGGGCAGGCTGCTCGAGGCCGTATAGGTCTCTGCGCTCGGCCCCATGTTCGTTACGGTCCTGGTGATCTGACCGGCGCCGACGATGTTCGCCCGGGTCAGCGACGCCAGGTTCAGGTCCCGGCCCGGCAGCAGGCCGTAAAAGTAGTAGACATACTCGTAGTAATCCGAGTCATAGACCAGGTTCGTGGCGAGCGCACCGTTCGGGTTCAGGTGCCCAGCGCCGTAGCCCCACGGGCTCGGATCCGGATCGCCATTGGCCAGCTTCACGCTCTGCTGCGCGCTGGTCATCAGCGCCGACTTGATCGCGAACGGCGACCAGGTCGGATTGGCCTGTCGGAGCAGTGCCGCCGCACCCGCGACGTGCGGGCTGGACATCGAGGTGCCCGAGATCATGTCGGCCCCCGGTCCCGGGACCAGCGTGCCGGCAATGATCTGCGCGCGCTCTTCGGCACCAATCGAAGTGTTTG
The DNA here is from genome assembly GCA_963732415.1 of uncultured Gammaproteobacteria bacterium. Lineage (GTDB taxonomy): Bacteria > Pseudomonadota > Gammaproteobacteria > Steroidobacterales > Steroidobacteraceae > RPQJ01. Next base: position 386,292 of record CAVSZK010000019.1, read on the forward strand.
TGTAGGCCGCGATGATGTCCGTACCGGGCGCGGTGATATCCGGCTTCAGTACGTCCGGATCGAACTTGTTCGGGCCGCGTGACGAGGAACTCGCCATCTGCGGTGCGATAACGCCGTCCACCTGGAACGAACCGCCAAAGGACGCGGTGCCTCCGGCCGTCCGGGCTTCAGTGGTCACGGCGTCGAAATAGCCGACGTTCAGGTGAACGGTCGGCAGCACGCCGCTGATCAACGGTGTCGTGTTGGCCGAAGCCGCGACATCGCCCTCTGCCGGGCGGTTCTGGATGATCACGCCGACCGCGCCTGAATCGGCCGCGTTGGCGACCTTGTTCACCAGCACGTTGCCGCCTCGGTCACAGATAATGATCTTGCCCTTTACCTTGGCCGGGTCGAGTTGCACGGCTACGCCGTCCGCCGGACCGTAGCACATTGCCTGCGCCGTGCCCGGGCCGACGGGGGCGCCGAAGCCTGCATCCCGCGACCAGATCAGCGGGCTCACCGGGACACCCTGGGTCTGGAAAGACGCGCCCTGTGCGGTGCCGCCGCCGCCCAAAGTAACGATCGCCTCGGTGTAGCGATTGTGCGTCGAGTTGCCAACCGTGATGATCCAGGGGCTGACGTGCGCCACGGTGTTGCCCGGGCCGGAGTTGCCGGCAGATGCGGAGACGAAAACGTCGGACAGTGCGGCATTCGCGAACGCCGTCTCGACGACATCGGTTACCGAGGTCTGGCTGCCGCTGATCGAGAAGTTGATCACGTCGACACCGTCCGCGACTGCCTTGTCTATGGCCGCGACCGAGTCCGACTGGTAGCAGCTGCCGCCGGTGTTCGCCGCGTTGTTCCAGCAGACCTTGTAGGCCGCTACGCGCGCCCTCGGCGCAATGCCCGAGATGTTGTTGATCGGCGTGCCGTTGACGACAACGTCGGTGTTTTCATTGCCGCCCGCCGTGGACAGCGTGTGGGAGCCGTGGCCATCCTGGTCACGCGGAGAATCCAGGTACTCGAGCGGGTTGAGCTGGAAGATCCCGAGGCTGATCGCCAGCTTCATGGTCTCGTTGAAGTACTGCGCGCCAATGAGCTTGTTGTTGCACATCGAGGCGTCGAAGCCTTCACCGGCCTGGCATTCGCCAGCGTACGCGCCCGCTGGCAGAGGGTCGTACACCAGTTTGCCGTCCTGGTAGTACGGGATCGGCTTGCCATTGGCACCGACCTTGTCAGAGAACGACGGATCTTCCGGCCAGACACCGCCGTCGACGTGGCCGATGATCACGTTCTCGCCCTTGATCGGCGTCCCGGACGCATCGGTCTTGGACCACACTCCACCCTGCGCCTCGGTGATGCCGAGGAACGTCGGCGTGTAGCTCGTATCGAGCTGGCGCGCCTCATCAACGGTGATGGAGCGCACCGCCGGATCGGCGGCAAGCTTCGCGAACTCGGCATCGGTCAGCCAGACGGCAAAGCCGTTCACGACGTTCTTGAACCGGTACGTGACCGGCGCGCCCGGCACCTTGGCGATGGCCTGGGACTGCTTCTTGTTGAGGAATCTCGTGTAGGCCTGGACGGCATCGGCACCGAAGTCGATGCGCTTACCGGTGGCCGGCCGGGTTGCCTTCAGGCCGGCGATGCCGCCGGAGTAGGAAGCAACCGGCGCATCCGCCAGTTCGATGATGTAAGGCTTTCGGTCACTGCCCTGGGCACTGGCCGCAAACGACAAGACGACGAGGCTGGCGCCGAGCGCCGCGCTGCGGAAATTCATTTAAGGGTCCTCCTGGCGGAAACTTATTTTCAGTTCGACCGACGGCGACGCGCAGCACCGGCCATCAGGCCGAGGCCGAGCAGCGCGAGGCCCAGCGTGCCGGGCTCCGGGACCGCTGTAGCATAAATATTGTCGAGTGCAAACTGCGCCTCGTTCCCGGCGGGGTAGTAGCAATCGCCGTCATACATCACGCAGGCGAAGAACGTCACCGACCGCAGGGCCTGTGCCAGCCCGCCCAGGTCCGCCAGGCCGATGGTGGAGAATGCAAATGCGCCGTCCGCATCGGCAGCTGAGAATTCAAAGAATGCCAGGTCTTCGTCGCCGGCCAGCGTGGTGAACGCCGCCACCAGGTATCCGGGCACCTCGCCTTCGCCGTAGATGCCCGTCAGGGCCGGGACGAACGAGAACTCGAAGCCGTCGATGTAGAACGCCCGGTTGGTGCCCGGCTTTTTCATCGTCACGCCGCCGTCATTGAGGCCTGCGTAGAACTGACTGCTGGCGTTGGTCGGCGCGACGCCGTAGATGAACGCGCTCGGGTCGTCGACGACACCGAAACCCAGGCCATAATCGAACACCGACGCCTGTTCGAACCTGAATCCGCCGCTGTTGAAGTGCTCGCCAATCGCATAGATGCTCGGATCGACATTGTCGAAAGTGACAAGGTCCGCGTGCGCTGGCGCAATCGCGGCCAGGCCCAGGGCGGCCCCCAGTAGCCAAGTTCCGCATTTCGTCTTGATGTTCATGTCGATCAATCTCCATATAGAGCAAATGTCGAGAAGCAGCCTGGAGCGCCGGACTGGCCCGCACAGGCATGAACTCATTCACTAAGAACCCTTCAACCGTCGCCCGGGTCTTGTTCGCCCAGGTGTTGATGCTCGTGCAAACCCCATGCCATGCATGCGTTCGCTATTTAAAATCAGAGACTTATGTCAATAATGCAAATTCAGGGTATGGGCGGTTGTAATGAATGCCGACACTTGACAGGCCTGCACGGGACAGATTCGGTGGCGGTGGTGGCGACCCCGCCGGCATGGTGCCCCGGGCCGGACTCGAACCGGCACGGCCTTGCGGCCAGCGGATTTTAAGTCCGCTGCGTCTACCCATTCCGCCACCGGGGCCAATCAGAGTGGAAAATCGACCGGCGAAGTCTACGGGATCGGCTCGAAGCGCGCCGTGAAGTGCCGCAGCTGGGCCGGCTGCGAAACGATGCGCAGTCCGCGCAACTCGTCCTTCCCGCGCACCACCTCCTCGAACACCTCGATCATGTAGTCGGCGTGCGACTGCGTATAGACGCGCCGAGGCATCGCCAGGCGCACAAGGTCCATGTCCGCGGGCTTCTCGACCCCGTCCGGCCCGAGCCCGAACATGACCGTGCCTATCTCGCAGGCGCGGATACCACCTGCTTCGTACAGCGCCACGGCAAGAGCCTGGCCCGGATATTCAAGCGGCGGGATGTGCGGCAGGAATCGCCGCGCGTCGACGAACACCGCGTGGCCGCCGACCGGTTGCACGATCGGCACGCCCAGGCCCAGCAACTTCTCGCCGATGTACTCGTTGGTGCGCACCCGATAGCGCAGGTACTGCTCGTCGACGATCTCGCGCAGACCGACTGCAATTGCGTCGAGGTCCCGCCCGGCAAGCCCTCCATAGGTGGGAAAGCCCTCGGTCAGGATCAGCCGGTTGCGCGCGGCGGCCGCAAGGGAATCGTCATTGGTCGCCAGCCAGCCGCCGATGTTCGCGAAAGCGTCCTTCTTGGCGCTCATGGTCATGCCGTCGGCAACCGAGAACATGTCGCGCACGATGTCTGGGATAGCTCGCGATTCCTGTCCCGGTTCCCGACACTTGATGAACCAGGCGTTCTCCGCGAAGCGACAGCCGTCGATCACCAGCGGCTTGCCGTAACGATGCGCAATATCCGCCGTGGCACGGATGTTTGCCAGGCTCACGGGCTGCCCGCCGCCGGCGTTGTTGGTCACGGTCAGCATTACCAGCGGCACGCCGTTGGCCGATTCCGCGAGCAGTTGCTCGAGCCGCCCGAGGTCGATGTTGCCCTTGAACGGATGCCGCGCGTCCGTGTCGTGGGCCTCGGGAACCACCAGGTCCACGGCGCGGGCGCCGGTTGCCTCGATGTTGCCGCGCGTCGTGTCGAAGTGGGTGTTGGAGGGAATGATCCGGCCAGGCCCGCCGACGATCGAGAACAGGATCGCCTCGGCAGCCCGGCCCTGGTGCGTCGGAATGACATGGCGGAACGGCATCAGCTCGCGCACGGCCGCCTCGAATCGGTAGTAGGACGGCGAGCCCGCGTAGGACTCATCACCGCGCATCACCGCACCCCACTGCTCCGCGCTCATCGCGCTGGTGCCGCTGTCGGTCAGCAGGTCGATGATCACGTCGTCCGAGTGGAGTGCGAAGAGATTCCAGCCTGCCCGTTCGAGCAACGCCCTGCGCTCCTCGACGGTCGTGATGCGAATCGGCTCGACGACCTTGATGCGAAACGGCTCGATGATGGTCTTCATGCGCGAATCATCCTGGAGTCGTTGCGCCGGCGCACCGCGAGCGCCACCAGCAGCAAAAGAAATGGTCCTGTCACCGTGCCGCCGCCTCCCCCGCCTCCTCCGCCGCCCGACGAAGGCGCCGAGGTGATGGTGATCGACGCGCTCGCGTAGCGGCTCGCGTCCGCTGCCGGCACGACTTTCAGCGTCACGATCGCGGGACTGGGGCGCGACGCGGGCGCCGTGTACAGGCCCGTCGATGAGATCGTTCCGACGACCGCGTTACCGCCCGGTACGTCGTTCACGTACCAGGCGAGCGCGCCGTTGCCCGCGCCCGCCACCGATGCCGAGAACGACAGCGTCGCACCCCCCGCCTGTACTGTCGCCGCCAGAGGCGCCAGGGAAATTGCCAACACCGGCGGCAGGCACGCGATCGGACCTGCGGAAGACGGCGCCGTCGTCGACGCCGCCGACGGCGTCACGATGACGTCTGCCTGGTCCTGCCGACCCGCGTCGTCCGTTACCGTGAGGCGCACGGTATACGAGCCCGATGCCGGCGCGACGACGACCGCCGTGTCGGTGTTTTCACCCACGATCCCCGGCGGCGTCGCACCTCCATTGACGATGCTCCACGCATGGCTGTTGATGTCGCGACCGCAGGCCGCGCCACTGCCGGAGCCCCGCAAGACCACGTCCTGGCCCGGCGACACGCTGCCCGGCAAGGCCACGGCCGCAACCGGCCGCAGCGCTGCCTGCATGGCGCCCTGAGCGTTCGCCATGCCTGCGCCACAGGTCTGTGTCGTGCACTCGCACTCTGAAACCTGCACATCTCCAACACCCGCAGGCACGTGGCACACGGGCACGCTCGGGTCGCTGGAGGTGGGGAATGGTTTCTTCGCGCCTTCCTGCAGGCGTGCGATCAATTGCGTTGTCGACAGCCGCCCGTTGACCCCGAGCATCAGTCCCGCGATGCCTGACGCGATCGGCGCCGAAAAGCTGGTGCCCACGTTGATATGGAACTGGTCCGTGTAGGTGTCGGTCGTCGGCGTCGTCGTCCCCAGGTTGGTCGTTGTGTCAATCGAGTACAGGCATGGTTCGCCGAAACCGATATTCACGCAGTTGCCGCCCGGCGCGCTCAACGCGACGCCCGGGCCCAGGTTGCTGAAACCCACCTTGGTACCGGCATGCCGGATCGCACCGATGCCGGCGACTCCCACGCAGTTTGCCGGCGCCTCGACCGAGCTACCATCGTTACCGACGGAAGCCACCACCAGCACACCGCGCGAGCGCAGGCGATTGATCGCATCCTGGTAGTTCTGCGGACAGGTGTCGCCGCCGCCCAGGCTCATGTTGACGATGCGCGCGGGGTACGGATTCGTCGGCGCCCCATCGACGGGGAGCCCGCTGGCCCACAGCATTGCCGCGACGATGTCGGAGTCATAGCCGCCGCACTTGCCGAGCACCCGCACGGGCAGGATCCAGCCCTGCCACCCGAGACCAGAGACCCCGAGCGCATTGTTGCTGCGCGCTCCGATGATTCCGGACACCCGGGTTCCATGCCACGAACTGTCACTCGCCTGGCAGCCGCTGAACGGCAACGATGAAGCTTCGTTGCCAGTAACCCAGTCGCCGGGGTCCGATGCATCGAGGTCCCAGCCATCGCCGTCGTTTGCGATCCTGCGGTCGCTGACGAAGTCGAATCCCGGCAGCAGCCGCCCGCCCGCCCCTGCGAGCGCCAGGTCCGGGTGCTCGTGACGCACGCCGGTATCCAGCACCGCGATCACGACCCCTCCGCTGCCCGTCGAAATATCCCAGGCACTGGCGGCGTCCACGGCGCTCGGCGTGGCAAGCCCGTTCTGCAGGTACCACTGGCCGGGAAACAGCGTGTCGCTGGGTATCGCGTGTGCATGCCGTCGCCGGTCGAGTTCAGCGTATTGGACGTTCGGGTCGGCCCGCAGCCTCTCGAGCGCCGGCTCGACCGACCCCGGTGCCGCCACGACTCCAAGCTCAAGCACGCGAAGCCCGGGATCGATGCTGCGCGTCTGCCGGAGCGGGACACCGGTGCGGCTCGCGAGTGACGCAACGTCCCGGTCGTCGATGTCCGCGCGCACGCCCTGCGCCCCGATCCCGCGCAGCTTGACGATCACGCGCACCCGGCCGCCGTCTGAATAGTCCAGCGATGGATTCGGCAAGGCCGCGGGTCTCGCCGCGGCCGCAGCTACGCACGCGACAATCGACAGCAGAAGTCCAGCAGTCAAGGAGGTCGTCTTCATGGGCCTGAGCTCGCTTGGGGCAGGCGCGCGCGGCCGCGCGTTCCCTTGGGAGGGCCATGATATCCCGCGAGGCCGGCTCCCGCGGAACCGACTCGTGTGCGCCACGCCACGATTCAAGACCTGGCTACTCGATTGGGACAGCCTCGAGTGACCGGAGAGCCGTCGCGAAGTCCCGCGCGAGCTGGGCAATGGCTCGGCTGTGACCGGCGGCGAGCGGTCGCAGCGGCGGATCGTCGGGTGCCGGCGCACCAGGTTCAGCAGATAGACAGGGCACCCGTCATCTCATCGCCTGGCCTCGAATGATCGCCGCACAGCGCCCATCAGCGCAGGTAGTCGAGTAGCAGCGCGTTGACACGCTCGGGCGCGGTCAGCTGCAACCAGTGGTTCGCACCATCGACGCGCTCGTACCGCCACGGCGCGCCGACAAATTTCTCCGATTCGAGCATCTGCGACTCGGCGAGGAACAAGTCGCCGTCGCTCCATACGCCCAGCGTCGGCACGCGAATCGAGGGCCAGTTCCGCGGCAGGATCAAGCCGACGACGCCCCGGTAGTAACTGACGGCTGCCTTCAACCGTCCCGGCCGCGAAAGTTTTTCAATCCAGTGCGGCACCTCCGCGTCATAGCGGACCAGTGCCCGCAATCCCTTCCACCCGAAGGCACGCAAGCCCCACTCGGCGATGCCGCGAAGTTGCATCGCGAACACATACCAGCCCTTTAGCTTCTGCTCCAGCGACGCACTCGCATATGCACTGGGGTGGCCGACCGACATCGCCACGTAGCGGTCAATGCGATCCGGATGGCGCATGCAGAACTGCCAGCACATCACCGCGCCCATGTCGTGCGCGACGAGGCGGACCTTGTCGATGCCGAGCGCGTCGAGCAAGGCAACGAAATCGGCGACCAGCACCTCCGGCCGGTAGTTCCGGCTGCCTTCCGGAGCATCGGATTCGCCGCAGCCGCGCTTGTCGAGTGCGATGACGCGGTAGCCAGCCCCGACCAGTACCGGGATCTGCATTCGCCACACGTCGTGGCAATCCGGAAACCCGTGCACGAGCAGGACTGGGGGACCCACACCCTCGTCGTGAATGGCGAGGGTGAGGCCGTTGACCGCCACTCGGCGCATCGGCAATCGCGCCCGTTCAGGGCGCCGTCACCACCTTGTAGTACACCCCGTTCGCACCGTAGCTTGGCTGGAACCAGGTGTTGCCGCAGAGGTAGTAGGTGGTGCCGTCAACCTTGGGCATTGCGCACCCGGTCGGAAGCGTCGGGTAGACGTTACCGACGACGTAGGTGGTCGTGGTCGTCGTCGTGGTCGTGGTCGTCGTATTCGTATTCGCGGACTCGGCAGCGGCCGCACCCACGGCGGCGCCGACTACCACGCCTGCAGCGACGGCACCCGCGGTGTTGTAACCGCCGCAGTTGTAGCAACCGGCACCGTAATAGTTGACCGTTGCGGGCGGGTGATACGCATAGGCGCCTGGTGGCGGCGGCGCATAGACTGTCGCCCCGTATGGGGTCGCGTGGTACGCGCCATCGCCGTACCGGGCGCTGGTCGTGCCGCCGTAGTAATTGGTGTGCTCCGCGCCCTCGCCGTACCTGCCCTCGGTGGACCCGCCATAAACGTTGCTATGTTCGGTGCCGCCGCCGTAAGCGTGCTCGGTGCTGCCGCCGTAGGCGTTGGTGTGCTCGGTACCCTCGCCGTACGAGTGCGACGTGCTGCCGCCTGCGCGATTTCTATGCGAGTAGGCGTCGGCGAACTGCGGCGCCAGGCCAATGGCCAGCGTGGCACCGATCGTGATCACGATGTGCTTCATGTTCGTCTCCATGCTCATGGCTTCGCCGTAGCCGCGGCGTCCGGCCTTTCGAACGGAATCGGCAGCGCCTTCTTCGCAGCCTCGGGCACCGTGAACGTGCCGGCCGCAAGGGGTGCGTCAAGCTTCCAGTCAGTAATGTCCATTTCATGCCTCAGCATGGCCGGGTCCTTGCGGTAGATCGCACGCAGGCGCCGCGGTAACTTGTCATCGACTCCAATCCACGCCTGCACGAACGCGTGATCGTTTGCGTACGCGACCATGTAGGTCTTCACGCCACCGACCGAATCCGATTCGCCGATGTAGAACGCGACGCGCAGGCCGTTCAGCACGTTCTTGTATGGATCCGCGTCGAGCAGGTCCATGAACGGGTAGTAGATCTGAGCCTTGCTGAAGGCCTGATCCAGCGCCGCGTCGATCGTGGGCGGAGCATCGGACCGCGCGATGTAGTTCTCCTTTGGCGCGAAGGCCGACATCGACTTGCCGTCGTAGTAGAACTCGGTCGCGGGTCCGTCACCCGGGCTCAGGATGCGCAGTTTGTCCGGACGCTGCAGCACCACCTGGTAGCGGCTCGTGTACAGCAGCGGCGGTCCGAGCCGACTCGGACTCTCCTCGCCCACGACAGCGTTGAAGGAAACAGTCTTCGCCGCCGCCAGCGCGTCCGCGGACCCTTTCAGGATACCGAGGGCCCTGGGCTCGAGCTCGATGGCTGGTGGTGCGACCGCGGGCGCTGCGGCAGCAGCCGCAGTTGCGACGCCGCTGCTGCCCGGAGCCGCCAGCAGGGCGACGAGTCCCACCGAAGCGAGCGCTGCTGCGCCACGGCCTGAACGCATGGCGAATGGCCTCATGGGATCATTCCGCACTGGAACATCTTCGTGACGATGGGCGTCGCGACCTGGCTGAAGAATGCCTGCTGCATCTGCGGATTGCCCTGCAGGATCTCGACCACGCGCTGCTCCTTGGCCGACTTCGGCTTTCCCTGTCCCTGGGCCTTTTCCTCCCACAACTGTTCGCAGGTGGAATTCTGGTATTTCGCGATCACTTTCTGCGCGACCTCGTCCAGGATCGGGAAGTTCTCGGCGTGGGCCACGCCGCCAAGGCAAAGCGCCGGCAGCACCAGCACTGGCAGGAAACGCTTGAACATGGGGCTTCTCCATTGGTGAGACATATTTTGAATGACGTCACGCGGTGCGAGGCCGGGTCGCATTGCGGACTCGCGCAACCGCCCGGGCGCGAGGCTCGCATCCGATACTACTGCGAGCGACATGCGCACAGGTAAGTTCCGGTATCCGGGAGAGACTCGCGTTCCGGGCAGCAGGCTACTAGAGTGGCCGGCGCTATACTTTGCAATCCGGGCCAAATTTCACCCGCTGACCACGCCAATGAAACGGGTAAGTTCGCACCGCATGGGCAAACGGACGGCTTCCAGGCCAGCGAGTAACGTAGCGACGTTTCCCGGCGAACTTCGAGTCAGTCCGGTCATGCACGTCCGGACGCTGGCCGAGGAACTCGGCGTGGACTTCCCGACGCTGCTGGCGGACGCAGGTGCAGCACCTGGCACTTTCGAGGATGCCGACAACAGCATTCCCTACGACGTGCTCGGGAGGCTGCTCGTAGCCTGCGCAGAGCATACTGATTGCGGTCATTTCGGACTGCTGGTCGGCACGCGCTTCGATCCATCCTCGCTGGGAGAATTGAACAGCCTGATGAAGAACGGCGGGTCCGTGCGCGAGGCGCTGTCACTCGGCGCGAGTTACCTGCAGGTCGCCGACCAGGGAGCCATGTCATTCCTGCTGGACGTCAGCGATGGACGCACGGCGATGGGCTGGGCGCTGTTTGCCGGCGACATACCGGGGGCCACACACATCCAGGATGCCGCGCTGGCGATCCAGTGCCGCATACTCCGGGAACTCTGCGGTCCTGCGTGGCGTCCGCTGCTGATAAGGCTCTCTCGATCACGGCCAGCGGACGCAAGGCCGTACAGGGCAGCGTTCGGCGTAAATGTCGAGTTTGATTCGGACCTCTCTGCAGTCGTCTTCGACTCATACTGGCTCGACCAGCCGATCTCAGGAGCCAACCGCGAAGTATTCCTCGCGGCGGCGCGGGCCGTAGAGTTGCGGGCAGGGTCTGACCCGGTACCGTTTTCGCGGCAGGTTCGCCGGGCGATTCACGCCCTGCTCTTCTCGAGTTCCGTATCCACGACAAAGATCGCACGATTCTTCGATGTTGCCCCGCGCACATTGCGCCGTCGTCTTGCGGACGAAGGCGCCACCGTACGCGACCTCACCGGCGACGTGCGGCGCGAACTCTCATTCCACCTGCTGCGCAATACCCACCTGAAGATCTCTGAAGTCGCCGAGGCACTGCGCTACGCCGACGCTGCTGTGTTTTCGCGCGCGTTCCGATCGTGGACGAACATGAGTCCGAGGCAGTGGCGGGCGCTCGACATGCGCCAACAACAAAAAGCCCGGCGCTAGGCCGGGCTCCTTGTCACATTGAGGGGGCTGACTACGCTTTGCGCCGCCGACTCACGCCCAGGCCCACCAGCGCGAGACCAAACAGCGCGAGTGTGCCCGGCTCGGGGACGTCAGTACCGCCACCGCCGCCGCCGCCACCGACGCCACCGCCGCCAGCCTGGATTTCACCGTAGACGGTCAATCCATACAGGGTTCCGCTTTCCGCAAGCCAGCTCTGGAGGATTTCTCCAGTCGCGATGTCTACCTTGACGATCTGCCGTCCACCCAATACGCCGGTCCAGAAAGACGTACCGTCAGGATCGAGGTTCAACGCAAACAGGCTGCCGATTCCAACCGCAATGGTGTCGACAAGCACGCCGGCGGCATCCCAGCGATACACGTTGCCAGTACCGGACGCTGCGAGCACACCGCCATCCTCCAGGTAACGCTTGGCGAACAACTGGCCATAGGATCCGGTCGTAAACACCGTGTCCACCAGCGTGGAGGTGTTCAACTGCCGAATCGTGCTGCCTTCGTTGCTGTACAGAATCGTGATGCCATCGGCCGCCAGGTCGATCCAGTCCGTGTTCTGCAGCGCATCGTAAATGGCGACCTGCGCTCCGGAGGAATTCACCTTCAGGATCCTGGCTGAGGACGCGTTGCCAATGTACGCATTGTCATCCGCGTCGAACACGATCGACTCGTTGGCGCCAAGGCCAGTCGTCCATGTTGCGTTGACGAGGTTGCCGTTGTTATCGAACTTCGACACGACGTTGGACGAGAAGGCGGTGACATAGAAGTTGCCGCTGCTGTCGAACGTGCCGCCGGTCGTGTAGCCGCCCAGGCCGGTGTCCAGCGTCTGGATGAAGTTACCGGACTGGTCGTATACCTGGACCTGACCGCCCCCAATCGAGGCGAAAACATACCCGACCTGGAATGCTGCAGCCGATGCCGGTGCGCCGATCAGAATGGCCGCTGCCGCGATCAAACCGCGGACGATTCCCCCCGAACCCGTCAGTCTCGTAAACATGAATACACCCCCGATAATTTTTTTTTGAACATGGCAGCCCTCTGCGAGATCGACCTGCCGTAGGGGAACTCGTGCATTAATCGCGCCAAAAACACATTTCCTCAAGAAATCAACCATTTTTTGACATATGAGCGTCAGGCTGACGGCAAATCTGTAAATTTTCCCGACGCCCAGGAGGTCCGTCAGGGCAGGCTTGGCCAGGTGCCTTCGCGCAAATCTCCGCATTGGGCTTGCGGCAGTTACCCCTAAATCTACCCTCGCGTTGATCGCGCGACTGCCGGCACGCTTTGTACTCTGTTGGACCTCGGGGGCTTTGGCCGTATGACCATTCACTGGCAGCCAACCGTCGTGGCAATCACCGCATGCGCTCGCCAGTCGGCGCTGGCGAGACGCAGTAAAAACATGCCTTCACCCAGGCAATCGACGTACCGATAAAGACCATGGCTTTCAACTTGAACAGGGCCCTGCCATTGACCTGCCGCCTTTCTTCGGGCCACGATGAGTTTGGGAGACGACTCACCCTGGGCACTGTTGTGAAAGCTGCTGTTTGCACTCCAGCGGCGCTTGGTTGCCGAGACTCGAATGTGGTCGAACCTTCCCGGGTTTCGCCCTCGAATTGGATTTGACCGGGCGCTGGCCCCGGCAAGAGCGAAAATCTGGTGACCGCGGGAAATAAATCAAGGGAAAGCCTGTGATGCGTTGGCGAAGCGCCGTTCCGGCATGGGTCACCGATTATCAGCGATCCTGGCTGACGAAAGACCTTGTGGCCGGTGTTGCGACCTGGGCGGTGCTGGTGCCCCTCGGCCTGTCGATCGCCGCTATTGCCGGCGTGGCTCCTGTCGTCGGTCTCTACGCACTGCCGCTGGCGCTGGTTGGGTACGCCATGTTTGGCTCGCAGCGCGTCCTGGTCGTCGGGCCGGACGCAGCGGTCGCGATCCTCTCCGGAAGCGTCGTGGCGTCGATTGCAGTCGGCAAGGATGACTTCCTCGCCTTGACCATCACCCTGGCGCTTATAGTCGCCCTTCTCTATTTGCTGTTCTTCTTCCTCAAGATGGGCTGGGCCGCCGATCTCGTTCCCGATCCGGTGGTCAAGGGCTTCACCGAAGGCATCATCTGGCTCACGCTACTCAAACAATCGGTCAGGCTCCTGGGGCTGAATCCCGACGAGAAACCGTCTGGCGCCTGGGACCTTCTTGTTTATCTGCGGCACGCGATCCATGAGGCGCATGGTACGGCGATGGTTGTTACCGGATTGAGCATTGCGGTACTGATCCTCATCCGAATCTTTCGCCCAAAATGGCCCGGCCCTTTGATCGTGCTCGTGGGATCAATTGCCCTCAGTGGCCTGTTTTCGCTGGGCGATCTCGGGGTTGCGATTTTGGGCGTCGTGGAAGGAGGCCTGCCCGCGTTTGTCCTGCCGCCCATTCCTGGCGGCGACGAGTTCATCACACTCGTGTCCGGAGCGCTGGCAATCGTCGTCCTCGGATACACGAAAGCCTTGGCGCCGTTGAAACGCGCCGCGGAGTATAGCGGCGACCGTCTCGACCCGAATCGGGAACTGCTGGCGCTCGGCGCCGCCAACCTGGGCGCCGGGCTGGCTGGCGGACATGTACTGAGCGCATCGCTGACTGCGACGTCGGTCGGCATAGGGGCCGGTGGCAAGACCCAGGTGGGAAACCTGTTGGCCGGCCTGTTGTGTGTCTTGACGATCCTGTTTCTGCTGCCGCTGCTGCACAATTTGCCCCTTGGCAGCCTGGCCGCCATCATCGTCGTCGCCCTCGGTGGCGTCTCGAACCTGGGCTATTTCCGTCGGCTCTGGACGATAAGCCGATACGAGTTCCTGGTAGCCATCGCGGCATTCGTCGGCGTGCTGGCGTTTGGTGTACTGACCGGCGTGATGATCGGCGTCGTCCTTGCGCTCTTCAAGCTTGCGCACGTGATACATGAGCCGGTTACGGCAACTGTCGGGAGAACACGTTCGGGAGGCTTTGTGGATCTGGATCAACACCCCGATGCCGTTGAGATTCCGGGGATGCTGATAATCCACCAATACGGCCCACTGGTATTCCTGAACGCCAGGATCCTGGCCGACTCGTTGCGCAACGTCGCGCGGGTTGACAGGAAAATCCAGGTGGTCGTCCTGGACGCAACGTCCTCTTCCGGGATCGACAGTTCCGCAGTAGACAAGATAGTGTCGGTCCGGGACGAACTCGCCAACGCCGGTATTCAATTGTGGGTCGTCAATCCCAGGCGCAGAGGCTGGAAACTGGTCGAATCGTTTCTGGCTGGAAAAAAGGCCGCGGTTCCTCGCGTCTTCGACACGATCCAGGACGCAATAGCCGCCTTTGAAGACTCCGGGGAACCGGAAGCCATTCGAGATGCCACGGCCCGAAATGACGTGGCGAAGAACGGGATGTGAGTTCACCAAGACATGCGCTTTCGCTGCAGAGCGCGGGGGTTCTTACCTTGGTAGCATGCGGCAGGCCGTGACCGATCTCGTCCAACAACCAGGCAAATCATCCCCCATGACAACAAACCCAATGCAACTCGTCGGTATTGATCAAGTGCGAAAGCACCGCGGCTGGTTCCTGCTGCTGGGAATCTTCCTGATCGTCGTCGGTTCGACCGCCATCGGCGAGGCTGTCCTCCTGACTGCGTTTTCGATGAGGTTTCTCGGCTGGCTGATGGTCTTCGCCGGCGTTGCCGGCGTCGTGCATGCTTTTTCGTTCGGGCGGGGCTGGGGCGGGTTTTTCATCGACCTGATCACAGGTATCGTTTATGCGGTTGCCGGCTTCATGGTCCTGGCCAACCCGGCGGCTTCCGCCAAGGCGCTGACCCTGATGATCGCCATGGTGCTGATCTTCGAAGGCATGTTCCGAGCGATCACGGCGATCATCGCCCGCTATCCGCATTGGGGCTGGGTGTTGTTCAACGGTGCGGTCACCACTTTCCTGGGCGTCCTCATCTGGCGGCAGTGGCCCTATTCGGGGCTGTGGGTGATCGGGCTCTACGTCGGAATCAGCATGATCCTCAACGGTTGGTCGCTGGTGATGCTCAGTGTGTCCGTCAAGCACCTGCCCGCCCACACTTAAGACAACTCCCCACCTGCTCCCGGATCGCAATGACTGTAGTCGGCTCAATCCGGCAGCTTTGGCGAGGTCATTGGCCCCCATCAGGTTCAAAAAACACGCAACTACGCGGGGTTCTGGATTGCGCTCGATGTGTTCGGCCTGCCCCTGAACAGGGGCAACGGGGACCGAAAAAGCGGATGGAGGCTAGGGTCGGAATCGAACCGGCGTACACGGCTTTGCAGGCCGCTGCATGACCACTCTGCCACCTAGCCGCAGAAGCGCGTAACCCCGGGGGAAACCCGGGGTTACGGCTGGAAAACTGGAGCGGGTAACGAGGCTCGAACTCGTGACCTCGACCTTGGCAAGGTCGCGCTCTACCAACTGAGCTACACCCGCTCGCACATCCCTCGGGCCGCAAGGCCTAGGACAACCCCTATTTTTGGAGGAAGCCGCGATTCTGTCAAGGGACTTGCTAGCGACGGAGCTCCGGCCAGGCCGCCCGCAGGTAGCTTCCCATCGACCAGATCGTGAGCGCGGCGGCCAGCACAAGCAATATCACACCCATCTCGTACACCGGCAGCCCGAAGACGTCCTCACGGAACATCATCATGCTCAGGCCCGTCATCTGCATGATCGTCTTCCACTTGCCCATGCCCGAGACCGCGACCTTTGCCCGCGCCCCAAGATGGGCCATCCACTCGCGCAACGCCGAAACGGTTATCTCACGGCCGATGATCACGATCGCCGTAATCACGATGAACGGCCGGGTGTCGTGCCCGACAAGCAGCACGAGAGCAGTGGCCACCATCAGCTTGTCCGCCACCGGATCCAGGAACTCCCCAAGCGGGGTGGTGATACCCATGCGTCGTGCGAGATAGCCATCCAGCGAGTCGGTAATCGCGGCGGCAATGAAAATGATCGCTGCCAGCGGCTTCGACCAGGGGTGGTCCCAGTAGAACACCGCCACGACCAGCGGAACCGCGACTATGCGGCCGACCGTGAGGATGTTGGGCAGGCTATCGAGCTTCAAGTGATTCCTGGTCCCGGGTTCATCCGTTCGTAGATCCGTTCTGCAAGGCTCCTGCTGATGCCCTGCACCTTCGCAAGATCCTCGACGGACGCCTGCTTGAGACCCTGCAGGCCGCCGAAGGCCTTCAGGAGTTCCTTCCGACGCACCGGGCCGAGCCCGGGAATTTCCTCGAGGAACGACTCGCGCCGCGCGAGGTCCCTCGCCTTGCGGTGCCCAGCGATCGCGAAACGATGTGCCTCGTCGCGCACGCGCTGGATCAACCGCAGGGCCGGAGACCCTGCATCGAGTATAAGCGGCGCATCCTGCCCGTCCAAGAAAAGGCGTTCCTGGCCGGCGCGGCGATCCGCGCCCTTGGCCACGCCGACCGTGAGCGACGGCGCGACTCCCGCTGCGTTCAACCCGTCAATCGCCGCCGCGAGCTGGCCCCGCCCTCCGTCGATCAGCAGCACGTCGGGCAGCGGGAACTCGCCGCGCGCGATTCGCGCGAAGTGCCGCTCCACTGCCTGGCGCATTCCGGCGTAATCGTCGCCGGGCGTGAGTCCGCGCAGGTTGAAGCGGCGGTAGGCACTCTTGATGGGCCCCTCCGGGCCCAGGACGACGCAGGACGCGATGGCCGACTCGCCCATCGTATGGCTCACGTCGAAGCACTCGATTCGGGCCGGGGCACGCCCGAGACCGAGCGCGTTGCCGAGCGACTCCAGCTGCTCTGCTACACCGGCGCGACTCGCGGCCTTCATCGTGAGCCCGAGCTCGGCATTTGCGCGGGCCATTGCGATCCAACGCGCACGCATACCGCGTACGCCTGCCCGCACACGCACCGGATGCCCACTACGCTCGGCGAGTGCCGCTTCGAGGAGATCGAAATCCTCGACCGCCTGGCTCACGAGGATCTCGGCTGGCGCCTCTCGCGCCAGGTAGTGCTGGCCCAGGAACGCGGCAAGCACCTCGGCCTCTTCGCCCAGGCCGCCTCGGGTGAAGAAGTTGCTGCTGCCGAGATTCCGTCCGCCGCGCACGAAAACCACTGAAACGCATTGGTCCACGCCAGCGCTCGCCACGGCGACCGCGTCAGCGTCCCGGCCGCCCATGCGCGTCACAGACTGGCTGGCCTGCACCTGCTTCAGCATCCCGACCTGGTCGCGAAGCCTGGCGGCTTCCTCGAACCGAAGCTCATCGGCCGCGACGTCCATGCGTCTCCGAAGGTCCGCGATGACCTCGTCGTTGCGCCCCTCCAGCACGCGAGTCGCGTCGGAAACATCCTGTGAATAAGCCTCCTTCGTGACCAGCCCCACGCATGGCCCGGTGCACCGCTGTATCTGGTACTGGAGGCAGGGTCTCGAGCGATTGGCGAAGAACGTGTCCGCGCAGGGCCGGATACGAAACAGTTTCTGCAACAGCAGCAGCGATTCCCGGGTCGCAACCGTACTGGGGAACGGCCCGAAGAAGCGCCCCGGCTCCTTGCGCGAACCGCGGAAGAATTCGAGCCGAGGAAACTCGTGCGCCGTCAGGTGTATGAACGGGAAGCTCTTGTCGTCCTTGAGCAGCACGTTGTAGCGCGGACGATGGCGCTTGATCAGGTTCTGCTCAAGCAGCAGCGCTTCGATCTCGGAGGCCGTAACAGTGACCTCGACGCGCTCGACCTGCTCGAGCATCACCTGGGTCCTCTCGCCGAGCGTGCCACCGCGGAAATAGCTCGATACACGGTTTTTCAGGTGCCGCGCCTTGCCGACGTAGAGAATAGAGTCTTCGCGTCCGAGCATTCGATAAACGCCCGGCTTCGCTGGCAGTGCTGCCAGGAAGGAGCGAAGGTCAAATTGAGCCGCAGCGTCGGACACGCGGAGATTGTAAGGCGCGGAGGCTCAGCCGATACGGGCTAATAGCGCTGTCGCCCGGCCCACCACTTCCCTGAACATCTCTGTCGTCAGGCGCCGGGTCTGGGTGTTGTAGCGGCTGCAGTGGTAGGAATCGAGCAGGACTCGGCCACCCGCCAACCGGTGTTCGGCGCCATGGCCGAACGCGTGCGCCGACGCCTTGAGTCCGTGGGCCCGCAGCACTGCGCCGTGGGCAATCGCACCCAGCGCCAGGATCACGGTGCCCCGGTCGAGCGCCGCGAGTTCAGCGGCAAGGAACGCGTTGCAGGTCGCGATCTCGGCAGGCGTGGGCTTGTTCTTCGGCGGCACGCACTTGACTGCATTGGTGATCCGGCAGTCCACCAGCCTCAGCCCGTCCGTCGCGGAACTCGATACGGGGGCGCTTGCCCAGCCGAATCGATGCAGCGTCTCGTACAGCAGGATACCGGCATGGTCGCCGGTAAATGGCCGGCCGGAGGCATTGGCGCCGTGCAGCCCGGGTGCGAGGCCCACCACCAGCAGTCGCGGACGTTCGTCGCCGAACGGTGCAACCGGCGCGCAATGGTAGGCCGGGTACCTCTCCCTGCCCTCGTCCAGGAATTCGGCGAGCCTCGGGCACCGGCGGCAGCGAGGGTCGAAGGAACTGGTCATTCGGGTGCGTCACTCACAGTGTCTCGCAGGGCGCGAGACTAGCAGTATCCAGAGGCCGGAAAAGAAACGGCCCGGACGGTCGCCCGCCCGGGCCGCTGGTCAGCTTGCAGCGACCGTTCAGTGCTTCTCGGCCGAGAACTGTTCTTCCTCGGTCGAGCCGTGCATCGCGGTCGTCGACGAGTGCCCGCCCTGGATCACCTGGGTCACTTCGTCGAAGTAGCCGGTACCGACTTCCTGCTGGTGCGATACAAACGTGTAGCCGCGATCACGCGCCGCGAACTCCCGCTCCTGTACCTTCTCGACGTAGGCAGTCATGCCCGACTTCACGTACTCCTGCGTCAGGTCGAACATGTTGAACCACATGTTGTGGATGCCGGCCAGCGTGATGAACTGGTACTTGTAGCCCATCGCGCCCAGCTCACGCTGGAACTTCGCGATCGTTGCGTCGTCGAGGTTCTTCTTCCAGTTGAATGACGGTGAGCAGTTGTAGGACAGCAGCTTGCCCGGGAACTTCTTGCGAATCGCCTCGGCGAAGGCCTTGGCGAAGCCGAGGTCGGGCTTGCCCGTCTCGCACCACACCATGTCGGCGTACGGCGCATACGCGAGGCCGCGCGAGATCGACTGCTCGACGCCCGGCTTCACGCGGTAGAAGCCCTCCGGCGTCCGTTCGCCGGTGCAGAACGGCTTGTCGTTTTCATCCACGTCGCTGGTGAGCAGGTCAGCCGCTTCCGCGTCGGTGCGCGCCAGCACGATGGTCGGCACGCCCATCACGTCGGCCGCCAGGCGCGCCGACACCAGCTTCTGGATCGCTTCCTGGGTCGGCACAAGAACCTTGCCGCCCATGTGGCCGCACTTCTTCACAGAGGCCAGCTGGTCCTCGAAGTGCACCCCGGCGGCGCCAGCGCGGATCATCGCCTTCATCAGCTCGAATGCATTGAGCACGCCACCGAAGCCGGCCTCGGCATCAGCGACGATCGGCGCGAAGAAGTCGAGGTAATCCTTGTGGCCCGGACCGATACCGCGCGCGCACTGGATCTCGTCGGCACGCTTGAACGTGCCGTTGATACGCTCGACGACCTTGGGAACCGAATCGACCGGATACAGCGACTGGTCCGGATACATGGCCATGTAGCTGTTGTTGTCAGCCGCAACCTGCCAGCCGGAAAGGTAGATGGCCTTGATGCCCGCCTTCACTTGCTGCATCGCCTGGCCGGCCGTGAGAGCACCGAGGCAGTTCACGTAAGGCTCGGTGTTGACCAGCTCCCACAGCTTCTCGGCGCCCAGCCGCGCGAGCGTGTGCTCGACCTGGACATTGCCGCGCAGGCGCACGACGTCCTCGGCCTTGTACGGGCGCTTGATGCCTTTCCAGCGCGGGTTGGTATTCCAGTCCTTGCGCAGTGCGCTTGCAGCCTTGTCGGTCATGTCGAAATCCTCGTTTAGGCTAATTCTGTCAGTCGATGGCCCGGTAGGCCGGCAGTGTCAGGAAGGTCTCGAAGGTCTCGGCAGTGGTGATCCCGTCGATCAGCCGCGCCGCGCGCTCATAATTGCCTGCCGCAAACGCTGCGTCGCCGAGCTCGGCCCGCAACTTCGCCAGCTCTTCCGCCGTGATCTGCCGGAACAACTCGACCGTGACCTTGCGGCCGTCGTCGAGCACGCCCCGTGGGTGGCGAATCCACTGCCAGATCTGCGCGCGGGAGATCTCGGCGGTCGCCGCGTCCTCCATCAGGTTATGGATGGGCACGCAGCCATTGCCGCCGAGCCATGAGGCCATGTACTGGATCGACACGTCGACGTTGCTGCGCAGACCCGCCTCGGTGATCGTGCCCTGCGGCACCGCGAGCAGGTCCGCCGCCGCGATGTTCACGTCCTCCAGCTTGCGATCCAGCTGGTTCGGTGTCGGCATACGCCGGTCGAAGACTTCCATCGCGATAGGCACGAGGCCCGGATGCGCGACCCAGGTGCCATCGTGACCATCGCCGGCCTCGCGCTCCTTGTCCGCGCGGACTTTGGAGATCGCCGCATCGTTGGCGGCAACGTCGCCCTTGATCGGGATCTGCGCCGCCATGCCGCCCATCGCAAAAGCGCCGCGCCGGTGCGTCGTCTTGATCAGCAGTTTCGAGTACGAGCGCAGGAAGCGCGTCGTCATCGTGACCTGGGATCGATCGGGCAGGACCATGTCGGGGTAGCGACTGAACTTCTTGATGAAGCTGAAGATATAGTCCCATCGACCGCAGTTGAGGCCAACTATGTAGTCGCGAAGCTCCCAGAGAATCTCGTCCATCTCGAAGGCGGCAAGAATGGTCTCGATCAGCACCGTGACCTTGATGGTCTGCGGCGCGAGCCCGAGCCGGGCCTCGGAATGCCGGAACACCTCGGCCCACAGCCGGGCTTCGAGATGGCTCTCGATCTTGGGCAGGTAGAAATACGGGCCCGTCCCGCGGCGCTTCAGTTCCGCATTGTTGTGCGACAGATACAGGCCAAAGTCGACGAACGCGCCCGGCACCTGCTTGCCGTCGACCAGCACGTGCTTCTCAAAGAGATGCCAGCCGCGCGGCCGTACGATAAGCGTGGCGATCTGCGGATTCAGCCGGTACTGCTTGCCGTCCGGGTTCGAGAACTCGATGCGGCGTGCAACTGCGTCGCGCAGGTTTGCCTGTCCCTGCACGACATTGTCCCAGGTCGGCGTCATCGAGTCTTCGCAGTCGGCCATGAACACCTTCGCGCCGGAGTTCAGCGCGTTGATGATCATCTTGCGGTCCGTGGGCCCCGTGATCTCGACGCGCCGGTCCTGGAGGTCGGCCGGGATAGCGGTCACGCGCCAATCGTGCTCACGGATGCCGTGGGTCTCGGGCAGGAAGTCCGGGAGCTTGCCCGCATCGATCTCCGCCTGCCGGGCCACGCGCCGGGCCAGCAGTTCCTCGACCCGCGGAGAAAATCTCCGGGCCAGGTCCACGACGAACTCCATTGCGTCGAGTGTCAGTACTTCCTCGAATCCAGGTCGCAGGTGTCCCGTCACCTCGCATCCCGGGGGCAGGTCGAGCTTCGGCTGTGTGGTCACGGCAGACTCCAATGTGTGGCCGCGCAATGACACGGACACGAACCAGACGCGCCGTTGTTGCGGCGCAATAAGAGGATAGACTTCGGCACGCGGGCCCGACAAGAGCTAATTTCCACGATGCGCCTGATCCTGCTGAACAAGCCCTTCCAGGTCCTTCCCCAGTTCACGAGCCCCGACCAGCGGAGCTGCCTGAAAGACTTGCTTTCGGCCCCCGGCCTCTACCCTGCCGGCAGGCTGGATTACGACAGTGAAGGCCTGATGGTGCTGACCGACTTCGGGCCCTGGCAGGCGAGGATCAGCCAGCCAGGCGCTCCGTTTCCGAAGACTTATGTTGCCCAGGTGGAAGGCTTGCCCGGCGAAGCGGCACTCGGACAACTGCGGCGGGGCGTGATGTTGAACGACGGTGCCACCCTGCCCGCTCCTGCGCGGCTCGTGCCCGAGCCCGAGTGGCTGTGGCCGCGCGATCCGCCGATCCGGGCACGAAAGGCGATCCCGACGGCCTGGGTCGAACTCGAACTTCGGGAAGGCAGGAACCGGCAGGTGCGCCGCATGACCGCGGCCGTCGGTCACCCCACTCTCAGGCTGATACGAGTCGCGGTCGGACCGTGGTCGATCGCGGGGCTCGCACCCGGGCAGTCGCGCGAAGTCCCGCAAGAGGAAGCCGAGCGACTGCTCGCGGCCGGGCGGGTCAGGACGAGCGAGCGTTCGCCGCAATCCTCATCGCGAGTTCGAGGGCCTGCTCGCAGTTGAGACGCGGATCCACGGTGGTCCGATAGGCACGCGCGAGGTCGCCATCGACCAGCCCTCGCGCGCCGCCGGTGCACTCGGTGACGTCCTCGCCGGTGAGCTCAAAATGCACGCCACCGAGGTAGCTGCCCGCATCGCGGTGGATTCGTACTGAACTTTCGAGTTCAGCGACGATGTTGTCGAAGCGCCGCGTCTTGATCCCGGAACTCGTGGTCTCCGTGTTGCCGTGCATCGGATCGCAGACCCACAGCACAGGGACCTCGGTGGCGCGTACCGCCTTGATCAGCGACGGCAGCTTCGAATCCACGTTGCCGGCGCCCATGCGATGGATCAGCACCAGGCGGCCGTATTCACCGTTAGGGTTCAATGCCCGGCACAGCCCCTGCACCCACGCCGCGTCCATCGAAGGACCGACCTTGACGCCCACCGGGTTGCGAATCCCCCGGCAGTACTCGACGTGCGCGCCGTCGAGATCGGCGGTCCGCAGGCCGATCCACGGCAGATGCGTCGACAGGTTGTACCAGAACCCCTTCCGTTCGATGTAGCGGGTCTGCGCCTGCTCGTAGTGCAGGTGCAGCGCTTCATGGCTCGCGTAGAACGGCGCGCGGCTCGCCTCGTGCACCCGGCTGCCGCTGATCGCCTCGAAGAAGTCGAGCGAGTCCGAGATGGAGTCGACGATCTGCCGGTACTGGTCGCGCCATGGCGAGTGGTGCACGAAGTCCAGGTCCCAGTATTCCGGGTGGTGCAGGTCGGCGAACCCGCCGTCGATCAGTGCCCTGACGAAATTGAGCGTGAGCGCGGCGCGCTCGTAGGCCCGCAGCAGAAGTTCGGGATCGGGTTCGCGGTCTGCCGCCGTGAAGCCGGGTCGATTCACCAGGTCGCCACGGTAGACAGGTAGCGTCACGTCGCCACGCGTCTCCACATCGGTCGTGCGCGGCTTGGCGTACTGGCCGGCGAAACGGCCGACGCGGATCACGGGCTTCTTGAGCCCGTGCAGCAGCACCAGGCTCATCTGCAGCAGGATCTTGAGCTTGCGGGCGATCTGGCCCGACTCACA
Organism: uncultured Gammaproteobacteria bacterium; assembly: GCA_963732415.1. Classification (GTDB taxonomy): domain Bacteria; phylum Pseudomonadota; class Gammaproteobacteria; order Steroidobacterales; family Steroidobacteraceae; genus RPQJ01. The sequence goes on from CAVSZK010000019.1 coordinate 409,572, forward strand.
ATCTGTCAGCGACTCTGCGCAGTCGCCGCCCTGCAGCAGGAACCGCTCGCCCCGCTGCGCCTCGGCGATCTCGCGCCTGAGCGCCTCGATTTCCCAGGACACCACGATCGGAGGCAGGCGGCTCAACGCGGCAACGGCGCGCTCGAGTGCGGCGGGGTCGCGGTAGACCGCCTGCTGGGCGGCCGGCCTGGACTGCCAACTGGTCGGGGACCAGTTCGATGCGGCGTCGGGCTGCTGGATGCTGGCAGGCTGGTTCATCCTGCAATCCTAACCCGTATCGCCGCACTGCAGTAGAACCCCGGGGGTGACGCGCCGCGGCGGTTTCGTCAGAATCGGCACTTAAACGATGCCCCAGGCCGGTTTCCGTCGCAGCCGCGCGGCCGGGCAGGCAATCAATCCAGGAGTTCCAAAATGCACAAGGTCCTCGTCCTCGGGGCCGGCAAGATCGGCTCGCTGATCGCCGGACTGCTCGCCGAATCCGGCGACTATGACGTCCAGGTTGCCGATGTGAACGAGAGCGTCGCGCGCGCCGTCGTGGTCGCGCATGGCCTCGACAACCTGCACGCATACGGCTTCGACGCCGCGAGCGCCGAGGCCCTGTCCGCGCACCTTGCGGCCCATCCTGTCGAGGCGGTGATTTCGAGCCTGCCCTATTACTGCAATGTCGCCGTGGCCGAGGCTGCACGCGCCGCGGGCGCAAGCTACTTCGACCTGACCGAGGACGTGGCGGTGACCCGCGGCGTGCGTCGCGTCGCCGATGGAGCCGACACCGCATTCATACCGCAGTGCGGGCTTGCGCCCGGCTTCATCAGCATCGCAGCCAACGCGCTGATCGGGCACTTCGACGAGTTGCGAAGCGTGAAGCTACGCGTCGGCGCACTTCCGCAGCACCCGAACAACGTCCTCAAGTATTCGCTCACCTGGTCCACCGAGGGGCTGATCAACGAGTACGGGAATCCCTGCGAGGCCATCGTGAACGGCCGCCCTACCGAAGCCGCGCCGCTCGAGGGCCTCGAGGAGATCGAGATCGACGGCACGCTCTACGAGGCGTTCAACACCTCGGGCGGGCTTGGCTCGCTGGGCGACACCTACGGGCAGCGCGCCGAGACCATGGACTACAAGACCATGCGTTATCCCGGGCACTGCGCCCAGATGCGACTGCTGATGAACGACCTGAAGCTCAACCAGGATCGCGCGACGTTGAAGCGCATCCTCGAGAATGCCGTACCGCAGACGCTGCAGGACGTGGTGGTCGTCTACGTCGCCGTCACCGGCAGGCAGGCGGGCGAACTTCGCGAGGAAAACTACGTGAGCAAGATCTACCCGCAGATGATCGCGGGACGGCTCTGGTCCGCCATCCAGGTGACGACGGCCGCTGGCGTCACGGCAGTTGTGGACCTGGTGCTGAAGACGCCCGGGCGATATCGCGGATTCGTCAGGCAGGAGGACTTCAGGCTGGTTGACGTCCTCGACAATCGCTTCGGCCGCCACTACGCGAACGCCGGAACCAAGGAAATCTCGGGCCGTATGGTCGTCGCCGGCCAGACCGGCCAGCAGCGCGCGGCAAACGGAGGCAAGTGATGGACAAGGTACTCGCCAATCTCGGTCTCGAGGCCCTGAATCCCGGCACCTGGTCGGCCGATGGTGGCTGGCTGACCGACCCGGCGGCTCCGCGCATCGACTCCGTGAATCCCGCGACCGGCAAGGTCATTGCGAGCGTGCTCGCGACCACGCCCGCCCAATATGAGCAGATGATGCGATCCGCACGGGAAGTTGCGCTCGCCTGGCGCAGCGTCCCCGCCCCGAAGCGCGGCGAAGCGGTAAGACTGGTCGGCGAAGAACTGCGCCGGCACAAGTCGGACCTCGGCAGCCTGGTCTCGCTCGAAATGGGCAAGATCAAGGCAGAGGGCGACGGCGAAGTGCAGGAGATGATCGACATCGCCGATTTTGCGGTGGGCCAATCTCGCATGCTCTATGGCCTGTCGATGCACTCGGAGCGGCCCGAGCACCGCATGTTCGAGCAGTGGCACCCGCTCGGCGTCGTCGGCGTCATCAGCGCCTTCAATTTCCCGGTCGCCGTGTGGTCGTGGAACGCGTTCCTCGCGGCGATCTGCGGCAACGTCACCGTGTGGAAGCCTTCGCTGAAGACGGCGCTCTGCGCAGTTGCGGTCCAGCGCCTGGCCAACGGCGTTCTCGAGCGGCACGGCTATCCGGGCATCTTCCAGTTGTTCGTTGACGCCAGCCACGATCTCGCAAACCGCTTCGTGGATGACCGGCGCGTGGATCTCGTGTCCTTCACCGGCTCGACCAACGTCGGCCGGAGCGTCGGCGCGCGGGTCGCGCAACGACTCGGCAGGAGCCTGCTGGAACTCGGCGGCAACAATGCGATCATCGTCGACGAGCACGCGAACCTGGACCTCGCGGTTCCCTCCATCGTGTTCGGCGCGGTGGGCACGGCGGGCCAGCGCTGCACGACAACTCGCCGCGTGTTCGTCCACGAGTCGCGGCTCGGCGACCTGGAGCGCAGGCTCGTCAACGCCTATCGGCAGGTGCGCATCGGCGATCCGCTCGAGGCTGGCACGCTGATGGGACCGTTGATCGACGACGGCGCCGTGCGCCAGTACGAGGCCGCCGTCGCCCAGGCCGTGGCCAGCGGCGGACGCCTGCTGTGCGGCGGCAAGGCGCTGGATCGGCCAGGGCACTTCGTCGAACCTGCCATCGTGGTCGCGAGCAGCGAGTGGGAGATCGTGCGTACCGAGACCTTCGCGCCGATCCTGTACCTGGTGCCGTTCGGCGACCTCGACCAGGCGATAGCGATGCAGAACGACGTTGCGCACGGACTGTCGTCGGCGATCTTCACCGATCGCCTGCAGCACGCGGAACGCTTCCTCTCCGCGGGAGGTTCCGACTGCGGCATTGCCAACGTCAACATCGGCACGTCCGGCGCGGAGATCGGCGGTGCCTTCGGCGGCGAGAAAGACACCGGCGGCGGACGCGAATCCGGCTCGGATGCCTGGAAGGTCTACATGCGACGCCAGACCTGCACCGTCAACTGGGGCAGCCAGCTGTCGCTTGCACAGGGCATCAATTTCGACGTATCCGGCTGAACGCACGACAGACGACGCAACCCGCATTCCGCGCGCCACAGCCGATTCGTGTCGGCTCGCGGTGCGCTGTTATGATCGTTCCATGGACGCGTCACCATTGATGGCCCGGGTTCGGGCTACGTTCGCAGTCCTGCTGCTGCTGGCCGGGTTCCTGGCGCTTGATGGCCGGGCCGACTCGCAGGGGTCGAGCGGTGTCCTGCTGCCAGTCTCGGGCCCGATCGGGCCGGCGACCAGCGAATTCTTCGTCCGCACGCTAGGTGAGGCGGCTGAACAAGGCGCGTCGCTCATCATCGTCACGATCGACACGCCGGGTGGGCTGGACAGTTCCATGCACGACATGGTGCAGTCGATCCTGGCTTCCACCGTCCCCGTCGTGGCCTACGTGTCGCCCAGCGGGGCTCGAGCCGCCAGTGCCGGCACATTCCTGGTCTATGCGAGCCATGTAGCCGCCATGGCGCCGGCAACGAACCTCGGTGCCGCGACTCCGATCCAGATCGGCGGCTCGGGCAGCGACCTGCAACCCGCGAAAGACGAAAAGGACGGGCAGACCGGCAATTCCGGCGGGCCGGGAACGGCGCTGGAGCGCAAGTCGGTCAACGACGCTGTCGCATACATCCGCGGCCTGGCTCAGTTGCGCGGCCGCAATATCGAGTGGGCCGAAACAGCGGTGCGCACCGGGGCCAGCCTGCCCGCCGACGAAGCGCTCGCAGCCGGCGTAGTGGATATGGTCGAGGTGGACCTGGCCCAGCTGCTGCAGGCACTCGACGGGCGCACCGTGAAGCTTCAGTCCGGCGACGTGGTGCTGCACACGACCGGACTCTTGCTGCGCGAGGCCCGGCCCGACTGGCGAACCGAACTGCTGTCGCTGATCACCAATCCCAATGTCGCCTACCTGCTGATGCTGATCGGCATCTACGGGCTGCTGCTCGAAGGCCTCCACCCCGGCACCATGTTGCCGGGCGTCGTCGGCGCAATCAGCCTGCTGCTGGCGCTGTTCGCGTTCCAGGTCCTGTCCGTCAACTACGCCGGTCTCGCGCTGATCGGACTTGGCGTGCTGCTGATCGTCGCCGAGACTTTCGTACCATCATTCGGCGCGCTCGGGCTCGGGGGTATCGTCGCGTTCGTCATCGGATCCGTGATGCTGCTGGACGAGGGTGTACCCGGATTCAGCATCGCCTGGCAGCTGATCGGCGCCATGGGCCTGGCCGGTGCGCTGGTTCTGCTGGCGATCGTCTCGTTCGCGGTCCGCGCACGGCGGCGTCCCGTGGTGACCGGGACCGAGGGATTGCTGCGCGAGCGTGCCGAGGCACTCCAAGGCTTCGACAGGCAGGGATTTGTCCGGGTGCACGGCGAGACCTGGTCCGCTACCAGTCACGCACCGATTCACGCGGGGCAATGGCTCCGCATCACCAAGGTTCACGGCCTGACCCTGGAGGTCGAGCCGGAGCAGGACTGACCTAGGAGAACACGCGCATGTTCAACATCCCGATTCTAGCCATTGTCGCGGTCGCACTTCTGGTCGCCGCCACGCAGATCATCAAGGTATTGAACGAGTACGAGCGTGGCGTGGTATTCACGTTCGGGCGCTTCACCGGAGTGAAGGGACCGGGACTGATCCTGCTGATTCCGCTGGTGCAGCGCATGGTGAAGGTGGACCTGAGGGTCATCGTGCTCGACGTGCCGACGCAGGACGTCATATCGCGCGACAACGTCTCGGTGAAGGTCAATGCGGTCGTGTACTTCCGCATCGTCGAGCCGGACAAAGCCATCATCCAGGTGGCGAATCCGTTCGAGGCAACCAGCCAGCTTGCGCAGACGACGCTGCGCTCGGTGCTCGGGCAGCACGAACTGGACGAGATGCTGTCGCAGCGCGATAAGCTCAATATCGACATCCAGCGCATCCTGGACCAGGCAACAGACGCCTGGGGTATCAAGGTAGCCAACGTCGAGATCAAGCACGTCGACCTGGACGAAAGCATGATCCGCGCGATGGCCAAGCAGGCCGAGGCCGAACGGACCCGGCGCGCGAAGATCATTCACGCCGAGGGCGAAAAGCAGGCGGCGGCGCAGCTGGTCGAGGCGGCGATCGCTCTCAGTGCGGAACCGCAGGCACTGCAGCTTCGTTACCTGCAGACGCTAGCCGATATCGCCAACGACCGGACGGCGACCATCGTATTCCCGCTGCCGATCGACTTGCTCAGGCCCTTCGTGAAACCCGATCGGGACTAGCGCACGCGGCCGGACTCCCGGCGCGCGAGCTGCAGCTGCTCATCGAGGCGCTTCGCGGACACCGGCCGCAGCGTCTTGAGCTCCTGCGCGAACAATGACACCCGGAACTCCTCCAGCATCCACCGCAGGTGCTCGCGCTCGGGCGTGGTCGACGATTCACCCGCGCGAGCCAATTCAAGTTGCCTGAGCGCTGACTCGTACGGAACCAGCTGGTCGTGGAGCATTCGATCGCGCTCCACGGCGTCACGGACCCGCGCCGCCCGACGTGACGCAGCCTTAAGGTACTTCGGCAGCTGCCGAAGCCACGGATCGGGCGTACGCCGCATCCAGCCCGGTGCGAGCAGCGCCGCGACCTGGTGCGAGATCGAGTCACGCGCCTGGGCGAACGCCGGCGCGCCCAGCGCGTCCAGTGCTGCACGGACCTCCTTCAGCGCTGCGAGCGTATTGCGAGCACATCTCTGCAGTTCGTCGCCCTGCTCCGAAACGCCCGAGCGGACGGAATCCACCAGCGCGTCAAATTCGGTCGCGCTGCGGGGATCTCTGCAACCCGATGCGCGGATCGCGTCGACCACCGCCCGGTCCGCGATTTCGCCGAAAAGCACGCGCCCCATGCCGGAAGCCGCCGTCAGCAGCACCAGCTCGCGGTCGGCCGCACAATTGCGACGCACCAGTTCGTGCTGTTGCGGCATTGCCAGGGCGGCCAGCCTGGCGACTCCCTCGCGCGTCGCAAGCGCCGCCTGTGTTGAACCGGGATAAAGCCGGAGTCGCACCGCATCGCCGGTGTCCTCGACGCCCGGGTACATGCGCACCGACACGCCAGCGACCCTGACGGTCACTTCGGCCGGGATCTCGCCGAAGTCCCAGTGGCGAAGCCTGTCACGGCTCCAGGCGCTGCCAGGCGGCGTGACCGCCGCCGTGCCGCCGGCCAACCTCAATTCTCTCTGCAGCGAATCGAGGTCGCGACTGCTGCGGATTTCGTGCCCGCTGGCATCCAGCACCCGGAAATTGAGCCTGAGCGCTGCCGGCAGCACGATACCGGAGAATGCGGTCGCGTCGGTCGCGCGGCCGGCGCGCTGCGTGACAAATTCCGCCAGGCGCGTGAAAAGGCTGCCGTCCCGCGCACCCTGCAGCGACGCGAGGAACCGGTCCGCCGCCTCCGGGATCGGGACCAGTTCGCGACGCAGTTCCTTGGGCAGCCCGCGCAGCAGCGCAACGACCTTCTCACGCAGCATGCCCGGCACCAGCCAGTCGAGCCGCTCCATCTCGAGCGAACCTAGCAGCGGCAGCGGCACAGTCAGTGTCACGCCATCGTCGGGGCTGGTCGCGTCGAACACGTAATGCAGCGGCAGATGGTTGCCGTCCAGTGACCAGGCGTCCGGATATGAATCGGCCTCCACCTCTGGAAGGGCCTGCGAAAGCATTGCCTGCGGCGGCATGTCGAGCCGATTCGGCTGTCTGCGTTCCTCCGTCCGCCACCAGTACTCGAAGCTTCGCGTGGTCGAGACATCCGCTGGAATCCGTTCGAGATAGAAGCCGGCGAGTACGTCGTCGTGCGCAAGCAGGTCCCGACGACGCAGTTTGGCCTCCAGCCGTTCGATCCCGCGCCGGGCTTCCTGGTTGCGCTCAAGGAAAGCCGCTTGCAGCGTGGACTGCCTGCGCACCAGCGCCTCCTCGACGAACATGCGCCGCGCCGTCGCCGGGTCGACCTTCGCGAAATTGACCTGCCTGCCGCTGCTGAGCACGCGTCCGTACAATGACACCGTCTCGCGCGCCATGACCATTCCGCGCTCAGGCACCCACTGCGCCTCGCTGTAGCTACGTCGTACCAGGTGGGCGCCCGCCGCTTCGATCCACGACGGATGCACCTGCGCGACCATCCTCGCATACAGGCGCTGCGTTTCGACGAGGCTCGCGGCCACGACCCAGCGCGGACTGCGCTTCCTGAGTGGCGTGCCCGGCGCGATCACGAATCGGGCATCGCGCGCTCCGAGGTAGGTCCGGTCTTCGTCGAGCACACCGATGCCGCCCAGGAATCCCGTCAGGATCGCGTGATGCAGGGGGCCAGAAGCTGCCGGCTGGTCGTTGATCTGCAGCTCGAGCCCCGCGGCGACATTGCCAAGCTGCTCATGGAGGTCCTGCCATTCGCGCGCGCGTACGAAAGACAGATAGTTGTCCCTGCACCAGCGGCGCAGCGCACGGTTGCCACCAGCGGCCTGCTCGCGGACCGCACGCCAGAGATTCAGCACCATGAGGAAATCGGAACGCTCGTCGGCGAACTGCGCGTGTCGCTCGCTCGCCGCGTCCGCCTTGTCGGCCGGTCGCTCGCGCGGGTCCTGGATGCTCAGGAAAGCGGCGATCACCAGCGCCTCGGCAAGACAGCCGGTCCGCCCCGCCTCGAGCAGGATGCGGGCGAGCCTCGGGTCGACCGGCAGACCGGCCATCTGCCGGCCGAGCCGCGTGATGCGCCGATCGCCGTCCACCGCGCCCAGTTCCTGCAGCAGCCGATAACCGTCGTTCAGCAGGCGGGTGTCTGGAGCGTCGAGGAACGGGAAGTCCTCCGGGGCGCCGAGGCCGAGCGCCGCCATTTGCAGGATCAGGCTCGCGAGGTTGGTGCGCAGGATCTCCGGATCGGTGTAGCGCGGTCGCGCGGCAAATTCGTCCTCGGCGTAGAGTCGGATGCAGACTCCCTCCGCAACGCGACCGCAGCGGCCCATGCGCTGGTCCGCACTCGCCTGTGACACGGGCTCGATAGGCAGTCTCTGGAACTTCGAACGCGGGCTGTAACGGCTCACGCGCGCGAGTCCGCTGTCGACCACGAACCTGACACCGGGGATCGTCAATGATGTTTCAGCGACATTGGTCGCGAGCACCGCCCGACGACGGCTGTGACCCGCGAAGATCCGCTGCTGCTCCTGGGCCGACAACCGCGAGAACAGCGGCAGTACGTCCCAGTCTGCGGCGCGCGTCCGCGACAGCAGGTCCCTGCATTCAGCGATCTGCCGCTCCCCGGGAAGGAACACCAGCGCGTCGCCTTTAATCCCGCGGCCCTCCGTGGCCAGCTCGTCGAGCGCCATCGCAACAGCCTCGGGAAGCGATGGCGCCTCCGCTTCGTCCTCGTGCAGCGGGCGGTAACGCACCTCCACCGGGTAGCTGCGACCTTCGACGTCCACCACCGGCGCACCGTCGAAGAACTCCGCGAACCTCGCCGTCTCGATCGTCGCCGAGGTCACGATGACGCGCAGCTCGGGCCTGCGCTGCACCAGTTGCCTGCACACGCCGAGCAGGAAGTCCACATTAAGGTTCCGCTCGTGGGCCTCGTCGAGGATCAGCGTATCGTAGCGCTCGAGCAGCGGGTCACGCTCGAGCTCGCGCAGCAGCAACCCGTCCGTCATCAGCTTGACCAGCGTCCGCGGGCCGGTGCGATCGGTGAATCGCACCTGGTAGCCAACCAGGTCTCCGGTGGTCGTGCCGATCTCCTCGGCAACCCGTTGCGCCAGCGCCTGCGCCGCGATGCGCCTCGGCTGAGTGTGGCCGATCATTCCCTTGATGCCGCGGCCCAGTTCCAGGCAGATCTTCGGAAGCTGGGTGCTCTTGCCGCTGCCGGTGGCGCCGCTGACGATCACGACCTGGGACGCAGCAATGGCCGCCGCGATCGCGTCCCGGCGGGCATGCACCGGCAGAGTGTCGTCGTACCGAATCGTCGGAACCGAAGCCCTGCGCGCCTCGGCCCTGGCGACCGATGCGTTCAACTGGCCCGTCAGCCGCTCCAGCTCGCGAGCATCGACGCGGCCGCCACGCCGTGCGAGCCGGTTCGTCCACGCTTCGAGCCGACGACGATCCCGCAACAGGCACTGGTCGAGCGCCGCGCGCTCGTGGGCCAGCCGCGGCGTCAGCGGGTGTCCCGCTTTGCCGCCAGCCATAACGCCTCCAGTTCCTCGGCCGGGAGGCCGGCGAGCGAGCGGCCCTCTGACGACGCACGGACTTCCATTGCGCCAAACCGCCGTTCGAACTTTGCACCCGCCTCGCGCAGCGCGGCCTCGGGATCAATGCCGCAGTGCCTCGCGAACTGAGCGACACTGAACAGCAGGTCACCGAGCTCTTCCCGGACCTGCGAGGTCTCGCCGGAAGCGACCGCCTGCTCGAGCTCTTCCGCTTCCTCGCGTACCTTGTCCAGCACGCTGGCGGGCTCCTGCCAGTCGAAACCGACGCCCGCGGCGCGTTTGCCGAGTTTTGCTGCTCGCGTCAGCGCCGGCAGGCCCAGCGCAACCCCTTCCAGCGCGCCGCCTCCTGCTCCCCGCGCCTCGCGCTCGGCGGCCTTGTGGCGTTCCCAGGCACGCCCCTGGTCCGCCGCGTCGACGACATCGTCATCTCCGAATACATGCGGGTGGCGGCGCTCGAGCTTGTCGCAGATCGCATCGGCCACATCGTCGAAGGCGAACAGACCCCGCTCCTCGGCGATTCGCGCCTGGAATACCACCTGGAACAACAGGTCGCCGAGTTCGTCGCGGACCGATTCCGCGTCGCCACGTGCCACGGCATCGGCCACTTCGTAGGCTTCCTCGATGGTGTGCGGGGCAATGCTGGCCCAGGTCTGCTCGCGATCCCACGGACAGCCGCCCTCTGGATCACGAAGGCGTGCCATCACGGCGAGTAATCGACTGAGCGACGTACTCAAGGTTGCTCCAGCAGCTGGCAGAGCGACATCAGCATGACCGCGGTCGCGCCCCATATGTTGTGGCCCTGGTAAGGGATGTCGTAGCCCTTGAACGTGCGGCCGGCGAAGTTCCGCTCCCGCGGCACGTGGTTGGCCCGGTCGAGCACGAACGACAGCGGCACCTCGAAGGCCTCCTCGACTTCAGTCCGGTCGAGCCGCAGGTTGAAGCCGGGACGCACGAAGGCTACGACGGGCGTCACCACGTAACCGGTAATTACGAAGTGGTCACGGAGATACCCCGCCAGCCTCACGAACTCGGAGCCGAGCCCGATCTCCTCCCGGGCCTCGCGCAGAGCAGCTTCCCAGGGACCGGGGTCGCCGGCCTCGATGCGTCCACCGGGAAAGCTGACCTGGCCCGCGTGGTTCTTCAGATGGCTGGCGCGCCGGGTGAGCAGCACCGTCAGTCCCTGCTCGCGTTCGACGACGGGCACGAGCACCGCCGCGCGTGCCAGCTCCGTGGGCAACAGTTCCCGCAGCGCCGCCAGGTCCTCGGGCGGGCGCTCCGTCATGTGCGGCAGGAATGGATCGCCGCCCGGGGCCGATCCACGCAGCCTCTGCTCGATGGCGGACCTGAGTCGCGCGCCTTCGTCCGCGATATCTGCCGCCATGCTCCTGCGCTCCGGGCGTCCGCGCAGGCGCCTTGAAGCGGGCCTGCGGTATCATCCGGGATCGTAGCACCTCCCGGATTCACGCATGAGCCTCAACACCCTCACGGCCATCTCTCCAGTGGACGGAAGATACGCAGGCCGCTGCGCGGAACTTCGCGGCCTGTTCAGCGAGTCGGGACTGGTGCGCGCCCGCGTGCGGGTGGAGATTGCCTGGCTGCACGCGCTGGCGGCCAACCCGGGCATCCCCGAGATGCAGGGGCTCACCGCGGCGGACCTGGCAGCGGCGGCGGACATTGCCGCGTCCTTCGGCGAAGGTGACGCGGCAGCAGTGAAGGCCATCGAACAGCAGACGAACCACGACGTGAAGGCCGTGGAGTACTTCATCAAGAATCGCCTGTCGTCCCATCCGGCCTGGCTCGCGCGCCTCGAGTTCGTACACTTCGCCTGCACCTCCGAGGACATCAACAACCTCTCCTATGCGTTGCTGTGCATGCAGGCCCGCGACGAGGTGCTTCTGCCGCGCCTTCAAGGACTGACGGATGCGTTGCGTGCCATGGCGCATTTGCACGCCGAGGACGCGATGATGTCGCGCACTCACGGACAGCCCGCGACACCGACCACCCTCGGCAAGGAAGTAGCGGTGTTCGTGCACCGGCTGCGCAAGGCCTGCGATCATTTGCGCGAGGTCCACATCCTCGGCAAGGCGAACGGCGCCGTCGGCAATTACAACGCACACCTGGCGGCCTACCCGGACGTGGACTGGCCGGGTCTCTCGCGCCGGCTGGTTGAGTCGCTGGGCCTGCATTGGAATCCCTACACCACGCAGATCGAGCCGCACGACTGGATGGCGCAATACTTCGATGCCCTGGCGCGCATCAACACGGTGCTGATCGACCTGAGCCGCGACTTCTGGGGCTACATCTCGGTCGGCTGTTTCCGCCAGAAAGTGGTCGCCGGGGAAGTCGGGTCCTCGACCATGCCGCACAAGGTGAACCCGATCGACTTCGAGAACGCGGAGGGCAACTTCGGCGTGGCAAATGCGCTGCTGCGGTTCATGGCCGAGAAGCTTCCGGTGTCGCGCTGGCAGCGCGACCTGACGGACTCGACCGTGCAGCGAAACATCGGAGTGGCACTCGCTCATTCGGATATCGCGATCCAGTCCGTGTCACGCGGCCTCGCGCGCCTGGAGGTCGATCATGCACGGCTCGCGGCCGAGCTCGATGCGAACTGGGAACTTCTTGCGGAGCCCATACAGACGATCATGCGGCGCCACGCGGTGCCCGAGGCGTACGAGCAGCTGAAGGCGCTCACACGGGGCCGCCGACTCGATGCCGCCGCCGTGGCTGTGTTCATCGACGGCCTGCCGATACCATCTGGCGAAAAGCAGCGACTGCTCGAACTCACGCCCGCCACGTACATCGGCCTTGCCGCCACCCTCGCACGCAATGTCTGACCGCCCTGCCGCAGAGCCGGTCCGGGTGCTTGCGGCGACCTGGCAGGACGACCAGGAGCAGCTGATGTCCGTGCGGCGCCGGGTGTTCGTCGAGGAGCAAGGCATCCCGGAATCCGAGGAAATTGACGATATGGACCCAGCCTGCCGTCACGCACTCGCGTATACCGCTACCGGCGACCTGGCCGGGACCGGGCGGCTCGCACCCTCCGGCAAGATCGGTCGAATCGCAGTCCTGCCGTGCTACCGCCGCGGGGGCATTGGCGCCGCCATCGTTGTCCATCTCGTGAACCAGGCCACAGAACTGGCCCTGCCGCAGGTATACCTTCACGCACAGGCCGATTCCGTAGGCTTCTACGAGCGGCTGGGATTCCGGGCGGAAGGGCCCGTGTTCGACGAAGTAGGCATTCCTCACCGGCGAATGCGCCGCGGGACGACGCACGAAGATGGACGAAAAGCTGGAGTTCAACGAGTCGAGGAGCATCCTCTCGACGCTCGAGGAATACCGGGCGGCGGTGGCTGAACTCGCCTGCCGCGCCGAGCGTTCACTGTCCATCTACACGCCTGACCTTGAGCCGAAACTCTACGACCAGGACTGCTTCCTGGAGCCGATGAAGCGCCTGGTGCTCGCTCGCCGGCATGCACGTCTCAGGGTGCTGATCTCGGATCCGGCACGCGCATCACGCGAAGGCAACCGCTTCATGCAGATGGCCCGACGGCTCACGAGCTACATAGACTTGAGAAACGTGTCGCCGGAATTCCGCGGCAACCCCTGCTCATTCATCGTCGCCGACGACAAGGCGATCGCCTACCGCCAGCAGCACACCCGCTGGGACGGCGTCGTCGAGTTCAACGACGCAGCCGTCGTGCGTCGCTACCTGACCTATTTCGACGAAGCATGGGCCGAGAGCCAGATCCAGCCGGAGCTTCGAGCGACCGCCGTTGATTTCTAGGCGCGGCGCCTCCTTGGCAGGCCACCTCGTATAATGACCGGCATGGTGTGGAAGCCGGACGTTACGGTCGCTGCAGTCGCCGAGCGTGACGGCCGGTTCCTGTTTGTCGAGGAACGCGCCAGCGGACACGTCGTGCTGAACCAGCCTGCCGGACATCTCGAAGACGGCGAATCACTGCTCGAGGCGGTCGTGCGAGAGACGCTCGAGGAAACGGCGTGGGAATTCCAGCCGCAGGCGGTCGTCGGAGTCTACCTCTGGCGGCCCGCAAACCAGGGCCGCAGTTTCCTGAGAATCACTTTCAGCGGTGAGCTGCTCACGCACGACCCGTCGCGCAAGCTCGACCGTGGCATCATCCGAACCCGCTGGCTCAAGCGCGATGAACTGCTTGCGCCCAGGGCACGGCTGCGCAGCCCGCTCGTACGACAGTGCGTAGACGACTACCTGGCAGGCGTACGCCATCCCCTCTCGCTCATCAGCCACCTGGTCACCGAACCCGCCGCCCTGGCCGCCAGCGGCTAGCAATAAATCGGTGCCATAAATCGGTGCCAGGCACCTATTTTCCGACCGGAAAATAGGTGCCTGGCACCGATTTATTGCCGCTGTAGAATTGCCGGCGTGAACAACCCCGATCGCGTGGTCCTTGGAATCTCAGGCGGCGTCGATTCCGCCGTCGCCGCCGCGCTGCTCAAGGACGCGGGCCTGGATGTGCACGCGCTGTTCATGCGCAACTGGGAGGAGGACGACGACGCGTACTGCACCGCGGCCGCCGACCTGCAGGACGCACGTCGCACCTGCGACGAGCTCGGGATCCCGCTGCACACGGTCAGTTTCGCCGCGGACTACCGCGAACGCGTGTTCCGCCACTTCCTGGACGAACTCGAGGCCGGCCGTACGCCGAACCCCGACGTAGCCTGCAATCGCGAGATCAAGTTTGGCGTGTGCTTCGAGCATGCCGAACGACTCGGTGCGCGCTGGTTCGCGACCGGGCACTACGCCCGGACCGCGTCGCTGGATGGCGGCACCTGCCTGTTTCGCGCCTCGGATGCCGCGAAGGACCAGACTTATTTTCTGCACACCGTGCCGGGCGCGTTGCTCTCGCGGACACTTTTCCCAATTGGCGGCATGGCCAAGGCCGAAGTGCGGCGCATCGCGCGCGAGCGCGCGCTGCCGGTACACGACAAGCGCGACAGCACCGGCATCTGCTTCGTCGGCGAACGGCCGTTTGCGGCGTTCCTCGCCAACTATCTGCCCGCCCGCCCGGGCGACATCGAGACACCGGAAGGTCGCAGGCTGGGTCGCCACCGCGGGCTCATGTATTACACGCTCGGGCAAAGGCAAGGCATCGAGATCGGCGGCGTGCGCGGCGCGTCCGAGGCGCCATGGTACGTAGCGGCCAAGGACCTGGGGCGCAACGTGCTGGTCGTGGTACAGGATCACGATCACCCGCTGCTGATGAGCCTGGAATTCGATACCGGGCCTGCGAACTGGATCGCCGGATCACTACCGTCGCGCCACCTCACGTGCACCGTCAAGACTCGCTACCGCCAAGCGGACCAGGCCTGTGACGTCGAGATTGCCGACGACGGCTCCTGCCGCATCACTACCCGACAACCGCAACGCGCCGTGACCCCCGGCCAGTCAGCCGTGTTTTACCAGGGCGAACGGTGCCTGGGAGGGGCAGTCATCGCCCGGACCCGCTATAATTCGACGGTTACGTCGGGCCCGTTTGTTTCCCCGGAGGTTGCATGAGCGACAGTTTCAAGACCCGCCAGTCACTGGCGGTGGGCGGCCAGTCCTACGAGATTTTCAAGCTGCCCGCCATCAAGGGCCACGACCTCGGACGCCTGCCCTTCTCCCTGAAGATCCTGCTCGAAAACCTGCTGCGTTTCGAGGACGGCATAAACGTCACACGATCCGACATCGAGGCGCTGCTCAACTGGGACGCCAAGGCTGCGCCGAGCCACGAGATCGCGTTCACGCCGGCCCGCGTCATCATGCAGGACTTCACCGGTGTCCCGGTGGTCGTGGACCTCGCCGCCATGCGCGAGGCGATGACGCGACTGGGAGGCAACCCGCAGCACATCAACCCGCTGGCTCCCGCAGAACTCGTCATCGACCATTCAGTGCAGGTGGACGAGTACGGTGGAGCCGACTCCCTGAAGCACAACAACACGATCGAGTTTGCCCGCAACGGCGAGCGCTATTCCTTCCTGCGCTGGGGCCAGACGGCGTTCAGCAACTTCAAGGTCGTCCCGCCCAACACCGGCATCGTGCACCAGGTCAATGTCGAGCACCTCGCGCGCGTGGTGTTCTCAGACGAGAAGGCTGGCGTGAGGCGCGCCTATCCCGACACGCTGGTCGGCACCGACTCGCACACCACCATGGTGAATGGCCTGGGCGTGCTCGGGTGGGGCGTGGGCGGCATCGAGGCAGAGGCCGCGATGCTCGGCCAGCCCGTGACAATGCTTATTCCGCAGGTGATCGGCTTCCGCCTCAAGGGCACGCTGCCCGCCGGCACGACCGCCACGGACCTGGTCCTGACGATCACCGAGATGCTGCGCAAGAAGGGTGTAGTGGACAAGTTCGTCGAGTTCTTCGGCGACGGACTCGCCGGCCTGCCGCTTGCCGACCGCGCGACCATCGCCAACATGGCGCCGGAGTTCGGCAGCACCTGCGGCATCTTCCCGATCGACGAGGAAACCACCCGCTACCTCGAACTCACCGGCCGCCCGGCCGAGCAGATCGCCCTGGTCGAGGCCTATGCGAAGGCCCAGGGCATGTGGCGAACGAACGGCATGCGCGAGGCCGACTACACCGACGTGCTGGAACTCGACCTGGCGACCGTGGAACCGAGCCTGGCAGGCCCGAAGCGCCCGCAGGATCGCGTACCTCTCAAGTCGTCCAGGGACATATATCGCAAGCACCTCGCGAAGATGTCCGAGGAACGCTCGCAGAAGAATCCCGGCGCCACGGGTCAGGCGACCGTCACGACCGGCGCAAACAGCTACCAGGTAAAAGATGGAGCCGTGCTGGTCGCGGCGATCACCAGCTGCACCAATACCTCGAACCCCAGTGTGCTGGTGGCGGCAGGTCTCGTTGCCCGCAACGCACACAAGCTCGGGCTCACGTCCAAGCCGTGGGTCAAGACCAGCCTCGCGCCGGGCTCGCGCGTCGTCACCGATTACCTGCAGGCCGCAGGTCTCATGAAGGAACTCGAGTCCGTCGGCTTCTACCTGGTCGGATACGGTTGCACGACCTGCATCGGAAATTCCGGCCCGCTGCGCCCGGAAATCTCCGGCGCCGTCAGAGCTGGCGACGTCATCGCGACCTCGGTGCTCTCCGGTAATCGTAACTTCGAAGGCCGCGTGCATCCGGAGGTGAAAATGAACTTCCTGGCCTCGCCGCCGCTGGTCGTGGCGTATGCGCTCGCCGGCACGATGGACATAGACCTCTATAACGAGCCGCTAGGCACCGCCGCGGACGGGAAGCCCGTGTTCCTGAAGGACATCTGGCCCTCCGCCGTGGAGGTGCAGCAAACCGTCGCTGCCTGCGTCAATTCCGGCATGTTCAAGAAGGGATACGCGCACGTCTTCGCGGGCGACGAGAACTGGAACTCGATCCAGGTGCCAGAAGACGAGGTCTACAAGTGGGAACCTTCTTCCACCTACGTGCGCAACCCGCCGTACTTCGACGGCATGGGCATGAAGCCCGATGTGGTTGCGGACATTCGCGGCGCAAGGGCACTCGCGCTGCTGGGCGACTCGGTCACGACCGACCACATCTCACCCGCCGGCAACATCGCGAAATCGAGCCCTGCGGCGAAGTACCTGGTGGACCAGGGCGTGCAGCCCGTGGACTTCAACTCCTACGGCGCCCGCCGCGGCAACCACGAGGTGATGATGCGCGGCACCTTCGCCAACATCCGCCTGCGCAACCTGCTCGCGCCCGGCACTGAAGGCGGCGTCACCGTACACGTGCCGAGCGGCGAACAGATGTCGATCTACGACGCAGCGATGAAGTACAAGGCCGAGGGCACGCCGCTGGTCGTGATAGCAGGTAAGGAATACGGCACCGGCTCGTCGCGCGACTGGGCGGCCAAGGGAACGATGCTGCTCGGCGTCAAGGCCGTGATCACCGAGAGCTTCGAGCGCATCCACCGCTCCAACCTGATCGGCATGGGCGTGCTGCCGCTGCAGTTCAAGGACGGCGAGAATGCACAGAGCCTCGGCCTCACGGGCAAGGAGAGCTTCGAGATCATCGGCTTGAACGGAGGAGCCGCGAAGACCGTGACCGTGATCGCCACGCCCGCCTCGGGCGCGCCGATCCGCTTCGAGGCGCGCGTGCGCATCGACACGCCGAAGGAGCGCGAGTACTACCAGCATGGCGGGATCCTGCAGTACGTGCTCAGGCAGCTGGCGGGAGCCGGCAAGGCGGCGTGAGCGAAAGTGATCAGTGACTAGCGGTTAGCGGATAGTGAAAGACGAGTCCGCAGGCGCGCTGGACGCATTGATCGAGCAGGCCGCGGCCGCGCTCGGGAAGGCGCGGCACGTCTGCGTGCTCACGGGCGCGGGCATTTCTGCGGAAAGCGGCATCCCCACATTCCGCGACGCGCTCACCGGGCTCTGGGAAAAGTTCCGGCCCGAGGACCTCGCGACCCCAGAGGCCTTCGAGCGCGACCCGGAGTTTGTGTGGTACTGGTACGAGTTCCGCCGCGAACTTCTTCGCAAGGCAGAGCCGAATCCCGGCCACTACGCGCTCGCAGAACTGGAGGGTCGCGTCCCGAAGCTCACGCTGGTCACGCAGAACGTGGACGGACTGCACCAGCGAGCCGGGAGCCGCGGCGTTCTCGAGTACCACGGCAATATTCTTCGCGACAGGTGCACGGTCGAACAGATCCTCGCCGACCGTTCCGAGGAATCACGACACGGACTCCCGCGATGCGCTGCCTGCGGAGGACTGCTGCGCCCCGACGTCGTGTGGTTCGGAGAGGCAATACCTGCGGGGCCGATGCTGGCCGCGTCCGAGGCGGCGCAGGACTGCGACGTGTTCCTGTCGGTCGGCACGTCATCCCTCGTCTACCCCGCCGCCGGCCTCGCGGAAACGGCCCTCGGCAGGGGCGCGAGGGTGATCGAGATCAATCCGAACCGCACCGACCTCTCGCCGGCCGCCGACTTCGTACTGGCTGGACCCTCCGGCATGCTGCTGCCTCGGCTCCTCGCTGCGCTGCGGTAGTCAACGCTCGCGCTGCTCCTTGGCGATCAACCGAGCCGCCGCAATGAAGCAGACGACAGAGAGGAACAGGACGCAGTCCATCGCGATGAGCACGGTCGTGAGGGGCGCCGGGTGGCCCTGCGCCGTGAGGTGGTCGCTGGCCGCACCGGCGGCGAGGTTGCCGAGCGCGATTGCCAGTATGTTGAGCGACATCATCGTGAAGCCGATGACCGTCGAGCGCATGCTGACCGGCATGCGCTCCTGGATGAACGAAAGGCAGCTGCCGTACAGCGACAGCGTCAGGAAGAAGCTGGCCATGAGACCCAAGTAGAACAGCGGGCTGCCGTATTCGGCGAAGCGGCACGCGATCATCAACGGCACTCCGATCAGCCCGGCGATGGCGGGGTATGTCGCGTGGCCGCCCCGGAACCGGATCGACAGGCGGTCGCCGGCGATGCCGCCAACCACCGCGCCGAGGGTGCCGAAGACGATCTGCATCCAGCCGATTCGCGCGGCGATGTGTGCCGCATCCGCGCCTCGCTCCCGGACCAGCCACAGTTGCAGGAAGGACAGCTCGGCCAGGATGAGGTGGATGATGACGAAACCTGCGATCACCAGCATCACCGCCGGCCGATGCGATAGCTCGCGCAGCACTCCGCGGATCTGGCGCGGGAACGGCTCGCCGAGCTCGTCCGCGTGCTTCTCCCGCTCCTCGTGAATGAACGCCAGCGCGACCGAGATCACCAGGCCGAGGGCGCCGAGAGCAAGGTAGGTATGGCGCCAGCCGATCGCGGCGCCGACCGTTCCACTGATGACGAACGCGATTCCAAGCCCGAGCGGCAGACCGATGAAGAAAATGCCGTTGGCCGTGCTGCGGTGGCGGACGTCGAACAACTCGGAGAGCAGCGCAGTCGCTGCGGGCACCAGCGCCGCTTCCCCGGTCGCCACAAAGAAGCGTGCAATCGTCATCTGCGTGAAGTTCTCCGCGAACCCGGACGCGGCGGTGCACAGGCTCCAGACGAAGATGCCTGCCGCGATGATGCGCGGACGGCCGAAGCGGTCCGCCAGCGAACCGAAGAACAGCGCCATGAAACCGAAGCTCAACACCCAGACGGCCCCCGACAGGAATCCGAACTGGGTGTCGCTGAGGCCGAGCTCGCGAGTGATCGCGGGCGCGAACGAGATGAGCAGCGTGCGGTCGACGTAGGCGATGATGTTTATGAACAGCAGGACGCCGAGCACGACCCATGGATGCCTTTTCAGCATGTCTTTCCCTGGCGCCGAACCGCGCCCCGCTCCCCTGAAACGTACCCTACGCTGGCGCCAGCGGTTCACCCGCCGCCCCGTATTACGACATGAATGGACCCGGCGCACCGTAAAGCGGGCGATCCTTCTCGCTGGCCAGACGCTGCTCCCGTGGCTGGCTCCAGTAATCCCAGCGTGCCGTCGGGGTGAACGCGCCGGTGATCGCCGCGTTGACCAGTGCCTCTGGATTGCCGAACACCCACTTCGATCCCATGCCGCCACCCAGCTTGCAGTACTTGAAGCTGTCCGTGGCGATGGTGATGCCCTTCGGATAGTGATGGAAGCCGGTCATCGCCATGCAGGTCTGGTGATAGATCTTGCCGCCGGCTTCTTCGATGATCCTGGCGTCGCCATAGTGCTGGGCCATGAAGTAGGTCGGCGTGTCGGTCTGAACCCAGAGCATCACGCCCGGCTTCACCTTCTTGCCCTTGACCAGGCGGGCGATCTCGCGCACTTCCTCGAGAGTCGCGTGCGGACAGCCCACGATGACGATATCCACGGGTTTCGCATTCTCTGGACCCGGCGCCGGCGCGATGTTGTTGATGTGTCGGAACATCTCGACGACGTCGTCCATGGTGATCACGTAGCGCTCGGGGTTCGCGGGCATCTTGCCCTTGAAGGCCGCCTCGAGCGTCGGGGACTCCGGCGTGTAGCCCATCAGGTGCAGCATCGGATCGTTCATGCCGGGCGAGCAGCAGGCGATGATCTGCTTGGTCGCCGTCGGGCTCATCTTCTTCGGCAGGTTGAGCACAGCCGGGATCCGGTTGCTGGCCTTCTCGGCGATGCAGGCGCCCAGTGCGGCCCAGTCGGCAGCGCCCTTCACGTTGTCGCGCACTTCGTCATCGAGTTCGACGATGCACTTCGCCGCCCGGTTCTCGTCGATAAGCATGCCGTACTTGGGCAGGCAGCCGGTGTAGGCGCAATACACCGTGTTGACCGGCGACTCACGGTTGGTGCGCGCGCCGAGGATGGTGTTGATGTAGGCAGCCGCGCTCGACTCCGAACTGGCCGCGTACTCGCCCAGCTTTGGAACGCGCGTGTTGAAGTAGGGATTGCATGATGACCAGTTGAGCCAGCCATGCTCCGCGAGCTTGTCGTAGCCCGCCTTCAGGTCCTGGATGATGTCGTCCGGGATCTTGAATTCACCCTTGCCGGGGAGGCTGAAGTTCCACGGGTAGCCCTTCTGGCCGGCCTTGTCGAACTGCACCATGTACGGATCATTGCCACAGGCGCAGCCTGACTCGTCCGCGACGTGGGCGTCCTTCATCTTGAAGATCGGGTCGTAGAGCGGGCTGTGTCCGAGGTCGTGAATCGCCAGCTTCCTGGCCTTCTCGGGATCCTTGCGATCCTTCGACCAGATGGGGCACTCGTTGAGGACCAGGACGAGATCCACCATTTCGGTGGCTTCCACCGCCTCGCCGAAATCCACCAGCTTTTCCATGCAGAACTTCTTGGTTTCACCGTGCTTGCCGTCCAGCATCTCCTGCTGGTACTGCGTCAGTTTCATGCTCATGCGTGTCTCCTGCCGTTGAGTCGGATGTCGATCAGCCTTGACGGGTAATGGTGACGGTGGCCTTCTGGCCGACCTTGGGGGCGTCTATTTCCACCCAGTCACCGGTCTTGATGGTCGTGATCGGATCCTGGTCCAGTCCGTCGATGGCGGGGATTTCACCCGCGATGCATCCGCTGATGTCGATGTCGTGCACCTTCTGGCAGATGATCGCTGCCGGGCCCTTGTTCGACTCCTTGCACTTGAAGTACAGGCTGACCGCACCGCTGGTCGATCCGAGCACGGTCGGGTACACCACGACCTTGCCGGTCACGCACTGACCCTCGATGTCGGCGCCAGGCACCATCACGATGCCGCCTTCGTTGCTGACGTGGTTGAAGGCCCATCCCATCCGCTGGCGATTCACCAGCGCCTTCCCAGCTGCCTTCCCCTTGGACCGGGCAATGCCGGTCAAAACGATCTTCTCTCCCACAGGACACCTCGCTTGGTCCGGGAACGTGCTGCGCCGGCGACCCTGGTCGAACAGGACTTCGGGTTGATCAGGTCGCCGCCCTTCTCCCGTCAGTTCCGGTCCCGGTCATGGGGCAGGAAGGGCGGGTGACGGCCTCAACATAGGCCGCATATGGAAAGCGCACTTCCCATTTGGCGTCAGGCGTTTAGCATTTAACGACACCCCGTCCACGCGGCTCGGGGGGAAGCGATGCCGGCCGGCCCGTGCGGGCGTGCCGCGATCACCGTGCACGCCGCCGGGGCGTCTTCTGTGTTCGGCGCCACTCGAGCGGCGTCGAATCGAACTCCTCCGCGAACCAGCGTGTAAACGAACCGTGGCGCCGGTAGCCGAGCAGCGCCGCCACGTGGCCGACCGTGAATCGAGGATTCTCAAGATAGCCGCCGACCAGCTTGCGGCGCACTTCGTTGAGCAGTGCCGAGAACGACTCAGCCGCCTCGTCGAGCTCGCGCTGCAGCGTGCGAACGTTCATCCCGAGCGCCAGCGCGACGTGCTTGATGCTGGCCTGACCCGTGGGCAGGAACAGGTAGATCAGGCGGCTGACGTCAGCAACGACGGATGCAGAGGACCGCTCCGGCAGGGTCTCGATCAACTGCCGGGCGTAGTCGGCGAACTTCGAGTCGACCGAAGGATTCACGATGTCCAGATCGCTGGCCGGGCAGTACAGGCCGTTGAAGTCCGCGCCGAATTCGCACCGGCAGCGGAACACGCGCTGGTGCACGTCCATCGAGTCCGGCGCCGCGTGCTTGAAATACACCGCCCTCGGCTGCCACCGCTCGCCGGCGATTGCCCGGAACGACTGTACGTACACCGCCAGCGTCACCTCGACCGCCTGCGTCGCCGGCATCGGCACCTCGGTGAGGATTTCTGCACGGACCACGGCCGTTCTGTCGACCTCCTCGAGGTAGAGCGCCGTCGATTCGTTGAGCACGTTCATGTAGCGAATGGCCGTGCGCAGCGCGTCCCTGGGGGTGCGCTGGTGGCTCAGCAGCAGTCCCATCACGCCGAAATGCGACATCCGCCTCGCCTCGGCCATGCGCAGCCCGAACGTCCGGCACCCGCTGCGCTCGGCGGACACTTCGAGCAATCGCACGACCGCATCGGCGCGGATCGGATTGTCCGGCCGCGCGAGCATGGCGAGCGTCAGGCCGACCTCGCGCAGTTGCGCAACCGGATTGAGGCCGCGTTCCTTCGCCAGGGCAGGGTACGGCCCCAGCGTTGCCGCTCGCATGAATCGCATTGGCCACTCCACCTTCTATGTGAACGGTCCGCGGCGCGCAGGTCGGTCCGACTGCGAGGCGCCGCCTGTCACGAAATGCGAAGGCAGTGTCGCGCAATGCGAAACCGTGTCAATCCGGCGCCGGTACTCTGGCGCCTGTCGATCGGCAGGCCGCACCAGTGCAGAGCATGCGCGCCGCAAACCATTTCAGGAGGAGACCCACATGAAAGTCGAACGACTGACGTACGCGCTTGGCGCAGAACTGAAGGGCGTGACGCTGGCCGATGCGTCGCGGGACGATGGCCTGTTCGCCGAGATCAAGCAGCTACTGCTCGAGCACAAGGTGCTCTTCGCGCGCGACCAGGAAATGACCGACGACGAGCACGCCAACTTCGCGCGCAAGTTCGGTCCGCTCGAGGACCACCCGCTGGCCCCCAGCTCAAAGGGCGAGCCGGGCATCATCCACATCTGGAAGACGCCGGAGAGCCCACCCGAGCGCTACGAAAACTCCTGGCACAACGACGCCACCTGGCGCGAGTGCCCGCCGATGGGTGCCGTGCTGCGCTGCGTGGAATGCCCGCCCGTGGGCGGTGACACCATGTGGGCCAACATGGAACTGGCCTACGAGCGGCTGCCCGACCACATCAAGAAGACGATCGCCGACCTGCGCGCGCGCCACAGCATGGAAGCCTCGTTCATGGCGGCCAAGCCCATCGAGGAGCGCCTGGCGATGAAGGCGCGCTTTCCCGATCCTGAGCACCCGGTCGTGCGCACGCACCCGGTAACCGGCAGGAAGAGCCTGTTCACGAGCTCTTTCATCACGCACTTCACCAACTTCCACACTGCCGAGCGGGTACGTTACGGCCAGGACCTGCACCCCGGTGCGTACAACCTGATGGAGTACCTGGTCAGCCAATCGGCGATTCCCGAGTACCAGGTGCGCTGGCGCTGGTCGCCGAACGCCGTGGCAATCTGGGACAACCGCTGCACGCAGCACTACGCGGTGATGGACTACCCGCCGTGCCACCGCAAGATGAACCGCGCCACGATCATGGGCGACCGCCCGGTCTGATCGAATCACACTAGGGGTGGCCCAGGCCATGATCACGCTCTACACAGCCGCAACGCCGAATGGATACAAGGCATCCATCGCGCTCGAGGAACTTTCGCTGCCGTACGACCTGCGGGTGCTTGACTTCAGCAGGCAGGAACAGAAGGAGGACTGGTACCTCGCGCTGAATCCGAACGGCCGCATTCCCACCATTGTCGACCACGACGCCGGCGACTTTGCAGTCTTCGAGTCGGGCGCCATCCTGATCTACCTCGCCGAGAAGACCGGCCAGCTGCTGCCGACGGACGTGAAGGGGCGCTCCCGTGTCATCCAGTGGTTGATGTTCCAGATGGGCGGAGTCGGCCCGATGATGGGGCAGGCCAATGTGTTCTTCCGCTACCTGCCGGAGAAGATCCCGCTGGCGATCGATCGGTACCAGAGCGAGGTCCGCCGCCTGTTCGGCGTGCTCGACCGGCAGCTGGCGCAGCACGAATACCTCGCCGGTGACTACTCCATTGCGGACATCGCAAACTGGGCCTGGGTCTTTACCCACGGCTGGTCCGGGGTCGCGCTGGATGATTTCCACCACCTGCGACGGTGGCTCGAGCAGATCCGGACCCGACCCGCCGTCACGCGCGGCCTGCAGCGTCCGCCCTTGAAGATGAAACTCGACTCTGACAGCAAGGAGAACCAGAACGCTGCGGACCAGTTCGTGGCCGGTGCCCGCGCGATCCTGCAGACCGGACGCCCGGCGGCAGGAGCCTGAACATGCACGTCACTGGATCGTGTCACTGCGGTGCAATCAGCTTCGAGGCCGAGGTCGACGAGGCCCTGGTCTTCACCTGTCACTGCACCGACTGCCAGGTCATCGCCTCGACCGCGTTCCGCTTCGGGGCAATCGTGCGGCGCGAGACGTTCTCCATGCGCGGTCCGGCCAAGGAGTACTCGAAGACCGGCACCAGCGGCCAGCGCCGCCAGCAGGTGTTCTGCCCGGAATGCGCCACCGGTATCTACTCCTACTCCCCCGACAGCGCAGCGCCGTACCTCAGCCTGCGCCTGGGCGGCGTGCACCAGCGGGCGCAGCTGGCCCCGGTACAGCAGCTCTGGTACCGTTCCGCGCTGCCCTGGGTCGCCAGGCTGAAAGAGATTCCACAGTGCCAGGAGCAGGAGATTCTCGTGACCATGCTCGGGCTGGCGCAGGCGGCCGGTAGCACGGGGCAGAATCAGTGAAACTCGAGAAGAAGTTTCCGCAGAAGCGCGTGCTGATCACCGACGCGAACAGCGGCTTCGGCAAAGCCATGGCCATGCATTTCGGCAGGCAGGGCTGGCGCGTCGCGGTGACCGGACGCCGACCCGATGCGGTTCGTGCGGCGGCCGACGACGTCCGTCGAGCCGGTGCGGTCGAGGTCCTCGAGATGACGATCGACGTCGCGAAGCCGGAAGACTTCGAGGCGGCGGTTGCGCGCCTCGAGGCGCAGTGGGGCGGGCTCGACATCCTGGTGAACAACGCCGGCATCATCGACTCCGCCAAGCTGCAGGACATCACCCTCGAGCAGTGGCACCGAATCATGGACATCAACCTGTGGGGTGTGATCCACGGTTGTCATGCCTTCATTCCGATTTTCATCCGGCAGAAGAGCGGCTACGTCCTCAACATGGCTTCGTCGGCAGGCCTCTTTTCCCTGCCGGAAATGGCCCATTACAGCGTGCCCAAGGCGGCCGTGATCGCACTCTCGGAGACGATGCGGGCAGAGTTAGCCCGGTACGGAATCGGCGTGACCGTTTCCTGCCCCGCCGCGTTCGCGTCGGACATCCTCAAGAAGGAGGGCGTGGACACGGGCCGGAGCGTGACGCTCCGCGCCCTCGACAAGGATGCACAGTCGGGACGGCACACGTCCGAGAGCGTGGCGGCCCACGCCATCCGCAACATGGAGCGCGGCCATCTCTACGACATCGCTCACGACTCAATGGAATTCCTCTGGTTCATCAAGCGCCTGATGCCGGAGACGATCTACCACCTTTTCGCGTGGATGTACGCGAACAGGAAATGGAAGTTCAAGGACTGACGCCCTGCCGCGCAAGCTCCTCGGCCAGGATCGGCACGCCCATGTTGCAGGACTGCACGCCCTGCACGACGCAGAGCTTCAGCACCTCCAAGACCTCTTCCACCGTCGCGCCCGCCTGCAGGGCGCCCTTGATGTGGCGACGAGTGCCCGGCGCGTAGAGGTGCGTGTACGACGCGTCGAAGGCGATGCTGAGGAGTTCCACCTCCTTCGCCGGCAGCACGCCGCTCGCGTAGACCGGCACTCCAGTTGCAAAGAACTGGTCGGTCCACACGGGGTCGAGCTCGTAGAACGGGTCCCAGGCCTCATTCCACTGCCCGATCGCCTTCATGCGGTCGCAGAACGGCGTGGCCTCGCCGGCGTCGCGTTGCGGCAGTGCCGCCCCCACCTCGCGCGCCTCCTCGAGCAGCAGCGGCGCACCGAGGCTGCAGGAATGGATTGCACCCAGCGCCGCGCACTTGAGGACGAACAGTATTTCCTCGCGCGTCGCACCGGCGGCCAGTGCCGCGCGAATGTGCCGACGCGTTCCTGCGGGACTGAGGCTGGTGCACTGCGCATTGAGCATTACCCCGATGAGCTCGACGAGCCTGCGAGGCAGGATGCCGCGGCGCCAGGGATTCGTCGTCATCCTCTGGCAGGCGTCGGCCCACGCCGGGTCCCACTCGCGCAGCTGCTCGAGTGCCGCGTCCCAGGGGCCTGTTTCGCTGCTGCGAGCCGTGGGCTCGGCCGGCCCGAGGTTGCTGTCCGTGGGCATGCTTTTCTCCCGCATCGACCCTGGTTTCGGCTCGTCTAATGTGCGCAGGGATCAGTGCCCGCTCGCCACCGCTTCCGCCATCCGCTTGCGGATGACCGGTCGCAGGTCTTCACCAAAGCCGGTAAGTGTTCCGCCGTCCACCGCGATGGACTGCCCGGTGATCATCGCGGCGCGGTCGCTCGCCAGGAAGCTGACTGTCTCGCCGATCTCCTCCATGGTGCACATGCGACCCAGGGGCACCAGCCGCTTGGTCACCATCTCGCGATACGCAGGGGTGATGCTTTCCTCCATCAGGGGCGTGACGACGCCGCCCGGGCAGATTGAGTTGACCGTGATGCGCCGGTCGGCGAGCTCCCATGCCAGGTGCTGCGTCAGCCCCTCGACTCCGTACTTCGACACCGTGTAGTCCACGCTGCCGAAGAACGTCATGCGCCGACCGGCAATAGAACCGATGTTGACGATCCTGCCGCGACCGCGAGCGCTCATCGCGGGCAGCACCGCCTTGCAGCACATGAAGACGCCCTTGAGGTTGACGCCCAGCACCTGGTCCCACTGCTCGGCAGGCAGGTCCGCCAGCAAGCGCGGCGGGCCCTCGATCCCAGCGTTGTTGACCAGGATGTCGATGCCGCCGAAGCGCTCGACTACGGTCCGCGCCATGGCCTCGAGCGACAGCCAGTCGGTGACGTCCGCGACGACCGGCAGCGCGCTGCCGCCCGACTCCTCGATCGACCTGGCTACGTCCTCCACTTCGTCGGCGTGCCGTCCCATCACCACGACGTTCGCGCCCTCGCGCGCGAGCACGCGCGAGATCCCCTCGCCGATGCCCCGTCCGCCGCCGGTCACGATCGCTGTCTTGCCATTGAGTTCCATGATTTGTCCTCTGTTCAGGTCCTTCACGCCGGCGCGGGCGCCGCATCTTCAGGCTCCTCGAAGCGTCCGCTGTCGCGCACGTAATGGCGCGAGCCGAGCATGAAGCATGTCGCGGAGAGGAGGCATACCAGTGGCGCGACGCCCATCGCGAACTTGAGGCCATGGGCGTCTGAGAGAGCGCCCACCGCCAGTGGCCCGGGTGCGAGGCCCAGGATGTTGTTGCCGAGCACGATCGTCGCGATTGCGGTCGCCCGCAGGCCCGGATGGGTCACGTCGGCGATGACCGCGGCGGCAGCGCCGAGGTGACCGCCGGCGACGAAGACGCCGCCCAGAATCAATGCGTACTGCAGCGACCCTGGCGGCAGGGCGAACGCCGTGACGAGCAGCACGCAGGTGATTAGCGCAAATGAGGCTGGCGCGCGCAGCCTGTTGCGGATGTCTCGCACGCCAAGGCGATCGACGATCCCGCCGCAGATGATCATGCCGACGCCCGCGACCAGCACGACCACGGCCGCCTGCATGGCCGCCCTGTCGGGCGAGAGCCCGTAATAGCGGCTCATGTAGCTCGGGATCCAGGCGTTGATGACGCCGAGGATGAACATCTGGAACCCGCTGCCGAGGTAGGTGAACACCGCCGTGCGCGGAACGAAGAGCTCGCGGACGATCTCGCCCACACGCATGCGCCGTTCCACCGATCCGGCCGTATCGTCTTTCTTCACCAGCGCGACCGTCTTGTAGTCACGCACGACCAGCGGGTATGCCACGACCAGCAGCAGGCCTGCCATGCCGACGCCGATGAACGCATGACGCCAGCCGAAGTGCGTCGCAACGACGCCGCCTACTACGACTCCCAGGACCGAGCCGAACAAGGCCGCCGCCTGGAACGCGCCGATGATCATCGAGCGGCGCCGGGGCGGGAAGACGTGCATCAGGATCGCGGCGCCGGCGCTGGAGTAGCCGGCCTCACCCAGTCCGACCATCGCGCGTGCAACGAACATCTGCCCGTAGCCGCCGGACAGGCCGCAGCCGATGGTCGCGAGACCCCAGAGCCCCGCCATCGCCGTTATGCTCTTAACCCGGCCCCAGCGGTCGGCGAGCAGTGCCACCGGGATCGAGGCGACGCCGACGATCAGCGCCACGACGCTGACCAGCGCGCCGAGTTGCGTGTCCGTGAGCGACCACTCGTGCTTCAGAAGCGGGAACAGCGGCGTGATCACCTGCCGCGACAGGTAATCGGACAGCATCAATCCGAACGTGAGCGCGAAGACCGCCCAGGCGTAGAGCCGGGTGTGACCGCCGGCCGGCTCGGGCGCGACCGCGTCCCCCTCAAATGCGAATGCCATGTGCTGCTCCCCGACCTTCCGCAATCGTTCTTGTCGCCGTCAGCGTCGCTGCGCAACGGTGCGTCCGGTCGAGGCCGCGCGGCCGATCGGCGGCCGGCGACTGCGGCCGGCGCCCGGCGTCACGCCGTGCCAGCGCTTGAACGCACGCACGAAACTCCCCGGCGCACCATAGCCGAGCGCCGCGGCGATCTCCCCCACCGGCAGGTCGGTCTGCTCGAGCATGCGCGATGCAAGGTTGCGACGCGCGTCGTCGAGCAAGTCTTCAAAGGTCGTCCCCTGCTCCCGCAGGTAACGGTGCAACGTGACGCGGTGGATCGCGAACATCTCTGCGACACGCACCACCGAGCACTCCCCGCTCGCGAGCAGGTTCTCGATCACGTGCCTCACGCGCGACACGAAGTCCGGCTGCTCACGGGCCTCGAGTTCTCGCATGTACTCGCGGAGGAATGAGTCCAGCATCTCCTGGGAGCCGGGCCGGATCTCCTCGAGCACCGACTCCGCAAAGAACACGGCGTGCCGCGGCTGGTCGTAGAGCACCGGCGCCCGGAAGAATCGCGCGTACTGCTCGGCCATCCGCGGCCTGCGATATGAGATGTGCACCTGCGACGGCCGCCAGTTGCGCGGGAAGATCCCCTCGAGGTGCTTGACGAGCGCGGCGAGGTATCCGGTCATCAGCTGGTCGCGGCCGGGGAACTTCCCATCGAGGGCGACCGAAATACACGCGTAGCCCTGGTCGCAGGTCATGTCGACGCCGATGCCGTGGTACCACAGTCCCTGGTAGCGAACGAGAGCTTCCACGGCTTCCCGCATCGTGCGCGCGTTGTGCACGAGGAGGCGCAGCGGACCGGCGTTCTCCAGCGTGGCGCGCTGGCCGATCAGCAGCCCGAAGTCATCCCGTCCGGTCGCATCCGCCGCCGCCTGCATGATCTGTCCGTGCAGGGCAAGCGGCACGGGCGTCATCGGCTTCGCCATCATGGCCTGGGTCACGCCGAAGGATTCGAGCAACTCCCAGGAATCGTGGCCGGCATCGCGCATCAGGTTCGGCACCTCGGACAGCGCGCCGACCGGGCAGCCCTTGTCCGCCGGGCCAGACGCCGGCCCGGGTCGCGGAGCCCGCACGGGCGCACCGCGCGCGAGGCCGACGACAGTCGGCGCCCTTCTGCGCTTACCGGGCAAGGAACCCCCGCTGTCCCGGCTTGCGGCTGGGAGTCATGCCGAGGGCGGCGAGCGTCTCGTCCACGCTGTCGTACCAGGTGCCGATCTTGAGGATCCGGCGCGCGTCATCCGCTGAAGCGACGTCGCGGCCGAGCTCGCGCGACATGCGCACCATCTGCTCCACCTGCTGCACCGACGTGAACTTCTCGCCCTTGCGCCGCCAGATGTTGTCCTCGATGCCGACGCGCACGTGCAGGCCCATCGCGATCGCCATGGCCATCATCGGCGGACCGCTGCGCATGATGGTCTCGAGCTGCAATACGCCACCCTGCGGCGAGCGACGGATGTAGTCCATCATCGCGAACGGGTCCGGGCCCGAGGCTCCGCCGCCGATGGCGACGTAGCAGTGATTGAGCGGGCCCATGTACAGGCCACGGCGGATCAGGCGCTCGACCGTCTCGAGTTGCGGCGTGTTGGCGAGCATGAAGTAGGCCTGGATTCCCTTCTCGCGCAGGCGCTTCAGGTGCTCGACATAAAACGTCGGCGTGGCATCGATGACCATGTCGGCCCAGGCCTTGCTGACCGCCGGGCTCTCGAACTGCGTGCCCGCGACGTCGTCTGCGGTCATGATTTCGGTGATGTTCATCTGCAGCGAGTTGATCGCGATCGTTACCTGGTCGGGCTTCGGCGTGAGGTCCGCAAGCAGGTGGCGCGAGTCGTAGCCAAGCCACTTCGCCTGGTCGCCCTCGCCCTCCGGCGAGAACGAGATCGAGCCGCCGACCTGCAGCACCATCTTCGGAACCTTGTCGCGGATACGTGCGATCAGCTCGTTGAACATGGACAGGCGCTTGCTGCCCTTGCCGTCCGCCTCGCGGACGTGGATGTGCAGCACGGTGGCACCGGCGTTGTAGCAGTCCACCGCCTTCTGGACCTGTTCGTCCATGGTGACCGGGATGTCTTCGGGGAAATCGCTCGGCGTCCACTCGGGGCCATACGGCGCGACCGTGATGATCAGTTCGTCCTGGGTCTCTGGAAGCAGGGCGTCGTCGTCGAAATACATGGCTGGCGTCCTGGGGTGCTGTGTAGAGGGCGCCAGTATTACCAAGGGTCCACGCGAGCAATTCGCCTTTAGTTGCTTTTTACTCTCTTTTGGTAACATCGGCCAGACTGAGGCCAGCACGCCGACCGCAGCGCCGTCGGCGGCGGCTCAGGATGTCGAACCCGGGCGGAACCGGTCGAGAAGCGGCGTTCCCTGTGCTGGCGACAACGGAACCGTCGCCCGCTCCCTTGTCCGGTAGCGCGCGAGTTCCGCGTGAATCGCCGCTTCCTCTTCGGTCGGCACGATGCCGGTCATCGGCACCTGCATGCCGAGATACCCGTACTTCGACTCACCGTAGCGGTGGTACGGCAGGAGCTCGTAATGCAGGTCGTCGCCGATGGACTTCAGGAACTCGCCGATCGCGCGCACGTCCTCCAGTGTGCCGTTCACGCCGGGGATGAACGGCGTGCGCACGACGATGCGATCGTGCGGGAACACGGCACAGAGCTTGCGGAAATTGCGCAGGATCAGCTCGTTCGGGACACCCGTGAACCGGCGGTGGCGCTCGGAGTCGAGGCACTTGATGTCGTAATGAATGATGTCGAGGAACGGCAGCAGCGCCTCGAGCGACTGCCAGCGACCCATGCCCGAGGTCTCGATCGCCGTCGAGAGACCGCGGCGCTGCGCCTTCTGGAGCAGCGCCCGCGCGAACTTCCCCTGTCGCAGGACCTCGCCCCCCGACAGCGTGATGCCGCCGCCTGATCGCGAGTAGAACGCCTCGTCGGCCTCGACGACGGCGAGCACCTCGTCCACGGTCATGCGCCGGCCGACGATTTCCATGGCCTTCGACGGACACACGTCCGCACACTGGCCGCAGCTGATGCACTTCGCGAAATCGACGACGACCTTGCCGTCAGGACCGGTGCTCAACGCTCCTTGCGGGCACTTGGGCAGACAGTAGCCGCACTGCGCGACGCCGATGCACTTCGACGCCCGGTACATGAGCTGCGGCTTGGCGCTCAAGCCCTCGGGATTGCTGCAGGCCTTGCAGCGCAGCGGGCAACCCTTCAGAAACACTGTCGTGCGGATACCGGGCCCGTCATCCGTCGAGAATCGCTGGATGTTGAAAACGAGCCCGGTGACCGCGTTCATGTTTCAGCCCGTCCCGGTCAGCTCATCTGCTCCTCGGTGCGCGCGATGATCTCGGCCTGCTGCATCGGCGAGAGATCCACGAAGTAGGCCGAGTAGCCGGCGATGCGCACGACGAGGTTGCGGTACTTTTCCGGGTCCTTCTGCGCGGCGAGCAGCGTCGCGCGGTTCAGGATGTTGAACTGCACGTGCCAGAGCTTCAGGTCGCACCAGCTGCGAATCAGCTGCATGAGGCGCCTGGTGCCCTCCTCGCCCGCCACGGTCTGCGGCGTGAACTTCATGTTGATGAGGTCGGCGGCCTTTTCCTTGTAGCCCAGGCAGCGTGCCCTGGACATGGAACGCATGGACACGGTGGGACCATTGACGTCCATGCCGTGCGAAGGCGAGATGCCCTCCGACAGGTACTCGCCGGCAGGGCGCCCGTTCGGCGTCGCGCACACGACCCGGCCCATCGGCACGTGGATCGTCACCGGAATGCAGCGCAGCATGAACGACTGGCCGTGCGGCTTCGGGTGCCGGTGGATGAAGTCGAGGATGAAGCGCTCGATGTCGAACCCAATCTGGTCCACCCAGTCGATGCCGTTGCCGTACTTCGGGGCATTGAGGCACAGCTGGCGGATCACTTCCTTGCCCTCCCAGTTGCACTCGATCGCCTCGAGC
This sequence comes from uncultured Gammaproteobacteria bacterium, assembly GCA_963732415.1. Lineage (GTDB taxonomy): Bacteria > Pseudomonadota > Gammaproteobacteria > Steroidobacterales > Steroidobacteraceae > RPQJ01. The sequence goes on from CAVSZK010000019.1 coordinate 442,470, forward strand.
AGCTGGTCCCAGCTGAGCTTCTTCGTGTCGTATATCAGGTGCTTGATTGCCGCTAGCGAGTCGACGGCGGTGCCCTTGCCGATCGACTCGATGCACGAGAGGTCCATGCCGCCCGGGATGTACTCGCCGTGCCGGTGCAGGTCCATGCATGCCTTGGTGGCAAGATCGTGGAGCATCGAGGCGAATGGCGCGGCGAAATGGCGTGGCTTCAGTGCGAGCGCCACGTATTGCTGAGTCATCATGTGGCGCATGACGTGCTCGAGCTGGACACAGAATGCCTTCCACACCTCATCGTAGCTCCCGAACTGGCGCGGATCGCCGGTGTGGAGGCCGAACTGGGCGTCCTTCCAGGTCTTGATGCGCCCGTCGCGCAGCGTCATCTCCATGACCGAGCCGTAATTAATCCCGGAGTTTCCCGTGACATGGGTCTCGCGATTCACCAGGCGCGACTCGATGCAGCCGGAACCGGCGTAGTCGAGCGCTTCCTCCACGGTCGCGCCGTTGGCCAGATAGAACGGCACGATCTGCTCGTCGTTCAGCACCTTCGGCGTGCCCTTGCCGTCCTTGATCGCCTCTGCCACCGCATGCAGGAAGCGCTCCGGCGTATTGGCGTGGATGCGCGCGGCGAGCTCGGGATAGCTCGACTGCAGCGGCCGCGCGGAATCGATCATCACGTAGCTCAATTCGTTGGTCGCATCGCGCCCATCGGGTGTCTGCCCACCGATCGTGATCTGCTCGAAGTGCGCGAAGCCTTCCATGCTCGCCGCCGCGGTCGGCGACAGCTTGATCTCGGTGCTCTGCATCATGTTCAGCCAGAGGCACTGCAGGAGTTCTTCCGCCTGTTCCTTGGCGAGTCGGCCTTCTTCCACGTCCTTTTTGTAGAAGGCGTAGAAGTACTGGTCCATGCGGCCCTGGCTCACCTGGCCGCCGATGTTCTGCTCGAGGCGCGAGAACATCTGCGCGAACCATTGCGCCTGCAGCGCCTCGCGGAACGTACGGGCCGGGTGTTCGGGCACGTGCGCGCAGACTGCCGCGATCTCCTCGAGCTCACGCTTGCGCTGCGGGTCCGAAGTGCGTCCAGCCATCTCCGCGGCCTTTGCCGAATAGCGGCGCGCCCAGCTCACCATTGCGTCGCAGGTGTTGACGATGGCTTCGAGGAACGGCTTCTTCTCGACCACGTCGTGCGGGTCCTCGATCGCCGCGAGGCGCGCCTCGGCCTCCGCCTTGATGCCGGCACAGCCCTTGTTCAGCACCTTGGCGAAGTCGTGGGCCCAGTTCTGCGAGTGCCGCCACACCGCCGTGCACATTCCGACGCCCGTGGCCGTCGACGCGTTGCTACGGTCGGGGCCGAAGAAGAAGAAGCGGGTCGGCTCCGGCAGCGCGCGCACGAAGTTCGCGCCGAAGTCCTTGCCGTTCCAGTACGGGTGCAGCACGTCCTCGATGGCGCGCTGGTCCTCGTCGGTGATGACCACCGCGCCCTTCTGTCCCTGCTGCTTCAGGGCGGCCTCGACGGCCGCCTTGAGCAGGCTGCCATCGAGCTCGCCGTACACGAGCCCATAGCGTCCGAGCCAGGTGTTCGGACGGCCCACCAGCAGTTCGTCGTCGAAGATCGTGACCGGGATGTTCTCGGCCACGTGCTTGAGTGCTTTCGCCCAGCGCAGCACCAGTGGCTGGCCTTCCGTCGTCCTGAAGGACTCGGTGAAGTACAGCGCGCGGTCGAGCGTGACGCGCGGGCTGCCATAGCCGCGGATCGCATCGAAAATTCGCAACACGCGATCGCTGATGTTGCCATTCAGGGCCCTTGCACCGCTCTCGATCGCCAGTTCCTGGGCCGACAGCGCCGTGGCTGCCGCTGCGTCCACCGGAGTGCCTGGTGGGACTCTCGCGAATTCACTGCTGACGGCGTTCATTGCGGATGCTCCTCCTGCGGGCCGAGTTCGTTATCTGCGGTCGAATCTACGCCCAAACCAGGCATCCGGAATCTCGTTTTGTTGCGACAGATGCGCACTTCGTATCTCCGCCGACCGCTCGCTGCAGGCGCCTCCCAGCGTCGCTCGCAGCCGGCATCCGAGGTTCCCCGCCGGCCGTCAGGACACGGGATCCCCGACCTGGCGGCGGCGCCAGAACATGTAGGGCAGTATCGTCAGCGCCGAGACGATGATGTAAGAGAGGACGGTGATCTTTACTCCTAGCGGCGCGCCGTTCACCGCAACCACCAGCAGCGCCAGGCCAGGGTTGCGGGCCGAGCTGCTGATCGCAACGGCGGTGCGCGTCGCGGGATCAGGCCCGCCGAGCAGGTGCCCGACCGCAATGGCGCCGAGGGTGGTCAGGCACGCTGCCGTGGCCACGAGCGCCCCGGCCCTCATCATGGCGCCCCAGAAGCCGATGATCGCCAGGACAGCAAGCATGCTGATCAGCACTTTCCAGGTTCGGTCCAGCCGCGGCTTGAGCCACGCCGCAGCTGCCGGGTAAATGCGTCCGAGCCCGATAGCGATCCCGAGTGGCAGCAACTGGGCGATGAAGACCTGCCTCATCAGCTGCATCGGCTCCACGTTCGCGCTGCCCGAATAAACCAGGTTCAGCACGGCGATCGACACCGGCATCGACACCACCGCCAGCAGGGCCACCGTCACCTGCAGGCCCGGCGCAAACGAACGGTGCCCTCCCGACGAGAGCGAGCGCTGCAAGGCGACCGGCGCTCCCGGCGAGATCGCCATGACCATGAGCCCGACCTCCGCCGCTCTCGGCAAGTCGAGCAGGCGTGCGACGGCCATCGCGACTGCAGGTACTGCTACCAGCACCGCGAAGAGCGCCTTCAGCACCAGGGCGGGCCGACGCCACAACCAAAGAAGCTCGCCCGGCACCACGCCGAGACCAACGTCGAGCATGACCGTGAAAACGGTCGCGAGGGCGAACGCCGACAGGAACCATTCCGGGACCAGGCTCGGCATCCTGGCCCCCGGTCAGGCCCGGGTGCCGCCGATGGCAGCGCCTCCGAGTCCCTGGGAATCGGCGATGTGCGCGAGCGCCAGGTCCTCAGCGAACGGGTAGTGTTCGCGAATCGCGCGGTCGAGCAGGTCGAGTTGCTGCCGCAGAGCCGCATGCCTCGACTCCGGAAGTGTGGAAATCAGGTTGTCCAGCATCGCCCGCATGCGACGCGCGATCTGCAGGTTATTGGCACCGCAGGCGCGGATCTCGCAGCACGCGAGGTGCACGAAGTCGGCCCAGTTGGGTGTGCGGAGAATCAGCCGCGTTCGACCCGCGGCATCGTGGATCGTGTCATCGTGGAGGCGTCGCCTGCCGACCAGCCGAAGCAGCCGGTGGATCTGGTCGAGGGCAAGCACTCCCGTCGTCGGGTCATTGATCGCCGGCGACAAGGCCTTGAGGGCGATGTCCACCAGGATTCTCAGTGAGAACATCGGGTCCTGCTCCATGGTGCGCTCCGGACCGAAGGCGGCAGCCTCCCTGAGTACGTCATCGGGGATCGCCGCCGCGCCGCCGTACAGGTTGAAGAGCGGCTCCTCCGCAGCCACGAAGTCGCCGACCTGCGGCACGACCTCGATGACTCCATCGGCGTGTCTCGCCTCGGCCAACAGTCGATCAATATCGACCGCGAGCAAGCTTTCCGATCGGCCTTTATGGAGTACAACCCGCGCGATCTTGCCGATCGCGCTTGCAGGTACCGGCTCTCCCTCTGAGCCCTCGCGCGGATACACGCCCCGCACGACCTCCATGCCCTCGTCGCAGACGAGTGACACGATGCGCACCGGGCGCAGCAGCCGGGCCGTGTAATCGATCAGGAACAGGAACGACGCGAGGCTGGCGATGCCGAGCAGCGCTGCCAGCGACACCGTCAGCTGGTTGACCGTCTCCGCCGTGCGATTCAGTCCGCCGATGGCGAACAACATCGTGAACACGTTCAGGCCCACCGTGTACTTGATGACGCTGTTCCGCAGCAGCGTGGTCGCGATGATGCGCGGCGTCATCTGGCCGCTGGCGACCTGAATCGCCACCAGCAGGGAACCGAACGTGAAGACGATGAAGGACAGCGTCAGCGTAATGACCGTGCTGAACATGGCCTGGGCGCCAGCCAACCCCAGGCCGGTCATGTCCCAGGTAACCCACCCGCCCAGCCAGTTGATGACCCGGTGTACCAGGCGTTCGAGAATGACGGCCAGGATTGGCACGACCCACAAGGTCGAGCGCAGGTAGCTGACCGCGCGGTAAAGCCGATTCCAGCCCAGGCGCTCCCGGACTTGCTGCTGGAACCGATGCCGCGCCGGCCCTGACAGCCGGCGGACGAGGCTGGATGAAGTATCTCGGTCCCCTGGATTCGTCACGTCGCTACCCCCGATTCAAGGCTGCCGCCGCCCGTCTACGGTGAGGGCAACGGCGCCTGTTCCCACCCGGCCCGCCTAAACCTATGCCGAGGGACCGCCGGTGGCAAGGCGGCCGCGAGCGCTTGCTCGGGGCAGCAAACCATGATGCGCAGGCCCGGTCGCGAGCGATGCGCGTTCGGGCAGGCCTGCGGAAACTACGGTGGCTGCCATTCCCGGATTCCGATAGGCAACCGGAAGCCTGCCAAAGCCCCCCATCCGCGGGTGGGTCTGGCGACTGGGAGCGCGTTAGTATGGCCGCCAAACTACGCGTACGAGTCGTTGCCCATGTCAATTCGCACGTCATTCGTCAACAAGTACCTCGATCCTGCCACCAGCCTGGGCGAGATCCTGTTCGGCCTGATCATGACACTCACGTTCACGCTGGGCGCCGGGCTCACGATCCAGCAAGAAGGCGCAGAAGGGGCGCGGACGCTTCTCATAGCGACCATCGGCTGCAACATTGCCTGGGGCGTCATCGACGGCGTCTTTTACGTGCTCGGACAGTTGTTCGAGCGCGGTCGCCGGCGGCGCGTGGTGCAACTGGTTCGTGGTTCCACGAATGACGCCGATGCCGTAGAACTCGTGGCTCGCGAGCTGGACGACGTCATTGAAAAGGTGATGACCCCCGACGAACGCCAGAAGCTCTACGTTCGCATCATGGAGCAGGTCCGGAAAGGCGCAATTCCGCCAAACCCGATCACGCGCAACGACGTGATGGGCGGCATCGCGAGCTTCTTGCTGGTTTTTTTCGCCAGCCTGCCCGCAGCTCTTCCGTTCGTGTTCATCGACGACGCGTTCCTGGCGCTGCGCGTCTCCAACGCCATCCTGCTCGCCCTGCTCTTCTGGGCGGGATTCTCATGGGCGCGATACACTACCGCCCGGCCCGCGCTGACCGGGCTCGTGTTCCTGCTCTTCGGAGCAGCGCTCGTCGTCATGGCCATCGCGCTCGGCGGCTGATTACTGACATCGGATCGTTCCAGGGAATCGCACATGATCTCATCCTCGGATCGGCGAAAATCAACGGCTCGCGGGATAGCCCTGGGCCTGGCGATGGCGCTGTCCTCCACGCACTCGCATGCCTCGATGTTCAAGGGCGAGGCGCTGGACACGGCCGCGGACGTGCTCGCTTGGGTCGTGCTGGTGATCGTCCCGATCGTCGGCATCGCGGTGTTCTGGCTGGTGCACATCCTCCCCGAGAAGGTCGCTGAGAAAAAGCGGCACCCGCAGGCGAAGGCCATACAGGTGCTGTGCCTGCTTTCGCTGGTCTTCGGCGGGCTGCTGTGGCCTCTCGCGTGGCTGTGGGCGTACTCGAAGCCCGTCATGTACAAGATGGCCTACGGCACTGACGTCGCGGACGAGGAGCATGGCACCGCGGCGACGCCCGGGTCTGCTGGGGCGGCGACGGGCGCCGCTCACGAGGAGATTGCGAGGCTGCGCGAGCGCCTCGCCCACCTCGAGGCGCAAGCCAGCCAGGAGGCTCGAGGCTGATGGAAATCCTGCTGCTGCTGATTTACTCCTTCTTCGCCTGGCTGGTCTTCTTCAAGTTCAAGTGGCTGCCGTGGAACATCACCAGCCAGGTGATTACGGTCACGATCCCGGTCATCGGGATCACGATCCTGATCCTGTTCCTGAACATCTACGCACCCTCGTCTGCCGACGTCCGGGTCATGAACTACGTCGTGCCGATCAATTCGCGCATAGCGGGCAAGGTCATCGAGGTCCCGGTCGAGCCGAACAAGGCGGTCAAGAAAGGCGACGTGCTGTTCAAGCTTGATCCGGTGCCGTTCCAGATCCAGGTCCAGTCCGCGGAGGCGAACCTCGGGCAGCTGCGCGCCAAGCTGGTGTCGGCCAATGCCAATGCCCGCAACCTCGGCGAACAACTCAAGCAGGCAATGAGCCAGCAGGGCGTCGCTACCACGCAACTGACGCTCGCGCGCAAGCGCGTCGAGGAGTACCAGGAACTGCTGAAGACGGGCGCCGGCAATCGCTTCGACCTGGAGCAGGCACAGACCGACGTAGCGAAGTACCAGAACGACCTGCAGTCCGCGCAAGCCAACGTGGCCCAGGTCCAGGAGAACCTGGCTGCGAAGACACCTGCCGGCGTGCAGCAGGAAGTGGCGCAGGTACTGGCCCAGATCGCGCAGGCCCAGGCGCAGCTTGCCGATGCGCAGTGGCAGCTCCAGGAGTCCGTGCAGTACGCGCCGGCCGACGGGACCGTGGTGGCGCTGGCATTGAGGCCCGGCGTGATGACCGTGCCTTTCCCGGCGTTTCCCGCGATGACCTTCATCGAGAACGAGCAATGGGTCGTGGCATTCTTCGCGCAGAACGAAGTCCGCGAGATCGAGGCTGGCAATGAAGCGGAATTCGCGGTCAAGACCTATCCGGGGCGCATCATCAAGGCCGAAGTCGAAGCCATCATCTGGGCGACGGCACAGGGCCAGCTGCCGATCAGCGGCATGCTGCCGAACACGGGCTACGGTCCGGCCCCGGAGCAGCGCCTCGCCGTCAAGTTGAAGCCAACCGGCGAAGACGCGGAGCTGTTCCTGGCTCCGGGCGCGCGCGGTAATGGCGCCGTCTACACCAACAAGGGCGAGATGATCCACATTCTCCGCAAGGTGTTCATGCGTGTCGGCGCCAAGCTCGACTGGCTGGTTCTCAAGCTGCATTGATGGGCGCCATGGGCTCCAGAAACTTCTTCGTCGCTGCGGCCTGCATTGCGGGGCTCGCTGCCTGCGCGGTCAAGGCGCCTCCGAAGCCTGACGAGGTCCGCAAGGACGCGCTGCAGGGCACCGAGGTCCGTGCCACCTGGGCCGCCGCCGACATCACCGGCGCCGACGCGGCTGCGGCTGCGGCAGCGATCAGCGACAACTGGCTCGCGACGTTCGACGATCCCCAGCTCACCGCGCTGGTCAACGAAGCCATCGCCCGGAACCCCGACCTGCGGGCGGCCGGGGCGCAGGTCGAGCAGGCGGCGGCCTATGCCCACTCGGCGCAGGCCCAACTGCTGCCGTGGTTCAACCTGCTCGGCACCGGCGGCGTGAAGGCCGGCGGCGGATCCGACCTTTCGTCTGCGCTGAGCGGCATCATGCTCGGCGTCTCGTGGGAGCCTGACCTCTGGGGGCGGTTGCGCTATGGGCGCAATGCGGCGGACGACAACTATGCATCGGCGCAGGCGGATTTCGAGTTCGCCCGGCAGTCGCTGGCAGCCCAGGTTGCCCGCAGCTGGTTCATGGCCATCGAGACGAAACTGCAGCTCGAAGCCGCGGAGTCGATGGCCACGTCGGCGCGCAGCCTCGTCTCTCTGGCGCAGGATCGCCAGCGGGTGGGCAACGGCAGCGAAAAAGATGTCGCCATCGCCCGGGCAGGACTCGGCACGATGGAGGACTCGGCGCGCCAGGCCAGGTTTGCGCACCAGCAGGCCGTGAGGTCGCTCGAGACCATCCTCGGCCGCTATCCAGCCGCCGAACTCTCGGTTGCGGCCGAGCTTCCGGCGATGCCGGGACCGGTGCCGGTCGGCATGCCTTTGAACATGCTGGAAAGGCGCCCCGACATAATTGCCGCCGAGCGTCGTGTGGCGGCGGCGTTCAATCGCATCGGCGAGGCCAAGGCCGCGCAATTGCCCACGATTCGACTGAATGCCAGCGTGGCCTCGCTGAGCAGCGACGTGCTGCAGCTGAAGGACGACTACAGCAACCCGAGCGGTGGCGCGGGCGGGACACTGTTTGCGCCGCTTTACCATGGCGGAGCCTTGAGGGCCCAGGTCGAGCTGAAGACGGCTGAGCAGAAGGAAGCCGTCGCACGCTATGGCAGCCAGGTGCTGCGCGCGCTGGGCGACGTCGAGAACTCGCTGTCGGCGTCCCAGATCCTGTCGCAGCGCGTGGCGATCCTTGGACAGGTGCTGGACGACCAGCAAAAGGCGCTGGAGTACGACCAGCAGGCCTACCGGGTCGGTCGCCAGGACATGCGCGGCGTCCAGCAGCAGCAGCAGCAGGTCCAGGCGGCCCGCGTGAACTACCTGCGGGCGCGCAGCGACGAACTGTCCCAGCGGGTGAACCTGTACCTGGTGCTGGGCGGCAGCTTCGGCGAACCGGTGGCGCTCGCCGCTGCCCAGTAGCCCGGGTCACGGAGGGGCCAGTACCCTCGATCGTTGACGATTAGCGCCGTCCCATTCCGCTTGCGGTCCCCGTCAAGCGACGCCACCATCCATGGCAGCCCGTTCGGGCGAGGTTTCGCCAGGATCCAGGAATGCGTGTGTAACGCAACGGGGATATCCCCGGTCTGTGTAGTCGAGACCCCCAAATGGGCACGAGCGAGGCAGCATGCGCAGAAATTCCACCATCCCCCAGATCCCCCCCTCGGAAATCACCCCGCAGCACGTCTATCTCGACCGGCGACGACTGATGGCGGGGCTCGGGGCAGCGGTGCTTGGCGGACTCTCCCCCGGCCCTGCTCTCGCCGGGGCACCGCTGAAATATTCGAGCAGCAAGCGCTACAGCACCTCCGAAACCCGGAATTCCTTCGAAGAGATCACGACCTACAACAACTTCTACGAATTCGGCACCGGCAAGGACGACCCGTCGCGGCGCTCCGGCTCGTTTCGCGCGAAACCCTGGAGCGTGACAGTCGCCGGGGAGGCAGACGCGACCGGCACGTTCACGCTGGAGGACATCCTGAGGCCGCACTCGCTGGAGGAGCGTATCTACCGGTTGCGCTGCGTCGAGGCCTGGTCGATGGTCATTCCGTGGGTCGGATTTCCGCTGGGCGACCTGCTGAGCCGGTTCAAGCCGACATCGCGGGCGAAATACGTCGCTTTCACCACGGTCGAGAGACCGTCGGAGATGCCGGGGCAGAGATTCCCGGTACTCGAATGGCCGTACGTCGAGGGACTACGCATGGACGAGGCGATGCACCCGCTTACGATCTTCGCCGTGGGCCTGTACGGCCAGGTGCTACCGAACCAGAACGGCGCGCCCTTGCGGCTGGTCGTGCCATGGAAATACGGGTTCAAGAGCATCAAGTCGATCGTCGAGATCCGCTTCACCGAAAAGCAGCCGCCGACCTCGTGGAACCGGTCGGCCCCGCGGGAGTACGGTTTCTACGCGAACGTCAACCCGACCGTGGACCACCCCCGCTGGAGCCAGGCTACGGAACGACGCCTTGGCGGCGGGCTCTTTTCGCCGCGCCAGCCGACGCTGATGTTCAACGGGTACGAGGAACAGGTCGCCGGCCTGTACCGCGGCATGGACCTGGCGAAAAACTTCTAGATCGTGCGGCGCCACGCGAAGCCCCTGTTCTTCCTGCTCTGCTCGATGCCGCTCGCCTGGCTGGCGGCTCGCGCCTTTGGAATCGCCGGCGCAGGACTGGGAGCCAACCCCGTGGACGAACTCCAGGACCAGTTGGGGCAGTGGGGACTGCGGCTACTGCTCGCAACGCTGTGCGTCACGCCGCTGGCCTCAACCATGCGCGTGCCGTGGATCATGGGTCTCAGGCGCATGCTCGGGCTCTTCTCGTTCACCTACATCGTCCTGCACTTCGCGAACTGGCTGGTACTCGACCGCTGGTTCGATGGCAGCGCCATCATTGCGGACATCGCGAAGCGTCCCTACATCACCGTAGGCTTTGCGTCGCTGTTGATGCTGCTGCCGCTGGCCGTGACATCGACCAACGGCTGGATGAGGCGCCTCGGCCGCCGCTGGCATCGGCTGCATCGCCTGGTGTATCCGGCTGCGATCCTCGGCTGCGTGCACTACTGGTGGCAGGTCAAAGCCGACTGGCGCGAACCGCTGCTGTACTCCGCCGTGCTGGCGGTACTCCTGGCGTGGAGACTGCGTCGCGCCCGGCTCAGGGCGCGGAACCACGCAGCTTGATCAGCGTGTGCACCAGCACCGAGCCTACGATCAGCGCGACGCCCAGGTAGAAAGACGCGGAAAGTTCACGCTGCTCGCCGAGCAGCACGATGGCAAGCAGCACCGCGTACACTGGTTCCAGGCTGATGGCCAACTGAGCCGTGAACGCGCTGGTGTGCCGCAGCGCGTGCAGCGAGAGCGTGAAGGGCAGCAGCGTGCAGGCAATGGCCAGCGTCGCGAGCAGTGCGAAGTCCCGGCCGTCGGGCAACGGAAATGCCGGCCCGGGCCCGGGCATCAGCAACGCAACGACGCTCAGGAATGCCGTGCCGGCAGCGAGCTCGACCCATGTCATCAGAAGTGGTGCAGCGCGCTCGACGATGCGCTTGTTCAGCGAGCCGAAAATCGCGACCAGGAACGCCGACAGGCCCCCCACCAGGATTCCGGCATGCATGGCCTCGGGCGTCCCGCCAACAACCAGCGCCACGCCCGGCAACGCGACGATGCCGATCAGCAGTTCGCGAGGGTCGAAGGCTCGCCTGGCGATCCACGGTTCGACCACCGCCATGCAGATTGGCGCGATGGCCATGCAACTGGCGGCCACTGACGCATTCGACAATTTGATCGCACCGTAGAACGTCAGCCAGTGCAGCGCCACAATGACGCCGGCGCCGGAGAACAGCAGCAGCGTCCTGATGTCAGTCGTGCGCAGCGCGCGCCAGACCGGCGGCCAGAGCGCGATGGCGGCCACGACCAGCAGCATTCGCCACCAGACCAGCGGCAGCGCCGGCAGGCTGATCAGCTTGCCGAGAATCGCGGTGAAACCCCACAGCACGACGCAGAAGTGAATCTGCAGCAGCGCCGTGTGGACCGGTGGTCTCGCCGACAAGCTCGTTCCTCGCCGCACGCGGCCGCGCCCGGCACATTTACACCGCGAGCGCGCCCTCAGGCCGCGGTCGCGGCGGCCTTGCGCTGCCTGTAGCGCGTCACCATTTCCAGCGCCGTTTCGCCACAGGGCGGAAGCTCGACCTCCGACGTGCCGAGCGGCGTGACGCGATCGCCCCATCGAATCAGGTGGGCGCACCACGTGAGTCCTGCGCCGAACGCCGGCAGCAGCAACAGGTTTCCCGGCGCGACGCGTCCCTCCTCCAGCGCCTCTACCAGCGCGACGGGTACGGTCGCCGCCGACATGTTGCCGTAGCGATGGACATTGACGAACACGCGCTCCATCGGCATGCCCGCACGCTTAGCAACCGCCTCGATGATCCGGAGGTTGGCCTGGTGCGGGATCACCAGGTCGATGTCGTCCGCTGCGACGTTTCGTTTCGCAAGCACGTCCGCGCACGCGCCAGACATGCCGATGACCGCGCGCTTGAATATTTCCTGGCCTTCGAAAATCCAGTTTGTGTCGCCGTACAGGCGCGTGAGGTCGGCGTAACGGGTTCCCATGCCCTCCACGACCAGTGTATCGCGAGCATCGCTGTCGCAGCCCAGGCGCTCGGCGAGCAATCCCTCCTCCCGGTCGGTGGCCTGCAGCACCACCGCGGCGCAGCCGTCGCCGAACAGCACCGCGACTCCACGGTTGTTCCAGTCCATGAACGCGCTGATCAGTTCGCCGCCGATCACCAGCGCATTGCGCACGACGCCGGTGCGGATCATGGCCGTAGCCGTGCTGAGTCCATACAGGAAGCTGGTGCAGGCAGTATTGACGTCCATGGACGCCGCATTCTTTGCGCCGATTCGAACCTGGATCCCGGAAGCCTGGTTCGGCACCTGGTCATCAAAGCTGCAGGTCCCGAAAACGATCAGGTCCACCTCGGAACCATCGATGCCCGCCGCTGCCAGTGCACGCATCGACGCCACGTACGCGAGATCGGTGAGCTTTACGTGCGATATGCGACGCTCACGGATACCGGTGCGCGAGACGATCCACTCATCGTTGGTGTCGAAGATGGTTGCGAGGTCGGCATTGGTCAAGACGGCCGGCGGGAGGCACTTGCCCCAGCCCGTTATGGCGGCGTAAGTCACCAGGTTGCCCTTTCGATGCGATTTGGTGCCTACACTGTACCGGAAAACCCGTGCGGCCCTCGCCCGGAACCGGGTGGCCAGGATGGCATTGCTCCACCGGAACGTGGCCGGTTTTTACGCCATCGATGCGGCGAACCCCGGGAAGCCGCCAGCCTTGACCAGCATTCCCGGCACCGGGTGGCCGAGCGCCTGCTGCAGCCATTTGCTGGCAGCGACCGCTGCGTCCAGCGAAATGCCGGTCTCGTACCCGCAGCGCTGCAGCATGTAGACCAGATCCTCGGTCGGAATGTTGCCGGTCGCGGCCGGGGCGAACGGGCATCCGCCGATCCCACCGAGGCTCGCATCGAGCGCCGCGACCCCGGATTGCACCGCCGCGTAGGCATTCGCGAGCCCGGTGTTCCGCGTGTTGTGAAAATGGCAGCGTAGACGAACGCCGGGCACTGCTTCGCGCACACGCCCCACGAGTTCCTCAACCTGCGCTGGAACTCCGACACCGATAGTGTCGGCCAGTGCGATCTCGTACGGCTCCGCTACAGACACGCGTCGCGCAATCTCGAGTACGCGGGCCACGGGCATCTCGCCCTCGAACGGGCAGCCGAATGCAGTTGAAATTGTCACCTGCGCGCGGATGCCAGCGGCCTTCGCCGCGGCTGCGATGTCGAGCCATGCGGCAATCGAGTCCTCGGTGGAAACACCCTGGTTGCGCCGGTTGAACGTGTCGCTGGCCATCACGGCCATTCCGATCTCGTTACACCCCGCCGCTGCAGCGCGTTCGAAGCCGCGGCGGTTCAACACCAGCCCGACGTAGACCACGTCACCCGCAGGCGGCAGGGCCGCCAGCACCGCCTCGGCATCCGCCATCTGCGGCACTTTCTTCGGGTTTACGAAGCTCGCCACCTCGATGCGCCGCAAACCTGCGTCGATGGCCCTGCGGATGAACTCCACCTTGGACCCGGTCGAAAGGACGACGGGCTCGCTCTGCAGCCCATCACGCGGGCCTACTTCGACGATCTCGACGCGGGGGTCCGACGGCATTCAGCGCACTCCATCCGTGGCCGTACAACGCAGCCGGTCACCCGCCCAACGCGGCGTACCCGGCGCCGGACCGCCTCGCGCGCGCGGCACGGCGGCTTCCGGCTACAATGCCAGCACGATAACCCGTACGAGCCTTGCGAGGACAGACATGAAAAAAACGAACCTGGTACTGATGGCGGCGCTGGCTGCCGCAGGCGTCGTTGGTGTAACGACGGGCATGCTGGCCCCGACGGCAGCCTACGCTGCGGAAGGCCAGAAAATCAGCTCCAGCATCATGAAACCGCTGAAGGCTACCCAGGCTGCGATCGCGGACAAGAACCTGGACGAGGCCATGATCCACATCCAGGAGGCCAGGGCAATCGAGCCCAAGACGCCGTACGACTCGTTCATGATCGACGAGTTCACCTGGAACGTGCTGCTGCAGAAGCAGGACTTCGCAGGTGCAGCCGCAGCGCTGGATGCGGCCGTGAATTCAGGGTTTGTCCCGCCGGCCGACGTGCCGCAGCGACTGAAGGCGCTCGCACAGCTCTACTACAAGGCGGAAAACTATCCAAAGGCCGCAGAATTTGGAAATCGTTACCTGGAAGCGGTGCCGGGCGATCGCGAGATGGGCGTGCTGGTGGCCCAGAGCTACTACCTCGAGAAGGACTACGCGGGCGCGCGCGCAGCAGTTCAGAAGCTCACCGCGGGCGAAGCAAAACCCAGCGAACAGCTTCTGCTGATCAACCTGCGCTGCAACTTCGAGCTCAAGGACCGGCCTGGCACGATGCAGGCGATCGAGGCCCTGATCCGCAACTACCCCCAGAAGAAGTACTGGGAGGACCTGCTCACCAACCAGCTCTACGAAACCAAGGGCGACCGGGAACTGCGCGCGCTTTTCCGCCTGATGGACCAGACCAAGACGCTGGACAAGGCCGACGAATATTCGGAGATGGCCAACGTACTCTTCGCGGGCGGCTTCCCCGCAGAAGCAGCGGGAGTCCTCGAGCGCGGCATGGCCGCCAACGTATTCACCGGCGAGGCTCTGACGCGAGCAAAGGCCAGTCTCGAGCGGGATCGGGCGGGAGCTGCCACGGACAGCAAGGAACTGCCTGGTGCCGCGAAAGCTCTCGCGGACGCGAAGACCGGCAACGACATGGTCGCCATCGGCAAGCTCTTTTTCAGCTCAGGTGACTACGCCAAAGCCGCCGACGCGGTCCAGAAAGGCCTGGCCAAGGGCGGAGTCGCGGATATCGACGATGCAAACGCGCTGCTGGGCATTGCCCTGGTTCGTTCCGGCAAGCCGAACGACGCACGGGCTGCGTTCGACGCCGTCAAGGACCCCAAGTTCGCAGCAGTCACGCGGCTATGGGTACTCTACCTGGATTCATCGGCTGCGGCTGCGGCGGCTCCGGCCGCAGCAGAAGCACCGGCTGGCTGATCCAGCCCGCGCCCCTGGAAATCAAGAGGCCCCGCGGTTTTGCCGCGGGGCCTTTTTCCTGGCCAGTCCATCAGGCCACGGGGCTGCCCCCGGCCGGCCTGGGCTCAGCGACCCTTGATGATCCAGAGCTTCGCGACTTCCGCGAACTGGGGATCCTTGATCGCGGCAAATGCCTTGTTGGCCTCAGCTGTCTTGCCCTGGCGGGAAAGCGCGATCCCGTACAGCATCTCGGCGCGGTCCGTATCCTCGAGCCCGCCCTTGGCAAGTGCCTGTGCCAGCACGGGGGTAGCCTTGGCATACTCGCCAGCGCTGAAATACAACTTGCCGACCTCGTAGATCTGCATGCCTGTCTTGGCCGCGGCAAGCGTCGCGGCCGCCTTCGGAAGCTGCTGCCGCTCAATGTCGGCGCGCCGCGTCGCCGCCTGCAGAGTGCGCTGGGCGCGACTGAGGTCCTCGCCCTGGAACACGCCTTCGGTCAGCCCCTGCTGGATCACCCGCTCACCCTCGATCGCAAAGCCGGCGACCACGAGCCCCTGCGACATGTCGGTGTACTGGCGGGCCTTGGTGAGCCCACCCACGTCCTCGGCGAGCCGATACAGCGCCAACAGTTCATCGTCGTGCTTCGTCTTGGATATGTATCCGTCGAGTACACGCTGCCAGGTGTCCTTGCTCGGGTAGTACTTGAGCAGCAGGTCAAGCGCCTTGGCGGTGCCGACCGGGTCGCTGATTTCGTAGCTCGAACGCAGCATGAGCTGCAGGACATCCTCGCTCGGTCGCTTGCCACCCGCGGTCATCCGGTCGGCCGCCGCGATGGCGTTCTTGTAGTCCTTCTGCTGGTAATAGGCCTGGGCGACAAGCAGTTGCATCTCCTGGTCGCCGGGCACGGACTTCAGGTACTGGTCGGCGTACTGGATGGCCTTGCCGAAGCTATCACCACGGAAGTAGAGCTGCGCCAGCGTCTTGGTGCGCTGGACCTTCTCGCCTGCGGGCATCTGCCCGGATCCAATCTGCTGCTCGAGCAGCCGGGCCGCGTCGAGGTTACGGCCCTGCTGCAGGTACACGTACCAGAGCAATTCGTTGACCTTGTACTGCTCGAACGCGGTCTTGCCAGAGACGTCCTGTGCCTGCTTGATCGACGCAAGGGCGCCATTCCAGTTCTTCTTCTTGATCGCGTCCTGCGCGGCCTTGAGGTACTGGCCCACGGCAGGACCCACCTGCTGCGCGGCGGTCGCCGTCGCGGGAACGAGGAGCAACGCCGCCGTCGCACCTGCCACGCTGCACACCGCGAGCGCGGCGCTCAGTACGTACGTTGCCTTCCTCATCGGTCGCCTCACTGGGAGCGTGTGCTCCCCTTTCAAGATAAAAGCCGCCGGGACTCATCGCCCCGGCAGCCTCGTTGATTACGGGACCGCCGGCGGGCACACAGGCCCGCACCGGCCGTGCCTACATGAATTGCTCGTTGCCCACGAATCCGATCTTGAGAAGCCCATTGCGCTGGGCCGACGCCAGCACCCTGGCCACGACATCGTAATCCACCCGCTTGCTCGGCCAGATGTGCAACTCGGGCTGCGGATCGTTGGCAGCTTCGCGGTTGAAATAGGCGTCCAGCGTGTCGAAATCCGGGACCGGCGTACCGTTCCAGAGCACCGTTCCGTCGAAATCGATCTCGAGGTTGATGACCACCGGCTCGACCTGCGAAGGCGCGTTGGTGGCCCGTGGCATGTCGAGCTTCACCGCGTGGGTCATCACAGGGATGGTGATGATGAACATGACGAGCAGGACGAGCAGGACGTCGATCAACGGCGTCATGTTCATTTCCATCATTGGCCCGTCTTCGTCACCACCTGCGTTCATTGACATTCGACTGACTCCAGGAATTGAGGCCGTCGCTTCAGCGACGGTAGCCGCGGTCCGGCTCGGTGATGAACCCGACCTTCTGGATCCCGCTGCGCTGGCACAGCACGATCACCCGGCCGACGTTCTCCCACTTGGTCTGCCTGTCGCCGCGCAGGTGCACCTCTGGCTGAGGATCCATCACCGCGACTTCCTTCAGCCTCTTCAGCAGCGCTTCCTGGTTCGGCACCATTGCCGTGTTCCAGAAGACATTGCCGCTGGCATCAACTGCGATGTTGATATTTTCGGGCTTGGTCTGCGTCGCGATGTTAGCCGCCTTCGGCAGGTCCACCTTGACCGACTGCGTGATCACCGGGACGGTGATCAGGAAGATGATGAGGAGCACCAGCATCACGTCCACGAGGGGCGTGGTGTTGATCTCCGACATCGGCTTGTCATCGCCGGACGGGCCACCGCCCGTCGAAACTGACATGCCCATGGTATCTGCCTCCGGCGGCTCGATTCAGCCGATTACTTCTTGGGGGAGCCGCCGAGGACGCGCGCGCCTGCGCCATGGACCCGCGATCCGCTGACGATCACCTGCTCGAGATCCGACGCGAACAGCTTGACGCGCTCCATGATCTCCTTGTTGCGGCCAAGCAGGTAGTTGTAGCCGAGCACCGCCGGCACCGCCACCGCGAGGCCGATGGCCGTCATGATCAGCGCCTCGCCAACCGGGCCTGCAACCTTGTCGATGCTCGCCTGGCCGGCGACGCCGATCGCGACCAGCGCGTGGTAAATGCCCCACACGGTGCCGAACAGGCCGATGAACGGGGCGGTCGAGCCCGTAGTCGCGAGGAACGGCAGCTGCGTCTGCAGCGCATTGCCGATACGGGCGACACCGCGCGCGATCACGTTGTCGATCCACTCGTGCAGCGGGACTTCCTCGGTCATGCGCGAATCATGGTGCTCGGCCGCGTCGATCGCTTCGGAAGCAATCGCCTTGAAGACGTTGCCCTTGCCGGTCAGCTTGCTGACGCCGTTCTTGATGTTGTCGGCGGCCCAGAAATTCTTGTCGGCTTCCTTGGCCTGGCCCAACAGCCGCTTCTGCTCCCACCACTTGGTGAAGATGATGAACCAGGAATACGCCGACATGATGACCAGCAGCACCATGACGCCCTTGGCGACGAAGTCGCCCTGGGCCCAGAGAGCCTGGATTCCATACGGGTTGTCTACAGCGATCGTTTCAGCGGCCATGGGGAACTCCCTCCAAGATAATTCAGTCTGCGTATGCCTGGAACTTACTGCGCGGCGGCACGGGGCACGGGCGTCAGTCCTCTAACCGGAAAATGACATTGAACGTGTGCCACATGGAAACGGGCTTGCCGTCTTCCTTGCCAGGCACGAAGCGCCAGTTGCGCTGGACATCCTTGACGGCGGCCTCGTCCAGCTTTTCGAAGCCGCTGCTCTTCACAATCTTGATTTCGCCAATACGTCCACTCTCGAGGACCAGGGCTGACAATGTCACGGTGCCTGCTTCGCCCGCTCGCCGTGAGGCCGGCGGGTAGTCCGGCTTGGTGATTCGCGAGCCCCTGCCCTGTGTCGAAGGCGGGGTACGGACGACTTTTTCTCCTCCGCCGCTTTCGGCGGCGGCGGAGGCGGCGCAACCGGCGCAACAGGACGCTCGGAGGTCACGTTGGTGATTGCGGTAGTCGGCCCCGTGTCCGTTGCAATCTCGATCGACACTTCGGGCGGCGGCACGTAAGGCGGCGGCGTGTCGATTTCCGGGGGAGGCGGAGGCGGTTTGTCGTCGTCGGGCTTCTGGTCGATGATCTTGGTCTCGACTGGACCCATCACGACTTCGATGACCTTGGCGCCGAGCCCGGAAGCGAGTACCCAGAAGAAGAACACGTGGATGATGACGACCAGCACGAACGCCAGCGATCGCTTGCTGTTTCTCGCCGGATCGTCGATTGAGTAATCGTACGCCACGTCCCCTCCGCTGCTCTGGGACCTTATTCGGTTCTACTTTTTGGGCGTTCCTGTCAACGCCCGCTTCGGACTGGCGACACTACAAGAGCCGGTCCGCCGTCGCAACCCCGGGGAAGCGCGGCGAACTGTACCGGCCCCTTACGGCCAACTCAATAGCTTTTTGGGGCAGGCCAGGTCACTTGACAGCCCGAGCCGTCCCGAGATTGCGATCGGTGACGGCACCGAGCGAAGCGCTGCTCACCAGTTCCGCGTACTTTGCGAGAACGCCCCGCGTAGTGTAGGGCTTTGGCGGCACCCAGGCCTTCTTCCTGCGCGCGAGCTCCACCGTGGAAATCGCCAGCGATATCGTGCGGCCGGATGCGTCGATGCTTATCGCATCCCCATCCCGGACCAGGGCCAGCGGCCCGCCAACCGCGGCTTCCGGAGATACATGCCCGACGACAAAACCGTGGCTGCCGCCCGAGAACCGGCCGTCGGTGACGAGTGCGACCTTGTCGCCCAGGCCCTTGCCCATGATGGCTGCGGTCGGGCTCAACATTTCGCGCATTCCCGGCCCGCCGCGCGGCCCCTCGTATCGCACCACGATCACGTCACCGGCGACGACGGTACCGTCGAGAATTGCCTGCAGCGTCGCCTCCTCGCCGTCGAACACGCGCGCACGGCCCTCGAACAGCAGGCCTTCCTTGCCTGTGATCTTGGCGACCGCGCCTTCGGGCGCGAGATTGCCGTAGAGAACCACCAGGTGGCTCTCAGGTTTGATCGGATCAGCCAGCGGCCGGACGATGTCCTGCGATGCCGGATAAGCCTTCACGCGGCGCAGGTTCTGCGCCAGTGTCTTCCCGGTCACGGTGAGACAATCGCCGTGCAGCAGGCCCGCGGACAGCAGTTCCTTCATGAGCGGCTGGATCCCTCCTATTCGGATCAACTCGGACATCGAGTAGCGCCCGCTCGGCCGCAGGTCTGCCAGCACCGGCACCCGCGAACCGATGCGCGTGAAATCGTCCAGTTCCAGGGCCACGCCAGCCGCGTGCGCGATTGCAAGCAGGTGCAGGACCGCGTTGGTGGAACCCGCCAGCGCTATCGTCACCACGATGGCATTCTCGAACGATTCGCGACTGAGTATGTCGGAGGGCCGGATGCCACGCCGGACCAGGCCGACTACCGCACGCCCGGCCCGCTCTGCGTCCAGCCGCTTGTTGCGCGAGACGGCCTCCTGCGCCGAACTGTTGGCGAGACTCATTCCAAGAGCCTCGATGGCCGAGGCCATCGTATTGGCCGTGTACATGCCGCCGCAGCTACCGGCGCCCGGAATGGCGGTGCGTTCGACTTCGCGGAGCTGCCGATCGGAAATCGCACCCTGGGCATGGGCACCCACGGCCTCGAACACGGACACGATGTCGCGACGCTTGTCCCCAGGCCGGATCGTACCGCCGTATACGAACACCGCGGGACGGTCGAGACGAGCGATCGCCATCATGCAGCCCGGCATGTTCTTGTCGCACCCGCCTATGGCGACGATACCGTCGAACCCCTGCGCACCAGCGACCGTCTCTATGGAGTCGGCAATCACCTCTCGCGACACGAGCGAGTAGCGCATGCCGGGAGTGCCCATCGAGATTCCATCCGACACCGTGATGGTGCCGAACACCGTGCTCTTGCCACCGGCTGCATCCACGCCGCCAGCCGCAGCATGTGCCAGCTTGTCGATGTGCATGTTGCACGGCGTCAGGTTGCTCCAGGTCGACGCGATACCGACCTGGGGCTTCCTGAAATCTCGATCGGTGTAACCGACTGCGCGCAGCATCGCGCGACTCGGCGTCTGCTTGACGCCATCGAATACCAGTCTCGAATAGGCGCGCGGGTCAGCCTTGCGTCGGGTCATGCGTGGACTCCTGATGATTTCGATATTGTGCGGCCTCGGCGGCCGCGAGGTCACGTCGGCGACCTGCGGATGTCACGTAGCCTGCGCATCGCGTTGAACTCCCTGGCCCCGGCCGCGACCAGCGCCAGCGGCATCAGCAGCGCCCAGGCACCGGCCCCCGGCCGCCAGCCCTCGAGTCCGTGGTACAGCACGATGCCGAGCGGTGGCGCGAGCAGTCCGCGCACGCCGGTCAGTGTCACGTGCAGCGCCATGTAGCGCGTCTCCTCCCCTCGCGGGGCGAAATCATTGTGCCCCAGGGCCCAGCCGAGACTGCCGGCCGCGAGCGAGATCCCGAGCAGCGTCGCGCCGGGCCAGAGCAGCAGGGGCGCGTGCAGCAGCACTGCCGAAACCAGCAGCAGCGCCGCACAAGTTCCGACCCATCCGTGCACCGAGCGAAATACCACCACGTGTTGACGATCCAGGTACCGCGCCCACGGCTGGATCGCGAACGGGACTACCAGGATTGGCAGCGAAGTAGTCACCGCGACCTGCACGAATGGCGAAGCCCCGAGTACGTCGCCGAGGCATATCACCATAAGCGGCGACAACGTGAGCAGCCCCGCGCCGAACAGCGACATCGCGTACATGTAGTGCCGAAACGCCGCGTCGCGCACCAGCAGTTCCCGGATGCCGGCGAAACTGAAGCTCGCGCCCTGCGCAAGCCGCACCCGCTCTGCCTCGAGCAGGCTCCGTTCGCGCCGGACCCGGAAGCGACTGAAGGCGCGCGCACCCATTAGTCCGGCGCATGAAGCCAGCAGGATCGCGAATCGGTACCAGTCACCACCCTGCCCCAGCAGCCAGCCCACCGTGAGACCTACCGCGGCGACCGCGAGCGAGCCATTCACCAGGATGCGCCCGGTGGCACGCGCGCGCAGGTGGCGCGGGTAGTTGACGCTCCAGATCACTGAGCGCACGGTGTCGACACCGGCCCACAGCAACCTTGCCGCGCAGTAAAGCAGCAGGAATGCAGCCAGGCCTACGCCGCGTTCCGGCACCAGAGCCAGCAGGGCCACGCACATCGCCATCGCGAGCAGCAGCGGCTGAAGGAATGCAACCTTCGGCCTGCCCTGTGCGCGCCGCGCATACGCCAGGCTTGCGAGGTTGGACCATGCGGGCGCGGAACTGACCAGGCCCACGACCAGGTCCACCGCAAAGCCGTGCACCGAGTCCCGGAACAGCGAGCGGACCATGACCGCGGCAGTGCCGCCCTCGATCATCCCCAGGCACAGGTAGACCAGCGTCCATGCGCGACGCTCGTAGCGCAGGTCCATGGTCCGGCCGTCAGCCGTAGCGTTCGACGAGCAGCGCGTACAGCGCGCGAACCGCCTGCGGCTCGGCCCCGACGGGCCGTCCAGGGCGATCCTTGCCGTTCCATGCGTAGAGGTCGACGTGCAGCCAGTCGCGCGCTTCGGTCACGAAGCGACGCAGGAACAGGCCGGCAATGATCGATCCCGCGAACGGCAGCGCGGACACGTTGTTGATGTCACCGACGCTGCTCGCAAACTCGTCCTCGTAGCCGTCCCACAGTGGCATCGGCCACAGCGGGTCGCCGAGTTCCCGTCCGTGGCGCGCAAGCCTCTCGACCGTTTCGGTGCGGTTACCGAAGAGTGCCGGCAGTTCAGGCCCCAGCGCGACCCGTGCCGCACCGGTCAAGGTCGCAAGGTCCACCAGCAGGTCGGGCTTCTCGACGTCGGCTGCCGCTAGCGCATCGCAGAGCACCAGCCTTCCCTCGGCGTCCGTGTTGCCGACCTCGACACTGATGCCCTTGCGCGTGGCGAGCACGTCGCCGGGCCGGTAGGCCGAGCCGGAGATCGCGTTCTCCACGGCCGGCACGAGTACGCGCAGCCGCACCGGCAGCGAGCTCTCCATGACCAGGCGGGCAAGCGCCAGTGTGCAGGCCGCGCCACCCATGTCTTTCTTCATCAGCAACATGCCCGATGGACCCTTGACGTCGAGTCCGCCGGAGTCGAAGCACACGCCCTTGCCCACCAGCGTCACGCGCGGCGCGCCGGGATCGCCCCAGTGGAAATCCACCAGTCGCGGTGCGGACTCCGCGGCACGACCCACCGCGTGAATCGCCGGATAGCCCTCGCGCAGCGCGTCGCCCGTAAGGATGTGACCGTGCGCGCCGCAGCGTGTCGCCATTTCCAGCGCCTGCTCGGCCAGGCGCTGGGGCGTGAGGTCGCAGGCGGGCGTATTGATCAGGTCACGCGCCATCGCCAGCGCGGCCGAAACGCGACGCACGTGCGCCATCTCGGCCAGTTGCGGGGGAACCAGCGCAGCGACAGGTTTCTCGAGGGCCGGCTGCCTGCGATAACGCTCGAACCGGTACGAGCCGTAGGCCCAGCCAATTGCGGCCGCCGTCGCCGCTCGCGCCAGAAGTGGATTCTCGATTCGCCATGCACCGGGCGGCAACCGGCCTGGAGCACCGGCGACGTGGAATGGCTCGAGCGATTCGAGGTCCTGGACCTTTCCGAGGCCGACCACTGCCATTCGCAGTCCGCCGTCCGCGCCGGGCACCGCCGCGACCTGGTGGCGTTCCGCCCTGAAGCGCATCGATGCGAGCCAGCCTCGGGTCGCCGAATCCTGCGCCTCGAGCCACGGGTCGAGACTTCCCTCGGTCACCAGCCAGAGCGGCCTCGCGGCCGCAGCGTCGTGTTCTTCGAACATTGTTTGGATAGCTTATAGCGGAACTCCTTTTTGCAGTGCGGTTGACAATGTCGGGCGCGCTGTGCTGCTATTCATGGCTCGAATCATGGCCCGAAACGATTTCTTTCCAGGCAGGCTCACGATGGACTTCGAGGCTTCAACCGCCGACACGCTCGAATCGGCTCCCCGACTGCCGGGCCTGCTGCTTGGACTGCTCGTCCTGCTTCCCCACGGGAGGTGCGGGGCCCCGGGCTGAAAGCGCAACGGCGCAGACGGATACCGAGAACCCCGCACCGGACGCGATCCGGGGCGGGGTTCTTCGTTTGGACACACATCATCATTGACTGTCTCTCGAGGAGTTTGAAATGCGCGCGTACTCGAAAAAAGACGTAGACAAGAAAGCACTCAAGGGCGCCCGGATCGCCGTGGTCGGCTACGGCAGCCAGGGCCGCGCGCACGCGTTGAACCTGAAGGACTCCGGATACGACGTGGTGATCGGCGTCCGCAAGGGCGACAGCTGGAAGAAGGCGAAGAAGGACGGACTCACCGTCAAGACGCCGTCCGAGGCAGTCAAGGGCGCAACGCTGGTAGCGCTGCTCACGCCCGATACCACCCAGGCGGAAAACTACAAGGAGATCCTGCCGAACCTCGACAAGGGCGCCACCCTGCTCTTCGCGCACGGCTTCAACGTGCACTTCCGCCAGATCAAGCCGCGCAAGGACCTCGACGTGGTGCTGATCGCGCCCAAGGGCCCGGGTGACCTGGTGCGCCGCCAGTACCAGCAGGGGCGCGGCGTGCCCTGCCTGATTGCAGTCGCGCAGGATGCGTCGGGCAAGGCCAAGGGCAAGGCACTCGCCTACGCCGACGGTATCGGCGGTACGCGGGCTGGCGTCATCGAGACCACGTTCAAGGAGGAGACCGAGACCGACCTGTTCGGCGAGCAGGCCGTGCTCTGCGGCGGCGCAACCGAGCTGGTGCTGAAGGGTTTCGAGACACTGGTCGAGGCTGGCTACCAGCCGGAGGTCGCCTACTACGAGTGCCTGCACGAACTGAAACTGATCGTCGACCTGCTGCACGAGGGCGGCCTGGCCAAGATGCACCGGTACATCTCGCACACCGCCAAGTGGGGCGACCTGACGCGCGGCCCGCGAGTCGTGAACAAGGCGACCAAGAAGGAAATGAAGAAGATCCTGACGGAAGTGCAGGACGGCACGTTCGCACGGGCCTGGATCCGCGAGAACAAGACCGGACGCCGGAAATACAACGCACTGATGAAGAAGGACCTCGCCCACCCGATCGAGAAAGTGGGCGTGAAGCTGCGCGCACGCATGCCCTGGTTGAACGAGGGCTGAAGGAGCACTCCATGACCGCCAAGCCCCGCGACCCGAACCGCGTCATCATTTTCGACACCACGCTGCGTGATGGCGAGCAGTCTCCCGGCTGCAGCATGACGCAGCCTGAGAAGCTGCGGGTCGCGCGCGCGCTGGCGGAACTTGGGGTGGACGTCATCGAGGCGGGGTTCCCGGCGGCTTCGCGTGGCGACTGGGAAGCCGTGCGGGAAATCTCGCGCACCGTGCGCGGGCCGGTCATTGCCGGCCTGGCACGCTGCAACCGCGAGGACATCGACAAGGCGTGGAGCGCGGTCCGGGAGGCCGCGCACCCGCGACTGCACGTGTTCCTCGCCACCAGCGCGATCCATCGCGAGCACAAGCTCAACATGGCGAAGGAACAGATCATCCACACGGCCGTGGAAGGCGTGAAATACGCACGCAGCCTGTGCGAGGACGTGGAGTTCTCGCCCGAGGATGCGTCGCGCACCGAGCTCGAGTTCCTGCGTGAAGTCGTCGAGGCGGCGATCGACGCGGGCGCCACTACGATCAACGTGCCCGACACCGTCGGTTACACGGTGCCCGAGGAGTTCCACGAGGTATTCGACTACCTGCTCAAGAACGTGCGCGGCGCCGAACGCGCGACCTTCAGCGTGCACTGTCACAACGATCTCGGCATGGCGGTCGCCAACAGCCTCGCCGCGGTCCGGGCAGGGGCACGACAGGTCGAGTGCACGATCAACGGCATCGGTGAGCGGGCGGGGAATGCCTCGCTCGAGGAACTGGTGATGGCGATCAAGACGCGCGAGGCGCTGCTCGGGGTGCACACCGGCATCGACTCCCGCCGCCTGTTCCCCACCAGCCGCCTTCTGTCGAGCATCACCGGCATGGCTATCCCCCGCAACAAGGCGGTGGTCGGCGAGAACGCGTTCGCCCACGAGTCCGGCATCCACCAGCACGGGATGCTGAAGCACCACTCGACCTACGAGATCATGCGCCCCGAGGACGTCGGACTCTCGCGCTCGCACCTGGTGCTCGGCAAGCACAGTGGCCGCGCCGCGCTGCGCGACCGGATCAAGGAACTCGGCTTCGAACTCTCCGACGCGGAGCTCGCCCGGGTGTTCGAGGACTTCAAGGCCCTCGCGGACAAGAAGAAGGAACTGTTCGACGGCGATCTCGAGGCGCTGGTATTCAAGGCCGAGTTCACGGAGAGCGGTCCCTGGCATCTCGAGAGCCTGCACGCCGTCAGCGATACCGCTGGCGCCGCCATGGCACGCGTCGGGCTGCGGCACGGCGACGGCCGGATGCTGTCGCAGGAGTCCGGCGGCGACGGCCCGGTCGACGCGGCATTCAAGGCCATAGAGGCTGCGACCGGCGTGACCGTGACGCTGCGCAAGTTCGAGGTGCACAGCGTGTCGATGGGCGAGGATGCGCAGGGCGAGGCCGTGGTGACCGTGGAGCACAACGGGCGCTCGTATCGCGGCTCCAGCGTCACCACCGACATCGTCGAGTCCGGCGTGCGCGCCTTCCTCGAGGTGGTCAACCGCATCGAGTCCACGCGCGCGTCCGCCGCGCGGATCGAGGAACGCAACGCCGAGGCGGTGGAAACCGCTCCGGCCCCCTGATCGAACCGGCCATCGGAGCCACAATGACTGCGAAGACCCTGTTCGAGAAGGTCTGGGAGCGGCACGAAGTCGTGCCGGAGACACCCGACACTCCCGCCGTGCTTTACATCGACCTGCACCTGACGCACGAAGTCACATCGCCACAGGCCTTCTCGGTGCTGCGCGACAGGGGCCTCAAGGTGCGGCGGCCGGATCGAACCCTCGTGACCATGGACCACTCGACGCCAACCGAGACCTCGCAGGTATTTGGCGGCGTGCCGATTGCGCTCGAGTCGGCGGCCAAGCAGGTTCGTCAGCTGGAAATCAACTGCGCCGAATTCGGGCTCGACCTGATCGGCCTGCGTGACGAGCGGCGCGGCATCGTGCACGTGATCGGCCCCGAGCTCGGCGCGACCCAGCCCGGCAAGACCATCGTCTGTGGCGACAGCCACACGAGCACGCACGGCGCTTTCGGCGCACTTGCGTTTGGAATAGGTACGACGGAGGTTGGTTACGTGCTGGCGACGCAGTGCCTGTTGCAGCGCAAGCCGAAGACGCTGGCGATCGAGGTCGCCGGTCGGCTCGGCCCGGGCGTGACTGCCAAGGACCTGGTGCTGGCCATCATCGGCCAGATCGGCGTCAATGGGGGCACTGGCCACGTGATCGAGTTCCGCGGACCGGCCGTCGAAGCCATGTCGATGGACGAGCGCATGACGGTCTGCAACATGTCCATTGAGGCCGGCGCACGCGCTGGAATGATCGCCCCGGACGAAACCACGTTCACGTACCTGGAGGGCCGTCCACGCGCCCCGCAGGGCGCTGCCTGGAAACGAGCGGTCGCGGACTGGCGCACGCTCGTGTCTGATCCCGGCGCGGTGTTCGACAAGACCGTGCACATCGATGCGGGGACAATCGAGCCCATGATCACCTATGGGACCAATCCCGGGATGGTGGTGCCGGTCTCGGGAGGAGTACCGGACAGGCCCGGCGATGCGGTGTTCGCCCGCGCGCTTTCCTACATGGGACTCCAACCGGGCCAATCGCTGCGCGACCGGTCGGTGCAGGTAGTGTTCATCGGCAGCTGCACCAACGCCAGGCTCTCGGACCTGGAGCTCGCGGCTCGCGTGTTCGCGGGACAAAAGCTTGCACCGGGCGTGAGGGCGCTGGTCGTCCCTGGATCACAGCAGATCAAGCGCCAGGCCGAGGCGATGGGGCTTGCTAAGATCTTCACTGATGCCGGCGCGGAGTGGCGCGAGTCGGGTTGCTCCATGTGCCTGGGAATGAACGGCGACACCGTCGACGCTGGTCTTTACTGCGTAAGCACCAGCAACCGCAACTTCGAGGGACGCCAGGGCGCGGGGTCGCGCACCCTGCTCGCGAGCCCGGCGACCGCCGCGGCGTCCGCCATCCGCGGATGCGTCACCGACCCACGCGAGTTCATGCACTGAGGCCCCATGCATCCGATCAAAGTCATCCGTTCGCGAACGGTGGTGATGCCGTCCACCAACATCGACACGGACCAGATCATCCCGGCCCGCTTCCTGACCACGACCACCCGCGAGGGGCTCGGCGCCGCGTTGTTTGCCGACCTGCGCAATGGACCCGACGGCGCGCCGCGCCCCGATTTCGTTCTGAACCGCCCGGAGTCACGCGATTGCCGGGTGCTCGTGGCCGGACGCAACATCGGCTGCGGATCCTCCCGCGAACACGCGCCGTGGGCCCTGCTCGACTACGGGTTCCAGGCGGTCATCAGCACCGAAATCGCCGACATCTTTCGCAGCAACAGCCTGAAGAACGGCCTGCTGCCCATCGTAGTGGACGAAGCCACACACCAGTGGCTGCTGGACAATCCGGGAGCTTCGGTCGAGATCGACCTGCCGGCCTCGGTGCTGCGCCTTCCGGACGGCCGGGAAGTCGCTTTTCCAGTGGAGCCATTCGCCCGTTACTGCCTTATGAACGGCGTCGATGAACTGGGCTACCTGCTGGGCCAGGCCAGCGCCATTGCAGCCTACGAGAGCCGGCGCGCATGAAGGCGCGGATCACGGTACTTGGCGGCGACGGCATCGGTCCGGAAGTGACTGCGGCAGCCGTGCGGGTGCTCGAAACGGTGGCCGGTGCCTTCGGTCACGAGTTCGAGTTTTCCGAGGCGCTGATCGGCGGCGCCGCCATCGACGCGAGCGGCTCGCCGCTGCCGCCGCGCACTGTTGATGCGTGTCGCAGCTGCGATGCGGTGCTGCTCGGCGCCGTGGGCGGACCCAAGTGGTCGGACCCCTCGGCTCGGGTCCGGCCCGAGCAGGGCCTGCTGGAACTGCGGCGAACACTGGGGCTCTTCGCCAACCTTCGCCCGGTCAGGACGATGGACTGCGTCCTCGACGCCTCGCCACTGAAGGCGGAAGTTGTCGCGGGCGTCGACATCATGGTCGTGCGCGAACTCACCGGCGGGATTTACTTCGGCCGCAAGAGCCGCACCGCCCTGGAAGCCGAGGACGTCTGTTCCTATTCCGCGCATGAGATCGAGCGCGTGACCCGCACTGCCGGCCGCCTGGCCATGCAGCGCAAGCGCCACATCGTCTCGGTGGACAAGGCAAACGTGCTGGAGACCTCGCGACTGTGGCGCTCGGTTGCTGAGCGCGTGATCTCAGGGGAATTTCCGGAAGTCTCGCTCGAGCACATGCTGGTCGATGCCGCGGCGATGCACCTGTTGCGTCGGCCGACTGCGTTCGACGTGCTGCTGACCGAGAACATGTTCGGTGACATCCTCACGGACGAGGCCTCGATGCTGGCCGGATCGCTTGGCCTGCTTCCATCCGCCTCGCTCGGGGAAGGAACCGTCGGCCTCTACGAGCCGATACACGGATCGGCGCCGGACATCGCAGGTCGCGGCATCGCAAACCCCTGCGGCACGATCCTGAGCAGCGCGATGCTGCTGCGTCACTCGCTTGGTCTCGAACGTGAGGCGGCGGCGGTAGAGGCTGCGGTCGAGTCGGCCCTGTCCTCGGGCCTGCGGACCGCCGACATCGCCCCGAAGGGGCAGGCCCCAATCGGCACCGAAGCGGCCGCCGAAGCAATAATTGAGCGAATTTTGAAGGTTCAGTAACCTGATTAAAAACAGCTAGTTACAAGATTATTAACAGAAGATGGATAAAGATTCCGACTCTTCGCGACGCTGACCGGAAAACCATGTGCAAGCCCCGGAAAACCGGAGCTATACTGCGCGTCCGCAGACGGCTCCGACCGACCGCACCGGCGGGCAGAGTCGCCAGAACATCGATCGTGTAGGACTTGAGTCGGGTTAGTCATTGCCTCAAGGAATGAGGCGCTCTTGTCCTGTCGCGAAAGGCCGGCATCACTGCCGGCCTTTCTTTTTTCTGGGCATCGCCGGGATTGCCGGCGGCTTTCAACCCACGCGGCCCGCAGCCTCCAGTCCTCGCTCGAGGTCCGCAACCAGGTCCGCACCCTCCTCGATACCGATCGACAACCGAAGCAAGGTCTCTGAGATACCGGCACGTTCGCGCGCCGCGGCATCCATTGCCGCGTGCGTCATGCTGGCCGGGTGCGCGATCAGGCTTTCCACTCCACCCAGCGACTCGGCGAGCGAGAACAGCTCGAGCGAGCCAAGCAATGCCTTGACGTTCTCGACCGTGCCCTTCAGCTCGAAGCTGGCCATCGCGCCGTAGCCACTCTGCTGGGCGCTGGCGATTGCGTGGCCCGGATGCGACTTGAGCCCCGGGTAATAGACCTTCGAAACCGACGGATGGCGAGCCAGCAGCGCCACCACCTGTGCGGTGTTCTCCCCGTGGGCGCGCATGCGGGCGTGCAGCGTGCGCATGCCGCGCAGCGTCAGGTAGCTGTCGAACGGAGCGCCGGTCACTCCGGTGCAGTTGGCCCACCAGGCGAGCTGGTCATGAAGCTCTCGCTTCGCCGCGACGACGGCGCCGCCGACCACATCGCTGTGGCCATTCAGGTACTTGGTGGTCGAGTGCACGACCGCGTCGGCGCCGAGCGCGATCGGCCTCTGCCACACCGGGGAAAGAAACGTGTTGTCGGCGACTACCAGTGCCCCAGCTTCGTGCGCCGCCGCGGCAACCGCAGCGAGATCCACGATCCTGAGCAGCGGATTGCTCGGCGTCTCGATCCAGACAAGTGCCGGCCCGGATGCCAGCGCTGCCTGCAGCGTGCCCTGGTCCTGGAAGTCGACGAACCGCACATCCAGCGAACCGCGCTGGCCGAGCGCATTGAAGAGCCGGTAGGTGCCGCCATAGCAGTCGTGCGGAACTACCACGATCTGGCCGGGCCTGAAGAGCTGCGTGACCAGCGAGACCGCAGCCATGCCAGATGAGGTGACAACTGCGCCCGCGCCTCCTTCCAGCTCCGCAAGCGCGCCCGCGAGCGCGTCGCGCGTAGGGTTGCCGGATCGCGAGTAGTCGTACGCTCGTTTCTCACCGTAGCCTGCAAACGCGAACGTCGAGGTCAGGTGGATCGGCGGCACCACGGCCCCGAACTGCGTGTCGGTTTCCAGCGCCGCACGCACGGTGCGGGTCTTCTGCGTCGTTTCGTTGCTCATGTTCAGTCCAGCGCTTGCGCGAAAACGTCGCGAAGCACTTCGGTCTCCTTCAGGAATGCGTCGTGGCCATAAAGCGAACTGATCTCCACCAGCCGGCAGTTGCCGGCGAGCCGGTCGCGCAGTTCGCGCATGTCGGAAAGCGGCACCAGCTGGTCCTCCACCACTGCGACCATCGTCACAGGCACGTGGATCCTCGTTGGATCTACGCGGTGCAGGTCGATCGACTCGGACAGGCAGACGAAGGCCTCGGGCCGATACTGCGCCGCGTAAGCCTCACCGCGCGCGAACAGGTATGACTCCACCGGAAAACGGAAGCCCTCGGTCGTCTGCACGGCAGGACCAGAGAAGCGGTCCTCGAATTCACGCGCCGAACGATAGGTCGCCATCGCCAGGGCGCGCGCAAATGCCAGGCCGCGCGACCCCTCGCCGTGGCCTAGGGCGTAGCGCACGAATGCGCGCTGGACGCTGCGCCACGCCGTCGACATCGGGTGCGTCCGGTGCGCCGCACTGATAACGACCGCATGCCGCAGTCGTGCAGGGTTCCGTTCTGCGAGCGCCAGCGCCACCATTCCGCCGTAGGAGGCGCCGACGCAGCCGTGCAACTGGTCGATGCACAGGTGTTCCATCAAGCGCACGATCACGTCCGCCTGGTCGTATGCGCTCACGGTCGGAAACGTCTCCCCGGCGCGCGGACCCGAGGTCGAATGACTGCCGCCCAGGAAATCGATGCCGAGCACCCGGTACCGGTCGCTGTCCAGCGCCCGGCCCGGACCTATACTTTCTTCCCACCAGCCGCCCGGCTCGCCCGGCAGGCTGAACACCTGCCGACCAGCCGAGATGCCGCCGAGGACCGCGACCACCGGGGCCCCAGACCGCCCTGCCAGGCGATAGGCCACGTCAACCAACGCCAGGCTGCCGCCGAAATGGAGTGGGAACGCGCTCGCGAGCCGATGCACGCCTGTCGCGCACTCGTACCCATCGGGCACGCTCGCGACGG
The DNA here is from genome assembly GCA_963732415.1 of uncultured Gammaproteobacteria bacterium. Lineage (GTDB taxonomy): Bacteria > Pseudomonadota > Gammaproteobacteria > Steroidobacterales > Steroidobacteraceae > RPQJ01. Next base: position 474,063 of record CAVSZK010000019.1, read on the forward strand.
CAGAAGTCGGATCGGCTACGGCACTCGGCGGCATATCGCGGACGCACTCCAACGGACGACTCCAGAGAGTCCTTCAGGTCAGCTTACGAGTCTTCGCGTGGAGCACGATGGTCACCACAACCGACACGCCCCAGGGTGAACCAGGACGGCATCGTGGCAACTCATCTGTCGGTGGACCGTGTCCCCGTGGAGTTGGCACCTTTTCGGGCAATCTGGACCCGACGGTTGCCCCGGCTTCAAAGGGCCATTCCCTCAGCCGGTCTCGATGAGCGCGCGAAGTGTAGGTGGCGCCGGCGCGGAGCGTCAAGATGAGGGGCTTGCCCCGGTCCGGCGCATGTATTAATGTAGTAACACATTATTACATTGGACCGTCCCATGAAGAACCACCGCGGCATCACCCAGCGGCAGGAAGCGGCCGCAGAGCGCTCGCTGTACCAGGCCGTGCTCACTCTTCGCACGGTCGAGGAGTCCCGGGACTTCTTCCGTGACTTGTGCACCCCGGCTGAACTACAGGCCCTGACGGACCGATGGAACGTCGTCGGCCTTCTGCAGCAGGGCATCCCCTATCGCGAGATCCAGCGTGTGAGCGGTGTCAGCGTCACGACCATCGGGCGGGTCGCGCGCTTCCTGGGCGACGGTAACGGCGGCTACGCGCTCGCCGCACGCCGGCTGTCGGAGCGCTGAGGTGGAACGCAGCCAGCGCCTGCGCATTGCCATCCAGAAATCGGGGCGGCTGACCGAAAATTCCCTGGACCTGCTCGAACGTTGCGGACTCAAGTACAGCCGCGGCAAGGACCAGCTGATGTGCTACGGGGAGAACATGCCGCTCGACGTGCTGTTCGTCCGCGATGATGACATCCCGGACCTCGTGCAGGAGGACGTCTGCGACCTCGGCATCGTCGGAATCAACGTCATCGACGAGAAGCGCCTCTCCATGTCGGCGCGCGGTGCCGAGCCCCGCTTCGAACTCGTCCAGCGAATGGACTTCGGCCGTTGCCGGCTGTCAATTGCGGTGCCGGACGATTATCCGTACCAGGGCCTGCAGAGCATCGCCGGTCGGCGCATCGCCACCACCTATCCCAACACCCTCGCGCGCTTCCTGCGCGAGAATTCCCTCGAGGCCGAGATCGTGACCCTGTCCGGGGCAGTCGAAATCGCACCGCGCCTCGGCCGGGCCGACCTTATCTGCGACCTGGTGTCGACCGGGTCTACGCTCTCGGCCAACCACTTGAGGGAAGTCACGACCGTGCTTGAGAGCGAAGCTGCGCTGATTCGCACTCCCGTGCCGCTGGCCGATGAAAAGGCCGACTGGGTCCGCCGGCTGTTGCTGCGCATCGACGGCGTGCAGCAGGTTCGCGAAAGCAAGTACATCATGCTTCACGCGCCCAGGAGCGCGCTTGCCGAGATAAAGAAGCTGCTGCCAGGCAGCGAATCCCCGACTGTCATCCCGCTCGAAGGACCGGGCAACAAGGTCGCGGTGCACGCCGTCTGCCGGGAGAACGTATTCTGGGAGACCCTCGAAAGCCTCAAGGCGGCTGGAGCCAGTGCCGTGCTGGTCCTGCCTGTGGAGAAGATGCTGGCATGAGCACGACCCTGAAGCCGATCGACTGGTCCAGCCTCGGCGACGACGAGCGACGCACGATCCTGCGCCGGCCGGCGCAGCGTGACAACGAGGCACTGCTCGCAAGCGCCGCGCTGATCGTGGACCAGGTGCGCGCTCGCGGCGATGCCGCGCTGCGCGAGTACACGGCGCGGTTCGACGGCGTGACACTGGAGTCACTGGCAGTGCCAGCCGCCGAGTTCGAGCAAGCTTCGGCCGCCATTACGCGTGAGCAGCTGGCGGCGCTGCGCCGCGCGATCGAGACCGTCACCCGCTTCCACGAGACGCAGTCGCTGGAACCGGTGAGGGTACAGACGGCGCCCGGCGTAAGCTGCGAGCGCGTGTTCGTGCCGATCGACGCCGTCGGCCTCTACGTACCGGCCGGCACCGCACCCCTGCCCTCCACGGCCATCATGCTGGCGGTTCCCTCGCGACTGGCGCGATGCCCGGTGCGCGTGCTGTGCACGCCGCCGCGACCGGATGGCCGGGCTGACCCCGCGGTGCTGGTCGCGGCACGGCTGTGCGGGATTGAAACCGTGTTCAAGGTGGGCGGCGCCCAGGCCATCGCCGCGATGGCCTACGGCACGGAGAGCGTGCCGAAGGTGGCCAAGGTATTCGGACCCGGCAATTCGTGGGTCACGGCCGCCAAGCAGCTGGTGGCGGCGGACGCGGACGGGGCTGCACTCGACATGCCGGCCGGACCATCCGAGGTGCTGGTCGTCGCGGACGATTCGGCGAGCGCGCAGTTCGTCGCAGCCGATCTTCTCGCCCAGGCAGAGCACAGCGAGGATGCGCAGGTCGTGCTGGTCACGACTACCCGCTCGTTCGCCGAGCAGTGCATTGCCGAGGTGGAACGCCAGCTTGCCTCGCTGCCCCGGCGCGAGATCGCGGCGCGTGCCATCGCCGGGAGCCGGGTCATCCTGGTGCCCGACCTCGACACCGCGCTCGAGGTGAGCAACCTCTACGCCCCCGAGCACCTGATACTGCAGGTACGATCACCGCGCCGCTGGCTCGAACGCGTCCGCAACGCCGGCTCGGTATTTCTTGGCGCCTGGACGCCCGAGACCATGGGTGACTACTGCAGCGGCACCAACCACGTCCTGCCCACCTACGGCCATGCCCGCGCCTACAGCGGCCTCGGCGTGCTCGATTTCGTTCGTCGCATGACCGTCCAGGAAGTCACGCCCGAGGGCCTGGCGGACCTCGGGCTCACGGCCCGTGTGCTCGCGCGGCTCGAGGCACTCGAAGGCCACGCCAACGCGGTAACGGTGCGCCTGGACGCGATCACGGCCGGGACACCGCAATGAGCTCGGTACTCGAACTGGCTCGTCCTGACATCCTGGAGCTGCAGCCCTACCAGCACGCAGCGTGGGATCCCTCGCATGAGCGCATGCACGCCAACGAGATGCCCTGGCGTGCCCTCGGCGACAACACCGATGCCGGCCTGAACCGTTATCCGGAGCCGCAACCGCGAGCGCTGGTGGAACGCATGGCGCGTCTCTACGACGTGCCCGCGAGCAAGGTAATGGTCGGTCGCGGCAGCGACGAGGCAATCGACCTGCTGGCGCGTGCTTTCTGCCGCGCGGGCGCCGACAGTGTGGTTACCTGCCCGCCGACCTTCGGCTTCTACAAGGTCGCTGCCCGGATACAGGGTGCCGCAGTGATCGAGGTTCCGTTGCGCGGCGAGCAGTTCGAGTTCGACACGCAGGGCGTGATCGAGGCCGGTCATCGCGCAAAGATCGTATTCCTGTGCTCCCCGAACAACCCGACTGGAAACCTGCTCGACGAGTCCGACATCGTCGAAACCTGCCGCTCGCTCGTCGGCCATGCGCTGGTCTGCCTCGACGAGGCCTATCTCGAATTCTCGGGGCGCACGAGCCTGGCACGCCGGATCGGTGAATTTCCGAACCTCGTGATACTGCGCACACTGTCGAAGGCGTATGCGCTCGCCGGCGCACGCTGCGGCACGTTGATCGCAAGCGAGGAGATCGTCGGGCTGCTGAAACGCATCATTCCGCCGTATGCAATTCCGTCGTCCACCGTCGAGGAGGTGCTGAAACTCACCGAGTCGCCGCAAAGATCGATTGCCGATGACCGGATACGTACAATTCTCGCCGAGCGCGAACGGATGCGGCTGCGCCTGGCCTCGATGGAGTCCGTACGACACGTATTCCACTCCTACGCCAATTTCCTGCTGGTCCGCTGCCGGGATGCTCGCAGCGTGCTGGAGGCCGGAAAGGCCGCCGGACTGCTGGTCCGGGACTTCAGCAGCGCGACTCGACTCGAGGGCTGCCTGCGCATTTCGGTCGGGACCCCGGAACAGAACGAGCGGCTGCTGGCCGCCGTGGAGCGCGCATGAGCCTGGAAAAAATCCTGTTCATCGATCGTGACGGAACGCTGATCGAGGAACCGCACGACAAGCAGGTGGACAGCCTCGCCAAGCTTCGGCTCGCGCGCGGTGTCATTCCGGCACTTCTGGACCTGGTACGCGCCGGTTACCGACTGGTCCTCGTGAGCAACCAGGATGGGCTCGGCACCTCGTCGTTCCCGGAGCCGAGCTTCCGCGAGCCGCAGGACTTCATGCGCGGCGTATTCGCCTCACAGGGGATCGAGTTCGACGCCGAGTTCTTCTGCCCGCATGTCCCGGCCGACGACTGCGCCTGCCGCAAGCCCAGGACCGGACTGCTCACCGAGTTCATGGCCGGCCGCAGCATCGACCTGGCTCGCAGCTACGTAATTGGCGACAGGCAGACCGACCTGGACCTCGCCGCGAACCTCGGTGTCGGCGGAATCCGCATCCACGGTGCCGGCGGCGAGACCTGGACGGAGATCGCGGCTCGCCTTTGCCGGCCAGAACGAATCGCGCGAGTCACGCGGCGCACCAAGGAAACCGACATCTCGGTCGCTGTGAACCTGGACCGCGAGGCACCGGTCTCCATCTCGACCGGCATCGGCTTCTTCGATCACATGCTCGAACAAATCGCACGCCACGGCGGCATTGCAATCGAAATGAACTGTAACGGCGACCTGGGTGTAGATGAGCACCACACGGTCGAGGACTGCGCGCTGGCGCTGGGCCAGGCGCTGCGCGAGGCGCTCGGCGAAAAGCGCGGCATCGGCCGCTACGGCTTCGTGCTGCCGATGGACGAAGCCCTTGCCCAGGTCGCCATAGACCTGTCCGGTCGACCTTACGCCGTCTTCACGGGGCATTTCGGCCGCGACATCGTCGGCGCACTGCCCACCGAACTGGTACCGCACTTCTTCCGATCGCTGGCCGACAGCCTCGGCGCAGCGATTCACATCGAGGTCCGCGGCGAGAACACACACCACATGATCGAGGCCTGCTTCAAGGGTACGGGTCGAGCCTTGCGCCGGGCCATCCGGCTGCGCGGCGACGAACTGCCGAGCACCAAGGGCCGCCTGTGAGCAGGCGTCCGTGACCAGCGTCGCCATCGTCGACAACGGCGGCGCAAACATCGCGTCGTTGCGCTACGCGCTCGAGCGCCTCGGCGTGGATGCGCGGCTGACCGCGGACGCGAACGAACTGCGTGCCGCGCCGCGGGTCATCCTGCCGGGCGTCGGCGCCGCCGCCGAGGCCATGCAACGCCTCGAAACGCTCGGCCTGGTCGAGACGGTCCGCAGCCTGCGGCAACCGATGCTCGGTATCTGCCTCGGCATGCAGCTGCTGTTCGATTCCAGCGAGGAAGGCGGCATGGCCTGCCTCGGGTTGCTGCCCGGCCGCGTGGAGCGCTTCGCGAACCGCGACGCTTACCCTGTTCCGCACATGGGTTGGAACCAGCTCGAGTTTGCCTCGCCCGATCCGCTGCTCAACGGCATCACGAAAGGCGGCCATGTCTATTTCGTACACAGCTACGCCGCACCTGTCGGTCCGTGGACCGTCGCCACCGCGAACTATGGCGGATCCTTCTCCGCAGTCGTGCGCCAGGGGAACTTCGTCGGCATGCAGTTCCATCCCGAACGGTCGGGTGCGACGGGCGCGCGACTGCTCGCGAATTTCCTGGAGCTCGGGTGATGCAGCTGATCCCGGCGATTGACCTGCGCGGCGGCCGGGTCGTGCGGCTCCTGCAGGGCCGTTTCGATGCGGAGACCGTATACGCCGACGACCCGATGACCATCCTCGACACCTACGCAGGACTCGGTGCACGGCTGGTGCACGTCGTGGACCTTGACGGTGCGCGCGAAGGGGCCCAGGGCAATGCGGCAGCGATCGCCGGGCTCGCCGCATCCGGACGCGCAGCGCTGCAGGTCGGCGGCGGAGTTCGCGACCGGGCCACGGTGAAGCGCCTGCTGGACGCGGGAGTCGCCCGAGTGGTCGTCGGCAGCGCCGCAGTCGCCGAACCCGGGGAAGTCGCGTCATGGCTTCATGAGTTCGGCGCCGACGGCATCGTGCTCGCGTTCGACGTGCGCCTCGACGACGGTGGAGTGCCCCGACTGGCCACGCACGGCTGGGAGCGCCAGACAACGCTCAGCCTGTGGGATGCCGTCGGCCGTTTCGAATCGCACGGCCTGCGGCACGTGCTGTGCACCGACGTGGCACGCGACGGCGCGCTGTCCGGGCCGAACCAGGCGCTCTACCTGGACGCTGTGCGTCGGTTCCCGGCGGTAAGCTGGCAGGCATCGGGAGGCGTGCGCGACGTCGGGGACCTGCAGGCGCTCGCTTCCGCCGGCGTCGCCGGGGCCGTGAGCGGCCGCGCGCTGCTCGAAGGACGCATGCAAGCAGAGGAGCTCGCGCCATTCTTGCGAAACGAATAATCCCATGCCTGGACGTGCGTGATGGCCAGGTCGTCAAGGGCGTGCGATTCAGCGACCACCGCACTGTCGGCGACATACTCGACCTGGCGACGCGCTACCGCACCGAAGGCGCGGATGAACTCGTCTTCTACGACATCACCGCGAGTCCGGAAGGCCGGTCCGTGGACCGGGACTGGGTGTCGCGCGTTGCGCGTGTGCTGGACATCCCGTTCTGCGTCGCGGGCGGCATCCGTAGCGTTCACGACGCCGAGGGCGTGCTGAACGCCGGCGCCGAGAAGATCTCGGTGAACTCCCCCGCGCTCGCCGATCCCTCGCTGATCGAACGCCTGGCCCGGCGCTTTGGCTCGCAGTGCGTCGTCGTCGGCGTCGACAGCCAGACCGTGGGCCGTGACTACCTCGTCTACCAGTACACCGGCGATCCGCAGCGTTCGAGCAGCACGGCGCGCCACACACTGGACTGGGTCCGGGAAGCGCAGGACCGCGGAGCTGGCGAGATCGTGCTCAACTGCATGGCGAGCGACGGTGTGCGCGAGGGCTACGACATCGAGCAGTTGCTGCTGGTCAGGGACGCATGCCGCGTGCCGCTGATCGCCTCGGGCGGCGCCGGGGCACCCGGGCACTTCGTCGACGTGTTCCAGCGCGCGCGGGTCGACGGCGCACTGGCCGCCAGCGTGTTCCACTCGGGCGAGATCGCCATCCCCGACCTCAAGCGGCAACTGGCCGCATCGAACGTGGAGGTACGACCGTGACGCCGGATCAGGTTCGAACACTGGCCTGGGACAAGGGTGATGGCCTGCTCCCCGCGATCGTGCAGCACGCACGCACCGGGCGCGTGCTGATGCTCGCATTCATGAACCAGGAGGCGCTCCGGCTGACGCTTTCGACCGGGCGCGCGGTTTTCTACAGTCGCTCGCGCGCGCAGTTGTGGACCAAGGGTGAAACCTCGGGAAACTACCTCAACGTCGTGGATCTCAGTGTCGACTGCGACGCCGACTCGATCCTGGTGCTGGCCGACCCGCTCGGCCCGACCTGCCACAATGGAACGGAGTCGTGCTTCGCAGACGCCGCGCCCACCGACGTGCAGTCCCTCTCCTTCCTGCGCGTGCTCGAGGCGACGATCGCCAATCGCATGGCCGAGAAGCCCGAAGGCAGCTACACCGCGCGGCTGGTAGCCGAGGGCCCCGGGCGCATCGCGCAGAAAGTCGGCGAGGAAGGGGTGGAGACCGCGCTCGCGGCCGTTACCCGGGACGATGCGGGACTGTTGTCCGAGTGCGCGGACCTGGTCTATCACCTGGTGGTGCTGCTGAAATCGCGCGACCTGGAACTCGACGACCTCGTCGCGGAACTACGCTCGCGACACGACCGAAGGTCCTGACCTGCCGCCGGCCGCCAGCGCGAGCATCAGGCCGGCTGCCGCCGCGGTCACCAGCGCCGAGACTGCGAACGCGGCCGTGGAGCCGAAGCGCTCCCAGATCAGGCCGAACAGCACGGCGCCAGGCAGCGCCAGCAATCCGCTGGCAAGGTGATAAAGCCCGAATGCTGTGCCGCGCTCCTCGGCAGCCGCGTGATCTCCAATCACTGATCGCTCCGCGGGCTCGGTGACCGCGAGCGTTGCCGAATACGCGATGAACAGTGCCCAAACGCCTGCCGGCCCCGGCCCCTCAAACGCGAGCAACAGCAGCACGGCCACCCGCATGGTCCAGCCACCCAGCAGCAGCGGCATTCGCCCGACGCGGTCGGACAGGATTCCGGCGGGCATCGCGATCAACATCTTCGCCACGCTCGCCGCGGCCCAGACCAGTGGCACCCAGACCACCTGCAGCCCGGCCTCCCGTGCCCACAGCACGACGAACACTTCCGGAACGCTCGCGAGCGCGAGCAGGCCCGCCGCAACGATCATCGCGCGCAATCGGCCGTGCAGCGTGCCCCACGAGAACTTCGGCGGGGCGGGCACAGCCGCCACCTGCGCCGGGGGCACGCCGAAGTACAGCAGCAGCAGCACCAGCACGCCCGGCACGGCCGAGGCCAGGAACACGTGCTTCAGGTCCACCTGCGACGACAGCAGCGCGAATGCGAGCAGTGGACCGATCACCGATCCGGCGTGGTCCATGGAGCGGTGAAAGCCGAAGGCCCGCCCGCGCTGCTCGGGGGTCGCCGCGGCGGCGATCAGCGCGTCTCGTGGCGCGGTGCGGATGCCCTTGCCGACACGGTCCAGGAAGCGCAGAACCAGGACCGCGGGCCAGCCCACGGCCAGGCCGATCAGTGGTCGCATCGAGTTCGAGAGCGTGTAGCCGGTGAGCACCAGCGACTTCGCACGCACGCCGCGGTCGGCCATGCGGCCCGAGACCAGCTTCAGGACGCTCGCCGTGGCTTCGGCCAGCCCCTCAACCAGTCCGACGATCGCTGGCCCGGCGCCCAGCGTGGCAGTGAGGAAGATCGGCAGCAGCGGCGTGATCATCTCGCTCGCCGCGTCGTTCAGCAGCGACACCAGGCCGAGCACCACGACGGTACGCGGCAGCGCCGTGCGCAACTGCGTCATCGTTGATTCTTCAGTCCCGCTGCTCGAGCAGGATGCGCAGCATGCGCCGCAGCGGCTCCGCCGCTCCCCATAGCAACTGGTCACCGACGGTGAACGCCGTCAGGTACTCGCCTCCCATCGCGAGCTTGCGCACGCGTCCCACCGGAACCTCGAGCCTGCCGCTCACCCGCGCCGGCGTGAGTTCGCGAATCGACGACTCGCGATCGTTGGGCACGAGGCGCACCCAGTCGTTGCCGCCCGCGATCAGTTGCTCGATATCGGCGAGCGGCAGGTCGCGCTTCAACTTGATGGTCATAGCCTGGCTGTGGCAGCGCATCGCGCCGACCCGCACGCAGACACCATCCACCGGGATCGCGTGCACGACGCGACCCAGGATCTTGTTGGTCTCAGCGCCGCCCTTCCACTCTTCGCGGCTCTGGCCGTTGCCCAGGTCCTTGTCGATCCAGGGAATGAGGCTACCTGCCAGCGGCACCGAGAAATGCCGCGTCGGCAGGCCAGGACTGCGCAGCGAATCGGTCACCGCACGATCGAGGTCGAGGATCGCACTGCCGGGATCCGCGAGTTGTCCCGCTGCCGCGGCGTGCAACGCGCCCATCTGCTCGAGCAGCTCGCGCATGTTCTGCGCACCTGCGCCAGACGCGGCCTGGTAGGTCATCGTGGTGATCCACTCGACCAGGCCTTCCCGGAACAGGCCACCGAGCGCCATCAGCATCAGCGAGACCGTGCAGTTTCCGCCGACGTAATCGCGGATGCCACCGCGCAGCCCCTCGTCGATGACCGCGCGGTTCACCGGGTCGAGGATGATGACCGCGTCATCCTTCATCCGCAGTGCCGAAGCCGCGTCGATCCAGTAGCCCTGCCAGCCGGCTGCGCGCAGCTGCGGATGCACCGCATTGGTGTAATCGCCGCCCTGGCAGGTCAATATCACGTCACAAGCGGCCAGCGCGTCGAGGTCGTTGGCGTCGCCGAGCAACCGGGAGCCGCGGCCCACGTCAGGGGCCTCGCCACCTGCCCGCGAAGTGCTGAAGAAAAGCGGCTCGAAGAGTCCGAAGTCGCGTTCCTCGGCCATGCGTTGCATGAGGACCGAGCCCACCATCCCCCGCCAACCGACGATACCTGTCTTCACACGCTGCTCCGCTGCCGCTAGACGACCAGTTCCCGCGCGGGCTCGCGCAGGTTGTACGACGAACTCATCACGTGGCCATACGCTCCTGCATTCGCGATCAGGATCGTGTCGCCCTCGACGGTCGGCGGCAACAGCCGTTCATGGCCCAGGTAGTCCGCCGACTCGCAGATTGGTCCGACCACGTTGTACACCTCGGTGCCCGGCTCGCCGAGGCGTGTCAGGTTCACGATGTCGTGATGGGAACCGTACAACGCCGGTCGCAGCAGCGAGTTCATCCCGGTCGCCACGCCGACGTACTGGACCGTTCCCTTGCCCTTCATCTGGGTTACCTGCGCCAGCAGCACGCCGGCCTGTGCAACCAGGAATCGTCCCGGCTCCAGCCAGATCGCGAGCCCCGGCCAGCGGGCGCGCAGGTCCTCGACCACGCCCTGCAGCATCGCGAGGTCCACCGGCACCTGTCCCGGTTTCTCGGGCACGCCGAGTCCGCCGCCCAGGTCGATCACCTTCACGTCCGGGAATCGCGCCGCGAGGTCGCCGAGCAAGTGCCCGACCTGCTGCCAGTTGCGGACATCGAACACACCGCTGCCGGTGTGGGCGTGCAGGCCGACCACGCGGGTACCCGCTGCTGCAACCAGCCGTTCGAGTTCGTCGAGTTCGAACAGCGGCACGCCAAACTTCGAGTGCACGCCTGCGGTACGGACGTGATCGTGGTGCCCGCGGCCGAACCCGGTGTCGACACGCACCAGCACGTCGCGCCCCCTGAACAGCTCCCGCCAGTGGCGCAGCGCATGCAAGTTGTCGAGCGTCAGGTGAACGCCCTGTTCGAGCGCCCACTCGTACTCCGAGCGCGGCGCGAAATTAGGCGTGAACAGGATCCGGTCACGGCTAATGCCCGGCAGCGTTTCGAGTACCCGCTCGCACTCGCCCTGCGACACGCATTCAAACGCGAGCCCGAGGTCGGCGAACGAGCGCAGGATCTCGACGTGCGGATTGGCCTTGATCGCGTAGAAGATCCGCTCGACCCCGCCGATTGCCAGCAACTGCCGGGCCGTGTGCTCCAGCGTGGCGCGGTCGTACACGTAGGCGCAGTTCTCGGCCCTGGCGATGCGCACCAGTTCCTCCCGCCGGCCCTGCCACCACGGCGGACCGCCCACCGGGATCGGCGCGCCGACGCCGTGGATCTGTTCCCAGGTTGGCCCGAGCACGTGATCGGACGGCGCATTCCTGACGATCACGTCGTGTAGCCGGCTCACCAGCCGGTCGCCCTGCTCCTCGTCCACTACGAAGGTGATGTTGAGGTCGTTCGCCGCCTGCGTGACCAGGTATATGCGCTGTTCCTCGAACAGTTCGAGCGCGTCGCCAAGGCGGTGCAGCGTGGCGCGGATGCTGCGTCCGACCAGGCTCACCGCCGAGCAGGGGCCGATCACCTCGACCCGGCACAACTTCGACAACGAGGCGACCAGCGACTCCAGCGCCCGCGCGTCGAGCGCGTTCGCCGCCGGATCCAGCGACACCGTGACACTGGTCTCGGACGTGGAGACCAGGTCCACCGACACACCGTGTTCCTTGAATACCGCGAAGGCGTCGCCGAGGAAACCCACCTGGTGCCACATGCCCAGTGTTTCCATCGAGAGCAGCGTGATGCCCTTCTTGCTGCAGACGGCCTTGACCCGGGCCCCGCCGTTACCACCGGTGGCAGTGACGACCGTACCCTCGAGTTCCGGCTGGTGGGTCGCGTGGATCGAAACCTGGATCCCGTACTGCTTCGCCGGCAGGATGCAGCGCGGGTGCAACACCTTGGCGCCGCTGCTCGCGATCTCCTGCGCTTCGTCGTAGTCGAGCGACTTGAGCAGCCGCGCATTCGGCACCGCGCGCGGGTTCGCGGTGAACATGCCGGGTACGTCGGTCCAGATCTCGAGTCGCCGCGCGTGGAGCTTGGCGGCGAAATAGCTGCCGGACGTGTCCGATCCGCCACGGCCGAGCAACACCGTCTCACCCTTGGAGTCGCTCGCGATGAAACCCTGCGTGAGCAGCACGCTGCTGCCGGATGCAAGTCGAGCTTGAAGTTCAGGGTCTGGCTCGAAACTGCAGGTCGCGGAGAGATAACCGGCGCGTTGCGTCGCGCCGACGCGATCTTCGGCATGCAGGATCGAGCGGGCATCGATCCACTGCACGTCGAGCCCCTCTGACGCGAGGAAATCGGCGCCAATGCGGGTCGCCATCAGTTCCCCGGATGCCATGACACGGGCTCGCAGGCGGTCGCTGACCTCGCCGATCAGGTTGACGCCGGATGCCATCCTGCGCAGTTCAACGAAATGCCGCTCGAGTTCCGCGCTGATCGCGATCCCGAGATCACGCGACAGGTCGATGTGCCGCAGTTCGATCTGGTCCATCACTGGTTCCCAGTCGCCGGTCAGCGCCTTCGTGAGCAGTTGCTCGAGGCGATCCGTGATGCCGGAGAGCGCTGAGTGAACCACCACGGGCCGTAGTCCTTCGTCGAGCCTTGCCCGTACGACGCCGGCCACGTTCTTCCAGTTGCTTACACTCGAGACACTGGTGCCGCCGAACTTGAGGACGACCCAGTGTGAATCTGCATTGCTAGTCATCGAGCGGTCCTTAGGTGGGCTCCCGGGACTCGGAGCCGGAGCCGCGGCGCGGATTCCTCAGACGTCGTCGTAGAGGTCCTTCAGTTGCTTCTGCAGTCGCTTCTCGGCGAGCACGTCCTCGAGCTTGCTCCACGCGGCCTTGCCCCGCTTTACGGCCGCCGCCTGCTTGCGCCGGTCCGGGCGGTCGATGAAACGGTCGTAATCCTCTTCGTCGGCATTCGCCACGAAATCTCCGTCGAGGTCGAACTGTTCCGCGTCCCGTTCCATGTCACGACCTTAAGAAAGTCCTGAGTTTTCAATGCGCTGCCCGAAATTTCGGGCACAGGGCTGCGAACTATATACGAATCACTTGGCTTCACAAGGGCCTGCTGTTGCATCGCAGCGGCCCGGCTGCAATGGCAGGATAAATATCTTTTTTTACAGCAGCTTACAATTACTTCCGAGACACCACTATCGGTGCACCCCTGGCAATCCCCAGGCCTTCGGCGGCACTGCCCTCGGCCCTTGCGACCTCGACGACCGCGAACGAATTGACCAGCGCAAGGTACTCGCCAGGCCTGACGTCCGAGTAGGTCCGGCGCAGCGGCAGGTCCCGGCCCGCCACCCGTACGACCGGCTGCGCGATGCCGAGCAGGTGCCGCCGGTCGATGTTTGTGAGCAGGTTGCCGAATCGGTCCACGGTTACGACGGTGCCCGTGACCTGACCTTGGCCGACGACGGGATCCTCGATCCACCCCGGGATCAACTCATCGACCTGCGACCCGAGTCCGGCCGGCTGTTCGCGTCCCGCGGCCAGCTCGGCTGCGAGCGGCGCGAACACGTCGCGGCCGTGAAAGGTCGCGCTGGGCGTATCCAACCCAAGCCGCCGCAAGCTGCCCGGTGACACGCGCCGCAGCACCGGCGCGTTGGCGGCATCCACCACTGCGGCCAGCAACCCGTTGTCCGGCGCGAGAAAGACGTGACCTTCCGCCTCGACGATCGCGAAATCCCGCTCACTGCCTACACCCGGATCGACAACCGCCACATGCACGGTCCCCGCGGGGAAGTATCGGAACGATCGCGACAACCAGAAGCCGGCTTCCGCGGGCCAGTGCGCCAGCACCTCGTGCGTGAGGTCCACGATGCAGGCGTCGCGGTACCGCGCCAGGACCTGGCCCTTCATCACGCCGACGAAAGGATCCCTCAGGCCGAAGTCCGTCGTCAGCGTCACGACGCCGCAAGCGCTGAATTGTCGCGGCCCCGATGTCACTGGTTGAGTCCCGCCACGTGGACCCGCAAGCTGCGGGCGGCGACAGGTTAGACTGCCCTGCTCCTTCCTGCCACGCGAACTCATGCCCTACCTGTACCTGGTGCGCCACGCACAGCCGGACTTCACCGGCCACTACGATTCGGTGACCCAGCTCGGGCTCCAGCAGTCCGCATGGCTGGGCGAACATTTTGCGGCGTGCGGGCTCCGCTTCTCGCGGGTGGTCTGCGGCAGCCTGCAGCGCCAGCGGCAGACACTCGAAGCGATGCTCGACTTCCTGCCCGAAGCACCTTCCGCCGTCACCGACCCGCGCTTCAATGAATACGACGCGGCGAGCGTGCTCGGCGCGTTCGAACTGGGCGACGAGCGAGCGATACGCGCCAGCGGCGACCGGGCACGCTATTTCACTGCCCTGCGCCATGCGCTGCGGGCCTGGTCAGGCCAGGATGAAGCGGTTCCCGGCGGAGAATCCTGGGCCCAGTTCGGTGCGAGGATCACGGCTGGCATGGCAGATGCCTGCGACGGGCTCGACCGGGATGCAAAAGTGCTGGTGGTAACGTCGGGCGGGGTAATCGGGCGGGTGGTCGCCGAGATCCTGTTCGCCGGCCCGGACACTGCAATACAGCTCAACCTGCAGACGCGCAATACTGGGGTCAGTGAGATCACACGTGGTCGAACGGCAACGCGGCTGGTCGCGTTCAACGCGGTGCCTCACCTCGAGCGCGCCGATCGGGCGCACGCGGTGACGCATTCGTAATCCGCGAAAGGCTCAGGCCGACTTGATCAGCGACGCAAGGCTGCGTGTGTCGATCGTGCCCGACATCCGTTCGATCTGGTCCTGGTAGCGAGGCGCGAGGCCCTTCGCTTCCTCGAGCATGGACAGGAACGTCTGCTTGAGCGTCGTCGCGTCGATGCTGCGGCCCGACGCGTAGTAGCGCTGCGCGACTCGCCCGAGCGCGTAGGTCGTGGCGAACGACATGCCGGAACTCGCGGCTTGTCGTCCAATCGAGCGGCCCAGGCCGCCGCCGATGCCGCCCAGCAATCCGCCAAGCAACTTGCGACCGAACTGCTCCAGGTACTGGCCGGTCAGGCCGACACCGACCGTCGCCAGAAAATCCTTCGCCTGGCCTGCATCCATCGGGTAGCCGTGGGCCTTGCCGATCCGGTAGACCAGCCTCACCTGCAGCGGGATTATGGCCATCGAGGCCAGCGACTCCGGCAGGATTTCGAGCGCCGCGTTGGTAATTGCAGCCTTCAGGATCAGCGCGTCCGACTCCGCGTCGGTCATCGATGAACGTCCAGTCACGGTTCCCGACACAGCTGAGGTATCGGCCGTAGCGGCGTGGCCGGTCGAGGCGCCGGTGCCGGCCGGCACATGCGCCGACGGCAGGTAGGACTCGGCTCCGAAGCCCGCATCGGCGACAGCGTCTGCCTGCTGGCTCGCCGCGGCAGCCGCCTTCGCATCCATGCCAAGCGCACGCGAAAGCCTGCCGATGAAGTCGCGCTCCTCCGGGCCTTGCACGCCGTCCGCATCGCAGACGCCCAGCGCCATTTCAAACGCGAGCTGCCGCGCCTGCGGCGAACTCAGGGCACCCGCAAGCTGCGCAAGCTCGGGTTTCTCGATGAGCACTTCACGGTAAAGGGTCGGCAGGTCGAACCCGGCGTCCGTACCCAGCGCGTCGGCAACCCGCTTCACCGCGGCTCGCTCACGCTCGTCTTTCAGGCCGTCGGCAAAGGCGGCCATCAGCGCGATGGTGAGGATGGGACGAATGTCCTGCGGATTCATCTCGAATAATCCAAATTGGTCGGAGCGAGAGGATTCGAACCTCCGACCCCTTGCACCCCATGCAAGTGCGCTACCAGACTGCGCCACGCTCCGACCGGGCGCGGATTATAGCCGAAAGTTGCCGGTCGCTAGAGTTCGGCGCCCTGCTGAAACGAAAAAGGCCGGCAATGCCGGCCCTGGGTTCGCTACAAGACGCGTATCCCCAAGCGATGCGTTCAGCGCCGGAGGATCTTTGCGATTTCCTCCAGCTCACCGCGGAGCTGGCGCGACAGCTGATGCGTCTGGGTCACGTCCTCGCGGGCTTCCTCGCCTTCGAGACGATTGCGGGCGCCACCGATCGTGAATCCCTGGTCATACAGCAGCGCGCGAATCTGGCGGATCACCAGCACGTCCTGGCGCTGGTAGTAGCGACGGTTGCCGCGCCGCTTGACCGGCTTGAGCTGTGGGAATTCCTGTTCCCAGTAGCGCAGCACGTGGGGCTTCACGCCGCAGAGCTCGCTCACCTCACCGATGGTGAAGTAGCGCTTTCCCGGGATCGCCGGGAGTTCGTCGTTATTGCTGGGTTCCAGCATAGGCTTCCACGCGCGCCTTCAGTTTCTGACCCGGCCGGAAAGTAACGACACGACGAGCGCTGATCGGAATCTCCTCACCCGTCTTAGGGTTACGACCCGGGCGCTGGTTCTTGCTGCGCAGGTCGAAATTCCCGAAGCCGGACAGCTTCACCTGCTCACCGGTCGCCAGCGAAGACCGCAGCTCCTCGAAGAACAGGTCCACGAGCTCGCGAGCCTCACGCTTGTTGAGACCGAGCTGGTCGAACAGTGCTTCCGCGATTTCAGCCTTGGTCAATGCCATCTTTATTTATCTCGAATCGTGGCGTTGTGTTCCCGCCCCAGGTCGGTCACGACCTGCGCCACGACGGCATCCGTATCAACGTCGGTTAGGGTGCGGGAAATATCCTGTAAATTCAAGCCTATCGCCACACTTTTACGACCCGGTGTAATGCCCGCACCACGGTAGATGTCGAACACCAGCAGGTCGGTCAGCAGCGGTCCAGCGCTGGCCCGGATTCTGTCCAATAGCGCCTGCACCGGAACGGCCTCATCCACGACGATCGCGATATCGCGGCGCACCGCCGGAAACCGCGATATTTCTCGGTGCTGGGGTACGTCGGCGGCAAGTCCGGACTCGACCTCGATCTCGAAGACCAGGGTGGAATATGTAAGATCCAGGCTGCGCTCTAGCTCCGGGTGAAGGCGCCCGAGCCAGCCTACCGGGCGGCCGTCGCGGACGATTCGCGACGCCTGGCCCGGATGCAGTGCCGGGTGCTGATCCGGAACGAAGCGAAATTCGCCGCTCGCGCCGGTGCAGCGCAGCAGCGCCTCGATGTCCGACTTCACGTCGAAGAAATCGACCGGCTCCGCCCGCGTGCCCCACTGCTCCGGCAGCGCAGCGCCTGCCGCAAGACCCGCGATCACTGGCACCTCGGCGAGCGCGCCATCTTCCAGCGAAAACCGGCGACCGATTTCGAACAGGCGAACACGCGACTGCTGCCGGCGCTGGTTCTCGGCCAGCGCACGCACGAGTCCCGGCCACAACGACAGGCGCATGGCGGCAAGGTCGGACGCAATCGGGTTCGCAAGTTCGAGTGCCGCAGCCCCGGGACAGAACAGCGACTGCAGCGCCGGGTCCACGAAGCTGTAGGTGATCGCCTCGTAGTATCCGCGTTGCACCAGCAGGTCCGCAGCGGTCTCCTCGGCGACACGTGTCTCGGAAAGCGGCGGCATCGACTCGCGCACCGCGGGATCCGTTTCCGGAACCTGGTCGAAGCCATGCACGCGCGCGACCTCCTCGACCAGGTCTTCCTCGATCGCGATGTCGAAGCGCCACGGCGGGCAGCTCACTTGCCAGTTGCTCTCACCACGAGTGACGGTCATTCCGAGCCGCTCGAAAATGCTGGCGATGGTTTCGTCCGGGATTGCCGCCCCGATCACGCGGCGCGCGCGCTCCGGGCGGAAGGCCACGGCCGGGCGTACTGGCAGTTCGTCGCGCAGCTCGGTGACCTCCACGGGCCCCGGCTCCCCGCCCGCGCAATCGAGCAGCAGTTGCGTGGCGCGCTCGATCGCGCGCTCCTGTAGCGTGGGGTCCACGCCGCGCTCGAAGCGCTGCGAGGCGTCGGTCACGAGCCCATAGCGCCGACCGCGTCCGGCAATGGCATCCGGCAGGAAAAACGCGACTTCGAGCAGAACATCAGTCGTCGACGCCGAGATGCCCGAGTGTTCGCCGCCCATGACCCCCGCGAGTGCCAGCGGCTTGGAACGATCCGCGATCACCATCACCGTGCCGTCGAGTTCCACTTCGCGTCCATCGAGCAGCTTGAGCCTCTCGCCTGCGCTGGCGCGCCTCACGACGATCCCGCCGTCGAGCTCCCGCAGGTCATAGGCGTGCATCGGCTGGCCCAGTTCCAGCATCACGTAGTTAGTGACGTCCACGATCGCGCTGATCGGCCGCAACCCAGCACGTCGCAGGCGCTCGCGCATCCACAGTGGCGCCTGAGCGTCCGCCGTCACGCCTCGAATGACCCGGGCCGCAAAGCGCGCACAGCCGGCTCCAGGCTCCAGGTCCACCGGAAAATGTTCGGCCGACCGCGGCGTCACTGGCGCGCATTCGGGCCCGCGCAGGGTCCCGCCGGTCAACAGCGCAGCCTCGCGAGCGACCCCCTGCACGCTCATGCAGTCCCCGCGATTCGGCGTGAGGTTTACCTCGAGGATGGTGTCATCGAGCCCCAGCGCGTCGGTGATCGTCGATCCGGAGGCGGTCTCGGCCGGCAGCTCCATGAGCCCGGTCGCATCCTCAGACAGGCCGAGTTCGCTGGCCGAGCACAGCATCCCGAACGACTCCACGCCGCGCAGCTTCGCTTTGCGGATTTCCATCCCGCCGGGGAGCTTCGCGCCGATGGTCGCGAGCGGCGCCTTCAGACCGGTACGAGCGTTCGGCGCTCCGCACACGATCTGCACGACCTCGGCACCGTTGCTCACCTTGCAGACGCTGAGCGTAGCCGCGTCCGGGTGCTTTTCCCGCTCGATGATTTCGCCGACCACTACGCCGCCCAATGGCGGCGCTGCCGGCTCGACCGCTTCGATTTCGAGGCCTGCCATCGTCAGGCGGGCCGCCAGGTCGCGTGGCTCCGGCGTCGAACCCAGCCACTCGCTCAACCACTGGATGCTGATGCGCACGTTGCGTCCTTCCGCTCAGCCGAACTGGCGCAGGAAGCGCAGGTCATTATCGAAATACATGCGGATGTCGTTCACGTTGTAGCGCAGCATGGCCAGGCGCTCGATGCCCATGCCGAACGCATATCCCGTGTAACGCTCCGGATCGATGCCGACGTTGCCGAGCACGTTCGGATGCACCATTCCGCAGCCCGCCACTTCGAGCCAACCCGTGCCCTTGCATACCCGGCAACCCTTGCCGCTGCAGAACACGCACTCGATGTCCACCTCGGCCGAAGGCTCGGTGAATGGGAAGTACGACGGACGGAAGCGGATGCCGAGCCTGCGCTCGAAGAAACGCTCTACGAAATGGTGCAGCACCGACTTCAGGTGCGCGAAACTCACGCCCTCGTCTACCACCAGCCCTTCGACCTGGTGGAACATCGGTGTGTGCGTCATGTCCGAGTCGCATCGATAGACACGCCCCGGCATGATCATCCTGAGTGGCGGCTTGTCGCGCAGCATCGCGCGGACCTGCACCGGCGAGGTGTGGGTGCGCAGCAAGCGGCCGTCAGGAAAATAGAACGTGTCGTGCATCGCCCGCGCCGGATGGTTCGCGGGAATGTTCAGCGCCTCGAAGTTGTGCCAGTCGTCCTCGACCTCAGGGCCTGCCTCGACGCTGAACCCGGAATTTCGGAACAGCGACTCGATCCGGCGCCGCACGCGTGTGATCGGGTGAAGGCCGCCCGGCTGCTGGCCACGACCCGGCTGCGTGACGTCCACGCGGCCCGCGGCAAGCCGGCGCTCCAGTTCCGCACCTTCGAGCTGCGCCTGGCGCGCCGCGATCAACACACCGATCTCGTCACGAACGGCATTGATGCGCGCGCCCGCCTCGCGGCGAGCCTCAGGCGCGAGCCCGCCCAGCGTTTTCAGCAGCGCAGTGATCGCGCCTTTCTTGCCGAAGAACTCGACCTTGAGTTCCTCGACCGCGGCGAGACTCGTGCACGTGCCCACGGACTCGCGGGCCCTTGCGGCAAGTATGTCGAGGTCGTTGGAGGACTCGTCTGTCATGTGTCAACCACCGGCAACCACCGGGGACTGTCCCTGCAAGGGACTGTCCCCTTCGGGAGACGGGGACAGTCCCCTGCGAGGACTGTCCCCGGATAGACACTGGGGACAGTCCCTTGCAGGGACTGTCCCCGGGCGATCAGGCTTCGAGACTCGCCTTGGCCTGCTCGGCGAGCTTGCCGAACGCGTCGATGTCGTGAACTGCGAGATCCGCGAGCATCTTGCGGTCGACTTCGAATCCGGCCGCCTTCAGGCCCGCCATCAGGCGGCTGTAGGACAGGTCAAACCCGCGGGCAGCCGCGTTGATGCGCGTGATCCACAGCGCACGCATATCGCGCTTCTTGGCGCGGCGGTCGCGATAGGCGTACTGGCCGGCCTTGATGACCGCCTGTTTCGCCGTCCGATACACCTTGCGGCGCGCGTTGTAGTAACCCTTCGCCTTGGCGAGGACCTTCTTGTGTCGGCGTCCAGCGATGACGCCACGCTTTACTCTAGCCATGGGTCACCTCTTAGAGATTAGGAAGAAGCTTGTCGAGCCGGCCGGTGTCCTGCTTGGCAACCATGGTGGTGCCGCGCAGGTTGCGCTTACGCTTGCTCGTCTTCTTGGTGAGAATGTGTCGTTTCTGGGACTGGCCTCGCTTGTAGCCTTTCGCCGTTTTGCGAAAACGCTTGGCCGCCCCCTTGTTGGTCTTCAACTTGGGCATGTCTACTCCTGTTTGTATAGCCCGTTTCACCGCAGGCGAACCCGCGGATCGAGGGCGAAGGACGGATCGCTCCGGCCTTACTTCTTTTTCGGCCCCATCATCATCACCATCTGCCTGCCTTCCATCAGCGGATGCTGTTCGACCACCGCGTAATCCGCGAGGTCGTTCTGCAACCGGATCAGGACCTGGCGTCCGATGTCGGTGTGGGCCATCTCACGGCCACGGAACCTCAGGGTTACCTTGGCCTTGTCACCTTCCTCGAAAAAGCGAATCAGATTCCTGAGCTTGATCTTGTAATCGCCTTCGTCGGTTCCGGGACGAAACTTAACTTCCTTGACCTGGATCTGCCGCTGCTTCTTTTTCGCAGCGTGGGTCTTCTTGTTCTGTTCGAACACGAATTTCCCGTAATCGACAATCCGGCATACCGGTGGCTCCGCGGTCGGCGAAACCTCCACCAGGTCGAGTTCCTGCGAGGCAGCGAGCTGCAGCGCGTCGTACCGGCTCATCACGCCGACCTGCTCGCCGTCTTCGCCGATTATGCGAAGCTGCGGGGCCGTGATCTCGTCGTTGCGCCGGGCGCGCTTGGTCGTTGGGGCAGCGATACTTCATACCTCCAAAATATTTCGGCCGCGGCTCGCGATTTCATCGGCAAGTTTCGCGGCGATTGTCTCAAGAGACATCGCCCCGAGATCCTTGCCGTTGCGCGTGCGCACGGCCAACGTACTCGAACCCGACTCGCGGTCGCCCGCGACCAGCAGGTACGGGACCCGCTGCAGGGTGTGTTCGCGGATTTTAAAGCCGACTTTCTCGTTTCGCAAATCCAATTCGACCCGAAGCCCCTGATTTTTCAGGAATTCAGCGGCCCGGCGACAATATTCGTCCTGTCCGTCGGTGATATTCATCACCACGGCCTGTACCGGGGCCAGCCAGGTCGGGAAACGGCCGGCGTAGTGCTCGATCAGGATGCCGATGAAACGCTCGAAGGACCCCAGTATTGCCCGGTGCAGCATGACCGGCCTGTGGTTGGCCCCGTCCTCGCCCACGTACTCGGCCCCGAGGCGCTCAGGCAGGATCAGGTCCACCTGCAGCGTGCCGCACTGCCAGTCGCGGCCGATCGCGTCGCGCAGCACGAATTCGAGCTTCGGCCCGTAGAACGCGCCCTCGCCCGGGTTCAGCGTGTACTCGAGCCCGGCAACCGCGCAGGCATCCTTGAGCGCCGCCTCGGCCTTGTCCCAGCTCTCTTCGGAGCCCGCTCGCTTGGCGGGGCGATCCGAGAACTTGACCGCGATGTCGGTGAATCCGAAGTCGGCGTAGATGCTCTTCAGCAAGTCGCAGAATGCAACCGTCTCGGAGTTGATCTGGTCCTCGGTGCAGAAGATGTGCGCGTCGTCCTGCGTGAATGCGCGCACGCGCATCAGGCCGTGCAGCGCGCCCGAGGGCTCGTTGCGGTGACAGGCGCCGAATTCCGCCATGCGCAGCGGCAGGTCGCGATACGACTTGATGCCCTGCCGATAGATCAGCACGTGCCCCGGGCAGTTCATCGGCTTCACCGCCAGCGTGCGCCCTTCGGACTCCGCGATGAACATGTTCGGAGCGTAGTTCTCCCAGTGGCCCGATTTCTCCCACAGACCGCGGTCGATCAACTGCGGGGTGCGGACCTCGACGTAGCCCGCGTCCGCGAGCCGGCCGCGCACGTACTGCTCGATCGAACGCCACAGCGACCAGCCCTTCGGGTGCCAGAATACGCTGCCGACCGCCTCGTCCTGGGTGTGGAACAGCCCAAGCTCGCGGCCGACGCGACGATGGTCACGCTTCTCGGCTTCCTCGAGGCGGGTGAGGTAGGCCTTCAGGCTCTTCTCATCGGTCCACGCAGTGCCGTAGATGCGCTGGAGCATCGCGTTCCTGGAGTCGCCGCGCCAGTACGCGCCGGCGACCTTCATCAACTTGAACGCGCCAAGCTTCCCGGTGCTCGGCACATGCGGCCCGCGGCACAGGTCGAACCAGTCACCCTGCCCATAGAGGCTGATGTCCTCGTTCGCGGGGATGCTGGCGATGATCTCGGCCTTGTAGTGCTCGCCGAGTTTCTTGAACGTCTCGACGGCCTCGTCACGCGGCATCACCCGGCGCTCGACCTTCAGGTCGGCCTTCACGAGTTCATGCATCTTCGCCTCGAACTTCTCGAGATCCTCCGGCGTGAACGGCCGGCTGAATGCGAAGTCATAGTAGAACCCGTCATCGATCACCGGACCGATGGTCACCTGGGCGTCTGGATAGACCGCCTGCACGGCCTGCGCGAGCAGGTGCGCCGTCGAGTGGCGGATGATCTCCAGGCCTTCTGGATCCTTGCCGGTGACGATCGCGAGTGCTGCGTCGCAGTCGATCACGAACGAAGTGTCGACCAGGCTGCCGTCCACTTTTCCAGCCAGGGCGGCCTTCGCCAGGCCGGGGCCGATGTCGGCCGCCACCTGCGCCACCGTGATCGGCTCGGCGTAGGTTCGCTGGCTGCCATCGGGCAGGGTAATGACGGGCATGTTCGGATCCTTGGCAGGACAGGGTCTGGTGGGCGCACGTGGGATCGAACCACGGACCCCTACCATGTCAAGGTAGTGCTCTACCGCTGAGCTATGCGCCCTCAAACGAGCCGCGAAGGATACCTGAGGGGCTGGCGGCGAGGCAAATGGCGCAAACGGGGACATTCTCCTTTTTCCCGGGGCGAAAAAAGGAGAATGTCCCCTACCCTGCCAACTGACCGGGTGCGCCGAAGGATATTTGCCGCAGCCGCTCGATTTCGTCGCGGATGCGGGCGGCCTCCTCGAACTCCAGGTTCCGGGCGTGCTTGTACATTGCCGCCTCCAGCTTCTTGATCCTCTTCATTGCCTGCTCGGGCCCGAGCGGGGTCGTGGCGTCCGTGCCCCGGCCGGTGCGGCCGCCACTGGTCCCGCCGCTGGAGCGCGCGCCTTCCATGACGTCGCCAACGGCCTTGCGGATGGTGCGCGGCGTGATCCCGTGCAGTTCGTTGTACTCGATCTGCCTGACGCGCCGGCGCCGGGTCTCGGCCATCGCCCGCTCGATCGATCCCGTAATCCTGTCTGCATAGAGAATGGCCTTGCCATTCTCGTTGCGTGCCGCCCGGCCCATGGTCTGTATCAGCGATCCTTCGGAGCGCAGGAAGCCTTCCTTGTCGGCGTCGAGGATCGCCACCAGCGACACCTCCGGCATGTCGAGGCCCTCGCGCAACAGGTTGATGCCAACCAGCACGTCGAACTTGCCCAGGCGCAGGTCGCGGATGATTTCCACGCGCTCGACGGTCTCGATGTCGGAGTGCAGGTAGCGCACGCGTACGCCGTGCTCGTCGAGGTATTCGGTCAGGTCCTCGGCCATGCGCTTGGTCAGCGTCGTAATCAGCACGCGCTCGTCGCGCGCCACGCACCGGTGGATCTCCGAGAGCACGTCGTCCACCTGAGTGCGCACCGGCCTCACCTCGACCTCCGGGTCTACCAGGCCGGTCGGGCGCACCACCTGCTCAATCACTGCGCCAGACTTTCGCGCCTCGTAGGGCCCCGGCGTTGCCGAGACGAAAATCATCTGCGGCGCCGTTTCTTCCCACTCGTCGAATCGCAACGGCCGGTTATCGAGTGCCGACGGCAGGCGGAAACCATAATTGACCAGCGTTTCCTTGCGCGAGCGGTCCCCGCGGTACATCCCGCCGATCTGCGGGATGGTCACGTGGCTCTCGTCCACGACCAGCAGCGCATCCTTCGGCAGGTAGTCGAACAGGCAGGGCGGCGGCTCGCCCGGGGCCCGGCCGGACAGGTATCGCGAATAGTTCTCGATGCCGGAGCAATAACCCATCTCCATCATCATCTCGAGATCGAAGGTGCAGCGCTGCTCCAGCCGCTGTGCCTCAACCAGCTTGTCCAGGCCGCGCAGCTCCAGCAGTCGCCCGCGCAGTTCCTCGCGGATCTCCGCGATTGCTCCGTCAACCCGCTCTTTTGGCGTGACGTAGTGGGACGACGGGTACACGGTGAGCCGCGGTACCTTGCGCAGGACCTCGCCGGTGAGCGGGTCGAACCACGAAAGCGCCTCGATCTCCTCGTCGAACAGCTCGACCCGCACCGCCTCGCGACTGGACTCGGCCGGGAAGATGTCGATTACGTCGCCGCGGACCCGGTAGGTGCCGGCAGAGAGATCGAGCTCGTTGCGCGTGTACTGCATGTCGGTCAGGCGCCGCAGCAGCCTGCGCTGGTCCATGCGGTCGCCGCGCACCAGGTGCAGGACCATGGCGAAATATGCCTGCGGATCGCCGAGCCCGTAGATCGAGGACACGGTCGCGACGATGATCGAGTCATGCCGCTCGAGCAGCGCCTTCGTCGCCGAGAGCCGCATCTGTTCGATATGGGCGTTCACCGAGGCGTCCTTCTCGATGAAGGTGTCCGACGACGGGACATAGGCCTCGGGCTGGTAGTAGTCGTAGTAGCTCACGAAGTACTCGACCGCATTGTCCGGAAAGTACGTCCGGAACTCGCCGTAGAGCTGCGCCGCGAGCGTCTTGTTGTGCGCCATCACCAGGGTCGGTCGCTGCAGGCGCTGGATCACGTTGGCAATGGTGAAGGTCTTGCCCGAGCCGGTGACGCCGAGCAGCGTCTGGTGCGCGAGGCCGCTCTGCAGCCCATCGATCAGCTGTTCGATGGCCTGCGGCTGGTCGCCCGCCGGCTGGTAATCCGAGCGCAGTCGAAAGGGTCTTTCTTCCATGGGGTCCGCGGAGAATACCGCGTTTGGGAGGAACGCCAGATTACCCTAAAATAGCAGGCCCCTCCCGCCCCTCACGGAAGACTCAATTGACACTGGTCCTCGCCGAACGCCTCAAGCGCGTCAAACCCTCGCCCACCGTCGCACTCACGGGCCGTGTGGCCAGGCTCAAGGCCGAAGGCCGCGACATCATCGGCCTCGGCGTCGGCGAGCCCGATTTCGATACGCCGGTGCACATCGCCGATGCGGGTGTCGATGCAATCCGCAAGGGCTTTACGCGTTACACGGCGGTCGAGGGAATTCCGGACCTCAAGGACGCCATCATCGCCAAGTTCCGGCGCGACAACGGCATTGAATACACGCGACCGCAGGTCCTGGTATCCACCGGCGCGAAGCAGACGATTTACAACCTGTTCATGGCGGTTATCGACCCGGGCGACGAGGTAATCATCCCGGCGCCGTACTGGGTGTCGTATCCCGACATGGCGTTGCTCGCCGAAGGCACGCCGATCACCCCCTACGCGGGCCCCGAGCAGGGCTACAAGATCACGCCAGCCCAGCTCGAAGCGGCGATCACGCCCAAGACCCGGCTATTCATGCTGAACAGCCCGTCAAACCCGACCGGCGCGGCCTATACCAGCGCGGAACTGCACGCGCTCGGCGCGGTGCTCCGCCGGCATCAGGACGTACTGATCGCCACGGACGACATGTATGAGCATATCTACTGGGCGAAGGAGCCGTTCGCCAGTTTCCTCACGGCCTGCCCCGACCTCTACGACCGTACGATCACAATCAACGGCGTTTCGAAGAGCTACGCGATGACCGGCTGGCGCATCGGCTACTGCGGCGGGCCGGCGACGATCGTCGAGGCGATGTCCATGATCCAGAGCCAGAGCACGTCGAACCCGTCCTCGATCGCGCAAAAGGCCGCGGTTGCGGCGCTCAACGGCGACCAGGCCTGCGTCGCCGAGATGAACCGCCATTTCAAGGCCCGGCACGACTTCTTCAATTCCGGTCTGAATGCGCTGCCCGGCGTCCGGGTACTGCCTGCCGCGGGGACCTTCTACGCCTTCTGCGACGTCTCGGAGGCCATCTCGAGCCACGGCCTGGCCGACGACCACGAGTTCGCCGAGCTGCTGCTGGACGAGGCCGGCGTCGCCGGGGTGCCCGGCACCGGATTCGGCGCGCCGGGCCATATCCGGTTCTCGTTCGCTGTCAGCATGGAAACGCTCGAGAAGGCGCTGGAGCGTATGGGCAAGCTCCTTCGCGAGGCTTGACCGCCTTTCTTGACTAAAGCACCCTCAATCCGGAGAATCCTGCGCCCTCCAGTTCCGACATAGCTCAGCGGTAGAGCAGCTGACTGTTAATCAGCGGGTCCGTGGTTCGAATCCACGTGTCGGAGCCAATTCACGAGCCGCGCCAGGAGCGCTGCTGGCCTGCCTGGATATGCGCGTCCGCCCGACGGATGGCCAGCCCCAGCCGGGCAAAGCGCCCGCCGTGGCCGGAGAACCGGGCGCGGACCCCCCCAAGCCTAGAAGATGTACTGGATTCCCAACTGGGTCGCGACGATCCCGATGTCGTAGGTGCCGTAATAGGCGTCTTCCTCGAACGCATACGCGTCCGTCTGCAGGCTGATGCCCAGGTGAGGGCTCGGGTAGAACCGCACACCCAGTCCGGCGCTTCCGACGGTCTGGTTGTCATCGCCGCAGCAGTCGGCATCCAGTTTCAAGCTGCCGATGCCGAGTTGCCCGAACATCTCCCAGCCGCTCTTCCCGAATGGAATGATGCCTACCACGTGCGCCGAGAGCGCGGTGGCATCGAAATCCTCTTTCTGGCCGAAGAACGGATCCTTGATGCTGTAGCTTCCGAGGTATGAAATGCGCCCTTCGACCGACAGGTACCTGAAGAACTTGTAGCCGGCGAATGCGGCGTAACCAACACCGGAATCGTCGAACTTATAGCCGTTGAAGAGGCCGTCGTCATCGAAATTCGTAGCGCCAACCATGCCACCGGCGTAGAAGCCACCAGCTTCCTGTTCAGCGGCGATTGCGCATCCACTTGCGAACAGTAACGAGCAGGCGATCAGCGCGGCCCGGCCCTGGGTCCCGATGCACGAACGGGGTGACCTTGTTGCTTCCATGACGTCCAGTCTCCTTGGATGACGATGCCTGGCTTGATGTACCGTCAGGCGCTGCTGAAGGCTATCGAGCCGGATTCCCAGATCAATAAGTAGAGACCGGTGGCTCCACGCCGACGCGTATCCCGGCCACCGGCCTGGAGCAGGAATCAGGCATTGTCCCTTTCCGCTGCCTCGGACCCTGCCCGAAGCCTGGCCGACGGCGCGCTGGCCAGGCTGCTCGTCCCGGGCCGCGTGGGCTCGGTCCGCGCTGGGATCAGCAGCGAGAGCACCATCGTCGCCACCAGGATCAGCGCCGTCCCCCCGAGCGACCATCCGACCGGAACCTTGTAGATGCCCGCCACCAGCATCTTGGTGCCTATCAGCCCGAGGATCAGTGCGAGTCCGTACGAGAGCAGGTGGAACTTCTCGTGCATGTTGGCCAGCAGGAAATACATGGCGCGCAGGCCGAGAATCGCGAACACGTTCGATGTAAGCACGATGAACGGGTCGAGCGTGATCGCGAAGATCGCCGGAATCGAATCCACGGCGAATATGACGTCTACGACGCCGATCATCACGATCACCACGAACAGCGGGGTCGCCATCCGCACGCCATCCCGGACCGTGAAGAACTTCTCGCCGTCGAAGGTCGGCGAAATCTTCATCCGCCTGTGGATCCATTTCAGCACCGGGTTGCCGGCCAGGTCGGGCTCCTGCCCTGCGGCCCACCACATCTTGACACCGGTCAACAGCAGAAATGCGCCAAAAACATACAGCAGCCAGTGGAAATGTTGCAGCAGCCAGGAGCCAACCAGGATCAGGATCGCTCGCAGCACGATCGCGCCCAGGATGCCGATCATCAGCACCCGCTTCTGGAATTCGGCGGGTACCTTGAAGTAGGTGAACACCATCAGGAACACGAAGATGTTGTCCACCGCGAGTGCCTTCTCGACCAGGTACCCGGTGATGAACTCGAGCGCCTTGGTGTTGGCGAACTCGAGGCCCTGGGCATCGCGCAGCCTCGACCACAGCCAGGCGACGAACACGAAAGAGACCAGTATCCAGACGATCGACCAGACCGCCGCCTCCCGCATTCCGACGCGATGCGCGCCCTGGCTGCGCATGGCTGCAAAGTCGACGACCAGCGCCACCAGCACGAACGCAACGAAGATTCCCCACATCATCGGGGTGCCGATGCCTGTCATGTGTTGGCCGCCTTCACTTCGGCAGCCCCCAGCTCACGCAACGCTTGCGACAAGATGCCCATTCCTTCACTGACGATCGCGTCCGACGCGGTCAACGGTACCAGCAGGCGGATCACGTTGCCGTAGATTCCGCAGGAGAGCAATACCAGCCCCTTCTCCGCCGCACGCTTCGTCAGTGCCTTGGCCAGGTCGGCATCCGGCGAATGTGGATCGCGATTCCTGACCAGTTCCATTGCGACCATGGCACCGAGGCTGCGCACCTCGCCGATCGCAGGGATCTCAAGGGCAAGATTACGCAGGACACCGACCATGAACTCACCGATTACCACGGCGCGTCCGCAGAGGTCTTCCTGCTCGATCACCTCCAGCACGGCGAGGCCGGCGGCACAGGCGATCGGCGAGCCCGCGTAGGTACCGCCGAGTCCGCCCGGGCCCGGGGCGTCCATGATCTCGGCCTTCCCGACCACGGCCGCCAGCGGAAATCCCCCGGCCAGGCTCTTGGCCATCGTCATCAGGTCGGGCTCAACGCCGGAGTGCTCGATCGCGAACATGCGGCCGGTACGCGCGAAGCCGGTCTGGATCTCATCGACCACGAGCACGATGCCGTGCTTGTCGCAGAGCCTGCGCAGCGCCTGCAGGAACGCAGGCGGCGCGACATAGAAACCGCCCTCACCGAGCACCGGCTCGATGACGATCGCCGCGACGCGCGCGGGTTCGATGTCGTTCTTGAAGATGTATTCGAGCGCCGCAAGGCTGTCGTCGACACTGATGCCATGGTAGGCGACCGGGAACGGTGCGTGATAGACCTCGGCCGGGAACGGGCCGAACCCGGCCTTGTACGGCACGACCTTGCCGGTGAGCGCCATCGCCATGAACGTGCGCCCGTGGAACCCGCCGCCGAACGCGATCACCCCGGCGCGGCCGGTGTGCGCCCGGGCGATCTTGATGCAGTTCTCGACCGCTTCCGCCCCGGTAGTCACGAAGATCGCCTTCTTCGGCGACGGCCCAGGTGCCAGGTGGATCAGCTTTTCGGCCAGCGCCACCGCGGACTCGTACGGCGTGATCATCAGGCACGTGTGGCTGAATGCATCGAGCTGCTTCGCCACTGCGTCCTGTACCTTCGGGTGCAGGTGTCCGGTGTTCAGTACCGCGATACCTGCGGCGAAGTCGATGTATCGCCTGCCTTCCACGTCCCACATCTCGGCGTTGCGCGCGCGCTCGATGTACACAGGCAGCTGGTTGCCGAGTCCGCGTGCAAAGGCAGCATCGCGACGCTGCTGCAGGTCCTGGTTGCGCGACATGATTTCTCCGGAATATACGGACTGACCGGGCCGACTCAGCCGGAACGACGCCTGGCTGCAAGCCTGTCGAGATAACCGGCGAACTGTTCACCAACACCGGGGTGCTTCAGCGCGAGTTCGACCGTCGCTTCCAGGTAGCCGAGCTTCGAGCCGCAATCGTAGCGGCGACCCTCGAACGCATACGCATACACCGGCTCGTCGGCGATCAATGCCGCGATGCCGTCGGTGAGTTGTATTTCACCGCCGGCACCGCGACCGGTAGTCTCGAGCTTGTTGTAGATCGCCGGTGTGAGCAGGTAGCGGCCCACCACCGCGAGCGTCGAAGGCGCGTCCGCCGGCTTCGGCTTCTCGACGATGCGCTCGACGCGCGACAGCCGCCCTTCGACCGGCGTAACGGCAACGATACCGTACTTGTCGGTCTGGTCACGCTCGACGGTTTCGACGCCGAGCACGCTCGCCGGCCGGCCGTCCAACGCCTTCGCCATCTGCCCCAGGCAAGGTTCAGCGGCGTCGATCAGGTCGTCGGCCAGGTGGACGAAGAATGGCTCGTCACCCACCGCCGGACGGGAGCACAGCACGGCGTGGCCAAGCCCCAGCGGTGCCGGCTGACGGATGTAGATGCAACACGCATATGACGGCACGATTCCGCGCACGGCGTCGAGCAGGTCCTGCTTATCCTGCGCCTCGAGGGCCTTCTCGAGCTCGTGGTCCGTGTCGAAGTGATCCTCGATCGCACGCTTGCTGGACCCGGTAATGAACACCAGCTTTTCTGCACCGGCCGCGAGCGCCTCTTCAGCGGCGTACTGGATCAACGGCTTGTCCACGATAGGCAGCATTTCCTTCGGGCTCGCCTTGGTTGCCGGCAGGAAGCGTGTCCCGCGGCCGGCGACTGGAAAAACTGCCGTCCTGATTCTCGCCATGCGCACTACCTGCTGATTCACCCCGGGCCGGTGAATGATAGCGGATCGCGGCCCCGGCTCCACGCTGCGCGACGCGGTGACCGGTTCCGACACCCGGCCACCGCGCCGCAGCACGTCAGGAACCGCCCGCGGCCTTCTTGCCCGCAGCCTTCTGCTCCGGCGCCGCCGACCCGACCCGGATGTTGTCGCGGTTCTGGTCGAACACTTTTGCACCGATGCCCTGCACCTTCAGCAGGTCTTCGGGACTCTTGTACGGCCCGTTCTTCTGGCGATACTCGACGATGGCCTGGGCCTTGGCAGGACCGATGCCCTCGAGTTCGCGCGCCAGCGTGCCCGCATCCGCCGAATTGATATTGACTGGGCCACCCAATGCGACCATTGGGACCAGGCTCGCGATCAGCGCCCGGACCGCTGTCCGGTATCCCTGTTTCATGACTGCCTCCTTGGCTTCCACACGCCGCAGGCCCGGAATGGGTGCGGTCGATGTAAACGTAAAGGAAGGCCGGCCCTTTCGCGCGCCGAGATCCAGGCGTGTTCACGCAGAAATGCGTTCAGTCAGGCGGGGACCCGGGACGAGCGGCACGTGGCAGGAACTCGAGCGCGGCAATCGCGCGCTGGGTGTCCCAGGACCTGCAGCCCGGGCACTGCCAGAGGAAGGTCGAGCTGTCGATGCCGCAGACACTGCATCGGTAGCGCGCGTGGCGCAGCACTACATTGCGAAGCGCGCCGGCAACCGAGAGCAACTGGGCCGGGCCGGGCTCGGCACCTGGCGGAAGCAGCGCGCTGGAGAGATCGTGAAGGTCACTGTCGGTTGAGAGCAGTTCCTTTACGCAATCCAGGATGACCGGGTTGTCGTAGTAACCGCTCACGATTGCCGCGTAGGCGATCTCGGACCGGTTGCCGACACCGTTGCGCATCAGCTCGCGCAACGACTCATCGAACATGTCCGGGTCCCCAGCCTGTCGCGCGGCCTCGGCCAGGCGTGGCAGCACCAGCGGCAGCAAGTGGAAGTCGAGCCGCACGACACGCCGGTAGAGCTGCACTGCGAGAATGGGGTCGCCCTGCATGCGGGCCACGTCGCCGCGCAGGATGGATACGCGTCCCGACTCCTTCTGCTCGCGCCTCGCGGTGCGCAGGAGCGCGCGCGCCTGGTCCAGGTCACGCTGCCCGATGGCCGCCTCGGCGAGTTCGCACCAATGGTGCGCTGCCGCGCCTGGCTGGCCCGGTACGCCGACGGCGCGCAGCCGCGCGTGCATGGCTGCTGCCTGCGCCCAGTCATGCTGCAGTTCGCTGATGCGCACCAGGTGCGTGAGCGCCACCGCCGGCTCGATGCCGTCCTCCGCAAGCTGCAGGAAAATCTTCTCCGCGCGGTCATAAAGGCCCGCCCGGAAGTAGTCGCGTGCCAGTTCCATCAGGGCGGCATCGCGGTGGCGCGGATCCAGCCCGGCGCGCCCGACGATGTGCTCGTGGACCCGGATGGCGCGGTCGACCTCGCCTCGCCGTCGGTAGAGGCTGCCGAGCGCGAAATGCGTGTCGATCGTCTCGTCGTCACTCGCCGCGAGCCCGAGGAACACCTCGAGCGCCCGGTCGGGCTTGTCGTCGAGCAGGTAGCGCACGCCTTCCAGGTATCGCTCCCGTCGGCGAGCGCGCCGACGGCGCCGGTACTCCGCATACGCTGCGGTCGTGCCCCAGCCGGTGGCGAGCGTACCAGTGAATACCATCCAGAACGTGTTCACGGGTTCAACCGGCTTCCGGAGGATCTTCCGACCGCGGCTGGCGCGCTTCGGCCAGCCGCAGCGCCTCGCGCAGGCGTCCACGCTCGGCCAGCAGGCGCGCGATCCAGTTGGATCGCCACAGCGCGCCGCCGAGGAAGCCTGCGGAGAATGCAATCAGCAATGCCAGCCCCGAGGAGACCTCGAAGCGCACCATCGCCAGGTCAACGGCAAAACGCTGCTGGTTCAAGGCGGTGAAAATCACCGCCAGGACGACGAGCAGGACGATGGCGATTAGTAAGGCGATTCGCCGCAGCATCTTCTATCGAACGAAAGAGTGGCTGTCGGCAGTCTAGCACCCGGACGGGTGCAATCCGGTCACGGGGCGGGCGCGGCCCCGACGGTGGCCGGTTCGTTGACCCGTTCGCGCAGGTCCTTGCCCGGCTTGAAATGAGGCACGTACTTACCGGCAAGTGCGACTGATTCGCCGGTCTTGGGATTGCGGCCCTGCCGTGGCGGCCGGAAATGCAGGCTGAAACTGCCGAAACCGCGAATCTCGATGCGCTGCCCCTGGGCAAGCGCGTCGCTCATGATCTCGAGGATCTGCTTGACCGCGAGTTCAACGTCCTTGGCCGGCAGATGACTCTGCTTGGCGGCGATGAGCTCTATGAGCTCGGACTTGGTCATGCTGCGCTCGCCGTCCACTCTGAAACTCCCCCGCTGAATCGCTGTCGGTCCGATGCGTTGGTCCTCGCGGCGGCAATCCGCCGCGAGGACCACGCCGGGATCTTTTTACTGTCCGGAGATCTGCTCCTTGAGCAGGTCGCCGAGGCTGGTGCCGGTCGAGGAATCAGAACGATAGCTCTCCATCGCTTCCTGCTCCTCGGCCATGTCCTTCGCCTTGATCGACAGGGCGATCGTGCGCACCTTGCGGTCCACGGCCGTAAACTTTGCCTCGACCTCGTCGCCGACCTTTATCAGCGTGCGAGCATCCTCGACGCGGTCACGCGACAACTCCGAGGCGCGCAGGTAGCCGTCGATACCACCGCCGAGATCGACGGTCGCGCCCTTGGGATCCACCTCGCGGACCAGGCCGCGCACGATGCTGCCCTTCGGGTGCTCGGCAATCCAGGTCGAGAACGGATCCTTTGCGAGCTGCTTGACGCTGAGCGAGATGCGCTCGCGCTCCGGGTCGATGGCGACCACGATGGCCTCGACCTCCTGGCCCTTCTGGTAACCACGCACCGCCTCCTCGCCAGGGACGTCCCAGGAAAGGTCGGAGAGGTGCACCAGGCCGTCGATACCGCCCGGCAGCCCGATGAACAGGCCGAAATCGGTGATCGAGCGGATCTGGCCGTTGACGTGGTCGCCGCGATTGTAGTTGTCGCCGAACTCACGCCACGGATTCGGCTTGCACTGCTTCACGCCGAGCGAGATGCGGCGGCGCTCCTCGTCGATGTCGAGCACCATGACCTCGACTTCCTCGCCCGTGTGGACGACCTTCGACGGATTGACGTTCTTGTTCGTCCAGTCCATCTCGGACACGTGCACCAGGCCCTCGACGCCCTCCTCGATCTCGACGAAGCAGCCGTAGTCGGCGATGTTGGTGACCTTGCCGAACAGTCGCGTCTGCGCAGGATAGCGGCGGGCGATGTTCTGCCACGGATCGGCGCCGAGCTGCTTCAGCCCCAGGCTGACACGCTGACGCTCCCGGTCGAACTTGAGGATGCGCACGTCGATCTCGTCGCCGACGTTGACCACTTCCGACGGGTGCTTGACGCGCTTCCACGCCATGTCCGTGATGTGGAGCAGGCCATCGATGCCGCCGAGGTCCACGAACGCGCCGTAGTCCGTGAGGTTCTTGACCACGCCCTTTACGACGGAGCCTTCGTTCAGCTTGTCGAGGAGTTCACTGCGCTCGGCGCTGTACTCCTGCTCGACGACGGCGCGGCGCGACACCACGACGTTGTTGCGCTTCTGGTCGAGCTTGATGACCTTGAACTCGAGCGTCTTGCCTTCGAGGTAGCTCGGGTCGCGCACCGGGCGCACGTCCACCAGCGAACCCGGCAGGAAGGCGCGCACGAAATCGATTTCGACGGTGAAACCACCCTTCACGCGACCGTTGATGAGGCCGGTGACGACCTCGCCCTGCTCGAACGCCGTCTCGAGGCGCTCCCAGGTGCGGGCCCGCTTGGCTTTTTCGCGCGACAGGCGCGTCTCGCCGGATCCGTCCTCGACGCTGTCGAGGGCTACCTCGACGTCGTCGCCGACTTTGACTTCGATCTCACCACGCTCATTCTTGAACTGGCTCAAGTCGATCACGGCCTCGGACTTGAGGCCGGCACTCACCACGACCTTGTCGGGACCGATTTCGATCACGCGGCCGGTGAGGATCTGGCCCGGGCGAATTCGCTGACTCGCCAGGCTCTCTTCGAACAGTTGGGCAAAACTCTCGGTCATTTAGGTTCTCTTCCAGGGGTCTCGCGACCCGTATTCCCGCCGGCATCATGCCAACAGGGGTTAATGACAAAACGCCCACATCCGTTCGGGCGACGTTACGATCAAAGGACCACAGGAACCCGGCTTCTGGCGACGGCGAGAATCCGATCAACCACCGCATCGATCGGCATGCCGGTCGAGTCGAGGAGGAACGCGTCCGGCGCCGGGCGCAGGGGCGCCACAGGCCGGGTGGAATCGCGCCGATCCCTGTCCAGGATCTCCTGAGAAAGGTCGGCGAGATTAGCAGTAAGTCCCTTTTCTTTCAACTGCTTATAGCGCCTGAACGCGCGTTCTTCGGGGCTGGCCGTGAGGAATACCTTTACCGGGGCTTTACTGAAAACAACCGTGCCCATGTCCCGGCCGTCGGCGATCAGCCCGGGTGGCGCGGCGAAAGCTCGCTGGCGCCCTAGCAATGCAGCGCGGACCTGCGGCATTGCAGCAACCCGGGAGGCCGCAGCGCCCGCCGACTCGGTGCGCAGTTCCAGCGTCACTTCGCGACCCTCGAGCAGCACGCGCTCGTTGCCGCTGGAATCCGTTTCGAACTGGACGTCCAGCGCCGAGGCAACGGCTGCATACCCCGCCTCATCGTCGGCAGCGAGTCCACGGGCTGCACCCGCCATTGCGACCAGCCGGTAGAGGGCGCCGCTGTCGAGCAGGTGCCAGCCCAGGCGGCCAGCCATCAGCCTCGCAACAGTGCCCTTGCCGGAACCGCTCGGACCGTCGATGGCAATGACTGGAACGTCCATGGTGCGCCTCAGGCCGATTCTTCGATATCCAGGCCGACCGACCGGCCCAGCGACGCGAATCCGGGAAAAGAAGTCGCGACATTGTCGACGTCGAGGATCTCGATCGGCGCCGACGCGCGCAGGCTCGCAATCGCGAAGGACATCGCGACGCGGTGGTCCCCTCTGCTGTCGACGATACCGCCGCCGAGTTCGCCGCCCTCGATGCGCAACCCGTCCGGCAGCACTTCGTGGCGAATTCCGAGCACACCGAGGCCGCGCGCCATCACGGCGATGCGGTCGCTTTCCTTGACGCGCAACTCCTCGGCGCCGGTCAC
Source organism: uncultured Gammaproteobacteria bacterium (assembly GCA_963732415.1). Taxonomy (GTDB): domain Bacteria; phylum Pseudomonadota; class Gammaproteobacteria; order Steroidobacterales; family Steroidobacteraceae; genus RPQJ01. The sequence goes on from CAVSZK010000019.1 coordinate 510,285, forward strand.
CAGCGTCTCTCCCTCGGCACAGGCCGCCGCTATGAAGAAGGCGGGAAATTCGTCGATGGCGAGCGGCACCAGCCGTTCAGGCACCCGGATACCGCGAAGGACCGCAGGCCGGATCTCGATATCGGCCACCGGTTCCGTGCCGCGGGTCCGCCGGTTTACGAGGCGCAGGTCCGCGCCCATCAACTCCAGCATTTCGAGCAGGCCGGTGCGGGTCGGGTTCACGCCGACCCCGCGCACCACGAACGGTTCGCGGGCACCGATGCATGCGGCAACGATGAAGAACGCGGCGGACGAGAAGTCGCCCGGCACCTGGATGTCCGACGCCTCGAGCTTCCGAGGCGGCTTGAGCGTCACGATGCCGCCTATCGACGACACCTCGCATCCGAATGCCTGCAGCATGCGCTCGGTGTGGTCGCGCGTGACGGCAGGTTCGATGACCGTCGTGTCGCCCACGGCACGCAGCCCGGCGAGCAGCAGTGCGGACTTGAGCTGCGCGCTCGCAACCGGCATCTCATAGCGGATGCCATGCAGGGGCATCCCACCCGTGATACGCACCGGCGGTCGTCCTTCGCTGGTATTGATCGTCGCGCCCATGGCGCGCAGCGGCGACGCGACTCGCTCCATCGGCCGGCGCATCAGCGACTCGTCGCCAACCAGGACCGAGTCGAAGGCCTGCGGGCTTAGCAGCCCCATGAAGAGCCGCATCGCGGTGCCGGCATTGCCCATGTCGAGCGGAGCGTGGGGCGCCCGAAAGCCGTCCAGGCCCGCGCCTTCGATCACGACCTCGCCGGACCCCGGCCGCCGGACCTGCACGCCGAGCGCGGCCACGGCGCGCATCGTGGCGAGGCAGTCCTCGCCCTCGAGGAATCCGCTGGCGCGCGTGGTGCCCGACGCGATGGCGCCGAGCATCAGCGCGCGATGCGAGATCGACTTGTCACCTGGAACCGTGGCCTCGCCGGCAATGCCGGAAGATGGCGCCACCGTGTAGCGCCGCATCGTCAGAGCACGGCCTTCGGATACGACCCGAGTACGCGGCACAGCGACGTGCGTGTCTTCAATTCGGCCAGCGCCGAAGCGAGCGGCTCCTGCCTGGCGTGGCCCTCGAGGTCGATGAAGAACACGTAATCCCACTTGCGGCGCCGCGACGGGCGCGACTCGATGCGTGTCAGGCTGATGTTGCTCCTCGCAAGCGGCTCGAGCAGCCGGAACAGCGCACCCGGTGCGTCGGTGTGGGCAGCCGACACCAGCAGCGTGGTCTTGTCCGTGCCGCTCGGCTGGAATGTCTTGCTGCCGATGACCAGGAAGCGCGTCGTGTTATCCGGCCGGTCCTCGATCTCCGGTACCAGCATGTTGAGGCCGTAGACGACTGCGGCCGCGGCGCTTGCAATCGCCGCCGTGCCCTCCTCGTCCCGGGCGCGACGCGCGCCTTCGGCATTGCTCGAGACCGGCAGCCGTTCGGCGCCCTGCAGGTGCTCCGCAAGCCAGCCGCGGCACTGCGCCAGCGCCTGCGGGTGCGCGCAGATCCTCTGTACGTCCTCGAGCGAGGCCATGCGGCCCATCAGGTTCTGGTGAACCCTCAGTTCCACCTCGCCGCACACACCGAGCGGCGAAGTCAGGAACATGTCGAGCGTATTGTTGACAGTTCCTTCGCTCGAATTCTCGATCGGCACCACTCCGAAATCTGCCGTACCCGACTCGACCTCACGGAACACTTCCTCGATCGAAGTCAGCGGCAAAGCGCGCACGGACTGGCCGAAATGCTTCAGCACCGCCTGCTGCGTAAACGTGCCCTCCGGCCCGAGGAACGCAACCTTCAACGGGTCCTGCTGCGCAAGACAGGCCGACATGATCTCGCGGAACAGGCGCACGATCTCCTCGTCCGAAAGCGGACCGCGGACCTTCCGGTTGCGCTCGACGACCATACGAAGCACCTGTGCCTCGCGCTCGGGACGATAGAAGTCCACCGCATGCCCGGCGGCATGCTTCGAAATGCCCACCTTCTGCGCGAGCCGCGCCCGCTGGTTGATCAGTTCGTGGATCTGCGCATCGACTGAGTCGATGGCGTCCCGGATTCCGCCGATGCCTGGCGCGCCCGACCTGGCCTTGCTGGTCTTCCTGGCCCGCGTGGCGGCCTTGGTCACTTTGCGCGCCATGCTCAGACCAGCCTCGCCCGCAGCACGCCCTCGATGCCACGCAGCCGCTCGAGCAACTCGGCGGGAATCGGCGAATCCGTGTCGATCAGCGTGTAGGCGAGGTCGCCGCGCGACTTGTTCAGCAGGTCTGCTATGTTGAGTCTGGCCTCCGCCAGGCAGGTCGAGATCTGCCCGACCATGTTCGGCACATTCCGGTTGGCGACGGCGATGCGGTTGTCACCGATCCGCGGCAGCACGACCTCTGGGAAGTTGACGGAATTGCGGACATTGCCGTTCTCGAGATAGTCGCGCAGCGTGTCGGCCGCCATGATCGCGCAGTTTTCCTCGGCCTCGCCGGTCGAGGCGCCGAGGTGCGGCAGCGCCACGACGCGCGGGTGGTCCTTGATCGCGCCCGTCGGGAAGTCGCAGATGTAGGTCGCCACCTGACCCTGCTCGAGTCCCGCCAGCATGGCGGCCTCGTCGACGATCGGCCCGCGCGCGAAGTTGAGTACCGCACTGCCGCGACGCATGAGCTGGATGCGCGCCTCGTTCACCAGGCCACGCGTCGCATCGTTCAGTGGCACGTGCACCGTGATCACGTCGCTGCGCGCGAACAGGTCGTCGAGGCTGAGCGCCTGCTCGACGCCCGAAGAAAGCTGCCAGGCACGCTGCACGGTAATCTGCGGATCATATCCGCGCACTTTCATGCCCAGCGCCAGCGCCGCATTGGCAACCTCAACGCCGATGGCCCCGAGGCCGACGACGCCGAGCGACCTCGTCGGCAGCTCGTGACCGACGAATCTCTTCTTTCCCTTCTCGATCGCCGCCTCGATGGCGTGGTCGTCGCCTTTGAGCGAGCGCACGAATTCCCAACCCTGGCAGATGTTGCGCGCAGCGAGGAACAGTCCGGCCAGCACCAGTTCCTTGACCGCGTTGGCATTCGCGCCCGGCGCGTTGAACACCGGGATGCCGACGCCACTCATCCTGGCGACTGGCACGTTGTTGGTGCCCGCCCCCGCCCGCGCGATCGCGATCACGCTCGCCGGAATGTCCATTGAATGCATGTCCGCCGATCGAAGCATGATCGCGTCGGGGTGGCCTATCTCGGAAGCCACCTCGTAGCGATCGCGCGGCAGACGCTCCAGGCCGCGGATCGAGATGTTATTCAGCGTCAGGATCTTGAAAGACATCAGCGGATCTCAGCCGTGCTTCCGCTGGAAGTCCTGCATGAAAGTTACCAGCGCCTCGACACCCGCCATCGGCATGGCGTTGTAGATACTGGCCCGCATACCACCGACCGACCTGTGTCCGGCAAGCGCCACGAGACCAGCTGCCTTGGCACCCTCGAGGAAGGGCTTGTCGAGTTCGGCGGATGGCAGCACGAACGGGACGTTCATCCACGACCGGCAATCCGGTCGCACCGGATTGCGATAGAAGCCTGAGCCGTCAATCGCGGCGTAGAGGAACTCGGCCTTCGCACTGTTCAGGCGCGCCATGGCCGGGAGTCCGCCCTGGCGCTTTATCCACTGGAAAACTGCTCCGGCGACATACCAGGAGTAGGAAGCCGGTGTGTTGAGCATGGAGTGGTCACCTGCCATCGCGGTCCAGTCGAATACCGTCGGCGTGTCGGGCCGTGCGCCGCCGAGCAGGTCATCGCGGACGATCACCACGGCCAGGCCAGCCGGCCCGATGTTCTTCTGCGCCCCTGCGTAGATCACGCCGAAGCGACTGACGTCGATCGGTCGCGACAGGATCGTGGAGGACATGTCCGCGACCAGCGGCACGTCGCCCACGTCGGGTACCGACAGGAACTCCACGCCGCCGATGGTCTCGTTCGGCGTGTAATGAACGTAGGCCGCGCCCGGCGTCAGCCGCCAGACGGCGAGATCGGGGATGCTCGAGTAATTGTCGGCTGCGGCGTCGGCGGCGACGTTGACCTTGCAATAACGCTTTGCCTCGCCAATGGCCTTTTTCGACCAGGCGCCGGTGTTGACGTAGTCGGCAGTCGAGTCGGGCCGCGTGAGATTGAAGGGAATGGCCGCGAACTGCGCGGTCGCCCCGCCCTGCAGGAACAGGACCTTGTAGTTCGACGGGATCGACAGCAGTTCGCGCAGGTCGGCCTCCGCCTGCTCAGCGATGCTGCCGAAGGGTTTGCCACGATGGCTCATCTCCATCACCGACATGCCCTGGCCATGCCAGTCGAGCATTTCGTCGCGCAGTTGCTCTAGGACTTCAGCCGGCAAAGCGGCCGGCCCGGGGCTGAAATTGAATACGCGACTCATGGGGGGCGACTCTCCGCAGCGTTGTTGCAGCGCAGTGTAACAGCGCGCCTGCCCCTGAGGTCACCCTGCATCGGGCGGGGCGCGCTCAGTTCAGGGTCGGCGGCTCAGTCCTGTCGACCTCTACGCCGATAGCGCCTCCCTCCGGAGCCACGACCACGTCGTCTGCATCTTCGGCCTCGTCGACGGTCTCCGATTCCACGGGCTCGACGCCTATCAGTCGCTCGCCCTCGTCGAGACGGATCAGTCGCACGCCCTGGGTGTTGCGCCCAAGCACCGAGATCTCCTCGGCGCGCGTGCGCACCAGCGTGCCGCTCGAACTCATGAACATCAGTTCGTCGGTAACAGCCACCTGCGTCGCAGCGACCAGGCGTCCGTTGCGCTCGCTGGTCTGCATGGCGATGACACCCTGCCCGCCACGGCGGTGCACCGGGAAATCACCTTCCGCGGTGATCTTGCCGAACCCGTTCTCCGAGGCGGTCAGGATCAGCCCGTCGCGGTCCGGGATGATCAGCGAAATCACCTCCTCGCTGGCGGGCAGTCGGATACCGCGCACACCGGCAGCCGTCCTGCCCATGGGCCGCACGTCATCCTCGGCGAAACGGATCGCCTTGCCACTCGAGGTGCAGAGCATCACGTCGCGCGTACCGTCCGTGATTGCCACGCCGACCAGGCGATCGCCCACATCGAGTCCGACCGCAATGATTCCCGCGGCCCGCTGTCGGGAGAACGCGACAAGCGGAGTCTTCTTCACGGTCCCGGTGGCAGTGGCCATGAAGACATATCGGTCTTCCTCGTACTCGCGGATCGGCAGCACGGCCGTGATCCGCTCGTCTTCATGCAGCGGCAGCAGGTTCACGATCGGCTTGCCGCGCGAACCCCGGCCCGCCTGCGGAAGGCGGTACACCTTGAGCCAATAGAGCTGACCGCGGCTCGAGAAGCACAGCAGCGTGTCGTGGGTGTTGGCGATGAAGAGCGTGTCGACGAAGTCCTCGTCCTTCACCGCGGTCGCCGATTTTCCGCGCCCGCCGCGACCCTGTGCGCGGTATTCGCTGACCGGTTGCGCCTTTGCGTAGCCGCCGTGGGAAAGCGTCACCACCACGTCCTGCGGCGCGATCAGGTCCTCGATCGTGAGGTCGGACTCGTCCACGTCGATGCGAGTGCGCCGCGCGTCACCGTATTGTTCGCGGATCTCGAGGAGCTCAGCGCGGATCACGGCGAGCAGGCGCTCCGGCCGCGCGAGGATGTCGCAAAGGTCGCGGATCAGTTCGAGCAACTCGCCGAACTCCGCAATGATCTTGTCCTGCTCGAGCCCGGTCAGCCGGTGGAGCCGGAGGTCCAGGATCGCCTGGGCCTGCGCTTCCGAGAGCCGGTAGGCACCGGCATGCAGTCCAAGGTCACTCGCCAGGCCTTCCGGCCGGGTCTGGATCGAGCCCGCGCGCTCCAGCATCTCGGGCACGGCGCCGGGGCCCCAGGTTCGCGCCATCAGGCCTGCCTTCGCTTCGGCCGGCGACTGCGATGCCTTGATCAGCGCGATCACCTCGTCGATGTTGGCGAGCGCGATCGCGAGGCCTTCGAGGATGTGGCCGCGATCGCGCGCCTTCTTCAGCTCGAACACCGTGCGGCGCGTGACGACCTCGCGCCGGTGACGCAGGAACGCCTCTATGAACTGCTTCAGATTCAGCAACTTCGGCTGGCCGTCCTGCAGGGCGACCATGTTGATGCCGAACACCGACTCCATCGGCGTCTGCTTGTAGAGGTTATTCAGCACGACATCCGTGATCTCGCCGCGCTTGAGCTCGATGACCACGCGCATGCCGTCCTTGTCGGATTCGTCGCGCAGCTCGGAGATGCCCTCGATCAGCTTGCCGCGAACCAGGTCCGCGATGCGCTCGAGCAGCCGCGCCTTGTTCACCTGGTAGGGCAGTTCGGTGACGATGATGGCCTCACGACCGTGCGCGTCGATCTCCTCGACCTCGGTCTTGGCACGAACCTGTATGCGTCCGCGGCCGGTCGTGTATGCGGTATAGATTTCGCGCGCGCCATTGATGATGCCGGCGGTCGGAAAATCCGGGCCCGGCACGATTTCCATCAGGCCGGGAATGGTGATCTCCGGGTTGTCGATCACTGCAACGCAGGCGTCGATCACCTCGGTGAGATTGTGCGGCGGGATGTTGGTCGCCATGCCGACCGCGATGCCCGAGGAACCGTTGACCAGCAGGTTCGGTACTCGCGTCGGCAGGACCGACGGCTCGCTCTCGGACTCGTCGTAGTTCGGGACGAAGTCCACGGTCTCCTTGTCGATGTCGGCCAGCAGCTCCGAGGCGAGGCGCGACATGCGCACTTCGGTGTAACGCATGGCCGCCGGGGAGTCGCCGTCCACCGAGCCGAAGTTGCCCTGGCCGTCCACCAGCAGGTAGCGCATCGAGAACGGCTGCGCCATGCGCACGATCGTGTCGTAGACCGCGGTATCGCCGTGCGGGTGGTACTTACCGATCACGTCACCGACGACGCGCGCGGACTTCTTGTACGACTTGTTCCAGTCGTTGCCGAGTTCGCGCATCGCGAACAGCACGCGACGGTGCACGGGCTTGAGGCCGTCGCGCACGTCCGGTAATGCACGCCCGACGATTACGCTCATCGCGTAATCGAGGTACGACTGTTTCATCTCGTCTTCGAGGCTGACGTGCAGTAGTTCGCGGGCGATTTCGGCCATGTTTTTCGGGTCGCGGATGGCGGCCGGCTTATGCCGTCCAAAGACGCGGAATAATACCACAAGGGACCACGCTGACCGGCATTGGCGGCGTCCGCGGGGCCTGCCCCGCGGACGGCTCGGTATACTGCCGGCCCCGCCCTTTTCCCGGTCCATGATGGAAACCGTCGATACGATCATCACCGCACGCTGGGTCGTTCCCGTCGAGCCCGACGGGCGCGTGCTCGAGGACCATGCCGTCGCGATCCAGGGCGGCCAGATCGTTGCCGTGCTGCCCGCGCCCGAGGCGCGGGCGCGCTATGAGGCGCGCGAGCTTCTCGAGCGGCCATCGCATGTGCTGATGCCCGGCCTGGTCAATGCGCACACGTACGCGGCCATGACGCTGCTGCGTGGCCGCGCCCGGAACCTGCGACCGGGACCGTGGCCAAAGGACGGCGTGCGGCCGCTCGAACGGCGCTGGTCCGGCCCCGAGTACGTACGCGATGGCACGGAACTCGCCATCGCGGAGATGCTCCGCGCCGGCATTACCTGCTTCGCCGACATGCACCCGTGGCCGGAAGTGGTTGCACAGACTGCTGCCGAGTGCCACGTGCGGGCGAGCATCGGCCTGGTGGTGAGCGAGGCCGCCACCGCATGGGCGTCGACCCCCGACGAGCACATCGACCGCTGCATGCACCTGCGCGATCAATACCGCGGCGACCCGCTGCTCAGCATGCACTTCGCGCCTCACGCGCCCCATTCGCTCAGCGACGCGACGCTCGCACGGGTCCGGCGCCTGGCGGACGAACTGGATATACCGGTCGCAATGCACCTGCACGAGACCAAATGGGAAATAGAGGAAAGCGAGGGCAGGTTCGGCATGCGGCCCCTGGCTCGCATGTCAGCACTCGGGCTCGCAAGCCCGCAACTGGTCGCGGTGCACATGGTGCATGTCACGCCCAGCGACCTGGAGACGCTGGCCGGGTGCAATGCAAGCGTGGTCCATTGCCCCGAATCGAACCTCAAGCGCGGCGCAGGTGTCTGCCCTCTGCCCGACCTGCTCGGCCGCGGCGTGCCGGTCTCCCTGGGTACAGGTGACGCTGCGTCGAACTACGACCTCGACGTGCTTGGCGAAGCTCGAATCGCCGGCCTGCTCGCCTCGGGTGTTTCCGCGGCGCCCGGCGCCGTCATCGCCTCCGACCTGCTGCGCATGGCCACGCTTGGAGGCGCCCGTGCCCTCGGCCTTGGCGAAGTCACCGGGAGCCTCGTCCCGGGCAAATGGGCAGACCTGTGCTGCGTGGATCTCAGAAGCCCTCGCAGCTGGCCGGTCAGCGACGTCGCTGCCGCAGTGATTTACGCCGCGTCGTCACGCCAGGTGTCCGACACCTGGGTGGCTGGACGTCGGCTGCTCGCGGACGGGTCGCTGATATATCTCGACGAAGCCGATGTGCTCGAGCGTGCGGAGTCCTGGCGCGTCAGAATGGACGGCGCGAGCGTGGAGGTCGCTGCAGATGAATGATGCCGTCAATGTCGATGCGGGGGAGATCGCCCGATTCCAGGCGACCGCGAGCCGCTGGTGGGACCCCGAGGGCGAGATGCGCCCGCTGCACGACCTGAATCCCGTACGACTCGAATATGTGCAACGCGCTGGCGGACTCCCCGGGCAGCGAGTCGTGGACGTCGGCTGTGGCGGCGGACTGCTGGCCGAGGCCATGGCCGTCAAGGGCGCGACGGTGACTGGCCTCGACCTCGCGTCCGAGTTGCTGCAGGTCGCGAGGCTGCACGCGCTCGAATCCGGCGTGTCGGTCGACTACAGGCTCGAGACTGCCGAGCAGCACGCCGCAGGGAACGCGGGCGCGTACGACCTGGCAACCTGCATGGAGATGCTCGAGCACGTACCCGATCCAGGCTCGATCGTCGCGGCTCTCGCGGCCCTGGTGCGCCCGGGCGGGCAGGTCTTCGTGTCCACGCTCAACCGCACGCCGCGTGCCTACCTGCACGCAGTAGTTGGCGCGGAATACGTGCTGCGGCTGCTGCCGCGCGGCACTCACACTTACGACAAATTCATCCGTCCCTCGGAACTCGCCGCCTGGGGCAAGGCCGCCGGGCTCGAAGTGCTGGACGTTGCAGGTCTCGATTACGATCCGTTCGCGCGCAGTGCGCGACTCACCTCGGATGCTCGCATCAATTACCTGGTGCAGTTCCGCAAGCCCGCCCAGGCCGGAGTCGACGCGTGACGGGCAAGCACTCCGCGCTGTTGCTCGATCTCGACGGCACGCTGCTCGACACGGCGCCGGACATGGGTGGGGCCCTGAACAGGCTGCTGGAAGAGAATGGCCTCGCCCCGCTGCCCGCGTCCGCGATCCGGCCAGTCGTCTCGCATGGTTCGGCACGGCTGGTCTCGCTGGGTTTTCCGACGGCGACAGGCGACGAGTACGAGCGGCTCCGCCTGCGCTTCCTCGACATCTACGCACTAAACCTCGCCAATCACACGCGTCTGTTTCCCGGCGCCGAAGCGCTGCTCGCAGAACTCGAACGGCTCGGGCTACCCTGGGGCATCGTGACCAACAAGCCGGGCTGGCTCACCGGTCCGCTGCTCGAGGCGCTGGATCTGGACGGACGGGCCGCGTGCGTGGTGAGCGGCGACACCCTGCCAGAGCGCAAGCCGCACCCGCTGCCGTTGCTTCACGCGGCAAGCGTCATCGGCATTGCGCCCGGACGCTGCGTGTATGCCGGCGACGCCGAGCGCGACATACAGGCTGGCCGTGCGGCCGGAATGACGACTGTGGTCGCCGCCTACGGCTACATATCTGCCGAAGACGACCCGCGATCGTGGCAGCCGGCCGGCATGGTCACCGAACCGCTGCAACTGCTCGACTGGATGGATGCCACGCTGCCGCGCGCCATCGGGGAACTGCAGTGACCCCTGCGCCGTACGCGCTCATTTCCATGATCGTTGTCCTGGCCTTCGGTGCGGGCTGGTTCCTCGCTCGCCGCAGGACCCACGCGGCCGAACTCGAGCTCGCAGCCTCGCGTGCCGAGGTGCGTACCGCGGCCGACGTGGCCCGCGAACGCGAGCAGGCTCTCGATCTCGCACTGGCCCGGCTGCGCACCGGATTCGACGCGGTTGCCGGCGACGCGCTTCGCGGCAACAGCGAGGTATTCCTGCAACTCGCCGGCCAGGTCATGGGGCAGCAGCAGGAACTCGCGACCCGCAGCTTTTCGGAACGCGAGAAGGCGGTGGAAACGATGCTCGCGCCGGTCCGCGAAGCACTGGAGCGCACCAGCCAGCAGATCGCCAGGATCGAGAAGGAGCGTGCCGAGACGTTTGGCGCGCTGCGCAACTCCATCGAGAGCGTTGCGCTCGGGCAGCAAGCACTGCAGCGCGAGACGCGCAACCTGGTCACCGCACTGCGTCGACCCGAGGTACGCGGCCAGTGGGGCGAAATGACGTTGCGCCGGCTCGCGGAACTCGCCGGCATGGTCGAGCACTGCGACTTCTCGGAACAGGTGACGGTGCAGGGCGAAGACGGCGCGCTGCGTCCTGACATGATCGTCAACATGCCGGACGGCCGGCAGCTGGTCGTGGACGTGAAGACGCCGCTCGACGCCTATCTGTCGGCCGTTGAGGCTGCCACAGACGAGGAACGCGCGCTTGCGCTCAGGCGACACGCACAGGCCGTGGTGGAACGCGTACGCCAGCTGGCCTCAAAGGCCTACTGGACACAGTTCGACAAGAGCCCCGAATTCGTCGTGCTCTTCATCCCGGGCGACCAGTTCCTGGGCGCGGCAATAAGCGAGGTTCCCACGCTGCTCGAGGATGCCATCCGCCAGCACGTCATCATCGCGACGCCGACCAGCTTCGTCGCATTGCTGAAAGCCGTAGCCTACGGGTGGCGACAGAACGCACTCGCAGAGAACGCCGCGCGCATCCAGGAACTCGCCGAGGACCTCTACCGAAGGCTGGCGAAATTCGGCGAGCACATGGGCAGGATTGGCCGCTCGCTCGGGCAGAGCGTGGACGCATACAACAGCGCGGTCGGCTCGCTGGAAAGGCAGGTACTGCCGGGCGCGCGCAAGTTCACCGAACTGGGCCTGCGTCCCGGACGCGAGATCGAGGAGATTCTCCCCGTCGAGAAGCTCGCCCGTGAGCCACGCCCCGCGGAGGGAGAAAGTGCCGATGACTGAGCTCGACCCGCGACAATACGTTGCCGAGCCCGGCGCGCTGCAGGACCGCGTGATACTGGTGACCGGGGCAAGCGGCGGAATCGGCGCAGGACTTTCGCGCGCCTGTGCGGCGCTGGGCGCGCGGGTCGTACTCGTTGGCCGCAACGTGAAGAAGCTCGAACTGGTATACGACTCAATCCTCGCGGCCGGTGGCGCAAGGCCGTCCATTGCACCGCTCGACTTCGAGAAGGCCGATGCCAGTCACTACGCCGCGCTGGCCGATGCCGTGCGCGGCGAATTCGGCCGGCTCGACGGCCTTGCGCACCTCGCAGGACAGCTCGGTGAACTGGCGCCGATCGAGCATTACGACGTCGTGACCTGGATGCGCGTGATGCACGTGAACGTCAACGCAGCCTTCATCCTGACTCAGGCGCTGCTGCCGCTGCTGAAGGTTTCGCAGGATGCATCGATCGTGTTCACCACCAGCGGCGTCTCGCAAAAGGCACGAGCCTACTGGGGCGCATACGCCGCCTCCAAGTTCGCGATCGAGGGACTGATGCAGGTGCTGGCCGACGAGACCGACACGCTCACAAGCATCCGCGTGAACAGCGTGAATCCCGGCAAGATCCGCACGGTGATGCGGGCCAGGGCGTACCCGGGCGAGGACGCGGACAGCGTCCCCCTGCCGTCGCAGGCGATGCCGACCTATCTATACCTGCTTGGCTCTGCGAGCCACGGCGTCACCGGCCGCCGCTTCGACGCCCAGTAGTTCGACCGGTTCGACGCCTCGCTGCGGGTGCGGCCGGCCGCTCGATGCCCGACATCGCCACCAGAGCATCGAATTCCGGACCCTCGAGTGCGCGCGACCGTCCGCGCGGCAGGTCGCGAGGCAGCGCCACCGGACCCCACTGCACCAGCATCGTACGGCTGACCTTGAGCCCGGCCGAGTCGAACAGCGCCCGGATCGCACCCCTCGGGAGAGTGCGTTGCGCCGCGATCTTGAACCATGCATTCGTCGCGCCGCCTTCGAGGCGTTCCACGACGGAGAACTCGGCGGTGACGCCCTCCGCGTTCACCGTGCTCGGCATCTTCGGCCAGTCCTCGGCCTGTCGCGGTCGCAGCGCGCGCACCCGGTACTCGACCGGCACCTCGTGCGCGCGACGGGTGACACCGGAAACGAAGGCGCCGTCGCTGGCCAGTATCAGCAGGCCGTCCTCGCCGAACCCAAGGGAATTGACCGGCAGCCAACGTCCGCCGCGCAGCGTCGGCAGGCGCGCCTCGACGCCGGCACGCTCGTCGCCTGCCTGCTTGCGCAGCATCTCGCCCTCCGGCTTGTGGTACAGGATGACCTGCAGCTCGTGGTCAAACGCCAGGCGCTTCGTGACGTCCCGGCCGTCGACCACCACGCGGTCTCCCGACTTGACCTGCTGGCCGACCTCGGCCGGCCGGCCGTTTACCAGCACACGTCCTTCCGCAATCCATGATTCCGCCTGGCGTCGGGAGCCGATGCCGTGCCGCGCAAGAAGCTTGTGCAGGCGCTCTTCCAAGAGTCGGCGCTAGCGTTGATCGCCGTCGGCCGGCGGCGGCTCGGCGTCGAGCGAAGATTGGCTGTCAACCAGGTCAGCGTTCGCCGCTGGCAGCTCGGGCGAACCAGGCAGCTCCAACTGCTCGTTGATGTCTTCGAGGTCCTGCAACTGCGCGAGCGTCGGCAGGTCGTCGAGGCTCTTCAATCCGAAGTAGTCGAGGAATTCGCGGGTCGTGCCGAGCAGCTCCGGGTGGCCGGGGACTTCGCGATGCCCGACGACCCGGATCCAACCGCGCTCCTGGATGGTGCGCATGATCGTCGACGCGACAGTGACGCCTCGAATGTCCTCGATCTCGCCGCGCGTGATGGGCTGGCGATAGGCGATCAACGACAGCGTCTCCAGCAGCGCCCTGGAATAACGGCTCGGCCGCTCCTGCCAGAGGCGCGACACCGTTCCCGAATACTGCTGCCGGACCTGCACCCGCCACCCGCTCGAGACCTCGCGAATCTCTATGCCGGTTCCGTCGAACCGGCGGTCGAGGTCGGTGAGCGCATCCCGCAGGTCCTCGGCAGCCGGACGCTCGTGTTCTTCGAACAGCTCGAGCATCTGGTCGATCGTAACCGGCCGGCCAGCCGCCAGCAGCACGGCTTCGACGACGTTGCAAAGAGGATGGTCGCTCATGGTTCTGTCCGGTCTCCCGCCTCTGTCTGCTCGTTGTCGGCGACGACTGAAACGCGCCGGGGCGCGCCGGCGCGTACGTGTATCGGTGCGAACTGTTCGGCCTGCACGATCTCGATCAACCCCTCGCGCAATAACTCCAGGATCGCCGAGAACGTGACCGTTACGCCCATGCGGCCTTCGTCGGGCCGGAACAGCTGCGTAAATTCGACGAAGGATTGCGTACGCAGCGCGTCGAGCACGTCGGACATGCGCTGTCGCACCGAGAGCCGCTCGCGCTGCACATGGTGGTGCGCGAACATCTCGCCGCGCGACATCACGTCTTTCAACGCGAGCAGCATCTCCTGCATCGTGATGACCGGCAGGATCTTGACAACCCGTCGGTCGACCACTTCCGCCGACGCCGGGAACGTGTCGCGATCAATGCGCGGCAGCGTCTCCATGCGCTCGGCCGCGCGCTTGAAGCGCTCGTACTCCTGCAGGCGTCGGACCAGCTCGGCACGGGGGTCGTCGCCGTCCTCGTCGCCCTCGCCCTGCGGGCGCGGCAACAGCATGCGCGACTTGATCTCGGCAAGCGTCGCAGCCATCAGCATGTACTCGCCGGCGAGCTCGAACTGCAGCTCGTGCATCACCTCGATGTACTTCATGTACTGCCGCGTGATTTCCGCGAGCGGAATGTCGAGGATATCGAGGTTCTGCCTGCGGATCAGGTAGAGAAGCAGGTCCAGCGGGCCCTCGAAGGCCTCGAGGAATACCTGCAGCGCGTCCGGCGGGATGTACAGGTCGCGCGGCATCACGGTGAGGGGTTCGCCCTCAACCACCGCAAACGGCATCTCCGCCTGCTCGTGGTTCTCGGGTGCAGGCGAGGATTGCGGCAGTCCTCCCTCGATCAGCCTGAGATCCGGCTTGCTCATGTCAAATCCTTAACGGTAGCCAATGCCCATGGCCTGCTTCACGTCGTCAAGAGTCTGGCCCGCAACCGCGCGCGCCTTCTCGCAACCGTCGGCGATGATTCCTCGCACCAGGTCCGGGTTCTCCTCGAACTCCTGGCCGCGCTGCCGCATGCCGGTGACCTCTTCGACCACGCGCTCGATCAGCGGCTTCTTGCATTCGATACAGCCGATACCGGCGCTGCGACAGCCCTCGCTGGCCCAACTCCGCGTCGCCTCGCTCGAATACAACTTGTGCATGTCCCAGACAGGGCATTTCTCGGGATCGCCCGGGTCGGTGCGACGCATCCGGGCCGGATCGGTCTGCATGGTCCGGAGCTTCGCTGCGACCGAATCGGGATCTTCGCGCAGCCCGATCGTGTTGCCATACGACTTCGACATCTTTCGACCGTCGAGCCCCGTCACCTTTGGCGTGGCCGTAAGCAGCGCCTCGGGCTCGGGCAGGATCGTCCGACCTGTGCCCTCGAGATAGCCGAGCAGGCGCTCCTTGTCCGCGAGCGTGAGGCGCGAATTACCCTCGAGCAGTACCCTTGCCTCGCCAAGCGCATCGTCCTCGCCACGTTCCTGGTAGCCGCGACGCAGGTCGCGATAGAGCGCCGCTTTCTTCGCGCCGAGGTTCTTTACTGCGCGCTCGGCCTTGGCCTCGAAGTCGGGTTCGCGGCCGTAGATGAAATTGAAGCGCCGGGCTATCTCGCGGGTGATCTCGATGTGCGCCACCTGATCCTCGCCGACCGGAATGTGCATCGGGCGGTACAGCAGGATGTCCGCGCTCTGCAGCAGCGGATAGCCCAGGAAACCGTAGGTCGCCAGGTCCTTCTCCTTGAGCTGCTCCTGCTGGTCCTTGTAGGTCGGCACGCGCTCCAGCCAGCCGAGCGGCGTGATCATCGACAGCAGCAGGTGCAATTCCGCGTGCTCGGGGACCTTCGACTGTATGAATAGAGTCGCCACCGAAGGATTGACGCCGGCCGCCAGCCAGTCGATCACGATCCGCCAGGCGTTGGCCTCCAGGTCACCGGTATCTTCGTACCCGGTCGTGAGCGCATGGTAGTCCGCGACGAAGAAGTAGCAGTCGTACTCGTACTGCAACTCGATCCAGTTACGGAGAGCGCCGTGATAGTTACCCAGATGCAGGGCGCCGGTCGGGCGCATGCCTGACAGAACGCGCCGGGGGGTCGTCACTAGTGAACTCAAAGCGGTCCCTTGCGATTCATCGCTTAGAAAAATACTTAATTATCAGAGCACTACGAAACATTCCTGAGAAGCCGCAGAGGCGGATACAGGCCTGGGTCGTCGCGAATCCGGGATTATACGCAGGCCGCCACGGACTGCGGTCATTCGAACGTTGAAACGTCGCCCTTGCCGCGACGGACGACCAACGGCGCCCCGCCGGACAGATCCACGACACTCGAGGGCTCGAACCCGCCCTGCCCGCCGTCAATGACCAGGTCCACTGCGTGCCCGAGGCGCTCCTTGACCTCATGCGGGTCCGTAATGGGCATCTCGTCTCCGGGCAGCATCAATGTCGAACTCATGATCGGCTCGCCCAACTCAGCCAGCAGCATCCGTACGATCGCGTTGTCGGGGACACGAATCCCGATCGTGCGCCGCTTCGGGTTCTGCAGGCGCTTTGGCACCTCCCGGGTCGCCTCCAGCAGGAAGGTGTACGGGCCCGGGGTAAATGCCCGCAGCGTGCGGTACTGGGTATTGTCGATCCGGGCGTATTTCGCGATTTCGGAGAGGTCCCTGCAGACCAGCGTGAAATTATGGTCCTTACCTGCATTTCGGATGCGCCGGATGCGCTCCATCGCGTCCTTGTCGCCGATCAGGCAGCCGAGCGCGTAGCAGGAATCGGTCGGATAGGCGACGACGCTGCCTTCGCGGATCGCGGCTGTCGCCTGGCGTATGAGCCGCGGCTGGGGGCTCATCGGGTGTATTGAGAGGAGCAGCGCCATGGTTCATTCTAGAGCCGTCGTTGGGCGCGACCGGCGAGTTGGATATGATACGCGCCCGGCCTTGGGCCGTCCCAGCCGATCGCCCTCACCAACATGCAGTTTCTCGTAGACCTCCTGCCGGTCATAGCGTTTTTTGTCGCCTACAAGGTCGCGGGCATCTACGTGGCGACCGCGGTGCTGATCGTGGGCGTGCTGGCGCAAACCGTCGTCAGCTGGATCCGCTTCCGCAAGGTGAGCCCCATGCTGCTCACGACGGCCGGGCTGGTACTGGTATTCGGCGGCCTTACGCTTTACCTGCACGACGCCACTTTCATCAAGTGGAAGCCGACGATCGTGAACTGGCTATTCGCCGGAGTCTTCCTCGCCAGCCATTTCGTGCGCGGACCTACAGTCATACAAAGGATGCTCGGCGAGAACGTGACCCTCGAAGCAGCCGACTGGTCGCGGCTAAGCCTGGCATGGGTGGCGTTCTTCGTCCTGAGCGGAGCGCTGAACCTGTACGTCGCATACAACTACCCGGAGGAGACCTGGGTGAATTTCAAGCTGTTCGGCCTGATGGGGCTGACGTTGGCATTCGCCGTTGCCCAGGGCTTCTGGATCGCCCGCAAGACCGAGCAGGCTGAGAAAGCCGAGACGGAGAAGACCTGACGTGCTGTACGCAATCATAGGCCGTGATGGCCCGGGGTCGCTGGCGACTCGCCTCCGTGTTCGTGCCCGGCACCTCGACAGGGTGAGCGAACTTTCCGACGCCGGACGGGTCGTATTGGCCGGGCCCTGCCCAGCGGCGGACTCTCCGAATCCGGGCGACGCAGGGTTCAGCGGCAGCCTCATCGTGGCTGAGTTCCCGTCTCTCGCTGATGCCCAGCAGTGGATCGCCGGAGACCCGTACGTGACCGACGGCGTGTTCGAGTCGTACGAGGTGATGCCGTTCGTGAAGGTGCTCCCATGACAGGAACCCGGCTGGAGCGCCTTACAGAGAGGTTGAACCACGCGTTCGAGCCCGAACACCTCGAAGTCGTGGACGACAGCCATCGGCATGCGGGACACGCGGGTGCCACAGACGGACGCGGCCACTTCACTGTGCTCGTCAGGTCTCCGAGGTTCGCGGGACTCGGCACATTGAAGCGTCACCGACTCGTATACGAAGCTGTCGGGGACATGATGACGACCGACATTCACGCGCTTTCCATCCAGGCCGTCGCCCCGGGCGAAGCCGTAACCGATTGATCGAGACTCCAAACCCAGAGGCAAATGATGCGTACCCAAAGAATATCCCTCGTACTACTCGCAGCAGCCAGCCTGCTGGTCGGCTGCACCAAGCCGGCCGGCGATACCGGCGATGCGGCGAAGCCGGCGGCCGACACCGCGAAGCCGGCGACCGGCACGGTTGCGACCGTAAACGGGCAGAAGATCCTGACCGAGACGTTCGACGTTTTCGTGCAGGCGGTTACCGGCAAGCCTGCCTCAGAAGCCGCACCCGAGCAGAAGTCGCAGGCGCTCGACCAGTTGATCGACATGACGATCGTCGCGCAGGCGGCAGAAAAGGAAGGCCTGCAGAATGAGCCGGCGACCAAGGCGCGTATCTCGTTGCTGACCACGCAGATTCTTGCGCAGGCCGCCACCGAGAAGTACCTGAAGGCACATCCGGTATCTGAAACCGAGGTCAAGGCCGATTACGACTCGCAGGTCGCCAACATTCCGATGGAGTACAAGGCTCAGCACATCCTCGTGGACACGAAGGAGCAGGCTGAGTCGATCATCAAGGAACTCGACGGCGGTGCCGACTTCGCCAAGCTCGCGGCCAAGGACTCCAAGGACCCGAGCGGTAAGAGCGGCGGCGATCTAGGTTGGTTCAGCCTGCAGTCGATGGTCAAGCCGTTCAGTGACGCCGTCGCAGCGCTCAAGAAAGGCGAGACAACGCAGCAACCGGTCGAAACCCAATATGGCTGGCACGTGATCCGTCTGGAAGACACGCGGACACCGACCGTCCCGGCGTTCGAAGACGTCAAGCAGCAGGTCGAACAGATGACTCAGCGAAAGAAGGTCGAGGCCTATCTCGAAGAACTTCGCAAGAGCGCGAAAATCCAGAAAACAGAATAACTGTCAAGCCCCGTTTCAGGGCGAAGCGGCCGGACTCCCGAGAGGGGTTCCGGCCGTTTTCTTTTGCGCCGTGCCAAGTGACAACCGACCAGGAACCGGACCCTTCGGCAATCACCCTTTGCCACCCAGTCGGCGTCGAAGCGAGCCCGTGCCAGCACTCCGCAGGGGAGTCCACGGCGGTAGGCCGTCGTATACCTGCTACCGCCACTGATAGTTAACTCTTATTCTAATTAATGATCATATCTTTTTGTTTATTAAGATATTTAATCTGATGACCGCAGAAGTGTGACGCCCGTCACAGTTAGTCCTTCTGTGCGCCAAAACAGGCAAGGCAACTGGTACGCGCGGCTTTACATAGCCCAACCGCCCGACCGCCTGGCCGCGCCTTGTGAACTGCTTGCAGCGATTCTAGGCTGCCGCCCCATTACCTTGAAATTGCGAGGAATTGCCCCTCGGCACCCCGCCGGCCGCAACGCAGCATGCGCATTAGCTGCCATCCGTAAGTGTACGAATATGTTGAACTCTTGACCGGACCTGCCCGGCGGATATAGTCCAACTCCGGAGTTAACAATAACCCTCATGACAGCGGCAGTTGCACATTGGACGGCGCCGCCCGTTTTCGGGCTAGGAATGAGCGACAGCGTTACAAAACCGTTGCTTGCAGCATGCCGACACCTGCTGCACCCGTTAGTGCGAACTCTTGTTCGCCACGGGATCAATTACGGCGAATTTTCTGACGCCGTGCGGGGCGCCTACATCGACATTGCGTCGGCTGACCTCATGCCGCAGGACCGACCACAAACTGACGCGCGGCTAGGGATTCTTACCGGTATGACGGCTCAGGAAGTCCATCGCATCCGCACCATGGACGCGACGGACGATTCCGAGGTTGGAGTCAACCAGGTTGCGCGCGTCCTGCAAGGCTGGAGCCAGGACCCTGAATATCTCGGGCCGTATGGTCTCCCCTTAGAGGTTCCGTTCGCCGGCGACAGAACGTCATTTGAGGAACTGGCTGACCGCTATGCAAACGGCGCCGCGCCACGAGCCCTGCTCAAGGAACTAGTTCGAGTCGGCGCCGCCATCGAGACAAGCGACGGATATGTCCGTCTACTAAATCGCACTTATGTACCGTCGCCTCTTGATCCTATCGGCCTCGAGCGGCTTGGAAACGTGGTCAACTATTTCATCGATACAGTCGACTTTAACCTACAAAAACGGCAGCAGGGCGAAGGTCGTTTTGAACGCTATGCAATCACTATGGAAGGCCTAGCGCCTGCCTCGTTCGAAGCGTTCGACAAACTGGTTCGCGAGAAAGGCCAGGAATTTCTTGAAATTCTCGACGACTGGCTAGGCCAGCATGAAGTGAAGGGCGGACACAGATTGCCGGCAGACAAATCAATTCGGACCGGAGTGGGACTGTTCCACTTCGTCGATCGCTTTCCAAGCACCCATGACGATAGCTTCCGTTGATCGTTCGATTCGGCGTCGCAGCATTATGCTTTACAAAAAAGGGGACATTAGGATGAGCAGTTCCTGTCGCATATCGGCAATTGCTATTGCTGTATCGCTAGCCATTGCCGGGGCGTCCGCATCGGCCGCCATCATCGGTGGAGACGCTGCCGCGATCATCGGCGGTGACGCCAACGCGATCATCGGCGGCGATGTCGTCAAGGCCAAGCGCGCCAACGCCATCATTGGCGGCGATGCCAGCGCCATCATCGGTGGAGACGCTGCCGCGATCATCGGCGGCGATGTCGTCAAGGCCAAGCGCGCCAACGCCATCATTGGCGGCGATGCCAGCGCCATCATCGGTGGAGACGCTGCCGCGATCATCGGCGGCGATGTCGTCAAGGCCAAGCGCGCCAACGCCATCATCGGTGGAGACGCTGCCGCGATCATTGGCGGCGATGCCAGCGCCATCATCGGTGGAGACGCTGCCGCGATCATCGGCGGTGACGCCAACGCGATCATCGGCGGCGATGTCGTCAAGGCCAAGCGCGCCAACGCCATCATTGGCGGCGATGCCAGCGCCATCATCGGTGGAGACGCTGCCGCGATCATCGGCGGTGACGCCAACGCGATCATCGGCGGCGATGTCGTCAAGGCCAAGCGCGCCAACGCCATCATCGGTGGAGACGCTGCCGCGATCATCGGCGGCGATGTCGTCAAGGCCAAGCGCGCCGACGCGATCATCGGCGGCGATGTCGTCAAGGCCAAGCGCGCCAACGCCATCATCGGTGGAGACGCTGCCGCGATCATCGGCGGTGACGCTGCCGCGATCATCGGTGGAGACGCTGCCGCGATCATCGGCGGCGATGTCGTCAAGGCCAAGCGCGCCAACGCCATCATTGGCGGCGATGCCAGCGCCATCATCGGTGGAGACGCTGCCGCGATCATCGGCGGTGACGCTGCCGCGATCATCGGTGGAGACGCTGCCGCGATCATTGGCGGCGATGCCAACGCGATCATCGGCGGCGATGTCGTCAAGGCCAAGCGCGCCAACGCCATCATTGGCGGCGATGCCAGCGCCATCATCGGTGGAGACGCTGCCGCGATCATCGGCGGTGACGCTGCCGCCATCATCGGTGGAGACGCTGCCGCGATCATCGGCGGTGACGCCAACGCGATCATCGGCGGCGATGTCGTCAAGGCCAAGCGCGCCAACGCCATCATCGGTGGAGACGCTGCCGCGATCATCGGCGGTGACGCTGCCGCCATCATCGGTGGAGACGCTGCCGCGATCATCGGCGGTGACGCCAACGCGATCATCGGCGGCGATGTCGTCAAGGCCAAGCGCGCCAACGCCATCATTGGCGGCGATGCCAGCGCCATCATCGGTGGAGACGCTGCCGCGATTATCGGCGGTGACGCTGCCGCCATCATCGGTGGAGACGCTGCCGCGATCATCGGTGGAGACGCTGCCGCGATCATCGGCGGTGACGCCAACGCGATCATCGGCGGCGATGTCGTCAAGGCCAAGCGCGCCAACGCCATCATCGGTGGAGACGCTGCCGCGATCATCGGCGGTGACGCTGCCGCCATCATCGGTGGAGACGCTGCCGCGATCATCGGTGGAGACGCTGCCGCGATCATTGGCGGCGATGTCGTCAAGGCCAAGCGCGCCAACGCCATCATCGGTGGAGACGCTGCCGCGATCATCGGCGGTGACGCTGCCGCGATCATCGGTGGAGACGCTGCCGCGATCATTGGCGGCGATGCCAACGCGATCATCGGCGGCGATGTCGTCAAGACCAAGCGCGCCAACGCCATCATTGGCGGCGATGCCAGCGCCATCATTGGCGGCGATGCCAGCGCCATCATCGGTGGAGACGCTGCCGCGATCATTGGCGGCGATGTCGTCAAGGCCAAGCGCGCCAACGCCATCATTGGCGGCGATCTGCTTTCAACCTACGCTCCGGGTACTCTGGTTCAGGGGCCGGTTGAGAAAGTCGACGTCAGTAGCGGCCAGGTTACGATACTTGGACAGACATATCAGGGCCCAGCCGGTAGTCCTGCGCTGCAGGCGATGGCAGACCAACTGTCCGGCGGCGTCACAATTTTTGCAGCCGTCTCTGGAACCAAGGACGCGGGAGGCAATTTCCACGCCACGAGCCTTAAAGCCAAGCCTGTTTCGTACGCGGCAGGTGCAACTAAGGTATTCGTACTGGGGCGTGTGACCGCGGCCAAGACATCCACGGGGTCTTTCGCGATTGGACGTCTTGCGGTCGACTACACTTCGCTCCTGTCAGCGGGAGCAATTGAGCTGAAGCCCGGACAGGTTGTCGCTGTCGTCGGCGTGCAAGCGGATAAAGGCTCAGCAGTACAGGCGATGCAGGTACGTATCCTGAATTGACCTGGTCTGCCAATTGAGAGAACGGGCGCCTTGATCGGCGCCCGTTTTTTTGGCTAGCGGTATGCCTTCAATCCGGCGACCGAGGAAAATACGATATTTCTAACCGCTACCGCGCGTTAGACGTTGACTCGTCGACACCGCCAGGGACTGGCCCCTCAAAATAGAAGACCCCTACCCCAACGCGGACCGGTGAATCGGTCGTATCGTCCTCCTCCGAGCTGCCTTCATTCGAACTCAACCAGTCATCAACGGATTGGACAAAGTCCTTACAGCGCACGCGCGCAACTTGGCGGAACAGAGGAACAGCAGCTGGAAGGAGTCGATCGGAGTAGGTGAACCTTTGTAGGAAAGGGTCTGTCACTTTTGGTTCTGTATTTCGCGCCAACCCCTCCATGACCGGGTGCACGATTTGCGACAGGCCAATCACCAAGTCTTCGTCGATGTTTCCGGGCACGAAATGGCGCTTAACCGCTTTTAATTCTCCTGAAGCTGTCTCAACAATAGAGCCCGCGGCAAGCAACTCGGCCCGAACGGCCCCAGGCGGCACATCGCCCCCGATCGCTCGAACCAAGGTGGCAAATGAATGCTCACCGGTATTGAAAAGAAGTTCCTTAGGTTGGCCCGAATTGTCAATGAAACGCGCATCCGAAAACCAATACTGAAGGGTTCTTGCAGCGTAACTGACATTCTGAAAGTGGCCCACTAGATCTCTTTCCGTCGGCCGATCAAACGCGACGTCCCTCAAGCGAGCGACTTCTTTGCGCGATAGCCCGGTGCGGACAGCAATTCTCGACACGTTGGCTCGATGTCCTCGACGATCACGCTCGCCGGCAGCCTCCTCCAGAAACGCTCGCTTCGCGGCTTCCGCGAATTGTTTGTAATTGATCCCAGAACGAAGTAACACTCGCGCAAGCGGCCGCAGGCAATTGATCGTTGCCGCGAGGACCCGGTCCTGGATCGTGCTACCCATTTCTGAAACTCAATGAATCTAGGTGTTGAGCTGGCCGAACGAACAGGTCCTGAACATCCTGGGTTTCTGTGGACTTCATGCGCACCGCACGAACGTCCGACGATAATGCCTCAGCTCCTCGATCGACTCGCGAACGTCGTCGAGCGCCGAATGTATCGACTCCTTATGCACACCTGCGAGCACGCCTGGTGCCCAGCGACGTGCCAGTTCTTTCAGCGTACTGACATCGAGATTCCGATAGTGAAAGAACTTCTCGAGCGCTGGCATTTCGCGCGCCAGGAAGCGGCGGTCCTGGCAGATGCTGTTGCCGCACATCGGAGAGGCTCCGCGGAGAGCGTACAGGTCCAGGAACCTGATCGTCTGCTCTTCCGCCTCGGCTGCATCGACCCGACTCGCTCTCACCCGCCCCACGAGCCCCGAGGCTCCGTGCGTCGTGCGATTCCACTCATCCATTTTCTCGAGTATTTCGTCGCTTCGGTGCACCGCAATCACTGGGCCTTCTGCGACCAAATTCAGGTGCGAGTCAGTCACGATTGTCGCGATCTCGATAATGTGATCGAGCGCCGGGTCCAGCCCGGTCATCTCAAGATCTATCCAGACGAGGTTATCCTCAATAGACACAGCCAGACCGCCATCGCGCCGAATGGCGCCTGATTGTGGACGATTCTAGCAAAAGTTAAGCTGCCCCCGGTTCGACCTCATTCAATGCACACATTCACTTACATTTTTCTGTTTTTTCTAGCCGCACACGTGGCCGTCCAACTCTGGCTGGCACGTCGCCAGGTCGCCCACGTAGCGGCAGCACGCTCGTCGGTGCCGCCGGCATTCGCCGGCGCAGTGACGCCCCAGGAGCACACAAAGGCAGCGGATTACACCGTTGCCAAGCAACGCCTCGGCATGCTGGAGGTTGCATTCGATGCCTTGGTCCTGCTCTGGCTCAGCCTTGGCGGCGGCATCGCTCGCATCGAGTCCCTGGTCGGCATGCTGGGCGCCCCCCCGCTGGTCACTGGAACACTGCTGATCCTGGCAGTCTTTGGTTGGGTCTCCCTCTTGTCCCTGCCCTTCGGCATCTATCGCACCTTCTCGCTGGAGCAGCGATTCGGGTTCAATCACACCACCCCCGCTGTCTATGCGGCTGATCTCGCAAAGGGATGGGCGCTCGGCCTGCTGCTGGGCGGGCTCGTCGCTGCGTGCGTGCTCTGGATCATGTCCGTGCTCGGCAATTCGTGGTGGCTCGGCGGCTGGCTCGCCTGGACAGTATTCACGCTGGTGCTCACCTGGGCCTGGCCACGATTGATCGCACCGCTGTTCAACAAGTTCACGCCGCTCGAAGATTCGACCCTCCGATCACGTATCGACGCGCTGCTGGAGCGCTGCGGCTTTCACGCCAGTGGCGTGTTCGTGATGGACGGGTCGCGTCGCTCCTCGCACGGCAATGCGTATTTCACCGGTCTGGGACGCGAGAAACGGATCGTGTTTTTCGATACGCTTGTTTCCCGCCTCGCTCCGCCGCAGATCGAATCGGTTCTGGCGCACGAACTCGCGCACTTCCGCCTGCGGCACGTGCCGCAGCGAATCGTCGTCGGGGTACTCGCGAGCCTCGCCGGGTTCGCACTGCTGGGCTGGCTCGCCAGACACGCGTGGTTCTATACGTCCCTCGGGATCCCAGAGGCCAGCGATGCCGCGGCGTTGATCCTGTTCCTGCTGGTGGCGCCGGTCTTCATCTGGCCCCTCACGCCGGCCATGGCGGCATGGTCGAGGCGTCATGAATTCCAGGCCGACGAGTTTGCGGCCTTGCACAGCGACGCCCGCTCGCTTGCAGAGGCACTGGTCGCACTCTACAGGGACAACGCCAGCACGCTCACTCCAGACCCCGTGCACTCGGCCTTCTACGATTCGCACCCACCCCCGGCCGCTCGCATCGAGCGCCTGAACGCGCTGCTTGACGCAGCGTCGGCTGCCCCAGCCCGAGCATCGTGAGCATCCGGGAGGCCACCGGCTGCGTCATCGAGTCGTACGGACGGCGTGTGGTGGTCGAGCTGGCGGACGGCGAAACGGTCACCTGCAACCTGCGTGGCCGCAAGCTCGACGTCGTTGCGGGGGACATGGTTCGCGTCGAGCAGCGCCAGGGCTCGGATGAACTTAGCGTGGTCGAGCGGCTTCCCCGGCGTAACCTGCTCAGCCGCAGCGACAGCCGGGGCATGGAGGAATCCATCGCCGCCAACCTCGACCAGCTCGGGATCGTCGTCGCGCCTGTCCCTGTCTCCGACCCGTTCATCGTGGACCGGTACGCCTCCGGCGCCGCCTATGCCGGTATTTTGCCGCTGCTCATCGTGAACAAGGCAGACCTCCCGGCCGATGCCGGCGACCTGTCGTTTGTCGAGCCGCTGCGCGCGATAGGCTGCCCCGTGGCCACGGTTTCGGCGCGCACCGGCGCCGGCCTGGACGAACTCATAGAGCTGCTGCGCGGTCGAAGAACCCTGCTCGCCGGGCAATCCGGCGTTGGCAAGTCCTCGGTACTCAACGCACTGGCCGGAGACGCGATACGCACGATCGGGAGGCTCTCGGAACGCTCAGGCGAGGGCCGGCACACAACCGTGTCCTCGGCGATCGTGCGACTGCCCTGGGGCGAACTGGCGGACTCACCGGGCGTGCGCGACTATGCGCCGCCGGTTGTGCCGCTCCGGGACGTGCAGCGCGGATTTCCCGAGCTGCACGCCCTGGCCGCCGGTTGCCGGTTCCAGGACTGCCTCCACAATCGGGAGCCGCAGTGCGCCGTCCGCGCGGCCGTGGAGAACGGAGCCGTCGACTCGCGCAGGTACGAGAGCTATCGGCGCATGCTGAACCTGACCCGGCAGCTCGACGAGAAACGTGGATGGAGGTCCTGAGCCGACTAGATACCAGGCCCGTCAATAGGTAACAGCCACTGCCTGCCCTGGGGGCCGCAACCGCGCAAGGCCGACCCCGCCACGACCGCACGGGGCTGGTATGCTGCTGCACTGCAAGGTAGATTCGACCGGGTAACCGGAAAGAGCAAGAGGAGACAAGCGCGTGCGCAGAATCATCGTGGGCGTAAAACGCGTCGTGGACTACAACGTCCGGGTCCGGGTCAAGCCGGACAACTCGGGCGTGATCACCGAAGGCGTGAAGATGAGCATCAACCCGTTCGACGAGATAGCTCTCGAGGAGGCGCTGCGCATCAAGGAGCGCGGCCTCGCGGACGAGGTAGTCGCAGTCGGCATCGGCCCGTCGGACGCCCAGCAGCAGCTGCGCACGGCGCTTGCAATGGGTGCCGACCGAGCGGTGCTGGTACAGGCCGACACGGTCGTCCCACCTCTGGCAGTCGCGCGGATCTTCCACAAGCTGATCGAGAAAGAGCAGCCGTTCCTGGTGCTTCTCGGCAAGCAGGCCATCGACGATGACAACGGCCAGACCGCACAGATGCTCGCCGGAATCTGGGACCGTCCACAGGCCGTATCCTGCTCGAAGATCGAGATCGCGGACGGCAAGGCAACCGTTACCCGCGAAGTGGATGCCGGCCTCGAGGTCCTCGAAATCGACCTGCCCGCGGTGATGAGTGTCGACCTGCGCCTGAACGAGCCGCGCTACGTAAAGCTGCCGGACATCATGAAGGCCAAGAAGAAGCCGCTGGACACTCTCGGACTGGCCGAATTCGGCATGGGTGAGGCATCGGCGTTCACCACGGTAAAGGTCGAACCGCCGCCGCAGCGCCAGAAGGGCGTCATGGTCAAAGACGTTGCCGAACTGGTCGACGCGCTCAAGAAGAAGGGGTTGGTGTGATGAGCAAGATCCTTGTCGTTGCAGAACATGACGGTGCCAGGCTCAATCCCAGCACGCTTAAGTGCGTGTGCTGCGCCTCGAAGGTCCCGGACGCGACGGTCGACGTACTGGTGCTGGCCACCGACTCCGCGGCCGTTGCAGCAGAGGCCGCGACCATAGCCGGCGTCGGCAGGGTGCTGGCCGTCGATAATCCCGCCAATGCCGAAGGCCTTGCCGCAATACTCGCGCCGCAGGTCGCCAAGCTCGCCGGCGAATACACCCACGTCTTTGGTCCGTCCACAACCTTCGGCAAGGACCTGATGCCGCGCGTCGCAGCGTTGCTCGGTGTCGGCCAGGTGAGCGACGTGATGGCCGTCGAAGGCCCCCACCGCTTCAAGCGCCCGGTATACGCCGGCAACGCGCTCCTGACGCTGGATGTGCCGGCTGCAGAAAAAGTGGTTGCGACGGTGCGCGTCGCGTCGTTCGAGGCCGCCCCGACCGGCGGCAGCGCCGCCGTTGCCAAGGTCGACCCTGGTGTCGCACTGCCGACGCACACACGCTTCGTATCGCGATCCGGCGCCACGACGGGCCGGCCGGACCTGCAATCCGCAGCGCGTGTCGTTGCTGGCGGCCGGGCTCTGGGCAGCGCAGACGGCTTCAAGCTGATCTACGCGCTTGCCGACAAGCTCGGCGCAGCGGTCGGTGCCTCGCGCGCGGCGGTGGACGCTGGCTACGTCCCGAACGACCTGCAGGTCGGGCAGACCGGCAAGATCATCGCGCCGGAGCTGTACATCGGCATCGGGATTTCGGGCGCGATCCAGCACATGACCGGCATCAAGGACGCGCGCACCATCGTCGCCATCAACAAGGACGGTGAGGCGCCGATTTTCGAGGCAGCCGACATCGGCCTGGTGGGCGACCTGTTCACGATCGTGCCGGAACTCGAGAAGCAGCTCGGCTGAAAGAACCGAGGCGGGCCATTGCGGCCCGCCTCATTCTTGATCGCATGACCGGGGTGGTACGAAACCGCCCCGTGCGTGCGTCAGAGCTGGCCGAGCACGTACTCGGCGCTGGACACCTTGAACTCGCCCGGCCCTTCGACGAACAGGCCGGCTACTGTGCCATCCTTGACCACGACGGCGAAGCGCTGGCCTCGCACACCCATGCCGAATCCGGAGGCGTCGAAATCGAGGCCCAGTGCCCGGGCGTAGTCGCCGTTACCGTCGGCGAGCATCAGAACCTTGTCCTCGACCGCCGATGACTTACCCCAGGCTTTCATCACGAACACGTCGTTCACGGCCATACAGGCGATGGTGTCGATGCCCTTGGCCTTGAAATCTGCCGCCAGCTCCACGAAGCCAGGCAGGTGCCTCGCGTCGCAGGTCGGCGTGAACGCGCCCGGGACCGAGACCAGCACCACGGTCTTGCCGCCAAACAGCTGCTCAGTCGTGATCTTCTGTGGGCCGTCCGGGCCGGGGAATGCAAACGTGCCCGCGGGCATCTTGTCGCCAACCTTGATCGTCATGTGCTGGTCCTCCCGGAACCATGAAACGAGGTACGGATATTAGCAGCCGCCCGCGGATGCCTGCACGAACCGCGGGGCATCGGTCAGCCGCGCGTCCAGCGACAACAGCACTTCTTCGGTGGTCTCCCAGTCGATGCACGCGTCCGTAACTGACACGCCGTACTGCAACTGGCTGAGGTCTGCTGGAATCGGCTGACTGCCCCAGCACAGGTTGCTCTCGAGCATCAGCCCGACGATGGAGCTGTTGCCCTCGTGGATCTGGTTGCCGAGGTTCTCGGCCACCAGCGGCTGCAGGCCGGGGTCCTTGGTCGAATTGCCGTGGCTGCAGTCGATGACGATGCTGGTCGGCAGACCCGCCTTTTCGAGTTCCCGCTCACAGAGCGCGATACTGACCGAATCGTAGTTGGTGCGCCCTCCGCCGCCGCGCAGCACGATGTGCCCGTAGCGATTCCCACGCGTACGGAACACCGCCGACTGGCCGCGCTGGGTGATCCCGAGAAAGTGATGAGGATGCCGCGCGGACTGCAGCGCGTTGATGGCGACCGACAGCGATCCGTCAGTCCCGTTCTTGAAGCCGACGGGCGTAGACAGGCCGCTGGCCATCTCGCGATGCGTCTGCGATTCCGTGGTGCGGGCGCCGATGGCCGTCCACGTCACGAGCTCCGACAGGTACTGAGGCATGATCGGGTCCAGTGCCTCGGTCGCCGCCGGAATCCCGTTCTCGGCGAGAAACAGCAGCAGCTCGCGCGCCTGGCCGATCCCCTTTTCGATGTGGAACGAGTCATCCATGTCCGGATCGTTGATAAGTCCCTTCCAGCCGACCGTGGTGCGCGGCTTCTCGAAGTACACGCGCATCAGCAGCAGCATGGTGCCAGCCACTCGCGCGGCAAGGTCGCGCAGCCGCAACGCGTATTCGCGCGCTGCCGCCATGTCGTGGATCGAACACGGGCCGACAACGACGAAAATCCTCGGGTCCGTGAGGTCCAGGATCCTGCGCACGGCTTCCCGACTGCTGTAGACGAACTCCTCCGACTCAGCCGGCAGCGGCAGCGCTTGCTTGACTTCTTCGGGCGTCGGCAGGATCTCGCTCGATAGGACGTTGATGTTCTGCAGGCGTTCTTTCATTGCGCGTTCAGTGTCTGGGGCCTTGGGGAGGTCAGGCGGCCTGCTGGCCGGGAGCGGGCGCTATCTTACACAGCCACGGCGGCGCTGATGCGTCGGCGACGATACGGCTGGCCCCTCGACAGCCGTTGTGTTGTGCCGCGTCGCTACGGGAAGGCCCAGGCCGGCACGTTCTTCCAGCCTTTGAGCAGTTCCTTGTCCAGCGGGCGCCAGTGCGGCTCAAAGGACCCCACGAGCTTCCAGAATGCCGCCGAGTGGTTCATGTGACGCCGATGGCAGAGCTCGTGGACCATCAGGTAACGCACGACCTCTGGCCGCTGGAACGCCAGGCAGACGTTCAGGCTCACCGTACCCGCAGATGAACAGCTTCCCCAGCGTGTCCGCTGGCGGCGCAGGATCATTCGCCCATAGTCGAGCCCGGTTTCTGCCGACACCGCGTCGAGACGCTCGCGCAGGTGGCTTTCGGCCTCCCGGGCAAGCCAGCGCAGCAGCGCGCGACCCACCTGCGCGTCAGTCCCGTGCGGGGTCCTGACCCTGAGCACCCCGCCGCCGCTATCGGTCACCGACAACCGGGACGACCGAACGTATTGGACGGTCCAGCGCTTCGCGAGCAGTTCCAGTTCCACGTCAGCCGGGCACCGATCCACCGCACGTGGAGCGTCAACCGCAAGTTCGCGCAGGCGTCGCTCCGCCCAATCCCGGTGCGTGGCGACGAATCGCTCCACCGCCGGAATCCCGGTTCCCGGCGGAACCACGACCTCGACCCGCCCGCCCGGCGACACGCGCATCGACAGGCGACGCGCCTTGCGGCTGATCCGCACGTGCCAGCCCGAGGACGTGTCCCGTGATGGCCACAGGCCAAGCTGCAGCGGATCACCAACCTGCTGCCCCACGCCGCTTCGCCGTCGCACGGTGCCCATGCCCTAGAGTTCCCGCAGCCCGACTGTCACCGGCAGCCGCGCGGCCCGCAGTCCGGGAAGCAGACCGCCGAACAGGCCGAGCATCAGCGCGTAGACCAGGCCAGTCACGAGCAACCGCGGGGTCACGGTGAATGCAAACGCGATCTGGCTAAAGCTGGCCCAGTTGAGCGTCGAGGCCTGGTACCCGTTCAAGCCGAAATACACCAGTGCGCCGCCGACCACGCCGCCGAGCAGTCCGAGTACGGCAGCCTCGAGGAGTACGGACACCACCACCGGCGTGGCTCCGAAGCCGAGCGCGCGCAGCGTCGCGATCTCGCGTGTGCGCGACGAGACGGCCGAATACATCGTGTTGAGCGCCGCAAACACCGCGCCCACGCCCATCAGCAGTGCGATCGTGGAGCCAACGTAATTGATCAGCGTGACAAGGATGCGTGACTGGTCGGCGTAGAACTCCTTCTCGGCACGGGCCGCCGCGTTGACCCGTGGATCGCCTTCGAGAGCTCCCTTGAGCGTCGCCAGCGCCGCGGGTGACGTGAGCCGCGCCCGTACGACCTGGACCGAGTTGCCTCGCCTGTACACGCCCTGCAGCACGCTCAGGTCCGTCCACACCTCGGACTCGGACACGCTGCCACCGGATTCGAAAACGCCCACGACGTGCCACTCGTGCGAACCCCAGGTGACCTTGCGGCCGAGATCTACGTTCCCAAACTGCGAGAACGCGCCCCGGCCGACGATGACCTCGTCCTTGCCCGGCTCGAACATCCGCCCGGCAGTGATACGGAAGCCGCTGCGGACGTCCACGGCACGCCCGGTCACGCCACGAAACGGCACGTTGGCCGACGTGCCAGTGCTTCGCATCGGCAGGTCGACGATCGTGTAGAACTCCGGCGACGCCACCGGCCCCTGGTCATCACGCAGGATCCCGGGCGCAGAGACGATGACCGCGACCTGCTCGCGGTCGAAGGCACTCGAGAGTTCGTCGCCCGAACCGCCGCGCAGGATGATCGCGACGTCGTCGCTGCCCGACAGGTCGAGTGCCGCGCGAAATCCCTGGCCCATCGACAACAGCGACACCAGCACTGCAACCACTCCGCCGATGCCGACGACCGCGACCAGCGACGTCCCTATCCGCTGCGGGAGGTTGCGCAGGTTCATCGTGGTGATGACGACGAGCTGGTTCAGTAGCCTGGACATGTCCTGCTCAGTCGCGCCGCAGCGCCTCGACTATCCGCAGCCGCATGGCCTGCAGCGCCGGTATCGCACCCGCGGCCAGTCCAAGCGCCGCTATCCATGTGCAACCCCTCAGCACCGCGTCCCATTGCAGGCTGAATCCGGGCAGGTACTGCCGGAACACCGGCTCGAACTGCACGCCCATCCACCAGGCGGCCGCGAGCCCCAGCACGCCGCCGATCACGGTCACCAGCATCGACTCCGCCAGTACCATGCCGAGCACGCTGGTGCTGGAAAACCCCAATGTCTTCAAGACCCCGATCTCGTTGGTGCGCTCACGGACCGACTGCGCCATCGTGTTCGCCGTGACGATCAGCATGGTAAAGAACACTGCAGTGACGATCGCGTCGAGGATCTTGCCGATGTTGCCGACCTGGTTGACGAACGACTGCGCCATCGCGCGCTCGGACGAGGTCTTGGTCTCGGCGGGAGAATTCGCGAACAGCAGGTCGATCTGCCTGGACACGGACTGCGCAAGTTCCGGGTCACGCACCTGGACCAGGTACCAGCCCACGAGGCCCTTGCCAAATGCCTTGGCCTCCTCGAAGTATTCCTGGTGCATGACGATGTTGCGCGTATCGCCGCCCTCCGGAACATCGAAAATCGCGCGTACGGTGACCGGCCACACGTAGGTGCCATCTTTGTTGCGCCAGATCGCCGAATTGAGCGGCACCGCATCGCCGGGCTTCCAGCCGTACAGGTCCGCTAGCGCACGACCGACCATTATCCCCGAGCGGTCCGCGACCCATGCCTGCTTCTGGTCCTCCGGCACGACCCACTCGGGGTACATGCGCAGCAGCGCCTCTGGTTTCACCGGAAATGCCGGGATCTGGTTGCGCTCGTCCTGGTACCACGCTCCGAACCAGGTCTGCGGCGACACCTCGACCACGCCGTCCACGCTACGTATCCGGTTCTCATAGCTCGCGGGCAACAGCTGCGTGAACGACACCTTGTGCATGGTGAGCAGCCGGTCGGCGCCCGCGACGTTAACGCCCGCCTCGAACGCGTGACGCATCGACTGCGCGAGGCCGAACAGCAGGAACGCAATGACGATCGAGGCGATCGTGAAGAATGTGCGCAGCTTCTTGCGGCGCAGGCTCGCGGCGAGCAGCGGGACGTACTTGCCGATCACGTCGCGTCTTCCCTCAACAAACCCTTGTCGAGGTGAATCGTACGGTGCGAGCGCTCCGCCGCATGCGGGTCGTGGGTGACCATGATGATGGTCTTCCCGTACTCGCGGTTCAGCGCCTGCAGCAGGTCGAGAATCTCGTCGCCCGACTTGCGGTCGAGATCGCCGGTCGGCTCGTCACACAGCAGCAATGTCGGGTCGGTAACGATTGCACGCGCGATGCCCACACGCTGCTCCTGCCCGCCCGAGAGTTCGCGCGGCCGGTGCTTCGCGCGGTCCGATAATCCGACCAGCTTGAGCGCCGCTGCAACCCTCCGCGCACGCTGTCCGCGGTCCAGGTCCTTGAGCAGCAGCGGCAACTCGACATTGCGTTCCGCGGTCAACACCGGCAACAGGTTGTACATCTGGAACACGAACCCGACGTGGTCCGCCCGCCAGCGCGTCAGGGCAGCATCAGTCAGCTGGTCGACTCGCAGCCCATCGACCTCGAGCTCGCCAGCGTTCGGGCGGTCGATGCCGCCAATCAGGTTCAACAGTGTCGACTTGCCCGAGCCCGACGGACCCATCAGCGCGACGAAGTCGCCCGCCTCGATATCGAGCGACAGCCCGTCGAGCACGCGCACGACCTCGACCCCGCGACGGTACTCCTTGACGAGATCGCGGATCCGGACAATCGGTTGGCCCACGCTCAGGAGCCCTCGAGTTCCACCGCTGCGCCGTCCCGCAGCCGACGCGACGGATCGATCACCACGGACTCGCCGCCCTCGAGACCCTCCAGCACCGGGTACATGTCGCCGCTCTCCTTGCCGAGCTGGATCGCGCGCCTCTCGACCTTGCCGTCGCGCACCACCCAGGCCGAGCTCGTGGCGCCATCGCGCAGCACCGCGTTCGCCGGAATCGTTGGACGGCCCACGGCTGCATTACCGGGCGCCTCGAGGAAGCGCACCTTGATGCCCATGTCGGGCAGGATGCGCGGGTCGAGCTGGTCGAAGGCGATGCGCACCCGCACCGTTGCCTTCTGCCGGTCCGCCGTCGGAACGATGCTTATGACATGGCCAGGTATGGTCCAGTCCGGATAGGCGTCGAGCACCGCCGCCACTGTCTGCCCATCGTGCACGCGATTGATGTAGGCCTCGTTGACGTCGACTTCGACCTCGCGCGACTCCATGTCCACGATCGTGGCGATGCCCGTGCGTGTGAATCCTCCACCGGCCGATATGGGCGACACAGTCTCGCCTGGTTGTGCATCTTTCGAGATCACGACGCCCGCGAACGGGGCGCGGATCGCCAGGTCGTCCACGCCCTGCTGCGCCAGCGCGACGCGGCTCTGGGCCACGCCCACCTCGGCCCTGGCGGCGCCAAGACGCGCCTCGATGGCGGCAACCTCTGCCTCCGACCCGTCCAGCACGCTCTGCGAAACGAGCTTGCGCTCGACGAGGCTCCTGTTGCGGGCCAGCGTACGACGTGCGTCGTCGAGCCGCACCTCGATCTCGCCTAGGCTGCTGCGCGCGGCCTCTAGGCTGCGGTACTCGACCTCGTACTGCGCCTTGGTCGTCGATGGATCAAGCCTAGCGAGCACCTGGCCCTGCTGCACGGCGGCCCCTTCCTCGAAGAGAACCTCTTCGATCCGCCCGGTGACCTTGGAACTCACGGTCGCGAGCCGACGGGCCACTACGTAGCCGGAGGCATTCAGTACCGCCCCGTCCGAGGCGCCAGCCGGCGCCTCGACCACGGCGGTGCGCACCTGGACTGCCGATCCAAGCAACCTCCAGGCGATGAACGCCGCAACGACCGCCGCGGCGACGGCCAGGATCATCCAGCGCCGGCGGCCGGTACCCAACTGCTGGTAACGCTCCGGGTCCGAATTGCGGTCGAGCCGCAGGCTTTCGAGAGCGGCCTTGTCCAACGACATGTGAATATCCGTTTCCTGGATTGTTACGGGCAGCGTGCGGGCGCGCGGCTGGCTAGAATGCAGGCCGTGGCGCGGAGCCCAGCGCGCGCCGCGAAGGCGCGAACATTATCATAGCGATCAATTCATGACCCTTGTGCTGGCGGACATCGGACTCAACCTGGCGCACGACAGCTTCGACCATGACCGGGACGAAGTGGTTGCGGCGGCACTTGCCGCAGGGGTTCGCCACATGGTGGTCACCGGCAGCACGCTCGCGAGCACGCGCGCCGCCATCGACATGGCCCAGGCCGCTCCGGCGATATTCCGGGCAACCGCCGGCATCCACCCGCACCACGCGCGCGAATTTCACGATGCGGACGTCGAGGAATTGCGCGGCCTGATGCAGGCTCCCGAGGTCGGGGCCGCCGGGGAATGCGGGCTCGATTACTTTCGCAATTTCTCGCCACACGCAGACCAGGAACGTGTATTCCGGCTGCAGCTCGAACTGGCCGCCGAGGCAGGGAAGCCGGTGTTCCTGCACCAGCGCGATGCTCATGACGCGTTCATCGCGATCCTGCGCGACTACCTGCCGCACCTCAAAGGCGCCGTGGCCCACTGCTTCACCGGCGACGAGCGCGAACTGCGCGACTACCTGTCGCTCGGGCTCTCCATCGGCGTCACCGGGTGGATCTGCGACGAACGCAGGGGGGCGCACCTGCGCGACGTCGTGCGCTCGATCCCCCTCGACCGCCTGATGCTCGAGACCGATGCGCCGTACCTGCTGCCCCGGGACCTCGAGCCGCGGCCGAAGTCACGGCGCAACGAGCCCCGCTACCTGCCACACATTCTCGAGACCGTTGCCGCCTGCCGCGGCGAGACACCCGCCGCAGTCGCGGAAGCAACGACCCGGAACGCGGTCGCATTCTTCGGTTTCCCACCTGAAAGCGTTTCGATGTCTCTTAATTTACATTAGACTTGATTCATAAATACTTGATTAGCATATCTATATGGACTACCAGAAAGCCCGCTCCCTGATCGATTCCACCTGGGACGAATCCATAGTCCCGGCACTGATGGACTACATTCGGATCCCGAACAAGTCGCCGAATTTCGATGCTGACTGGGAGGCCCACGGCCACATGGAGGCTGCGGTCCAACTGATGCGCGGCTGGTGCGCGGCGAACGCGCCCGAAGGCGCGCTGGTGGAGGTCCTCCGGCTGCCGGGACGGACGCCGGTGCTGCTGGTTGACGTTCCCGGACAGGTCGACGACTGCGTGCTGATGTATGGGCACCTGGACAAGCAGCCGGAATTCACCGGCTGGTCAAATGGGCTGGAGCCCTGGACGCCGGTGCTGCGCGACGGGAAATTGTACGGCCGTGGTGGCGCAGATGACGGATACGCGGTGTTTGCGTCGCTGACTGCGATCCGCGCATTGCGCGACCAGGGTATTCCCCATGGCCGCTGCGTGGTGCTGATCGAGGCCTGCGAGGAAAGCGGCAGCTACGATCTCGTGCACCACCTGGATGCGCTCGGCGATCGGCTCGGCACTCCCACGCTGGTCGTCTGCCTGGATGCGGAGTGCGGCAACTACGAGCAGCTCTGGTGCACGACCTCGCTCAGGGGCAATGTCATTGCGACACTGACGGTGGAAGTGCTCACCGAAGGCGTCCACTCCGGTACCGCGAGCGGCATCGTGCCGTCCAGCGTGCGTGTGATCCGCGAGCTACTGGCCAGGGTCGAGGATGCGAGTTCGGGCGCCATCCTCGTCGAGGATCTGAACGTGCCGATCCCGCGGGACCGGCAAGTCCAGGCCCGCGCGGCGGCCGATGCGCTGGGCAGCGCGGTGTTCGAGAAGTTCCCGTTCCCGCCCGGCATGCGCGCGGTGTCGAACGACCCCTATGAACTGCTACTGAACAACACCTGGCGGCCGACTCTCTGCGTGACCGGGGCGGACGGCATTCCCGCATGCAGCGCCGCCGGCAACACGCTGCGTCCCCAGACTACGCTTACGCTTTCGTTCCGGCTCGCGCCGACCATGGACCCGAAGACCGCTGCCGCAGCGCTGCGTGAGACGCTGCTGCGCGATCCGCCCTACGGCGCACGCGTCACGCTAGACGTGGAATCGGCGATGGGCGGATGGAACGCGCCAACGGTCGCGCCGTGGCTCGAGACGTCAATGCACGCAGCCTCGCAGGCGTTCTTTGGACGCGACGCGATGTACATGGGCACGGGCGGCAGCATCCCGTTCATGGGCATGCTCGGCGAGAAGTTTCCCGGGACCCAGTTCCTGGTGACCGGCGTGCTTGGACCCCAGTCGAATGCGCACGGGCCGAACGAGTTCCTGCACCTCGACACCGCCAGGCGGCTGACCGCCTGCGTGTCGCGAGTTCTTGCCGACCACGCCGCCCGCAATAAATAGGTGCCAGGCACCTATTTAAGGCACCTATTTATCAGCTGGCCAGCGGGTTCGGCTGGGCCACCGTCTTGATGTGTTCCCAGACCGGCGCGAAGGCCGCAGCTGCACCACCCGGGATGCGCCCCACGACCGGGAATTCCTCCTGCAGGGCATCGAGGCGCAACACGACATCCGGACGTCCCTTCGGGAATTCACCACGCATCGAGAATACGACGCGCCCTTCGACGGGTACCTCGCCGGCCAGGTGCCGAACGGCCGCCATGCGGTCGTACAGCATCGGCAACGGATTGGTGAACGTGAAATGCCGTTTCGCCCCGAACACCGACCACTGCTCCATCTTTTCTCCCGCGAAGATGACACCGGGCACGTCGAACAGCTCTATCACCAGCAGCCCGCGCTGAGTGAGCAGCAAATAGTTGATGTGGACCTGCTCTCCGGTCCCGGTCGGCAACAGGACGTTGCGCAGTTCCTCGAATGCTACCGACGAGATCACATTGTCGATCGCGCGACGCGCCCTGCGCTGCTGGATCATTTCCCGGGCGAAGTACGCGGCGACGGCGACGAGTCCGAGCGCGAGTAGCACCCAGAGCCATGCAGGCAGGCCAAAGATCACATTCATGTCGCCTCCATGAGAACATGACGCAGGTCGTCGAGCCGCGGCTGCACGAACGCCTGAACGGACGGCAGGTCGAGCAGCGCGGCAAGCGCTGGCGGAACAGGTACCGCCGCGCCGATCAGAGGCTCGACGATATCGTTGAACTTGGCGGGATGCGCAGTCGCCACCAGCACCCAGCGTTCGTCGCGCCGTCGCCCGGGATCCAGCCCGCGATATGTGCAAGCGGCCGTAGCCGTGTGCGGACACCAGGTCTGGCCGAACGCCGCGTAATCGCGCTGGATCGTTGCACGGATCTCGTCGTCGCTCACCGGCTGCGCCGACAGCAGGCGGCCGAGATCGTTCCAGCCGGGAAACAGCCAGCGCAGCCGCTCCATGTTGCTCGGGTTGCCCACGTCCATCGCGGACGCAAGGGTGGCAACGCTGGCGCGCGGACGCCATTCGCCCGTCCGCAGGTAGTCCGGAACAGTCGTATTGGCATTGCTCGCGAGCACGATGTCGCCGATCGGGAGCCCGCACTCGCGTGCCCAGACACAGGCGAGCGCGTTGCCGAGATTTCCGCTGGGAATGATGAAGTTTGCGGGCCGTCCGTCCCGCCTCGAAAGCTCCACGCTCGCGCTGGCGTAGTAGACCATCTGCGGCAACAGTCGCCCGGCATTGATGCTGTTGGCCGACGTCAGCTGCATGCCTGAAGTGAGCGCAGGATCCACGAAGGCTTCCTTCACCATGCGCTGGCAGTCGTCGAAGGTACCGTTTACGGCCAGCGTGCGGACATTGCCTCCCCAGCACGCAAGCTGCTTCTCCTGTCGCGCAGAGACCAGCCCGCGCGGATAGAGCACGACCACGTCCACCCACGGCCTGCCATGGAAAGCCGCTGCCACCGCGCCTCCGGTGTCGCCGGAGGTCGCCACCAGGATTGTCAGGCGCCTAGGATCCGTGCGCGGAATGCGCTCCAGCGACGCCGCGAGGAATCTGGCACCGAAGTCCTTGAACGCAGCGGTCGGGCCGTGGAACAACTCGAGCACGGACAGCGGGCCGTCGGCGCCGCGCAGTTCGACCAGCGGGGCGGGAAAATTGAAGGCCTCGCCGGCAGCCGCTGGAAGCACTTCCGCCATCACGTCGCCGTCGGCAAACGGCCCCAGCATCCGTGACGCAAGTTCGGCCAGCGACGCCGCGCCTGCAAGTCCATCCACGTCCAGCGCCGGCAGCGCATCCGGCACGTACAGCCCGCCGTCGGGCGCCAGGCCGCGCGAAATGGCCTCGCCAAGGCCGACGGCATGCGACGGGTCCCGTGTGCTCAGGAAGCGCATCAGTCGTCCACGACCCTTGCGCCTTCGCGCCCGATGTCCGACACCCAGCTGTCAGTCTCGAGTCCGTGCTTGCGGAACGCGGCCACCATCTCGAGGCGCACGTTCTCGGCATCGCCTTCCTCGGCCCAGGCGAACACCGTGGGGCCCGCTCCGGAGATCGAGCACCCGATCGCACCGGCGATCAGCGCGCCCTGCTTTACTTCGACGAATCCCGGAATGAGCACCTGGCGCTGCGGCTCGATCACGACGTCGAGCAGAGACTCCCGCAGCAGCGGCAGGTCCGACGTGTAGCAACCCGAGAGAAAACCAGCCAGGTTCGCCTGCTGCCAGATGACGTCGGACAGTTCCACGGACTTGCGCAGAATCGCCCGCGCCTCGCGTGTCGCGAGCATCATGTGGGGGTGAACGATCACGCAACGAACGCACGCGGGCACCGGTATCTGTTTCACGAACGGGTTGTCGATGCCGACCGTCAGCACGAGCCCGCCAAACAGCGACGGCGCGATGTTGTCTACGTGAACCGACCCGCTGGCGACCGCCTCACCCTGCATCGCGAACTTGAGCAGCCGTGTCCGGTCGAGCGGCTCGTCCACCAGCGCCGCCGCGGCAACCACGGCAGCGACGGCCGAGGCCGCCGAACCACCAAGCCCGGACCCGAGCGGAATGCCCTTCTCGATTTCGAGTTCGAAGCCGAACGGCAGATCGAGCGACCTCTGCAGCGCAAGCGCGGCCATGCCCGCGGTATTTTTCTCCGTCTCGAGCGGCAGGTCTTTCACCACGCCAGTGATCGAACGGATCAGCACGCCGGGTTCCGGGCGCCGGGTGATGCGTACCCGGTCGCCGAGTGCTGGCACCGCGTGCCCGAGGATGTCGAAACCGACCGCGACATTGCCGACGCTCGCCGGCGCGAATGCGGTTGCGCTCGCGCGCGTCGCGGTCACAACTTGGCCCCGAGGTAGGCGCAGACGCGCAACAGGTCGGCGAACACGCCGGCCGCCGTCACAGCCGGGCCGGCGCCCGGGCCCTGCACGATCAGTGGGTTCTGGTCGTAGCGCGCCGTCTGGAAGCGCACGATGTTGTCAGTGAGCGCGATGTTGGCAAACGGGTGTGAGGACGGAAGCTCCACGACGCCGACCTCGGCGCGACCATCGACCCCGACCGAACCCACGTAGCGAAGCACATTGCCGTTCGCACGCGCCGCTTCGAGGCGCGCGAGCATCGGCGCATCGAACTCCGCCAGGCGCTCGACGAACTCCTCGATGCCGCAACCAATGAGTTCGTCCGGCACCAGGCTTTCGACCGCGACGTCGGCGATCTCGAGCCTGAGCCCCATCTCGCGACCCAGGATGATCAGCTTGCGCGCCACGTCGGTACCCGAGAGATCATCGCGCGGATCCGGTTCCGTATATCCGAGCGATTTCGCCTGCCTCACGACCGAGGAAAAAGACTGGCTGCCGTCCCAGGTGTTGAAAAGGTACGCAAGAGTCCCGGAGAACATGCCTTCGATACGCCGGATCTCGTCGCCGGTCTCGCGCAGGTCGCGTAGCGTCTGGATCACCGGGAGCCCGGCGCCGACCGTGGCCTCATAGAGGTAATGCGACCCGGCCGCGCGGCGCGCGTCCTTCAGTCGCTCATAGTATTCGTAGCTCGCGCTGTTCGCCTTCTTGTTCGGAGTGACGATGTGGATGCCTTCGGACAACCAGTGCGCATAGTGGCTGGCCACCTCAGCACTCGCGCTGCAGTCGACGATCACCGCGTGCGGAAACTGATCCGCATGCACGTGGCTGGCGAACCGCTCGAGGTCGACGGGCCCCTCGCCCGCCGCGTACTCATCGCGCCAGCGTGCAAGGTCCATGGCGCCTTGCGTGAGCCTCATCGTCTTTGAGCCCGCGAGGCCGCGCACCCGGAGGTCGATCTTGAAATCCCGCCGGAGGCGCTCGACCTGCGAGGCGACCTGGTCGAGCAGCGCGCCGCCGACCAGCCCCGGGCCGATGAGCCCGATCGAGACCGTGTGGGCAGACAGGTAGAAGCTGGAGTGAACCGCACGCAGCGCTCGCGCGCTGCTGCGACCGTCGATCACCACCGAGATGTTGCGCTCCGATGCGCCCTGCGCGATCGCGCGGACATTGACGCCGGCCGTGCTGAGCGCGCCGAACACCTGTGCGGCGACACCATGCGCGCCGGCCATGCCGTCGCCCACTACCGCGAGGATGCTGCAGCCGCGGTTGACCTCGATGCTCTGGATCTGTCCCTCGCGCAGTTCCGGGTCGAAAGCGCGGCGCACCACGCGCTCGGCTCGATCGGCCTCGACTTGGGGAACCGCGAAGCAGATCGAGTGCTCGGAGCTGCCCTGCGAGATCAGGATCACCGAGATCGCCTCTTCGCGCAGCGCACCGAACAGGCGATGCGCCGTGCCCGGCACGCCGATCATGCCGGCGCCCTCCAGGTCAATTAGCGCGATCTTCTCGACCGTCGTGATGCCCTTGACCAGCGGGTTCGGCGCGGTGCGATCCTGGATCACGGTGCCGGCCTTGTCGGGCGCGAAGGTGTTCCGGATCCAAATCGGGATGCGTTTCTGCACCGCGGGCGCCATGGTCTGCGGGTGGATCACCTTGGCCCCGAAGTACGCGAGCTCCATGGCCTCGTTGTATGACAGCGCCTCGATGACCTGCGCTTCCGGGACCAGCCGCGGATCCGCGCTCAGCACGCCGTCCACGTCCGTCCAGATGACGATCTCCCTCGCATCGAGCAGCGAACCGAATATCGAGGCGGAGAAGTCGCTGCCGTTGCGCCCGAGCGTCGTCTGCAGGCCCTGGGTATCTGTAGCGATGAAGCCCGTCACCACCAGCGTCCCCGCGAAATCCGGGGCAACCTGTACGTGCAGGTGCTCGCGGGACTGCTCCCAGCGGATCGCCGGGCCAAGCGGGCCCCACTCGACCAGCAGGACCTTGCGGGCATCGAGCCATTGCACGTGCCCGATCGACTGGCCACGCACGCGCAGCAGCCGCTCGAACATCCGGGTGGACCATAGCTCGCCGTAGCCGGAGATCAGGTCACGGAGCGTGGTAGAGGCCGACCGGACCAGGCGCACCGCCTGGAGTATGCCGGCGATGTCCTGGCAATCCTGGTCGAGCTGCACGACGAACTCATCGTAGTTCGCCCCATCGAGGAGTTCGCGGGCCATGCCGACGTGACGCATCCGGAGGTCCTGGATACGGTCGTCGAGGGTGGGATCCTGCTGCTCCGCCAGCGACACCAGTGCCAGCAGGGAATCGGTAACCCCCCTGCAGGCCGACAGGACGACCGCCTTGCGTGTTGAGGGGTCGTCCTCGACAATCTTTGCGACACGCTGCATGCAGCCGGCGTCTGCAACGCTGGACCCGCCGAATTTATGGACCTTCCACGCTTCCACGATTTCTGGCTCCATTTTGGCCGCCCACGCGGGCGGGCCGACCGATCGCCGACAGGCGACGGGTCAGGCCTGGCGTGGTCTGACGGGGGACACCTCGGTTTCGGGGCAAGTCACTCTATCTTCTTGCAGCGCGGCAGGCAAACTAGCCAGCGATGAGCGACTCGACCCAACCTGGCCTGTATGCAGCCGTTCTCGCGGCCGGGCCGTCGACCCGATTCGGCAGCCCGAAACCACTGATCCAGCTGGCTGGTACGCCGGCGCTGCACTGGGCCGTCTCAAACGCCGCCAGGGCGGCAGGCACAGCGGTTGGCGTGGTGGTTGGAGCCGACGCCGGCGCGATCGCGCCGCTGCTCCGGCGCTCAGGGG
Organism: uncultured Gammaproteobacteria bacterium; assembly: GCA_963732415.1. GTDB lineage: Bacteria > Pseudomonadota > Gammaproteobacteria > Steroidobacterales > Steroidobacteraceae > RPQJ01. The sequence continues at coordinate 553,299 of CAVSZK010000019.1, forward strand.
CGTCGATCGTCGTCAACCGGGGCTGGCGCGAAGGCATGGCGAGTTCTGTGCGCGCGGCGGTCAACGCGGCACCGCCCGGCTGCGAGGGCCTGCTGATTACTCTCGTCGACCAGGTGGCCGTCACGGCGGATGACCTCAGACGCCTCACGCATGCGTGGCGGCGTAATCCCATGCTGATCGCCGCGGCGCTCTACGACGGCGCTCCGGGGCTCCCGGCGCTGTTTCCCAGCTGGGCCTTTCCTGATCTGCTCGGGCTGCGCGGCGAAAGTGATCCGAGGATAGTCATACGCCGCCATTCGGACCGGGTGGTCCGCATTCCGGTGCCGTCGGCGGCCCTGGACATCAACACCCCGGAGGACCTGCTCGAGATCGCCGCACGAGGCCCGGACCGGGCCGAATCCTGACCAGTTCTTATATAATGCTGGTTGCCAATTTCAGCCTGATTGAGAAGTGCGTCTTGGTTTCGACAGCTGCAGGTCGTAGACGAGCGCTCCCTTGAATAGACTTAGGCCCGTACACGTCACTTTGGAGACACCGCGCATGCGCCGATTCCAGATCCTGTCATTGGTGGCCGCTGCCGGCTCGCTTTTGTGCGCGACACAGGCCAGCGCTGGCTCTGTTAGCAGTGTCTACCGCGACGGAGCCTACGGCCTTCCCTGGAACGCCAGCAAGGCCGCCATCCAGGCGAAATACCCGGGCGGCAAGTGGGTACAAGACGACAAGGGGCAGGAGCAATACTGCGCCTCCAGCAAGCAGACACTGCTGAAACTCCCCGCGCCGCACCAGAGTCGCGAACTGTGCTTCGTCATGGGATCAGATGGCACACTGGGCAGCGCCACCGCGGTGCTCGACGCCTCGCTGCCGTCATTGCTCGCGATCGTGAATCGCTGCCGCACGACGTTTGGCGATTTCGACGCAGTGGTCCGTGACCAGAACGCTATCCAGTCTCGTTCCACCGCCATGCTGTGGACGAAGGACAGCCCGTACGTAGTCCGGGTGGTCAGCGAGAACGATGCAAATGGTCGCCCGATGGTCGTGACCTACACGGTGGCGGACGAAGCGGCCATGTACATGAACGGAGCGGCAAAGGTCTCCAACAGATAGTAAACGCGGCTCGACGGGTTGCTGGCGGCCAGGCGCGGCCAGCCGTCGGGCCAGCGAACCTGCCACGGTTGCGATCCTGCAACCATTCCTGCCTGACACTGACGCGGCCCCACCTGGGGCCGCTGTCATTTCCGGGACAGGCTCGCGGCCAGGCTTCCTCCGCGCGCCGCGCCCGACCGCCTGGTCTGCCCCGATCGCCGACTTGCATCCTCGAGATGGGCCCGCCAATCTGGGGGCCAGTTGCACTGCATCGATACGGCGGGAACCATCCAATGAACGGCGCACAGTCCCTGATCCAGACACTGGCCAACTGCGGAGTCGATGTCTGCTTCGGCAACCCGGGCACCTCGGAAATGCATTTCGTCGCGTCGCTGGACGCGACGCCGGAAATGCGAGCGGTGCTTTGCCTCTTCGAAGGCGTGGCGACCGGCGCTGCCGACGGCTATGGACGCATGGCCGGCAAACCCGCGGCGGTACTGCTGCACCTCGGCCCGGGCCTCGCGAACGGGCTCGCGAACCTGCACAACGCCCGCCGTGCGGCCACGCCCATCGTGAACATCGTCGGCGACCACGCCACCTACCACCTCCAGTACGACGCGCCGCTGACCTCAGACATAGTAGGATTCGCGCGGCCTGTCTCGTCGTGGATCTGCGAGTCGAAGAGTGCGCGCACGGTCGCCGCCGACACCGCGCGAGCGGTGCAGGCGGCCTGCGCGGCACCGGGTGGCATCGCCACGCTGGTCCTGCCCGCGGACACCGCCTGGACCGAGGCGAATCATGCCGCCCAGCCGTTGCCGCCGATCGGGCCGTTCCCTGCCCCGATCGCCGCGATCGACCAGGCTGCCGAGCTGCTGCGTAACGGCAAGCGCAGCGCGATCCTGCTGCGCGGCGCGGCCCTGCGCGGCGCCGGACTGGAGGCCGCCGGCCGCATCGCAGCACGCACCGGCGCGCGGCTGTTGTCGGACACCTTTGCGCCCCACTCCGAACTCGGTGCCGGCCGCGTGCCCGTCGAGCGACTGCCCTACTTCGCCGAGCAGATCGTCGAAGCGCTGGGCAAGGTCGAACAGATCATTCTTGTCGGTTCGAAGCCGCCGGTGTCGTTCTTCGCCTATCCAGGGAAACCCAGCTGGTGCGCACCGGACGGCTGCCGCTTCGCACAACTCGCTCACGAGCATGAGGACGGCGTCCGGGCGCTCGAGGCCCTTGACATGGCGATTGGTGGCCCGCGCGCGGACGTGACCCGCATACCGCTGGCGCTTCCCGACCTGCCGCGCGGTGCGCTGAACGCGCTCGCGGTCGCGCAAGCCATTGCGCACCTGACCCCGGAGCAGGCCATCTTCGCCGACGAATCGGCAACCTCCGGATTTCCGCTCGCGATGATGATGGCGCGCGCGAGGCCGCATGATCATCTTGTTGCGCCCACCGGCGGCTCCATCGGCCTTGGCCTGCCGCTGGCACTCGGGGCTGGAATCGCCTGCCCGGACCGCAAGGTCGTGTGCCCGCACGGCGACGGCGGCGCCGCCTACACGATGCAGGCGCTATGGAGCATGGCGCGCGAGAAACAGGACGTTACGGTCGTGATCTACGCGAATCGCTCCTATGCGATCCTGAACATCGAACTGCAGCGAGTGGGCGCGATCGGCGCGGGACCCAAGGCACTTTCCATGCTCGACCTGCACAATCCGGAAATGAACTGGGTGAAGATCGCCGAAGGACTCGGCATCGAGGCCAGCCGCGCGGGGACAGCCGAGGAATTCTGCGCGCAGTACGCCTCCGCGATGAAGCAGCGCGGCCCGCGCCTTATCGAGGCGATGATCTGAACCGACGCCTGTGACCGGCGTGGCCACACCGGCCCTCGCCGACGGCAACGTGTCAGGGCCAGCCGGCCCCCGCGGTTGCGACCTCGGCGCGCTCGATCAGCCCTAGCCTCGCTGCCGAGACCACGGCAGCGGCCGAGGACGGCGCGGTCATCATGTACAGCGTCCGCCGGTCCGGGCCACCGAGCATGCATGCGAAGCACGGCTGCGAGGTCCGGACGGTAGAGACGATCCCGCCACCGGGCGCGACCAGCACGCACTCCGGGGCGATGGCATTCGCTACCCAGACATTTCCATCCGCATCGAGACAGATCCCGTCGGGCGCGCGCATGCCAAGCGTGGCCCAGACCCTGCGATTCGACAATGCACCGTCCGGGCCACGGTCGAATGCAGTGAGGCACATGCCCAGCGTCTCGGCAATGATCAACGTCTGGCCGTCTGGAGCGATGACTGATCCATTGGGAAAATGCATTCCGGTCGCGGCCTCGCGGACTCGACCGTCGGGGTCCACTATGGCCAGCGTCGCAGTCGGGTGCTCGGCCAGCACACCCATCATTCCGCGAGCGCTGATTTCGGCATCGAGGTCAAACCCGAATTCGCCGACGTAGGCACGACCCTCGGCATCCACGACCATGTCGTTGCAGTGAAACGCGGTAACTCCGGAGAGATCCGCATGCAGGGCAAAGCCCCCCGGATCCAGTCGCAGCACCTGCCGTCGATGCATCGCCACCACGAGCAACCGCCCGTCCGGCAGCCACCCCAGTCCCGAAGGCCGGTCGTCGATCACGTGCTCGCTGCGAATCGCGCCATCCGCGTCGACAGACTTGATCGCCTGGTCGTAGAAATCGCTGAACCAGAGGCGACCGCCGTGCCATCGCGGCCCTTCGCCGAAGTGCAGGTCACGGGCCAGCACGCTCGATTCGAAAACGTCAGCGCCGCTATCGCCCTTCATTGCCATTTCAGGCTCCTTTACCTGTGCGCCCGATATCCGGTCTCCGAGAGCTTTCGCACCGCGCCAGACGTGGGCGGTCTCAGCTCGACAGCGACTGCCAACCCTTTGCGTTACGGATGTCCAGCGCGACAGCAATCGACTTGAGCGCCTTCAGCTCGGCCTCACGGCGCGCCGGGACCAGTCCCAGCATCCCGCCCGCGACGTCGGCAACGTCCTGGCACCAGGCAAGCAGCATCTGCAGGCTATCGGAATCAAAAGAGTCCGCCATTGCACCACGCCCTCGACTGAGCTCGTTGAGGATCGCCAGGTTCGTCTTGAGCTCAGCCGGGCTCGGGGCAACAGCCAGCCATTTCTCCAGCGCTTCGCGTCCGCCGCCTTCCAGCATGCCCCGCTCCGCAGCTATCTGCAGGATCAGGTTGCGTTCGGCACGCTGAATTTTTCCGTCCGCCCAGGCGACATAGACGAGCGGCAACAGAGTCACCACGCGATACGCCTCTCGCGGAATCTTCAACTCGGCCAGCCATGAGTCGATCTTCACGGTTCCCCCCGGTCGTTTTTTGGAATTCACTACGCAGTCTAATTGCGTGTTTCACCCGTGTCACCGGGCACTGCATGGAGCGTGTAACGAGGCTGCTGGCAGGAATTTTTGCCCGGATTTGCGAGCGAAACGGCTCGAATTGGCGTAAAACAGAACAATGATTGCAGTACAGGTTTCTGACCAGCTCGCCACGGCCGCGAACTCGTACCTGAAGGCCTTCGGTCACCCGGTTCCCGACGAGATCATTGAGATGTTCGCATCGCGCGACGGCCCGTTGCTGCTCGAGATCCGCCAGGCGATCGCCCTGGAACGACCGATCAAGGCCTGGCTGGCGCGCTCACGTATGGTGCCGCCGCTCGGTCCCTGACGCATCGGTCGGACCCGCGCGCAGGTCGCTCCAGGTATCCGACGCCTCGCCGAAGGCCCCGGTGCATGTCGCGAAAATTGCATCGCCGGCCGCCCGTCCATCTGGCCACGGGCAACTACAGCACGCACAATTGGCGGGCCGGCGCGCAGCACGGTATCCACACGAATGGACGGCACGAAACGATGCGGCAAGCAACCTCGAGACTACTGCTGATGGTAATTTGCGGTCTTGCAGCGTCCTGCAAGCCGGCACCGGTCGCCGAGTGGGTCGTGTTCGAGTCAATGCCCGATGCGACGATCTACATCGACCCATCGACGATACAACGGAACGGCGATCGCGCCGAAATGTGGGCGCTGATCGACTACAAGCAACCCCTGCCCGACAAGACCGGAAAGCAGGTATTGTCGGACAAGCTGCACTATCAATACGATTGCCAGCGCAAGCAGCTCAGCATCATTGAAACCTCCGCCCACGCCGGGCCCATGGCGAGCGGCGAGATCATCAACGTCAATCCGGATCCACCGGAGGTGACGCCGGTGCCACCGGACACCATGGCTGAAAAGATGTGGAAACACGCCTGCGGGGATGGCGCCATCTAGCTACGCGACGAGTCACGCCCATGAAAACACTGGCACGCATCACCGCCCTCGCGCTACTGGCCATTCTCAGCGGTTGCGGCGGCAGCAGCGGCGGATCGTCACAACCGTCGAATGCGCCAATCGTCGTCAACAGTCTCCTCGACTCGGCCTCTCCGCCATCGGGCATGATGACGCTGCGCTCGGCGCTCGCAAGCGCGCGGCCGGGCCAGCCCATCACCTTCGACCCGAACCTCGATGGAAGCACCATAGCGCTGTCGATCGTTGGCAACGAACATACTTTTCTCAAGGGCGAGGTCATGGGCATTCGTGACGAGCCCAGTGGACCTGTCTCATACCTGATCGGGTATTTCGATCGTGACTACGGGCGCTCGGCACTGGTGGCTCGCAAGGACGTCGTAATCGACGCATCGGCGCTTCCCTCTGGCATTACGGTCGCGTGGACGGGGGGTGCCCAGCCTGGCGCACGCGTGCTGGCGGTGGACGGCAACCTGACGCTCATCAACGTCTCGGTCACCGGGGGTAGCAGCGTGACCGAGGCAATCTCTATCACCGACCCGCACCCCCAGCCGTGGACCCTGGCGCGCGGCGGAGCGCTGGCAGTCTGGGGTGTGGCGCGGCTGGTGAACTGCCGGCTTTTCGACAACCACGTCCAGGGGGACTTCGACTCGTCGCGGGATCGCGGCGCATTCGGCGGCGCTGTCTACGCGGACATCGTCGAGATGCAGGGCTGCGTCGTCAGCGGCAACTCGGCACTTGGAGGCGGTGCTGCGGGCGGAGGCATCTACTCGGTCGGGGGTGCCGGACACTCTACAAGCACCTCGACCATCGACCAGTCGACGATCAGTGGCAACCGGATCAGCGGGCTCTTCGCCTACGGTGCCGGCGTGTACTCGGACGGTGGAAGCATCGGAAACCGCAAGACCCTCCGCCTGACCAACAGCACCATCGCGAGGAACGTCGTCGAGCCGGCGCCTGGCCTGCCTGCGTTCCTGCTCGGCATGGGCTACTGGCGCGGCGGCGGGGTCTACATGTCGAACGGCTACATGGCGATCAAGAGCTGCACCATCGTGGAGAACGAGGTCCACGGCGTACCCCGGACGGACAGCCTCGGCCGGCAGAACCTGGCCGGCGGGGTCGCAGCGACGGTCGGTAACGCGCATGCCGTCGAAGACCTGGTGGTTGGCGCCTCGATCATCGCAGGAAACACCGTGCAGGAGATCGGCGGAAGTCGCTACGCACAGGACATTTTCACCGGCTCGCTGTTTTACTTCCGCAGCGCCGGATACAACCGGATCGGTGTGCTGGATTTCAGCCAGATCCTGGTCCCGGTCGGTGAGCCGGGATGGGCATCGCTCAGCCGCAAACACTACCCGCAGCCGGGTGACGTGGACGGAGTAGATCTGTCGGATGTCATCGACCTGACCGGCGGCATCACACGATCGACTTCGATCATTTCCGCGGGCTCTGATTCCGGAAATCTTGCCGTGCTTCATTACGCGCCGCGGGGTAGCGCGCTCGATCAGGTTCCATCATCATCGTTCGACCTGAACGAGACACATGCGGAGTACTCGGTTGCCGCAGGCGCCGCAGACAATTTCCTGGCGATCGTGCTGGCCCGGGTTGAAAATCGCTACGCCCTCCCCGGTTTCGCCGACGCCTTCAGGAGCGACTTCGAGACGTTCCTGCAGTCGGTGGATGCGGATCCGGCAACGGCCGGTGTCCAGCCATACCTGAGTCCCTCCGGGAGCCCGATCCTGACGCTCTCAGCCACGCGCTGGTTCGGCCCGGCCGAGACCTGGCCCAAGGAACTTGAGAATCACCCGTACATCGAGTTCTGGCATCGCCTCGACGCGGCACTCGAGGCTGCGGCAGTCCCGGGCATGGGGCCGCAAATGCTCGGCGACACGCAGTGGCGGAAGCTGTTCTCGAGTGGCTCCCTCGCCGAGAATCCCGGCATCGTCATGACCGTCAGCACCCAGCCCAGGATGACGACGCGACGGCCGGACACCGACCAGCTTGGGCGCCCGCGGCCTGCGGCTTCGCCCGCCGACGTCGGCGCCATCGAGACTCCGTGAACTAGACTGCCGCCGCTTGCGCTTGCCGCCTGCTCTCCAGCGCGTGTTTCTCGCAAAGACCGAGCAACGTATCCGGGTCCCCGGAAAATCGTTGCAGTATTGCCAGTGCAAGCGCGTTGTTGTCGGCGATCAGCCTCTGCACCACGTGCTTCGGCAACCCCCATGCTTCGCCAACGATGCGCCACGCCTCCGTAGGTTTCTCGTGCCTGAGTCTAGTCAGGCAGAGGTAGTGCAGCGCGATGTGCGTCGGGTCCGCAGATCGGCGTGATTGGGGCGGCTTGCTTCCGATCGGGGTCCCCTTGGTTTCCATGCCAGGAATGCGGGTGCGATCTCTCGCGCATTATTGCGTGAGATCTACTTCCGATGCAGCGGAAACCGCGAGATCACGCCGCTCCGGTCCGTATCCTGCCGCAGCACCCGTTTCGACTCCGCCACCTGAAGCAAGCTGCTGATCAGCGCCGTCGAACCGTTCGCGAAGTCCACCATCGACCCTGCCTCCGCAGGCCGGCAGATCAGGTATCCCTGCGCCGCCACGTCGCCACAGCCTGCAAGAAAATCAAGCTGCTCATGCCGCTCCACGCCCTCTGCAGTAGTGGCCAGGCCAAGGTTGCGGCACAGCGCGATGATAGACCGGGCGATCGCCGCGGCGCGCGGATTATGGTCCACATCGGCGATCAACCGTCGGTCGAGTTTCACGCGACTGAGCGGGAGCCGCTCCAGTGAGGTCAGCGATGAGTAACCTGTTCCGAAATCGTCGAGCGCGGTAGCGATACCGAGCATGCGCAACGAATGCAACGTCTCGACGGTAACAGCCCCCGTCTGCAGCATGTATTCGGTAAGTTCGAGTTCAAGCGCGCCGGGCGGGAGCGCATGCCGCGTGAGAAGGCGCGCGATATCAGACAGGAAGTTTCCGGCGACGAATTGCTGGGGAGATACGTTCACGGCAACCCTCGCGTCCGGCCAGCCATTGTTGCGCCAGTGACGCACGGCGCTGGCCGCACTTTCGAGAACCCATTCGTTCAGGTCCAGCATCAGGCCCGCTTGCTCCGCAATCTGGACAAACTCGCTGGCCGGGACAATCTCGGAGTCGCTGCGCCGCCATCGCAACAGCGCCTCAGCCGACAGCAGGCGCCCGGTGCGGAGGCATACCTGCGGCTGGTAATGAAGAACGAAATCGCCGCCCTCGATCGCCTTGCGAAGAGCCTGTTCCACCCTGAACCGGTTCGAGGCATCAACCAGCATCAAGGGATCGTGGACGCACAGCCGGTTGCGGCCGAGTTCCTTGGCGCGGAACAGCGCGACGTCGGCCGCCCGCAATAGCTCGGTGGCGTCCCCACCATGCTCGGGATAGATTGCCACACCGCAACTAACACCGACGCTCACGTCGCGTCGGTCAATCGTCAACGGTCGGCGAAACCCGGCCACCAGCTGCTCCGCCCGCCGTTCCACCTGCCATGAGTCGCCCGAGAACGGGAACACCAGCGTGAATTCGTCTCCACCGAGGCGCGCTATGAAGCCTCCGTCGCCTGCGATCTGGCGCAAGCGCTCTCCGATCTCGGCCAGCACCCGGTCGCCGAATTCGTGACCAAGGCTGTCATTGACGGTCTTGAAGTTGTCGAGGTCGAGGAACATCACCGCGAGCTGTGAGCCCGCCGGGTCGGCGCGCGCGATGTGATCGTTCAGGTGCTGAAACAGTTGACGCCGGTTCGGCAGGTTGGTGAGCGGGTCGTGATCCGCGAGGTGGCGCAGCTGCAGCGTTCGCTCCTCCACGCGTCGCTCGAGCTGAATCTGGTACGCGCGCAACGCCTGTTCCGAACGGTCGAGCTCCGACGCCATGTGATTGAAGGCCTGCGCAAGTTCGTCGAGTTCGCTCGCTCCGCCGCGCCGCACTCGAACTGCAAGGTCGCCTGCCGCGAGCCGGCGCGTGCCCGCCGTCAATCGTCGAACCGGCCACGTGATTGCCCATGCGGTGATCGCCAGGCCGAGCAGCGCCAGCAGTACCGCCTTGAAGACTGCCGTCTCGACGCCGAGCACCGCGTTGTCCACGGCGGCCCGTGCATGAGCTGCCTCGTCGATGAAGTCCCGCCAGGCCGGCGCTTCGATCTCGCTGTGAACTGCGGCGGCCAGGGCTGCCCCGCTGGCAGCAAACGCCGCGCGATCCGCCTCGATGGCCGCCTCGAGCTTCTGCACCTGCCAGCGCAAATTGATCGCCTGCGCGGCATCCTCTTCCATCAGCCCCACCCAGGCACGGCCGGGCGAGCGTGCGAATTCCTCGCGATTCGCCTCCAGAGTCCGTCGCAGGAGCGCCTCGCCGCCGGTGGCTTCGGACGTCACCGGCCCGCGGACCAACGCACTGGCCGCATCACTGCGAGACAATTCGACCGCGCGCTTTAGTTCGGCCAGCGAAGGTCTTGCGATCACGTTGTCGCCGACGACGATTCCGGTGCCCCCCGCACCAACCGCACGCCGGTCAAGCGCCGCATACGTCCGGTCAAGAAGCTCGGTGGCGCCACGTAGCTGGTCCTGCAGGTCCAGCAGGCGGAATCCAGCGCTCTGGTGCTCAGCGCCCCGGCTCAACAGCGACGGAAACGGCTCCGCCAGCGCAACCGAGCCGCCATCGAAGGTACCGTTCATCGATTGCGAGAGCCGCGCGGCAGCCGCTGTAACCCCAGTGCGGTTCGCCTCCGAGTCGGCCTGCAGGTAGGCAAGTACGGCGCGGTCGAACGACGCCGAACTCTCCGTCAGGTCATGTACGCCCAGCGCAATCGGCTCGAACAGCTGCTGCGTGCGCGCCACGTCTTCCATCGCATGGCGCATGCTGCGCAGCGCCGGAACGCCGGTCACTGCAAAAGCGCCGATCACGAATGCAAATCCCAGCACCAGCCACAGGCTGATCGGAAGACCAATGCGGCGCCGGTAGGGCGGCCGCGGCGGCGGAGGTGTGCTGATGGTCAGCTCCGGGCAGCGACAACGGGGAGGCTGGCAGGACGGCCAGTACCGCAGCAGTCTGCCGGAATTGGCCCGTTGAATCGAGCGTCTTGCCCAGTCTATGAAGCAAAACTAAAGAAGCCCGGCAGGGCCGGGCTTCCGTGGTGCGTCGAGACTACTGCTGGTGCTGCCTATGCGGCCCTGCGCCTCTGGCTGACACCGAGGCCAGCGAGACCCAGGCCGAGCAGCAGCAGCGTGCCGGGCTCAGGCACCGCGCGCAGTGCGTAGTCCGCCACCAGAGCGTACGCATGGGAGGTCGGGTGGAAGCTGTCCCAGTACAGGTAGTCGTAGGGATTCGCACAAACATTCACGCCATCGAAGCAGGCGTCTGTCGTATTCGTGAACTCCGCGAGTACGTCGGGGTTGCTGCCGAAGCCGAACAGGTCGAGATAGCTGATCCTTGCGTCGGGCAGGCTCAGTGCGCTTAGGGCCGCCTCGAGTGCCATGTTCCACTGCATCGTCTGGTACGTGGCATAGGCCGCGACGCCGGGATCACCGCTCCGGAACAGCGGCGTGGCGCCGATGTCCGGCACGTTGGCGACCAGGAACTGCCGGCCGCCGGCGCCATAAAGAGCCGCGATGGAATTCATGATGCTGTTGACACCTGCCGTGATGACAGCACCGAAGTCAGCTGCGCCGAGGTTGTTGGCTATGGTGTTGCCACCGATCACGACCGAGTACAGCGTCGTGGCGTTCGGCGAACTGCCATACACCAAGTACTGGAGGACCTGCTGGTCCAGCCACGGGGCGCTGGTTGGGTCCCCGTTTACCCCGGTGCGGGCGCCGCCCCAGGCGTAGTTGTTGCCGCCCGCAAGCGACGGGGTCGCGTATCGGCCGAAATTTGCGGCGAACGGTGTCGCCCAAGACGGGCCGAGGTAGTCAGACCACTGGCCGCCGGTGCCGTCAGGCGCCGCACCGCTGCTGCCCTGGTAGTAGGGAAACGGCGGAAAACCACCAGTCGCGTACCAGACGTTGCCCGAATCGGACAGGCTGTCGCCGAAGAATACGACGTTGTTGATGCTGGCAGCGCCGGCTGGAACCCACGCGATCGCCGCGGCCAGTCCCGCCACCAGTGCTAGAATTTTTCTGTTCATGCCGGTCCCCTTGATGCTTTTTTCCTTGCAATTCCGATTCGCGGGGCCAGCCCAGCGACATCTTAGCTAATCAATGCAAATTCCATGCCAAACGCGGCTCGCGCAATTACATCAATGGCTTGAGCGCTTTCACCATCCGCGCCGCCGTGCAGTGCAGTGCAGCATGTAAAGAGCATCGACAGGCTCATAGCGGATGACCATGCGCTCGGCTTCGTCGCTGCGCCGGGTGATCCACGCCACAAGCAGCCCGAACTTCAGTGTCCATCGGACTTTCATGTCGGCGCGGAGGCGGGTTCGCATGCGCCCCGATTGGCGAACGAAAATTCCGTGTAACATGTTTTTTGGGGGGATCATGCTGCGGAGAACCGCCGCAGGGCCGATTAATGTCCTGTAGCGAATGCTGCCCGCAGCACTCGGAACGGCGCCAGGTCCCGCCAGATGACCGCGTACCGTGTCCGGAGAATGAACGTCAATGACTCTGACGACGAAGATCAATCTGGCACTGGCCGTGGTGTTCGTGACCGGTCTCGGCATCACCGGCTACATCTCGCGCGCCATCCTCCTGGAAAACGCCAAGCGCGAGGTCATCACACATGCCGGCCTGATGATGGAATCTTCATATGCGGCTCGCGCCTACACGATTCAGCAGGTCAAGCCGTTGCTCGCCGACAGGCTCGGCGAAGTGTTTCTTCCCCAGACCGTGCCATCGTATGCCGCTACGCAGCAGTTCACGCAGTTGCGCCAGACGCACCCGGAGTACTTGTACAAGGAATCCACACTGAACCCGACCAACCCCGCCAACCGCTCAACGGAATGGGAAGCGGACATCATCCAGCAGTTTCGCAACGATGCCGCGCTGACCGAAGTGACCGGTGAACGCCAGACACCGACCGGGCCCTCGCTCTACCTGGCACGGCCGATGCGCGTCAATGAGTCCGGCTGTCTAACCTGCCACGGAGTGCCGGGAGACGCGCCGCCAACGATGACGGCGCTTTATGGCAGCAACAATGGTTTCGGCTGGAAGATGAACGAGGTCGTTGGCAGCCAGATTGTCTCGGTGCCTCTGTCAGTGCCCTACGAGCGCGCCAAATACGCGTTTCGCGTGTTCATGGCCTCGCAGATGGCCGTGCTCGCGGTCATTTTTATCGTCGTGAACGTCGCACTGCGCCTGATCGTCATCCGACCGGTGCGGCAGATGGCCATGATCGCCGACCAGGTCAGCAGCGGCGACCTTGAAGTGCCCGAATTCGATGGTGGTGGCACGGACGAAATCGCCCAGCTGGGCCATTCGTTCAACCGCATGCGCCGCAGCGTCGAGAAGGCCATGGAGATTCTGGGACGATAGCGTCATGGCCACCACGCCACACAAGGTATTCATCTGCTATTCCCACCACGACGTGGGCTACGCACAATCAACGTGTCGTGCGCTCGAGGGCGCCGACATACGTTGCTGGATGGCGCCGCGGGACATTTCGCCGAGCAAGGACTGGGCCGAGGAAATCATCGACGCGATCAGCTCCGCGGCGATCATGGTCCTGGTCCTTTCCTCCAGCTCCAACGACTCGCCGCAGGTTCGCCGCGAGGTCGAGCGCGCCATCAGCAAGAACGTGCCGGTCCTGCCGCTACGCGTCGAGGACGTACTCCTTTCCAAGAGCCTCGAGTACTTCATCAGCACCCAGCAATGGCTCGATGCGTTCACGGCGCCATTCGAAGCACATCTGGAGAACCTGCGAATCTGCGTACTGGACGTGCTCCAGGGCCCATCGACGGATGGCTCATCGCTCCGAGTATTACCCACGGCCTGCCCTGCTCCCGGGCGCGCAGCGGCCGCATCGGCTCCTGTACGTGCACCGGAATTCTCGCCACAGGACCTCAAGTACATCGAGACCCAGTTGGCCAGTTACCTGGGGCCCGTTGCGAAATTCCTGGTGTCACAGGCAGCCAGGAAATCCTCCTCGACCGAAGAGCTGATCGTGCAGCTGTCGAGTGAACTGAAGGCTGATGGTGAACAGAGGTCGTTTCGCGAGAATTGCCGCTTCCTTGCGAAGTAGCGGCCGAGACAGGACTTCGTAGCCACAAAGACAGAACGGCCCCGGAGGGGCCGTTCGCTTCGATTTGATGGTAGCGGGGGCAGGCCTCATGAGTCTTGAGGCACCCCTATTGCACCCGCTTCATGATCGCGGAGCAGATACCGCCCGAGCCGATGTTCGGTCCCTCCGTATACGCGTAACGTGACATCTGCGAGAAGTCACCGGCCTTGCCCAATGTCCACTCAAAGTGCTCACGGTAAGTATTGCCGACTGGACCTGCATCGAAGAATCCGGTCGCCGCGTGGGGGCTGCCACTGACAATCGAGACGGAATAGGTATTAACGTCCCCCGATCCGGGTGGATCCTCGTCGGTGACCGAAAGGGTCGTCGCGCCAGTCTTTGTCAGAGTGAGCCGCGCATTACCGTGTTCAATGGGCAGGCACACCCAACGCTGATCATAGTCCCCCACCCAGTCGTCGATTGTGCCGCCTGAGCCGCAGGTCAACGCCACGGTGGAATCCGGCATCGGGGTGCTCAAACCAGCGGCGTCGCGGAAGGAGACCTGCTGCACCGCCACCGACGCAGAATTGGGTGAGAACAGCCAGGTCGCGTTCAATGTGCCAGTTGGTCCCGACCGCTCGATCGGTACAGTCCCATCAAGGTTGAAGCCGCAGGCGTTGGCTACCACACCGCCAGCCTGCGACGCCGGTGTCACGATGACTGGGTCCGCCACCGGTATTTCCATCGTGGTGGTCTCACCCGTCATCGGATTGGTGAAATTGCCGCCGCCGGAGATCTGCACCGTCGTTTCCGTCGCCACAAAGGCAATCGTTGCGTGGTAAACATGGCCGACCACTGGAATGTTGACGTCAATAGCGACCTCGCCCGTTAGTGGACTCCAGTCGAGCGAGGATGGGTCGCCGCCAAAGGCGGCAGTCCCTGATATCGAGGTTTCGCTGATGAGGTCATCATTTCCGTCGTACGTGCCGTCGAACGTATAGCTGTTCGCCGCGGCACCTGGCCGCATATCGGGGATCAATGACACTCCAGGCGTAAGCCCGGCGTCGGGATTCAGCATGAACATCAATCCGCTCTGCGCCTTGGCCAGCATCGGCATTACCTTCAACATCTGCTCCTTCATTTTTGCATCCGCGGCCGTGGCGTCCGGCGGGATGGGGTTCGGTGGATTCGCGCCGGAACCGTTGCCGCCGCCACCACCGCAGCCAGAAAGCGCCATCGCAGATAGCGCGACCAGAATTACGATGTACGTGGGCGACGAAGCAGAGTCCGTGCCGTGAGCCTGTCTGGCCATGACTAACTCCCTCCTCGTTGCTTTGCATCCGAAGAAACAGTTGATTGCCCGGCTTGGGCGTTGAACTCAATCCCCCATACTGAGATGACTCAATGGTCATCTTTTTCTCGTCCGGTTGAGTTACATGCGCTTATTTGGCCGAAAACTCAAGCTGCGATGCAGCAAGCGGCCATCCATGAGGAACACGGTCACGCTCAGCCCCCTGATCCTGCCCAGCCCATACCGTCGTCGCATGATCCGTCTTGGCACCCTCGCCGGCCTGCTCGAACATGACCACATGCTCGCCGCCGATTGCACCCCCATGCTCTCGCTGGTCGGTTCCGCCGCTCCCCTTTTGCAAACTGAGCAGGTGGGTCCGGTCATGAAAGCCGCCGAGTTCAATTCGCGCCGCAACCGCCTCCGTCACAAGTGCCGGTCTTCTGTGCGACATCCCGTCGGGCCAATTCGGCCTGCCGCTCGCGCTCCTCGACCTGGGCCCGGGTCATGCAATAGGTCTTGGGCATCCGAGAACCGGTCGGTGTGATGCTCATGCAATAGACCGTATCGAGCCCGCGCTTCACCGGCCGATAACCGGCCGGAATCTTGAAATCGACCGGCGGTGGGACCGTCGCCATCTTCAGTGTGATCGGCTGCGACGCGGCCGCTTCCTGTGGCGCGCCTTGCTCGCCCGACGAGGGGGTCGCAGGAGCCTCCGCAGACATTGCTTCAACCGCAGTAGTCGTCGGCACAACGTGCGCCGCAGCGGCCTCCGGTGTCACGGGCGCAGTGGCTGCCGCAGCGGGCTCCGCCCCCTGCACCGCCTGCAATTCACCGGCTTCAGCACTGGCCACGCCGAGCACAGCGAGGGATGCCACAGCCAGCACCATGATTTCTGTACGCATGCCTACCTCTCTCGTCCTGTCCGGATCGTCATCGCCAATCGCAGGGCAGTACCCTGGCGCAAAGCGCAATCAGTAGCGCCGGATACAGGCCTCGCACGATAACGGCGAGGCCGTTCACACTCAAGACCAGCCGCCGATGCCCCAGTGAACATCGACAGGATGGGTATCGCCCTGGCTAACGGTGGCCGTTCGGCCTACGTGGTTGATCGCGGCGGCAGGTGCAACGGTCGGCGAGTCCGCCCGAGCGGCTTGTTGCCCCTCTCCAACGATCAGGAAGGCTGCCAGCAGCCACCGGGTCGAATTACGGGTCATGATCCATGACTTGCCCTGGCGCACTTGAACCCTCCTTGCACAGCGACTCCAGACTAACTACTCGTCCTTGAGATCCCGGATTCGGCGCTGTAATGCGAGGAGCACCGCCTGCTCCCAACCGCACGCGTTCGGTGGGTCCAGCGGAGAACCAGGGTCGGCGGATAGTGACTCGACATAGCCTTGGCCGCCAATCGCGAGCGCGAACGGGGTCACATCCGGGCATTCACAATTGACTGTGGGCCCGTCAACTCGAGCGACACACCAAGTCAGCGAGCATCGCCGGACCGCTTGTCCCTGGGCAGCACGCAGCGACACCACCGCGGGACACACGGCTTACCCCTGAGCACGGTTCGCCGAAAAGCAGAACGGCCCCAGAGGGGCCGTTCACTTCGAATGGGTTGGTAGCGGGAGCAGGATTCCGCGCCCATCGGCTGGAGGTCGAGTTCCTGCCCCAGCGTGCCGCTCCTCATGGCGGGCGTCTCAGCGCATTTGCGCCGTATTGTTGCATCAACAAGAAACCCGTCACCAGGACGGGCTCCTTGCAGCGTCGAGATTGTCGCTTACGTTTTACGTCGTCGCGTAAATCCCAGACCCACGAGGCCGAGGCCGAGCAGCGCGAGCGAAGCCGGCTCAGGGACTTCCGTCACGAGATCCTGCTGGGTGCCAGAGAGCAGCGAACGCAGGCTCGCGAAGTACGCCTTGTCACCGTTCAGCCCGTCGAGCCAGCCCTGTGCCACGTTGTACACGCCGGTGTACACACCGTTGCTGGCCATCCGGAAGTTACCGGCGCTCAGGTCGAGCGTAGCGTCACCGGACATGATCTCCCAGATCGCGACCTGGAATGCGCCCGCCATGTCGCTGGTCGTAACCGTGTCGTAGAAGCGACCCCACAGTTCAGCGACGTGAGCGTTCGGGCTGCCGGCCACTGTGTAGCCACCCGCGTCGAACGGCTGCAGGCTCTGGTCGTATTCCAGGCAGAACGCCAGGAACCGTGTCCAGCTGGACTTGTCGTAGCTGTATGCGAGGTCGAAGACCCCAGCTGGCACAACTTCGAAGCTCACACCCGCGTCGGTAGAAACTCGCACCTGGCGGGAAAGATGAGTCGGCCCACGCGTACCGTCGGCGCCCGCACTGAGGTAGACGGTGTCGCCGATGTTCAGCGAATTGGCCGAAGCCGTCGTGGCAGCGAGCAGTCCGATTGCGGCGACTGCCGAAATCCATTTGGTAGAAAACATTTGGTGGCCCTCTAAAAAAACCTATGCTCGTCTGGTTCCACACTGCCAAAGCGATGTCTCTGGTTGCTCTCCTGGGCCCTTGACCACCCGGCAGCACCTTTGCATGTGGCGCCCGGCAGACTCGAACTGATCCCGCTGAAGAGCTGCGTTCGTCGGACTATGCCTATTGTATGAGGAGCGTGGGCCCTCATAGTGCTGAAGTGTGATGTGTGTCGCGGCGTCAGGGTTCGACGATGTAGTTCGCGCATTCAGTTGCTGATTACGTCGCATTCCGCACGTATCCTGTAGGCGAGCAGTTAGGCTCATTTCGCTCAATCGATCGCGGTAGCGATTCCGCCCTCCCGATCCCGCAACACCAACTTTCAGGATTCTGCGATGCCGATAGATCACCAACGCAGGTCCAGCGCTGCAGCGGTCGAGTGCGACAAGGAGTCGTACTGCCTCCCAGCACTTCCGGCGCGTGCAGTGAAACGTCTTTTCGACATCTCGGTAGCAAGCTGCCTGCTGCTTTGCTTCGCACCGATCATGGTGCTGGTGGCACTGCTGATCAAATTCGACAGCCGGGGGCCAGTCTTTTTTCGTCAGTGGCGCACCGGCAAGGACGGCGCGCCCTTTTCCATCTTCAAATTCCGCACCATGGTGCAGCACGAAACACCTGCACACGCGATCGATTTCGTGAGAACGGGTGATCCGCGCATTACGCGCCTCGGGCGATTGCTGCGCAACACAAGCATCGACGAGCTGCCGCAGATCTTCAATGTCCTGAAAGGCGAAATGGCGATGGTCGGACCGCGCCCGCAACCGCTGTGCCACATCGATCATTTCGCACCCGCGATACCCGACTACACCAGGCGTCTGTCAGTGAAGCCTGGCATTACCGGGCTCGTGCAAGTGAGCGACATGCGCAGTCTGGTCGACAACATTGAAGATCATCGCCGCCGCGTGCTAATGGACCTGGAGTACATAGACGGGTGGTCGATTTGGCTGGACGTGGTCATCTGCATCAGGACCGCGTCTACCATGCTGCAGCGCTACGAGGCGCACACAAAAGAGTTTCCTGATGATGCGCCGCTCGTCGCGAGCGGCCACGTGCCGGTGCTGCCAGCCGATTCGAAGTAGCTGTCGATGTGCGCTTCGCGGAACCGACGCGCCGGTTCGCCTGGTGAGCATGTGCCCTAACCGCGCCCTATGATCGACGTTCGCACCCTCGCCGGCCTGCTGGCGCATAACCACAAGCTGGCGGCCTAGTTCCTGCGCTGTGACCGCTGGCTCGTTCTGCCGCTTGCCGAGTTTGTCGCCCGTGGAAAGGGATCGCCGCGGCTGCCGTTCAAGGTGCGCTGCCGGGACCGCGGCGAGGCTGGGCGGCTGTGGGTTCAGCCGCCGGTACCCCGGCGACAGTCGACAGGGTGGGTATCGCCCTGGCTACTTGTGAACCTTGATCTGCCCAGGTCCCGTCACGATTATCTCGGCCCGCCCCTTGTAAGGTTCGATCTGCCCGGTAACGCAAATCTTGCGCCCTTCGAGCGATTCGGGCGCGTACGAGAAATTTTTCCTGTCGCTGCCCCAGACCACCGCCGTGAACACTTGGTTGGGATATGGCTTGTCGAGGTTGAGAAACGTTGGTTCGCGATGGGTCTTCGCGGCGAACTTCGCGCTGGCAACGACGCCACACACGGTCGCCGTCCGGCCTAAGTGGTTAATCGCGGCGGCGGGCGCAATGATCGCCGAGTCCGCCCGAGCGGCCTGTACCAACTGCCCAACGAGCAGGACGGCCGCCAGCAGCCACCCCGCAAGGTGCGGCCATTGGGTCGAATGGCGGGTCATGAACCATGACTTTCCCTGGCGCATGCGAACCTCCTTGGCACGCTGTCCCCAGACGAACTACTTCGCCTTGAGATCCCGAATTCGGCGCTGTAGTGCGAGAAGCACAGCTTCCTCCCAACCGCACGCGTTCGGTGGGTCCTGCGGAGAATTGGGCTCGGCGGACAGTGACTCGACATGGCGCTCGACCCGCTTGAGCGCGATGGTCTCCCAGTCGGTAGAGTCCATGGGGCCACGCGGGTTCCGGCGCCGCTCGACGAGTGCGCTGCGATTCGATTGCTCAGGCTTCTGCTGATTGGCCACTGGTCTGACTCTTCCTAACCGAGGGAAGAATAGCCTTGGCCGCCAATCGCGAACGCGAACGGTGTCACATCGGCGAATGCCATATTGACTGTGGGCCCCTCCATGCGACCGTCTCATCAAGTTGAAGACTTGCGAGGGATCGCGCGGTCCCGCCACGTCCGGACGGGGCATCAATAAGGGTGCCATGCCTCGCGGCTCTGCGTTCCTCGTGCCTGCACCGCAAGAGCAGCAACTTGCCGGCGAGAGCATCGGCAGCGACCACATCACCACGCGATGCAGCGTCCTGGCCGAGCGTCACCGCGAGAATTGGGTGCGAACGTACACAAAGCAAGAACCCCGGCGCGGGGCCGGGGCAATGAGTTTGGTGGCACCGCTCGATACGCCGCACTGGAACAGGAGAGTATCCGGCTCTCAGTTGTTGCGACGTACCGGGCGGGCCGATTCAGATTGACTCCATGCTCACTGCGCCGTTCAGCGAATCCCGCTCTGTTGGTGCAGAGCAGTCCCAAAACGGGCAGCCGAGAGGTAGCGAATCGGGTTCTCCCCTATCTGTACTTTCTTATCCTCTACGCACACAGAGTGAATGGCTCACTTTCTACGCCGGTGAGTATCGCCTTACAACGGCGACTGGACATAATCCGCCGGCGGTTTCCCGGTGAGATGGGGCAGATATCGGCCGGGATCGTGCAGAAACAAAAAGCCCGTCACTTGGACGGGCTTCTTGCTGCGTTGAACTTTTTTACGCTTTGCGTCGCCTGGTAAATCCGAGACCCGCGAGGCCGAGGCCGAGGAGCGCGAGCGTGCCGGGTTCTGGCACATCGGTATTGCCGTCGCCTCGCAGCCCATACTGCAGATGGTCAACCTCGATGCCAGACGGGTCGCTGATCCGGATGCGCGCGATGCCGACGAGTGACGTCAGGCCGTAGAAGCGGTCTTCCGCCTGCCCGGCGGCGAGCGTAGCCGGCCGGCAGGTCATGACGCTGCTCAAACTCCCGATACCAGCTCTTGAGGGCGTTCTTAGTCGGGTAGCCCAGCTGACGAATGGTCAAGCGGACTCGTTTACCCAGCTTGATGTAGAGCGTCACGGCTCGAAGTCGATCTTCATACGAATACATGAACTACCCCTTCCAGTAGTCCAAGAAATCGTCCGCACCCCCGCTTTGCGGCCGGGTCGCCGAAGTAAAGCTGACCCACCTGGGCCCCTCGATCAGGGCGACTTTGCCGCCCTCAACGTTCCTGCCTTGCGCTTGTCCTTGAGCCGGTAGCTTTCGCCGCTGATCTGCACGATGTGAGCGTCGTGCAGCAGTCGGTCGAGCATCGCGGCGGTGAGCGTCTGGTCGTCGGCCAGCGCCGTGGCCCACTGCGTGAACGGCAGGTTGCTGGTCAGGATCGTGCTGCCGCGCTCCTAGCGACGCGCCACCACGTTGAAGAACAGGTTGGCCTCGTCGCGACCGAACGGCAGATAGCCAATCTCATCGACGATCAGCAGCTTGGGGCCGACCACGGCGCGGTTGAAATACTCCTTGGGCCGACCCTGCACCTTGGCCGCCGCGAGCTGGATCATCAGGTCAGCCGCGGTGATGAACCGCGTCTTGATCCCCGCCATCACGGCCCGGTAGCCCAGTGCGATCGCCAGGTGGCTCGTGTCGACCCCGGACGGCCCGAGCAACACGACGTTCTCGGCGCGCTCGATGAAGCTCAGCGCGGCAAGCTCCTGGATCTGCGTCTTCGGCGCTCCCGTAGCGAAGCCGAAGTCGTAGCTCTCGAGGGTCTTCACTGCAGGCAGCGTCGCGAGCTTGAGCAACGTCTGGCGCACGCGTTCGGTGCGCGCCGATCGCTCGGCGCCGAGCACCGCAAATGTCCAGAACCCCTTTCTGGGATCTGCACTCGCTCGTATACATATGCGGCACGCTGGCAGCGGTACCGCTCATCGCTTACGGAATCCTGCGCACGCAACTCTTCGACATCGATCTGCGGATCTGCTGGACGATCAAGCAGACGACGGTCGCGGCAGCCCTCCTCACCTTCGTGGTCCTTGTATCCGAAGGCGCAAGCGCGTTCCTGTCGGCTGAGTTGGGGAACGTGGCCGGCTTGCTCGCGGCGGCTGTCGTCATGTTCTTCCTTGCGCCGCTGCAGCGATTCGCCGAACGCGTTGCTTCGACCGCCATGCCCAACACGGAGTACACGCCGGAGTACGCGACATTCCCCAAGATGCATGTCTATGAGACAGCGGTAGCCGAAGCGCGGGCAGGCGGCGGCATCTCGGCCAAGGAGAGATCGCTGCTCAACAGGCTGAGAGAATCGCTCGGCATCCCTGAATGCGACGCTGCGGCCATCGAGCGGGAATTGGATGCACGGTCCCATGGCGCCGTTGAGGCGCAGGCTTCGTAACGGCTCCCCAGAACGACCTCGCCCTACCCTGAAAGCAGCTACGCCGTAGCCATCCATAGCAAAACGGCCCCAGAGGGGCCGCTTGCTTCGATTCGATTGGTAGTGGGGGCCCGCTTCGGCACTTTCAGACGGCAGGCCCGGATCGACCAGGCAGCGGATTAGGCGGTTGCCCTCCCCCCGCCCGCCGGTCGAGCGGCATATTTGGGGGGATCGCCGAGCGCTCTCGACACCTCTCGATGTCGATGGCCCACAGGCAGCTCGCCAGAGTTCCCCGGGTATTGCGCGCAACGCCGCCTCGTAGCCGCGTCCTGTTCGGCTTCCCTCAGACGTCCAGTCACCCGGGCCGCCCTTATCGTGCAGCGGTTCCCCGTGTCGGGTCCGCAGAGGATTTTCACCTCCAAGAAGGTGCGCGCTGCCGGGCGCACAAACAAACAACCCGGCCAAAGCCGGGTTGTTTGTGCCCTGGATCAGGGACGCTCTACGCGGCCATCTCCATCTTCGGCGAGGTGACAACCGGCGCCGGTGCGATATCGGGGCTCTGCGATACTGGTCGACCAAGCTTGCTCGTCGAGAACAACGCCACCAGCAGGGCCGATACATACGGCACGGCCATCACAGTCAGTGCGGCGACCCAGACGAAATCGGCCGGGTCGTCGAACTTCGTCGACCACATGGTGCCGAAGATGGCCGCAACAGTGCCGACCAATAGTGCGATCTCCGCCTTGGCGACCTTGGCGACCTGCGTCCAAGGGGCAGAGTCCTCACATTTCGGGGTGCGCAGGAAAGGTTTCGACGACGTGAGCAGACCTGCGATCACGCCCTTGCCTACCGTGTAGGAAAGTGACAGCCCGGTAATCGCCGACGCCAGCGCGCCTCCAAAACCGGTGCCGACCTTGGCACGGTGCAGCCAGACCGTCTTCATGGTCTTCATCGTGAAGATGGCCAGGGCCAACCCCGACAATGCCGTCAAAGGCACGTCGAAGTGCTTCGGCGCAATGATCATCAAGCCACTCCAGGCCAGGGCAAGGACGGCGAAGACCAGCGCGAAGCCGTCGGCGAACCAAGGCATCCAGCCCGCCAGGAACTGGTAGCGTTGTTCCCTGGTCAGCGATGAGCTTCCGTTGGCCTTACGGCCAAAAAAGATCGCCGGTGCATGGCGCTTCAGGATCTGCATGGCGCCGTACACCCAGCGGTAGCGCTGCACCTTGTAGGCCGCATACGTGTCTGGCATCAGCCCGCGGCCCATGCTGACCGGTGTGTAGAGTGCGGTATAGCCCGCCTCGAACACGCGCAGGCCGAACTCGGTGTCTTCGGTAATGCACCACTCTGCCCAGCCGCCAACGCATTCCATGGCTTCGCGGCGAATCACGCACATGGTCCCGTGCTGGATGATGGCGTTGTGTTCAGCTCGCTCGACCATGCCGATGCGGAAGAAGCCGGTGTATTCCTCATACAGGAACGACTTGAACAGGCTTTCCCTTGCGTCGCGGTAATCCTGCGGTGCCTGCACGATGCCGACCTTCGGATCGTCGAAGCCAGGCATGACTCTGCGCAGCCACTGCGGCGCGACCTGATAGTCGCTGTCAATCACGGCGATGAACTCGGCCGACGGGTCCGCCAGTTCCAGCGCCTTGTTCAGGGCGCCGGCCTTGAAGCCCTTGACGTTGTCGAGATGGTAGAAGCGGAACGTAGCGCCCAAGGCCTCGCAGTGGCTGGCCACGGGCCGCCACAACGATTCGTCCGAGGTATTGTTGTCGAGCACGATCACTTCGAAGTTGGGGTAGTCCAGGCGCGATAGCGAGTTCAGCGTCTGCATCACCATCAAGGGCGGTTCGTTGTGCGTGGGCACGTGGATGGACACGCGCGGGAAACGCACGAGTCGCCCGGAAATCTCAGGCCTGCGTTGCTTGCGCCAGAGCGACAAAGCCCACTCGGCGGTTTCAGTCAACAGCAGGACGGCCGTGAACAACGCCGCCGGCACGATCACCATCATGCCGCCGATGGTACCCATGTCGATGTAACGCAAGCTCGAGGCCTCGACGATGAACAGGCCGCCCGAGACCACGAGGCCGACGGCGCCCGCGATCAGAAAGTAACCGCGCACGCTGAGTTTCGGCACCATTACCATCACCGCGAGGCCGATCAGGAACGTGAGGCCGGCAGCCACGGCCGCAAAGGCCTTCCACTCGGCGAACGATGACAGCGGACCGCTGAGACCGAACTTGGGGCTGCCTTCGGCATCCAGCATGCCCCAGAACGCACCAACCGCGCCTTCCTGTCCCGTCGAGCCCTTCCAGGGCTGGTCATAGGCTTCCATGACGTAATAGTCATAGTTCTTCTGTTCGGCGAGCTTGAAGAACTTGCGCAGGAATGCCGCTTGAACGGCGGGCGATGGCACCGATCCTTTTTTCACACGGCCGTCCGACGGCCAGCCGGTTTCGCCGATGACGATCTTCTTGCCCGGGTAGAGCCTGGCGATGCGGTCGAAGCTGGAGGTTATGTATTCCATCGACTGGTCATAGGAGACACCTTCCCAGTACGGCAGCAGGTGTATGCCGACAAAGTCCGCGCCGTCGGCCAGCTCGGTTTCCGTCAGCCAGGTCGGCCAAACTTCGGCGGTACCGACTTGAACAGCCGGGTTGTTGATCGCCGTTTTGACTCGCTTGATGTAGCCACTGACTTCGCGAGCTGTCAGTTCGGCACGTACCCCGACGGTCTCGTTACCGACGAAAACACGGTCGACAGTGCCGGGGTTTTCAGCAATGACCTTGATCGCGCGGGCGATCTCGACTTCGTTGTAAGTCTTGTCGCCGCGCAACCAGATGCCCAGCGACACCTTCATGCCGAATTCCTTGGCGATGTAAGGAATACGGTTGTGACTGGAGCCGACTGTGTACGTGCGGATGCGCTTGGTCATCTTCGAGAGCTGCGCCAGGTCACGACGTATCAGTTCGTCGGTGACCTTGTTGTCCTTATCGACTTCGGAATAGAGGTGCGAGGGGCTATAGGCCAGCCCGCGAATTTCCCCCTTCCAGTCCGGCGCCATGATGTGTCGATCAAGCGACGACCAGAAGGTCACCGACGCGATGGATGCGGCCAGAAGCGCGACGAGGATTCTCATGTTCTGCCTGTGCTGTTATTGATTTTGCCGGACGCACTGAGCCACCACGCGTAGTTCCGGTTCAGCGTTAGAGTTCGATGTGGAGGGAGACGGTACTTGGGCGCGACGCGCATTTAGGGCTAATACAGGCCGTGCCGCAAGCACCACGACCGTCGCCAAATGGCGACATGCAGGTCCCACTGGCGCGGAACGCTAGTCATCGAGACCGAATCGCTTCGCCGACCAACAACGCGATCGAGATCGATGACTGCACGTGCATCCGTCAGTGCATCCGCCAGAGTGGTGCCGAGAAGCAGCGTGGACGTTCAAGCCCACTTTGTGCCCCGAAAGCAAAACGGCCCCAGAGGGGCCGCTTGCTTCGATTCGATTGGTAGCGGGGGCAGGATTCTTAATTAGCGAGCGGGTGCTCGACGTGACGCCAAAGGATCGCGCATGACCCCGCTAGCGCCGCCCTGAAGCCGAAACCGCGGCGCGGGGCCGGGCGTCCTGCGTTCGCCCTGAAACTGCTGGCCGCGACTGGCCGAACGGCTACTGCAACTGGGTCGAATCGAATGTTCCGCTACTCGGCTCGTCCTGGTAGGTCGCCTCGTCGAACAGCGACCCGTCGTAGACGGCCGACGAACCAGTGGCCACTACCCTGCCTGACGTACTTCCGGTCGTCCCCTGGTCGTCCGTCACTGTCAACGTGACGACGAACTCGCCCACGGTCGCATAGGTGTGTTCGACGCGTGGACCCGTCGCTTGCGATCCGTCGCCGAATTCCCAGGCATATCCCGTGATCGTACCGTCCGCGTCGCTGGAAGCCTCGCCCGAAGCCGTAATGGTCAGCGGCGCGGGTCCACTCGTCGCCGACAGCGTGAGCAGGGCCACTGGGGCCTTGTTGTGCGTGTGCCCGCCCCCGTCGCCCCCGCACGCCGCCAGAGCCGCGACCAGCACCACGAGCACCAATATTCGGCTATTGCTCATTGAACATGAAATAGCTGATCCTGGTCGAATCGGCCACCGACGTCCCCGGACACCTCGCGTACAGGGTCTCCCCGGACCGAACTACCAGTGCGGCATCCAATGACCCCGCAAACTCCGGATCATTGTCAATCCGCAGCAAGATCCCGTCGCAGCCAGTAGCGATACTGCGCAGCACCCAGCCGTTTGTCGCGGCATCGGGAACGGTCGCCACTTTGACGAAACTCAAGTAGTTAAGCGTCACTTTCTTCCGGGTCAACAGCCCAGCAACGCCACTTGAGGCCAGACTTTCAAGGTACTGGAAATTGGCGTTCAGTTCGGATGCCCGGATGGGATCGCCGGCCTTGAACGTGTATGGCAGTTCGCCAAATGCCATCGACGAGGTCAGGAGCCCCACCACGATCAAGCAAGCATGTAGGCCTTTCATCGTGCAGCCCTCGCGCCAGGTTTTGCGCGCCAGACAAGCCGCGCTGCAGCGGCCATCGCTGGGCGCCGCGTCAAGAGACAACCGTCAGCGCAACGGTAGTCCGATCGGATGAGCCTGCAATTCGTATTAGTGGAAGATCAATAGGCAGAAGTTCGCTGCTTGGGAAGCCCGGAAAATGGCTACGACGGTCCGCCATAATGCGCGCCGAATCGGTATTGCACATCGAGCAGAATCGAATCGAGGCTCGTATCGTTCTGAGCGTCCAGCATGTCTTCGTCGATGCCCGGGGTTTGCAGATCGAGCCGGACGTGCCAGCCCTTGGCCACCGTGACTCCAATGTCCACGCGGAGCTGTCAACGCCGACGTAATTCTGACCCGCTTTGCGGTCGCGTCGCCGAAGTGAAACTGACCCACCTGGCCCATCGCAGCGGTGAGCGTCTGGTCGTCCGCCAGCGCCGTCGCCCACTGGGTGAACGGCTGGTTGCTGGTCGGGATCAGGCTGCCGTGCTTGTAGCGACGTGCCACCTCGATGAAAAAAGATTGGCCTCGGCGTGACCGAACGGCAAATTGCCGAATTAATCGACGATCAGTAGCTTGGGGCCAACCACCGCACGAGGACCGGAGAAATTGGAGCGCCAGAAAGCAAAACGGCCCCAGAGGGGCCGTTCGCTTCGAATGCGTTGGTAGCGGGGGTAGGATTTGAACCTACGACCTTCGGGTTATGAGCCCGACGAGCTGCCAGACTGCTCCACCCCGCAATCGAGCCGCTAAGTATACGGGCCCTGCTGCGCTTTTACAAATTGTGCGGGGCGGGTCCAGTCGCGGCAGTCGGCAAGGCTCAAGGCCCGCTGGGAGTACCCGCGACATTGCTCTTTTGTGCCACCTCGCGCCGGGCCAATTCGGCCTGCCGCTCGCGCTCCTCGACCTGGTCCCTGGTCATGCAATAGGTCTTGGCCATCCGGGAACCGATCGGAGTGATGCTCGTGCAATAGACCGTGTCGAGCCCGCGCTTCACCGGCCGATATCCTGCTGGAATCTTGAAATCGGCCGGTGGTGGAACCGTCGCCATCTTCAGCGTGATCGGCTGCGAAGCGGCCGTTTCCTGTGGAGTGCCTTGCTCGCCCGACGAAGGGGTCGAAGTGGCCGCCTCGGCTCCCGTGGCGGCGGCCGCCGAGTGCGTGGCCGCAGCCGCCGCGGGCACCGCTTCAACCGTAGTAGTCATCGGCACAACGTGCGCCGTAGCAGGCTCCGGGGTCACGGGCGCGGTGGCTGCCGCCGCGGACTCCGCCCCCTGAACCGTCTGCAATTGAGTGGTTTCAGCACTGACCACGGTAAACGCAGCGAGCCAGGCCACAGGCAGTAAAACCAATCGTTTACGCATATGCCGTCTCCCTTCCCGTGCGGACTTTGACCGTCAATTCTACGGCAGTACTCGAGCGCACAGCGCAAGCAGCAGCCCCGGGTACAGGCCGAGCACGAGCACGGCCAGGCCATTCACGCTCAATACCAGCCTGAGGGCAGCGCTGCCCTCCAGAGCCCGCCGCTCGACCGGCTCATCGAAGTACATTAGCTTCACTACGCGCAGATAGTAGTACGCCCCGATCACCGAGAACACGACTGCTGCCACTGCAAGCCACAGGGCGCCAATGTGCAGCACGGCCTGGATCACGGCCAGCTTGGCCCAGAACCCGACGAATGGCGGCACGCCGGCCATGCTGAACATCAGCATCAGCATCATGGCGGCAAACCAGGGACTGCGTGCGTTGAGACCCTTGAAGTCCTCGAGCGCGTCGGCCTCGAAGCCGGCACGCGACAGAAGGATGATCATCCCGAACCCGCCGACCGACATGACAACATAGGTGATCGTGTAGTACAGCGCCGCCTGGTAACCCTCGGACGTGCCGGCGAGGATGCCAAGCAGGATGAAGCCGACATGCGAGATCGTCGAGTAAGCCAGCATCCGCTTCAGGTTCGTCTGCGCGATCGCCACGACGTTACCGAGTGCCATCGACAGCACCGACACGACCACGAGCATGTCCTGCCAGCCCGAATGCAGCCCGCCGAGTCCTTCGGCCAGCAGCCTGAATGCGAGAGCGAACGACGCGAGTTTCGGCGCCGAGCTCAGGAATAACGTCACTGGCGTCGGTGCGCCCTCGTAGACGTCAGGCACCCACATGTGAAACGGAACGGCCCCGAACTTGAATGCGACGCCGACGATCACGAAAGCGAGGCCGAACAACAGCCCGATATGGCTCGGACCGAGCGTGGAAACCGCCAGGCTCACCTTTCCGAGCTCGAGGGTTCCGGTGACGCCGTAGATGATCGAGATTCCGTAGAGCAGCGCCCCTGATGCAATCGATCCGAGTACGAAGTACTTGATTGCTGCCTCGGCTGCGACACCCGACTCCCGGTGGAAGGCCACCAGCGCATAAAGCGACAACGCCAGCAGCTCGACGCCGAGGTAGAGCGTGACCAGGCTGTTGGCCGACACCAGCACCATGATGCCGAGCAGTGCGAACAGCGCGAGCGTAAAGAACTCGCCCTTCAGCAACCCCCGCTTCTGCAGGTATCCGTAGGCGTAGATGAAGGCCACTCCCACGGCACCACAGGCCACGATCTTCAGCAGACCGCCGAGCGGGTCAGAGACATAGGTACCGTGCCACCCGACGGTCCGCACATCCACGCCCGACCTGGCAACCACCCACACGGTCCCTGCCAGCGCGGCCAGCGACAGTGCGAGTGTCTGCCAGCGCTGCCGGTCGTCCAGGAACAGGTCGACCAGCAGGATGAGGCAGGTTGCGGCCAGCAGGAAGATCTCCGGCGAGGCCAGCATCAGGTCAAGGCGGGTGATGATTGCGGGGTTCATGGCTCAGAGTTTCGTCACGATCATCTGCTGTACCAGATGCTCTATCGTCGGCCGCATCACGTCGAGCAGTGGCGCGGGCCACAGACCCAGCAGCAGGACGCCGGCCGCCAGCACGCCGAGGATCAGGAACTCACGTCCATTGAGGTCCTTGAGTGCCGCCACCCCGTCGTTCGCAACCGGACCGAACACTACGCGCTTCACCATCCAAAGCGTATACGCCGCACCGAGAATCAGCGTGGTAGCGGCCAGGAACGCGTACCAGAAGCTCGCACGGAAACTCGACAGGATGACCAGGAACTCACCCACGAATCCCGAGGTGCCCGGAAGCCCGGAATTCGCCATCGCGAACAGCACCATGAACGCCGCGAAGACAGGCATGCTGTTGACCACGCCGCCGTAGTCGGCGATCTGCCGGCTGTGCATGCGGTCGTAGAGCACACCGACGCAGAAGAACAGCGCACCGGAGATCAGGCCGTGGGAGATCATCTGCACCATCGCGCCGTCGAGGCCCATCGCCGCACCTTCGGTACTGCCCGTCACGCGGACGATCTGGAACACCGCGAATGCGCCGAGCGTCACGAAGCCCATGTGCGCAATCGACGAGTACGCAATCAGCTTCTTCATGTCCTGCTGCACCAGCGCCACCAGGCCGATGTAGACAACCGCGGTCAGCGACATCAGGATGATCAGCCAGTCGAGCTCGCGACAGGCATCCGGCGCGATCGGCAGGCTGAAGCGCAGGAAGCCGTAGCCGCCCATCTTCAGCATGATGGCTGCCAGGATCACCGAACCACCGGTCGGCGCCTCGACGTGCGCATCGGGCAGCCAGGTATGCACCGGCCACATCGGCACCTTGACCGCGAACGCGATCAGGAACGCCATGAAGACCAGCGTCTGCTCGCGCATCGACAACGGCATCGCCTGGAGGTCGGCAATCGCGTAGCTGCCGCCCTTCAGGTACAGGTAGATCAGAGCCACCAGCATCAGCACTGAACCGAGGAACGTATACAGGAAGAACTTGATCGTCGCGTAAACGCGGCGCGGGCCACCCCACACGCCGATGATCACGAACATCGGGATCAGCATCGCCTCCCACAGCACGTAGAAGAGCATCGCGTCCAGGGCCGCGAACACGCCGATCATCAGCCCCTCGAGGATCAGGAACGACGCCACGTACTGGACCGGGCGCTTCTCGATCACCGTCCAGCCGGCAATGATGACAAGCGGCGTGATGAAAGCGGTCAGCACTATGAGGGGCATCGAAATGCCGTCCACGCCCAGGTGGTACCAGGCGTTGAATGCGCCGATCCAGGGCTGGCGTTCTACGAACTGCATCGCCGCAATGCCGCGGTCGAAATCGCGCCAGAGCACGACGCTTGCGACAAACGTAAGTACCGATGCGGCAACGCCCAGCCAGCGGCCGAAGCCCGGGCTGCGGTCGCCGACGACGAGCAATACCAGTCCGGCCGCGATCGGCAGCCAGACTAGAACACTCAGAACGGGCCAGTCAGCCTGCATGGGTCAGCCTCCTCGCCAGAGGAGCCACGCGAGCAACGCCGAGAGGCCGATGATCGTCGCGAAGGCGTAGTGATAGAGATACCCGGTCTGCACGCGGCGCACGACGCCTGCCAGCCAGCCAACCAGGCGCGCCGAACCGTTCACGGCCACGCCGTCGATGAGCACTTCGTCGCCACCGCGCCATAGCAGCCTGCCCAGGCCAAGCGTTCCCGCTGCGATCACCTTCTCGTTGAACGCGTCGAAGTAGTACTTGTTCGCCAGCAGCGTGTACAGCGCACCGGACTTCTCGCGGCACCATACGGCCAGCTCCGGGCGCTTCAGGTACAGGAACCATGCCGTCACCACACCCGCCAATGCGAGCCAGACTGCCGGGCCCGTGATCCCGTGCACGACGAATGCCGCGGGGCCATGAAACTCTTCCTTGAGGTGCGCCAGCACGTCGTGGCCGGGCGTCACGTAAATGGCGCCCTGGAAGAAGTCCCCGAACAGCAGCGGGCCAATGTCCGGCCAGCCCGCGATGACCGAGGGAATCGCGAGCAGCACCAGCGGCAGCGTCACCACCCACGGGCTCTCGTGAAGGTGTTCGCGCGTGTGCTCGTCCATCCGCTCCTTCCCGTGGAAAGTCATGAACATCAGCCGGAACGTATAGAAAGCGGTGATGAAGACACCCAGCAGCACGCACCAGTACGCGTAGCCCGCGCCCGGAATGCCCGAGACGTGCACCGCCTCGATCAGCGCGTCCTTGGAGAAAAACCCCGAGAATCCCGGGAACCCGATCAGCGCCAGCGCACCGATCAGCGCCGTCCAGTAGGTGATCGGCATGTATTTTCGCAGGCCGCCCATCTTGCGCATGTCCTGCTCGTGATGCATCCCGATGATGACCGAGCCGGCCGCAAGAAACAGCAGCGCCTTGAAAAACGCATGCGTCATCAGGTGAAAGATCGCCCCGGCGTACGCCGATGCCCCGAGCGCCACGGTCATGTAGCCGAGCTGAGACAGCGTCGAATACGCGATCACGCGCTTGATGTCGTTGGCGACGATGCCGAGCAGCCCCATGAACAGCGCGGTCGTTGCACCGATCACCAGGATAAAACTGAGCGCCGTCTGCGACTGTTCGAACAGCGGCGACATGCGGGCAACCATGAATATGCCAGCCGTGACCATGGTAGCGGCGTGAATCAGCGCCGAGATCGGGGTCGGGCCCTCCATGGAGTCGGGCAGCCACACGTGGAGCGGCACCTGCGCCGACTTGCCCATCGCCCCGATGAACAGGCAGATGCAAATGACGGTCGCAGCCGACCACGCCCTTCCCGGCAACAGTTCGAATGTAGTGGCAGCGATGCCGTCCACTTTGCCGAAAATATCCGCGTAGTGCAGCGAGCCCGTCAGGTAAACGATGCCGGCGATGCCGAGCAGGAAGCCGAAGTCGCCCACTCGATTGACCAGGAAGGCCTTCATGTTTGCGACGATCGCCGACGGGCGCGTGTACCAGAAGCCGATCAGCAGGTAGGAAACGAGCCCCACGCCTTCCCAGCCAAAGAACAGCTGTAGCAGGTTGTTCGACATCACCAGCATCAGCATCGCGAACGTGAACAGCGAGATGTAGCTGAAGAACCGGGTGTACCCAGGATCGTCGCGCATGTAACCGATCGTGTACACGTGCACCATCAGCGACACGAAGGTCACTACGACCATCATCAACGCGCTCAGGCGGTCGATGAGGAAGCCAACCTCCATCCGGATGCCGTCGCTCACCAGCCAGGTGTACACGGCGCCATCGAACACCGGCGCACCGTGCAGGGAATCCCACATCACCTTCACCGACAGCCCGAACGAGGTGCCCACGCCCAGTATGGTGAGCGAGTGCGCACCGGCGCGGCCGATCCAGCGGCCGAACAGCCCCGACACGATGGCCGCCACAAGCGGCGCCAGAACGATGATGAGAAGCGTCCGTTCCACTGCTCAGCCCTTCATGGCGTCGAGGTCCTCGACGTTGATGCTGCGGCGCTCGCGGAACAGCACCACCAGGATCGCGAGCCCGATGGCCGACTCCGCGGCCGCGACCGTCAGGATGAAGAACACGAACACCTGTCCGGCCAGGTCGCCCAGGTACTGCGAAAACGCGATGAAGTTGAAATTTACCGACAGCAGCATCAGCTCGATGCACATCAACAGCAGCAGCACGTTCTTGCGATTGATGAAAATCCCGGCCACGCTCAGGCTGAAGAGAATGCCAGAGAGCAGCAGGACGTTGTGCAGCGGAATCACCGTCCACCCTCCGCGTCCATCTTCACGATGCGTATCCGGTCCTTCGCCCGGACTGCGACCTGCTTCGACACGTCCTGGAGCTTCTGGCCCGGCCGTTTCCTCATGGTGAGGGTAATCGCGGCAACGATCGCAACCAGCAGGATCACCGCCGCAACCTCGAACGGGTAGAGATATTCTGTGTACAGCAGGTGACCGAGCTCCGCGGTGTTCGAATACCCCTCGGGCCGAACGACCGATGCGGGCGCCCCGGTCAGGCCGAGCTGCCTCACCCACACCACGATGCCGATCTGGGCAACGACGACCAGCGCCACCAGCGCACCGAGTGGCGCATAGCGCGTGAAGCCCTGGCGCAGCTTCTCGACGTCCACGTCCATCATCATCACGACGAACAGCCACAGAACCATGACCGCGCCGACATAGACGACCACGAGCGTCAGCGCCAGGAACTCCGCCCCGAGCAGCAGCCAGATCACCGCGCTGTTCAGGAACGCGACGACCAGGAACAAAGCGCAGTGCACCGGGTTCCGCGCGGTGATGACCCCGAGTGCCGATGCCAGCAGCATTGCGCCAAATATGTAGAACAGGACGTTGACGATCATCTTGTGTGCTCGCTCAGCGGTACCGGGCGTCGGCCGCCTTGTCGGAGGCGATCATGGCTTCGAAGCGATCGCCCACGGCGAGCAGCTTGTCCTTGGTCATGATGTTCTCGCCCCGGTTCTCCATGTGGTATTCGTGGATGCGGGTCTCGACGATCGCGTCGACCGGGCAGGCTTCCTCGCAGAATCCGCAGTAGATGCACTTGAAGAGGTCGATGTCGTAGCGCGTCGTGCGGCGCGTGCCGTCCTCGCCGACATCGGACTCGATCGTGATCGCGGCCGCCGGACAGACCGCCTCGCAGAGCTTGCAGGCGATGCAGCGCTCCTGCCCGTTCGGGTAGCGACGCTGGGCGTGCAGGCCGCGGAAGCGCGGCGACTGCGGGGTCTTCTCCTCCGGGTACTGGATGGTGACCTTGGGCGCGAAGAACGCGCGCCCCGTGACCATCAGGCCCTGGATCAATTCCCACAGGAAGAACGTCTTGATGTAGCTGCGCATGGTGCTGTCCTGCTTCACGCCGCCCAGGGGCCGACACGCCAATACCACATCGCGGACTCGACGCAGAGCCACACCAGCGTCACCGGGATGAACACCTTCCAGCCGAGCCTCATGATCTGGTCGTATCGGTAACGCGGGAACGTCGCGCGGAACCACAGGAAGCAGAACAGGAAGAACGCGATCTTCAGAACCAGCCAGTGCAGGCCAGGGCTGGCGAGGAACGCTACATTGCCGACCAGCGGGTAACCCTCGAACGGCGACAGCCAGCCCCCGCAGAAGAAGGTCGCGGTCAGCGTCGCGATCATGATCATGTTGGCGTATTCGGCCAGGAAGAACAGCGCAAATGCGATGCCCGAGTACTCGACGTGGAACCCGGCGACGATTTCCGACTCGCCTTCTGCCACATCGAACGGCGCGCGGTTCGTCTCGGCGACGCCCGAGATGAAATACACGACGAACAGCGGGAACAGCCACACGAGGTTCCACGACAGTGGCCCGCCCGCCTGCTGACTCACGATCCTGCCGATATTGAGCGTGCCAGCCGCCATCACCACGCCCACCAGTGCGAAGCCCATTGCGATCTCGTAGGCGACGATCTGCGCGGCCGAACGCATCGCGCCGAGGAACGCATACTTGGAGTTCGTCGCCCAGCCGGCCAGGATGATGCCGTAAGCGCCGAAGCCGGCCAGCGCGAGCACGTAGAGCACGCCCGCATCGACGTCCGCAATCGCAAATCCAGGCCACAGGGAAATCACCGCCCACGCGGCGAACGCCGGCGCGAGAGCCAGCAACGGAGCAACAACGAACAGGAAGCGGTTCGAGCGCGCCGGCACCACGACTTCCTTGACGAGCAGCTTCAGCACGTCGGCGAATGGCTGCAGCAGGCCCATCGGGCCCACGCGGTTCGGACCGATGCGCACCTGCATGTAGCCGATAACCTTGCGCTCAGCCAGCGTGAGGTACGCGACGCACAGGATCACCACGATCGTTACGGCGAGGATCTGCCCCAGCGCGACCAGCGTGACCCGGATCCAGTCCGGCCACGACTGCCACGTGACGGCGACGAAATCCATCATCGTGCGTCACCCTCACCCTGCTGCCGGCCGTCACGGGTTTCCTGCAGAGGCCGGGAGCGGCGCACGATCGCGTCGACGCGATAGATGCCCAGTTCACTGGTCGAGTCCACGGACGCAAGGCGTCCTGGCGCGAACCCGGAAGGTCGGCATGGTTCCGCTGCGCCGAGTTCGCGGCGAAGTTCATCGCGGACGTCCTCGGAACTCAGGTAGTCGAACCCGGGCAGCCCGAGAAGGTTGCCCAGCACTCGAAGGACTTTCCAGGCGGGACGCGCCTCGCCCGGTGCGCGCGCGGCGCCCGAGGCACTCTGCCAGCGGCCCTCGACGTTGACCCAAGTGCCGGATGTCTCCGCGAACGCCGCCACTGGCAGGATGACCGTCGCACGAGCGAGTTGCTCGGCGCCCGCGTAAGGCGTGAGCGCCACCACGCACTCGGCCGACTCCAACGCGGAATCGGATGATGGCGAGGGCGCCAGGTCGGCCGACTCGATCCCGCCGACCAGCACGTAGGCGCGCAACCGTGCATTCAGCATCTCGAGTGCGGCCAGCCCCGGCCGGGACACCGGCTTTCCGCCCACCGATCGGTGCGGCGTCACGCCCGCCAATGCGGCACCCACGGCATTGCCGCCATCCGGAAGGAAACCGATCACGGCGCCCGTCGCCTCGGCGAGTGCCCGCGCGAGAGCACGGATCTCCGAATACGCGGCGTGACGCTCTGCGATCCCACCGAGCAGGACCGCGCGCAGCCCTTCGCCGGCAAGTTGCGCCGCCACCCGATCGTGATCCGCGGTCGGCGCGACGCCCTCGAGCGCCGGGGAAAGCTCGCGCGACACCGGTTTGCCCGAGCCGCGCAGTGCAGCGACCAGCAGCGCAGCGAGGTGCTGCGCCATCCCGAGGCCGTTGCTGGTGAACTGCGCCGCAACCGGGAACAGCAGTTCCTGCGGGTGCGGGTGGACCAGCGCGACCTGCGTCCCATGTCGCACAGCGCCAGTCCGGATGCGGTGCGCAATGATCGGCACCTCGCGTCGGATGTCGGATCCGACCAGTAGCACCGCGGACGCCCTGTCCAGGTCGGCCAGGCTGCAGCCCAGCGTCGGCGCGACCGCGTCCCCTGCCTGGTCCCGGAAGTCGACTCGCCGCAGCCGATGGTCAATGTTGTCGCTGCCGAGGCCGCGCGCAATACGGGCCGCGAGACTGGCTTCCTCCAGCGTCGCGGTCGGCGACACCAGGAATCCGACCTGTCCGGCACCGGCCTCGCGAACGATCTTCTGCAGGCCGCTCGCGGCCGCATCCAGCGCGGTCTCCCAGTCGACCTCCCGCCATGCTCCGCCTCGCTTGATCATCGGCTTTGCGGCGCGGTCGTCCGTATAGAGGCCTTCGCAGCTGAAGCGATCGCGGTCGGCAATCCAGCTCTCGTTGATCTGCTCGTTGTCACGCGGCACGACGCGCATCAGGCGCCCGCGCAGCACGTGACCGTTCAGGTTGGTGCCGGTGCAGTCGTGCGGGGAAACGAGGGGATGCTGAGTCATCTCCCATGCACGTGCGCGATACCGATACGGCTTGTTGTTCAGTGCCCCGACCGGGCACAGGTCGATGATGTTGCCGGAGAGTTCATGATCCACGCTCTTTTCGACATAGGTCGAGATCAGCGTGTACTCACCTCGCCCGACAGTGCCGAGCTCCTGCAGCCCCGCGATCTCCTCACCGAAGCGGACGCACCGGGTGCAGAGAATGCACCTTGTCATGTCGGTCGAGACCAGCGGGCCGATGCTGCGATCCTTCACTACGCGCTTGCGTTCGGAGTAGCGCGCGACGTCGCGCCCGAAACCCATCGCCAGGTCCTGCAGTTCGCACTCGCCGCCCTGGTCGCAGATCGGGCAGTCCAGCGGATGGTTGACCAGCAGGAACTCCATCGTCGCCTTCTGGGCAGCGATGGCCCGCGGCGACTTCGTGAATACCTTCATGCCCTCGGCAACCGGCGTGGCGCAGGCCGGAAGCGGCTTCGGTGCCTTCTCTACTTCGACCAGGCACATGCGGCAGTTGGCGGCGACGGACAGCTTGTCGTGGTAGCAGAAACGCGGCACGTACGCGCCGTGAGCATCTGTCGCGTGGATGATCATGGCGCCCTTGCGCGCCTTGACGGCGACGCCATCTATCTCGATGTTGACCAGTTCTTCGCTCATGGCGTCACGCAGCCCGTCCGCGCGCATCCACGATGCTGTGGCCGTGCTCGATGAAGTACTCGAATTCGTGCCGGAAATGCTTGATGAAGCTCTGTACCGGCCACGCCGCCGCGTCGCCCAGCGCACAGATCGTGTGCCCTTCAATGTTGTTGGCCACGCTGACCAGCATGTCCACGTCCTCGCGCCGCCCCTGCCCCGCGACGATCCGCTTGAGCGTGCGGTTGAGCCAGCCGGTGCCCTCACGGCAGGGAGTGCACTGCCCGCAGGATTCCATGTGGTAGAAACGGGAGAGGCGCTCGAGCACCCGCACCATGCAGGTGGTCTCGTCCATCACGATCACGGCCGCCGAGCCTATCGCGGAACCCGCTTTCTTCAGCGAGTCGTAGTCCATGTTGGCCTGGAGCATCACCTCGGCCGGCACCACCGGCACCGATGATCCACCCGGGATGACGGCCTTGAGCCTGCGGCCGCCAAGCACACCGCCGGCGATCGCAAGCAGTTCTGAGAAAGGCACGCCGAGCGGCAACTCGTAGTTGCCAGGCTTCTCGACATGGCCCGACACCGAGAAAATCACCGTGCCGCCCGAGTTCTGCGGTCCCAGGCCGGCGAACCATTCCGGACCCCTGCGCAGGATGGTCGGCACCGACGCAAAGCTCTGCGCGTTGTTGATCGTTGTCGGCTTGCCGTACAGGCCGTAGTTCGCCGGGAACGGCGGCTTGAAACGCGGCTTGCCCTGCTTGCCCTCAAGCGACTCGAGCAGCGCGGTTTCCTCGCCGCAGATGTACGCGCCGGCTCCCATGAACGTGTGCAGGTCGAAATCGACTCCGGAGCCCAGTATGTTCGCACCGAGCAGGCCCGCCGCGTAGGCCTCCTTGAGTGCCGCCTCGAATCTCGGGATCGGCTCGGCCATGAACTCGCCGCGCACGTAGTTGTAGCCAACCGTCGCACCCATCGCATATCCCGCAACTGCCATGCCCTCGATGAGCGCATGCGGGTTGTAGCGCAGGATGTCGCGGTCGTGACAGGTGCCAGGTTCACTCTCGTCGGAGTTGCAGACCACGTACTTCTGGATAGGCGCGCTGCGCGGCATGAACGACCACTTGAGACCGGTCGGGAAACCGGCGCCACCGCGGCCGCGAAGGCCGGAGGCCTTCACCTGCTCGATGACCTCCTCTCGCGTCATCTTCTGCGTGAGGATCTTCCGCCAGGCCTCGTAGCCACCGATGCGCTGGTAGGTTGCGAGTTCCCACGGCCGCTCGAACTTGAGGGGCTCGAAGCACACGAGGTTCAGCCGGTCGCTCCAGTCGGTCACGCGCGGCTCCTACTTGTGCTCATCGAGGATCCTGTCCACCGTTTCCGGCGTCAGGTTCTCGTAATAGACGTGGTCGACCATCATCATCGGCGCGCCGTTGCAGGCGGCGAGGCATTCCTCCTCTTTCTTCAGGAAGAACCGCCCGTCCGGAGTGCTCTCGCCAACCTTGACGCCCAGGCGCTTCTCTACGTGGGCGAGGACCTGTTCTCCGCCGCGCAGCATGCAGGAGATGTTGGTACACACCGAGACGTGGTGACGGCCGCAGGGCTTCGTCTCGAACATCGAGTAGAAGCTTGCGACCTCGTATACCTGGATCGGCGGCAGCCCGAGATAGGCCGCGACCGCGTCCATGGATTTCTGCGTGAGGAAGCCGTGTTCGTGCTGCACCGCGTGCAGTGCCGAGATGACCGCAGAGCGGCGGCGTTCGGGCGGGAACTTCGCAACCCAGTGGTCGATCTCGTGGCGCACGTGCTCCGACAGCACCGTGGCGGCAATTCCGTGAGTGGCTTCGCTCACCGGTCGATCTCCCCGAACACGATGTCCGCGGTGCCGATCACGGCGACCACGTCGGCCAGCATGTGGCCCGTGACCATTTCCTCGAGCGCTGCGAGGTGCGGGAATCCCGGCGCCCGGCACTTGAGCCGATATGGCTTGTTCGCCCCGTCCGACAGCAAGTAGATGCCGAACTCGCCCTTGGGCGCCTCGACCGCCGCGTACGCCTCACCTGCCGGCACGCAGTAACCCTCGGTAAAGAGCTTGAAATGGTGAATCAGCGATTCCATGTCGCCCTTCATCTGCTCGCGCGATGGCGGCACGACCTTGTGGTCGGCCGCGGCGACCGGACCAGGATTGCTCTTCAGCCAGTGAACGCACTGCGCGATGACCCGGTTCGACTGACGCATCTCCTCGACGCGCACCAGGTAACGGTCGTAGCAGTCGCCGTTCACGCCGACCGGGATGTCGAAGTCGAGCGCGCCATACACTTCGTAGGGCTGCTTCTTGCGCAGGTCCCATGCCACGCCCGAGCCACGCAGCATCGGGCCAGTGAAGCCGAGATTGAGCGCCCGCTCAGGCGTCACGACGCCGATGTTCACGGTGCGCTGCTTCCAGATGCGGTTATCAGTGAGCAGCGTCTCGTACTCGTCCACGCAGGCCGGGAAGCGGTCGGTGAAGTCGCCGATGAAATCGAGCATCGTTCCCGAGCGCGCGTCGTTCAACCGGTCGACGTCCTTCTGGGACTTCCAGCGCGACGCCTGGTAGCGCGGCATCGTGTCCGGCAGGTCGCGGTAAACGCCGCCCGGCCGGTAGTAGGTTGCGTGCATGCGCGTACCCGACACTGCCTCGTAGCAGTCCATCAGGTCCTCGCGCTCTCGGAAGCAGTACAGGAACATCGTCATCGCGCCGATGTCGA
Source organism: uncultured Gammaproteobacteria bacterium (assembly GCA_963732415.1). Classification (GTDB taxonomy): domain Bacteria; phylum Pseudomonadota; class Gammaproteobacteria; order Steroidobacterales; family Steroidobacteraceae; genus RPQJ01. The sequence goes on from CAVSZK010000019.1 coordinate 593,352, forward strand.
GTCCGTGCGCCCCGAGCCACATCAGGTGGTTCAGGATGCGCGTGATCTCATCGAACATCACCCGGATGTACTGCGCGCGGACCGGCACCTCGACCCCGAGCAGCTTCTCGATCGCCATTACATAGGCGTGCTCGTTGCACATCATCGAGACGTAGTCGAGCCGATCCATGTAGCCGATCGACTGATTGTAGGGCTTCGATTCGGCGAGCTTTTCGGTGCCACGATGCAGCAGCCCGATGTGCGGGTCCGCCTTCTGCACGACCTCGCCGTCCATCTCCAGCACCAGGCGCAGCACGCCGTGTGCAGCCGGGTGCTGCGGGCCGAAGTTCATCGTGTAGCTGCGGATTTCAGCCATGGCCGGGTGAATCCTTCAGCGCCGCCGCGTACCGATTGTCGTCGCGGATCACACGGGGCACCAGCGTCCGGGGTTCGATGCTGACCGGCTGGTAAACCACGCGGCCCTTCGACGGGTCATAGCGCACCTCGACGTTGCCGCTCAGCGGGAAGTCCTTGCGGAACGGGTGTCCCACGAAGCCGTAGTCGGTCAGGATGCGGCGCAGGTCCGGATGCCCGCGGAAGACGATGCCGAACAGGTCAAACGCCTCTCGCTCGAACCAGTTCGCCGCCGACCAGACGTCGACGACCGTATCGACCATCGGCGGCTCGCCGGGCTCGCACCAGGCTCGCAGCCGCAGGCGCCGGTTGTGTGCGACCGACAGCAGGTGATAGACGACTCCGAAACGCCTCGGCTCGCCATCCGCCTCGTCACCGGCCGCGACCGCAGGCGCCATGACGACCGTCTCGTCGGTCCGACCGCGACTGAAGCCGCTGGAGGTCGCGGACTCGGTGGTCCATTCAGCGACGCCGTACTGCAGATAGTCCACGCCGGCCACGTCGATCAACTGCTCAAAGCGGAACTCGGGATCGTCGCGCAGCGCCGTGCAGACCTCGAGCAGTGCCGCGCCCCGTACTTCAAACGTCAACTCACCGCAGCGCGACTCCACGCGCTCGACCTTCCCGGCGAATCGGGCCGCGACGGCATCTGCCAACTGTTCAAGTGACTGGCTCATGCGGATTCAGCGGGCAATGGTCTGCGTGCGGTGGATCTTCTTCTGCAGCTGTATGAGGCCATACAGCAGCGCCTCCGCGGTCGGCGGGCACCCAGGCACGTAGATGTCCACCGGCACGATCCGGTCGCAGCCGCGCACCACGGCATACGAATAGTGGTAGTAGCCGCCGCCATTCGCGCAGGAACCCATCGAGATCACCCACCGCGGCTCGGGCATCTGGTCGTAGACCTTGCGCAGTGCCGGAGCCATCTTGTTCACCAGTGTTCCCGCCACGATCATCACGTCGGACTGGCGCGGACTCGGCCTGAACACGATGCCGAAGCGGTCGAGGTCGTAGCGGGCCGCACCCGCGTGCATCATCTCGACGGCACAGCAGGCAAGCCCGAAGGTCATCGGCCACATCGAACCGGTGCGGGCCCAGTTCATGACCGCATCAACGGTGGTGGTGACGAAGCCGCGCTCCGGCAGCTCGGAGGCTTCTAGTCCCATTCGAGGGCTCCCTTCTTCCACTCGTAGACGAAGCCCACCACGAGCACCAGCAGGAACACGCCCATCGCCGCGAGCCCGATTACGCCGATCGAATCGAGCGCGACGGCCCACGGAAACAGGAACGCGATCTCCAGGTCGAAGACGATGAACAGGATGGCGACGAGGTAGTAGCGCACGTCGAATTTCATGCGCGAGTCCTCGAAGGCCTCGAAGCCGCACTCGTAGGGTGAGAGCTTCTGCGGGTCCGGACGACGCGGACCGAAGACAAAGCCGAGCGCGAGCAGCAGCACGCCGAGGCCGCCCGCAACCACGAGAAAAATCAGGATTGGCAGGTATTCTGCAGGCATCGCGTGGCGGCTCCGGGCTGAGACCCGACGAGCCGTGAATTTTAGCAGGGTCGAGCAAGCCGCCGTAAGCTCAGCGAAACGAAAAAGGCGAGCCGCGGGGCTCGCCTTCAGTCAGCTGGTGCGGATGGAGAGACTCGAACTCTCACGCCTTACGGCACTACCCCCTCAAGATAGCGTGTCTACCAATTCCACCACATCCGCAATCAATCGTTCGCTGGCTCCGATCACTGCCCGACCGGCGCCTCGGCCGGCGCGGCAGGCGCACTTCCAGTCGTCGGGAAAACAGGCGCGTTCGTCGCAGGGGCGGCGGGCACGTCGGTCGCCGGCGCCTCGGGCGTCCCGGTGGCCAGGGCGCCATCGACAGGCTGGGTCTGCTCGGTCGCCACGCGGTCCATCACGCTGGTCGGCGCTGAACCGTGGCTGAAAAGGTACGAAAGACCAAGGCTGGACAGGAAAAACAGCGTTGCCAGCACCGCCGTCGTACGCGACAGGAAGGATCCGGAGCCACGCGCGCCGAAGACCGTACCCGACGCGCCTGCGCCGAAACCTGCGCCCGCATCCGCACCGCGCCCACGCTGCAACAACACCAGCGCGATAATCCCCAGCGCAAGAAGGACATGAACAACGACCGCCAGCGGCTGCAACCAGCTCATATTCAATTTCTCCGAAATCAGTCGGCGGCTGCGCAGATCCGCGCGAACTCGTCAGCCTTGAGCGACGCCCCGCCGACCAGGCCACCGTCGATGTCAGGCATTGCAAAGAGTTCCTGCGCGTTCGACGCCTTGACGCTGCCGCCGTACAGGATCCTTACAGATCCGCCGATTGTAGCATCCAGCGCGGCCACCCTGGCGCGGATCATTGCATGCACGTCCTGCGCCTGCTCCGGGGAGGCCGTGCGCCCGGTGCCGATGGCCCAGACAGGCTCATATGCAATGACCGCGCTCGCGAGCGCGACGGCCCCGCTTACGGCGAGGACCGCGTCGAGCTGCCGGGCCACGACCTCGGCCGTACGCTCGCCCTCCCGCTCCTCCAGCGTCTCGCCGACGCACAGCACCGGCACCAGGCCCTGGGACTGTGCGGATACGAATTTCCGGGCGACCAGCGCGTCGTCCTCACCGTACAACTGGCGGCGCTCCGAGTGCCCGACCAGCACGTAACGGCAGCCGACGTCCTTCAGCATTGCAGCTGATACCTCGCCCGTGAACGCCCCCTGAGGCTCGTCACATAAGGACTGCCCTCCCAGCGCGACGTCGCTGTCAGTGAGCAGACGGCCCACGTCAGGCAGGTAGACGAAGGGGGGGCACAGCAACACTTCGGTGCCGGATTCGGGCTGGAGCTGGTCAAGCAGCGAACGGACCAGCGTCGCGTTCTCGGTCCTGGAACCGTGCATTTTCCAGTTACCGGCGACTAGAGGCTGACGCATCGCACATTCCACCCTGTGTTCATCCCGGACCCGCCCACTGCAGCGGCCGGCCACGAAAGGCGCGCGATCTTAGCGGCGGGTCCGCTGGAAAGCAATTCGACCGGGCCATTTCAGACAGCCTGTCGCACGACCTCGGCAAGTTCGTTGGCATGCCGGGTGACCACGTCCTCGTCCCTGCCTTCGACCATGACGCGAATCAGCGGCTCGGTCCCGGACGCCCGCAGCACCACGCGGCCTGTGCTGCCCAGGGCCGCCTCGACGCGGCGCACCGCGGCCTGGATCGGCTGCGATTGCTGGGGATCGACTCGCTGGTCGACGCGGACATTGACCATGACCTGGGGGAAACGGGCCATCCCGGCGGCGAGCTCCGCCAGCGGGCGACCCGAGTATTTCATTGCCGCAAGCACCTGCAGCCCACTGACCAGGCCATCACCGGTGGTGGTGCGATCGAGGCACAGCAGGTGGCCCGACGTCTCGCCGCCCAGTACACCGCCGCGTTCCTTCAGCATCGCGAGAACGTAGCGATCACCGACCTTTGCGCGCAGGAACTCGACTCCCTCCTGCTGCAGCGCGATCTCGAGACCGAGGTTGCTCATGACGGTGCCGACCACGGGACCGGCGAGTTCGCCCCTCGACCGCCGGTCGCGGGCGATTACATATAGAAGCTGGTCACCGTCGACCAGCCGTCCGAGGTGGTCGACCATGACCAGGCGATCGCCGTCGCCATCGAGCCCGATGCCGACATCGGCCCCGACGCCTGCGACGGTAAGCTGCAGCAGCTCAGGCGACGTGGAACCGCACCCCACGTTGATGTTGCGGCCATTTGGCGAGCAGCCAATCGGGATGATCTCCGCGCCGAGATCGGCGAGAACGCGGGGCGCCACCTTGTAGGCCGCGCCGTTGGCGCAGTCGATGACCACCTTGAGTCCCGCCAGGTCCATTCCCGCCGGCAGCGTGGACCTGCAGAAATCCTGGTATACGACCCGCGACCGGTCGACACGCGCGGCCTTGCCGAGCGCCGTGGATTCGAGCGTGCGCAGCGGACCGTCGAGATATGACTCGATGCTCTCCTCGAGTTCATCGGACAGCTTGCTGCCCGACGCGTCGAAGAACTTGATGCCGTTGTCCTCGTAGAGGTTGTGCGAGGCCGAAATGACGACACCGAAGCTGCACTTGAAGCGATGCGTGAGGTAGGCAATGGCCGGCGTCGGCAGCGGCCCGATCAGGTTGACGTTGACGCCCGACGCGACGAACCCTGCCTCGAGCGCAGCCTCGAACATGTAACCGGACAGCCGCGTGTCCTTGCCGATGAGCGCAGTCCCGCCACCGGGCGCAAGCACGCGCGCGGCAGCGCTCGCGAGGTGCAGCGCGAATTCCACCGTCATCGGGTCCTCGCCGACGCGGCCACGTACGCCATCGGTGCCGAAGTACTTTCTGCCCATTGTCACGCGTCTCCTGTTGCCGCACGCCGGAGCGCGCTACCGATCTTCACCGCGTCGAGCGTCGCCGACACGTCGTGCGCCCGGACGATCGCCGCACCGCCCGCCGCCGCGAGTGCCGCGAATGCGATGCTTCCGGCATGTCGCTCGCCCGGTGCGCGGCCCGTGATGATACCGACCAGGGACTTGCGCGACACGGCGACCAGTACCGGACGGCCTTCTACCCCGACCTCCCCGAGCCTCGCCAGCAGCGCGAGATTGTGGTCCACGGTCTTGCCGAACCCGATTCCCGGATCTACGCAGATCCTGTCGCGCGCGATTCCCGCGGCCTCGCAGGCCGCAACCCGGGACGCCAGGAACCGGCGCACTTCCGCCAGCACGTCTGTGTAGACCGGTCGCTGCTGCATCGTTGCCGGCTCACCCTGCATGTGCATCAGGCACACTGCAGCGCCACTCCCGGCGACCGCCGCGAGCGCACCGTGTACCCCGAGCGCGCGGACGTCGTTGACCATGGAAGCGCCCGCTGCAACCGCCGCGCGAATCACCTCGGGCTTGCTGGTATCGACTGAGATCGCCGCGCCGATCCTGCCGACGAGCCGCTCGATCACCGGGACGACGCGGCGGATTTCCTCGTCCGCGCTGACCGGCGCCGCACCGGGACGCGTGGATTCACCGCCGACATCGACGATTGCCGCGCCCTCCGCCGCGATCCGCTCGCCCTGCTCTACCGCCGCGTCGACACTGAAAAACCGGCCACCGTCGGAGAACGAGTCCGGGGTGACGTTAAGTACGCCCATGACGAGCGTCTCGGCGAGGTCGAGGGTCCTGTCGCGAAGGACGAGTTTCATCGGGGATTCCGGCGCCGCAAACGAAACGCCCGGCACGGGCCGGGCGCTGTTGTTGCATCAGTGCTGGGGAGCGGGCCGACCGGTCGGCGCCTCGCCGTCTTGCCGCTCACGCGTCTTCGACTCAGGCTTCGGCGTATCGCGATCCTCCCACCCGTCGGGTGGCTCCGGCTGGTGGCCATTCATGATGTCGCGGATCTGTGATTCATCAATGGTCTCGTACTTGATCAGCGCGTCGGCCATGCAGTGCAGCTTGTCCAACTCGCGCTCCAGGATCTCGCGCGCCCGTCGATAATTGCTGTCGATCACGCGGCGCACTTCCTCGTCGATAGCGTGCGCCGTGACGTCGGACACCTGCTTGTGCTGCGTGACCGACCTGCCGAGGAACACCTCGGCGTCCTCCTCGGTGTAGGTAAGCGGCCCGAGGCGATCCGACAGGCCCCACTTGGTGACCATGTTGCGGGCGATCTCGGTCGCCCGCTCGATGTCGTTCGATGCGCCGGTGGTCACCGAGTCGCCGCCGAAAATCGTTTCCTCGGCAACCCGCCCGCCGAACAGTGTCGCGATGCGACTCTCGAGCTGGCGCTTGGTGGTGCTGTAGCGGTCTCCCTCCGGCAGGAACATCGTCACCCCGAGCGCGCGGCCGCGCGGGATGATGGTCACCTTGTAGACCGGATCGTGGTCCGGGACGCTGAGGCCGACGATTGCGTGGCCGGCTTCGTGATAGGCGGTCAGCTTCTTCTCGTTTTCGTCCATCACCATGGAACGCCGCTCCGCGCCCATCATGATCTTGTCCTTGGCTCGGTCGAACTCGTCCATGGACACCACACGCCGGTTGGCGCGGGCCGCGAACAGCGCCGCCTCGTTGACGAGGTTGGCCAGGTCCGCGCCGGAGAATCCCGGGGTACCGCGGGCAATGACCATGGGCTTCACGTCCTCGGCCAGCGGCAGCTTCCGCATGTGCACCTTGAGGATCTGCTCGCGGCCGCGCACGTCGGGAAGAGGCACCACGACCTGGCGGTCGAAGCGGCCCGGGCGCAGCAGCGCGGGATCGAGCACGTCGGGGCGGTTGGTGGCGGCGATGACGATCACGCCTTCGTTGCCCTCGAAGCCATCCATCTCGACCAGCAACTGGTTCAGCGTCTGCTCGCGCTCGTCGTGGCCGCCGCCGAGCCCGGCCCCGCGGTGGCGTCCGACGGCGTCGATTTCATCGATGAAGATGATGCAGGGCGCGTGCTTCTTCGCCTGCTCGAACATGTCCCGCACACGCGAGGCACCGACGCCGACGAACATCTCGACGAAATCCGATCCGGAGATCGTGAAGAACGGCACCTTGGCTTCGCCGGCGATTGCCTTGGCAAGCAGGGTCTTGCCGGTGCCTGGCGAGCCGACCATCAGCACGCCACGCGGAATCTTGCCGCCGAGTTTCTGGAACTTGGCCGGGTCCTTCAGGAAGTCGACGATCTCGCTGACTTCTTCCTTCGCTTCCTCGACGCCGGCAACGTCGGCGAAAGTGACCGTGACCTGGTCCTCGTTCAGCAGCCTTGCCCGGCTCTTGCCGAAGGACATGGCACCGCGCCCGCCGGCGCCGCCCTGCATCTGGCGCATGAAATACACCCAGACGCCGATCAGCAGCAGGATCGGGAACGACGATACGAACAGTTGCATCAGGAACGACTGGCGCTCCGGCGGAGCGGCGCTGAACGTGACACCGTTCTGCTGCAGCGTGCCGATCAGCGCCGAGTTGTCCGTCTCGGGGTTATAGACGACGAACTGCTCGCCACCCGAGCGCACGCCGCTGATGCGGTCGCCGCTGAAGGTCACCTGCGTGACCGTACCGTCCTTCACGTGCGTGAGGAAGGTCGAGTACGGCATCTCGTGCACCGCGCTGGTGCGCGAACTGAAATTGCTGACCACCGTCGCGAGTACGACTGCGATCACGATCCACAGGACGACATTTTTTGCCAGATCGTTCAAAACTTTGACCTCGGATCGTCACCGCCCCGGGCGTCGCCCGGGCGAGCGCGGAAACGAAAATGACACTACACGAATCGGTACCCGCGTGCCAGAACGTAGACCTCGGCGCTGCGGGCTCTCGACGCCTTGGGCTTGCGCATCTTCACCGAATCGAACTCCCGCCGGAGACGCGCGACCAGCGGCTGCAGATCCCGGCCCTGGAAGACCTTGATCAGCAGGTCACCGCCGGGGCGCAGTTCGCGGGCCGCGAAATCGACCGCCAGTTCGACCAGATACATGCAACGGTCGTGGTCCACCTCCGCGATTCCCATCATGTTGGGGGCCATGTCTGACATAACAAGGTCGACTTTCGCGCCGCCGAGCATGGTCGTAAGCGTTGCCAGCACCGATTCATCGGTGAAATCACCCTGGATGAATTCGACGCCAGGAAGCGCCGGCATCTCGAGAATATCGAGCGCAATCACCCGGCACTTGCCAGCCAGGGTACGGACCGCGAACTGGCTCCAGCCACCGGGCGCCGCACCCAGGTCGACCACGGTCATTCCGGGGCGGAGCAATCGGTCGGTACGCTGGATTTCCTCGAGCTTGAATACGGCCCTCGAGCGCCAGCCCTCCTCGTGCGCTCGCTTCACGTAGGGATCAGCGGCGTGCTCGGCCAGCCAGCGGGCGGAACTCTTGCTGCGCTTGGTCATTCGCTGGGCAACTGGAACGGATGGGCGATCAATGGTTGTCGGCTGGCGAGGATAACGGATCAGGATCCGTTATCCTTCTGTTGTCACCAACTGTTACAGATCCGCTCCCAATGCCGCTTTCCGAACCGCAGCGCAAATACCTCCGTCGCCTCGGCCACGATCGCAACCCGATCGTGCTGGTGGGACAGGGCGGAATCGGTCCCAATCTCATCGCCGAACTCGATCGGGCGCTGAACGACCACGAACTCGTAAAAGTGCGGGCGCGGGTTGGCGACCGGGGCGCGCGTGACGCAATCCTGGCCGAACTCGAGCGAGAGACCCGCTCCGAACTGGTGCAACGGATTGGCCACGTCGCACTCTACTATCGGCGTAATCCGGACAAGCCCGGCATGCTGTTGCCGGACTGACCGCTGGCCCGGCAAATCCCGCCGGAGCCACACGGCCCCAGCCGTCACGCGGGCGCTCAGGAATAGCGGACCGTCACGATTTCGAGCGCGCGGGAGCCGCCAGGCACCACCACGTCCACCAGGTCACCCTCGCTCTTGCCGACCAGGGCGCGAGCGATTGGCGAGGTGATCGAGATCAAGCCCAGGCGCACGTCGGCTTCGAGTTCGCCGACGATCTGGAACACGACTTCCGAGCCGTCGTCCTGGTCCTCGAGGTTAACCGTGGCCCCGAACACCACCCTGCCGCCCTGGGGCAGACGCGACACGTCGATGATCTCGCAGTGTGACAACTCGTGGTCGAGCAGCTTGATGCGGCCCTCGATGAAACTCTGCTGCTCGCGCGCGGCGTGATACTCGGCGTTCTCGCTCAGGTCGCCGTGGGCGCGAGCCTCGGCAATCGCCTGGATGACGCGCGGCCGGTCCTCGGTCTTCAGGCGTCGAAGCTCGAGCCTGAGCCGTTCTGCTCCCTTAAGAGTCAATGGCTTACGAGTCATATTTGACTTTCCATATGAAGATCCTGGAGGCGATTCACCTCGACTTCCTGAAGGTGGTCAATGGCCTCGCAGGTCGCAAGCGCGGCTGCCAGCGTCGTGTAGTAGGTCACGCGCCGGGCGACCGCCTCGCGACGGATGGAATTTGACTCATGGATGGCGCGCTTTCCCTCCGTCGTGTTGACGATGAGACTGATCTCGTCGTTCTTGATCATGTCGACGATGTGGGGCCGCCCCTCCCGCACCTTGTTGACGTGGCGGCACGGCACGCCTGCCTCCTCGAGCGCCTTTGCGGTGCCGTGGGTCGCGACGATCTCGAATCCGCGTTCAACCAGTCGGCGCGACAGGCGTATCGCACCCGGCTTGTCGCGTTCGCGCACGCTGACCAGGCATACGCCGCGGGTCGGGATCGCCACGCCCGAGGCCGCCTGCGCCTTGGCATAGGCCTCGCCGAAGCTGCGCCCGGTGCCCATGACTTCGCCGGTGGACTTCATTTCGGGGCCGAGGATCGGGTCGGAGTCCGGGAACTTGGCGAACGGAAATACCGCTTCCTTCACCGAGAAGAACCCGGGCACACGTTCGCTGGTCAGGCCGAGGTCGGCCAGCATCTTGCCCGCCATCACCCGGGCGCCGACCTTGGCCAGCGGCACACCGGTGGCCTTCGACACGAATGGCGCGGTTCGCGAGGCACGTGGGTTGACCTCGAGCACGTAGACGATTCCATTCTGGATCGCGAACTGCACGTTCATCAGCCCCACGACATTGAGCGCCAGCGCCAGGCTGCGGGTCTGCTCGCGGATCTCCTGCTGCAGAGCCTGGCTCAGGCTGTTCGGCGGCAGCGAGCAGCCGGAGTCGCCGGAGTGCACGCCCGCCTGCTCCACGTGTTCCATGATGCCACCGACGTAGACGTCCTTGCCGTCGCAGACCGCATCAACGTCCACTTCGATCGCAAGGTCGAGGAACCGGTCGAGCAGCACGGGGCTGTCATTGGATACCTGCACCGCCGTCGTCATGTAGCCGCGCAGGTCGTCCTCGGTGAAGACCACTTCCATCGCGCGCCCGCCCAGCACATAGGAAGGCCGGACCACCAGCGGGTAACCCACCTCGCGCGCGTGCAGGACCGCCTCGTCTTCCGTGCGCGCGGTCCGGTTCGGCGGCTGGTGCAGTTTCAGGCGCTCTACCAGCTTCTGGAAACGTTCGCGATCCTCGGCGACGTCGATCGAGTCGGGGCTCGTTCCGATGATCGGCACGCCAGCGGCTTCAAGCGGCTTTGCGAGCTTGAGTGGCGTCTGGCCGCCGTACTGCACGATCACGCCGAGCGGCTGCTCGACATGCAGCACCTCCATCACGTCCTCGAAGGTCAGCGGCTCGAAATACAGGCGATCGGAGGTGTCGTAATCCGTCGAGACCGTCTCCGGGTTGCAGTTGACCATGATGGTCTCGAACCCGTCCTCGCGTAGCGCCATCGCGGCGTGAACGCAGCAGTAGTCGAACTCGATTCCCTGCCCTATCCGGTTCGGGCCGCCACCCAGGATCACGATCTTGGGTCTCGAGGTCGGCGCAGCTTCACACTCGTCTTCGTAGGTCGAATACATGTAGGCCGTGGACGTCGCAAACTCCGCAGCGCAGGTGTCCACGCGCTTGAATACCGGCCGGATCCCGAACTCGTGTCGCCGCTCGCGAATGACCCGCTCGCTGGTGGCCGCCAACCTGGCGATCCTGCTGTCGGCGAAACCCTTGCGCTTCAGAGCGCGCACGCGAGCCTTGTCGAGCGAATCGAGGCCACCCTGCTCGACGGCGCGTTCCTCGCGCACCAGGTCCTCGATCTGCACCAGGAACCACGGATCGATACGCGATGCGCGATGAACCTCGGCAAGCTTCAACCCGGCGCGGAATCCATCCGCGACGTAACGCAGCCGGTCCGGTCCCGGCATGCGGAGTTCCTCCAGCAGCGCGTTCATCGCCTCGTCGCCGAGCGGCATCGACACGACCGGCGTCAGGCCATCAATACCCGTCTCCAGGCCGCGCAGCGCCTTCTGCAGCGATTCCTGGAAGGTCCGGCCGATTGCCATGACCTCGCCCACCGATTTCATCTGCGTCGTCAGGCGATCGTTCGCGCCACGGAACTTCTCGAACGTGAAGCGCGGGATCTTCGTTACGACGTAATCGATCGTAGGCTCGAAGGATGCCGGCGTCGCGCCGCCGGTGATGTCATTGCGAAGTTCATCCAGCGTGTAGCCGATCGCGAGCTTGGCCGCCACCTTTGCGATCGGGAAACCCGTCGCCTTGGACGCCAGCGCCGAGGATCGCGAGACGCGCGGATTCATCTCGATCACCAGCAGCCGCCCATCGACAGGGCTGACGGCGAACTGCACGTTCGAGCCACCGCACTCGACGCCGATCTTGCGCAGCACCGCGATCGACGCGTCGCGCATGATCTGGTATTCCTTGTCCGTCAGCGTCTGCGCCGGCGCAACCGTGATCGAGTCGCCGGTGTGCACGCCCATCGGATCGAGGTTCTCGATCGCACATACGATGATGCAGTTGTCGTTCCTGTCGCGAACGACCTCCATCTCGAATTCCTTCCAGCCGAGCACCGACTCCTCGAGCAGTACTTCGCTGGTGGGAGAAGCGGAAAGACCGCCTGCGACGATCTGTTCGAACTCCTCGCGGTTGTAGGCGATGCCACCCCCGGTACCGCCGAGCGTGAACGACGGGCGGATCACGCATGGAAAGCCGATCTCGGACTGGATCGCCAGCGCCTCTTCCATGCTGTGCGCGATGCGCGAGCGCGGGCACTCGAGTCCGATCTCCCGCATGGCGTTGCGGAACAACTCGCGGTCCTCGGCCATGTCGATGGCATCCCGCGAAGCCGCGATCAGCTCGACCCCGAATTTCTCGAGCACCCCCTCCCGAACCAGGTCCAGCGCGCAGTTGAGCGCCGTCTGCCCGCCCATGGTCGGCAGCAACGCGTCCGGACGTTCCTTTTCGATGATGCTCGCGACGGTGCGCCAGTTGACCGGCTCGATGTAGACGGCGTCCGCCATCTCCGGGTCCGTCATGATCGTCGCGGGATTCGAGTTGACCAGGACGACCCGGTAGCCTTCCTCGCGCAGTGCCTTGCAGGCCTGGGCTCCGGAATAATCGAATTCACAGGCTTGCCCGATCACGATCGGGCCTGCACCGATGATCAGTACGCTCTGTATGTCTGTGCGCTTCGGCATTCCGCTTGGCCCCTCGGGATCACGCCTGCTCGCGCACGGGCACGGCAATCCGGCGCTGCATGGACTCCACGAATCGCCCGAACAGCGGCGCGAGGTCGCGTGGGCCCGGGCTGGCTTCCGGATGCCCCTGGAAACTGAACGCCGGGCGATCGGTAATCTCGATGCCCTGCAGCGAACCGTCGAACAGCGATCGGTGCGTCGCACGCACGTTCGGCGGCAGCGTTGCCTCGTCGACCGCGAACCCGTGGTTCTGGCTCGAGATGAAAACGCGTCCACTGTCCAGTTCGATGACCGGGTGGTTGGCGCCGTGATGCCCGAACTTCATCTTCAATGTGCTCGCGCCCATCGCAAGTCCCAGCAACTGGTGGCCGAGGCAGATTCCGAACACTGGCACGGCCGCAGCGACCAGCGACCTGATCGCGTCGATCGCGTATGTGCATGGCTCCGGGTCACCCGGGCCGTTCGACAGGAATACGCCGTCGGGTGCGAGCGCAAGAACCTCGGCCGCGCTGGTAGTGGCCGGCACCACCGTCATGCGGCAACCATGGTCGGCAAGCAGTCGCAGGATGTTGCGCTTGATCCCGTAGTCGAAGGCCACGACGTGCAGGCGCTGGCCTGGTCGCCGCCGTGGGCCGCGCTCAAGCGCCCAGTTAGTGCCCTCGTTCCACTGGAAGACGCGTTTGGTGGAGACAACCTTGGCCAGGTCCATGCCCTTGAGGCCCGGGAATCGCTTTGCTGCCTCCACCGCGAGGCCGGGCCGGGTCGCCGCGTCGCCGCTGGCGATGCACCCCGCCAGGGCGCCCTTCTCCCGCAGGATCCTTGTCAGCCGTCGCGTATCAATGTCGGCGATGGCCACGACCCCGCCCCGGACCAGGAATTCCGAGAGCGACTCGGTAGCGCGCCAGTTCGAGTGCAGCAGCGGCAGGTCGCGAATGACGAGCCCTGACGCGTGGATCGCGCTCGACTCGAGATCGTCGGGATTGGTGCCCGTATTCCCTATGTGAGGATACGTGAGTGTGACTATCTGTCGCGTGTAGGACGGGTCGGTGAGAATTTCCTGGTAGCCGGTCATTGCGGTGTTGAACACCACTTCGCCGGTCGCTGTCCCCGCGGCTCCGACCGAAATGCCGCGAAACATGGTGCCGTCCTCGAGAGCCAGAACAGCGGGTGTCGTCACGACCATGGCCTCCGGTGAAGCTGGCCTGCATACAGCATGCAGACCTGTTTCGCGCGTGCGCCAACCGTCCGAGATGAGCTCTGGCTCACCCCGTTCCTTTGGCTCGACGGGCTAAGGTCGGAAGTTTACGCGAGCGGCTGCGGACGCGCCATGCGAACCTTGGGGGTCACAGGCCGAGGACGTCCAGCATTGAATACAGGCCGGGTGAACGGCCTGCGACCCAGCGGGCGGCCACCAGCGCGCCTCGGCCAAAGCCGGACCGGTCCTGGGCGTTGTGGACCAGTTCTATCTGCTCTCCCGGCCCTGCAAAGATCAGGCGATGTTGGCCGACGATGTCGCCTCCTCGCAGCACGCTGAAGCCGATCCGGCCGCGCTCGCGCACGCCGGTATGACCATGGCGGGCGTACTCGGCAACGGACTCGAGCGTTGTGCCCCTCCCCCGGGCCGCCGCCGCACCCAGGCCCAGTGCCGTGCCGCTCGGGGCGTCCACCTTGTTACGGTGATGCGCCTCGAAGATCTCGATGTCGTACTGGTCGTCGAGTGCCCGGGCGGCAAGTTCGGCGAGCCGCATCAGCAGGTTTACGCCGATGCTCATGTTCGGGGCCAGAACGATTGGAATCTCCCGGGCGGCCAGTTCGATTTCAGCGCGCTGGGCTGCATCGTGCCCGGTCGTTCCGATGACCAGTGAGCAGCCGAGGCCTCGGCACAGCCGGGAATTGTCCACGGAGGCCGCCGGGAGCGTGAAGTCGATGGCCACCTGCGCCCCGTCCAGCGCCACGGACGGATCCGCGGTAACCGTCACCCCAAGTGGGGCGACACCGGCGAGCGCACCCACGTCCTGCCCGAGCGCCGGATCGCCCGGCGCCGCGAGCGCCCCGGTGAGACGCAGCTCGGCCGCCTCCGCGAGCAGGGGCAAAATGACCCTGCCCATGCGCCCTGAGGCACCCAGCATCGCGACGTTCAACATCGGATCACTCCCCGAGGCTGCTGAAGAAACGCTTTACGCCGTCGAGCCACGACTCCTCGCGCGGGTGGTGGTGCTTGGCATCCTTTTTCAGCGATTCTTCGAACTTCCGCAACAGGTCCTTCTGCTCGCGATTGAGGTTCACCGGCGTCTCGACCACGAGGCGGCAGAACAAGTCGCCCACGGGCCCGCCCCGGACCGGCCGGATGCCCTTGTCCCTCAGCCGGAATACGCGACCTGACTGCGTTTCGGACGGCACCTTGATTGTCGCGTTGCCGCCCAGTGTGGGCACCTCGACGCTGCCGCCCAGCGTCGCGGTCGCGATACTCACCGGGACCTCGCAGGACAGGTGGCTGCCGTCACGCTCGAAAATCGGGTGTTCCTTGACCCTCACCTCGACGTACAGGTCACCGGGCGAACCACCACTGCGTCCCGACTCACCCTCGCCCGAGAGCCTGATGCGGTCCGCTGTATCCACGCCGGGCGGCACCTTGACCGACAGCGTCTTCTGCTTGCGCACACGACCCTGGCCGCGGCACGAGCCGCAGGGGTCGGTAATCACCTGTCCGCGTCCGTTGCAGCGCGGACAGGCCTGCTGCACCGTGAAGAAGCCCTGCTGCATCCTCACCTGCCCTGCGCCACGGCAGGTATCGCAGGTGGTCGGCTTGGAGCCGTTCTCGGAACCGCTGCCGCCGCATGCGTCGCACTCGCCGAGCGTGGCAAAGTCGATGCTGACGGTGGCACCGAATACCGCCTGCTCCAGTGTCAGTTCGAGTTCATAGCGGAGGTCGGCGCCCCGGTAGACCTGCGACCGCCCTCTGCGCCCGACGCCGAAGATGTCGCCGAATACGTCGCCGAAAATATCGCCGAATGCATCGCGCGGGTCAAAGCCGGCTCCGCCTCCCCGCGACCCGTCGACGCCGGCGTGGCCGAACTGGTCGTAAGCGGCCCGCTTGTTGGCATCGGTCAGGACCTCGTAGGCTTCCTTGACCTCCTTGAACTTGTCGGTGGCGTCGTTATCGTCGGGATTTCGATCCGGGTGAAACTTCATCGCCAGGCGGCGATAAGCCTTCTTGATGTCCGCTTCGCTCGCCGTGCGCGGCACGTCGAGTACCTGGTAGTAATCACGCTTCGACATTCGGGGTACGCGCTGGTGCAGAACGTGGAACCGCCGCGGGGGACGAATCTCCCGCGGCGGGTTGGGTCACATCGGCAAGGATAACGCCTCGGAGCGAATCAATCGCCCTTGCCGTCCTTGTCCTTCACTTCCTCGAACTCGGCGTCGAGCACCTCGTCCTTGCCGCCTGGCTGGCTGCCCCCGGCGCTGGCGTCGCCCGCCTCGCCCGGCTGCGCGGCCGCATAGGCCTGCTGCGCGATGCTTGCCGAGGCCTCGGCGAGCGCACGGGACTTGGTCTCGATCACGTCCTTGTCCTCGCCCTTGATGACGGCCTTCAGGTCCGAGAGCGCGGACTCGACCTTGGCCCGATCCTCCGCCGACACTTTGTCGCCGAGGTCCGTAACGGTCTTTTCGGTCGCGTGCAGCAGCGCATCCGCGCGGTTGCGGGTCTCGGCCAGCTCGCGGAATTTCTTGTCTTCCTCGGCATGCGCCTCGGCATCGCGCACCATGCGCTTGATCTCGTCCTCGTTCAGGCCGCTCGAGGCCTTGATGACTATCTTCTGCTCCTTGCCCGTGGCCTTGTCCTTCGCCGACACGTTCAGGATGCCGTTCGCGTCGATGTCAAAGGTGACCTCGATCTGAGGCATGCCGCGCGGTGACGGGGGGATGTCCGAGAGGTCGAAACGGCCGAGCGACTTGTTGTCACTCGCACGGTCACGCTCACCCTGCAGCACGTGGATGGTCACCGCGGTCTGGTTGTCGTCCGCGGTCGAGAAGACCTGCGTCGCCTTCGTCGGGATGGTGGTGTTCTTCTCGATCAGCTTGGTCCTCACACCGCCCAGCGTTTCGATGCCGAGCGACAACGGCGTGACGTCGAGCAGCAGCACGTCCTTGACCTCGCCGGTGAGCACGCCGGCCTGTACCGCCGCGCCGACCGCGACAGCTTCGTCCGGGTTCACGTCCTTGCGCGGCTCCTTGCCGAACAAGTCCTTGACGATCTTCTGCACCAGCGGCATTCGCGTCTGGCCGCCGACCAGGATGACATCGGCAACTTCGCTGATAGACAGCCCCGCGTCCTTCAGCGCTACGCGGCAGGGCTCGATGGTCCGCTGCACCAGGTCCTCGACCAGCGACTCGAGCTTGGCGCGCGTGAGCTTCATGGCCAGGTGCTTCGGGCCCGAGGCATCCGCCGTGATGTAAGGCAGGTTGACCTCGGTCTGCTGGCTCGACGACAGCTCGATCTTGGCCTTCTCCGCAGCTTCCTTGAGGCGCTGCATGGCGAGCGGGTCGCGCCGCACGTCCACGCCGCTCTCCTTCTCGAACTCGGCCGCGAGGTAGTCGATCACTCGCTTGTCGAAGTCTTCGCCGCCAAGGAAGGTGTCGCCGTTGGTCGCGAGCACCTCGAACTGGCGCTCACCGTCGACGTCGGCAAACTCGATGATGGAAATGTCGAACGTGCCGCCGCCGAGGTCGTAAACGGCCACCTTGCGGTCACCGCCCGACTTGTCCAGGCCGTAGGCGAGCGCGGCAGCCGTCGGCTCGTTGATGATGCGCTTGACGGTGAGGCCCGCGATGCGGCCTGCGTCCTTGGTCGCCTGGCGCTGCGAGTCGTTGAAATAGGCCGGCACCGTGATCACGGCTTCGGTGACCGGCTCACCGAGATAATCCTCGGCGGTCTTCTTCATCTTCATCAGAACGCGCGCCGAAATCTCCGGCGGCGCCATGTGCTTGCCGCGCACGTCGATCCATGCGTCGCCGTTGTCGGCCTTGACGATCTTGTACGGCACCATGTCGACGTCTTTCTTGACGACTGCATCGTCGTACTTGCGGCCGATGAGCCGCTTGATCGCGTACAGGGTGTTCTGCGGGTTGGTCACAGCCTGGCGCTTGGCCGACTGGCCGACAAGGACCTCGTCGTCCTTGGTGAAGGCGACAATGGACGGCGTGGTGCGATCACCCTCGCTGTTTTCGATCACCCGGGGCTTGCCGCCATCCATGATGGCGACACACGAGTTGGTCGTGCCCAGGTCGATGCCGATGACTCTTGCCATGAGTGGAACTCCGTCAGTTCAAGTGTTGGTTGACCAACTAGGTGGGGTCGCAGACCGTTGATTCAAGTCAGGAAGCCGCATCCGGCGGGTCGATCGGCCGCGCGATTACCACGCGGGCCGGGCGCAGCAGCCTGCCGTTCAGCAGGTAGCCTTTCTGCACCACCGCCAGGACGGTTCCCGGCTCCTGGTCCGCGGTCGGTTGTGTGACCATGGCTTCGTGGTATTCGGGGTTGAACGGCTGCCCCTGTGGCTCAAGCACGACGATCCCGGATTTCTCGAAGGCCTTGTTCACGAGCCTCAGCGTGGCCTCCATGCCTTCGAGCAGCCGGGCCGGATCGGCCGCAGCGCCCGCGGCGATGCCCAGTTCCAGGCTGTCGCGGACCTCGAGCAGTTCCGCTGCGAACCGCTCGATGGCGTAGCGGCTGGCCGACTCGACGTCCCGGGCCGCACGCTTGCGCAGGTTGTCGGTCTCGGCGACCGCACGAAGGTAGTTGTCCCAGTTTTCCTGGGCCTTTGCCCGCGCGGCCTCGAGTTCGGCGCCGAGGCCCTCGGCCTCGCCCCGCGCCGTTGCCTGTGCCTCGCTGGAGGCCGCCGGGTCGAATTCGGTTGTCATTTCACCTGCCTGAATTGAGAACGCCGCCCGGCCGGACTGGCCGGCCGGCGACGCGGACATGTTCGGATATCGGGACTAGCGGCGCGAATTCAAGGCCGCCCCCAGCAGGCGGGCCGTGACGTCCACGATCGGGATAACTCGCTCGTAAGCCATGCGGGTCGGGCCGATCACACCGAGTACCCCGACGGTCTCGTTGTCGAGCATATACGGGGCGGTTACCAGGCTGCAGTCGTCCAGGATCCCGTAGCCGGACTCCTGGCCGATGAAAATCTGCACACCCTCGGCACGCAGGCTCTGGTCGAGCAGGTGCAGGATGTCCCGCTTGGAAGTAAATGCATCGAACAGCCGACGGAGCTTGTCCACGTTTGAGAGCTCGGCGAATTCCATCAGGTTGGTTTCGCCCGCTATGACGTACTCCGGGGCCTCAGGCGTCGCCGGGCCGACCATCTGCCTGGCCAGCATGATGGCGTCGCGCATCAACTGGTTCAGCTGTTCGCTGGCCTGCGCAAGTTCGCCCACCAGGTCCTCTCGGACCTGCCGCAGTTCCTTGCCGCCGAACTGCTGATTCAGGAACGCTGCGGCACGGCGCAATTCATCGGCCGAATAGTACCGCTCGAGGTGCACGACCCTGTTCTGGACATCGCGCCCGTTGACGACCATTACGGCCAGCACCCGGTTGTCGGACAGGGGCAGGAACTCGATCTGGCTCAGCGACTGGTGTGCCTCTCGCGGGATGGTCACTACGCCCGCCAGGTGCGTGATGGACGAGAGCACCTGGGAGGCCACCGAGACGATGCTCTTGGCGTCACGATCTTCCTCTTCGTCCAGCCGCCGGCGCAGGGCGTCGATGACCTCGTTCGCAGCCTCTGCCGGCCGACGGCGCAGCAAGGTGTCCACGAAGAACCGGTAGCCCTTGTCGGTCGGAACCCGGCCCGCCGACGTGTGCGGCGAGGCGACGAAACCATAGTCTTCGAGGTCCGCCATGACATTGCGGACGGTCGCCGCGCTAAGGTTCAGGCCGGAGTCCCGGGACAGCGTACGGGAGCCGACCGGATGGCCCTCCCGGATGTAGCTCTCCACGAGCACACGCAGCAGGTGCTGCGCCCGCTCGTTGAAAATATCTTCCCCGGATTCCGGCGACATGGTCTCCTGGTGGCCTCCGGAGTCAGATATTGCCCGGCCCGGCCTGCTCCAAGCTAGCAACGCGCTTTTGCTCAAGTCAAGCGACTTGAATGCAGCGATATTCAGATCTCTACCCGCTGGCCGCACCCGCTCACGGCGTGCTAAAAGAGGCGCAACCATGAGTAACGCCAACGTCGTCACCCGGATCGTCGCGCTGGCGGGCCGCCCGGACGAGCGCAATGTAGGTGAGGCAATGGTCGCGCTCGCAGCGTACCTGCGATCGCGTGGAGTGCGGGTCCGGGTCGCGGCCGGCGAGCAGGCGGATTTCGGACCTTACGAGGTGGATATCGTGCCGGAGACCGATCTCGCGCCGGGCGCGGATTTCATCGTTGCCGTCGGTGGCGACGGCACGTTGATGCACGCGGCGAGGATGGCCGCGGCCCACGGCGTTCCGGTAATGGGCGTCAATCGTGGCCGGCTCGGATTCCTCGCCGATGTGAGCCCTGCCCGGATGCTCGAGTCGGTCGATGATGCGCTCGAGGGCCGTTGCGCTCCCGAGACGCGCCTGTTGCTCCAGGCGACCGTGAGCGGTGATGGCGTCCCGAACTCTTCGATCGCGCTGAACGACGTCGCAGTCGCAAAGCACGACACCGGCCGCATGCTCGACCTCCGGACCTGGGTCGATGGCGCGTTCGTCAACACGCACGCGGGAGACGGCTTCATCGTCTCGACGTCCACGGGCTCAACCGCGTACGCCCTGTCCTGCGGCGGTCCGATCGTGCACCCCGGGCTGGCCGCCATCGTGCTGGTCCCGATATGCCCGCACACGCTATCGGACCGACCGATCGTGGTGAGTGCCGACAGCGTCGTCGAGATCGAACTTGCCGGCCGGCCGGAAACACGCGCGCAGGTAGTCTGCGATGGGATGCCCGTGTGCGAACTCGAACCGGGCATGCGCCTGCGCATCGAGCGTGCGGCCGTGAGCGCGACGCTGCTGCATCCCCCGGGACACGATTATTTCCGGATCCTTCGCTCCAAGCTTCACTGGGGTCGTGGCGGGCGCAACGGGCCACCTGCCGGCGACTGACCCGGCGACCCGCGCGACGATGCTCACCCACCTGCAGATCCGCGACTTCGCTATCGTCGAAGCCGTCGAACTCGAACTCGAGCCGGGCTTCACGGCGCTGACCGGCGAAACCGGAGCCGGCAAGTCCATCCTGGTAGACGCATTGCTGCTCGCGGTCGGGGGACGCGCGGACAGCACCGCGGTGCGTCATGGCGCCGAGCGAGCCGAGGTCTCCGCCGCATTCGACCTTGGGGAAAACGCCTCTGCCTGCGCCTGGCTCGACGCCCAGTCAATCGGGCACGAAGGAGAGGCACACCTGCGACGGGTGGTCGCGGCCGACGGCAGGAGTCGTGCATACATCAACGGCCGGACCGTACCGGTGCAGTCACTGCGCGCACTGGGCGAGCATCTGGTCGACGTTCACGGCCAGCTCGAGTTCCAGTCGCTCTCGAGGCGTGGTTACCAGCGTGAACTGCTGGATGGCAGTGGCGGCCTGGCGAAGGAATCGGCCGCGGTGCGCGACGCCTATCGCAACTGGCGGGCGCTGGAACAGCAGCGCGTGGCGCTGCAGGACCAGGGACGCGACCGGGAACATCGCCTCGAAATGCTCTCGCACTACGTGACGGAACTCGACGCCCTGGACCCGAAGCCGAACGAGGCGTCAGAGCTTGCGGATGAGCGTCGCCGCGTGACCAGCCTCGGTCGCCTCGTCGAAGGTACGCGGCAGGTCGAGGAGCTGCTGGCCACTGGCGACAACGGCGCGGCCACTGCCATCGCGCGTTCACGGTCACTGCTTCGGCAGCTTGCCGGCATCGACCCGGCGCTGGCCCCGGCGGCTGACCTGCTCGACGAGGCAGGCATTGCCTGCAGCGAGGCGCTTACGACACTCGGCCGCTACTCGCAGTCGCTCGAAGCGGATCCCGCACGGCAGGAACTGGTGGAAGCGCGGCTGGCTGCGCTCGAGGCGGTAGCCCGCAAGCATCGCGTCGGGGTGGATGAACTGGCCGCGCTGCGCGAGCGACTGTCGGCGGAGCTGGCGGGGCTCAATTCGTCCGCGGTCGACGCCGCGGAACTCGAGCGGCGCTCGGCGGCAGCCCTCGATGTCTACGAGTCCGCCGCACGGGCGTTGTCCGGGCGGCGGCGCGACGCGGGCGCAGCGCTCGATCGCAAGGTGACGCGCCTGATGCAGGACCTTGGCATGCACGGCGGCGGCTTTGAAACCCGGGTCGAGACGACGACGCCGCTCACCCGGGCAGAACACGGAGCGGACGACATCGAGTTCCTGGTGAGCGCCAATCCGGGCCAGCCGGCGCGCCCACTGGCCAGGACCGCATCGGGCGGCGAACTTTCGAGGATCAGCCTGGCGCTGCAGGTTGCAACGCTCGACGCGGCACACCTTCCCTGCCTGGTGTTCGACGAGGTGGATGCTGGCGTCGGCGGCGCCGTCGCGGAGATGGTGGGGCGGCAACTGCGCGCGCTCTCGACCTCCGGGCAGGTGCTCTGCGTGACCCACCTGCCGCAGGTCGCCTCGCAGGCGGACCGGCAGGTGCGCGTCGCCAAGCGCGCCTCGGGCGGCGTGACGCGCACTGCGCTCGAATTGCTCGACCACGAGGCACGGGTCGAAGAACTGGCGAGGATGCTCGGTGGCGCAAGCGTGACGGATCGCGCGCGCGAACATGCGCGGGAAATGCTCGAGTCTGGACGGCCGCGCGTCGCCCGGCGCGGCGTCAGCGCTTCTGCCCGCGGTGGGGGCAGTTCTCGCGCACGCAGTGGCCGTGGAGCGTGAGTGAGTGGTCGCGCAGTTCGAAGCCGAGGCGCTTCGATATCGAGCGCTGCCGTTCCTCGATGCTCTCGTCGGTGAACTCCTCGACCCGGCCGCAGTCAACACAGACGATGTGGTCGTGATGCTCGCCTTCGTTCAGCTCGAATACCGCGGTTCCGCCCTCGAAGTGATGACGAGTGACGAGGCCCGCCCCCTCGAACTGGGTCAGGACGCGGTAGACGGTTGCGAGCCCTATGTCCTCGTCCGACTCGATCAGGCGACGATAGACGTCCTCGGCGCTCATGTGCCGCGGCTGACTGCCAGCCAGTATGTCCAGGATCTTCAGGCGGGGCGTCGTGATCTTGAGGCCGGCCCGGCGAAGCTGCGAGGATTCCATCTGTGTCACGACCTCGGGCGTCCGCGCGGGGGCGCGGTTCCTGTATGATCCGCGGCCATTATCGCTGGCACGGGCCGGCAACTCCACACCGATGCAGCCGATTCATCTAAATTCCAGTCTGCGCCGAACCACGGTCCTGATCGTTGCCGCCGCGGCTGCCGCCGCCGCTCTATTGTCGAGCGGTTGCGTATACCGGCCGACGATTCAGCAAGGCAACCTGCTGCAGCTCGACGAGATCGACCAGATCAAGGTCGGCATGACGCGCAGCCAGGTCCGCTACGTGCTGGGCACGCCGATGGTGTCCGACCCGTTCGAGCCGGACCGCTGGGACTACGTTTACACGTTGCAGAGAGGCCGCGACAAGCGTGTCGACCGCGCTCACTTCGTCGTACGGTTCGAGGGCGACAAGGTGACCAGCGTCGACAAGCTGGACCTGCCCGAGGAATCCGACGTCGCCAAGCGCGTCCGGGCGGAGCGCGACAAGAGGGTGGCGGCCGAGGCGGCTGCGGAAGCCGGTGGCGCGAAATCGACCGGGACGCCAGCCGCCCCGGTCGGGTCCGACACAGTCGCCGCGCCAGCGCCGGCCCCGGCGTCCGAAACCCTGCCCCCTGCCGTGACGCCGCCCGGCGGCGGTTGACGGGCAAGCCACGCGGCGCTGGCAATTCCGCCGCGACCTGCCTTTTACCGGCCGCGCGCAGGTCCGGTGGGCCCCATCGTCCTGCCCTGGGCGGCTAGCCTGCGCCTCGCCTCGCGTGGATCCCTCTTGAGCGCCCGGTAGATCTCGACCCGGTCGCCGCCCTTAAGCGGCCGGTCCGGGAGCACCTGTTGGCCGAAAATGCCGAGGTCCAGCAAGCGGCCGCAAAGTTCGGGGTGCAGTTCCCGCAGGCCCGACGCCTCGACCGCACCGAGTGCGGTCATCCCCTTGGCAAACAGCACGCGTACGACATCCTGGCGATCCGGCATTGCGTAGGCGACCTCGACGACCGGCGCCTCCTCAGGCCCCGACATGCTTCTTCCGCGCGCGCGCGATGAACGCGTCGATGAGGCTGTTACAGCTCTGCTCGAAGGCCTTGCCGAACAGCATCGAAACCACCTGGCTCGCGAATTCGAAGCGCATCTCGAGTTCGATCCGAGTTCCAGCGGAGCCGATCGGCGTGAACGTCCACCGGCCCTCCAGCAGGCGAAACGGCCCGTCCACGAGGCTCATCGTCATGAACGAAGGGCGCTCGAACGTGTTGCGCGTCGAGAAACGCTCACGCACGCCGCCCCGCTGCATTTCCAGCGTCGCGAGCAGGTCATGGTCGGATTTGTCGTGCAGGCTCGCGCCGCCCACCCAGGGCAGGAATTCGGGATAGCGCTCGACATCGATCACGAGGTCGAACATCTGCTCGGGGCTGAAAATCACCAGCGCACTGCGCCGGACTTCGTGTATTGCCATGCTGCGATCCAGAACGCGGCGCAAGTTTATGCGGGACCGCTAGAATGTGCGACCAGCCCGGACGATTCGCCATGGCAGCCCCCAGCAAGGAAAAGAGCAAGGAACATCCGCCGATCGCGCTGAACAAGCGCGCGCGCCACGAGTATTTCATCGAGGAGAGCACCGAGGCGGGCATGGTGTTGCAGGGCTGGGAGGTGAAGAGCCTCAGGGCCGGCAAGGCGCAGATCACAGAGGGTTACGTGCTGGTGAAAAACGGCGAAGCCTGGCTGATCGGTGCCCACATCGCGCCACTCAAGACGACTTCGACGCACGTCATCGCCGACCCGACCCGTACCCGCAAGCTGCTGTTGCACCGGCGCGAACTCGACAGCTACATCGGTGCCGTGGAGCGCAAGGGGCACACGATCGTGCCGCTCAAGCTCTACTGGAAGCACGGCAAGGCGAAGCTGGAAATCGGGCTCGCCAAGGGCAAGCAGGCGCACGACAAGCGTGCGACCGAAAAAGACCGCGACTGGCAGCGGGAAAAGGCCAGGGTGCTCAGGTCGCGGCGCTGACCACTCGGCGGCTACCAGTGGCAAGTCGCCATTTTCGCGTTGGCCGCCGACCTTTGCCTTGCTTTCCCGCCCCCCGGCCCTACACTAGTGACGTTCATCTGGGGGCGACCGGTTTCGACGTGGGTCGCGAAACTCCATGTGCATGCCGAGGTGCAAGGTTCCTCGTTAAACCGCTTGCAAACAACTAGTTGCCAACGAAGACAACTACGCTCTGGCGGCTTAACCCCGCCTAACCCTCGACTGGCATGTGCTTGTGCATCCAGACCCGAGGGACGCGCTCACAAGCTCGCGGGTCCAGTGTGCTGAGGGCTGGCTCGCTAAAATGCACCTGAGCTGGTTGAACGTCTTCCCTGCCACTCGGGTAGCGTTCGACGAGAAATAAAGAGACGGCTAAGCATGTAGGTCCTGGAACGTAGGGCTTGCGGACGCGGGTTCGATTCCCGCCGCCTCCACCACTACGAGGATATCCCGCTGATTTTGCGGGATTTTCCTTTTCTGGGTGGCCGCGGTGATCCAAGGACCGCCTCCACCAATGAATCGGAAACAACGCAAACAGGCTTGCCACCTATCGCGGAGCCGGCACGGGACCTATTACTTTCGGGTCGCGGTGCCCGCCAGCCTACGGGGCCCCGAATCGGGCCTGCCCCGGGAAATTCACCGGTCGTTGGAAACCGAGAGTCGGCGTGAAGCCCTTGTCTGAGGTCGGCCATGGGGCGTTCAATTTGCACCTTTACGCGTACGCGTCTTGATCAAATGGGGGACGTTGCCTACCGGCTATCAAGGGAAATCGCTTGTTTCGTGACCGGCTGCTCTCGGCCATAAGCAATGGGATGGACCCCTCCCCACTCCTACGGCATCGAGTGCCAGACTGGAGCTGTGAAATCACCAGTCACGGAATGAGGAGGGGTCGTCATGAAGCTTACTCGCGTGGGTGTGGATTTGGCGAAGCAGGTCTTCCAGGTGCACGGCGTTGATCGCGCAGAGCGTCCGGCGTGGTGCAAGCGGCTGAAGCGCTCGCGCTGGATCGCGGACGTCGAGCGTGACGTCGAGCCGGGCTGCGAGATCGGCATGGAGGCTTGCGGCGGCGCGCATCACTGGGCCAGGGTTCTGCAGTCGAAGGGCTACCGCGTGAAGCTGATCGCCCCGCAGTTCGTGAAGCCGTACGTGAAGACGAACAAGACCGATGCGAACGACGCCGAGGCGATCTGCGAGGCGATGGGCCGGCCGAGCATGCGCTTCGTGGCGGTGAAGACCGTCGAGCAGCAGGATCTGCAGGCGGTGCATCGGGTGCGATCGAGCCTGATCCGGGAACGCACTGCGAAGGCAAACCAGCTGCGCGGACTCGTCTATGAGTACGGTCTGGTGGCGCCTCGCGAGCTCAGTTCCCTGCGGCGTGCAGTGCCGGAGTGGCTGGAGGATGCCGAGAATGGCCTGACGGTGCGCTTCCGGTCGCTGCTGGCCGGTCTGTACCGCGACCTGCAGCAACTCGACGAGCGGGTGCGGGAGCTCGATCGGGAGATTGCCGCAATCGTTCGCGAGCACGAGCCGGTCGGTCGCCTCGAGCAGCTCACGGGGATCGGTCCGCTGACGGCCAGCGCGCTTTACGCCCTCGTGGGCGATGGCCGCCAGTACCGGAGCGGTCGTGAACTCGCCGTTGCGCTCGGCCTCACGCCGCGTCAGCACAGCTCCGGCGGCAAGGAGAAGCTGTTCGGGATCAGCAAGCGCGGCGACAAGTACGTCCGCACGCTGTTGATCCACGGCGCGCGCTCGGCGCTGCGCACGGCGGCCGGCAAGCCGGATCGACTCAATCGCTGGGCGGTGGCCCTGGCCGAGCGATCACATCCGAACGTCGCGACGGTCGCACTGGCGAACAAGCTGGCCCGGATCGCGTGGGCAATGCTGAGGCACGGAACGAACTACGAACCGGAGCACGTGGCGGCCTGAGGCCGGGCGTCCCGACTGACCAGAGGAGATCATCCACCGCGATTGCGAGCATCCCGAGTGATGGCGAACAGGTCGAACCGGCGTCGGAATAACCTGGGAATGTCCACGGGCGTGAAGCCCGAAGAAGCAATGAGGAGCCGACGCGCGAATAGCCCATCGTGGCCCGACCTCGACTGATCGAGGTCAGACAGAGGCCGGATATACGTGAGCAGTCGTACCTTGTCGCCGGAATACGGAGTGCTGGCAAAGTGGGGTGGGGTCCATATACGGACCGTCAAGGGTTCCTTTTGCGTTCCGCATAGCGGTCACTTGCGACCGGCCACCGCCCCCTTGGTACCAACATCCACTATGTCGATTTCCGCTGCGTCAGCAGATGCTGACCACACGATCAGGTCTCGGCCGACGGAATGCCTGAGCCTGCTTGTCGGAGCGGAACGCACAAAGGAGGGGCTCTTATGTGGTCGCAGCTCGCGCGCGTCATCGTAATTGGCGTTGCATCGCTAGCCCTTGTGGCCTGTGGCGGTGGCGGTGGTGGCGGCCACAAGAAGCCGCCTGTGCCGGCCTCGATCACGATCGTGTCGGGGAACGGCCAGACCGGCGTCGCTGGATCGGCACTGCCCATGGCTCTCAGCGTTTCGGTCAAGGATGGCTCTGGACGAGCGGTTCCGGGGGCATCGGTCAGTTGGACCGTGGTTGCGGGCGGCGGGTCGGTGACACCCACCACCAGTTCGACCGACAGCACTGGTGTCGCAACGACGACCTGGACGCTTGGTCCCGAGCTCGGTGCAAACCGCGTGGTTGCAACCTCGGGCACGCTCCCAGCAGTCGCATTTGATGCGGCGGCAACGGCGGCCGTGACGGCCAGCGTCATCGTGACGAGCCCGACGCTGTCGCCCTACGAGGGCGACACGGTGCAGCTCACCGCAATCGCGCGCGACCAGTTCGGCAATGCGCTGCCGGGCAAAGTGGCGACCTGGAGCAGCTCGAATCCTGCCATCGCCCCGGTCTCCGCGAGTGGCGTGCTGCAGGCCTGGGGTACCGGAGACGTGACCGTCGTCGCCACCGTGGACGGCGTGCAAGGCCAGCTCGGGCTCGGGCTCACCCCGATCCTCATCAGCGTGGCGGTCGGCGCCAAGGAGGTCGTGTTCGACTACACGACTGACCGGTGCGAGGACCTCGATCTTCCGGACCAACCGGCTCGCTTTGTGCGGGCCGAAGACGGCAGCCTGGTGCTGATCGACGGCAACGCACCGCGTCACTACCTGAGTCGCGGCGCCGACTTCAATTCACTCAGTCGCGACTGCAGTCGCGCAGCGCTCGTGTCGGCCGATCTCAGAACTGCCGAGTCATACGAGAACTGGGAATGGCTGTGGGTCGTCTATCGAGTGGGCACTCGTTGGCATGCGCTGATTCACAATGAGTTTCACGACGCGATTTCGAGCACATGCCGCGTGGGGGATCCGTCGCCCGGCAACCCGTGCTGGTACAACTCGATTACGTATGCGGTGTCCGATGACGGTGGCGGAACATTTGTGAAACCGTCGCCGCCGCAGCACGTCGTAGCGCCCGCTCCCGATATCTGGGTGCCCCCGCCTCCCGGCGTGCCCTCACCCAGCTATTACTTTGCCGAGGGCTACAGGGCACCAACGAACGTGGTGCGGGCTGGCGACGGCTATTACTACTCGCTGATCGAACTCTTCCCGTCCAAGTTCTCTGACGGCCGGGGACTTTGTGTCATGCGCACCGACCGGCTCGACGATCCGGCCAGCTGGCGCGCCTGGGATGGCAGCAGCTTCGGCCTCCGTATGATGAGTCCGTACGTGACTGGCAGCGCAGTACCCATGTGCACATTTCTCAGCAGGCAGATCGATGGCCTGGGCGGCGGGCACATTGTTTACAGCACCTACCTGAGCCGATACCTACTGGTGGCTCCGACACCCCGCTGGGTTGATGGTCGGATCGTGTGCGGCTACTTTTTCTCGCTGTCGACCGACCTGATTCACTGGAGTGAGCCGCAGTTGCTGGCTGAAGCGAAGTTGACCTACTGCCCTGCGGTTACCCCCGGCCCCGGAGCGGTCGAAACGTTGCCGACGTTGTATCCGTCGCTGGTCGATCACGCCGACACCACGGTCAATTTCGAGCGGGCGGGGCGGACGCCGTACCTGTACTACATGCGTAACAACGACGGCTGGCTCGACCGCGACCTCGTGCGCGTGCCGCTGACACTGACGCGCACGAACTGAGCAACACCGTCGTGTGCTTGCGAGCGGCCACTCGTGACCGGCTGCAAAGGGTCGGAAGCAGACCTAGCCGGCAAAGGACTAACGGCCATGAGCGGTCCTTGATGCCATGACCTGAGCGACCCGGAACCGGACACTCCAGAGACCTCCGGCTGGTAATCCCGCTACACTCGGTCGCGACAGGGAGGACCGCGTGAGCGACGCGAGCGAGGGGGAGAGCGAAAGCACCTGGGCCAGACTGACCCGCCGCAAGGTGGTGCAGTGGGGCATCGCCTACGCCGCAGGCGCCTGGGGTCTGCTGCAGGTGTTGCAGTTCCTCGCCGACACCTATGACTGGCCCGCGCAGTTACTGCGCCTCGTCACGCTGGCGTTCGCAATCGGCCTCCCCATCGCCCTAACCCTCGCCTGGTATCACGGCGACCGCGGCCACCAGAAACCCGTCCGCACCGAACTCGCGCTCATCGCGCTGTTGCTGCTCCTCGGCGGCGGTGCACTCTGGCTCTATGGCTCCCACGGCGCCCAAATCCAGACCACCGCCACGGCAGCGAGTCCTGCAGGTGCCCCAATGGCGAACACAGCCGCTGCAGACACTCGCCCCTCGGTCGCCGTGCTGCCGTTCGAGAACCGCAGTGACGAGCACAAGGACGCTTTCTTCGTCGACGGCATCCACGACGACATCCTGACGCAGCTGACCAAGATCGGCGCGATGAAGGTCATCGCGCGCACCTCCGTCGAGCAGTTCCGCGACACGAAGCTCTCGACGAAGGAGATCGGCGAGAAGCTCGGTGTGACGCGGGTCCTCGAGGGCAGCGTGCAGCGCGCCGGTGACCGTGTCCGGGTGACGGCCCAGCTGATCGATACGGTGAGCGATGCCCACCTGTGGGCCGAGTCCTATGATCGCGAGCTGACGGCAGCCAACATCTTCGCGATCCAGAGCGAGGTCGCAACCTCGATCGCCGCCGCACTCGAGACCACGCTGACCGCCGCCGAGAAGGCGCGGGTCGATATCGTCCCAACGCGGAACCTCGCAGCCTGGGAGGCATTCCAGCTAGGCCGGCAACGCATGTCGCGACGCACCGCCGAGACCCTTTCCGACGCCGAGCGCTTCTTCCAGAAGGCGATCGACCTTGATCCAGAGTTCGCGCTGGCCTACGTGGGACTCTCGGACTCGCTCACCTTGCAGATCGAGCATGCGGGTGCGCAGGAGGACGTCAACCTCGCCAGGGCTGACGCAGCCGTCGCTACGGCCCTGGAACTCGACCCGAACCTCGCCGAGGCGTGGGCGTCCTCGGCGCTCATTCGCTCCTTTCGGGGGCAATACGATCGGGCCGATCCGCTGTACCGTCGCTCGATCGCACTGAATCCCAACTATGCCGCCGCATACCAGCGGTTCAGCAGAAACGCCGGAGGTCTCGGTCACCGTGACGAAGCGCTGGCCGCGGCGGAGAAGGCCGTTGAACTCGATCCCCTGTCGGCCATCGTCAATACGGATCTGGGCCGGGCGCTGGTGTCGGTCGGGCGATTCGACGAGGCTGCGGACCGCTTCCGGAAGGCCAATGAGATCGACCCCGAGATGCCCATGCCGTACAGGCAGGCGGGTGTCCTCGACGCCTACGCGCGCAATCGATTTGCCGAAGCGGTGCCGCTGCTGCAGCGAGCCGCCGCGCTGGACCCGGAGAACCCGCTGCTCGAGTTCTTTCGCGCCCGCCTTTACTTCGACCTGGGCGACGACGTCGCAGCGACCCGCGTGATCGAGGCCGCCCGCAAGCGGTGGCCGGGCCATGCGGCGGTGTTGATGGTGTCCGCGGAAATGCACATGAACACGGGCGAGTGGGGCGCCGCGCTGAAGGATACCCAGCGGCTCCTGGCGCTCGACTCGTGGACAGGCGATCCCGACGCTGTGCTGCGGTGGCTACGCGACGCCGACCTGAAGCAGGGCAACTATCAAGCGGCGCGGCTTAGGTACGCAAAGGCCTATCCGGCACTGCTTGCATCAACGTCACCGACGATAGATGGCTCGAACTGGCAGGCTGCAATCGATGTCGCACCGGTCCTGCGGGCGGCCGGGGAGGACGCCGCCGCAGGCGCCCTTCTCGATCGCGCCGAGCAGGTCGTCCGGACGATCCCACGTCTCGGCGTGAGGGGCTACGGAATTGCCGACGTGCAGATCCACGCCCTGCGCGGCGACAAAGCCAAAGCTCTGGCTGTACTTCGAGAGGCGGAACGGGCCGGCTGGCGCGGCCCGTACTGGCGCTACTACCGTGACTTCGACCCCAACCTCGCCTCGATCCGCAACGAACCGGAATTCAAGGCCTTGTTCGCAGACATCGGGCGCGACATGGTACGCCAGCGCGCCGAACTCGCCGCCCGCCCGAAGGACGCGCCGCTCGATTTAGCGACTGGTAATTGAGCGCTCGCCCGACACGGGAAACCCGGCGCGGGGCCGGATCTCAGCGAGGCCGCCAATCCCGATACTGGACGTGGGCGGGCACTGGGGGAGCTGCGCTTTCGCGCTCCGCAAACCGCTCCGCCAGCCACTGAAACCACTCCCCGACAGTTTCCCTGCCAGTCTCCCCGCGCTCATCGATGAAATAACTCTGGAGCTTGCGCCAGGACACAACGATCGGACCGCTGAAGAAATCATCCACCAGGTCAATGCTGACTTCGCCTCGAAAAATCAGCACGCCAATGCTTTCCCAAGTCGTTGTCATTGCATATACGAGATGGAGGTCCTCGCCAAGACTGCTCTCGATCTGCTGTTTCGACAAACCAGCAGGCAACCTGTAGACGAGCACGAGAGCTTTCGCGAACTCCGGCGTCTGAAACGCGTGGAGCAATTCCATCGCGGCTTCGCGATTTCGTTCCCGCCGATACCTCCGCGTCTCGTAGACGGCAAACGCCACACCGACGACCACCGCCGCCGCTTCGATGGCCTGGAACAGCACTTCAGCATTCATAGCGAACCTCTGCCCCCCTCACCCGCACGGCCGGACCTAGACTACTCCGGTGTCGGTAGCAAGGGTCATTTCCCGGTCGTTGCTGAGGGTCACTGACCGGTGTCGTGTCATTGCCTGACGCCTTATTGCGCTGCCACGGAATGTCGGCCCTGGGTCGGAAGCAGACCGCCACGAGGGCGGTCGCTTCCGGCATGGATCGCATTAAGCCTCTGTCTGTTCCGCGATCTCCAACGCGTCATCCAACTCGATCCCCAGATAGCGGACGGTGCTCTCCAGCTTCGTATGCCCGAGTAACAATTGGACCGCCCGGATGTTCCGGGTCCGACGATAGATCAGCGTGGCCTTGGTCCGGCGCATGGAGTGCGTGCCGTACGCGGTCGGGTCGAGGCCGATTGATGTCACCCAGCGCCGGACGATCCGGGCGTGCTGCCGAGTCGAGATATGCGGGGATGCGGCGATTCGGCTCGGGAACAGGTACTGATCCGGCCGCAGGCACCCCATCGCAATCCATCCCGACACCGCCTCCCGTGTCTGCTCGGTTAGCTCGAATTGGACTGGCCGCAGGGTTTTGCGCTGCATCACGATAGCCCGAGCCGCGACGTGACCACAGGGCGCCACGTCCTGAACCCGGAGGCCGACGAGGTCACAGCCTCTAAGCTTGCTGTCGATCGCCAGGTTGAACATTGCGAGGTCTCGCGACCTGCGGCCTAGTTGCAGGCGAACCCTTATGGCCCAGGTCTCTCTGGGCTTCAGCGGGGCCTTCTGGCCAAGTAGCTTGCCCCGGTTCCAAGGGGCGTGGTGACGGCCAACGAGCATGTCCATGAGCGTCTCCTTTCGTCTTGAAAAGGAGACCATTGCCCACGCCGAGCGACTGTCTCAAATCGACCCTGAGCAGAAGTTGGCTACGCTACAAAGCGGACGCTCATTGCCCGCTCAGGCCGGCGTGGCAACAACAGCCGAAAGGCCGCTGTTCCTGCGGTCGGCCGAGCAAATCGTTGGGCCGCAGAATCACCCGCGCGATGTCGGGACTCAGCGTTGCAATTCGATCTCTCCGGGGCGCCAGGTCTTGTCGAACCACGGCTCGAGCGGGCCGTACAACCGCAGGATCATGAACCAGCCCTTGCCCGGAATGGTCTGCACCCAGTTGTTCTCCATTCCCGCGGGTGCCTTGGGTCCGAAGTAGACGTCCACCGAGCCGTCCGCATTGACCTTCAAATCCTTGTTCTGGCTGCTGACGCTCGGAGACTTCTGATCGGTCTGGACCATTGATCGCGTCTGGTTGTCATACACGATGACCGACCAGAAATCCTTTACCGGGACATTGGGCGGCAGGTGCATCCGGTACGCCTTGCCGCCGTCGAATGGGTGGCCGCTGGCGTCCTGGACCGACCAGGGATACTGCGATCCCTTGCCGACCATCTTCATCTCCATCGCGGGCGTGACGCCGGTGGCGAAGTAATAATATTGGATGTAGCCGTCCATGTTCGTCACGCCGGGCGCGCTTTCGAACTTGTAGCCGCCGAAGAACGGCAGGCGCCACGTGCTGTTCGGGTAGAAATAGGCGTCGCTCGAGCGAACCTTGAAAGCGATCGTTCGCGCCGTGACGGCACCGATGTTCGCGGCGTCCGTGAGGATCTTCTTCATGCGCTCGTCGGGATTGAACGGCTGCCCCTTGACGATACCGACGGAGGCGAAGAGGCCGAGCATCGTTGGATCGCTTCCTCCGGGCGGCTCTTCCTGGATGACCTTGTTCAGGAGCTCCCAGAACGCGAAATCGCCGGGCGCAACGAAATTCGCGGGGACTCCGGAACCATTTGCAAACTTCATCGGCGGCGGATTGCCTGCGTCCGACAACTGGTAGATCTTCAGGTGCTTCTTCACCGACTCGACGCCGGGCGCCGTCGAGCCGTCGACGACGAACGCGCGGAAGAACAGCCAGTTGCCAAACGTGCTCGGCCTCACCACGACGTAGCCCGACGGGACGTCGCCCTCGTATCCGGGCGGAAGCACGAGGTACTTGCCACCTTCGCCCCTATCTTCGCCGGTGATGCCCACGTCAGCGACCCAGCGATACCAGAAGTCATTGATGCCGCCCAGGACCTCGGGAGGAATCTCGAGTACCAGCGGGCCCTTCTTCGTGTCGAGCCAGATGAAGTTGTAGATCGTGTTGTCGTTCGCCGTCAGTTCCACAGACCTCGCATCGACCAGATTTTCCCAGATTACGTCGGTCTGGTTGTCCGGCCCGAATTGGCGGAGCGAGTCGCGCATTCCGGCCTGATTCACGATCGGTATGGCCATCAGGTAGGCCTGCAGCGCGCGCGAACGATCGAGGTTGTCGTAGATCGTCTCGACCGTGCCGGCGTCGGGATAGCCGTAGTGCAGGTTCAGGGTACCGATCGAGCTTTCGAGCCTGTCCGGCACGGCGACGCCGGGTGCGATCGGAGTCGAGTACTTGTACGCCGGCGAGGCTTGCGCGCCGGACACGGACTGCGCACTGACGGTGCCGAGGCCAGCGAAAAGGAACAGCGCGGTCGCAAACGCGCCGGCGACAAGGGACTTGGTCATTTCGCTCTCCTGAGCGGTCGTCGAGGCTGGAATCAATGGGAAGACTAGCAACTCAGCAGACGCAAAACCTTGCAAATACGGCCCTCGACGACTACCGTCTGCACGCGGGTTTCCCAAGTTGCAGGGACCAACACATAGGAGTCGAGGGGTCTCATGGTGAGAGCGGGATTACGGGGGACAAGAGGTGGCTAAGCATTCTGCGCGGAGGCCGCCGTCGCCATCGTTCTCCAGCATGGCCGGCGACGTCCGGATCGGCCCCCTCATGGCCATCCCCGATGTGCTGACGGAACTCGGGGTCGCACCCCGCCACGCGTTCGCCCGCGCCGGAATAGACCTGCGGCTGTTCAGGAATCCGGAAAGCCGCCTCCCGTTCGAAGCCCTCGCCCACCTCCTGTCCGTCTGCGCGGACTTCACCGGATGCGGGCACTTCGGCCTTCTGGTCGGCGAGCGCTTTCGCCTCCAGGCCCTCGGTGAGATCGGTCACTTGATGCGGAACTCGGCCACCGTCGGCGAAGCCCTGCGGGCATTGCTCCTGCACCTTCACCTGCATGACCGCGGTGCCGTCCCGGTCCTGCTGGAACGCGAACAGTCGAGCGTGCTCCTCGGCTACTCGGCGTACGGACAGGGCGCCTCATCAAAGGTGCAGATCTACGACGCTGCCATCGCCATCGGCTACCGCTCGCTGCAGGAACTCTGCGGCCCGTCGTGGTTGCCGACATGCGTCCAGTTTTCACACGTGCGGCCGACGGATGCGGCAGCCTTCCGTCGCGCGTTCCGGACCAGGCTCCGGTTCGATGCCGAAGCTTGCGGTGTCGTCTTCGCATCGTCGTGGCTCGAGCAACCGATCGCCGGCACCGACCCTGCACTGCGCCGCATGCTGAACCGCGCCATTGCGCGCGAAGAAGAGCACGCCGCGATGACCTTCGCGGAGCAGGTTGAATGCGCGCTGCCACAGTTTGTGCTCAACGGCGCCACCTCGGCGGACGACGTGGCGCGTTTCTTCGGCATTCACCAGCGAACCCTGAGAAAACGACTCCATGCGCACGGAACGCATCTGCAGAAGCTGGTCGATCAGACGCGCTTCGCACTGGCGCGGCAGCTGCTGCGGGACACTGGACTGCCAGTCCTGGAGATTGCGGCCGCCCTGCACTGTTCGGACCCGAACGTCTTTTCACGAGCCTTTCGCAACTGGGCAGGGGCGAGTCCCAGGCAGTGGCGTGATCGCCAGCGTGGCTCGGCTCGTGCTGGTCGATGACGCCGGCGAACGTCAGCTTTCGGCACTGTGTCGATACGACCGCACTTGGGCTGCGGATTCAACCGATCGACGCAACACATTGGCCATAGCGCTCTGCCGGTGTCTCGAAGTCGAGCGTCTTCCGGGGGCGTTCGTTGAGTCGACGAGCGATTGCATTGAGCTTGCTCTGACTAATATCCGCCAGGTCCATCCCTTTTGGGAAGTACTGACGCAGCAGACCATTGGTGTTCTCGTTTGAGCCACGCTGCCAAGGCTGCTGCGGATCGCAGAAGTACACCTGCACGTCGGTCGCCAACGAGAAGCGCTGATGGTCCGCCATCTCCTTGCCGCGATCCCAGGTCAGCGACTTGTAGATCTCTCTCGGCAGCTTGTGCGCCTGCTTGATGAGCGCATTCACCACGGTCTCGGTGTCCTTGCCCGCCACCTTCACCAGCATTACGTAGCGCGTCTGCCGCTCCACCAGCGTGGCGATCTGGCTGTTGTGGCTACCGAAGAACAGATCGCCCTCCCAGTGACCGGGCACCGCCCGGTCCTCAGCTTCGGCTGGTCGCTCCCGGATCGACACAGTCCCGGTGATCCGGCCATGGTCAGGGGTCTTCTGCGTGTGGTGACGTGAGCGACGCAGCGCACGATTTCGCCGCAGATGCTGCAACAGCTCTTTCTTGAGGGCCCCGCGGGCCTGGATGAAGAGCGTCCGGTAGATCGTCTCGTGGGACACCTGGCGGGCCTCGTCCTGCGGGTACGTGCGCTTGAGCCACCCGGCCACCTGGTACGGCGACCACTCGAGCCGCAGCTTCTCGGCCACCGTACGCGCCAGCGCGCGAACCGACAGCCCGGCCACCACTCCCCGCGAGATCTCCTCGCGCTCGGCCAATGCCAGGGCCCGTGCGCAGCGATGCCGCGGCGGCGGCCGGATGCCGCCGGTTCTCGCCAATATGCCTCTGACGGATGTGTGATTGCGATCGAACAACTGGGCGATCGCATGCAGCGACTCACCCTCCCGCCAGCGCTCCCACATCAAGGCCTTCTCCGTCTCGCTGTAGAAAGTCCTTGTCCGGTACTTCATTTGCAACACCCTCCGCTCTACGATCAGAGTTCAGGTGTTGCATCGACCGGTTGAATCCGCAGCCGATTCCAGACGTTGATTTGCGGATCGCAAGCGACGGTGCTCCAGACACGTGATCCAGTCGGCGAACCGAGTTTGGCTAACAATTTGCCAAAAATCTCGGATTGAATAAGTTAGATCGCAGCAATCGTCCAACCCGTCAAGGATTCAATTCCCACCGCCTCCACCATCGTCGAACCCCCGGCAACCGTGCCGGGGTTTTTTCGTCGCGGTGCCGAGGTCCGGTCGCCCTGAATCGGCCGTCGGAGGGCCGCCGAGAAACATGGCCAGGAATCCCGCCCTGCGCGTACATTATGGGCGTTGATACTTCTGTCCTGATGTTCGGCACATGATTACCGCTTCACAACTGCGTGCGGCTCGAGCGCTGCTCGGCATAGACCAGAGAACGCTTGCGGATCGCGCCCGCCTCTCGCTGCCCACGATCCAGCGCATGGAGGCCAGCGACGGTGTTATTCGCGGCAACGTCGACTCGCTGACCAAGGTCGTCCAGGCGCTGGAAAACATGGGGCTCGAACTGATCGGCGACGGAGTCTCGAGTGCGGGTGGCGGCCGAGGCGTACGACTACGCGAGCGAGCGCCCCGCGTTTCCTAGGATCCCTTCACCCGTCCCGAGAGCGCGGTCAGGATGCCCGCCATGATGCGCACGGGTGACGGGGGACAACCGGGCACCACCACGTCCACGGGGATCACGTTCGCAACGGCTCCGCGACTCGCGTATCCCTCGCCAAAAATTCCGCCGCAGGCGCCGCAGTCGCCGATCGCCACCACCAGCTTGGGGTCGGGCGTGGCGTCGTACGTGCGCCGTAGCGCAACTTCCATGTGGCGCGACACAGGCCCTGTGACGAGCAGCAAGTCAGCATGGCGCGGGCTCGCGACAAAGCGGATGCCGAGCGACTCCAGACTGTATATCGGGTTGTTCACCGCGTGGATCTCGAGTTCGCAACCGTTGCAGGAACCCGCGTCGACCGCGCGGATACACAACGCCCGGCCGAGCACCTCGCGGATACCCTGCTCCAGCGCCTCGCGCACGCGCAGCCCTTCGTCGACCGCGGGCGGAGCCTCGGTAACGATGCCGGTCAACACAATATGCTTTAGCGTCTTCAGCATGGGCGCTACAGGTCGTGTCCGCTGTAGGAAAGGTTGAACGACTTGTTGATCAGCGGAAAGTCGGGAACGATGTTCCCGATTATCGCGTGCTCGAGCACCGGCCAGTTGAGCCAGGATGGGTCCTGCGGATGACAGCGTCGGGTGGACCCGCCTTCGCCGGCAACCAGCGATACCACCACCGGACCTCGCCAACCTTCGATCAGTCCGATGCCCCGCGCACCCGCCGGAGGGTCATCGAATCCAACCTGGTGGGGACCGGCCGGCAGCGCTTCGACGATTCGGGCGACCAGCCTGCAGGATTCCCGGACCTCGTCAAAGCGTGTGGCCACCCGCGCGAGCACGTCGCCATCGCTTCCGACGCAGCTGACGGGCTCGAGCTCCGGGTAGGGCTGGCACGGCAGATCCAACCGCAGGTCCACGCCCTGCCCGCTCGCGCGTCCGGCCAGGCCGACGAGGCCGAGCCTTGCGGCAAGTTCCGGTGGCACGGTACCTGCGGCCGCAAATCGGTCACGCACTCCCGCGTGCTCGTCGTAGATACGCCTCAGCGCCACCACATGGCGGGCCAGGGATGTCACGTGCGCTGCCAGGCCCGCTGCCTGATTCGCGGTAATGTCGCGGCTGGTGCCGCCCGGCGAAACGAAGTCGAATAAGTAGCGCTGGCCGAGCGCCTGCTCAACCGTTCGCAGCAACTGCTCCTTCAGCCGCGAAAACTGTGCCAGCCCGAAGGCGAAGCCAGCATCATTGCCGAGTGCGCCGAGGTCACCGAGGTGGTTCGCGATGCGCTCGAGTTCCAGTGCCAGCGCTCGCAGCCACGCGGATCGGGGCGGTATGCTCGCCCCCGCGGCCCCCTCGAGCGCCTGGCAATAGGCCCAGGAAAACGCGACCGCCGAATCGCCCGAGACCCGGGCCGCAAGACGGTGGCCTTTACGAAGAGTGAGGGACTGGAAGCGTAGCTCGATGCCCTTGTGGACATAGCCGAGGCGCTCCTCGAGACGCAGCACCTTTTCGCCGACGATCGAAAAGCGAAAATGTCCGGGCTCGATGATGCCCGCGTGCACTGGACCCACCGGCACTTCGTGCACGCCATCACCTTCCACCCGGACGAACGCGTAGTCGTCGACCGGAACCGGTGATTCCGCGCCCGGCCAGATCGAACCTGCCGCCAGGGGATGGAACCGCGCTGGCCATGGCGCGTGTCGCAGCCACGGTCGCTGATCCGTACCAGTCGATCGCAGGCCGTGCAGGTCGAATACCGCGCGCTGCATCCGGCTCGCCGACGGAAACACGTCATCAATGCCGGGATATCGCTCGTCCGAATCCCTGATGCGCAGCTCCACTGCGAGCGCGCCGCGTTGTGCGAGGTAAAAAGCATGAACCGTCGCCGGCCCCGCCACCGCCGTTTCTCCCCAGAGCGCTAGCAGACGACCGCCACTGGCCGCGACGTCCTGCGCCACTGCGCGCCAGGCGGGTGAGTCCACGGAAAAAGCCCTGATGCCGGGCCCGCCGGCGGCCGCCTCTGCCTGTTCCCACCAGCGTGCAAACGCCATCTCAGCCGCCCCCGATCAGGCGCGCGGCCGCGCGGTACCATTCCGCCAGGTAAGGCGGGATGTAGAGCCCGAGCGCCAGCACGATTGCCAGGTGCGCGAAGACCGGGAGCAAGGCCGGCTGATGCGGCAACCGGCGAGCCTTCGTCTCGCCGAAAACC
The DNA here is from genome assembly GCA_963732415.1 of uncultured Gammaproteobacteria bacterium. Lineage (GTDB taxonomy): Bacteria > Pseudomonadota > Gammaproteobacteria > Steroidobacterales > Steroidobacteraceae > RPQJ01. The sequence continues at coordinate 632,955 of CAVSZK010000019.1, forward strand.
ATCGACTGTACTCGGCTGAAGATGGCGGCAAACGCGACGCCCAGCGCCATCAGCAGGATCGGGGTCGCCCACGGCTGCTGCCTCATCGCAGTGGTAAGGATCAGGAATTCGCTCGCGAACACTCCGAACGGCGGCAGCCCGAGTATCGCAAGCGTTCCGATCATTAGCCCCCATCCGATCGTCGGGTTCAGCGTGATAAGTCCGCGTATGTCCTCTATGCGCTGCGACCCGACCTTCTGCGCGGCATGGCCGACCGCGAAAAAGATCGCCGACTTGGTGAGCGAATGCACCGTCATGTGCAGCAGCGCCGCGAAATTGGCAACCGGCCCACCCATGCCGAACGCGAATGTCACGATACCCATGTGTTCGATGGACGAATACGCGAACAGCCGCTTGATGTCGCGCTGCCTCCACAGGAACAGCGCCGCGAGCACGACTGACAGCAGGCCGAATCCCATCAGCATGTTCGACGGAAGCGTGCTCTGCAGGGACCCTTCCACCAGCACCTTGCAGCGCACGACGGCATAGAGCGCGACGTTCAACAGGAGGCCGGAGAGCACCGCGGAGATCGGCGTCGGGCCTTCGGCGTGCGCGTCGGGCAGCCAGTTGTGCAACGGCGCGAGCCCCACCTTGGTCCCGTAGCCCACCAGCAGGAAGACGAACGCGAGCCCCAGGACTCGTGGCTCGAGTTGCGATTTCACCGCCGCCAGATGGGTCCAGAGCAGCGCGTCCATGCCATGCGCGCCGAGTACCTTCTCCGCCGCGAAATACAGCAAAATCGTTCCGAACAGCGCCTGTGAGATGCCGACGCCGCACAGGATGAAGTACTTCCACCCCGCTTCCAGGCTCGCCGGCGTGCGGTACAGCGTGACCAGCAGCACCGTCGACAACGTCGCGGCCTCCATCGCGACCCACAGCAACCCCATGTTATTGGTGGTGAGCGCGACCAGCATCGTCGCCATGAAGAGCTGGTACATGCTGTGGTACAGGCGCAGTCGCCGCGTGTTGATGCGACCGTGCTCTGTCTCGATACGCATGTAGGGACGCGAGAATATGGCGGTCGTGAACCCGACGAGGGCAGTCAGTACGACCAGGAAGACGTTGAACGGGTCGATGAAAAACTGTTCGCGCGCCGCGACCAGGTTGCCGTCCCTCAACACGCGGGCCGTCAGCACGCATGCAGCGACAAACGTCGCACCGCTGAATCCGACATTGGCCTCTGCAGCCCAGCGTCGGGCGCCGAATGCACCGAGAAAAACGGCGCCCGCCAGCGGCACGATCAGCATGATCGCGAACTCCACCTAGAGATCCTCCCGAAGCGACTCGAGGTGGTGGAGGTCGAGGCTGTCGAACTGCTCGCGGATCTGGAAGAAGAACACGCCCAGCACCAGCATTGCCACCAGTACGTCCAGCGCGACGCCAAGCTCGACGATCATCGGCATGCCGTAGGTCGCGCTCATCGCACCGAAGAAGAGCCCATTCTCCATCGAAAGGAAGCCCACGACCTGCGACATCGCCTTGCGGCGCGTGATCATCGTGATGAATGCGAGCAGGATCACCGCAACTGCGATGCCGATGGCATTGCGCATGGCCGTATTGGCCAGTGCTGCGATCGGCTGCGCGAGCCCGAAGGCGAACACGACCGTGACAACCCCGACCAGCATCGTGCCGGCCGTATTGATCAGCGGCTCGGTGTCCCAGTACACCTCGAGTCGCCGGATCATCCGGTGCAGCAGCCACGGCAGCAGGATGACCTTGAGCGCCAGCGTCAGCATCGCCGACACGTACAGGTGGCCCTGCCCAGTGCGCCAGGCGAGCAGCAGCGTCGCGAAGAACAGCAGCGCCCCTTGAAGCGCGAGCAGGTTGACGAGGCTCACGATGCGTCGCTGCGACAGCATCGAGAACGACACGAGCAGCAGCAATGCCGCGCAGGCGTTCAGCAGTTGCAGGTCGAATGGCATGCCGCTCATGTGGTCACGATCCGAGCAACAGGTGCACGAGCATGCCGAGCACCGCAAACAGGAATGCCGTGGCCAGAAACTCAGGCGCACGGAAGACACGCAGCTTGGCCGAAAGCGTCTCGATCGCCGCGAGCCAGGTGCCGGCCACCGCGAGCTTGGCGATCAGGGCCGGGATCGACACCAGCAGGTCGGAAGGTCCCGCCTCTCCCATCGCCGCGCCCCAGGGAACGAAGAGCGCGAAGCCTATGCACGCGTAGTTGAACAGCCTGAGCGCGGCCGCCCACTCCATCAGCGCGAGGTGTCGCGCCGAATACTCGAGCAGCATGGCTTCATGGATCATCGTGAGTTCGAGGTGCGTGGCCGGGTTGTCGACTGGTATCCGGGCGTTCTCGGCGAGCAGCACCATCGTGAAAGCGACCGCTGTGAAGGCAAGGCTCGGGTAGAGCCCCAGCGACTGCGTGGCCAGCCGCTCGGAGATCAGTGGCAATGCCGTGGTTGCCGAAATCAGCGACGCGACGAAGATCACCATCAGCAGGGCCGGCTCGGCGAGAAAGCCAACCATCATTTCGCGCCGGGCGCCCATGGTGCCGAACGCCGTGCCTATGTCCATCGCGGCCAGTGACAGGAAGACCCTCGCTACCGCGAGCAGCCCGACCAGCGCGATTGCATCGGCTGCCGATGAAAAAGGCAGCCGCGTGCCCATCGATGGGATGATGGCGGCCACCGCGACCATCGCGCCAAAAACGACATAAGGCGCAGCCCGGAACAGCGGTGAGGCCGTGTCGGGAATTACTGCGTCCTTGTGGAAGAGCTTGCGCAAACCATGGTACGGGAGCAGCAGGCTCGGGGCGCGCCGGTTCTGCAGCCATGCGCGGCACATGTTCACCCACCCGAGGAACAGCGGCGCGACAAACAGCGCCGCGAGCACTTCCAGCACCTGGGTCGACCACGCAACGGCGTTCACAGGCCCACCGCCAGCAGCAGGACCAGGGTAATGAAGCTGTAGAGCAGGTATGTCGAGATCCTTCCCTGCTGCAGCCAGGCCACGGAGTCGGCTGCGCGCTGCACGATTCCGCCAAGTGGCTCGTACAAGGAGCGCCAGATCCTGTCTCCCACCGCGACACGGTAGCTGGGCGCCGCGTCGAACGGCGACGGCAGCTGTCGGTCCAGGTGGAAGAATGGCTCGAAGATGTGCCTGATGGGCTGCCCGAATCCCTCCGCCGTATCCTGCATGCGCGCATCCAGCCGGGCGAATCCGCAGTCCCACACCGGAACGCGGCGAACCGGCCGCCGGTACAAGCGGCGGACAACGAAGAACGCCAGCAGCACGACGGCGACGATCACCAGCAGCAGCACGACGGGCGTGTAGGACACCTCCCGGTCAGGCAACGGTGCGAGTACCCACGACCAGCCCCCGGCCACGGGCAATGCCTCACCAGTCAACTGGCGGGTGGCGTAGCCGAGGCCGCGAACAACCTGCGCAGGCAGCAGCCCCAGCAACACGCAGCCGGCGGCGAGCCAAACCAGGCCTGCCTTCTCCAGCAGCCCAGCGTCCTGTGCCTCCGCAAGCGACGGCTCCCGCGGCTGGCCCAGGAAGACCACCCCGTAGAACTTGACCATCACGTATGCGGCCAGCGCAGCGGCAAGAGCCACGACTGCCGCGCCGAGCGGCAGGAGCATGTTGACGAACGTGTGCGGGACCTGCTGCGCGAACAGGAACGACTGCAGCAGCAGCCACTCGGAGACGAACCCGTTCAGGGGCGGCAGTCCGGCGATCGCGAGTACCCCAACCAGCATGAGCCAGGCAACCCACGGCATGCGGTGGATGAGCCCGCCGAGCCGGCCCAGGTTGCGCTCGCCGGTCGCATGCAGCACTGAGCCCGTACCGAGAAACAACAGGCTCTTCATGAACGCGTGGTTTAGCGCGTGATATAGCACGGCCGTGAGCGCCAGCGCCGAGAGCGCCCGCATGCCAACGCCGTGAAAGACGATCGCGAGGCCGAGTCCGGTAAACATGATCCCGATGTTCTCGATTGACGAATACGCGAGCAGCCGCTTCATGTCGGTCTGCACCGCCGCAAAAACCACACCATAGAGCGCCGTTGCCAGCCCGAGCATCACGGGAATGAGGCCCCACCACCACAACGGGTCGCCGAGCAGGTCGAACGCGACGCGCAGGATCCCGTAGACAGCGGTCTTCAACATGATGCCGCTCATCAAAGCGGAAACCGGCGACGGAGCCGCCGGGTGCGCTTCGGGCAGCCAGACGTGCAGCGGCAGCAGGCCCGCCTTGGCGCCGAAGCCGACCAGTGCAAGACCGAACGCCGCGGCCGCCCAGCCCGGCGAGAGCTGGGCCGCGCGCATGGCATCGAACGTGAACTGCCAGCTTCCGCCCTGCATCACGCCGAAGCTGAGCAGGATCGACAGGGCGCCGACGTGCGCAATAACGACGTACAGGAATCCCGCGCGGCGTATCTCGGGCAGGCTATGCTGGGCCGTGACCAGGAAATAGGACGACAGGGCCATCGTCTCCCAGGCAACCATGAATCCGTAGGCATCGTCCGCGACCAGCACAAAGCCCATGGCCGCGAGGAACAAGTGATACTGCAGGCACTGTAGCCCTGGCGCCGTGCCCTGCCCCTTGCGGAAATAGCCTGCCGAAAATACCGAAATCCCGGCCGATGCGGCGCCGAGCAGGAACAGGAAGACGCAGGACAGCGCATCGAGTCGCGCATGCATGGGCAAGTCGGGAAGGCCGATCAGCAGCGTCACACGCTCGACCGGCGAACCGATGCTCGTGGCGGCAATCACGGCCAGCGCCGCCCCGGCGAGCGCGCTGAGCGGGAAGAGTACCCGTGCGACCAGCGCGAGGCTGTCCTGGCGCAGCAATCCGCAGAGCCCGATTGCAAGCCACAATGCGAGCACCACCAGGACGGCGGACAGGTGTAATTCAGGAACGATCATTTCTCAAGGCAAGAGCGTGGCGTGCACATCACCGGGCCCGCCGGTGGCTTTACGGCGCCAACGAAACCCGCAGGACATTAGCACTATCCTGAGCCTGTTATAAACTCTGGGATATGCTATTTGATGTATCAGACATCATTCTTGCCTGGCCAATACAAGCGCTGCGCCGATTGCTAGTCGCGGGGCTCCATGATCACCTCCCCGCCCTTGACCACGACCGTCACGTCCTGCAGGTGCCGCAGGTCCGCGAGCGGGTCGCCCTTCACCGCGATCACGTCGCCGTAGCGGCCCGGCTCCAGGCTCCCGACGCGATCCGACCAGCCCAGGTACCGCGCGGCTACCGAGGTTGCGGCCTGTACGGCCTCCATCGGCGTCATGCCACGCTCGACCATGATTGGGAACTGCCGCGCGTTCAGGCCGTGCGGATAGACCGCAGCATCGGTGCCGTACACGATAGGTACCCCGGCGGAGTGCGCAGCGGTGAACCCCTGCCGCTGCGCCTCGGTCGTCTCGATGTTCTTGCGCAGGAATTCCCCGGGCCAGCCCTGGGCACGACCCTCCGTGTCGATGTAGCTGCCGTTGTAGACGTCCATCGAGAGCGCAACCTGCCGTTGCCTCGCAAGCTCGATGCCAGCGGCGTCGATCAGTGACGCATGCTCGATGGTGTCGGCGCCTGCCAGGATCGCATCGCGTATCGACTCGGCACCGTGCGCATGCGCAGCGACCTTGAGACCATGCGCGTGCGCCACCTCCACCACTGCAGCAATTTCCTCACGGGTCATCTCGGGCGCGCCCGGCACGCCGCCATAGGCCAGCACCGCACCGGACGCGATAACCTTGAGAAGGTCGGCGCCACCGGCAACCGCGAGTTCGGCGTGCTCCCGGAACTGCTCCGGCCCACGCGAGACTCCCATGCGAACCTGCGCCGGGATATCCGATTCCGGGAAGCCGGGAATGACGAGGTCGCCGCCGCCGCCGGGGATGGTCAGGTAGAAACCGACCACCTGCATTCGCGGCCCCGGCGTGACCCCCAGGTTGATCTCGTCACGCAGTGCCCGGTCCGCCCAGCCTATGTAGGTGCCGACGTCGCGGACCGTCGTGAACCCGGCCAGCAGCGTCACGCGTGCGTTATCGCGTGCAAGCACGAGCTGCTCTTCCAGCGTGCGGCGGTAGTACACACTGAGATCAGCCGTATCGCCGGGCTGGTCCGTCAGGTGCGTGTGCATGTCGATCAGGCCCGGCAGGCACGTGTAGCCGGCCAGGTCCAGCACGCGCACATGTTCCGGAACCACGGCGCCAGGTGAGACTTCGGCTACTCGTCCCCCGATGATCACGATGGTCGTCGGGCCGCCGGCCTCGCCGGACACGCCGTCGATCAGGGCGCCGCATCTGAGTACGACGGACCCGGAGTCGGGCACCACGGCCGCGGTCGACGACGCCGTCGCGAGCACGGCAAGCAGCAACGCCGCGCCAGACACGATGATTTTCACTGCAACGACTTCCTCGGATGGCATTGACGAACCGCGTGCGCGCCACTGGACGAGCACAGCGTCATTTGACAATGGCGCGCTGGCAGTCTTTCATTCGTCGCAAGCACTGTCAAAGACGAGGCCCACGCATGAGTGGCGCGCAGGAGCCAGTTGGTACGCTCGATGTAGCGCTGGCGCACGCCGCGAAACTGCTGGTCTCGGATCCCGCACTCGCCGCCGAACAGGCCGGCGAAATCCTCAAGGTCGCCCCCGGCCATCCGGTCGCAACGATCATCCTTGGCGCCTCGCATCGTGCATGTGGCGACGCACCTGCCGCGCTCGCGATCCTCGAACCGCTGGCGGCCGAGCACCCTGGCTGGGTATCCACCCACTTCGAGCTGGGCCTCGCGCTGGGGCTTGCCGGACGCAGCAAGGCCGCGGTGGCCGAGTTGCGGACCGCCGTGCGGCTGAAGCCGGAAATGGGCGACGCCTGGCGCGCGCTCGGAGACCACCTCACCGCGCTCGGCGACACCGAGGCCGCCGATGCCGCGTATTCCGCGCACATCAAGGCCTCGACACGCGACCCTCGCCTGCTCGCGCCGGCGGCGGCGCTCTGCGACGGCAACATTCCGGTGGCCGAGCACCTGCTGCGCGAGCACCTGAAGCGCTTCCCCACCGACGTCGTCGCGATACGGATGCTGGCGGAGGTGGCCGCGCGGCTCGGCCGCTATCGCGACTCCGAGGCGCTGCTGCTGCGGTGCCTCGAACTTGCTCCGGGGTTCAACGCGGCCAGGCATAACCTGGCACTGGTACTGCAGAGGCAGGATCGATTCGAAGATGCGCTGCGTGAAGTCGAGACGCTGCTGAAGGCTGACCCGGGCGATACCGGCGGCCGGAACCTTCAAGCGGCCCTGCTGGGCAGGCTGGGTGATGTCCAGCAGTCGGTCGAAATCTACCGGAAGGTGCTCGACCAGTATCCGACCCACCCGAAAGTCTGGCACAGCTACGGACACGCGCTCAGGACCGCCGGCCGGCAGCAGGAATCCGTCGCGGCCTACCGCCGCACGGTTGAGTTGTCCCCGGGCTTCGGCGAGGCGTACTGGAGCCTCGCCAACCTGAAGACCTTCCGCTTCTCCCCGGAGGACATAGAGCAGATGCGCGGGCAGCTCGGCCGCGAGGACCTGTCGGTCGACGACCGGTTTCACTTCCACTTCGCGCTAGGCAAGGCGCTTGAGGACGCCGGGGACTACCAGCGGTCCTTTGAGCACTATGCCGAGGGCAATCGGCTGCGTCGATCCGTCATCGTCTATGACGGAGACGCAGTGGCCGACCGCATCCGCCAGTCCAAGGCCTTGTTCACCAGTAAATTCATCGAATCGCGCACCGGCGGCGGATCACCGGCACCGGACCCAATATTCATCGTTGGAATGCCACGGGCCGGCTCGACACTGCTCGAGCAGATCCTGTCCAGCCACTCTGCCGTCGAGGGGACCATGGAGTTGCCCGACATCGGCGCCATCGTGCGCGAGCTCGGTGGGCGCAAGGCCGCCGACGATGCCTCGGCGTATCCCGGCATCCTGGCGACGTTCGATGGCGACCAGCTGCGCGCCCTCGGCGAGCGCTACCTGGACAGCACCCGCGTGCAGCGCAAGACCAGTGCGCCCTACTTCATCGACAAGAATCCGAACAACTGGATGCACGCCGGGCTTATCCACCTGATCCTGCCCAACGCCAGGATCATCGACGCCCGTCGGCACCCGATGAGCTGCTGTTTCTCGGTCTTCAAGCAGCACTTCGCGCGCGGCAACCGGTTTTCCTATGAGCTCGGCGAGCTTGGCCGCTACTACCGGGATTACATGGTCCTGATGGCCCATTTCGACGAGGTGCTGCCAGGCCGAATCCACAGGGCCATCTACGAACACGTAGTCGAGGATACGGAGGCCGAGGTCAGGCGGCTGCTCGAATACTGCGGCCTGCCCTTCGAGGACGGCTGCCTGCGCTTCTACGAGAACGAGCGGGCGGTCCGGACGGCCAGCTCCGAGCAGGTCCGCCAGCCGATCTACCGCGACTCGCTCGGGCAGTGGACACACTACCAGCCGTGGCTCGGTCCGCTGGAACTGGCACTTGGCCCGGCCCTGCAGAACTGGTCGGGATCGAACTCAGGTTGAAATCGGCTCGGCCAAACGCCCAGAATCGGAAAATTTTTCAAAAAGGGGGAGTTCGCAATGACTCGTAGCCGCAAGAGAAAGCTGCAACGCCAGCAGGCTGGACTTCCCGGGCATCGACTTGCGACGGGCCTGCCGCTGGCCCCGCTGCTGCTGGCAGGTGTCCCGATGGCACATGCGCAGCAGGTCGCAGACACGAGTCCGGTTCTCGAGGAGGTCGTGGTCACCGCCCAGAAGCAGAGCGAAAACCTGCAGGCCGTGCCAATGAGCATACAGGCCTTCGGCGAGACCAAGCTCCAGGAGCTGAACATCAACAACATGACCGACTACATGAAGTTCATGCCGAGCGTGAGCTTCCAGAGTTTCGGTCCCGGCTTCACCCGCGTCTTCATGCGTGGTGTCGCGAGCGGCGACAACGGCAATCACTCGGGCCCGATGCCGAGCGTCGGCCAGTACCTGGACGAGCAGCCGATCACGACCATCGTAGGCGCGCTCGACATACACATCTACGATATCGAGCGAGTCGAAATGCTGGCCGGCCCGCAGGGTACCCTGTACGGCGCGAGCTCGCAGTCCGGCACGATTCGCACTATCACGAACAAGCCTGACTCGAAAGCATTCAGCGCCAGCTACGCCCTGCAGGGCAATTTCGTCTCGGAGGGTGACGCGGGGTACAGCGCGGAGGGATACGTCAACCTTCCGCTCGCCGACAACATGGCCGTAAGACTGGTCGGCTGGTACGAGCATTCACCGGGCTACATAGACAACGTGAAGGGGTCGATGACCTTCCCGACGTCCGGCATCACGATGACCAACTACGAGTCCGGGCACAATTTCGCCAAGGACAACTACAACTCTGGCGACACCTACGGCGCCCGTGCGTTGCTGAAGATCGACCTGAACGACAACTGGTCGATCACGCCGGGCGTGATGGGACAAGTGGCCGACTTCAACGGATTGTTCGCCTACGACCCGGCCATCGGCGACCTCAAGCTCACGCACTTCTTCAAGGAAGAAGCCAGGGACAGCTGGGTACAGGCCTCGCTGACGGTGCAGGGCAAGATCGGCAACTGGGACATGGTGTACGCCGGCGCGTACCTGGACCGGAACCAGGACGTGATGAGTGATTATTCCGACTACGCCTACTGGTACGACGTGTGCTGCGGCTACGGCAGTTCGATGGTGAACAATGACGGTGATTTAATTAACCCGGCGCAGTACATCAAGGGCAAGGACGGCTTCAAGATGTGGAGCAACGAGTTGCGCTTCAGCTCGCCCCGTGACCAGCGCTTGCGGTTCACCGGCGGCCTGTTCTCGCAATCCGACGAGCACCGCATCGAGCAGCGATATATGGTCAACAACCTTGCGACGGAGATCTCTGTCACCGGATGGCCCGACACGATCTGGCTGACCGAGCAGACGCGTACCGACGACAGCTACGCCCTGTTCGGCGAGTTGTACTACGACATCACGGACAAGCTTACCGCGACGGCCGGTGGCCGCCTGTTCCAGACCAACAACGACCTGAAGGGCTTCTTCGGCTTCAGCCAGAACTTCGGCGGCACGGGAGAGGCACAGTGCTTTCCGGATCCGGACGACCCGAACAATTCTGACAACTGGCAGCCGTACCACGGTGCACCCTGCATCAACCTGAACAAGAGCACCGACGAGAACGGCATCACGCCCAAGTTCAATCTCGCCTACAAGTTCGACGAAGACCGCATGGTGTACCTCACGTACTCGGAAGGCTTCCGTCCCGGCGGCGTGAACCGTCGCGGAACCTTCCCACCCTACAAGGCCGACTACCTGACCAACTACGAGGCTGGCTGGAAGACGACCTGGGCCGACGGACGGGTTCGCTTCAATGGTGCGGCGTTCATCCAGGAATGGGACAAGTTCCAGTACTCGTTCCTCGGTGAGAACGGGCTCACCAACGTCCGCAATGCCGGCCAGGCCGAGATCAGCGGCATCGAGACCTACGTCGACTGGGCAGCAACCGACGACTGGCGCTTCTCGGCAGGCGCGACCTGGCTCGACCCCAAGCTCACGGAGAACTTCTGCCAGGCCTACGGCGAAGACCCGTGCGCGCCGGAGAACTTCGCCAAGAAGGGCACCCGACTGCCGGTCACACCAACGTTCAAGGGCAATGTGATTGCCAGGTATCTATTCAGTTTCGGTGATTACGATGGCAATGTGCAGGGTTCGTACGTGTACCAGAACGATGTCGAGGCCGAACTGCTGCCGTACAACCGGCAATTCACCGGCAAGCAGGACGCCTACGGCGTCGCCGACTTCTCCGGCAGCCTGACAAGAGGCCCCTACTCCCTTACGCTGTTCATCAACAACGCGTTCGACGAGCGTGCGGAGCTGTTCAAGTACCAGGAATGTGCGGTCGAGGTCTGCGGTGTCGCCGTCGGGCACCCGTATACGACCTACACCGGGCCCAACCAGCCGCGGACGATCGGGCTGACCTTCAGGCAGGAGTTCTAGCAGCGCGGAACGGGACCGACCGGGAGACGGGCCGAGAAATCGGCCCGTCTCTTTTCGCACCCGGCAGTCTCTCGAAATGAACCGCCAGCCTCACCGCATTCGTCAGTAATACGTGGTTCCACGCATGCCCAATACCGAGCGATTGAGCGAGCCTGCCCGACACGCTGCGATCACCCCGCAACTGGAGCTGCGTTGAGCGTGGAACCCTACAGCCTGTACCAGCTCAAGCGAACGCCGTTCCACGAGCGCATCGCGCCGCTGTGCCTGCCGCAGAACTGGCGGCGCTGGGGTGGCTGCATCACCGTCGGGTCCTATGATCTCGGCATAGACCGGGAGTACTGGGCGATTCGCGACGCGGCAGCGCTGATCGACGTGTCGCCGTTGATGAAATACCTGATCGAGGGCCCGGATGCCGCGCGCCTGCTCGATCGGATCATCACCCGGGACATGGCCAAGCTTGCTGTCGGGCAGGTCTACTACACGGGCTGGTGTGACGACGAAGGCAAGCTGCTCGACGACGGCACGGTAACGCGCCTCGGCGAGCAATGCTTCCGCCTCACGGCGGCCGAGCCGTCGCTGCGCTGGCTCTCGATGAACGCGGTCGGCATGCAGGCGACGATCACCGAGGTCACCGAGCAGACAGCAGCGCTGAGCCTGCAGGGGCCGAAGTCCCGGGCAATCCTGAACCGATGTTGCGAAGCCTCGCTCGACGGCCTGAGGTTTTTCCGCATGGCTGAAAACCGCCTGCAGGGGCGGCCCGTAACCATTTCGCGCACCGGCTATACCGGGGACCTCGGTTACGAAATCTGGATGGATGCGGCGGATGCCCTGCCCGTCTGGGACGCCATCATGGCGGCCGGCGACGACTACGGCGTCGTGCCCTGCGGCATCCTGGCGATGGACATGGCGCGGGTCGAGGCCGGGCTCTTCATGCTGGACGTCGACTACACCGCGGCCAACCACGCCTGGATCGCCGCGCAGAAGTCCTCTCCTTACGAAATGGGCCTGGGCTGGACGGTGAACCTCGAGAAGCCCGGCTACTTCGTCGGACGCCGCGCGCTCGAGCGCGAGCACCGCGAGGGCTCGGCCTGGAAGCTGGTCGGCATCGAAGTTGACTGGGAAGGACTGGAGCGCGTCTATGCCGAGGCAGGGCTGCCGCCACAGATTCCCGGCACGGCCGTGCGTGGCAGCCTGCCTGTCATGCGCGACGGGCGGCAGGTGGGTTACGCCTCGACCAGCACCTGGTCGCCGGTGCTCAAGAAATACATTGCACTGGTGCACCTCGAGCGCCCCCACTACGAACCTGGCTCTCGCCTGAACATCGAGATCACCGTAGAGCACAAGAGGCGTCAGGCGCCCGCCACGGTGGTCACGTTGCCGTTCTACGAGCCCGTATGGAAAAGAAAGTGACCGCCGCCCGGTACGACGCGATCGTCATCGGCGCAGGCCACAATGGCCTGATCGCCGCCGCCTACCTTGCCCGCGCCGGCAAGAAGGTCGTCGTTCTCGAACGCAACGACTGGATCGGCGGCGCTACCTGCACACGAGAGATCTTCCCGGGGTACCGCTTCACGGAGTATTCCTACGTCGTGAGCCTGCTGCGCCCGGAGATCATCCGCGACCTCGAGTTGCCGCGGCACGGCCTCAAGATCCTGCCGCTGCCGAGCACGGTCACGCCGATGGACAACGGCGACTACCTGGCCGGCTGGGACGACCACGACCTGACTCGACGCGAAATCTACCGTCACTCGCCACGCGACGCCGAGGCAACGGACGAGTACTCGAGGGTGATGGCGCGTGCCGCCAAGGCGATCAAGCCCATTCTCGGCATCGTTCCTCCCGATCCCTCCTCGATGAGCTGGCGCGAGCTCGCCAGAATGCTGAAACTCGGCCGCTACGGCGCGAGCCTGAGCGACCAGGAGCGCTACCGGATTGCGAAGCTGACCACGCAGTCGGCAGGAGACCTGCTGGATGAATGGTTCGAATTCGACCCGCTCAAGGGCACCAAGTCCGCCAGCGGCATCATCGGCACCTTCCTCGGGCCGCGCTCGCCCGGCACCGCCTACGTGCTGCTGCACCACTACATGGGCGAGATCGACGGTGCGTTCCGCGCCTGGGGCTTCGCCAAGGACGGCACCGGCGGCATCGCCGAAGCGATAGCACGCTCCGCCCGCGCACTCGGCGTCGAGGTCCGCACCGGCGCGCCGGTCGCGAAGGTGCTGGTTAAGGGCGGCCACGCCAGTGGCGTGGCGCTCGAGAATGGTGACGAGCTCGAGGCCCGGGTCGTCATGTCCGCCGTGGACCCGAAGCGCAGCTTCCTGCAGCTCGTCGACCCAGAGCACTTCCCCGACGAATTTACCGAGGCGATCCGCGGGTTCCGTATCCGGGGCTCGTCGGGCAAGGTAAACATCGCGCTGTCGGAGCTGCCGCAATTCACCTGCCTGCCGGGCGTAGGACCCCTGCACCGCGGCGCTATCTCGTTCAGCCCGAGCGTGGACTACATCGAGCGCGCCTACGACGACGCCAAGTACGGGCAGTTCTCGCGGCGTCCGTACATCGACGCGATCATCCCATCGATGATCGACCGCGACATGGCACCGCCGGGGCACCACGTGATGTCCTGTTTCGTGCAGTACGCGCCCTACGACATCGACGGCGGCTGGGACGATGCAAAGCGCGAGGCCTTCGGCGAGACGGTGATCTCGACGATCGAGCGCTACGCGCCGAACATCCGGCGAGCCATCGTGGGCAAGCAGGTCATCACGCCCAAGGACATCGAGAGCATGGCCGGCATAACGGGCGGCAACATCTTCCACGGCGAACTGCTGCTGCACCAGTTGTTCTTCCTGCGCCCGGCCCCGCAGTGGGCCGACTACCGGACGCCGCTTCGCGGCTACTATTACGGCGCCTCGGGCGCGCATCCGGGCGGCGGCATCATGGGTGCGAACGGCAGGCTCGCCGCGATGGAAGTACTCAAGGACTGGCGGTAGGCCCCAACATGACGAAACCCGACGTCATCGTCATCGGCGCTGGCCACAACGGCCTCGTTTCCGCCGCCTACCTGGCGAAGGCCGGCCGCAAGGTGCTGGTGCTCGAGCGCCGCAGCATGCCTGGCGGGCAGCTGGCCGCAAACGCGTCGCCGGCTTCCTTCGCTGCACAGTCGCTGCGCCCGGGCGGCCGCCTCCGCGCCGACATCGTGGCCGATCTCAACCTCGCACGGCACGGCTATGTGGTGGACTCCCCATCGATCCCGGCCTATGTATCAGCGCTGCCGGACGGCGACCTGCTGCGGCTGTCGGCCAGCGCCGACGACGCGGCCACGCTCGAATCGATCCGCAGGCTGTCTGCGCGCGACGCGGATCGGTGGCCCGAGTTTGTCCGATTCATGGACACCGCGGCGGACTTCCTCGACCTGGCGCAACGCACTCCGATGCCGCGCCTGGCCAATGCCGACATTCGTGCGGAAGGCCGGCCGCTTGCGACACTCGCGTGGAAACTGCGCAGGCTCGGACGCAAGGACATGTTCCGTGTAATGCGCTGCCTGTCGATGTCCGCACAGGAATTCGGCGAGGAGTGGTTCGAGTCGGAGCCGCTGAAGGCCGCGCTCGGCGCACTTGCGATACACGGCGTGACCATGGGATCGATGTCGGCCGGCGGCGGCTACATGCTGATCCACAACTGGCTCAATCGTGGCGGTCCTGCGCACCGACCGGTCTCCGGCGGCACTGGCCAAATCGCCGAGTCGCTGGTCGCGGCGCTCGAAGCTGCTGGCGGGCAGCTGCGCACCGATGCACCCGTCGCACAGGTCCTGGTCGACAGGCAACAGGCCCGCGGCGTGCGCCTCGAAAGCGGCGAGGAAATCAGTGCCCCCATCGTCTTATCGGGCGCCGATCCGCGCCGCACGCTGCTCGGACTGGTAGGGGCACCCGAGCTGCCGCCGGAGTTCGTGTGGCAGGTTCAGTCGATCAAGATGCGCGGCTCGGTGGCGAAGCTGCACGTACGCACCGAGGGCGGCCACGGCCTCCCCGAAGGCACGCTGGCCATTGCGCCGACGCTCAAGTACCTGGAGCGCGCCTACGATGCGGCGAAGTACGGCGAGATGTCGCGCGAGCCGTACCTCGAAATCACGACTTCGGGTGACGTCGTGTCCATCCATTTCCAGTTTGCCCCGTACCTGCTTCGACAGTGCGATTGGGATGAGCGCCGCGCGGCGCTCGAAAGCCTGGCCATCGACACCGTCGCCGCCCGCTTCCCCGGCTTTCGCGAACGTGTCCGCGAGGTCCAGTCGATCACACCGCACGACCTCGAGCGGACCTGGGGTCTAACCGAGGGCGACCTGAACCATGGCCAGTTGATCCTGGACCAGCTCATGTTCATGCGGCCCATGCCGGGTTGGTCCGATCACCGCACACCGGTGGACGGCCTGTTCCTGTGCGGCAGCGGCGTGCATGGTGGTGGTGGCCTGAGCGGCGCGAGCGGCCGGAATGCCGCAAGAGCGGTGCTCAGGTCGCGCTAGCGCGCGTCTGGCTGGCGCCTGGCCCGTATCAGCCAGTAGACCGGCACTCCCAGCGCTGCAAGTGCCAGGCCCCACAGGAACGGTTCGCGTCCCATGCCGAACAGGGCGAAAACAACGTAGGCGCTGCCGAGGATGCCGAGCACCATCAGGTCACGCGACGGCCGGGCCTGCCCCCTCCTCCACAGTACGATCAGCGCCAGCGCGCAACAAAGGTAGAGCGGCAGGTTCGCAGCCGTCACCACCAGTGTCAGGAACGTGAATCCCTCGACCAGTGACTTGCTGTAGTTCATCAGCACCATCGCGGTCGCAAGGATTCCCGTGACAACCAGGCCCGCCATCGGCGCGCCGCGACTATTCTGCGCGTCGAGCCGGCGTGGCAGCAGGCCGTGGCTGGCCATGGTCCGCGTCAGCTCGCTCGCCAGCAGTGTCCAGCCGTTCAGGGCGCCAAGTCCGCTCACGACGACGAAGACTGCGAGCCAGCGGCCGCTACCCACGCCGAGGAACCGGTTGAGAAGGTCAACGAACGGGGCCTCGGACGTCGCGAGTTCCTGCTGCGGAATCAGCATGATCGCAACGGCTGATACGGCCACGTAAATAATGGCGGTGAGCAGAGTGCCGGCCATCGTCGCGCGGGGAATTGTCCGCCCCGCGTCGCGCACACGCCCGGCCGGGACAGTCGCCGACTCGACGCCGAGCATCGCGTAGAGCGCGATAGTCGAGGCCGCCAGCATTCCGCCGAAGCTCAACGGAGTCGTCGGCGGGTTCTGCACATAGGCAGACGGCTCGCTGAACAGCAGCCAGGCGCCGAGCAGGATGATTACCGCCATCGGCACCAGTTTCAGCACCGTCGTCACGACCTGCACCTGGCCACCGGTCCTGACGCCGAGCAGGTTCAGCGCAACGAACAACCAGAGCAGTGCAAGCGCGAGCGCCAGCGGCGGGACCCCGGCTAGCTGCGGCACCGCAGTGGCAAGATACCCCACGATTCCGACCGCCAGCGCCGCGTTCGTGATCCAGCACGAGATCCAGTAGCACCACAACGCCAGGAATGCCGGCCACTCGCCCAGCGTTGAACGCATGTACGCATATGGGCCGTCGGCCTCTGGAAACATCCGGGCCAGTCGCGCGAACACCCGTGCGAGCACCGTCATGCCGGTGACAGTGATGCCCCAGCCTATCAGCGCGTTGAATCCATAGGGCGCGAGCGATGCTGGCAACAGGAAGATTCCCATGCCGATCGTGTTACCGACAACCAGCGCCGTGCACATCCAGAATCCGAGTTCCCGGCCCGGTCCACCGCTCGCGGTAGTGTTCTGCGCGTTCATCCGGCAACCCCCAGTGCGCCGCCGGCGGTTGCACTGCCAATCTGCGCACTTTCCTCGAGCGCATAGGCTTCGCGCAGTCTCTGGTGGAAATGCCAGACTCCGCCCTCGCGCCCGGGGCTCAATCGGCCCGCTTCGTAGAATCCGGACTCGAGTCCACGCTGCACCGCCTCGCAGATCGCAACATCCTCGTGCTGGACCGCGTCGCTGAACGCACGATCCTCGTCGATCCGGGCCATGGCGCCTGGATCCTGCAGGTAGTAGTAGTCGAACTCCACCCGGCAACGACCCGGTCCCAGCGGCAGCACCCGATTGGTCTGCATGCGCCCCGGCATCACGTTCAACATCACGTTGGGATAGATGAAGAAATAGAGCGCCTCGCCGTCCCCATATATGGCGTCGGCGTTGCGCAGCGGCGAATGCTGAAGCGAATACCATTCGAAGGTTTCCGTCTCGTAGGCGCGGTAGTCCAGCAGCCGCGACAGTCCCGGATGCACGAGTGGCAGGTGATAGCCCTCGAGGAAATTATCAACGTACGCCTTCCAGTTGCAGGACACGTCGAATATGTCGCGCCGCGTGAATCTCATCGCCGCAAGGTCCACGGGCTCGATGCGCCGCGCAATACCGGAATACACGGCATCGAAGGCCGGCACCTCGTCATGCAGTGCGACGAACACCAGGCCCTGCCACTCCCTGACGCGCAGCGGCGGCAGCCGTATGTCGCCCATGGCGAAGTCCTCCGCGTCCTGCATCTCGGGCGCGCCGATCAGCCTGCCCTCGTGGTCGTAGAGCCAGCCGTGGTACTTGCAGCGCAGGTTATGCATGCCCTTGCCGCTGCAGTGCGCGAGCGGGCCGGCCCGGTGCCGGCAGACGTTGGGAAATGCCCTCAGCACGCCGTCGCGGCCGCGCAGCACGATCACCGGTGTCCCCGCCAGGTTCTCGACCACGTGATCACCCGCCTCGGCCAGCTGCTCGCGGTGCGCGACCAGTTGCCACGACCGCGCAAAGACCGCGCGCCGGTCTGTTTCATGCGCCGTCTGGCCGACATAGCGCCGGGATTCGAGGGCGCGGGCCCTGCGAAGCGCACCGACCGGGGGAGAACTCATGCTGGCATTCATTGCGGCGGCATCCTTCGCTAAGCTCGCGGTCGGGCATTGTCCGCGATAACACACTGCAGGAGCCACCAATGATTCGAAGCACAGCTGCCCTGGTCCTGCTCGCTGCCTGCGGCATCGCAATCGCGGACGGTCCGCGGGCCCGCGACCTGGGTGTGCCATTCGACGGCGCGCCGGGACCGCGTGGCTCGACGAGTCGGGACAGCTCGAGGGACCGGTGATGCTGACCAACACCCACAGCGTGGGCGTGGTACGCGATGCGGTCATCGCATGGCGCATTCGCGCCGGCGGCCCTGATGTGTCCGGATACTGGTGGTCACTGCCTGTGGTCGCGGAAACCTGGGACGGCGACCTGAACGACATCAACGGCTTTCACGTGCGCCCCGAGCACGCCTGGCGAGCGCTCGACGAGGCCTCGGGCGGCCCGGTCGCGGAAGGCAACGTCGGCGGCGGTACCGGCATGACCTGCCACGAATTCAAGTGCGGGATCGGCACCGCGTCGCGGCGCGTCGTGGCGGGTGACCAGAAGTACACGCTCGGCGCCTTGGTGCAGGCGAATTACGGCACGCGCGACACGTTGCGGATCGCCGGTGTGCCGGTCGGACAGGACCTTCCGGTCACTGACACCGGGGGCCCGCACGGCGATTCGGGATCGATCATCGTGGTGCTCGCAACCGACGCTCCGCTGCTTGCGACGCAACTCAGGCGAGTTGCGAAGCGGGCAGCGCTAACGCTGGGCAACGACTACCTCGATCCGCTGTTCGCCGCGGCCGTGCAGGCGACCGAGGAAGCGATCGTCAATGCGATGGTAGCCGCGCGCGACATGCACGGCCAGGACGGACATTTCACGCCAGCCATGCCGCACGACCGACTGGTCGAACTGCTGAAGCGCTACGGGCGATACGCCCCGCCGCCCTGATTCGGCGCGGCAGCGGCACCAGCGCCCGTCGCGGCCCCCGCGCCGCTTCCCGTTGCAAGCGCGGCGTAGCCCGCCCGCGCCTGCTCAAGGTAGGCAAACGTCGATTGCCTCTCGCGCTCGTCGTTGAAATCGGCGGTCCGCGCGCGGGTCTCGTCGATGACCCGGTCGAGCCAGGTGACGAAGTACGCTGCGTCCTGGCTTGCATCCGGGCGCTGCCCGAAGCCCTCGAGGTACACAGGGCTCGTGGTCGCGTAGGGGTAGATGTCCATTACCAGTGGATCGGCGTGCTCATTCCACGCGCGCAGCACGATCCAGCCGTCACCTTCGACATCCAGCTCACCTTCTCCGTCGAAACTGCGCCGGTCGCCTGCCAACGTGAAGCTGCGCAGCACCTTGCTGTTCTGCACCAGCTCGAGGTGGTCCACGGGTACCGGCGATCGCATCGCCACCGAAAATAGGTGCCTGGCACCTGTTTTTTCCAGGGTGTCGCCGGGCCGGGCGCCACCGATCTCGAGGCCGAGCAGCGGGCCGTTGGTCGCGAAACTTCGCCCCTGCTTGATCGCGATGCGAGCGGCGTCGGGATCGAGCTTGCCGTCGGTGTCCAGGAAAACCCGGTTCAGGCCGACAGGGCCGCGCAGCGACGCGTAGTTCGCCATCGCGTCGGTGCCGGCGCCGGCGGGTAGGCGAAATCCGAGGTTCAGCAACCGGTACCAGACGTCGGCCGTCGCCTTGTGGTCTGAAAACGCCACTACCTCGATGTAGTCGACCTTGCCTGCGAAAACGTCGGCCGGCAAAGCGCTGCTCAGCGATTTCTCCTTATCCGGAACCACCGGGAAGTCGAACGGGTGCACGTAGCCCACCAGCCCGCCCTGCCGGTGCGCAAGATCAGCGATGACGCCGTTGTACGGATACGGACTCGCCATCGCGGTGTGACGATACGCGGCGAAGTCCGGCGTGATCAGGTGATCGGAGAGGTGCAGCAGCCCGAGGTGCCCCCAGTAGCTGGTGTGAAATTCCTGCGACTGCAGAATCACGACCTTGTCCGTGCTCGCAGGGTCGGTGCCGGGGCGAAACACGGCGATGTCCGGGATGCGCTCTTCCTTGTTGACGATCACGTTGTAGACGAGGTCCAGGTCCTCGGCCTCGGCCTGCGCTGCGAGGTGTTCCGGCGTGTTGCGGTACTGCCCGCCATAGTTCATGTGCACGTGCAGGTCCGCGCTGACCCAGCGCCCGAATTTCGTCGGCAGGTCGCGGCGCACCAGCTCCGCACGAAGGCTCGCGTCGCTGCCCGGCGGGACATGGACGGATTTCGTCCAGGGCACCACTGCGAACCCGTGCTGGATGGTGACTGACGCGGCTCCGGCCGGCAGTTCGACCTCACAGGGCGGCGAGCAGTGGAAGTAGCGGGTCTCCTGCGACTGGCGGCTGCGGTCGAAGCCGTCGTCGCCATGCATCCATGCGTCGCGCGGCGCGTAGGCACGCCCGTCGCTCGCCACTACGGACACTCTCGCCGCCGTGCGCCGTCCAGCGAAATCGACGATATCGATCGAGAGCTTCGCGTGCGGCGTCATGTATTGCCGCTGCAATGCGACTATCTCGCGTCGCTCACCGCCGACCACGTCCTGGACCACCAGTCTCGTGTTGCCATGCTCGTTGCTGACGTACAGCACGCGGGAACCGTCCGGCGACCAGCGCGCGTTGCGGTTGTCGAATTCACCGAAGGTCAGCGGCAACGGCGCCGCGCCGTCCGTGGTCGTAAGCCACAGCTGGTGCCACTGGCGTCCGCGGTAGCTGCTGTAGAGCAGTCTCGGACCCGACGGCGCCTGCTCCGGATGTGCACTCCACGTGGTCTCCTCTCTCAGTACCTTGCGGCGCTCACCCGGGTTCGCGACCGGCACGGCCCACAGGTCGCCCGATCCCCAAGGCACCTCGGGATTGCTCACGATGTAGATCGTCGATCCATCCGGCGACCACGACGGATTCACCGCGTGGTCGAACGCCGAGTAGTAATAGCGGTCGACCATGCTGCGACGCTCTCCGAGCAGCGGGCGAGCCCCGCGCAAACCGCCGGCGCCGATGTCGGCGACGAACAGGTTGAAGTGCCCGGTACCCCGGGTCGAAATCCAGGCCAGCCGGCTGCCGTCCGGCGACAGGCGCGGTTCGACATTGACGTCGCCACCGGTCGTAAGCTGCTCCTCCCGTCCGCTGGCCAGGTCCAGGCGCCAGAGTTCGACCGAGCCACCGTCGTAGCGTGCGAACACGACGTGGCGCCCGTCGCGCGACACGTCCGGCTGGTAATCGTAGGCACCACGTGCGTGGGTGATCTCCGTCGCCGCGGTCGAATCGATCGCCTGCTTCCAGAGCGATCCGCCCATGCTGTACACGAGCCCCGCGCCATCCGGGGTGAAGCTCGCCGAAGATGGCCCGGTGGTGAGCTGCGGCAGGTAGAGCTCGCGCCAGTAGTAACTGTGCGGCAGGTCGACCTGCTTCATCACCGGCTCGCGATCGGCGCGGGCCACGCCGACTGCGGCGAGACACGAAAGGACCGCGAGCGATGCGACCGCGAGCGACCGCCGCCTCAAGCCTTGCCCCCTGCGAGCGCCTCGCCGAGGCTCACGCGCAGCATCTGAATGGCCTCGTCGATCTCGGCTGCGGTCACGCAGAGCGGCGGCATGAAGCGCAAGGTGCTCACGCCGCAGGAGAGCAGAATCAATCCGTTGTGGTAGCCGCGGGTCACGAGCGCGTCGCACAGCGCCCTCGCCGGCGTACGATCCGGTCCCGGCTCGATCAATTCCATTCCGATCATCAGCCCCTGGCCGCGGACCTCGCCGATGCACTGGAATTCGCGCGCCAGCACCCTCAACTGGCCCATGAAGTACTCGCCCATGCTTGCCGCATTCGACATGTATTCGCGCCTTACCAGGTCGATGGTCGCGTTCGCAGCCGCACAGCTGATCGGGTTGCCGCCATAGGTATTGCCGTGCGCACCCCTGCCCCATTTTTCCATGATCGACCGCTTGGCGATCACTGCGCCAATCGGCAGCCCTGACCCGAGGCCCTTGGCGCTGGTCACGATGTCCGGATGCACGCCCCAGTGTTCGATCGCGAACATCCGACCGGTTCGGCCTATGCCCGACTGCACCTCGTCGCAGATGAGGAGAATGCCGTGCTCGTCGCACAGCGCGCGCAGGCCCGACAGGAAGCCGGCCGGCGGGACCAGGTAACCGCCCTCGCCCTGCAGCGGCTCAACCAGGATGGCCGCAACCTCTGACGGCGGCACGTTGCGCTCGAACAGCATCCGGATGTAGTCGAGCACCGCCTTGCCCTGGTCCGCACCCGCGAGCAGCGGCCGATAGGCGTTCGGGTACGGCACGTGCGTGACGCCGGGCATGGTCGGCGCGAAGCCCTTCTGCTGAGTATACTTGCTCGATGTGAACGACAGCGATCCCATGGTTCGCCCGTGAAATCCGCCGAGAAATCCGATGAACCTCGGCCGGCCCGTCACGTAACGCGCGAGCTTGATCGCTCCCTCGACCGACTCGGTGCCGGACTGGCAGAGGAAGCTCATCACCGGCTCACCCATCGGGGCTATTTCCGCGATACGCTCGTTCAGTGCCGTAAAGCCCTCGTGCCAGTAGTCGCTCGAGATGTGCAGGAACTTGTCTGCCGCGCTCTTTACCGCCTCCACGACCTCCGGGTGTGCATGCCCCGTGGCGCACACGGCAATGCCCGCGGCGAAATCCAGGAATCGATTGCCGTCCACGTCCCACACCTCGGTACCGCGCCCGTGGGACATCACGAACGGGTAGTCGCGCGGGTAGGCAGGCGAGGCAACCAGTCGATCGCGCTCGAGCAGTGCGCGAGCCCTGGGACCCGGAAGCTCGGTCTTGATGTGCCGGTCGCGCATGATGTTCTCCTTCGATTGAATGCGGTTGCTCACGCCGGCACCCGCACGGGGCGGGCGTGCGCCTCGCGCGTGCGGGCATGCAGACCGCGCAGGGTTTCGAGTTCGGCGGAGCCTGGCGGTTCCAGTTGACCGACAACGGCCGACATCCGCAGCGGCCATCCTACCGCAGCCCGCGCCTCCTCGATTGTCGCGCCCGGGAACAGCGCGTCGAGCACCAGTTCGCGCGTCTGCAGTTCCGGCACAAGCACTCCAAAGTCGGTGATCACCGAGAGCGGCCCGGCGCCCCTGGCACCGGAGAGCTTCCGCGAATCTCCGCCTTCGAGGAACCCGGCACTGGTCCTGAAGTCGAGCCGCTCGACGAAGCTGCGTTTCGTTGCCTTCAGCATCACGAACGTACGGCGCGCGTGCGCGGCGATTTCGGGCGCGCCGCCTGCACCGGGCAAGCGCGTGGCGGGCGCACCATAGCTCCCGATCACCGTGCTGTTCAGGTTGCCGTAGCGGTCTATCTGCGCCGCTCCAAGGAACCCGACGTCGACCCTGCCGGCCTGCAGGTAGTAACTGAAGATCTCCGGCAGTGGCACGACGCAGCTCGCCGTATCGGCAAGCTCCCCGTCGCCGATCGAGAGCGGCAGCACCTCGGGGCGCGTGCCGATGGTGCCCGACTCGTAGATGAGCACGATGCCCGGCGCATGCGTAAGCCTGGCAAGGTTGCAGGCCGCGCTCGGCAGGCCGATGCCAACGAAGCACACGCAACGGTCCCAGAGCAGACGTGCCGCGGCCACGGTCATCATCTCGTCACGCGACCAGCCGCTCATGCTGCGCCTCCAAGGCGCGCCAGGAACCCGGCGTGGTTGCGGCTCTCGAGCACGTGCTGCCGCATCCACGCCTGGAATTCGTCGCGCTCGCGCGCGATGCTGTCCCAGCGCTGGTAGAACGCGTTGTCCCGCCCGTAATACCCCTGCGCATAAGCAGGGTAGGCGCCGCCCGGGCAGTTCGCCACCGCGCTAACGACCCAGTGCGGCAGCACGATCGAGTTCATCGCCGGAGGAAACGACTCGACGATTTCCTCGACCGTCACGACCAGCGACGTGGCTGCGAGCGCCGCTTCGCGCTGGGCACCGATGATACCGTGCAGGGCGACGTTGCCCTCGCGGTCGGCGCGCTGCGCATGCAGGATCGTGGTGTCCGGGTTGATGGCCGGCACGGCTGCCAGCCGCTCGCCGGTGAACGGGCACTCCACGCTGCGTATCCTCGGGTTCGCATCCACAAGGTCGGTGCCGATGTAACCGCGCAGCACGCCGAACGGCAATCGTGCGGCGCCGGCGCAGTACGCCGCCGCCATGCCGGCGTGCGTGTGCTCATCGAGCTCCAGTGGCGTCGGCCAGCCCTTCTCGACCGCATCGCGAAGGCGATGCAGCGAGCCCACGCCCGGGTTTCCGCCCCACGAGAACGTTAGCCGGCTCGCACAACCCATGCCGATCATCTGGTCGTAGACGATGTCGGGCGTCATCCGCACGAGGTGCAGCTGTCGCCTTGCCTGACGGATGATCTCGTGCCCCGCCGCGAACGGGATCAGGTGAGTGAAGCCCTCGAGCGCGATGCATGAGCCATCCGGCACGTACTGCTCGATCGCTTCGGCCAGCGAGAGGAACTGGGTCATCCGTGCTCCACTACCGTGCGCGACTGCTCCCGCTGGTATTGCGCCAGGTAATAGAACGACGCAATCGCCTTGCCTGTGGAGCCCGACCCCTTCCAGCCGCCAAACGGCTGGTAGCCGGGCCAAGCGCCGGTGGTCGCGCCCTGCGGGCGGTTGGCGTAGGTGACGCCCGACTCGATGTTTTCCTGGAACCACGGCACCTCGTCCGCCGCGCCGTAGAAGCCGGCGGTGAGCCCGAGATCGGAATTATTGGCCAGCGCCATTGCTTGGTCCCGGCTGCGGAAGCGATGCACCATCAGTATCGGCAGGAACATCTCGTGGCTCCAGAGGCGATGGCCGAGCCCAGCCTCCGCGAACACCGGCTCTACGTAGTAGCCGCGTCCGAGACTGCCTTCCCGCAACTGGCGCCCGCCCGCGAGGAGGCGCGCGTCGCCGGTGCGCAGCTCGTCGACATAACGCGCGTAGTTCGCATATGCCGTCGCGTTGACGACCGGGCCGAGCCAGTTTTCGCGCCGCAGCGGGTCGCCTATGCGGATACCAGCGATCGCAGCCGAAACCCTCTCGAGAAGCTCATCCGCGACGTTTTCTTCAACATAGAGCCGCGATGCGGCCGAACACTTCTGGCCGCCCATGCCAAAGGACGAGCGGACGATTCCCTGCGCGGCGTGATCGAGGTTCGCCCGACCGGTGACGATGCACGGATTCTTGCCGCCCATCTCCGCGATGCAGGGCCTCGGGTATGCGCCACCAGCCATGCGACCGAGAATGTGCATACCCACGGCCGCGGAGCCGGTGAAAGTGACCCCGGCTGTATGCGGATGCGAGACCAGCGCCTCGCCGGCCTCGCGCCCGCTGCCGGAAAGGTAATTGAATACGCCTTGGGGCAGGCCGGCGTCGCGCACGCAGTCGGCAAGCAAGCGACCGGCCCAGGGTGTGTCACTCGCGCCTTTCACGACGACAGCGTTACCGGTCACCAGCGCGGCGGCCACGGGCCCGCCAGCCAGCGCCAGCGGAAAGTTGAACGGCGCGATCACCACCCACACGCCATACGGCCGCATCACGCTTCGGTTGCGCGAGACAAATCCCTCCAGTGGATCGTTGGGCAGCGCCTGCTCGTAGCCCGCGTGCGCCTCGAAGTCGGCGGCATAATGCTTGAAGAAATCCACGGTCTCCTGAGCTTCGCCTAGTGCCTCCATGCGGTTCTTGCCGACCTCGAGCGACAGCGCCGCCGCGATCTCGTATACGCGTTCCTGCATTACCTCGCCGACCCGCCTCACCAGGCGCACGCGCTCCGCCATCGGCGCGGCCCGCCAGGCGGGAAACGCCGCCCGGGCTGCCTGCATCGCCCGCTCTACGTGGGTACGGTCGGCGACCGCGAAATGTCCCAGGTTCATGTTGAGATCGATCGGGCTCGGTCGCGGCGCCGTCACCGCGGTCGGCACATCCGCCCCGTCGACGTAAAGATCGTGTGTCGCGCCCAGCCTCGAGCGGAGTGAGTCGTGTGCCGCCTCGAATCGCTCGTGCATCTCCTCCGGAGGATTGAACATCGTCGCGTACGTGAGATGGAAACTCATGGAACGTCACCGTCAGCTGGGTGGAAAGTGCTGCGCGAGAAGCCGGTCGAGCAGCGCTAGTGCGTCGGCTAGTTCGCGCTCCTCTATCACGAGCGGCGGAGCAAGCAGGACCAGGTTGCCGCGAGTCGCAAAGGACACTCCCTGCTCCAGCGCGGCACTGACCAGCGACGTCAACCCTGGTGCTCCCTGCGGCCATGGAGCAATCGGCTCTCGAGTGGTCCGGTCGCGCACGAGCTCGACCACGGCGAACAATCCGTGCCCGCCACGCACGTCGCCGATCACCGGGTGTCGCGCAGCCATCGCGTCGAGTTCACGCTTCATCGTCGCGCCCAGTCGCCTCGAGCGCTCGATCAGTCCCTCCGACGCATAGGTCTCGAGGGCCGCCACGCCGGCTGCGCAGCACAGCGGGTGGCCGCAGTACGTAAGCCCGGTGAACAGCATCTCGTGTTCCACGGCCGCGGCGATCGGGCCCGAGAGTACGACGGCGCCGAGTGGTAATGCTGCGCCGGTCAATCCCTTCGCCAGCGTCATCATGTCCGGGCGTCCCGCCTCGCCATGGCGCTGCCAGGCAAACCACTCGCCGCAACGGCCGAATGCGCTCATCACCTCGTCAGCAATCAGCGGCACGCTGGCCTCGCGAGTCGCGCCGCGCAGTTCGGGCCAGAAATTGTCGGGCGCAACGATGCCATTCGAACCCGCATTCGGCTCCATGATCACGGCAGCGACATTGCCCGAACCAAAGTGCGCTATTCGCTCCGCGACGGCTGCTGCGGCGTGCGACCCGCACTCTTTTTCATTCGCGCTGCCGAATGGGCAGCGATAGCCGTACGGCGGCTCGACGTGGCTCACGCCGAACGCGTCGGGGTCGACCTGCACCCGGGTACGCGAGTCGCCGGACAACGCCATCGCGAGGTGGGTAGAGCCATGATACGAACGGTCGCGGGCTATCACGACGCCCCGCGGCCTGCGGGTCGCCTGCCGTGCGATCTTCACCGCATGCTCATTTGCGTCCGCACCACCGAGCGTGAAGAACACGCGACCGCCGTCAAAACCGGCGAGTTCGAGCAGGCGAGTCGCGAGTTGGGCGCGCGGCGCAGCGCCCCAGGCGTTGGTCACGAAGCACAGCTTCTCGGCCTGGGCGCGTATGGCGGCCACCAGCCTGGGGTGCTGGTGTCCCAGGTTGCTGCACTCCGCGAGGCTACTCATGTCGAGCACCTCGCGCCCGTCCTCGAGCAGCAGGCGCGCCCCCGACCCACCCACCACGGTCGGGGCATGCCACTGCGACTGGACACACCAGCTATGCAGGACCGATTGTCGCTCGGCGCTCACCTGTCACCTCGGAAACGGACGGCGACCGTTCTGCGCGATCGTCGCTGGATGGCTGGCTCTACCCGCAATCCTACAACGCCGCGCCATCCCAGCGGAAAGGCAGCCGCCGCAGCATTCACCGCCGAAGATCCTGAATCCGCTTGCGGAGCCGGCGACACAGGACGATATTGACACCTCGGGGGGATTGGAGAGAACTGACCAGGGGGGTTGTCTGATGTCAAACCGCGAACGGTGGAAGCTGGTGGCATTCGCCGCGTCCTTCATCGCCGTCCCGTCCGTCGCCTCGGCGCAGGCGGCACCGAAACAGGTCGTCAAGCCACCCATCTCGCAAGCGTGGATCGACGTCGCCACGTTTTCCGGTTTCGGCATGGGTGGAGGCATGGGGCAAGGCATGATGAATGCCACGCTCGGCGCTCTGATGGGCGGCGGCCAGAATGCGCGGGCGGAGTTCGGCTTCACGCAAACGGGGACGTCCGGGCGCTGGATGGACGTTACGCTGTACACCAGCCGCAATCCGAACCTTCAGCATGCGCTGCAGAGCGTGCCGGAGACTACCGGGCTCGCACCGACGCTCAAGCTGGAGACTCCCGACAAGCCCAAGCCTGCACCGCGAGTCGACGATGAGTCGCCAACCGAATACACGGCCGAACCGCCAAAGGGCAAGCTGGTCATGTACTGGGGCTGCTCGGAGACCGTTCGTCCGGGCCAGCCAAAAGTGGTCAATCTCGCGACCGCGACCATCGGGGAACTCGGCAAGTTCTTTGAATCACGGCACGCGACTCAGCGTGGCGCGCACGCGACCGCAGGGCGTCCAGTCTGGCCGAACAAGGTCGACTACAGGACGTTTCCGGCTGGCGCGTCGATCGCGGGCCAGCACGCGTACACAGGGGACGGCGTGCCCGAGAGCTTCAAGTTCTCGGTGCCGGCGGCGCAGGACATCATGCCGGAGATCAAGATCAGGCAATCCGAGCAGCCGGGCTACGTCCAGCTCGAATGGAACGCGATTCCGACCGCCCGCGCGTACTTCCTCGGCAGCATGGGAGCCTTGCCCGGCGAGGACGCCGGCATGGTCATCTGGACATCGAGCGAGCTGCCAGACAGCGGTTTCGGGCTGTTCGACTACCAGACCAATTCCGCCGTGGACAAGTGGCTGAAGGAGAAAGTGCTGCTGCCCCCGACGACCACGAAGTGCGCTATACCGAAGGACGCCGCCGGACAGGGCATGTTGCGCGCGATCGCCTACGGTTCCGACCTGAACATGGCTTATCCGCCCCGCCCCACCGATCCGACGATCGCCTGGGAACCGGAGTGGAACGTCAAGCTGCGGGTCAAGTCGATGACGACGACCATGATCGGGATGCCCGACGGGGCCGGCATGCCCGGCGCCAGTGAAGGAGATGGCGAGGGCATGACCGACGCACCGCCGCCAGGCGAAGATGCTTCGGCGCCGGCCGACGAAAAGAAGAAAAAGAAGAAGTCCTGGAACCCGCTCGAAATCCTGAAGGAGGTGGTGCCGGGCGGCTGACAGCGCCAATGCGGCCACTCGCTCGCCTGGCGATCAGGCGAGCGCCACGGCCTCCACCAGGTCCACCGTCACGGGAGTGCCGTTCAGCACCGCCGTGCCCGTCAGTGAATCGATGCTCTGGTCGTCGACCAAGTCGTTGATGCTGACTCCGGGACTGCGCGACGCGACCGCGAGCCTCGACCCCGGTCGGTCATGCCCCCATCCGTGCGGCAGGCTGACCACGCCCGGCATCATGTCGGCCGTGACCTCCGCCGCCACCTGCACCACGCCGACGCGCGAACGCAGACTGACGACCTGGCCATCCGCGATCCCGCGCCGCGAAGCGTCGTCGGGATGGATCATCAACGTGCAGCGCGGCTTGCCCTTCACCAGCCGATGGCTGTTATGGAGCCAGGAATTGTTGCTGCGCACGTGCCTTCGGCCGATCAGCACGAGTTCGGGTACCGGCTCCGCCAGGCTTTGCGCGGCGCGCACCAGGTCAGCGACATAGAGCTGCGGCGCCAGCCGGATGCGCCTGTCGGGCGTCGCGAGCCGCCGCGACAGGCAGGACTCGAGCGGCCCCAGGTCGATGCCGTGAGACGATTCGCGCAGCCGTGCCACGCAGAGGCCCTGCGGGCGGCGATCCGGGGCCTCCAGCTGCCGGCGCATCCCGGCAAACCCGGGGAGGTGCGCGAGCAGCCTGAGCGGGCCGCGGTTTTCCTGCCCATACCGGCCGGTGCGCAGCATCCAGTCAATGACGCCATCTGGACCCAGTCGACGCGCGAGCAGCCCTTGTGCGGCCGCAACGTTTCTCTCGAGCCCCACGCGTGTCTGCAGACGGCGCGCAAGTTCGGCAAGGATCTCATGGTCGTGCATC
This sequence comes from uncultured Gammaproteobacteria bacterium, assembly GCA_963732415.1. GTDB lineage: Bacteria > Pseudomonadota > Gammaproteobacteria > Steroidobacterales > Steroidobacteraceae > RPQJ01. The sequence goes on from CAVSZK010000019.1 coordinate 662,724, forward strand.
GAACCCGGCGGCGGCGTGAACAGGGCCGGCGCGTACTTTGCGACATTACGCACGGCGAATCCGGACAGCGCGACATCGTAGTGACCGTGCTCGAGCGGGCTCGTCGGCGGCAGCAGCAGGTGTGCGTGGCGCGTGGTTTCGTTGATGTAGGGATCGACCGACACCATGAACTCGAGATCCTCGAGAGCAGTGTCCAACCGGCGCCCGTTGGGCGTGGACAAGACCGGGTTGCCGGCGACCGTGAAAAGCGCGCGAACCTGCCCCGGGCCGTCGGTGAGAATCTCCTCGGCCAGCGCAGCGACAGGCAACTCGTTGCCGAATTCCGGCAGCCCCCGCACCCTCGAGCGAAACCGGTCGTAGTGACCGGTCGAACCGTAGGCGCGCGTCAGGTCGACGGCAGGCTCGGCGAACATCATCCCGCCCTCCGCGTCCATGTGGCGCGTGAGCAGGTTGAGGCAATAGATGAGCCACATCGTCAGGCCGCCGAACTGCTGCGTGCAGGCGCCCACCCGCCCATAGACCAGCGCGCGTGGCTCTCTGGCGATTTCGACGGCAAGCGCTGAAATGCGCCCGGCCTGGATACCGGTTCGCGCCGCGAGTTCACCCGCGTCGAATGCCGCAACCGCCTCGCGAAGCTGCCCCATGCCGTCGACTTGTGCGCCGAGGTGCCCTGTGTCCACCGCGCCCGCCTCAAATACGTGCTTGATCAGCGCGAGCAGGAGGAATACATCGGTGCCCGGCCGGATCGGCAGATACTCATCCGCGATCCGGGCCGACTCGGTACGGCGCGGATCGACGACCACGAACCGCCCGCCCCTCGCCCTGAGCGCCTCGACGCGCCGCGCGAAACCCGGCGCGCCCATGATCGATCCACCCGAGGCCACTGGATTTCCGCCGATGCAGACGAAGAGCTGCGTGCGGTCCACGTCGGGTACAGGTATCAGGAACTGGTGACCGAACATCTGCTGCGACGCCATCATGTGAGGCAGCTGGTCGACGCTGGTTGCCGAGTAGAGATTGCGCGTGCGTACCGAGCGAATGAAGTCGCCGATGCCGAGCATCGCGCCGAGATTGTGCACCACCGGGTTTCCGGCATAGATGGCAACCGAGTCGTTGCCGTGGCGCTGACGTACCTCGCCGATGCGACGCTCCACCTCGGCAAACGCATCCGGCCAGGAAGTCTCGGTCCAGCCGTCAGCCGTGCGCCGCATCGGCCGGCGCAAGCGATCAGGGTCCTCGTGGATGTCCTTCAACGCAACGGCTTTCGGGCAGATATGCCCCTGGCTCAGGACGTCGTCGTGGTCCGGCTTTATCGAAAGCACCTGGCCGTCACGGTGCTCGATGACGATGCCGCACATCGCCTCGCAGATCGGGCAGGTGCGGTGATGAAGCAGCCTTTCCGCCATCGCCGCGCTCGCTCGGACTCTTGTCAGCGGCGGCGGCGACGCGCGAAGCCCAGTGCGCCGAGCATCAGCAACAGTCCGGGCGAGAGCGCACCACCACCCTGGCTCTTTTTCTTCTGGCCGCAGCTCGTGTCGCCCGAAACTTTCTCGCCGATAGAGCTGTAGTGGAACAGCGTGCCCTGGCTGCACTTCCCGCCCGCAATCGTGATGCCGACGAAGGTCGTGGCGTCGATCTGGAGCAACCGCCCGTTCGGGATTGAACCCTCGTCCCCATTGAAGCTGTAGAGCTTTGTGAAGTCCATGCCGTCACGCGCAATCGAGTAGATCGTGCCGAGGTTGGTCGTCGCGCCGCTCGAATTGGTACCGCCGCCGGCAGTCGTGCCATACAGCAGCGAATCGCTGGCGAGGGTCAGCGCACCAGACGGGGTAGCCCCGTCCGGCGCGTCGAAATCGTGCAGGACGGTAAGCAGCCGGCTGTTTGGGTCGATCGAGAAGATCGTGCCTAGGCCTTTCTTGCCGCCTGAACTCGCCACGCCATAGAGCAGCCCGTTCCCGCCATCGGTGAGTCCGGCGAGCGGTGCGGCACCATCGTCGTTTTCATATGGACTGGCAGAGGCGATGTCCGTGAATTCGTGCACGACCTGGAATCCCGTGCCGTCCATCAGGATCCGGTAGATCGTGCCGCGGCCGCTGACACCGCCGGCGGCCGCGGAACCATAGAGGTAGCCATCGGCCGCCTGCAACAGGCTGCCGATCGGGTTCGAGCCACCAATGTTCTTTACGACAGCATCCGTCGAGGCGGAGGTGACAGGACCGAATTCATGCAGCAACGAGAACTCGCTGCCGTCCCGGGAAGTGCGGAAGATCACGCCGGTACCGTTTGCGCCGCCCGCACGCGCCGTGCCGTAAAGATACCCGTCGCTGCCCTCTATGAGCGGAGTCTCAGGGTATGCGCCGTCCGCGTTGATCGGGTTGCCGTTGACGTTCACCTGCGAGTAGACCCCGAAGCTGTGCAGGGTCGTAAATCCGCTGCCGTCGTAGGCCACGCGGTAGATCGTGCCGGTCGTGTTAGCCACGCTGCGCACACCGAGCCGCGTCGTGCCGTACAGCAACCCGTCACTGCCCTGCAGCAGCCCGGCCTTGGGAGCGTAACCATCGTCGAGGGTCATCTGGTAAATCGTCGTAACCGCCGAGCCGTTGAGCGTAGACCGGTATACGAGCCCACCGGACACCAGAGTGTTCGGAGCGGAGGTTCCGTACAGGGCGCCGTCCGGACCCTGCAGCGGGCCGCCATTCGGGACCGAACCGTTGAACGCGAATACCGTGGACACCGCCGGCGTGGCCTGCGCGAACACGGCGGCCGACGCCGTGAGCAGACAGGCCGCAAGCGCTGCACGGGAAAAACGGAAGATACTGAATGACTGCACTCGGCTCATCGACGTCATCGGCTTTTGGTCTCCGGGTCCCCCGGCAGCGTGCCGGGCAGTGGCAAGGCCGTGAATTGTGCCGGATTCCTTCGACCCGCGCATGGAACCCGCAGTCGTGGCGGCCAGTGGTTAGAATGCGCCCGGTTTCCGCTCAGACAGGCGCCACGCCTTGATGCTGCTCCGCCAACTCACGATGTCCCGCGGTTCGCGGCCCCTGATCGAGGACACCAGCCTTCAGATTCACGCTGGGTGGCGGGTCGGCCTGGTCGGCGCGAACGGCAGCGGAAAATCGAGTCTTTTCGCGCTGCTGCGCGGGGAATTGCATGCGGAGGTGGGCGACTGCGAGGTTCCGTCTGGCTGGACCATCGCCAGCGTCAGCCAGGAGACGCCGGCCCTCGCCCAGCCCGCGATCGAATACGTGCTGGATGGGGATTCGGAGCTGCGCCAGGTCGAACGGGCGCTGGCCCAGGCCGATCGCGACCACGACGGTCATGCACTAGCCGAGTGGCACGCCAGGCTCGACTCGATCGGCGGATATGCCGCGCGGGCGCGTGCCGCCGCACTGCTTGCGGGGCTCGGCTTCAACTCGACGGACCTGGAGAGGCAGGTCGCGGATTTCTCCGGCGGCTGGCGCATGCGACTCAACCTGGCGCACGCGCTCTCGAGCCGTGCGGACCTGATGCTGCTCGACGAACCGACCAATCACCTCGACCTCGACGCCGTGGTGTGGCTCGAGCGCTGGCTCGCGAACTGGCGCGGGACGCTGCTGCTCGTCTCGCACGACCGCGACTTCCTGGACGGCTGCGTCTCGCACATTGCCCACATCGAATCCCGGCGCATCACGCTGTACACCGGGAACTATTCGGCCTTCGAGGAGCAGCGTGCCGCGCGCCTCGCCGTGCAGCAGGCGATGTACGAGAAGCAGCAGCGCGAGATCGCGCACATGACGGGCTTTGTCGCCCGCTTTCGCGCCAAGGCGAGCAAGGCTCGCCAGGCGCAGAGCCGCCTGAAGGCACTCGACCGCCTGGAGCGCATCGCACCGGCGCACGTGGACGCGCCTTTCAACTTCGAGTTCCCGGCGCCGGAAAGAGCACCGGACCCGTTGCTCACGCTCGAGGACGCGACGCTCGGCTATCTGGATCGTCCCGTCCTTGACCAAGTCGAAATGTCGCTGAGACCCGGCGCACGGCTGGGACTCCTTGGACCCAACGGCGCGGGCAAGTCGACGCTGGTGAAGACCATCGCCGGCGAGCTGGAACCCTTGTCCGGCCGCAGGACCGGCGGCCATGGACTCGAGATCGGCTATTTCGCCCAGCACCAGCTCGAGCAGCTGCGGCCTGACGAGTCGCCGCTGCAACATCTCGTGCGAGCCGAACGCGCGACCCGGGAACTCGACCTGCGCAGCTATCTCGGCAGCTTCGACTTCCGGGGCCCGATGGCCGACGCACCGACTGGCGCATTTTCAGGGGGCGAGAAATCGCGACTCGCGCTGGCGCTCATAGTCCGGCAGCGACCCAACCTGCTGCTGCTCGACGAGCCGACCAACCACCTCGACCTGGAGATGCGCCATGCACTGATGCGGGCGCTGGCCGAATACGAGGGCAGCCTGGTGCTCGTTTCCCACGACCGTGCACTGCTTCGCACGGTGTGCGACGGATTCCTGCTGGTCGCGGACGGACGCGCGACGGAGTTCGCCGGCGACGTGGACGATTACCTCGAATGGCTCACCGAACGGCGGGCGCGCTCGGACGCGGCTGCACCGGGCGCGCCGGCGCTGCTGGATCGCGAGGCTCGCCGGGCGCAGCGGGAAAGCGCGGGCGCCGACCGGCAGGCCCGGCTGGCCCGGCGTCGCCCGCTGGTACGGGAGGCGGTCGCCCTCGAGCGCGAGGTCGAGACACTCGAAGCCGAGAAGCGCAGCCTCGAAGCACGGCTCGCCGATACTTCGTTCTACTCGGCAGGAAATCTCGCCGACGTCCAGGCGGCGACGCGGCGCTGCGCGGAAGTCGGTCGGCGCCTCGAGGCAGCGGAATCGCGCTGGCTGGAACTTCAGGCGGAACTCGAGGCTATCGGCGACGCCTGATCAGGGTTTGATGACGACCTTGCCACGCGCGCGTCGTGACTCGAGTGATTCAAACGCCTTCGCGTAGTCGCGCATCGAATGAACCTCGCCGACCACTGGCGAGAGTCTTCCCGCCTCGAACAGTGCCCACAGCTCCTCGACGTTCTGCCGCTGCCGCTCCGGTTCGCGCTGCGCGAAACTTCCCCAGAAGACTCCCACGATCGAGCAGCCCTTCAGCAGCGGAAGGTTGAGCGGCATGGACGGAACGCTGCCGGCTGCAAAGCCGATGACCAGGTACCGACCGCCCCAGGCCATGCTGCGGAGCGCGGGTTCCGCCAGGTCGCCGCCCACCGGATCGTAGATCACGTCGACACCGCGGCCACCGGTAATTTCCTTGATGCGCTGACGCAGGTCCCCGGTCGTGTAGTTCACGAGATGCGCTGCGCCGAGTGATCGAGCGAGTTCGAGTTTCTCGTCGCTGCTGGCTGCGGCAATGACCGTCGCCCCCATCTGCCGGCCGAGTTCCACGGCGGTCGTGCCTACGCCACCCGCCGCGCCGAGCACCAGCAGTGTCTCTCCAGCAGCCAGGTGGGCACGCTGCTTCAGCGCGTGCATGGTCGTGAAGTACGTTATGCAAATTCCAGCCGCCGATTCGAACGAGAGGCCGGCTGGCGCGGGCAGGACCTGCGCAGCCCGCGCCGTTACCTGCTCCGCGATCGTCCGGCCGCAGGCCGCGACCACCCGGTCCCCGGCACGCACGTGTGACACGCCCCGCCCCACGGCACTTACGACGCCGGAGAGTTCGGTGCCGACGATGAATGGCAGCGGTGGCCTGTCCTGGTAGAGCCCGCGAATCATCAGAAGGTCTGGGAAATTAAGCGCCGCAGCCTTGACCTCCACCAGGACCTCGCCAGCCGCCGGCGTCGGTTCCGGCCAGTCATCTTCGAGCGAGAGGCCGTCGATCCCGGTCAGTTCCCTGCAGACTAGTGCGCGCATCGTGTCTCCGCTCTGGATCCCGCGCCGGGTCGCCCGGTCGGGCAGCGACTCAGGAATGGATCAGGTGGCGGCCGAGATCCGAGATCGACGCGCAACCGAGAAGCAGCATGGCGCGGTCCATTTCAGCACGCAGCACGCCCAGTGCGTGACTGGCCCCGGCCTCGCCGCCAGCCGCGAGCCCGTATAGCGTGGCACGCCCGACCATGACCGCGTCCGCACCGAGCGCGATCGCCTTGAGCACGTCGCCGCCGCGCCGGAATCCCCCGTCCACCATCACGGTGAGCTGGGCTCCGACTTCCGCGGCTACCGCCGGCAGCAACTCAACGCCCGAGACGGCGCCGTCGAGCTGCCGTCCGCCGTGATTGGAAAGCACGATGCCGTCGGCGCCGACCTCGACCGAACGCCGCGCGTCATCGACGCACAGCAGCCCCTTGACCACCAGCTTGCCGGACCAGCGCCTGCGGATACGCTCGACGTCGTGCCACGACAACCGCGAATTGATCTGCGAAAAACTGTACTTCGCACCAACCAGGGCCGAGTACTGCCCCGGCGGCAGGAACTCGACCAGGTTCTCGAAGGTCGGCGCGCCGGATGGCAGCATGACCTGGGCCAGCCAGCGGGGGTGGCGCAGCACGTCGAGCTTGTTGGCCAGGCTGAGCTTCATCGGCAAACTGTAATTGCGCTGGTCCCACTCACGCGCGCCGAGCACCGGAGCGTCGGCGGTAATCACGAGCACCTCGCAACCAGCTTCGGCCACGCGATCGATGAGGCGATCGACCACGCTCTGGTCCTTGTAGGCGTAGAGCTGGTACCACTGGTTCCCCTGCACTGCGGCAGCAAGCCGGCCGACGGCGCAGTTCGATGCCGTACTCAGCGTGAAAGGTATCCCGGCCGCGGCCGCCGCACGCGCGAGCGCAATGTCGCCCTGCGGCCACAGCAGCCCGTTGAAGCCTGTCGGAGCAATGACGATCGGCATATTGATCTGTCGCCCGAAGACCTCAGTGCCAATATCGGCCGGCCCAGCACCGACCAGTGCGCGCGGCAGCCAGGCGACCCTGCTGAACACGTCGCGATTGCGCCGCAGCGTAGCTTCGTCCTCGGCACCGCCTTCGACATATTCGTAGCTGAAGTTCGGGAGCCTGCGACGGGCGATGCGCCGCAGGTCTTCTATCGTGATTGCGCGACGGAAATCGCGCCCGGTGTAATGCCCACGTTTCACGGCTGACCTGCCCCGCCCTGTACGAGTTCGGTGATCCGGAGCGCGGTCTCGAGTGCCCGCAGCCCGTCCTCGCCGGTCACGACCGGTGGACGTTCACCGCAGACCGTATCGAGAAAGGCCTCGATCTCGAGCCTGAGCGCGTCGCCCTGCTCATAGCTTCGCTCCTCGATCGACACGTGCCCAAGCGTCGCACCCGAGCCCTCCGGCGGCTTGCGCACGATGGTGAGCACCTTCTGCTGCAGGTCGATCGACACGTAGGCGTCGTCCTGGAAGAGCCGAAGCTTGCGCTCCATCTTCATGCTGATGCGGCTGGCCGTTGTGTTCGCGACGCAACCGTTTGCGTAGCGGATACGCGCGTTCGCGATGTCCAGGCCTGAAGAAAAGACCGAAGTCCCGACTGCGTCGATCGAGACGATGGGTGCTCGCACAAGGCTCTGGATCAGGTCGATGTCGTGGATCATCAGGTCCAGCACGACGTTGACGTCGGTCCCGCGCTCCTTGAATGGCGCCAGGCGGTGCGACTCGACGAACCTCGGAGTGCCGAGCGTGCCCTCCAGCGCGCGGATCGCGGGATTGAAGCGCTCGAGGTGTCCGACCTGGAGAATACGACCGTGGGTCGCGGCGACCTCGATCAGGCTTCTCGCCTCCTCCAGCGTCTCGGTGATCGGCTTCTCAACCAGCACATGTACGCCGTTCTCGAGACACTGGCGGGCGATTTCGTAGTGCGCCGGCGTGGGCGTCGCGATGCTGACGGCATCCACCTCGCCCAGGATCTCGCGGAAATCCGCGACCGCCCGGCAACCGACCTCGGCGGCGACGCGCTCGCGGACCTCGGAGGCGGCATCGGCCACTGCGACCAGCCGTGACCGGGGCAGCGTGGCGTATTTCTGGGCGTGAAAACGGCCCAGGTAACCGACGCCGATCACGGCGGTACGTACGGTCTGCATGGTCACGAACATCCTTGACGGGCTATTGCGGTTCCAGCGGTCCGGACGCAGGATGCCGCAGATGAAGTCGAGACACCACATCTTGTGGGTGCTTGCGGCCCTGGTTTTCGGCGCCGCCATCCTTCCGTTCCTGGTCTACGCCACCGGCGTCAAGGTGCTGGGCCCCTACAGCGGTGGCGGTGCGGGCGCTTTCTACGGCGCATTTTTCGCCGATCTCGCGGACCTGCGACTGGCCGCCCTTGCGTTGCTGCTTGGTCCGGCTGCGCTGGTCGCAGTGTGGCGGGTACTGGTGGCGTATGCCTGGGCCGACGAAGGGCGCTCAGCGCCTGGTGAACCAGTAGAGCGCGGCCAGCGCTGAGAGCGCGCCCCACATTGCGAATTGTGCCCATCGCCGCCAGGGACGCTGCCGCGCCTGTCCGATGAAACTGACGGCAGCCAGCGCTGTCAAACCGGAGAACAGCACCATATAGAGGGTCAGCAGGGGCAATTCGGCGCGAAATCGGGGAAACTCCCCGGACAGCACCAGGAATACGACCAGGGTCGCTCCGAGCCCGAAAGTGGTGCCGGCAGACGACCCGAGGACGATACCGGTGAGTACTGTGAGTGGTCGCACGGATATCTCAGCCGCAGGACGCGGCAGCCCTTGAGTCGCAGCCGCCGTATCTCTAGCCTATTCAACCATTAAAGCGAGTCGAGGTCAGGAAGTGTATCAGGCAGGTGATCGCGAAGAGACGTCGTCGAGGCCCCCTCCCCGGGCCCGCCGCAGCGCCATGGCATTTGCCGCCGCAGTCGTTGCGGCCAGCATGCTGCTTCTGGGCACGGCGTATACCCCGTCGTCAGCGACCGGCACCGGCCTCGCGCCGACCGATCGTGAGGCCCGGGTCTCCCGGCTCGTTGGCAGCGTTTTCGAGCGCTCCCACTACCGGCAGGCTCCGATCAACGACCCTGTTTCCTCCCTGATGCTCGACCGGTACGTCGAGTCGCTGGACGGAAATCGCAGTTACTTCCTGGCAAGCGATATTTCGGACTTCGAGCGTTATCGCTACCGGATGGACGATGCGATCTCGCAGGGCCGCCTGGATCCCGCGTTCGCGATATACAACCGGTTCCAGGAGCGCAACCGGGAGCGCATGAACTACGCGCTCAAGGTCCTGAAGACCGAGCCCGACTTCACCATCCAGGAGTCGTTTGGGTTCGATCGGGAGCATGCGCCCTGGGCGGCGACCACGGCCGAACTGGACGATCTGTGGCGCAAGCGAGTCAAGAATGACGCCTTGTCGCTGATGCTGGCCGACAAGACCTGGCCGGAGGCCCGCGACATCCTGCAGAAGCGCTATGAGCGCGCGGCCAAGCGCAGCGAGCAGGTCACGTCGGACGACGTGTTCGAGAACTTCATGAACTCTTTCGCAAGCGTCTTCGATCCACACTCGAACTACTTTTCGCCGCGGAATTCGGAGGAATATCGCATCCAGATGAGCCTGTCGTACGAGGGCATCGGCGCATCTCTGCAGGTCGTGGACGACTACGTCACCATCATGGACGTCCTGCCGGGCGGATCTGCGCAGCAGAGCAATGAACTGAAGGCCACGGACCGCATCCTGGCAGTCGGACAAGGCAAGTCCGGGGAACTCGTGGACGTGGTGGGCTGGCGACTCGACGACGTCGTGGACCTGATCCGTGGTCCTGGCGGCTCTTTCGTTCGCCTGCAGATACAATCCGGCAATGCCGCGCCGGGCATGGCCGAACGCGTCGTCACCCTGCCCCGCAAGAAGATCACGCTCGAGGCGCAGGCCGCGAAGAAGGAACTGCGCAAGGTCAAGCGCGGCGAAAAGGAACTCCGGATCGGCGTAATCGACGTTCCATCCTTCTATCAGGATTTCGACGCCCGTACCGCGGGCGACGAGGATTTTCGCAGCACTACCCGCGATGTCCGCAAGCTCATCGACGAATTCCAGGCAGAAGGCGGCATCGACGGCCTGGTGCTGGACCTGAGGCAGAACGGAGGTGGTCATCTCTCCGAAGCCATCGGTCTCGTGAACCTGTTTGTGCCGAAGGGTCCGGTCGTGCAGCTGCGTGAGGCCGGCGGGAAAGTCGAGGTCCTCGAATCGGACGTCGACGGCGTCGCATACTCGGGACCGCTCACTATCCTGGTGGACCGATTCAGCGCCTCGGCGTCGGAAATTTTCGCCGCTGCCATGCAGGACTACGGGCGTGGCATCGTCATCGGCCAGGAAACCTACGGCAAGGGCTCGGTGCAGAATCTCTACCCGCTGGACCGCTTCGCGCTCGGCCAGGACCCGGGCTACGGCCAGCTCACGGTAACCATCGGCATGTACTACCGGGTTACCGGTGAGAGCACCCAGAACCGCGGCGTCCAGCCGGACATCACCCTGCCCTCCGCAATCAGCATCGAGGAAGTCGGCGAGAGCTCGCGCGAAGGGGCGTTGCCATGGAACCGGATCCGCTCAGCGACATTCAAGCCAGAAGGCACGGTTGCTCCCGTGCTTGGCGAGCTGCAGCGCGATCACGAGGCGCGCGTTGCCAACGATCCCGACTTCCGCTTTGCGGAAGGAGAAATTGCTGCAATCGACGCGATGCGCGAGGAAAAGAGCGTCTCGCTGAACCTCAAGGAGCGACAGGCCGAACGTGAACGGCTGACCCAGGAACGCCTGGCGCGCGAAAACACCCGACGTAAGGCGCTGGGCGATGCTCCGCTCAAGACGATCGACGAGATAAAGGACCCGCCCGACGCGATGCTGGCCGAGGCGGCCCAGATCACCGCCGACTACGTCGAACTCAAGCCAACCTACCTCGCAGGAACCAAGCCCGGGGACTGAAAAGAGTCCCTGTTCTCGCCACGTGGGGCCTGAAAACGGTGTTGTACTTGACTACAACACTATAGATCCCTAGGATCGCCGGCATTCCGACCGACCCCAGGGGCAACCCCGTGTCCAATCCATATCGCTCGAAACGCCTGGCGGCGTCGTTCATCTTCCCGGCAGCGCTGGCCGCGACGCTCGGCGTCATGCTGGCGGGCTGCGGCAACGGCAAGGCGAAGGACGCCGACAAGGAAGGGGCTGAGGCCGACGTCTCGGTGCCGGTCGAGGTGCAGGCGCTGAAGCGCGCGCCGATGGTCGCCGTGTACTCCGGCACCGCCCCGGTAGAGGCGCACGACGAGGCCGAGGTCGTCGCGAAAGTCGGCGGTGAGGTGCGCCAGATCTTCGTGGAAGAAGGCGATAGCGTAACTGCCGGCCAGGTGCTGGCACGGCTCGACGGTGACCGCCTGAGGCTCGAACTCGCCCAGATCGACGCGAACCTGCGCAAGATCGAGCGTGACTACAATCGGCAACTCGAGCTGAGCGAGAAGGGCCTGGTCGCCAAGGGAACCGCGGAGAACGCCAAGTTCGACCTCGACGCGCTGCGCGCGGCCTACGACAGCGCACGGCTCGAACTGAGCTACACGGAAATACGCGCGCCGATTGCCGGCGTGGTCTCGGCCCGGCACATCAAGGTCGGAAACACCATCAAGCCCAACGACCCGACTTTCCGCGTCACGAACCTCGATCCGCTGGTGGCCTACGTCCACGTGCCCGAGAAGGAATTCCGCAAGCTCGCTGCCGGGCAGACGGTGGACCTGGTGGTTGACGCACTGGGAGGCCAGCACTTCGAGGCAAGGATTTCCCGCATCAGCCCGACGGTGGATCCGCAGACCGGCACCTTCAGGGCCGAGGTCGAGGTGCCCGACGCTTCTCGTCGCCTGAAGCCGGGCATGTTCGCGCGAATAAACATAGTCTACGAACGCCGCGAAGACGCGCTGCAACTTCCGCGCACCGCTATCCTCGATGCAGACGGCGAGCAGTCCGTGTTCATCGTCTCTGACGGCAAGGCCGAGCAGCGCCGCATCGAGACCGGACTCGCCAACAGTGGCTGGATCGAGGTCGTGAAAGGCCTCGAGGGCAACGAGCGCGTAGTCGTGATTGGCCAGGCTGGGCTCAAGAGCGGCACCGCGGTCAAGGTCGTGGATGACGAGAAGCCAGCCGTCGCGGCAACCGACAAGGCAAAGTCCAAGTAAGAGCGCGCCCGCGGGCGGCTTCGGGGTAAGACCATGCAGTTGATCGATTTCGCGATCCGCCGGCGCGTGACGATCGTCATGTGCACGGTCGCCATCGCGCTCTTCGGCCTCGTGTCGCTGTCGCGGCTGAAGCTGAACCTCCTGCCCGACCTGTCATACCCGACGATCACGATCCGCACGGAGCTTCCCGGCGCCGCACCGCTCGAGGTTGAGGCGCTGGTCACCCGGCCCGTCGAGGAAGCGGTCAGCATCATCCGCAACGTGCGCCAGGTGCGTTCCGTGTCGCGCGCCGGCCAGTCCGACGTGACCCTGGAATTTCTCTGGGGCACGGACATGGACCTCTCCGGCATCGACGTGCGGGAGAAGCTCGACCTGCTGCAACTGCCGCTGGAAGCAAAGCGGCCGCTGCTACTGCGATTCGACCCTGCCAGCGAGCCGGTGCTGCGACTGGCGTTCCTCGAGAAAGCCGACCAGCCAGCCAACGAGAGCGTCGAGCGACTGAAATCAATGCGGCGCTTCGCCGAGGATCGCCTGAAGACAGACCTCGAGGCAGTGGAAGGCTCTGCCGCCGTCAAGGTAAGTGGCGGCTACGAGGACGAGGTGCAGGTACTTGTCGACCAGCAGAAGCTGGCGCAGCTGGGCCTGTCTATCGACACGGTGACCCGGCGCATCCGCGCCGAGAACGTCAACCTGTCGGGGGGACGGCTCGAGCAGGGCATCCAGCGTTACCTGGTGCGCACGCTGAACGAATTCGAGTCCATCGAGCAGATGGCAAACTCGATAATCGCGAGCCGCGACGGACAGCCGGTGTACCTCAGGGACGTTGCATCGGTGACCAGCGGCTACAAGGACCGCGAGGCGATCACGCGCGTGGACGGCAAGGAGGCCATTGAACTCGCCGTCTACAAGGAAGGCGACGCGAACACCGTGCAACTCGCCAGGAACGTACAGGATCGCGTGAAGGCGCTCGAGAAGAGCCTCCCGGAAGGTACCGAGGTACTCACCGTCTACGACCAGTCCACGTTCATTTCAGCGGCGATCAGTGAGGTCAAGAGCGCGGCACTGATCGGCGGCCTGCTCGCTATCCTGGTGCTCTACGCGTTCCTGCGCGATGCGCGCGCGACGCTGATCAGCGGCATCGCGATCCCGGTATCGGTGCTCGGCACCTTCGTGATGATGTACGCCTTCGACGTCACGCTCAACATCATGTCGCTCGGCGGTATCGCGCTCGCGGTCGGCATGCTGGTCGATAACGCGGTCGTGGTGCTCGAGAGCATCGTGCGAAAGCAGGAGCACGGACTCGACCGGCGCGAGGCTGCGCGCCAGGGCACGGCCGAAGTCGCTATGGCCGTGACGGCGGCCACGCTGACCTCGGTTGCGGTGTTCTTTCCCATGGTGTTCATCACCGGGATCGCGGGCCAGCTGTTTCGGGACCAGTCGCTGACCGTGACATTCGCGCTGGCCTTCTCGCTTGTTGTAGCGCTGACCCTGGTACCGATGCTCGCGGCCGGCCGGCCGGCCGCCGTCGCCCCGCCGGCCGGTTCGGCGCCGGAGCGAGCACCGCGCCGGATTGAGAAGCTGCTTGCCGCCTGCGCCGGCTGGCTGCGCCGAGTGTTCGCATGGATTTCGAAGGCCTGCGCGCTGGCACTCAGCCCGCTGGTCAGGGTCACGCAGGGCGTGAACCGGTGGGCCGACAAGCACTACCCCGGCGCAATACGCTGGGTGCTGGCCAATCCCGTGAAGACCACCGGCTCGGCCGTCGCGCTGTTCCTGGTCACGGTGGTGTTCATCCTGCCGCGGCTGGGCACGGAACTCATCCCGCAAATGTCCCAGGGAGAGTTCAACGTGGACGTCCGGCTGGCGCCGGGCGCGCCGCTCGAGCAGACGGACCGCACGCTGCAGGCCGCACAACGCGCCAGTGCAGGCCTGGGCAACGTCGCGCTGGCCTATTCCGTCGCGGGTACCGGTAACCGACTGGACGCCAACCCTGTGGATGCCGGTGAAAACACCGGTCGTCTCAGCATGACCCTGCAGAAGGGCGCCAAGCGAGCCGATGAAGAAGTGGCCATGAGCGGGATGCGCACCAGCCTGGACGACCTCCCGGGCGTACAGTACCGGTTCAGTCGCCCGGCGTTGTTCAGCATGTCCACTCCGCTCGAGGTCGTTGTGTCGGGCTTCGATCTCGATCGCCTGCAGTCTGCGGCAGACAAGGTGCGGGACCGCATGGCGGCCGACCCGCGCTTTGCCGACGTGAAGACGACGATCGAGTCAGGCAATCCCGAGATCCAGATCGTGTTTGACCAGGAGCGCGCCGCGCAGCTCGGCCTGGTGGTGCGCGACATCGCCGACCGCGTCGTCAACAGCGTGCGCGGCGAAGTCGCGACGCGCTACAGGTTGCGTGACAAGCAGATCGACGTGCTGGTGCGTAGCGTGGACACGCGAGCCGCATCGATCGAGGAAGTCCGTGGCCTTATCGTCAACCCGGGCAGTGAACGTCCGGTGCCGCTGAGCGCGGTGGCCGACGTGCAGCTGGCACTGGGACCGGCGGAGGTACGACGCGTCGGCCAGGAGCGCGTGGCGGTGATCTCGGCCAACCTGGCGCACGGCGACCTCGGTACAGCCATCGAAGGGCTGCAGGGGATCGTCGATGAGGTGCAGCTGCCGGTCGGAATCACGGCCTTCCTGTCGGGCCAGAGCGGCGAGATGCAGGACTCATTCCGCTCGCTGCGGTTCGTGCTGGTGATGGCGATCTTCCTCGTCTACCTGGTGATGGCATCGCAGTTCGAGTCACTCATTCACCCGTTCGTGATCCTGCTCACGATCCCGCTGGCGGCGATCGGTGCGATATGGGCACTGTGGATCACCGGCACTACGATCAACGTGGTCGCCTATATAGGCCTGATCATGCTGGCAGGCATCGTCGTCAACCAGTCCATCGTGCTGATCGACGCGGTCAACCAGGCCCGGGAGCGCGGCCTGCCAAAGCACGAGGCGATCGTCGAGGCCGGGCGGCTGCGCCTGCGCCCGATCCTGATCACAAAGCTCACGACCATCCTCGGCCTGCTGCCGATGGCGCTCGGCGTCGGCGAAGGTGCCGAGGTTCGCGCCCCAATGGCGATCACCGTGATCGGTGGCGTGCTGCTGACGACCTTCCTCACGCTGCTGGTGATACCGGTCGTCTACTCGGTGCTGGACCGCAAGCGCTACCCCGTCGCCACGGCCACGCACGACACCGCCGCCCGGGCCGCAACGAGCTGAGCCGCACACCATGCGTCACACAAGGCTAGCGCTGTCCAGGCCCGTCACCACGGTCATGATCACGCTCGCGGTGCTGGCGGTCGGATTGATCGCCGGCCGCCTGCTCCGGCTCGAGGCAATGCCGGACATAACCTTCCCAGGCATGCGTATCGTCATTCCCTACGCGGGCTCGACGCCACAGGAAATGGAAGAACTCGTGGTGCGGCCGGTCGAGGAGGCACTCTCGACGCTGTCGGGCATCAAGGAGATCCGTGCGAGCGCGGGTTCGGACCGAGCCCAGTTCGACGTCCTGTTCAGCTGGGACCGCGACGTTGACGCTGCCGCATTTGACATCCGCACCAAGCTCGACTCGATACGGCCGCAGCTGCCTGCGGGCGCCGACCGGATGCTGATATTTGCCTATAGCGCGTCAGACCAGGCCATGGTGGTAATCCGCATATCCGCCGATCGGGACCTGACGGACGACTACGACACGCTGGAGAAATACCTCAAGCGACCCATAGAGAGAATCGACGGCGTCGCACGGGTCGAACTAGCGGGCGTCGAACCACGCGAAGTCCGCGTGCTGGTGGACCCGAACCGGCTGGCGGCATATTCCGTCGACGTACGCGACCTGCGGGCATTGCTGGTTTCCAGTAATTTCTCCGTCAGCGCAGGCGAGATCACCGAAAATGGCTCGCGATTCATCGTCCGGCCGATCGGTGAGTTCCGCAGCCTCGATGACGTGCGATCGCTGCTGGTGCGTCCCGGCGTCCGCGTCGGCGACCTTGCCCAGGTCGAACTCGTTGCACCGGAGCTGAGCGTCGGGCGGCACATGGACGGCAAGCCGGCGGTCGGCATCGACGTGTACAAGACGACCCAGGCCAACGTCGTCGAGGTCGCGGACCGGGTCATCGAAGCGGTGAACGCTGCCCGCGAGCAGCCGCAGCTCCAGGGAATCCAGATCCTGGTGGTCGGAAACGAGGCCGACAGCATCCGCGAGTCACTTACGGAACTGCGCAATGCCGGCCTGATCGGTGCGGGCCTGAGCTTCTTCATGCTGCTGTTTTTCCTGCGCCACCTGCCGACCACGCTGATCGTGAGCCTCGCGGTCCCCGCGTCGCTGCTCGTGACGCTGGGCGCGATGTACTTCATGGGACTATCACTCAACATCCTGACGATGATGGGCATGCTGCTGGCGATAGGGATGCTGGTGGACAATTCCGTCGTCATCACGGAGAGCGTCTTCCGCCACCGCCAGCTCACACCAGATGATCCTGTCGAGGCTACCGTCGCGGGCGTGCGCGAGGTCGGCATCGCCACGCTGGCGGGCACGTTCTCGACGATCATCGTGTTCCTTCCGCTGGTGTTCGGCGAGAAAAACCAGATGTCGATCTTCCTGGTACACGTTGCCGTGCCGATCGTCGTCGCAATGACCGCTTCGCTGATCGTGGCGCAGACTCTCATTCCGATGCTTGCCGCGCGAATGCCGCCGCCACCGCCGGTCGCCGAGGGCTCATGGTTCGGCCGCCTGCAGGACCGCTACCAGCGGACGCTCGAGTGGTCATTGGGCCACCGCAAGACCATGGCTTTGATCACGGTGCTGGTGCTGGCCTCGCCGGTACCGCTATTCATGCTGAAGATCGCCAAGGTGGATCCGTTCCCGCAGGAAGCGAGCCGGACGCTGATGCTGATCTACCACCTGCAGGGAACGCACCCGATGGAGCGGGTCGAACAGGCGGTGCGGCGCGTCGAGGCGTACATCGAAGCTAACAAGGAAAATTTCGACGTCGAAACCTATTATTCGTTCTGGTTGAGCGACCAGGCCAGCACGCGCCTTTACCTGAAGCCGAAGGAAGAAGCGACGGTTCCCGCCGAAGAGGTCATGCGCCGGGTTTCGGAGAACATCCCGGAAATCATCATCGGCCAGCCGAGCTTCAAGTTCGACGACAACTCGAGCGGCGGCGCATCCTTCAGCCTGCAGCTGATGGGCGAGTCCACCGAGCGACTGGCCGATATTTCGCAGGAAGTCGCGCACCGACTTTCGTCGGTGCCGGGACTCGAGGCCGTGCATTCCGAAGCGGGAACCGGCGAGGAAGAAGTCCAGGTGATCGTCAACCGCGACCGGGCGGCTAAACTCGGACTCACGAGCGAGCAGGTCGCAATGACCGTGGCCGGCGCAATGCGTGGCGACCGCCTGCCGGAGCTGCGCACCTCGGAGCGGGAACTCACGATGCGGCTGGCCTTCCGCGAATCCGACCGGCAGAGCGTGGACGACCTGGCGCGCATTCCCGTGATGCTGCCCGACGGATCGCGAACCGACCTTGGCGCGGTGGCGGATTTCACCATCATGCCGAGTGACCGCGAAATCCAGCGACTGAATCGCATGACCACGGTCACCCTGACCGCCAACCTGGCCGAGGGCACGACCATGGACGATGCCCGCAAGCGCGTCGAGCCGATCATGGAAGCCTACCCGCTGCCGCCCGGCTATTCCTGGAAGTTCGGGCGTGGCTTCGAAGACAACGACAAGGCTGTGCAGATCATGGCGCAGAATGTCGCGCTTGCCGTGGTGATGATTTTCCTGGTCATGGCGTCGTTGTTCGAATCAGGGCTCTACCCGCTGTCGATCATCACCTCGATCCTGTTCGCGACCGTT
Organism: uncultured Gammaproteobacteria bacterium; assembly: GCA_963732415.1. GTDB lineage: Bacteria > Pseudomonadota > Gammaproteobacteria > Steroidobacterales > Steroidobacteraceae > RPQJ01. Next base: position 680,743 of record CAVSZK010000019.1, read on the forward strand.
GGAGCGATCTGGTTCCTCGCGCTCACCGGCACGACGATAACCATGATGGCAATGATCGGGTTCCTGGTGCTGATCGGTGTCGTCGTCAACATCGGCATCGTGCTGATAGCCCATGTCATCGACCTGCGTGAAGCCGGCATGCCGCGCGAACAGGCCATCATCCAGGCGGGACGGGACCGCCTGCGACCAATCATGATGACGGTGCTGACGACGCTGCTCGGATTGACGCCACTGGCACTCGGTGACGCGCAGCTCGGCGGTGGCGACGGCGGCCCTGCCTACTTCCCTATGGCACGCGCGATCATGGGCGGGCTCGGCTTCTCAGCTGTCGTGTCGCTGCTGATCGTACCGATGTTCTACGTCTGGTTCGACGACCTTAATTTGTGGCGCAGGCGTGTATTCGGCAGTGCGCGAGTCCCCGATACGGCCGCGCCCTTGGACGGTGTGACTGCCGCTCAGCGGAGCAGTACCCGGTAGATATCGAAGTAATCGTCCTGCAGCAGGTTTACCGTCGGCACCCGGCCGGTGGCCGCCCCCGCAGCGTGGATGCTGTCCTGGGTCGGGATCGTGTCGGTTTCGGGGCGGTAGGCAGCGCTGCGACGCAGGCGGTCGGTTCTGGTCTTTATGTCCGAGAGGTCCAGGACCTGATTTTCCAGGACAGTAATTGCACGCGCCACCTTTCCCAGCAGCGCCTCGCACTGCTCCGGCGTCCCGTAGCTCGAATCGTAGACCCGGCGAAGCGTCGTCTGCCGCGAAAGGTCAGCTAGTTCCTCGGCAGCCAATCGCTCATACAGCCACTCGGCGCATGCGATCACCGCCAGGTTCACGGCGCGCCGTCCTTCCAGGCTCAGTGACTCGAACAGGGGCGGAGCATCCGCTTCGACCGCGTGCCTGCCGTCGTCCAGGTCGGTCACGACCGTGAGCGCAGAATCGATACGCAGGGACCGTGCGGCGATCTCCTCCTCCAGCTTGCGGCGGGCGAAGTAATTCCAGAATCCTCCCAGCCCGCCCAGCCGTTGCTGCGCGAATTTCTGCTCCGCCTGGAGCTGGTCGCTCAGGACCCGTGCCTCGACGAGTTCACGGTCGAAGTCAGCCAGCCGGGCACGCTTTCCGCTCTCGAACTCGGCAAGCTGCCGCTTCCGCTCGCGATCCTTCTGCTGCCCCGCGAGCTCGCTGGCGAATTTTTCGACGTGATGTGAAGCCGTACGCCACAGGGCCTTGAGCTGGAAATACAGCAGGCTCTTGTGGCCCTCTTCCGGCCGCCCAAGATAGGCCTCCAGCGCCACAAGCTGCTCCTCGACCCTCATGGTCGCTCCTTCCTGGAGCTTGAGCCGGTCCAGGAGTCGGTGCCGATCGTCGTCGAGCGTGCCCAGTTCCTTCTTGAGTTCCGCCCTGTTGCGGAACAGCTCGACGAGGCGCTGATCCTCGGCCGACGGTCTGCGCCCGGCGAGTCGACGGACCAGCCCGCCTACGTCATCACTCAGATTCATGTGTGTTGCCGCCTGCTCCCGCGGGTAGCGCAGCAAAGCGATGACCGCGGCCCACACAGTAATCAAGCCACTTGTTCAGCAGCATGTTGCGCAGCCAGCGGTCGCCAAGGGAGGCCGACACGCGCGAACGAATCGCAGCCAGGCCCGGATGTCGCTGCCAGCGGCCGCAGCGGCCGGCCTCGGCGAGGCGTGCATCGTGGTAAACGCGAACCTCGAGGTCGGGGTCGGCCACCAGGCCCGGTTCGTCGTCGAAGAGATAAGTGAGCCGGAAAACCGTCGTGTACGGACTGTGCTCGATAGCGTCGAGGTGGAGGTCGCAGTCGGAGGGCACGCTCGACACGCGGCGCCCGGTCAGTCCACGCAGGTCCCCAGCCAGCCCGCGAAGCCGCACGTAGTTGCTCTCGTAAAGCGTCATCAGGCCAACGAAACTCGCGGGCTTCGCTCGCCAGGATGTGACGCACAAGCTGTCCGCGATCATTGGCCGACTATATCACAGCGTTTTTCCGCTTCTGTGACGCGCACCACAACCGAGAGACCCCTCACGGACGCAGCCTGCGCTCGATCCCCAGGCGATCGATGATCCGGCTTGCGATCTCTTCGACCGAGCACTCGGTCGTGTCGATCGTCGGCACGCCGAAGCGCTGGAACAACGCCTCGGCGCTGCGTACTTCAAAGTCGCACTGGGCCGCAGACGAATAGCGGCCGCCCGGCCGGCGCTCGGTGCGTATCTGCCTGAGCCGCTGCGGGTCGATCGTCAGACCGAACAGCTTGGCCGCGTGCGGGGCCACCATCGCGGGCAACTTCCGGCTCTCGAAGTCGTCCTCGGTGAGCGGGTAGTTGGCGGCATATACGCCGTACTGCATCGCCATGTAGATGCAGGTTGGCGTCTTGCCCGAGCGCGAAACCCCGATCAGGATCACGTCTGCCCGCGAGTAGTCGGCGACGATACCCCCGTCGTCGGCCGAGAGCGCAAAATTGGTCGCGTCGATGCGCGCGCTGTAGAGGACCTGGTCCGCGATGCCGTGCGCGCGGCCCTCGCGCTCGGACGACCTGACGGCGAGCTCGGTCTCCAGCGGCAATATGAACGCGTCGAAAAAATCGAGGAACAGTCCGTTGCTGGTCTTCACGACCGAACGCAATTCGCTTTTGACCAGCGTGCTGAACACCACCGGACGGATGCCATCTGCGGCAGCCGTCGCGTCGATCTTTCTTACGGCTTCCACTGCCTTGTCAACGCTGGATATAAATGGCAGAGTCACTTGTCGGAATTCGAGGCCTTCGAATTGCGTAAGCAAGCTGTGTCCCATCGTTTCGGCAGTCACGCCGGTCTGGTCCGAGACGAAAAACACGGTTCTCCGGTTCATTCGCGCGATTCACTCCGCTGCACTTCAGGCCCGTGCAGTCTTTCATCCATCCTTGGCAGGTAGCAAGAGGCGATCCTTGAGCCGCTATACAATTTCGTTCAGCGAACTGGGCCGCCACGACGTTGCAACCGTCGGCGGCAAGAATTCTTCACTCGGCGAGATGATCGCCAATCTGGCAGCCCTTGGCGTTTCGGTTCCCGGGGGCTACGCGACAACCGCGGACGCCTACCGTGAATTCCTCGAGCACGATGGCCTCGCGGCACGGATCAAGGCCGAGCTGGACACACTCGACGTGGACGACGTCGGGCGTCTCGCCGAGACCGGCGCCCTGATCCGCGGCTGGATAATGGCCGCACCTTTCCCCGCCCCGCTGCATCGGGAAATCACCGAGCGATACGCTACGATGTGCGAGGGTCAGGCGGAAGTCTCGGTGGCCGTTCGCTCGTCGGCCACGGCCGAGGACCTGCCGGAGGCGTCTTTCGCCGGCCAGCAGGAAACACTGCTCAATGTCCGCGGCGCCGACAACGTCGTGCGCGCTGTGCACGAGGTGTTCGCTTCACTCTACAACGACCGCGCGATCTCCTATCGCGTGCACCAGGGATTCGACCACTCGCTGGTCGCGCTGTCCGCCGGTATCCAGCACATGGTTCGCAGCGACCTGGGCGCCAGCGGCGTGATGTTCACGCTGGACACGGATTCCGGCTTCCGGGACGTGGTGTTCATCACCGCAGCCTGGGGCCTCGGCGAAACCGTGGTCCAGGGCGCGGTGAACCCCGACGAGTTCTATGTCTACAAGCCCGCCCTGCGGGCCGGCCACGACCCGATCCTGCGCCGCACGCTGGGCGCAAAGGCCATCAAGATGACCTATGCGCAGGATGGCGACAGCGCCCAGCGGGTCGTGACGGTGGACGTGCCCGAGCCCGACAGGCAACGATTCTGCCTCGACGACGCGGACCTGCGGGAGCTCGCCCGGCAGGCGCTGGTGATCGAGGACCATTACGGCTGCCCGATGGACATCGAGTGGGGCAAGGACGGCAGCACCGGGCGCATCTACATCCTGCAGGCACGCCCGGAGACGGTGCAGAGCCGCGCGGGCCGAACGCTGCAGCGCTATACGCTCGAGTCGCGCGGCAAGGTGCTCGTGAGCGGCAGGAGCATCGGGCATCGTATCGGGGCCGGACCGGCGCGGGTAATCCGTGACGCGCGCGAAATGGCGCGCGTCGAGTCTGGCGACGTGCTGGTCGCCGACATGACCGACCCGGACTGGGAGCCGGTGATGAAGCGGGCCTCGGCAATCGTGACCAACCGCGGCGGGCGCACATGCCACGCCGCAATCATCGCCCGCGAACTCGGCATTCCGGCGGTCGTGGGTTGCGGCAACGCGACGACCGGGATTGCCGAGGGACAGGCGGTCACTGTGTCCTGCTCCGAGGGCGACATCGGCTACGTTTACGACGGGATGCTCAAGTACGAGCACACGCAGGTCGAAGTCGACGCGATGCCGCCATTGCCCGTCAAGATCATGATGAACGTAGGCAATCCGGACCGCGCCTTCGATTTCGCCGCGATTCCGCATCGCGGCGTCGGTCTCGCCCGCCTCGAGTTCATCATCAACCGCATGATCGGCGTGCACCCGAAGGCATTGCTGGGATTCGACGGCCTCGACCCGCAACTGCAGGACACGATCCGGCTGCAGATGGCGGGTTACCCGGATCCGGTCGAGTTCTACGTAGCGAAGCTATGCGAAGGCATCGCAACGATCGCAGCGGCATTCGCGCCGGAACCCGTGATCGTCAGGCTTTCCGACTTCAAGTCAAACGAGTACGCGAACCTGATCGGTGGCCGGCAGTACGAGCCCGTCGAGGAAAACCCGATGCTCGGGTTCCGCGGCGCGTCGCGCTACGTCGACGAGAGCTTCCGTCCCTGCTTCGAACTCGAATGCCAGGCGCTCAAGAGGGTGCGCGGCGACATGGGGCTCAAGAACGTGTGGGTGATGGTGCCGTTCGTGCGCACAGTGCGCGAGGGCGCGCAGGTCATCGAGCTGCTGGCCGCCAACGGACTGAAGCGGGGCGAAGACGGTCTCAAGGTCATCATGATGTGCGAGGTGCCGACCAACGCGCTGCTCGCCGAGCGCTACCTCGAGCACTTCGACGGCATGTCGATCGGTTCGAACGACCTGACGCAGCTCACGCTGGGACTGGACCGTGACTCGGCCATCATCGCGCGGCTGTTCGACGAGCGTGACGACGCGGTGAAGGCGCTGCTGCACATGGCGATCCAGGCCTGCCGCAAGGCGGGCAAGTACATCGGCATCTGCGGCCAGGGGCCATCGGATCACCCTGACCTGGCACGCTGGTTGCTGGACGAGGGCATCGAGAGCATGTCGCTCAACCCGGACACGGTCGTCGAGACCTGGCTGTTCCTCGCGAGCGGCGCCGCGAAGGACAAGCACTGACCGCCCACAGCGCGTTTGGTGCGCTGTGGCGCCGACGCTTCGGCCGCCCGGGGGCCCCTACCGGCTCGCTCGGAAACATGCTCGCCTATACGGCCCCCGTGCGACCGCCCAGCCTACGGCCGCTCGGACCTTCAGGGTGTCCTCCTGCTCGCGAAGAAACATGCTCGCGGAGGACACCCCCGAATGCCCTCGCGGCCTGCGCCGCGGCACACGTCACGACCTGTGTGACCTCGCGCGGTCGGAGCGACCACCAGCTATCTCGCAAGCGTGCCTACTCGCCACCCCTGCAGGCGATCGTGGCGGGTCTTCTCCAGCGAGCATGTTTCTTCGCGAGCAGGAGAAGACCCGCCGCGGTCGCCACTACAGCGCGCCCCGCCCGCTTCGACCGGCGGCGCGACAGCGCCACCCGGTCCGCGGCGCCACGGCTACCTGATCGCCTGCCGCCCGGCGAGTGCGTGGGCGAGCGTGCCGCCATCCACGTACTCGAGTTCGCCACCAACCGGCACTCCATGCGCGATCCGCGTTGCGCGCAGTCCGAATCGCGAGGCGACCTCGGCCAGGAAGTGTGCGGTAGCCTCGCCCTCGACCGTCGGGTTGGTCGCGAGAATCACTTCCCTGACCTCGCCCTCGCCCAGAAGTCGCTCGAACGCCTCGATACCGATCTCGGATGGACCCACGCCGTCGAGCGGCGATAGATGACCCATCAGCACGAAGTAACAGCCCCGGTAGCTTGCCGACTGCTCGATTGCCACTACGTCGGCGGGCGACTCGACCACGCAAAGCAGCGAACGGTCACGCGTGGTCGCCGCGCAGGTCGGGCAGGATTCTCCTTCGGCGAACATGCGGCAGCGGCGGCAATGCCCAAGCGATTCGGTCGCCGCGGTCAGCGACACTGATATTTCGCGTGCGCCGTCCCGGTCCCTCTCGAGCAGGTGAAATGCCATGCGCTGGGCGGACTTCGGCCCGACGCCGGGCAGGCAGCGCAGCGCCTCGATCAGCCGGTTCAGCGTCGGCGGATATAGCATCGTTCCGGCTGTCAGCCCAGCGGCAACTTGAGGCCCGGCGGGAGATTCATTCCCCCCATCAGCCCTGACATCCGCTCCTGCGACACTGACTCGAGCCTGTGCACGGCGTCGTTGATCGCGGCGGCGACCAGGTCCTCGACCATCTCGCGATCATCGAGCGGAACCGAGGGGTCGATCTGCACCCTCCTCGCTTCGTGACGGCCGTTGATCGTGACCTTGACCATGCCGCCGCCCGACTCGCCGGTGACTTCCATGGCCGCGATCTCCGCCTGCGCCTTCTGCATGTTCGCCTGCAGCTGTTGCGCCTGTTTCATCAAGTTACCGATGCCGCCCTTCATGCCTGTGTGACTCCCGGAAAAAAATCAGTTCAACGGCCGTACCGAGCCCGGCTGCACGGTAGCGCCGAACACGTCGCGCATGGCCCGCACCGCGGGATCGCCGTCTATCGCCTGCTCCGCTGCCTTGAGGCGCTCATCCGCGTCGAGCGCCTGGCGGCGCGCAGGTGTGAGCTCGTCATCCGGGATCGCTACCACGCTGATCTCGAGCCGGACTGCCTGCCCGAAGTACTGTGACAGCGCCTGCACCAGTCGGTCGACGATCTGCGGGCGGTGGAAGGACTCGCCCGCCGGGTCGAGCCGGAGGCGCACGACTTCCCTGTTCCGGCCGACCATCAGGCAATGCGCCGCAAGCTGGCTCGCGGGTCCCTGCAGGCCCAGCGCAGACACGATGGAGGCCCAGTCGTCCGGCGATGCCTGCCCAGGCGCGGGTGCGGGCGCGATCCCGCTGCTGGCCGCAGCCGCAGGTTTGACTGGCGCCGCACGCTGGGGCACAACCGACTCCGCAGCCGCCGACCCGGTCCGACCGACTGAACCGCTCGCACGCGCAGCGCCCCTGGGCGGCTTCGCACCTGGCCCCGGCGCAGCCGATGGCGGTACCGTCGGCGTGGCCGAGGCCTGTGCCGGCCTGAATGCAAGCATCCGGAGCAGCGCCATCTCGAATCCGCCACGCGCGTCGGGCGCGAAATCGAGGTCGCGCCGGGCCATGATCGCGATCTGGTAGAGAAGCTGAAGGTCTTCGGGGGAGAACCGTACCGACAGCGCCGCGAGCGCGATGTCCTGCTCCTCGTCCTCGCCCCGGAGATCCGGCAGCGCCTGGAGCAGCGCCATGCGCTGGATGGCGGCGGCAAGCTCGCCCAGTGCCTGGTCGTAGTCCGGTGCGCGTTCGTCGAGCTGCTGCACGCAGCTCATCAGTTCATTGCCGTCGTTCGAGGCCAGCGCGCCGAGAATCGCCTCGACGTGCCGTCGATCCAGCGTACCGAGCAGGGAGCGAACCTCGGCCTCGAGTACGCGACCACCGCCAAAAGCGAGGACCTGGTCGAGCAGCGACAGCGCGTCGCGCATGCTGCCCTCGGCGCCACGCGCGACCGCGCGCAGCGCGGCCGCCTCGAACTCGAACTTCTCGGCCTCGGAAATCATCGTCAGGCGTTCCTGGATCTGCTGCAACGGTAACCTGCGCAGGTGGAACTGCAGGCAGCGCGACAGCACGGTCGCCGGCAGCTTCTGCGGGTCTGTGGTTGCCAGCAGGAACTTGACGTGCGGCGGCGGTTCCTCGAGCGTCTTGAGCAGTGCGTTGAACGAGTGCGTCGAAAGCATGTGCACCTCGTCGATGAGGTACACCTTGTAACGGCCGCGTGCGGGCGCGTACTGCACGTTGTCGAGCAACTCGCGCGTGTCGTCGACCTTGGTGCGCGACGCCGCATCCACCTCCAGCAGGTCCACGAAGCGCCCCGCGTCGATGTCCACGCACGCGCTGCATTCGCCGCAGGGGCGCGACGATACGCCCTTCTCGCAGTTCAGCGACTTGGCGAAGATCCTGGCGATCGTGGTCTTGCCTACGCCGCGGGTGCCGGTGAACAGGAAGGCGTGGTGGATGCGACCCGAGTCGAGCGCATTGGTGAGCGCACGGCGTACGTGATCCTGCCCGACGAGTTCATCGAAGCTGCGCGGTCGCCACTTTCGAGCCAGGACCAGGTAACTCATGCGGAGGGCCTTGCTCCCCGGGGCAGCGAATCAATGGAGGCGGCCCGCGCCAGAATACCCCCGGCACCCGGCGTGGCCGCTACCGTTGCTCCCTTCCGGGCCTGGCGGGATTTGCAGCTGGCCGTCGCGAGGGATCCGACGCGAGCCACCATTGGAGGGCCGGGACTATAGCAGTCCGACCGGAGCCAGTCAGCCGCGGCCACGATACGGGGGCACGCCCTGGTCCGGGATCCAGACGCCGGCTGGGGCCCGGCCCGTCTGCCAGAACACGTCGATCGGCATCCCCCCCCGCGGGTACCAGTAGCCTCCGATCCTCAACCAGCGCGGCACGAGGAATTCCACCAGCCGCGAGGCAATGGCGAGAGTGCAGTCCTCGTGGAACGCGCCGTGGTTTCGGAAGCTCGACAGGTAGAGCTTCAGGGACTTGCTCTCGACCAGCCAGCGGGCAGGCACGTAGTCGATCACCAGGTGCGCGAAATCAGGCTGCCCGGTGATCGGGCACAGGGAGGTGAATTCCGGCGCCGCGAACCGGGTAACGTACAGCTTGCGAGGGTGCGGATTCGGCACGCGCTCCAGCAGCGCCTCGGCCGGGGAACCCGGAATCGCAGCTTGCGCCCCGAGTTGCCTGAGCGGTGCCGCGGCGCGCGCGGGGCCCTTCATGCGCCGGACCGCCACTCTTCAGCCCTTGCTGCGCGCGTAGATGCGCTCCATTTCGTCCATGATCCGGTTCATCTCCTTCATCGCGGCGTCGAACGGCCGCGAAGTCGTCATGTCAACGCCCGCGTCCTGCAGCAGTTCAATCGGGTACTTCGACGAGCCGGATGACAGCATGTGGATGTACGCGTCTCGATTCTTCTGTGACTGTCCCGAGTCGACCGCCTGCTTGCCGATGATGCCCTCGGCGAGCGACATGCCGCCGATCATGCTGGTCGCGTACTGGTAGACGTAGAAGTCGTAGTAGAAGTGCGGGACATAAGCCCACTCTGATTGATACGTTTCGTCGACCCTAACAACGCCCTTGTCGGCGCCGTAGTACACGCGCAACAACTCCAGGTACAGTGCGTTCAGCGAGTCCTTGGTGAGTGGCTCACCGCGTTCGACCGCTTCGTGGATACGCAGCTCGAACTCCGCGAACATCGTCTGGCGGAACAACGTCGTGCGCATCGTGTCGAGATAGCTCGACAGCAGGAACAGGCGCGTCGCGTCATCCTGCGTCTGGTCGAGCACGTGGTGAAACAGCAGGTTCTCGTTCAGCGTCGAGGCCACCTCGGCCACGAAAGTCGAGTAATCCGCGGTGGCGAATGGCTGTTTCTCGGCCGCGAGGTACGAGTGCATCGAATGCCCCGACTCATGCGCGAGCGTGGAGACTTCATTCCACGTCCCGGTAAAGTTCAGCAACTGGTACGGATGCACTCCGTACACCATCGTGCTGTACGCGCCCGGGCTCTTGCCGGTGCTGGGCATGAAATCCACCCAGCCGGAGTCGTAGCCCCTGGCGAGCGTGTCCACGTAGCCCGATCCGAGCGGCGCAAAGGAATCGAGCGTGAGCTTCCTGGCCTCTTCCGGCGAAAACTTCATGTCCACGCTCGCGACGATCGGCGCGTACAGGTCTTCGTAGCCGAGTTCGGGCAGGCCCATGATCTTCTGTCGGAGCTTCAGGTAGCGGTGCAGCGTCGGCAGGTTCGCGTGCACGTCCGCGATCAATTGCGTGTAAACGGATTTCGGGATGTTGTAGTCGAACAGCGCGGCCTCGAGTGCACTCGGATACTTGCGCACGTCCCTGGTGAACACGTGGCTCTGGACCTGCGCATTCAGCGTGGTCGCGAGCGTGCCGGTGAAATCGTTGTAGCGGCCGAAGAACGCCTTGAAAGCCAGGTCACGGTCGGCCTTTACGGGCGACGCCCGGTACTTCGAGAATGCCGCGGCATCGAGGCGCACCTTCTCGCCAGTAGAGAATGTGACCTCCGGGAACGGCAGCTCTGCGCTGGTGAAAACCGACCTGACAGTATCGCCGGTGCCGGACATGAGTCCGGTCTGGGCGACGATCTTCTCCTCGGCGGGCGACAGCGTGTGCGGCGCCGCGCGCAGGATGTTGTCGAAGAACATGCGGTACTGGCCGAGCTTCGGCTGCTCGGCAACGAACCGATCGACCGTGGCCTTGCCGAGCGCCAGGATCTCGGGCTGCATGAACGCCGTCGCGGTCTGCAGGTCGGTGTAGACCTGGATCGCTTCCTGCTTCATCTGCAGCGTGCGGCTGACCCGCGTGTCCTGGTCGTATAGCGCATTCGCGTAGACATACAGCCGCTGCACCGATTGGGTGGCAAGCTCCCAGTCCGCCATCGCGGCAAGCAGGTTCGTGGAGGATGTGCCGAGCTTGCCCTGCCACTGGCCGAGCTTCGGGATGACCGCGGCCAGGTCCTGCTTGGCAGCGACCCAGGCCGCCTCGTCCTGGTACAGGTCCGCCAGGTTCCACTTGTACGCGTCGGGTATTTCCGACCGCTCCGCCGCCTTGATAGCCGGCGCTGCACAGACTGCGAGGGCCAAAATCAGGGTGCAAAATCGCATCAGCCGCATCTGGAACTCCATGACCGTCGGGGGCGTTCGGGTAAAAAGGAAGCTTGCCTGCCCGCCACGGCCGCTGCAATGCAATTTGGCTGCGGAAAGCCACCCCAGGGTGCCCGGCCGGGCCGGCTACCTTTACCCTCGCCGGGAGGTTAAGCTTGCTGCGCTGCACACATGCAGCTGCGTTGGAGCACCGAGGTCAGATGACAACGACTTCCCGGTCCGGAAAGCCGCCCCGCACGCTGTACACGATGCTCGAGGGGCGTGGCCTGATCGAGATGGCCATGCTGCCGGCCTGGCTGCCATTGCTGCAGGCGACACCCCGCGGCGACGGGCACACGGTCCTGCTGGTACCGGGCTTCACGGCAGGAGATTCCACACTGGTCGGGCTGCGCACTTTCCTGCGCTCCCGGGGCTACGAGGTCGAGACCTGGGGGTTCGGCCAGAACACCGGATTCAAGCTCAAGTTTTCGCAGGCGCTGGAACAGAAGGTCCGGTACCTGCACCACCGCACCGACAGCAAGATCAGCGTCGTCGGCTGGAGCCTGGGCGGCGTCTACGGCTACTTCGCCGCCCACAGTGCGCCAGAGTGCGTACGCACGGTGATCTCACTGGGAAGCCCACTACGCTTCTCGGTGGACCGGCTGCAGGTTCCGATGCTGGTGAGCGCGCTGTACCGCTATTTCGCGCACCCGATGGGCGCGGTCGCGCATCTTTCGAACGTCCGGGCCAAGGTCCTCAGGTCACCGCCGCCAATGCCGTCCACCTGCGTCTACTCGTCGACCGACGGTGTCGTTCCAGCGGATTCCGCCCAGCTCGACGACCGCGTGGGCCAGCACGAGAACATCTGGGTGCCAGGCAGCCACCTCGGACTCGGCTTCAATCCGGCAGTAATGTGGGTGCTGGCCGACCGCCTCTCGCAGCCAGAGGACGATTGGCAGCGGTTCCGCCCCGGTGGCGTGCTGGGTTCAATCTACGATCGCCTCGCCGGTCACATGCGGACCGAGGTCGCACCCGCGGTCTGATTTGCACCCACCGGCCAGGCCCCGTATTGCCGGGCCGCCTTCAGGCCGCCCTGCGCCGCTGGCCCGCGCCTTTTTTCTTGCCCTTGGCTGCGCTCTTTGCCTTGCTGCGCTTTGCTCGTGGCTTGCGGCCCGCAGGGGCCGCCCGACTCGCGAGTTCCAGGTATTCCTGGAACGACTCCCTGATACAGAGCGCGAAGAACTCGGGGTCCGGAATCTGCTCACGGCAGGACGTCGGCGAGATGATGATCTTGCCGTCGTAGCTGGTGACCGCGAAGACCAGGCCCATGCCGTCCGAGATCGGCATGATCGCCGAGAAATACGTCATCCGCGCGCCATTCAGGTAGAGCGGTATCGCCGGTCCCGGCACGTTGGTCACGGTGCAACTCGCGATTGGTGCGCGCTCGCCCATACCCAGCGCCGAGCCGGCCAGCAGCCTGGCCGACACGGCGAGCGTCGCGGCAGGCGCATGCTTGGTGAAATCGGTGAGTTCCTTGGCCCCGATCGCCTGTCCTATCTCCTCGGCGCTCGAAGTGTGCTTGCGTATCGAGCGCAGCCGCTTCACCGGGTCTTCGATCTCGGTACCGAGCGGCACACGCAACAGGCTGATGCCGCCCGACCCAGCGACACTGCTGTCCGCGTTGCGGATAGACACGGGCGCTATCGATACCAGGCTCGGACCCGGCAGCTCGTCATGCGTGAGCAGGTAGCGGCGCAGCGCCCCGCCGCACACCGCCAGCACCGAATCGTTGATCGTCGAACCCGGTACCAGCGAGCGGATCTTCTTGAACTCGTCGATGAAAAAGCGACGCGACTCGTACACGCGGTGCGGCGAGACCTCCGAGTTGAACCGGGTGATGGGCAGCCGCTCCGGGTGGAACCACGCCTCGCGCAGCGTCCCCAATACGACCGGTGCAACCTTGCGCACCATCCGGGTGAGCGGAGCCGCCACCATGAATGGCTGCACCATGTTGTGGAATGCCGCGCGCATCAGCAGCGTGCCGGTCCCGGGCGGGGATTCCGGGAACCACGGCTCCGGCGGCTCAGGGTGCGGCGGCAGTGCCGTCGTGTCATGCAGCAGCGTCGTTATCTCGGCACCGCCATTCACGTCGATCGCGGCGTGGTGGATCTTGGTCAACACGGCGAAGCTGTCCGGCGGCAGGTCGAGGAACGTGTCCAGGCCCTCGACGAGGTACAACTCCCAGAGCGGCCTGGTCATGTCCAGCGGCCGGGCGTGGATCCGCGAGGCCTGTATGCAGAACTGCCGCCAGTCGCCCGGGTTCGGCAGCGAGACGTGGCGAACGTGGTACTCGAGATCGAAGCGATCGTCCTCGATCCAGTAGGGATAGTCGATCTCGAGCGGAACGTGCAGCAGCTTCTGCCGGAAGATCGGAGACAGGTGCAGCCTGCCCTCGATGTGCTTCAGCAGACCCTTGAACCGCACTCGCCCGCCGGGGGCCGTCGAGGGGTCGTAGATGTGGATCAGCGTGATGTTGGAGTTCGCATTCCCACTCTCCGCATATACGAAGCGGGCATCTTCTCCACGCAACTGGCGCATGACTTGCTCTCGGTCGGCTGCTCGTCGCAGTCGACCCGAGTCTAGCACTGCGTGGGGTGCCCGCACCCCTGCGGATGTCGCATACTTGCCCCGCCATGTCCCGCCCGATCCCCGTGGTCGATCTAGCATTCCTGTTGATTGACCGCGCTGAAGCGCCGGCCAATGTCGGGATCGCCCTGATTTTTGAACCGCCGACGGGCACCAGCAGCGACAGGGCCCTGCGGGAAATACTGCGCAAGTACCGCGCCTCGCCGCCGACCACACCATTCGACGTCGTGCCCGAGTTGCCGCCTCTCGGCATGCCGCACTGGGTCCGGCCGTCGCGCGTGGACATGAAGCAGCATGTGCGCCGCGAAACGCTTCCCGGGCCAGGCTCGACCGCGCAATTGAACGAACGTCTGGCGGAACTGCACCGCGAACGCCTCGACCGGAGCCGGCCGCTGTTCGAGATCCACCTGATCGACGGGCTCGCGTCCGGACACTTTGCCCTTTACATAAAGTCGCACCACGTTACCTGGGATGGCCGCTCGGCCGCCGCAAGGATTTTCGGCAGCATGTCGAGCGAGCCCGGCCCGCTGCTCGCGGGCTTCCACGCAATTCCAACCGAGGCGGTTCCGGGGACGACGGACTTCGCCGGTGGCCTGCGCTCCGTGATGACGCACGCGCTTGCGTTACGGGAACTCTATTCGCAGGTCACAGGCAGGCTTGCGGCACTGCGGGCCGCGTCCAACGGCCCGCGGGGCAACGCGCCTTTTGCCGGGCCCCATACCCGGCTGAACCAGCGGGTAGCCGCAGAACGCTCGGTCGCGCAGTTTTCGCTGCCGCTGGATGAAATGCAGCGAGTCGGGCACGCATTCGGCGGCTCGATCAATGATGTACTGCTCGCGGTAACCGACGATGGCGTACATCGCTACCTGCGCGGCTTCGGCGAGCGACCCGCCGAACCGCTGGTCGGGATGTGCCCGGTGTCGGTGCGCGAACCGGGGGACACCGAATACGGTACCAAGGCATCGACGCTGTTCGTGCGGCTGGGTGGACCACGCTCAGGTGTCGCGACCCGGTTGAAGGAAATCGTCGCCAGCACCACGGCTGCCAAGGCCGAGTTCCATGCGATGTCCACCGAGGCGTCACTGGACCTCGCGGCACTCGCCTTCGGGCTGTGGCTGACCTCCGACGCGTTCGGACTGGGAGCATTCACCAGGCCGGTGGTGAATTTCGTAGTTTCGAATGTTGGTGGTGTCGTGGGGGCGCGCTACCTGGGACGCTCGCGACTGATCGGCGCATACCCGGTCTCGATGGTCGCGGGCCCGGCGGGGCTCAACTTCACGTCGTTCTCCCACGACGGGCACATGGACGTCGGTATCGTGGCGAACCGCGCAGCCGTACCCGACGCCGCCGAAATCGCCCGCCACTGCCTGGCCGCCTGGCGGCAGCTTCGCAAGGCAAAGGTTCCTCAGGACTTGACCTTGAGAAAACCCCCGGCCCGCAGGCCCTCGCGCACGCGCCGCATTCCGGCCAGCCAACGGCCGTAGTCGGCTGCCTTCTTCTGGAAGTACCCCAGCACCTCCGGGTGCGTGAGTACCAGGAAGTCGTCGCGCTCGATACCGTCGGCGATTGCCGATGCCGCCTGCTCCACCGTCAGAACGCCTGGAATCTCGCCGGCGCCCGTGGCTTCGTCCAGCCCCGTCATCGCGGTGGCGACGTATTGCGGGCAGACGACCGAAACTCCTATCCCGCGGTCCCCGTAGGTGATCGAGAGTGACTCCGCGAGCGCCACGGCTCCGTGCTTGGTCACGCTGTAGGCCGTGTCGCCAGCCTGGCTCAGCAGGCCGGCCGCCGACGCCACGCTCACCAGGTGGCCGGAACCGCGCGCCAGCATGCCGGGCAACACAGCCCTGCATGCGTACACGTGCGCCATGACGTGGACCGACCACATGCGCTGCCAATCGGAATCCGACTCCGACAACGCATCGTCCAGGTCCAGCGCCTTGACGCCCAGGCCAGCGTTCGAAACCAGGATGTCGACCCGCCCGAATCGTTCGACCGCGGTATCGACCAGCGCTCGCACCGCAGCGGCATCCGACACGTCGCACTGCACTCCGAGGCCATCGAGTTCTTGCGCAGTGGCCTCCGCGAGAGCGCCGTCGAGGTCCGCGACCGCGACGCCCTCTGCACCACGACGCAGGAATTGACGGCACAGCGCCCGCCCGATGCCGCGGCCCGCGCCGGTGACCAGCGCAACCTTTCCCTGCACCTTCATGCGGAGGGCGTGAGGTACTGGCCAAGCTCGATCTTGGCGATGTGGTTCCGGTGCACCTCGTCCGGCCCGTCCGCAATGCGCAGCGTGCGCGAATTCGCATACAGCCATCCGAGCCCGAAATCATCCGAAACACCAGCGCCGCCGAACAACTGGATGGCCTGGTCGATGACTTCACAGGCGACATTCGGCGCCACGACCTTGATCATCGCGATCTCCTTCTGCGCCGCCTTGTTGCCGGCCTTGTCCATCTTCCAGGCCGCGTGCAGCACCAGGAACCGCGCCTGGTCGATTTTCATGCGCGCGTCGGCGATGCGCTCGCGCCAGACGCCCTGCTCCGCCAGCCGCTTGTGGAACGCCACGCGCTCGAGCGAGCGCTTGCACATTGCCTCGAGCGCGCGCTCCGCGGCGCCGATCAGCCGCATGCAGTGATGGATGCGGCCGGGGCCGAGTCGTCCCTGCGCGATCTCGAACCCGCGGCCCTCGCCGAGCAGCAGGTTCGTGACCGGTACGCGCACGTCCTTGAAGTCGACCTCGGAGTGTCCGTGCGGCGCGTCGTCATAGCCGAACACCGGCACCTGTCGCACCACGCGCACGCCCGGAGCATCCATCGGCACCAGGATCATCGACTGCTGACGGTGGCGATTCTCGTGGTCCGGATCGGTCTTGCCCATGAATATCAGGACCTTGCAACGCGGATCACCGGCACCCGAGGTCCACCATTTTCGGCCGTTGATCACATAGTGGTCGCCCTCGCGCTCGATACGGGCCGCGATGTTGGTCGCATCCGAGGAGGCAACCGCCGGCTCGGTCATCGCGAAGCCGGAGCGGATTTCGCCTTCGAGCAGCGGCGTGAGCCACTGCCGTTTCTGCTGCTCGTTTCCGTAGCGGACCAGCACCTCCATGTTGCCGGTGTCGGGCGCCGAGCAGTTGAACGACTCGGGACCGATGTGCGAGCGGCCCATGATCTCGCAGAGCGGCGCGTACTCGAGGTTGGTGAGACCAGCCCCCTGGTCCGACTCCGGCAGCCACAGGTTCCAGAGCCCGGCAGCGCGTGCCTTTTTCTTGAGTTCCTCGACGATGACGGTCGGCAACCAGGCATTGCCCTTGCGCCGGTTCTGCTCGATTTCGTCGTGGAAGCGACCCTCGCCCGGATAGACGTGCTCGTCCATGAACGCTGTGACGCGTCGCTGCAGATCCTGCACCTTTGGGGAATATTGGAAATCCATCGTCGTCTCCTCAGGAAAGTTTGAGCCGCTCGACCTGGCTCCACGCCAGTTCCGCCAGCGGGCGCGCCTTGCGCCCGGTCTGCAGCGCCTCGGCACTCGAGGCATTGCCCTGCAGCGCACGCGCCATCACACCCTGCGCAATCGCGGCAATCCGGAACATGTTGTACGCCATGTAGTATTCCCAGTCGCGCTCGGCAATGCACTCGCGGCCGGTACGGCGGCAGTACGCAGCGACGTAGGCGCGCTCGTCCGGTATGCCCGTCGCGACGAAGTCGAGGCCTGCTAGCCCGCGAAACATGCCCGGTGGAATTCGCCAAGCCATGCAGTGGTAGGCGAAATCCGCGAGTGGATGACCGAGCGTCGACAGTTCCCAGTCGATCACTGCCAGTATGCGCGGTTCGGCGGGGTCGAAGATCACGTTGTCGATACGGTAATCGCCATGCACGATCCGCGTCTCGTCACCCGTCGGGATGTTTCCGGGCAACCAGGCGATCAGCTTGTCCATCGCCTCGATTTTCTCCGTTTCGGATGCCTGGTACTGCTTGCTCCAGCGCGCAACCTGGCGGGCGATGTACTCGCCTGTCTTACCGAAACTGCCGAGCCCGACCGCGACCGGATCGACTGAATGAAGCGCGGAGATGACGCGGTTCATTTCATCGTGGATGCAGGCGCGCTCCGCCGGGTCGAGCCCCGGCAGCGCCGGGTCCCAGAGCACGCGCCCGGTGACGTACTCCATGACGTAGAAGGTGGTTCCGATGACCGCCTCGTCCTCGCAGAGTGCCAGCGCCCGGGCCACCGGCACATCGGTGCCGGCCAGGGCTTCGATCACGCGAAATTCGCGATCCACCGCGTGGGCCGACGGCAGCAACTTGCCCGGCGGCTTGCGGCGCAGCACGTAGCGCTGTTCACCGGCGCTGAGCAGGTAGGTCGGATTGGACTGGCCTCCCTTGAACTGCGCGACCTCGAGCGCGCCCGCGAGCGGTGCGACGTTCGCCTCGAGCCAGACGGCCAGCCGTGCTGTATCGAACTCGTGCCGCGGGGCCACGGGGCGCGTGCCTGGAACCAATTCACTCATTGCGCGTTCCTTGCAGCGGCGGGTTTTTGCGTCGTCAATTCCGGCTCCTTGCGCGGGGTACGGCCTAGAACCAACCGTCGCGCATGCCGAGCGTCGTGTCGTCGAGGCTCGCGAGCAGGTCGAACTGCGGCCCGGTGCGCGGCAGTTCCCAGTGATAGAAATATCGGCAGGCCTGCCGCTTGCCATCGTAGAAGTCGCCGGCCCTGCCATGCGCGGCCAGCGCCTGCTCGAGCCAGATCCAGGCCAGCACCACGTGACCGAACGCCTCGAGGTACACGGTCGCATTTGCGAGCGCCCGTCCGGCATCGCCGCAGTCGTGCAGCGCCCGTGTGGTCTCGACAGTGCGCATTGCGGCGCGCTCGAGCGACCCCGCGTATGCACCCAGCGATTCTTCCCCGGTCGCGCGCGCGCGCGCGATGCAGCGCGTGATCTCCTCGCCCACGAGCGACAGCGCGCGTCCGCCCTCCATCGTCACCTTGCGCCCGAGCAGGTCTAGCGCCTGAATGCCGTGCGTACCCTCGTGAATCGGGTTCAACCGGTTATCCCGGTAGAGCTGCTCCACCGGATAGTCACGCGTATAACCGTAGCCGCCATGCACCTGGATCGCGAGGTCATTCGCGGCCAGGCACCACTGCGAAGGCCACGACTTGGCCACCGGCGTCAGTATCTCGAGCAGCAGTCCGGCGCGGGCTCTCGCCTCGGGCGACTCGGCCGTCTGCTGCTCATCCACGAGCCGTGCACAGTACAGGTTGAACGCGAGGCCGCCTTCGACGTAGGCCTTCTGTGCCAGCAGCATCCGGCGCACGTCCGCGTGCACCATGATCGGCACCTGCGGGGTGGCAGGGTCCTTCGCGCCCAGCGGACGGCCCTGGGGTCGGGTGCGCGCGTATTCGAGCGATTCCAGGTAACCCGCATAGCCGAGCGCCACCGCCCCCAGCCCGACGCCAATGCGCGCCTCGTTCATCATGTGGAACATGCACGCGAGTCCGCGATTCGGCTCGCCGACCAGGTAACCGATCGCCCCGGCCCTGCCTTCCGGTCGAAACCGCCCCTCCCCGAAATTAAGCAGCGTGTTGACGGTGCCGCGATTGCCCATCTTGTGGTTCAGGCCCGCCAGTGCCACGTCATTGCGCTCGCCCACCGCTCCGTCCTCGGCCACCAGGCTGCGCGGCACGATGAACAGCGAGATGCCCTTCACGCCAGCCGGCGCCCCGGCGATTCGCCCCAGCACCAGGTGCACTATGTTTTCGGCGATCTCGTGCTCTCCGGCCGAGATCCACATCTTGTTGCCGGTGAGTCGGTAGCGAGGTCCGAGTGGCGAGTCGCCGTCCGGCTCGGCTCTGGTCGCGACGTCCGCAAGCGAGGACCCCGCCTGCGGCTCGGACAGGCACATCGTGCCGGTGAAACGGCCGACGAGCTGGGGCCTGGCGAAGGCATCGACCTGGGCAGCGGAGCCGTGCGCCAGCAGCAGGTTGGCGTTGGCTGCCGTCAGCAGCGCGTAGCCCGCGCTCCCCACGTTCGCGGCCAGGAAATACGCGAAGCAGGCCTTGTCCACCACGGCGGGCAGCTGCATGCCGCCATACTCATAGTCCTGTGAAGCGGCCAGCAGTCCCGCTGCTGCGAATGCCTCGAACGACTCGCGAACCTCGGGAATCAGGCGTACCCGTTCCCCGTCGAATTCGGGCTCCTCGGCGTCACTACGGCGCCGGTGCGGCAGGAATTCTTCGGTCGCGATACGCTCAGCGGCATCCAGCGCAGCGTCGAAGGTGTCGCGCGAGTGGTCGGCGTATCGCGGCCGGGTGCAGAGCGATGCGACGTCCAGCCATTCGTGCAGCAGGAACTCGAGGTCGCGCCTGGCGATGAGTCTTGATGGCATGGGTAGGCATGATACCGGCTGCACCGGCCGGCCGAGACGCCGTAAAGTGCATCGTACCGGGTCCTGCCCCGACCGGATGGGTGTACCTTGGATCTGCCTGTCTGCTAGCTTCTGGAGGATATGGTGAAGACGCCCAGCCTGCTCGACATCGTCAAGCTCCTGCCAGCCCGCGACATCGCGCGCGCCGCGAAGGCCCTCGGCCTGGCACCGGACACCCTCCTGAAGCGCGTAGGGTCGCTGGAGTCCGCTGTGGGCACCAAGCTGATGGATACCGCAGCCAAGGCGCTCAAGCCCGGCGAGGCAGGCCGCCTGATGATCGACCACGCGAGCCGGATATTTACCCAGGCGCGCGATTTCACCCGCGACCTCGAGGAACTGGCCGGCCTGCAGTCGCCCGAAATCGCCTTTGGCACCGACATGTTCGCCGCGGAACTGCCGCTAGGAATCGCGCTGGGCCGCATGGCGACGGCCAATTCTCGGCTGCGGGTGCACGCGGTGACTGCCGATTTCGACGAACTGGCCAGGTCCGTGATGGCCGGCAAGATCGAATTTGCGATCGCCGACACCACCAGCGCAGAGCGCCACCCGACCAGGCTCGCCATCGAACCGGTGGCGGAGCACCGGGTGTTCTTCTTCACCCGTCCAGGACACCCACTGACCAGCGCCCGCGAGCACTCGCTGGAAACTCTTCTGGTGTTCCCGCTCGCTGCCTCGCGTGTTCCGCACCGGATCGCCATGCACATCGGCCGTGCCATGCCGAACGCGAAGGTCCAGCGCGAGACGGGCGACCTGACGCCCAGCCTGATGCTCGACAGTTTCTCGGTAGTCAAAGCCGCGGTGCTGGCCGGTGACGCGATCGGACTGGCGCCGCTGACCGCGATCGAACTGGAACTCCGGTCCGGCAAGGTCGCGCTGGTGCCGTTCGATGCGCCGTGGCTGCACCTGAGCTACGGGCTCTTCTATCCCCGCAAGCGAACGCTGTCGCGCGCGGCGCAACTGTTCGTCACGCAGTTGCGCCAGGTCGAAACGGACATCCAGACGCGCGAACACAAGGCGCTGGCGCGAATGGACGTGAAGCGGCGGCCCGCTCGCAAGACGGCGAAATCCCGTGACACCAGTTCCTCGACTGCGGCAAAGCGGCGACGCACACAGCCGCGGGGCCGCAAGTGAGCCGGCGCGCGGCGCTGGTCCTCGCGGCGGTCGCGCTGGCCGCAGCCGTGACACCCGCGGCCGGCGCTGACCAACCCGCGACGATGCGCGTCGACTACTTCCACACCGGCGGCCAGGGCGCCGAGATCTATTCCGTGGACCGGATTGTCATCGAACCACTGCCGTGGCCCGGCAGCCTCGAGCGCGCCGTGGATGACACCAATCTCGGCACCTATCGTTTCGAGGTCCGGGACGCCGCCGGCAAGCTGCTCTACTCGCGCGCCTTTGACTCGATCTACGCCGAGTGGGCCACCACCGCCGAGGCCAGCACTTCGCACCGCACTTTCGCCGACTCGCTGCGATTCCCCGCGCCCGCCAGCCCGGTGACGATCACGCTCCAGGAGCGAAATGCCGAGCAGGTATTCGCGACCGTCTGGCAACTGGCGATCGATCCGGCCGATCCGTTCATCGATCGCGCGCCGCCTGCGAAGCAGCAACTTCTCGAGATCGAGCGCAATGGCGCCTCGCCCGACAAGGTGGACGTGCTGCTGATCGGCGACGGCTATACCTCGGCCGAGTGCGAGAAAAAATTCCGCCCCGATGCCGAGCGGCTGATGGCAGCGCTGTTCCGCCACGAGCCGTTCAAGTCGCGGCGCAGTGACTTCAACGTCTGGGGCCTGTGCCCGCCGGCGGCGGAATCGGGAATCTCGCGCCCGTCCACCGGCACATACCGCCGTTCGCCAGTCGGTGCGACCTATGACGCGTTCGGATCGGAGCGCTATGTGCTCACGTTCGACGATCGCGCGCTGCGCGACGTAGCCGCATGGGCGCCCTATGAATTCCTGACCATCATGGCCAACGGCGAGACCTACGGCGGCGGTGGCATATTCGGTGACATGTCCACCGTCGCGGTGGACAGCGACTGGGCCGACTACGTCTTCGTACACGAATTCGGGCATCACTTCGCCGCACTGGCCGACGAGTACTACACCTCGCCCGTGGCCTACGAACCGGCAACCAGGATCGTCGAGCCCTGGCAGCCGAACGTCACCGCGATGCTCGATGCCGAGCAGCTGAAGTGGCGTGCGCTGGTGGCGAAAGACACCCCGCTGCCGACGCCATGGCCCAAGGAAGAGTTCGAGGATCGCCAGCGCGACTTCCAGGCGCGCCGCAAGCAGATCCGCGCCGAGGGACGTCCGGAAAGCGAGATGTCGGCGCTGTTCCGCGAAGAACAGGCATACACGACGCGCCTGCTCGGAGCGGCCCGCTACGCGGACCGGGTCGGTGCGTTCCGAGGCGCCAATTACGACGCCCGGGCCTACTACCGGCCGCAGATCGACTGCGTGATGTTCACGCGCGACGAGGTGCCTTTCTGCAGTGTATGCAGGGGTGCACTCGATAGAGTAATAGACCTGTACGCGGGACCGGTCGGCGATAAGTGAGGATCGAGCCGCGTCCTGCGCAGTTTGCTACCGAAAATACGTATTTCAGTTTGAGCCGGCGGAGCATATTTGAGGTGCAACAGCCGGCAGGACGCGATCCGACCGGCCGCTTATGCAGCCTTCTCGAGGTTCTGAACATGCCGATGACAAGACGTACCTGGGTGGCCATTGCGGCCGCCGCACTCACCCTCGCCGCGATGCCTGCCGGCGCCGAGGAACTGCGATTCGAAGCAACGCTGACGGGTGCCGCACAGGTCCCCGAGCCGACAAGCTCCAAGGCCACGGGCGAATTGAAACTCACGGTCCATGACGGTGAAAAGAAGATTTCCTACACGTTGACCGTAACCGACCTGGAGAACGCGTACAGCGCTGAGATTCACCTCGGCGATGCCTCGGCCAACGGTCCCGGTGTCATCAAGCTTTTCCCGGTGCATGGCGCGACAGCGAAGAAGGGCTCTTTCACCGGCGTGCTGGCCGAAGGCACGATCACCGCGGCGGACCTGCTCGGGTCAATGGTCGGTTCCCCTTTGTCGGACCTGGTGTACGAACTGCGCGACGGCACGGCGTACGTCAATATCCACACCAACGACGGCGTGAATCCGCAGAAGCCCGGCCCCGGCAACTATCGCACTGGCGAGATTCGCGGCCAGATCGAGATGAAGTGAGTCGCTGCCGGCCGACTAGAGCCTGAACACACGGGCGGCGTTTCCGGACAGGAACGCCGTTCGCGTTTTTTCGTCGAGGTCGAGCTCGCCGAGACCCTCGAGCGCCTTGGCTGGCGCGATCATCGGCCAGTTCGAGCCGAACATCACCTTGTCCCGGCCATGGGCCTTGACGTACGCGACGAGCGCCGGCGGATAACGCCGCACCGTGTACGCCGAGGTGTCGATGTATACGTTTCGATGCTTGGTGGCGACTGCGATCATCTCCTCCGTCCACGGATAACCGATGTGCCCGCAGACGATGACGAGCTCCGGAAAATCGATGGCCACCTGGTCGATGTACGGAATCGGGCGGCCCACCTCGGACGGCATCAACGGGCCCGTGTGGCCGACCTGCGTGCAGAACGGCACGCCAAGTTCGCAGCATTCGCTGTAGACGGGATAGAAGCGCGGGTGAGTGGGCGGCAGTTCCCACAGCCAGGGCAGGACCCGGATTCCCTTGAAGCCGAGTTCGCGCACGCAACGACGAATCTCGCGCACAGCATCCCTCGGCCGACGGATGTTCACCGAGCCTACCCCTGCCAGCCGCTCGGGTGCATGGCGCACGAAGCCAGCGACTTCGTCGTTCGAGATCAGCGGGCCTTGCGGGCCCTCCCATGCGCTTATCAGGCTTCTTTCGACCCCGGCCTCGTCCATGCTCGCGACGGTGAGCGCCACGGGCCACTCGTCGACGGCGCTTGCATCACCCTGCTCGGCCCGCACCCAGCGCCGCAGCGACTCGAACATCGGCTGGTTCAGGTGGCGGGCGGTTGGGTGTTGTGCCCAGGCATCGATGATCATGGCGGAGTCCTCTATTCGCGAATTCCGGCGAGACCCCAATCGTAGCCCTCGACGACCGACCCCGCATGCCTGTCGGGGCTCGCGTGCCCGTCTGACCTCGCGGACTGAACGGACCTCGAATACCCAAGGGTCGCGCCTCCCATTGGGGGAAGCCGAGATGCTCCACACGCGCGGGGCGCCTAGACTCGGGCAACATTGGGAGCCCTCGCCCGGAGTGCACGTACGTGACGGTCAGCCACGATCATGGAATGAATGCGCGCAGCTGTGCAGCAGCCGCAGCACTGGTCGCGTTCCTCGCGCTGGCCCCGGCCTCGGCGAACGCCGGACCACTGCTGACGCGAAACCAGAACCCGCTGGTGCTGCCCTACGGATTGCCGAATCCATTGCCGGCCCGACTGCCGACCGCGGACTCGGGACGCGCGACGCTGGGCATCAACTGGTCGAACTCGGCGGATTACGACATCTCGGCCTCGCACAACTTCACAATCGATGCCGAGACCCAGGACGTGCGACTGCGACTGGAATACGGGTTCGGCAGTAGCTGGGCCGGACTCGTCGAGATTCCATGGCGCCACCTGAGCGGCGGCACGCTCGACGGCTTCATCGAGAACTGGCATGACCTGTTTGGGCTGTCGAACGGCGTGCGAGACCAGATGCCCAGGGACCGGCTGCTGATCGAGTATCAGCAAGGCGACGAGATCCAGCTGCAGGTGGATGACAACGCCTCGGGCATTGCCGACGTACCGGTCGCACTGGGCTACCAGATCGCGGCCACCGATGGCGTCGCGCTCTCGAGCTGGCTCAGCGTCGACATCCCGGTCGGTGACTCCAGCGGCCTGCTGGGCAGTGGAGCGGTGGATGTGGCGCTGAGCGTCGCCGGCCAGACCCAGCTTTCGGAACACTGGCAGGTCTTCGGACAGGTCGACGCAGTCTGGCTGGGACAAGGCGACATCCTTCCCCAATACCAGGAAAGCTTCGCGTGGGCGGGACTCGCCGGCGTTTCGTGGAACGCCTGGCGCAGCCTCGACCTGACCGTGCAGTTCTATGCAAATTCGCGCATCTTCGACACGTCGATCAACGGCCTGTCGGGCGACGCGGTGGTGTTGAGCTACGGCGGCACCTGGCGCACACCCGGAGGATGGCGCTTCGACCTGGGCATGAACGAAGATATCGAGGTGAACGCTTCGCCCGACGCCACGTTCTATTTCGCCGTACAGCACGGCTTTTGACCGCTTAACTGCGCCTTGGACGCCAGCCACCGACGGGGGGTCGCACGATGGTCGGAACCTGGGGATCACACGCGCAGGCCTTCCTGCTGGTGCTGATGCTGGTTACGTCAGCGGCGTTCGCGTTGCCGATCTTCCTCGCGCCCCTTGCCTGGGCGCGGCGGCTCGGCTGGCGGATCCCGGAACATACGGACCTGGCCGTCTACTTCGGCCGTTGCCTGGGTGCGTTCATTCTCATTGTCGAACTGCTGATGCTGCGAGCCGGGCTGACCGGAACCGGGCTGGTATTCACATTCCAGGTGCTGATCGCAGTCGCCGCACTGATGACGATCGTACACGTCTGGGGCGCACTGCAGCGCATCCAGCCGGTCTCGGAAACGCTCGAGATAGGCATGTATGCGGGACTCGGGATCCTGGCGGTGCTTTTCTATCCAGGCTAGGAAGGAGGCCGCAGGCCGCGACGCCGATCGCTCTCCCGGCGCTGCTGTAAACTGTGCGTGGAAGTCCGCTCCGCGGGCCGAGAATGGAGTTGTAACTTGAAGCTGAATATTTTTGCGCTGTGCTGTGGCGCTTTGCTTGCCTTGGCCGGGACATCCATTCACGCGGCGGAAACGGAGTCAGTGCACACCGGGCCCGTAATCGAACAGTTCGGGCCCGTCTACGACGTGGACTCACCCGGCTTTGTCACGCCGACCAACATGACGTACAAGGCGGTATTCGATGTCGCACTTTCCCCGGACGCCGCCGACCAGTTGAACCCGCGTATCGAGAGCCTTGCTCGCTTCCTCAACATGCAGGCCCGCGCCGGGGTCAAGCCCGAGCAGGTCAAGCTCGCGCTGGTCGTCCACGGCGCAGCCAGCAAGGACATGCTGTCCAACGCGGCCTACAAGGCGCGATTAGGCGTCGACAACCCGAATGCGCCGCTGCTCGCGGCGCTGCAATCCAAGGGCGTCCGGATCATCCTCTGTGGACAGACTGCTGCGCACCGGGGATTTTCGCGCCAGGAGCTCGCACCCGGAGTGGAAATTTCGTTGTCGGCGATGACCGCACTGGTGGTGCTACAGTCCGAGGGTTATGAGCTGATCTCGTTCTAGGCCTGTCCCTGTGACTGGCACGATCGCGTTGCGACATCAGGGGATGCAGCGCCATGTTACGAATGACGAAAATACTACTGATCTTGTGTGTTGCCTCGTGGAGCCTGCTGGGCGCACTTGCGAACGTCACGGACTGGGACGGAACAATGGGGGCCGTACGCGCAGCGGCGTCCATGTCAACTTTTGAGGGAGGGGCCGAAAGCTGGCGGGCCACTTCCAGCCCCGCTGTCATCTGGATTGGCGCGCTGATGATCATGCTGTCGAAGCTGGCGGCGGGCGTTCTGTGCTCTGTCGGCGCTCTGAAGATGTGACAGGCCCGGGCTGGCGACGTCGCAGGCTTTGTGTCAGCGAAGAAGACCGCCCTGGCAGGCTGTGGGATTGCAATGATCATGCTGTTCGGCGGCTTTATCGTCATCGGTGAAACATGGTTTGAAATGTGGCGCTCCGATGTATTGCGAGATCTCTCGCTGCAGTCCGCATTTCGTTACGGCGGCATGATCACCCTGATTGCTCTCTTCGTCGGAAGCCTGGAAGACTAGCTCGTTGCTTCACGCTGCCGGGGGCAAAAAGCGCCCCGTGCGGGGTGTCCTGAGAAGAAGAAACCCCGCCGCTGCGGGGTCTCTTGATGACTTGTCAGTTTCGCCCGGTGCGCTTGCGCCACATGCGTCAATGGACGAATTGTCCCTATGGGAATGACTTGCTCACTTCCCGCGAGTACGCACTTTCTCCGCCGCCGCTGCCGACGGCCTTGATCGCGAAATACCACGTCCTGCCGGTGCCGAGTCCCTCGATGACGACCGACGTGATGCCAGGACTGGGAATCGAGAGATTCTGGGTGTACTGCCCCGACGCCGTTCCGTAGAACACCCGATAACCCGCCAGGTCGGTCAATGGCGTGCCGTCCGTGTTGGCCGTCGGCGCTACCCAGGATAGCGTGACCGAGGCCGCCTGGGTCGCTGCAACGGTGATGCCAAAAGCCGGCAAAGACGCAGAGGTTTTACCATCGCTCACGCTAATGACGATGTTCGAGACGGTAGTGCCTGCGTCAGCGCTGGCTGGCATGCCGTAGAGGGTGCCGCTGGAATTGTCGAACGTGGCCCAGGTGGGCCTGTTCTGGATACTGAACGTCAGCGGATCGCCATCAGCATCCGACGCCGCCGGCTTGAACGAGTACGGCTGACCGACCGTCGCCGAGTTCACCGGCGCACCGCTGATCACAGGCGGGTGATTGGCGGCAACCTGCACGGTGATGGAGAAGCTCGCGAGCGACGCGGTCATAGTGCCATCGGAGACGGCGATTCCAATGTTGGAATACCTTGCAACGTCGCCCGACGCCGGCGCACCCCTCAGTCGGCCTGTGCGAGTGTTGAACGTGGCCCAGGATGGCTTGTTCGAGATGGCGAAGCCGAGCGTCTGGCCGTCCGGGTCCGATGCCGTCGGAGTGAAATCATAGGCCTGCCCCACCATCACCGACGCTGGCGGCATGCCACTGATCACGGGCGGGCTATTCGCGGCCTGCACGGTAATCGCGAAACTCGCAAGAGACGTTGTCGCCATCCCATCAGACACTGCAATGGAAATGTTCGAATACGTCGAGGCGTCACTCGCCGCCGGCGTGCCACTCAGCCTGCCTGAGGCGTAGCTGAACTTGGCCCATGCCGGCTTGTTTGCGATGTTGAACGTAAGCGTCTGACCGTCCGGGTCCGATGCCGTCGGCGTGAAGTCATAGGCCTGACCCACCGTCACGGATGTGGCAGGCGTCCCGTTGATTGATGGGGGATGGTTTGCAGGCGCCAAGGACATGACCGCAGGCGCTACGTTGACCGAAAAGGCAGGCAGCCAAGTCCTGTACCTTCCATCGCTGACCCAGATACGAATATTCGGGTAGGTGCCCACGATGCTCGGCGTACCGCTCAACAGCCCCGTGCTCGAGTTGAACGTTGCCCACGACGGGCGATTGCGCACGCCGAAGGACAGCTTCCGGCCCTCTGGATCCGAAGCGATCGGCTGGAACACATATGCGACGCCGACGTTCACGCTGGTCGGTGGCGTCCCGGATATCGTGGGCGGCTTGTTCCTGGTCCAGGCAAGTGCGGGTTGGCAGTAAATTAGTGCCAGGCACAGAACGGCGACGACTGGAGACTTCGCGCCGGAAAACATCAAACGATTCACTGTTTCGGGCCCTCCGGCGCGATCGCTCAGGGCGATTTCGCGCATTGGTCAGCCCCCAAATTTCTTCCCAGTGCGGACGCCAGGGGCGCTTCGCATTGGTGACTCAGGCACGACGCAAGATGAACCCAGCCGCCTAGACGGCAGGACCGACGCGGGATGCGCGGGCTAAAACCCCGACGGTCGAGAAGACCATGGGGAGCTCTACACCGCTGGCAGCCCCGCTATCCCCAGGCGATTCCTGAGGACCGGAGGTTTTGCGACCCCGCCTCACGGCGGGTTTGCCCTTATCAGCGATCAATCGACCGGTCGCGGTTCACAAATGCGAACCGGACCAACGCCGTTAACATGGCCTGCGCAGTTCCCCCCTTCCCGGGGTCATCGCAGACCTGTATGGCGCGGGTACATCTTCGTCACTCTCGCCACAATGGCAAGCTGGCATCTGTCGCCATTCGCAGACAGTTCTTCTCAGTGACGCCGGGTCACAACGACGTGCGCGTCGATCGTGCCGGTATGGAACTCAAGTCCATTCAAGGGTATGCGGGCGAAACCTGGCCAACATTGCTCGGTCTGAAGCCCGCATTTGGCCCACCAGCCCCACCGGCCTGTACTCCAGACGCTCCAGAGTCCGTCAGCCGCCGCAGCACACCAGGTGATAAAGTGCCGAAGACGATCAATGGTCGCCAACTGGCTGCGCTGCAACGGCCGGTCTGTACTGCCGCTCGATGAGATGGTCGTCCAGGCGAATGGCTGTCTGCGCCTGCCCTGTCTTCGCCAGAGCCGGCCCACGGTATCCATGGACTCGTTCATGTAGCCAAGTTGGAGACGGATACGGCACGCGAACGTCCGGCAATGCGCGGGGCGCGATTCAACCTCGACCTGATTCTCCCGCGAAACAGGACAGCGCTTTGCGAAAAAGGTGATGTGAAGCTCAATCGTTGTGACGCAGCTTCCCTAACATTTATCGCATGATCCCGTCATATGAAAGAATCCGCGATGAATGGCCCTCGCCGCAGGGGGCCAGTGGTGCAGAGAGCGCTCCTGGTACGGAAGTCAGTTTCTTGAAGAAGAGTGCGACAGGCGATTGGCCCGTAGTCATCCTGTCGGGCGGCGTGACGGGATTGGGCGTACTCAGGGCCTTTGGGCGCCGGGGCATCGAGGCCTTCGTCTATCCGGCCGTTCGCGGCGACCTCGTGTGCCGCTCGCGGTGGTTCCAGACGCTGCCGGGCTTCGAATGCCTGTCCAGCGCGCCACGGCCGACGACGGAACTCCTCGCGCAGGTGCTGCGCGAATCGAAACTCGAGCAGGCGTACCTGTGCGCGTGCAGCGACGACTGGAACAAGGTCGTCGCGGATTTCGTCGAACGGGGTTCCGGGAGGTTCGTCAGCGTCGTACCTCCCAGCGTGGCGCTCGACATGCTGCAGAACAAGGCGCGTCTGGCTGTGCTGCTGCAGCGGCTCGGCGTGCCGATGCCCTGGACCCGGATGATCGGCAGCCGCGATGACATCGGAGAACTGCCCGTCTCCAGTCCCACGTTCTACTTCCTGAAGCCCACCGATTCGCAGAGTTTCCTGGCGCACTTCGGCACCAAGGGCCTGCGCGTAAGCTCGGTTGAGGAAGCGAAGCGAAGGCTCGACGAGGTGGTCGCCGCCGGCATGAGCGTCGTGCTGCAGGAATACATTCCCGGGTCGTTCGCCGAGCACTATTTCATCGACGGATACGTGGATCGCGCTGGCGTCATCAAGGCGCTGTTCTCGCGACGCCGTCTGCGTATCTATCCACGGGATTTCGGGAACAGCACTTCAATGGTGAGCGTCCCGCTCGCGGAGGTGCCGGGCGCGATCGAAACCGTGCGACGGGTCCTTGCGGAGGTGAAGTACCGCGGTATCTTTTCCGCGGAATTCAAGCGCGACGCGCGCGATGGCCTGTTCAAGTTGATCGAGGTGAACGCCCGCCCCTGGTGGTTCGTGGATTTCGCCGTACGTTGCGGCGTGGACGTATGCCGCATGGCCTACGACGATGCACTAGGGCGCGAGGTGCCGCCAGTCGAGAATTACAAGGTGGGCGTGAGCTGCATCTATCCTTACTACGATTTTCATGCGGCGCAGCCTCTGGTCAAGACTGGCCAGTTGAACTGGGGCCGCTGGATCGCGGAGGTAATTCCGGCCCTGCAGCCCGTGGGATGCTGGGACGACCCACTGCCAGGCCTCGTCGGATTTTCCAAGGTCGTTTCAGCAGCGTTCGCCAATCGGTTGCAAAGACCGCGGCGTGAAGCGGTGCGCGCTTGCCGAGAGGGGAATTAGTGTCTCCCTAGACCGGACACGGGTATCCCTGGCAGTTAAAGCACGCGCATACCCGCAAAGCAGTCGAAAGCAATCGCCTTTTCCCCTGAATGCAAGGGGCGACGCTTTGCCGGTGAATTTCTGCGAATCGCTTCATGCTGCAACTCGAGTGCAACTCGAATCGCCCATCTCCGATACGAGGAGGTGCACAGGGCGCAAGTTCAAATCGGGACCGGATTTCGCGCCCATGGGCTGGAATGACGTGACCAACTCCGGCGCTCAGGCCGCCGACGTACGGAAACTGTTCCGCGACATAGCCAGCCGGTTCGCGCGACGGTGCTGGCATGCAGCCAGCACGCAAGTTCAAGCCGTGGTCGGCGCGTCGACGCGCAGCACCTAGTTGATCACCTTAGACGCAATGTTCGACAGATCGCTCTCGACGTTGCTGGTGTTGTATGCGGTCATCGCAAAATACCAAGTGCCCGGTGCCAGGTCCTCGATTACGACGCTGGTGATCCCCGAGGTCGGCAGGTCGATCGCAAGATTCAGGTTGGCCGCGCTCGTGCCGTACTTGACTCGATAGCCCTTCAGATCGGTCAACGCGGACTGGTCGGTGTTCTGGGTCGGTGGCGTCCAGGCAAGCGTCACCGAGCCCAGTTGTATCTGCTGGACCGTCAGCGTAATGCTGGGCAGGGAAGCACTGTCGGTGCCGTCGGATACCGTGATGACGATACCGGCGTAAGTGCCGGCATCGGCCGCGGCGGGAGTACCACTGAGCCGCCCGGTGCTGCTGTTGAACGTGGCCCAGGACGGCTTGTTGGCAATCGTGAAGGCAAGCGTCTGGCCGTCCGGGTCCGAGGCCGTCGGCGTGAAGCTGTAGGCCTGTCCGACGGTCACCGAGGTCGCAGGCGTACCGGTGATCACCGGCGGCCGATTCGCAGCGGCCACCACGGTAAGCGTGAATCCGGGCAACGCCGCGCTGTCGGTGCCATCTGAGACCGAGATGACGATACCGGAGTAGCTGCGGGCATCGGCTGCGGCGGGAGTACCGCTCAGCCGCCCGGTACTGCTGTTGAACGTGGCCCAGGACGGCTTGTTGGTGATCGTGAAGCCAAGCGTCTGGCCGTCCGGATCCGAGGCCGTCGGCGTGAAGCTGTAGGCCTGTCCGACGGTCACCGAGGTCGCAGGCGTACCGGTGATCACCGGCGGCCGATTCGCAGCGGCCACCACGGTAAGCGTGAATCCGGGCAACGCCGCGCTGTCGGTGCCATCTGAGACCGAGATGACGATACCGGAGTAGCTGCGGGCATCGGCTGCGGCGGGAGTACCGCTCAGCCGCCCGGTACTGCTGTTGAACGTGGCCCAGGACGGCTTGTTGGTGATCGTGAAGCCAAGCGTCTGGCCGTCCGGATCCGAGGCCGTCGGCGTGAAGCTGTAGGCCTGTCCGACGGTCACCGAGGTCGCAGGCGTACCGGTGATCACCGGCGGCCGGTTCGGCGCGGCCTCGACCGTCAGCGTGAATCCGGGCAACGCCGCACTGTCGGTGCCGTCGGATACCGTGATGACGATACCGGCGTAAGTGCCGGCATCGGCCGCGGCGGGAGTACCACTGAGCCGCCCGGTGCTGCTGTTGAACGTGGCCCAGGACGGCTTGTTGGCAATCGTGAAGCCAAGCGTCTGGCCGTCCGGATCCGAGGCCGTCGGCGTGAAGCCGTAGGCCTGTCCGACGGTCACCGAGGTCGCAGGGGTGCCGCTGATCACCGGCGGCCGGTTCGGCATATCGACCACGATCGTAAACGGCGGCAACGTAGCCTGGGCGGCACCGTCCGTGACCGAAATCGAGACGTTCGGATAGGTCCCGGCGTCCGCCTCGGTTGGCGTTCCCGACAGGCGTCCGGTCGACGTGCTGAAGGTCGCCCAGCTGGGCTTGTTTACCGCAGCGAACGCCAGTGGCTCGCCATCCGGGTCAACCGCCGTGGGGCGGAACCTGTAGACCTGACCTGCCAACACGTCGGTTGGCGGCACGCCGCTAATTTCAGGCGGACTGTTGTTCTCGATCACCGTGATCGAGAAAGCCGGCAGGCTGGCGCTTGCGGCGCCGTCCGACACGGTGATCGTAATGTTCGGGTACGAACCGACGTTGGTCGTGGCAGGCGTACCGCTCAGCTGCCCACTCGAGGTGCTGAAGTTCGCCCAGCTGGGCTTGCCGGTGATCGAGAACGTGAGCGCCTGCCCATCAGGGTCAGAGGCCACGGGTTGGAACGAGTACGCCTGCCCTGCAGCTACCGCGCCGGCCGGAACACCAGAGATAACCGGAGGGCGGTTGGTCGGGCCAGCAACAGTTCCAGCGCTCACGACGATGTCGAACGCTGGTAGGAACGCCTGCTCCACGCCGTCCGACACCGATATCGTGACGCCTCGGTAGGTGCCCACATCGGTCGCTGCGGGCGTACCCGACAGCCGGCCGGTAATTGCATCAAACTGCGCCCAGGCAGGCTTGCCGGTAACCGACAGGACCAGCGTCTGGCCGTCCGGGTCAGATACCTGCGGGGTGAATTCGTAGGAGTTGCCGGCGACCACCACGCTGGCCGGCGTACCGCTGATCGCGGGCGGCGTGTTGGCCGGCGGAAGACCAGCGATCTGCAGGTCAAACCCGGGCAGCTCGCTGATCGCCTTGCCGTCGGAAACACTGATCAGGATGCGCCGGTAAACTGGGTTGGACGTCGCGGGCGGCGTTCCTTGCAGCGTGCCAGTGATCGGGCTGAAAGTCGCCCAGTCCGGCCGGTTCTCGATCTTGAAAGTCAGGACGTCGCCGTCGGCGTCTGTGGCCACCGGCGCAAACATGTACGGTCGGTCGACCATCGCGACTGCATCCGGCGCACCGTCAATCTGCGGCGGATTGTTGACCGTGAGCGGAGCGTTCGGGTCCGAGCCGGGTGACCCGCTGCCGCAGGCGGCGGCAAAACCGCAAAGAATCGCGACGGAAACCCGCTTCCACGTGATCATTTCCAACATCGCGCACCTCTTCAGCGCAGGCCTGCGGGTGCGGAGGAGTCGGATGGGATGCCGGGAAGCTCAGAAGAGGCCGCCAGTGCTCGTGTTCCACGCACGACGGCCGCCGGTACTGGGCAACCCCGCTATCCAGGACATTCGTCCCTCGGACCGGAGGCTTTGCGTCCCCGCCTTTCGACAGGTTTGCCGTGATCAAGAACCAGACGGATGGCAGTATGCTCGCGGGGGCCGTCGATTCAACTTTGGCCGCTGCTGCACCGCGAAAACTGTGAGGCAGTTCCGCCGTCACGCTGTCCGCAGCGCAAGGGTGTCCCGGCCGAGGAAAGCGCAAGGCTGCGATTCCGCCAGACGCCCCGGCGCGCCGCCGGCTGCTCGCCGACCACGGCATCACCTGCACCATGAACCGTGCCGGTGATGTGTAGGACAACTCCGGGATGGATAGCCTCTTCTTCCAGCTTTAGATCGTCGGGTGCACGCCACCCGCTAGGAAGCCAAGGTCGATGTATTCGATTACGTCGAGCGCTTCTACAATCCACGACGGCGGCACTCGACGCTCGGCTACCTATGCACCGTGGAATACGAAAATGCCATGGACTCAGCTTAGGGCGGTGTCAATGGAAGCCGGGGACACCAAAATATCCAATTGTTATAAAGCTAAACTGGCGGAGAGGGAGGGATTCGAACCCTCGGAGGCTTTGACACCTCGCCGGTTTTCAAGGACGGTGGAACTGTCAGCGAGGGTGAGCGGAGGTCAGCGAACGCAAGCGATTACCTCCCTCCCCTCGCCTTTCATTGACGCTGGATTACGCTCGCTGCGGGCAGGTTGGAAACCATTTGGAAACATCCCGACGCACCTCTTGAGTGGCGAGCCGCTGCTGGACGTGACGCCGAGGGACCGGCGGCGCGCCTGAAATCAAATCCCCTTTCGCACTTTGCACCTATTTCTTGGCTGCCTTGAAGGAGCCCGCAAGCTCTTTCATGGCATCGCCAAATCTCTTCTCGGAAAAGCGGAACCTCGACAATGCTCCCGGTCCCAGCATTGCCCGAAATCGGACCTCCACCTGTGGATCCGGGTTGTAAACAATGTTCGGCGACGATGATCCTGACCGGCTGACGACAACTATCTTGGCCGGTTAGCGCCGCCCGCCGGGGGCGCTTGGTGGTGGGGCATACAGTGTTCCCTCGACGTAGGAGCGAGGGGTCGCGATGCCCGGCAAGCGAGTTACGGACCATCAAGTGATCAAGTACAAGCAGCTTCGTCAGCGGCTCGGCCAGGAGGCCGCAGCCGCCAAGATCGGCATCAGCGAGCGAACGGCCCGACGCCTGGAGCGTCTGGACTGCTTGCCGTCGCAGCGGGCACCACGTACATGGCGGACACGCTCGGATCCGTTGGCCGCGGTGTGGGATTCGGAGGTGCTGCCGATGTTGCGTGCGGCGCCCGGCCTGACCGCCGTCACCGTGCTCGAGGAGCTGCAACGGCGCTATTCCGGCGAGTACTCGAACGCGGTGCTGCGGACGTTGCAGCGACGCGTCCGTCGCTGGCGCGCGTTCGAGGGTCCTGAGCGCGAGGTGTACTTCGCGCAGCGGCATGAGCCGGGGCGTCTCGGGCTGTCGGACTTCACCCATGCCACCGCGCTCGACGTATCTATCGCCGGCGTCCCATTCGAGCACCTGCTGTATCAGTTCGCGCTGGCCTACTCGGGTTGGCGACACGTGGCGATCGTGCTCGGCGGCGAGTGCTTCCTCGACCTCTCGGCCGGCCTGCAGGACGCGCTTTGGGAGCTCGGCGGATCGCCGCACGAGCATCGCACCGACAGCCTGTCGGCGGCGTTTCGCAACATCGCCGAGCGCGAGGATCTCACCCGCCGCTACGAGTGGCTGTGCGCGCACTACGGCATGGTGCCCTCGCGTAACAACCGCGGCGCCAGCCACGAGAACGGATCGATCGAGGCGCGCCAGGGCACGCTCAAGCACTTCGTCGATCAGGCGCTGCTGCTGCGCGGTCACCGGGAGTTCGACACGCTGGAAGCGTATCGCCACTTCCTCGCCGAGGTTACGGCGCGCGCCAACGGCCGGATCGCCAAGGCGCTCGCGGTCGAGCGCGCCTGCCTGCGACCGCTGCCGCCGCGGCGCACGAACGAGTACGAGGAGGTCGATGCGCGGGTCACCAAGTTCGCGATCTTCACCGTGCGCGCCGTACCGTATTCCGTGCCGTCCCGCCTGGTCGGCCATCGGCTCAAGGTGCGCGTCTACGCCGATCGCATCGAGGCGATGCTCGGCGGCGTGTGCGTGTTGCGCGCGCCACGCGCCCTGCGCGGCACGCCGGTCATCGACTTCCGGCACGTGCTGCCCGCGCTCAGGCGCAAGCCCGGTGCGCTGGTGCGTTGGCGGATGCGCGATGCACTGTTCCCGCGTTCGGAGTATCGCGACACCTGGCGCCGGCTGATCGAGCGACTGCCGGAGGCTCGCGCCGCCCGGACGATGGTCGGCCTGCTCGAGCTGGCGCAGACCGCCGGTGAAGCGGACGTCGCGCGCAGGCTCGCGGAGATCGGCGACGCCGGCGCGTTGCCAGACCTCGACGTGTTGCGTGCCGAGTTCGCACCGCGCATCCCGCTGCAGCCCACCGTGCAGGTGCACCTGCCGCCGCTCGCGACCTATGACCGGCTGGTCGGGGTGCAGCCGTGAGCGGCGCCCGCGCCTCGGCCGACGCCGCCCGCTTGCCGCTGATGCTCACGGATCTTCGGTTGCCGACGATCAAGCGCCTGTGGACTGATCTCGCGGCGCAGTCTGATCGCGAAGGCTGGCGTGCCGAGCGGCTGCTGTCGGTGCTGTTCGAGCAGGAGATGGCCGAGCGCGAGACGCGCCGCCTCGCGCGTCGTCGTGCCGAGTCGGACCTGCCGCCCGACAAGTCGCTCGACAGCTTCGACTTCGCCGCCGTGCCGAGCGTGTCCAAGCCGCATATCGGCGCGCTGGTCGAAGGCGACGGCTGGCTCGAGCAGGGCGCCAACGTGCTGCTGTTCGGCCCGCCCGGCGTCGGCAAGTCGCACCTCGTCGCTGCCATCGGTCACGGCCTCATCGATCGCGGCTGGCGTGTGCTGTTCACGCGCACCGGCGACCTGGTGCAGCGATTGCAGGCCGCACGCCGTGACCTGCGCTTGCCCGCCGAGCTTGCGCGGCTCGACCGCTTCGACCTGCTGATCCTCGACGACTTCAGCTACGTCCGCCGCGACCAGGCCGAGAGCAGCGTCCTGTTCGAGCTGATCTCCGAACGCTACGAGCGCAAGAGCATCGCCATCACCGCCAACCAGCCGTTCTCCGCCTGGGACCAGGTATTCCCGGAGGCGGCGATGACCCTCGCGGCCGTGGACCGGCTTGTGCACCACTCGACGATCTTCGAGCTGAACGTGGAGAGCTACCGCCGCAAGGCAGCCGAGGGCAAAGCGGCGGCTAAGGCCAAGGTCAGCCCGAGGAAATAGTGGAATCAAACCCCATTACACCGGCCAAGATAATTGTCGCCGACCGGTCAAGATAGTTGACGCCGAACAAAACAACCAATTCCCGAATAGGGGTCTCCGAAGCGGTTCCCAATCCGAAAAGGATTCGGAAGAATTGGTCCGTCTCGGGAAGGGAGTACCCCAAGACATAGATGCGACTCGCTTCCCGAAGCTCCTTTGCGGCATGCTTCCAAACCTCGGAGAGGGACTTCTGGTACTCGCCTTTGCTTAGCGTTGGCGGAACGATAACCGGCTGAGCATTAACTTGGATGCCTAAATACTTTGGAATCGCTTCTGGGACGAGCCGACTGACACTGGCACGAACTGATCCTTTCTCCCCGGACATGGCGTAACGCACCCTGTAGTCGTGCAGATACCTATGCATCGGGAGGCTAACTATCTTTTGCGATTCCGCATCGCGCGAGCAGCAACGCGATCACCAGGCTGGCAAGCGCCGCAAGCCGCAGTGGATACTCGACTGCGAACACAAGCGGCGCAAGCAGTATTCGTGTCAGGAGACGGAGCGACTCGTGCCTGGCGATCGCCGCCGCAATCGGCGGCGACTGCCGGTAATAGAAGCGGATGAACGCACGTCCAAGTGCAGTGCGCTTGAGGTACTTGTCACGGAACTGCCGCAGCGCCACGACGTGCGGTTCGAGCGTGGATCCGAATGCAGCGGTCGCGATGAAGCATCCGGTGCTCGAATCGTACGGCTCGTCGTAATAGTCGCAGTCCGGCGTCTTCGGGATGGATATGTTGTCCGTTCGCTGGTTATTGCCTGTTGCGTAGTCGGTGTCGGAACTCGACATCGCGAAATTGAACGTAACGTACTTCGTGCTGTTGAAATCAAGTGTTCCGGACTTCGCGTCGACCGTGACTGACGCGCCGGCCGGCAGGATCGCGAAGGTACAGCGCAGGCCGTCACACTGGTTACTCACGAACCGGAGGTGCGGGACGATTTCGGGCGACTGCGCCATGTCGAGGTAGACCGCGTGTGCATCGTCCGGACCTGCATTGGACACCGTCACCCAGTACTTGAGCTCGAAGGAGTCGCCGCATCCGTGGGCATTCCCGCCGCTCGACACGATCACCAGGTCGGCACACTGATCCGCCACGTTCGACTTCACGGCAGCCACGGCCCGGTTGTTCGAGGAGTCCGGATCCGTCGCCAGTGAAACCTCGGCGACGTTGACGCTGCAGATCGGTTGCGGAACGGCGACCACGATCGCCGGGACCACCAGCGTGGCGCTGGCGCCATAAGCCAGCGAGCCAACGGACCAGTTGCCGGTCAGCGGGTCGTACGTGCCTGTGCTCGGGTATGCGGCCATCCCTGCGGGAATAGCCAGTTCCGGCGGCAACTTGTCCTGGACGACGACACTGTACGCGCTTGTAAGGCCGATGTTCCTGACGGTGACGGTGAACTCGACCGGCTGCCCGGGCGTCGGCACGATCGGGCTGACGCTCATCTGCAATGCAAGATCAGGTGCCGCCGACAGCACCTGGGGCAGCAACCCCAGTGTCGCAATCAGGCTGCAGCAGGCTCGCCCGAAACACGTGTCCATCCAAGACACCTCGACTCGGCCTTCCAGTCGCCGACGACCCCTGCCAATCGACGCCGGTACCACAGCCAGCCTAGTGCTGCCTCTATGCCGCACAATACGAGCTTCAGGAGTCGGGCGCAGGTATTAGTCCTTAAGCCTTTACCTCTACGGCAGTGCCCAACCGGCCGTCCATCGGCGCGCGCGACACCGGCGGTCGAACCCGGGCTGGTGGGAAATACGTATCTTGAGGAACGCCAAAGGTTCCACGCGTACAAGAAAAGCACAGGTATCTGGAGGCCGTCGCGAGCCCGGCACCTGCGCTCGAGACCTTGCTGCCGCTGTCGTGGCCATATCCGCCAAGCGGCTTCAAGGTCGCAGAATTTCGACGGGCTGCATCGAGTGCCGCGACGTTGCGCCAGAGAAGCGCACAGGGAAGTACGCCCGTCGCAGCAAGGGAGAATGGATATGGAACGCCAATACTACGTCGAGACGGAGCACGAGACTTCCGAAACCAGCGACCGCCTGGAAGCGGCACGCATTGCCGCCGAGTGGGTCAAACGCGGTTACAAGGTCGGGACGGTGGCCGTCGATGTGACCGACGACTCCGTCCAACTGGTCGATGAAGCCGAATTGATGCCGGATCCCGATCACGCTCGGTGAGACCAGCACCGCCGTCCGATTCCGTTCCAGCCCTTTGCCGGCGATCGCATCGATGATCGGGCGCAAACACTCGCTGGCAAAGCCCTGCCGCCGCGCGCGCTACAGTTCCCTTGCGGGTGGCGCGGCAGGCACAGTGTCTGATACCAGTCCTCGCGAATCACAACGACGCCTGGCATGTGGTGGCGGAGAGGGAGGGATTCGAACCCTCGGAGGCTTTGACACCTCGCCGGTTTTCAAGACCGGTGCATTCAACCGCTCTGCCACCTCTCCTTCTCGAACCTTCCGCACTGATTCGGGTGTTAACCCTTGATGAGTTCGGCACCGCCCATGTATTTCCTGAGTACCTCCGGTACGACAACACCGCCGTCCGCCTGCTGGTAATTCTCCAGTACCGCGACCAGCGCGCGCCCGACTGCGACGCCCGACCCATTCAATGTGTGAACAGGTTCCGGCTTGCCCGTGGCAGGGTTGCGCCACCTCGCTTGCATGCGTCGCGCCTGGAACGCCTCGCAGTTGCTGCACGACGAGATCTCGCGATATTTCTGCTGGCCTGGCAACCACACCTCGAGGTCGTAGGTTTTCGAGCTGCCGAATCCGACGTCGCCGCTGCACAGCGCGATCACGCGGTATGGCAGCTTCAGCCCCTGCAGCACCTTCTCGGCGCATCCCGTCAGTTCCTCGAGCGCCGCGTATGAATCCTCTGGCCGAACAACCTGCACCAGCTCAACCTTCTCGAACTGGTGCTGGCGGATCATCCCGCGCGTGTCCTTGCCGTAGGAGCCCGCCTCGGAGCGGAAACACGGAGTGTGCGCAACGTAGCGTCGCGGCAGCGTCGCGGCCTCCAGGATCGACTCGCGCGCGAGGTTGGTGACCGGCACCTCCGCGGTGGGAATCAGGAAAAGTTCCTGCTCGCCGGAGACGACCCTGAACAGGTCCGCCTCGAACTTCGGCAGCTGCCCCGTGCCGACCAGCGCCTGCCGGGCGACGAGGTACGGGGCGTACACCTCGGTGTAGCCGTGCTCGCCGGTGTGCAGGTCCAGCATGTACTGGATCAGCGCGCGATGCAGCCGCGCAAGTCCGCCCTTCAACACCACGAATCGTGCGCCCGAAATCCTGCCGGCCGCCTCGAAATCCATCAGCGCAAGCTGCTCGCCGAGCGCGACATGGTCCTTCGGCTCGAAGTCGAATTCGCGCGGCGTACCCCAGCGCCGCAGCTCGACGTTGGCGGTTTCGTCCCGCCCGTCGGGCACGCTGTCGTGCAGCATGTTTGGCAAGCCCAGCACCAGTTCGTCGAACTCGGCCTGGACGGTGACCTGTTCCTTCTCGAGGCCCTCGAGCCGGCGAGCGAGTGTGTCGCCCTCCGCGACCAGCCCGGAGATGTCCTCGCCCTTGCCCTTCGCCATTCCGACCTTCTTGGCGTGGGCGTTGCGAGCCGCCCGCGTTTCGTCGGCCGACACCTGGGCCACCTTGCGACGCTCCTCGAGCGCGCGCAGGCTCTCGACATCCAGCGTGAAGCCGCGCCGCGCAAGGTTCCGGGCCACCGACTCCGGATCGGTACGAAGCAGTTTGGCGTCGAGCATGGTCAGGTCGTCCTGGGCACAGGGGTTAGGGAAAAGAAGGCGAATTGTACGAGAAACAGTAAATCTGGTGCCTGGCACCGAATAAATAAATTCGGTGCCAGGCACCTATTTTCGTCGCCGTTCCAGCGCCTCGCGGATCTTGATCTCGAGACCGCGGTCCACCGGCTGGTAATAGCGCGTCGGCTCCATGCCTTCCGGAAAGTAAGTCTCGCCCGCCGCGTAGGCCTCGGGCTCGTCGTGCGCGTAGCGATAGCCCTTGCCGTAACCGAGTGATTTCATGAGCCCGGTGGGTGCGTTGCGCAGATGCAGCGGCACATCGAGTGTCCCGTGCTTCTTCGCATCGTCCATCGCCGCTCCGAACGCGACGTAGACCGCGTTACTCTTTGCGGCGCAGGCCATGAACACCACTGCCTGCGCGAGGGCAAGCTCGCCCTCGGGACTGCCCAGCCGCTCGTAGGTCTCACTAGCCTGCAGAGCAAGTGCCAGCGCGCGCGGATCGGCGTTACCGATGTCCTCCGACGCCATACGCAGAACTCGCCGTGCCACGTAGCGCGGGTCGCAGCCACCGTCCAGCATCCGGCAGAGCCAGTACAGTGCCGCATCGGGATCGGACCCCCGCACCGCCTTGTGCAGCGCCGAGATCTGGTCGTAGAACTGTTCGCCCTTCTTGTCGAAGCGCCGGTAACCGCCGGAGGAGACCTCCGCTGCGATCTCCTCGGTGACTACGCCATCGCCGACCCGAGCGAGATCGAGCGCCACCTCGAGCAGGTTCAGCCCCCGCCGCGCATCGCCGTCGGCCGCCCTGGCAAGAGTGTCCATTGCGTCGGCATCGATTGCGGCGTGCTGGGCGTCGTCCCCCGCTTCGCGCTCGAGCGCCCGCCCGAGAACCTGTTTAACGTCGTCGTGGGGCAGTGAGCGGAGCACGTACACGCGCGCGCGCGACAGCAGGGCGCCGTTGATCTCGAACGAGGGGTTCTCGGTCGTCGCGCCGATGAAGCAGACTGTTCCATCCTCGACGAACGGCAGGAACGCGTCCTGCTGCGACTTGTTGAAGCGGTGCACCTCGTCGAGGAACAGCACGGTCTGTCGCCCCGATACCTGCTTAAGGGCCTTCGCCTGTTCCACCACGGCACGCACGTCCTTGACGCCGGCCATCACGGCGGAGAGCGCGACGAACTCCGCGTCGCAGGTGCGCGCGACGAGCCGCGCGAGCGTCGTCTTTCCGGTGCCCGGCGGACCCCACAGCAGCATCGAATGCAGGCTGCGG
Organism: uncultured Gammaproteobacteria bacterium; assembly: GCA_963732415.1. Lineage (GTDB taxonomy): Bacteria > Pseudomonadota > Gammaproteobacteria > Steroidobacterales > Steroidobacteraceae > RPQJ01. The sequence goes on from CAVSZK010000019.1 coordinate 723,113, forward strand.
CCTTCCAGCATGCGCCGCAGAGGTTTGCCGGGTGCGAGCAGGTGTTCCTGGCCGACGAATTCGTCCAGCGCCGCAGGCCGCATGCGGTCGGCTAGCGGTCGCCAGCCGCTGTCTTGCTTGGTCTTCAGCGCGGACTCAGCCACAACTCGACCCGTTGCGCCCAGCCCCCGGTCAGTGCCAGCGCAAGCAGCATGCCGACGCCGATACCCGCGGCGTTCGCCACCATGTCGAACAACTCCGCGCTGCGACCGAGCCGCATCGCGCCCTGCGCGATCTCGACGCCGAGTCCGAGCACCAGCAGGCCCGTCACGACCTGCCAGTAGCGCGCACGCGGATACAGGCCCGTAAACCACACGGCGAGCGCGAAGTACGCGGTGAAGTGTTCCAGCTTGTCGAAGCCGCCCGGCGTGGGCAGCGGAAGGTCGGGTGTCAGGCTGGCATAGAGGATTACGCCAACGAGAGCCACGCTGATCGCCAGCCAAAAGTACCGGTAGCGCAACGGGATCATCGCCGCTACGGCTTCGCGTCGCCGATGACGTCGGCGCCCTTCGGGGGCGTGAACTGGAACAACGCTGGATCGAGTTTCCGGTTGAGCACTACATCGCTGAAATTGAGTTCAGTGCTCTGCCCGAGCTTGTCCACCAGCTGCATCGCGACCAATCCACCACGATCGTTGAAGCCCAGGCTCACGCTCTCGAAATCCGAACCGTGCTGCTTCGGCTCGAGGCGGCACCAGGTCCATTCGCCGTCGCGCTTGACCGGTCCGCCGGTGAAGCTCTCCCCGACCGAGCCGGCCCCGGACAGCAGCATGGCCGGTGTCGAGCCCAGGCCCGATTCCAGCGGCCGCACCGTGACTTGCTGGAGGTCCTCGTCGTACAGCCAGAGCTTGCGGCCGTCGGCGACGATCACCTGCACGTAGGGGTCGCGGTAGTCCCAGCGGAAGCGATCCGGCCGCGACAACGACAGCGTGCCGGTCACACGGCTGCTGATCTGCCCGTCGCGGTTGCGCACAACCTGCACGAAATCCGCTGACAGTGTCTTCACGGACTCGAGCCACGTTTCGACGCGCGCGAGCGAATCTTCTGCGGCTGCGGCCGGCAACGCAGCGAGCACCAGTGCGGCGGCAAGCAAGCTGCCCAGGAGGCTTCTGCGGATCATGCTAGTGCTCAGTCAGATTCCGGCGGCGGCGGCGCGATCACTTCACGGCTGCCGTTCGATTGCAGAGGCCCCACCAACCCGGCCGCCTCCATCGCCTCGATCATGCGGGCCGCACGGTTGTAGCCGATCTTCAGCCTGCGCTGCACGCCAGAGATCGATGCCCTGCGACTCTCGACCACGATGCGCACGGCCTCGTCGTACAGCGGGTCCTGCTCCGGATCGCCACCCTCATCGCCGTTGCCGCCAGGCTCGCCCGACAGGCCAGGAATCGGCGCCGACGGACCGTCCAGAATCTCTTCCATGTACGACGGTGGCCCGGCGGCCTTCAGGCGACCGACGACGCGGTGTACTTCGGCGTCCGACACGAAGGCGCCATGCACGCGCACCGGCAGCGACGTTCCTGGCTGCAGGAACAGCATGTCGCCGTGGCCCAGCAGCGCTTCCGCGCCGCTCTGGTCCAGGATGGTGCGCGAGTCGACCTTGGCCGACACCTGGAATGCGATTCGCGTCGGAATGTTGGCCTTGATGAGGCCGGTGATCACGTCCACGGACGGTCGTTGCGTCGCGAGGATCAGGTGTATGCCCGACGCGCGCGCCTTCTGCGCCAGGCGTGCGATCAGTTCCTCGACCTTCTTGCCGACGATCATCATCAGGTCGGCGAGTTCGTCCACCACCACGACGATGAACGGCAGCGGCTCCACGATCGAGACCATGTACGGGTCGCCACCGGGCGGCAGTCGTTTCAGCTCGAGCGGGTCGCGCATCGGCGTACCCGCATCGGCGAGGTCTTTCACCTTGCGATTGAAACCCGCGAGGTTGCGGACACCCGCGGCAGCCATCAGCTGGTAGCGCCGCTCCATCTCGGCCACGCACCAGCGCAACGCGTTGGCCGCCTGCTTCATGTCCGTCACGACCGGTACAAGCAGGTGAGGGATGCCCTCGTAGACCGAAAGCTCCAGCATCTTCGGGTCGATCATGATCATCCGCACATGCTCGGCGGACGACTTGTACAGCAGCGACAGTACCATCGCGTTGATCGCGGTCGACTTGCCCGAGCCGGTCGTACCGCCGACCAGCAGGTGCGGCATCCGCGCCAGGTCCGCAACGACCGGATTGCCGCCTATGTCCTTGCCGAGTACCAGCGCGAGCGCCGAGCCCATCTCGTCGTAGGTCTTCGACTTGATGATCTCGCCGAGCGTGACGATCTCGCGCGCCTCGTTCGGTATCTCGAGACCCATCGTGGACTTGCCGGGGATGATCTCGACCACACGCACGCTCACGGCTGACAGCGCGCGAGCGAGATCCTTCGCGAGATGCGAGATCTGCGCGACCTTCACGCCGGGCGCGGGACGCACTTCAAACCGCGTGATGACCGGGCCCGGGTGAACTTCGACGACTTCGGCCTCGACACCGAAATCGCGCAGCTTCAACTCGACGAGACGCGACATTGCCTCGAGCGCCTCGGGCGAATAGCCGCCCTTGCGCGCCGGCGCGTCGTCCAGCAGCGAGAGCTCCGGCAGCTCGGTGGAGCCGAGACGCTCGAACATCGTGACCTGCTTTTCCTTCTCGACGCGCTCGCTCTTCTCGACCCTGGGCGCAATGGCCTCGATCTTCGGAGGCTTGCGTTCCGCGGCCTTCTTCTGTTCCTCGCGCACGATCTCCTGGCGCGCCTGCTTCACCTCGCGCCCGGCCTTGACGTCGCGCGCCGTGGAGCTGCGGTCCTTCGCCCAGGCAATCGCGGCGAGCACACCGCCGCCAATACGATCCATGACGTCCAGCCAGGAGATGCCCGTGCAAAGAGAAACCGAGCCCAGCCAGACGGCCAGCAGCAGCAGCGTCGCTCCGAGCGGACTCAAGGCAGCGGCCAGCCCGTCACCTACCAGCGAACCGACCTGTCCGCCCGCCGTATACGGCAGCGAGCCTGCATCGAAATGCAGCGCCGCGAGTCCGCAGCTGCTGGCGAGCGCCAGCACGAACCCCCCGGAGCGCAATGCGGTCGTGCGCCGGTCGAAGGGCTCGGAACTGCGCCTCTCCTGGAACAGCGCCCAGCCGGCAAATGCCAGCATCAGCGGGAACAGGAAGGCGGGTCCACCGAACAGCACGAAGAACAGGTCGGACAGCCAGGCGCCGAACGGACCGATCATGTTGGTGATCGGTCCCGATTGCCCGGTCGACGAGAATGCCGGGTCGGCGCTGTCGTAGGTCGCCAGCGCCACCAGCAGGATCAGCGCCAGCGCCCCGAAAACCCACAGCGCGCTTTCGCGCAGGCCTCGGGCGACGCCAGACGCCGCGTCGTTCTTCAATTCAGTCCTGGCCACCGATAGTCACCTGAAAGATCAATACTTTCGCGTAAGCGTATGAATTTAAGAAGATTACCGGGATGCTTCAGTCGACGCCAGCTGGACGTGTCCGGCGACGTCGAACCGCCCGCGAGCGGCTGTTTTGCCGCGGGACGGGTTGTTGCTTACCATGCCGCGCCCCCGTCCGGTCACGGCGCCAAAGCCTGAGGAAGTATACATGAGCGATTCCCGTCACTCGCGCCTCATCATCCTGGGCTCCGGGCCCGCCGGCTACGCTGCAGCCGTGTATGCGGCGCGCGCAAATCGCAAGCCGTTGCTGCTAACCGGCATGGAACAGGGTGGGCAGCTGATGACCACCACCGAGGTGGACAACTGGCCCGGCGACCCGCATGGGCTCACCGGCCCAGTCCTGATGGAGCGCATGCGCGAACACGCGGAACGCTTCGATACCGAGATCGTCATGGACCACGTGAGCGAGGTGGACTTCTCGCGCCGGCCACTGCTGCTGAAGGGCGACCGCGGCGAGTACACCTGCGACGCGCTCGTGATAGCAACCGGCGCGAGCGCGCGCTACCTTGGCCTCGAGTCGGAGCAGGCATTCCGCGGCCGCGGCGTATCGGCCTGCGCGACCTGCGACGGCTTCTTCTTCCGCGGGCAGCGTGTGGCCGTGATCGGCGGCGGCAACACCGCCGTCGAGGAAGCGCTGTACCTGTCGAACATCGCTTCTCACGTCACGCTGGTGCACCGCCGCGACAAGCTGCGCTCGGAGAAGATCCTCCAGGACCGCCTGTTCGAGCGGCAGAGTGCCGGGGTCGTGGATATCGTGTGGAATCACACGGTCGAAGACGTGCTGGGCGACGACACGGGCGTCACCGGCGTACGCATCGCGGCAACCGACGGCTCGGGCACCCGCGACTTCAAGGTGTCCGGCGTCTTCATCGCGGTCGGCCACACTCCGAACACTCAGATATTCGAGGGCCAGCTCGACATGAAGGGCGGTTACATCACCGTGCGATCAGGCTCGGATGGCGGGGCTACGTCAACCAGCGTGCCGGGCGTCTTCGCAGCGGGCGACGTTGCCGACCACGTGTATCGCCAGGCGATCACCTCGGCGGGCACAGGCTGCATGGCAGCGCTCGACGCGGACAAGTACCTCGAGCAGTTCGACGCGGGCGCGGCCTGAGCCACGACGCGCTGCCCGATGAGCGCGCAGGCGGAGACGATCGAACGGATCGCGGACGTTGCAGCAGCCGACTGGGACGCGCTGGACACGGCCGGCAACCCGTTCCTGCGCCACGCATTCCTCGAAGCACTGGAGTCCTCGGGCTGCGTGGGGGCGGACGCGGGCTGGATGCCGCGCCACCTGCTGATGCGCGACGGCAGCGGCCGACTCACCGGTGCCGTACCCCGCTACCTGAAGACGCACTCCTGGGGAGAATTCGTCTTCGACTGGAACTGGGCGCAGGCCAGCCTGCGGGCTGGCATCGAGTACTACCCGAAGCTCGTCTCCGCAGTGCCATTCACGCCAGTGAGCGGCCCGCGGCTGCTGGTCGCTCGGGAAGGCGTCGGACAGCGATCGGTACTCGCGGCGGAACTGCTGGAATCGGCACGCCGCGAAGGCGTGCCTGGCACGCAGGTGAATTTCACGACACCCGAAGACCAGTCTGCGCTGGAGGCAGCCGGATTCCTCACCCGCCTCGACTGTCGGTTCCAGTGGCGCAATCGCGGTTATCGCGACTTCGACGACTTTCTCGACGGACTTCGTTCCGAGAAACGAAAGAAACTCCGGCGCGAGCGCCGACGCGTCGTCGAGGCCGGCGTGACGTTCGCGACGCTGGAGGGCGGCGACGTAGGGCCCGACCTTTGGCAAGCCATTTTCGGTTTCTCCGAGCAGACGTTCCTGAGGCATGGCAATGCGCACTACCTGACCGCCGAGTTCCTCGGCCTCGTTGCCCGGCGCCTGCCCGGCTCGATCATGGTAAAGCTCGCGCTGCTGGCCGGCGAGCCGGTCGCGGCGGCAATCTTCTTCCATGACGATCGCCGACTGTACGGGCGCTACTGGGGAGCCTCGCAACAGGTGGACTGCCTGCATTTCGAGGCCTGCTATTACCAGGGCATCGAGTGGTGCATCGAGCACGGGTTCGACAGCTTCGACCCCGGCACCCAGGGCGAGCACAAGCTCGCGCGGGGATTCGAGCCAACGCAGACCCGCTCGGCGCACTGGTTTGCGCACCTCGGCCTCTCCTCCGCGATAGGCCGCTACCTGGAGCGGGAGCGCGACGCGGTAATGCAGTACATCGAGGCAGCCAGCAAGCACCTGCCATTTCACCGCGAGACGGGCGCGTGATCCCGTTCCTCCGGCCCGGCGATCCGCCAGGCGCGTTCCCACCGCTCGAAACCGCGCTGGATGACCCGGATGGCCTCCTGTGCGCGGGCGGAGACCTGTCGCCGGCGCGACTGCTCGAGGCTTACCGCCGCGGAATCTTCCCCTGGTACTCGGAGGGGCAACCCATACTCTGGTGGTCTCCGGACCCCCGCGCAGTGCTGTTTCCAGGCGAGTTCCGCATTTCCCGCAGCCTGGCCAAGAGCCTGCGCAACCGTGGCTACGAAACCCGCATGGACCAGGCATTCGCGGACGTGGTCGCGCGCTGCGCCGATGCGGGCCTGCGTCCGGGGGGCACCTGGATCACGCCGGACATGCAGTCCGCCTACCTGCAGCTGCACCGCCTCGGCCACGCCCACTCCATCGAAGTCTGGCGGGCGGGACAGCTGGTCGGCGGGCTCTACGGCGTCGCGCTTGGACGCACATTTTTCGGCGAATCCATGTTCAGCAGCGAGCGCGACGCGTCGAAAGTTGCGCTCGCGCGACTGGTGGACGAATCCGTGGCGCGCGGCGTCGAGCTGATCGATTGCCAGGTGACCAGCCCGCACCTCGAGAGCCTGGGCGTCCGCTGCATACCCCGCGCCCGGTTCAGTAGCCTGCTTTCTGCGGCCATTCCGCGCGACGTGACTGACGCAAGCTGGGCCTGACCTGCGTTGCCAAACGCAGGTCATTTATGCAGAATTCGCGCCGCTTGGACGGCGGCTTGAGGGGCTGCATGGCGAAGGAAGACGCAATCCAGATGGAGGGCAGGGTTATCGAGACCCTGCCGAACACGACCTTTCGTGTGCAGTTGCAGAACGGCCATCTCGTGACCGCCCACATCTCCGGCAAGATGCGCAAGCACTACATCCGCATCCTCACCGGCGACGCGGTGACGGTGGAGATGACCCCGTACGACCTGACCAAGGGGCGGATCGTATTCCGCGCGCGGTAGCGGCTTGCCGTCCGTCGGCGGGCAGCGGCCCGCTTCCCACGGGCGGCAGGAGTTTCACTCCAGCAGCGCCGGCTCCTCCACCGAGCGCGTCTCGATCTCCAGTTCGCCATTCGCGCCGACGTCCACGAACGCGTGGCCGCCCTTCTCCAGCCTGCCGAACAGCAGTTCCTCCGCCAGCGGCCGCTTGATGTGCTCCTGGATGACGCGTGCCATCGGCCGGGCGCCCATCTTCGGGTCGTAGCCGCGCTCGGCAATCCAGCGCCGCGCGGCGTCTTCGACGTGCAGGGCCACGCCCTTCTGCTCGAGCTGCGCCTCGACCTCGACGAGCAGCTTGTCCACGACCCGCTGGATGGTGCGTTCATCCAGCGGCCCGAACTGCACGATCGCATCAAGCCTGTTGCGGAACTCGGGCGCGAACAACCTGCGCACCGCCTCCATGCCGTCGGGCGCGTTGTCCTGTGCGACGAAGCCGACTGGCGCACGGCTCATTTCCGCCGCACCGGCGTTGGTCGTCATAACGATCACGACGTGGCGGAAGTCCGCCTTGCGCCCGTTGTTGTCGGTCAGGGTCCCATGGTCCATGACCTGCAGCAGCAGGTTGAAAACGTCCGGGTGAGCCTTTTCGATCTCGTCGAGCAGAAGCACGCAGTGCGGGTGCTTGGCGATCGCCTCCGTCAGCAAGCCGCCCTGGTCGAAGCCCACGTAGCCCGGCGGCGCCCCTATCAGGCGCGAGACGGTGTGACGCTCCATGTACTCGGACATGTCGAAGCGGATCAGTTCCACGCCGAGCACCAGCGCCAGCTGGCGCGTGACCTCTGTCTTGCCGACACCGGTCGGACCCGCAAACAGGAACGATCCAACGGGCTTTTTCTGGTCGCCGAGACCCGAGCGCGACATCTTGATCGCTGCCGAGAGAGTCTCGATGGCGGGATCCTGCCCGTAGATCACCAGCTTCAGGTTGCGCTCGAGGTTGCGCAGCACGTCGCGGTCGTTCGACGAGACCGTTTTCGGGGGAATGCGCGCAATGCGAGCCACCACGTCCTCGATCTGCGCGACGTCTACGGAACCGACGCGCTCGGCAACCGGCTTGAGTCGCTGCCTCGCACCCGCCTCGTCGATGACGTCGATGGCCTTGTCGGGAAGATAGCGGTCATTGATGTGCCGCGCCGCGAGGTCCGCGGCCGCCTGCAGCGCGTCGTCGTCATAGCTGATGCCGTGGTGCTCCTCGAAGCGCGCCTTGAGGCCGCGCAGGATCTGCACGGTCTCCTCGACACTGGGCTCGATGACATCGATCTTCTGGAAGCGCCGGGTGAGCGCGTGGTCCTTCTCGAAAATGCCACGGAACTCCTGGTACGTGGTCGAACCGATGCACCTCAGTTCGCCGTTGGCGAGCGCGGGCTTGATCAGGTTCGACGCGTCCATCACGCCGCCCGAAGCAGCGCCGGCACCGATCACCGTGTGGATCTCGTCGATGAACAGGATGGCCCCCGGCTGCTTGCGCAGTTCCGTGAGCACCGCCTTCAGCCGCTTCTCGAAATCGCCGCGATACTTGGTGCCCGCGATCAGCGTACCCAGGTCCAGCGAGTAAACCGTGCTGCCAGCCAGCACCTCGGGAACCTCGTCCGCGACGATCATCCGCGCCAGGCCTTCTACCAGCGCCGTCTTGCCGACGCCCGCCTCGCCCACGTAAAGCGGGTTGTTCTTGCGGCGCCTGCACAGGATCTCGATGGTTCGCTCGATTTCGAGCTTGCGGCCGATCAGCGGGTCGAGCCGCCCCTCCTCGGCGAGTCGGTTGAGATTGGTGGCATATTTCTCGAGCGCCGAGCCACCGTCCGCATCGCGCTCAGGTTCCGGCTGCGGCTGCTCGTCGCTCTGGGCCCCAGGCTCGTCGCCCGGCTTGGACAGGCCGTGGGAGATGAAATTGACCACGTCCAGCCTCGACACGTCCTGCAGCGCAAGAAGGTAGGCAGCATGGGAGTGCTTCTCGCTGAAGATCGCCACCAGCACGTTGGAGACCGACACTTCCTTGCGACCACTCGACTGCACGTGGAATACAGCGCGTTGCAGCACGCGCTGGAACCCCAGCGTCGGCTGCACTTCACGATCGTCGTCGGTCTTAAGCCGCGGAGTCGTCTGGTCGATGAATTCTTCGAGTTCCTTGCCCAGCCGCACGGGGTCGGCGCCGCAGCCGCGCAGGATCTCCTCCACTTTCGGCGTGGCGACAATAGCGAGCAGCAGGTGCTCGACCGTCATGAATTCGTGGCGGGCCTCCCTCGCCGATTGGAAGGCCTCGTTCAGGCAGACTTCGAGTTCGCTGCTCAACACTTTTTTCAGGCCTCTTCCATCGTGCACAGGAGTGGATGCTGGTGTTGCCGGGCGTAGCTGGTCACCTGCGCCACCTTGGTCTCCGCAATCTCATACGTATACACCCCGCACACCCCCTTGCCACGGGTATGAACCTCCAGCATGACGCGCGTCGCGCTGGTGCGATCCATGCCGAAAATGTGCTCCAGAACGTCCACTACGAACTCCATGGGCGTGTAATCGTCATTGAGCAGTACCACCTGGTACAGCGGCGGGCGCTTGACCTGCGGCCGCGCCTCCTCCACCACCAGGCCGTGTTCCTGCCTTGTATGCTCTTCGCTCATGTTCCAAGGGTGCTCCAGCCAGTCCTATATAGGGCCCCGCCGGCCCCCTGACAAGCGCCGCCGGGTTTGAAGGCGGAATCGACCGCAGATCTGATATTTGCGCGATTGTCTTGAGACGCAGTCCCGCAAGTCCGTATCATTCGCGGATCCCGGCAGCCAACCCGCCGGGCGGAAGAATGCACGCCCGAAATGCAGTTGCCACCAACCTTCTCCCGACTAGCCTCCGTCGCGGCCGATGTCCGGTCTGGCCGATGGATGCAGTCGCTGCCGTGGCTGGTCTCGGTGGCACTGGTGCTGCTTCTGGCCTGGCAACTGGTCCAGCTCGCCTGGACGATCATGGGCACTCAAGCAGCGAACCCGGTCGTAGCGCCAGTAGCCGGACCTTCGGCGGGTCCGGCAGTCGATGTGCAGGCGATAATGAACGCGCACCTTTTCGGCGTTGCGGGCGCGAACGCTGATTCGACCGACCCGCAGGCTGTCGCAGCGACACAGATGAACCTGGTGCTGGCGGGCACGATTGCCGAGTCCGATCCTGAAAAAGGCTACGCGATCATTGGCGAAAGCGCTGCCAGCGCTAAGGTCTACGCAGTCGGCAAGACCGTCACCGGCGGTACCAAGCTCCATGCGGTCTACCCTGATCGCGTGATCCTGGACCGCGGCGGTCGCCTTGAGGCGCTGATGATGCCGCGCAAGTTCCAGGGCGGTGGGCCCTCGGCCGCGGCCGCGCCGGCGCCGAGCCCGGGCGCCATGCTGGGAACCCGGCTGAGGGAGATCGCCAGCGCCAATCCGGGCGCGATAACGGAAATCCTCCGTCCGCAACCGGTCTTCGCCAATGGCCAGCAGCGCGGATACCGGGTATACCCCGGACGGGACCGCCAGCAGTTCAGCCGGCTGGGCCTGATGCCGGGCGACCTCGTGACGGAGATCAACGGAACGCCGCTGGACGACCCGGCGCGTGGTGTCGACATACTGCAGTCGATGAACTCGGCATCCGAGGTCACAGTGACCGTGGAGCGCAACGGACAGCCCACGCAGATATCGATCAACAACGCCCAGGTTGCCGCGGAAGCGGCGGCGGCGGCGGCCTTGCCCGAAGCCGTGCCGGTGAGCGAAATGCCGCCGGCACCCGAGGGAAGCCCGGACCCAGTGGAGTGATGATGAAACGCAAGCTGCTCGATCGATTTGCCCCCGCGCTGTCGGGCATTGCGCTCGCCGGGCTACTGGCGCTCACGGGTCCGGGTGTGTCCCTGAGCCAGGCCCAGAGCACCATCACGCCGAACTACAAGGACGCCGATCTCTCCCAGATCATCGAGGCCGTAAGCGCCGTCACCGGCAAGAACTTCATCGTGGATCCGCGGGTCCGGGCCCAGGTCACGATGCTGTCGTCGACGCCGATGTCGCCCGATGCGTTCTACCAGGCGTTCCTGTCAATCCTGCAGGTACACGGCTTCGTGGCCGTCCCGGCAGGCAAAGTGATCAAGATCCTGCCCGACGCGAATGCCCGCCAGATGCCCGCCAACGACCTGCCCTCGAGCGTGAATTCTTCGTCCGACGAGATCGTCACCCAGGTCATCACCGTCAAGAACGTCAGCGCCGCGCAGCTGGTACCGATCCTGCGGCCGCTGATACCGCAGTACGGCCACCTCGCCGCCTACCCGGCGTCGAACATGCTGATCATCTCGGACCGCGCGTCGAACGTCAGCCGCATGGCGCGCATCATCGAGCGAATCGACCAGACAGGGGACGAGGAAATCGACGTCATTCCGCTCGAGCACGCCAGCGCCGCGGAAGTGGTGCGCGTCGTGAACAGCCTGTACAGCACCGCGGCGGCCGAAGGCGGCGGCAAGCCCACGGTGAAGATGGTCGCCGACGAGCGTACCAACAGCATACTGGTGAGCGGCGAGAGCGCGCAGCGCCTGCGGCTCAAGTCGCTGATCGCGCACATGGACACCCCGCTGCAGGCCGGCGGCGACACGCAGGTCCGCTACCTGCGCTACGCCGATGCGGAGAAGATATCCGCCAAGCTTCGCGAGCAGATCCAGGGCATCACCGCAACGGTGGCAGCGGCGGCCGGCGGCAATCCGACGGCAGCGCCCACCAGCGTGCAGTCGGGCGGCGGAGACAAGAGCGTGACCATCTGGGCCGAACCGCAGACCAATGCGCTGATCGTGTCCGCACCGCCCAAGATCATGCGGACGGTGATGTCCATCGTCGATCGCCTCGACATCCGCCGCGCACAGGTGCTCCTCGAGGGCATCCTGGTCGAGATGACGGTGGACAAGTCCGCTGACCTCGGCGTCAACTGGCTGGTCGCCGACCGAGATGGCGACGGCAACTTCCTGCCCGCCGGAGGCTTTGTCCAGCCCGTCAACGGCACGGGCATCGGCGAGATCCTGCAGGGCATCCGCGACCCGGCCAGCATCGCCGCCGTGCCTTCAGGCCTCACGCTCGGCGTCGGCCGCATCGTCACCAGCGGAATCAGCTGGGCGGCGCTGATCAGGGCACTGCAGGCAACCGGCAACACCAACATCATTTCGACGCCATCGGTGATGACGCTCGACAACGAGGAGGCGGAGATCAAGGTCGCGCAGGAGGTGCCGATCGTCACCGGATCGTACACCAACCAGGGCATCTCCGGTTCCACCGGCCAGGTCAATCCGTTCCAGACCATCAACCGCGAGGAAGTCGGCATCATCCTCAAGATCACGCCGCAGATTAATGACGGCGGCACGGTGGTACTGAAGATCTCCCAGGAGGTCTCCAGCCTCGCGGCGAGCTCCGAGCAGGTTCTGGCCGCAAGCCAGGGCCTGATCACCAACAAGCGCACGATCACGACCAATGTGATGGCAGAGGACGGGGGCATCATCGTGCTGGGCGGGCTGCTTTCCGACGAGGCCACCGAGGAGAAGTCCCAGGTACCGTTCCTCGGCTCGATCCCGATCCTGGGCGAACTCTTCAAGACGCGCAGCGTAAACAAGAAGAAATCCAACCTGATGTTCTTCGTACGCCCGCGCATCCTGCGCGACGGCGTGGACGCGGCGATCGAGACCAACGCCAAGTACAACTACCTGCGCGGCCAGCAGGACATGATGTTCGGCGGCAAGGTGCCGCTGATGCCGACGGAGCGCCAGCCGGCACTGCCCACGCTCGACAAGCTCGTGCCATCTGACGCGCTCAGGCAGGCGGAGCAACTGGCGCCGCCGGGCTCCACGCCGGCACAGCGGGCAGAGATCGAGTCCACGGCGCCGACCATCATCCAGGACCAGCCTGCGACGATGGAACCCGGCACCGCAGGGCCAGTGATCACCCCGACGACACCGTTCGCCGCCCCGGGAACGCAGCCCAACGGCCAGCCGCCTCCGGATACGATTCCGTGAGCACTGCCGCAACCGACGAGGCAGTCCTGGCTGCAGCCGGTCGCGTCACCGACCCACTGCGACCCCTGCCTTTCGCGTTCGCGAAGCGGCACGGCGTGCTGGTCAGGGGCCTGACCGCGGATCGGGTGGATGCGGTGGTACGCGAGGGAGCCTCGCCGCTCGCGGTCGCAGAAGTGCGCAGGCACCTCCGGCGTCCGCTCACCATCGAGCGTGTGGACGCCGAGCGCTTCGATTCCCTGCTGCGCCAGGCCTACGAGGGCGGTTCGAGCGCCACGATGGACGCGATGGGCGGGCTCGAGGAGGACACCGACCTCGCCGATCTCGCGCAGGACATCCCCGAGCAGTCCGACCTGCTCGAGAGCGAGGACGAGGCGCCCGTCATCCGGCTGATCAATGCCCTGCTCACGCAGTCCGTCAAGGAAAACGCCTCCGACATCCACATCGAGCCCTTCGAGAACAGGCTGGTGATCCGCTTCCGCGTGGACGGCGTGCTGCGTGAGGTGCTGCAGACCAAGCGCGCGGTCGCGCCGCTGATCGTCTCGCGCATCAAGGTCATGTCCCGCCTCGACATCGCCGAGAAGCGCCTCCCGCAGGACGGCCGCATCTCCCTGCGCGTCGCCGGGCGTGCGGTGGACGTACGCGTCTCGACGATCCCGGCCGGACATGGCGAGCGCGTCGTGCTGCGCCTGCTCGACAAGCAGGCGGGCCGGCTCGACCTGAACTCGCTGGGGATGGATCCGAAGACGCTGGCGCTCACCGACGAACTGATCCACAAGCCGAACGGCATCCTGCTGGTGACGGGACCGACCGGCTCGGGCAAGACAACATCGCTGTATGCCGCGCTCGATCGGATAAACGATCGCACCCGCAACATCATGACCGTCGAGGACCCGATCGAGTACTACATCGACGGCATCGGCCAGACGCAGGTCAACTCGCGGGTCGAGATGACGTTTGCGAGGGGCCTGCGCGCCATACTGCGCCAGGACCCGGACGTGGTGATGGTCGGCGAAATACGCGACCTCGAGACCGCACAGATCGCCGTGCAGTCGAGCTTGACGGGCCACCTGGTGCTCTCGACGCTGCACACGAACACGGCAGTTGGCGCAGTCACGCGACTGCGCGACATGGGCATCGAGCCATTCCTGCTGTCGTCGAGCCTGGTCGGCGTGATCGCGCAGCGGCTGGTGCGGGTGCTTAATCCCGCGACGCGCGAGGCCTACACGGCGGGCGAATACGAGCGGCGGCTTCTGAACATACCCGACAGTGCAGCGTCTCCCACGCTCTATCGCCCTGGCGAACGCGACACGTCCAACGGCTATCGCGGTCGAACGGGCATCTACGAACTGGTGCTGATCGACGAACACATGCGCACCATGATCCACGACGGCGTCTCCGAGCTGGAGATGGAGCGCTATGCCCGGACACGCACGCCGGGCATCCGCGACGACGGACGAGCCAAGGTGCTCGAGGGCATCACGACGATCGAGGAAGTCCTCAAGGTAACGCGCGAGGACTGACGCATGGGAGCCTTCGAGTTCGTCGCGGTAGATGCCGCGGGCCGCGAGCGCAAGGGAGTCCTGGAGGGCGACACGCCGCGGCATGTCCGCCAGCTGCTGCGCGAGCAGGGCCTGTTGCCGGTACTGGTTGACGAGGTGGTCGAGCAGGAGACCGCAAGCACCGGGCGCTCGTTCTCGTTCAAGTTCCAGCGCGGCCTGAGCGCCGCCGACCTCGCACTGATCACCCGGCAGCTTGCGACGCTGGTCAAGTCGGCGCTGCCTCTCGAGGAAGCGCTGCTTGCGGTCTCGCAGCAGACCGACAAGCCGCGCGTCCGCAGCATCATCCTGGGCGTCCGCTCGAAGGTGATGGAGGGCCACACGCTGGCCGACGGGCTCGCCGACTTCCCGGGCTCATTCCCGGAGATCTACTGCGCCACCATCGCCGCGAGCGAGCATTCCGGCCACCTCGACGCGGTGCTGGAGCGGCTCGCGGACTACACTGACAATCGCCAGCAGCTGCGCAGCCGGACGCTGAGCGCGATGCTCTACCCGGTGCTGCTGTTCGTGGTCTGCGTGGTGATCGTGTTCTTCCTGCTGGTCTCCGTCGTTCCCAAGGTCGTCGAGGTGTTCCGCTCGAGCGAGGCCGCCCTGCCGCTGCTGACCCAGGCCCTGATCGCCGGCAGCGACTTCATGCGGAAATTCGGCATCTACCTGGTGATCGCCATCGCCGGCGCGATCTTTCTCTTCACGCGCTGGCTCAAGGTCGAGTCGAATCGGCGCGTCTGGCACCAGTTCCTGCTTTCGCTGCCGGTCATCGGCAAGGCCGTGCGCGGGGCCAACACAGCACGTTTCGCGCGGACCTTCAGCACGCTCACGTCCAGCACCGTTCCGGTCCTGGAAGCCATGCGCATCTCGGCCGAGGTGGTTTCGAACCTGCCGATGAAGGCCGCCGTCGAGGCCGCAGCGGTGCGAGTGCGCGAGGGCGCGCCGATCGGCAAGTCGCTGGGCGCCAGCCGCGTCTTCCCGCCGATGATGATCCACCTGATCTCGAGCGGCGAGTCGAGCGGAGAACTTGACACGATGCTCGACCGCGCGGCGATTCACCAGGAACGCGAGCTGGACACGATCCTGCAGGGCGTCGTGGGCCTGCTCGGGCCCTTGATGATCCTGCTCATGGGCGGCCTCGTGCTGGTGATCGTGCTCGCAATGCTGCTGCCGATCTTCGAGCTGAACCAGCTGGTCAAGTAGCCACGCTCGATAATTTGGTGCCAGGCACCTAATTTGATAAATAGGTGCCTGGCACCTGTTTTCCGGAGATTGAAAATGCCGACGTCGAATCGACCTGGATCTCTCGTCCTCACCGGACTCGCCTCGGCGTTGCTGCTGCTCGCTGCGGCGGCCGTATCTGCCGCCGACCAGCAATACCCACCGGTCAGCCCGGATGGCCTGCAACTCAGGAAGACACTTGAATACGGGGCCGTATATGTGAAGCAGGGCGCCGACTTCTCGCAATACAAGAGCGTGGGACTCCTGGAGTGCTACGTACAGTTCGCGAAGAACTGGGCGCGCGACTACAACGAGAACGAGATGGATCTCGCGGCACAGGTGACGCCCGAGGACGAGAAACGAATCACGGATGACCTCTCGCTCCAGTTCAACAAGGTATTCGTGGCTGAGCTCGGCAAGAATGACGACTTCAAGATCGTCACCGAGCAGGGCCCGGGAGTACTGATGCTGCGGCCCTCGCTGCTCAACGTCATCGTTACTGCACCGGAAACGGACGACTCCTCCCCCAGCGCGGACATCGTCGCGTCGGCGGGTCAGATGACGCTTTATCTTGAGCTCTGGGACGGCGGGACCAGCACGCTGCTCGCGCGAGTGATTGACACGGAGGCGGACGACAGTACCGGAGGCATGCCCCAGCAGGCCAACTCCGTTACCAACCAGGCCGCCGCGGACATCATCCTGAAGCGCTGGGCCGATCGCCTGCGCAAGGCACTGGACCAGGCACGCAACTCCTCGCCTGTCAGCCCCTGACCGCGACCAGCCCGTCGAGCGCAGGCCGCGCGTCGAATCCCGCGCGGCGCAATCGCGCGGCAACCTCGCGCGGCAGGTCGCGACCTCGCGAAACAGCGTTCGGCGCACCGGTGTAGTGGAACATCCTGCCCCGGCGCCGGAGCACACGGGCCAACTGGTCATAGAACGCCTGCGAGTAGAGTTCGCCCGCGATGCCGAACCGGGGCGGATCATGCAGCACCGCATCGACGGAGGCGTCCGGAATCCGGGTGATTTCACGGGAAACGTCGCCCAGCTCGAGATCGAGCACGTTCCCAGGCACGGGCGACCAGGGATTCCGGCTGCGCAGCCAGGCCACGTCCGGGTTTTTTTCGAACGACACCACGCGCGCCGCCTGTCCTGCCAGGCACCAGGCAGCGAAATACCCGAGGCCGCCACAGGTATCCAGCACGACCTTCCCGCGCGGCTCAACCAGCGCGACCTTGCTGCCAGCATCTTCATACGGCGAAACCTGAGCGGTCGGCAGCATCTTGATGCCGTCGATCTCGAAAGTCGGCGCGCCCCACTGCGTCGGCACCAGCTTGACCAGAGAACCGTCAAACCTCGAGACGGGCTCAAACCCACTTCCATCCCAGTAATAGATGGTCCGCTCGCGGCAGGCAGCCGGATAAGGGTAGCGGCAGCCCCGCCAGGCCCAGGAATCCCCGCCGGTCTCCACTGCCGCAATCGAGCGACCGAGATCCAGCGAGCACTCGGCACTCCGATCGCCGCGATCGCGCGCGGCGAGCAGCAACCCGTGTTCAATGCTGGTGAGCAGTGGACCAGGATCGTGGAATGTCACTGTCACCGGCAAGCTCAATCTGCGGCAGCCTCGGCCTTGAGACGCGCGGCTTCGGTCGGACCCAGGTACGCCTCTATCCGGTGCCGCGCGAGGTAAATGAGCGGACTCAAAAGCACCGCCATCACCATCTTGTAGCAGTAATTCACCGTGCCCACCGCCAGGAACAGAGACACCGGCCACTGCTGCGGCCCGAGCACGAACGCGATGTACAGCACGACGAAACTGTCCACCAGCTGCGAGACCGCCGTGGACGCAGTCGCGCGCAGCCAGATCCATCTCTCCCCTGTGGCCGCGCGGATGCGATGGAAGATCGCCACGTCGATCATCTGGCCGACCAGGAACGCGGCAAGCGAACCCCCGATGGTCCACAGGCCCTGCCCGAACACGTTGCCGTAGGCTGCCTGCATGTCCGGCACACCGCGGCCCGCGTTGACCGTAACCCACCAGTCCGCCGGCTCCAGGTTGATAGCCGTGTACGCGAAGACGAAGGCGTAGATGATCATGCCGGCGGCCGCGAACGAGATGAACCGGACGCCACGGCGCCCGAAGTACTCGTTGATGACGTCGGTCATGATGAAGACGATCGGCCAGATCAGCACGCCAGCGGTGAAGCTGAGCGAGCCCGCCTGGCCAAACAGGTTCCAGCCGAACGGTGGCAGTCCGATCGTCGGCTCGAGCGCGAAGATCTTCACGCCGACGAACTCCGCCACCACCGCATTGCCGACGAAGAACGCGGTCAGCATCATGAACAGCCGCGTCGAGCGCGACGAGAGCGAGGCAGTCATCGGGGTCCCCGGCCGATACAGCGGCCGAGCATACACGGCGGCGGTCGCACAGGCGCTAGCCGCGACGCTTCACGTGGCGCATGAGGTCGCGACGCTCGCGCTTGTCCGGACGCCCCGAGTGCACGGGCGCCGCAAGCCTGTCGAACTCCCGCGCCGCCGCCCGGGCTGCCTCGCTCTCCGGTGTCTCGACGTAGAAACCGCGTGCCTCGGTCGCCGGTCCACGACGCGCCGGAATACCCGTCACGTCCACCTCGAAGCGCTCGCGCTCGCGAGTGATGCGCAATCGATCGCCGACCCGCACCTGCCGCGATGCCTTGGCCCGCTCGCCGTTGACCTGCACGTGGCCGCCTTCGACCGCCTGCTGGGCGAGGCCGCGGGTCTTGAAGAAACGCGCGCACCACAGCCACTTGTCCATGCGCAGGCCCGCCCCGGCCGCGCGGTGGCCTGGTTCGGCGCTGTCCTCGTCAGGTTCGGGAGTCCGGCTCACGGACCCATTATAAGCCCCCTATAATCCGCGCTTGCCCGGAGAACCCTCGTGGACCAGACATTCCTCGACCGACTTGCCCGCCAGTGCGATGAACTGAAGGGCTCGGGGCTCTTCAAGCCCGAGCGCGTGCTCGACTCACCACAGCAGCCCGTCGTGCGGCTCGCCGACGGCCGCGAACTGGTGAACCTGTGCGCGAACAACTACCTCGCACTTGCCAACCACCCATCCATCATCGAAGCCGCGCACCAGGCCCTCGACGCCCACGGCTACGGCATGGCTTCGGTGCGCTTCATCTGCGGCACGCAGACCGTGCACAAGGAACTCGAGGGGCGGCTCGCGGCGTTCCTCGGCATGGACGACGCCATCCTGTATTCGTCCTGCTTCGACGCCAATGGCGGGCTGTTCGAGACGCTGCTCGACGAGCAGGACGCGGTCATCAGCGACGCGCTGAATCACGCCAGCATCATCGACGGCGTAAGGCTCTGCAAGGCGCAGCGCCTGCGCTACGCGAACGACGACCTCGACGAACTCGAGACCCGGCTCAAGGAAGCGTCCGGCGCGCGCACGAAGCTGATCGCCACCGACGGGGTGTTCTCGATGGACGGCGTGATCGCACGCCTGAAGGAAATCTGCGACCTCGCGGATCGCTACGGCGCGCTGGTGATGGTCGACGACTCGCACGCAACCGGGTTCGTTGGCCCGGGCGGGCGCGGCACACCGGAATACCGCGAAGTCATGGGACGCATCGACATCCTCACCGGCACGCTCGGCAAGGCGCTCGGAGGCGCGGCAGGCGGCTATACGGCGGCGCGCAGGGAGATCGTCGCGTGGCTCCGGCAGCGATCGAGGCCGTATCTCTTCTCCAACAGCATTCCGCCGGTGATTGCGGCCGGAACGCTGCGCGTGCTCGACCTCGTCGAGGCAGGAGACGAGCTGCGTGCAAAGCTGCGCCGCAACACCGGGCACTTCCGCCAGAGGATGACGGCAGCGGGATTCAACATTGTTCCGGGCGAGCACCCGATCGCACCGGTGATGCTGGGCGACGCGGCCCTCGCGGCCAGGTTCGCCGAGCGCCTGCTCGACCTCGGCGTGTACGTCATCGGGTTCTCGTTCCCGGTCGTGCCGATGGGCAAGGCCCGCATCCGCACGCAGATGTGCGCTGGACACTCGATCGAGCAGCTCGATCGAGCGGTTGACGCATTCGTGTCCGTAGGGCGCGAGCTCGGAGTTCTGGAGGCATGATGTCGGAAGGAGTTTGAAAATGAAGGCATTGGTAAAGGCTGAACGGGAGCCCGGGATCTGGCTCGAAGACGTCCCGGAACCCAGTATCGGCCCGAACGACGTGCTGATCCGGATCCGCAAGACAGCGATCTGCGGAACCGACATGCACATCTACCTCTGGGACCACTGGGCGCAGAAGACCATTCACGTGCCCATGCACGTCGGCCACGAGTATTGCGGCGAGATCGTGGAAGTCGGCAGCGAGGTGCAGGGCTTCGCGATCGGCGACCGCGTCTCCGGCGAGGGCCACATTACCTGCGGTTACTGCCGCAACTGCCGCGCCGGCCGCAGGCACCTGTGCCGCAACACCGTGGGCGTGGGCGTGAACCGGCCGGGTTGCTTCGCGGAGTACCTGTCAATTCCAGCCTTCAATGCCTTCAGGCTTCCGGATTCGATCACCGACGAGATTGCATCGATTCTCGATCCGCTTGGCAACGCAACGCATACTGCACTTTCGTTCAATCTTGTCGGCGAGGACGTGCTGATCACCGGTGCGGGCCCGATCGGGATCATGGCGACGGCGATCGCACGCCACGTCGGTGCCCGCCACATCGTCGTGACCGACGTCAACGACTACCGCCTCGACCTGGCGCGAAAACTCGGCGCGACTCGCGCAGTCAACGTCACCCGAGAGTCGATCGAAGACACGATGAAGTCGCTCGGCATGGCCGAGGGCTTCGACGTCGGGATGGAGATGTCCGGGAATCCCAAGGCATTCCGCGACCTGCTGCGCACCATGCACCACGGTGGCAATGTCGCGCTGCTCGGCATTCCGCCCGACGAAACCGCGATCGACTGGAACGACGTGATCTTCAAGGGCCTGATGCTCAAGGGCGTGTACGGGCGCGAGATGTTCGAGACGTGGTACAAGATGGCCGCGATGCTGCAGAGCGGCCTCGACATCGGGCCGATCATCACGCACCGGTTCCCGATCGCCGATTTTCGCGAAGGCTTCGAGGTGATGCGCAGCGGCCAGTCGGGCAAGGTCATCCTCGACTGGGCTGCATGAGGCGCGCGACCAGAGTCGCCGCTGCAGCGGCCGGGATCCTCGGGCTCGTCGTCGTCGGTCTTGTTGCGCTGAGCTGGGCACCCGACCGCCCGGTCTCACAGCTGGCGGCGCGATGGGCACCGCCGCCCTCTGAATTCATCGACCTTGACGGAGTGCAGGCGCACGTGCGCGACGAGGGCCGGCGCGACGACCCGTCGCCGATCGTGATGCTGCACGGCACCTCGGCATCGCTGCACACGTGGGACGGCTGGGTGCAGGCGCTCAAAGCCCGACGTCGCGTCATTCGCGTCGACATGCCGGGCTTCGGCCTCACCGGTCCGGCGCCCGACGGCGACTACAGCATCGGCAGCTACGTACGCTTCACAACCGCCCTGCTGGATCACTACGATCTGCAGAAATGCGTGCTTGCAGGAAATTCCTTCGGCGGCTGGGTCGCATGGCAGACTGCGCTTGCCCACCCGGCGCGCATCGAGGCCCTGGTCCTCATCGATTCTGCCGGCTACGCGACCCGTTCGCAGTCAGTGCCGCTCGCCTTCCGGCTGGCGAAAGTCCCGGTCGTCAACCGGCTGATGCAAGTCACGCTGCCACGCCGGCTGGTGGAATCGAGTGTACGGAACGTGTACGGCGACCCCGACAAGGTCACGCCGGAACTGGTCGACCGTTACTACGAGATCAGCTTGCGCGAAGGCAATCGCGCAGCACTGGTGCAGAGATTCGCGCAGGCGCAGCCAGGACAACATGAGGCGCGGATCCGTGGAATACGCACGCCGACGCTGATCCTCTGGGGTGGGCGTGACAGGCTGATCCCTGCCGAGTACGGTGGAGTGTTCCTGCGCGACATCGCCGGAAGCAGGCTGGTGATCTTCGACGACCTGGGCCACGTGCCGCAGGAGGAAGATCCAGCGCGCACGGTCGCTGCCGTCGAAACGTTCCTGGCCACACTTCCGGACTGACCGGTCCGAAACGCAGAGGCTCGCTTGGCACGCATCCGGATCCTGAGGTCGCTGTACGCACAGGTGCTCGTGGCGGTGGTGGTCGGCGCGGTCATCGGCTTTGCATTCCCGGAGACCGGGGCGGCCCTGAAACCGCTGGGTGACGGATTCATCAAGCTCATCAAGATGATGATCGGTCCGATCATCTTCTGCACCGTGGTGCTCGGAATTTCGGGCATGGAAGACATGAAGAAGGTCGGCAGGACCGGCGGGCTCGCGCTGGTGTACTTCGAGGTCGTGAGCACGATAGCGCTGTTGATCGGACTGCTCATAGTCAACCTGGTGCGTCCGGGCGCGGGTGTCAACGCCGACCCCGCCACGCTCGATGCCGACGCGGTTCGACAGTACGCGTCCTCCTCGGGTCCACAAGGTTTCGTCGAGCACGTCCTGAACGTCATTCCGTCCACTATCACCGCCGCTTTCGCCGAGGGCCAGGTGCTGCAGGTGCTGCTGATCTCGGTGCTGTTCGGCTTCGCGCTGCACGCGGCCGGCGGCCGGAAGCTGACGGTCTACCGCATGATCGAGCAGTTCTCCGAGGTGCTGTTCCGGATCGTGGGCTACATCATGCGACTCGCGCCGCTCGGCGCGCTCGGCGCGATGGCATTCACCATAGGCAAGTACGGCATCGGCGCACTGGTTTCGCTGGGCACGCTGATGGTCTGCTTCTACGCCACCTGCCTGCTGTTCATATTCGTGGTGCTCGGCGGGATCGCGAAGTGGAACGGATTCAGCATCATGTCCTTCATCCGCTACATCCGGGAAGAACTCTTCATCGTGCTCGGCACGTCGTCTTCGGAATCTGTGCTGCCGCGAATGATGATGCGCATGGAGGACCTCGGCGTCGAAAAGTCCGTGGTCGGGCTGGTGATCCCGACCGGCTATTCCTTCAACCTCGACGGAACGGCGATCTACCTGACGATGGCCGCCGTATTCATCGCCCAGGCTACCAATACGCCGCTCGATCTCGGTCAGCAGCTCACGCTGCTGGCCGTGCTGCTATTGACGTCCAAGGGCGCTGCCGGCGTCACCGGCAGCGGCTTCATCGTGCTCGCCGCAACACTGTCCGCGGTGGGAAACGTGCCGGTTGCCGGAGTCGCGCTGATCCTCGGCGTCGACAGGTTCATGTCGGAGGCGCGCGCGCTCACCAACCTTATCGGCAATGGCGTCGCCACGGTCGTGGTCGGGAAGTGGTGTGGGCAGCTGGACGAGGCGAAGATGCGCGAGCGACTTGGAGGCACATGAAAAAGCTGTTCGATCCACTGGATTTCGAGCGCGGCCGGCCGATGAAGAACCGGCTCATGCTGGCACCGCTGACCAATTGCCAGAGTCACGACGACGGCACGCTGTCGGATGAGGAATATCGCTGGCTCACCATGCGGGCCGAGGGCGGATTCGGCCTGACGATGACCTGCGCCTCGCACGTACAGGCGCGGGGACGCGGTTTCGCCGGGCAGCTCGGTATTTTCTCCGACGCGCATCACGCCGGCCTCGCGCGCCTGGCCGCGGCAATTGCGCGTACGGGCAGCCTGGCCATGGCGCAACTGCACCACGCCGGGATGCGCGCGCCCGCGGCGCTGATCGGCGAACAGCCGGTCTGCCCCTCCGACGACGCCGAAACCGGCGCACGAGCACTCGATCTCTCTGAAGTGGAACAACTGGTGGAGGACTTTGCGGAAGCGGCGGCGCGCGCAGAGCGCGCCGGGTTCGACGGCGTCGAGCTGCACGCTGCACATGGTTACGTGCTGGCTCAGTTCCTGAGCCCGGAGATCAACCGGCGTGAGGACCGCTATGGCGGTACGCTGGAGAACCGATCCAGGATCCTGCTCGAGATCCTCGCCGCGGTCCGTTCGCGCTGCCGTGCCGGCTTTACGGTCGGTGTCCGGCTGTCGCCGGAACGCTTCGGGCTCCGCCTCCCCGAGATAGTGGCCGTCGCCGGTCGCCTGATCGACAGCAACATGGTCGATTTCCTGGATCTCTCGCTGTGGGACGTATTCAAGGAGCCACAGGACGCCGAGCTCCAGGGCCGCAGCCTGCTGTCGTATTTCACTTCGCTCGATCGAGGCAGGGTACGGATGGGCGCTGCCGGAAAGATTGCGGGCGGACAGGACGCGCTGCGCTGCCTCGATGCGGGACTCGATTTCGTCATCGTCGGCCGCGCTGCCATCCTGCACCACGATTTTCCGGAGCGCGTCCGGGCCGATCCGGGTTTCCGGGCCCGCGAGCTGCCGGTAACGCGGGAATATCTCGGCCAGCAGGGCCTGAGCCGGAAATTCATAGACTACATGGGCAACTGGAAGGGATTCGTCGCGACGCCCGGGGCCGCGGAAGCATAGGCCCCGCCCCCGCGCCGACACGAAAGTTCCGCAGTATCGACACGCAGGATCACTGGAGAGACGAGCATGCATTCGGACACGACCATGGAATCCCTTCAGCTCCGATCACTGGTGAAGGCAGGCGGAGAACTCGAGTTGTCACTGGCATCAGTCGACATTCCGCAGCCCGGCCCTGACGAGGTGCTGGTCCGAGTGGAGGCCGCGCCGGTCAATCCGTCGGATCTCGGACTGCTGTTCGGCGCGGCGGACATGAGCACTGCGCAGAGTTCCGGCAGTGACGCTCGCCCGGTTGTCACCGCCAGGATCCCCGACGGCCTGATGAAGTCCATGGCGGCCCGGATCGACGTGTCGATGCCCGTCGGCAACGAGGGTGCGGGCGTGGTGATCGCCGCAGGTGCATCCGCCGAGGCCCAGGCGCTGCTCGGGCGGACAGTGGCTGCCTTCGGCGGTGCGATGTACTCGCAGCATCGGTGCGTAAAGGCCGAGCAGTGTCTCGAACTGCCGCAGGGCACGACTCCGGCCGAAGGAGCCTCGTGCTTCGTCAATCCGCTCACTGCGCTCGGCATGGTCGAGACGATGCGTCGCGAGGGGCATTCCGCACTGGTGCACACCGCGGCTGCATCCAATCTCGGGCGGATGCTGAACCGACTGTGCCTCGCGGACGGCATCGGCCTGGTCAGTGTCGTGCGCAGTGCAGAGCAGGCGGAGATGCTGCGCACCGAGGGCGCAACGCACGTCTGCGTCTCGACCGCCGGGACCTTCAGGAAGGACCTGGCAGACGCGATCGCAGCCACTGGTGCGACGATCGGCTTTGACGCCGTGGGAGGCGGACAGCTCGCGGGGCAGCTGCTGGCGGGCATGGAGTCAGCGCTGACGCGCAAGGGCGGCGAATACCAGCGCTACGGCTCGACCACCCACAAGCAGGTATATATCTATGGCTCACTCGACAACGGCCCGACCGAGCTCAGGCGGAGTTTCGGCGCAGCCTGGGGACTCGGCGGTTGGCTGCTGCCAATTTTCCTGCAGAAAGTCGGACCGGAGGTGGCGCGAAAGCTGCGCGCGCGGGTGGTCGCGGATCTCGGGACGATTTTCGCGAGCCGCTACACCAAGGTGGTGTCGCTGGCCGAGGCGCTCGACCTCGCGGAAATCGCCGTGTACGGGAGGCGCTCGACCGGCGCCAAGTACCTGGTAAATCCCAGCAAGTGATCGACCCGATGGGTGGCGCCGGACAGGCGTCCGGCCGGTCTCAGTCGACCGAGCAGGCGATGCAGTAGGCGTACACGCTGGAAGGATCCGACAACCTCGCAAGGCGCTCCGCTTCGGCGAGCAGCGGTCCCAGCACCTTCGGCACGACCGGCAACGTGGCCTTCGGCAGCAACGGGGCAACGACACGCGCAAGCGCCACTCGGATGCGCAGGCCGAGCGCCTCGCTGATACTGATGTCTTCGTCGAAATACTGGACGTCGAAGTCATCGAGCCCGGCCATGCCGGCGGCAAGTTCGATGGCGTCTTGATAGCCTCCGAGCTGGTCCACCAGCCCGACCCGCATCGCGTCGGTCCCGGACCAGACGCGGCCCTGGGCGATTTCATGGACCGCTTCGACCGACATCTTTCGCGACGTCGCCACGTGGCCGATGAAGTCCTGGTAACCACGATCGATGGTCTGCTGCAGGATATCCTTGGAAATCTCGCCCAGCGGGCGGTCCAGGCGGAACTCGCCGGCGAGCGCGGTGGTGCCGACGCCGTCCGTGTGCACGCCAACGCGCTCCAGCGAACGCTGGAACGTGGGCATCATGAAGAAGATCCCGATCGATCCGGTGAGCGTTGCAGGGCTCGCGACGATCTTGTCGGCGTCCATGGCGATGTAGTAACCGCCGGACGCTGCGAGACTGCTCATCGAGGCGACGATCGGCTTGCCCGCCTTGCGCAACGCCTCGACCTCGCGGCGGATCACCTCGCTCGCGAACACGCTGCCGCCGGGGCTGTCGATGCGCAGCACCACGGCCTTGATCGCGTCGTCCTGCGCCGCATCGCGCAATTGCGCGGCGAGCGTATCCGAGCCGATCATCCCCGGGGCCTCGTCGCCCGGCACGATGTCGCCCGAGGCAACGATGACCGCGACCTTCTGTGACGGCCGGGACGACAGCGCCCCTTCGGAATCGATGGTGGCCAGGTAGGAGTCGAAGGTCACGCCCACATAGGAGCCCGTACCATCGTCCTCGCCGGTGATCTGCTTCAGCCGGTCCTCGACCTCAAAGCGGCCCTTGAGCGAGGTCACGAGCCCCGCGTCCAGTGCCATCTTCGCAAGGTCCCCTTCTGCCTTGCGGAGGTTGCCGGCAGCGTCATCCGCATATGCCTGCAGTTTCGACGGTTCGAGCCCGCGCGCCGCCCCCACATCGGTCTTGTAGGTGCTCCACAGCGACCCGAGCCATGCAAGGCTCTCCTCGCGTTCGGCCGGCGACATGTCGTTGCGGCTGAATGTCTCGACCGCCGACTTGTACTGGCCGACCCGGAAGATGTTTACGTCGATCGACAGCTTGTCGAGCGCGTCCTTCAGGAAGAGTCCGTAGTTCGCGTAGCCGTCCACGTACGCGGCACCCATCGGGTCGACGTAGATCTCGTCAGCGTGGGCCGCCAGGTAGTACTGGTTCTGGTCGTAGAAATTGCCGTAGGCGATCACGGGCTTGCCGGTCGCGCGGAAGTCGTCGACTGCCGCGGCGACTTCCCGGAGCTTCGCCAGGCCGCCGCCCGCGAGTCCGCCGAGGTCGAGATAGAGAGCGCTGATACGGTCGTCGTCTGCGCCGCTCTCGATCGCGTCGACGACGTCGCGCAGCAGCGTTTCAGTCGGCTCGCTGCGCAGCGCCCGCGCCAGTGCCCGCTCGAGCGGGTCGCCGGTCAACTGCTCGACCAGCGGTCCCTGAGGATCGATCACCAGGGCAGCCTTGCCGGGGACAATCGGCATTGGGCGCGAGAAGAGCCCCGCGAAGGCACCGAACACGATCAGCAACAGGACCAGGTGCAGGACTTTCCGCAGTCCGTCCAGACCACTCCAGATCCAGTGAAGCAGGCGACCGATGGCGCGGAACATTGCGCTGACCTGGAGCGCGGGCACGCTGGGCGCGCCGCGCTCCCGGAACCGGCCTCAGACCTTCTCTTCGATGCGCGCAGCCTTGCCGGTGCGCTCACGCAGGAAGTAGAGCTTGGCGCGACGGACGTGGCCGCGGCGCTTCACCTTGATCCCACCGAGCGCGGGGCTGTGGGTCTGGAATACGCGCTCCACGCCCTCGCCGTGCGAGATCTTGCGCACGGTGAACGACGAGTTCAGCCCGCGGTTGCTCTTGGCGATGACCACGCCCTCGTAGGACTGGACGCGCTCGCGGTCGCCTTCCTTGACCTTCACCTCGACGACCACCGTGTCGCCCGGGCCAAAGTCCGGAACTTCGCGCTGCATGCGCTCCTTTTCGAGCGTGGCAATGATGTTGCTCATGTCTCACCTTTCTCGCAGTGGTTGCTTCCGTGCCCGGTCCGCGGCGCATCCTGCTCCGCGCGATATTCTTCCAGCAGCGCGAGTTCCTCGCTGCTCAAATTCCTCTGCCGCAGCAGGTCCGGTCGCCGCGCGGACGTGCGCCCCAGCGACTGCTTCCTGCGCCAGCGCTCGATCGCGGCGTGGTTGCCGCCCTTCAGCACCGACGGTACCTCGCGACCCTGCCAGCTCTCAGGCCGCGTGTAGTGTGGCCAGTCGAGCAGCCCGGTCGAAAACGACTCCTGCTCGGCCGACTCCGCGCATCCGAGCGAGCCGGGCAGCAGCCGCGACACCGCGTCGATCAGCATCAGCGCCGGCAGTTCCCCACCGGACAGCACGATGTCGCCGACAGACAGCGACTCGTCGACACAGGCCTCTACGAAGCGCTCGTCCACGCCCTCGTAGCGCCCGGCCACCAGCACGAGTTCCCCGAGTCCGGCCAGTTCCGCGACCCTCGACTGAGTGACCGGCGCGCCATCCGCTGCCAGGTACACACGCCGCGCCGCGGGCAACATCGTCGCCGCATCCGCCATGGCGAGCCCCAGGGGCTCGGCCTTCAAAACCATTCCGGGGCCGCCGCCGTAGGGCCGATCGTCCACCGTCTTGTGCACGTCCGTGGCGTACTGCCGCGGATTGACCGTCTGGACTTCCAGCAGTCCCCGCTCAATCGCCCGTCCGAGCACTCCGAAACCGACCGCCTGCTCGATGAACCCGGGAAACAACGTGATGACCACGATCTTCACGCGATCCCCCGCCCGTCAGTCGTCCAGGTGCCAGTCGAGCGTCACCTGGCCCGTATCAAAATCCACGCCCACCAGTCTCTGTGGCACCAGCGGCACCAGCCGCTGTCGGTCGCCCGCCAGGACCAGTACCGGGTGGGCCGGCATGTCCATCACACCCTCCACGCGACCAAGCATCGCCCCGTCGCGATTACGCGCCTCGAGCCCTACCAGGTCGTGCCAGTAGTACTCGCTCTCCGCGGTCGGCGCCAATTCCGACCGGTCCACCTGCACCTCGTAACCGGTCAGTGCCTGTGCAGCGTCGCGCGTGTCCACGCCCTCGAGGCGCACGGCCACGGCCCCGCCGGCCCGCTTCCAATCGAGAACCGTCCTGCGCTCCGTATGGCCGGCGCGTACGAGCTCCCAGCTCCTGAAATCCACGATGCCCTCTAGAGGGTCAGTGAAGGAATTCACCTTCACCCAGCCCTGCACCCCGAACGGGGCGCCGATTCGACCGAGCACCACCGCGCGCCGGTCATTACCGGGGCGCGCCGTGCTCACAGGTTCAGGCAGCGGCCTGGGCCTTGCGATAGCCCTTGATCAACTGCTCGACGCGCTCGGACGGCTGCGCACCGCAGCCCACCCAGTGGTCGATGCGGTCGAGTTCGAGCCGCAGCTCCTGGCTGCCGCCACGGGCGACCGGATTGAAGAACCCGACCTGCTCCAGGGCACCGCCGACGCTGCGGCGACTGTCGGTCACAACCACGTGGTAGAAAGGTTCTTTCTTGCCGCCGCGGCGCATCAAACGGATCTTCACCATCGTCTGCCATTGCCTCGTTCAGGACTGCCAGGTACCGGCCCGGTACCCGGTCAAAAAAGAGCCGCGAACTATACCGAAAATCCGAACGGAAAGAAATGCTTGTGGGCGGCCTACCCGAGGCCCGGCGGGAGCCGGCCAGCCATGGTACGCATCATGCGCCCGATCCCCCCCTTGCCCTTGCCCATGCCCTTCATCATCTTCTGCATCTGCAGAAAATTCTTCAGCAGCCGGTTGACGTCGGCCACATGGGTCCCCGACCCGGTGGCGATCCGGCGGCGGCGCGACCCGTCGATGGTCTTGGGGTAGCGGCGCTCCCCCGGCGTCATGGAGCAGATGATCGCGATCTGGCGGCGGATTTCGCGGTCATTGCCCTGCGGCAGGCCGCCGGCCTTCGCCGCGAGATGGGCCGGCAGCTTCTCCAGCAGCGCCGCCATGCCGCCCATGCCATCGAGCTGGCGCAACTGGGCCTGGAGGTCATTCAGGTCGAAGTCCTTGCCCTTGGCCATCTTGCGGGCGAATTTCTCGGCTTCCTCCCGGTCGACCTTGCGGGTGACCTCCTCGACCAGGCTCAGCACATCGCCCATGCCGAGGATCCGCGAAGCCATGCGCTCCGGCTGGAACGCTTCCAGTGCTTCCGGCTTCTCGCCCACACCGACGAACAGGATCGGGCGACCGGTCACCTGCCGGACGGACAGGGCCGCTCCACCCCTGGCGTCACCGTCCGCCTTGGTGAGCACTACGCCGGTAAGTTCGAGCGCGGCGCCGAACGCGCGGGCGGCGTTGACCGCGTCCTGGCCCGCCATGCTGTCCACCACGAACAGCGTCTCTATTGGCTTCAGCGTCGCCCCGAGTTCGCGGACCTCCTGCATCATCGGTTCATCGACGTGCAGGCGACCGGCCGTGTCCACCAGCAGAACATCGTAGAGCCCACGGCGCGCCTCCTCCAGCGCGCGAGAAGCAATTGCAACCGGCGCCAGCGACGGCTCTGCGGGCGTCACGTCGATGCCCAGCTGCTGGCCCAGGCGTTCGAGCTGCAGCATCGCCGCGGGCCGGTACACATCGGTCGAGGTGAGCAGCACACGCTTGCGTTCCCGTTCCCGCAGCCAGAGAGCGATTTTCGCGGCAGTGGTGGTCTTGCCCGCACCCTGCAGGCCTGCGAGAAGGATCACGGCCGGCGGCTGCGTGCGCAGGTTCAGCGGCCGCACGCCCTCGCCCATCACCCGGACCAGTTCCTCATGGATAACCCGCACCAGGGCCTGGCCCGGGGTGAGGCTGCGGTGGATCTCGAGCCCGACGGCCCTCGCCTTGACCGCATCGATGAATTCCTTGACCACCGGCAGGGCGACGTCTGCCTCGAGCAGGGCCATACGTACCTGCCGCAGTGTGTCGCCGATGTTTTCCTCGGTCAGGCGGCCGCGGCCGCGCAGACCTTCGACGACTGTGGCGAGACGGGACGAGAGCTTGTCGAACACGGGACCTCGGGTCGGACAGACGGCGCGCTCTGGCGCGTCGGAGCGCGAATTATAGGCATCGCGCCTCCTCACGGTAACGCCGATGTGACATCATTTCGCCGTAACCGTCCAGAGAGGCCCACGCTTGCTGCTGCCACTGATTGCCATCGCCTGTTACCTGTTTGGTGCCGTGGGGCTGGGGTTCGGCGCGTATTACGGTGTAACCCACCACGGTCGTGGCGGGCGTATCGCCGGGCTACTGATCGCTTGCGTCGGCGTGGTGGTGCACCTGGCGGCGCTTGCGGTCGAGCTGAAGCTCGACCCACAGGTCGTGCTGTCGCTGGGCGACACGGCAGCCATCGTCAGCGCAATGATAGCCATCACGGCAATCGTGGTGGCGCTGCGTCCTCGACTGCGCGGAATGGCTGCCCTGCTGCTGCTTATAGCTGCATTACTGGAAGCAGCCTTCTCCGAAGGCGCCAGGAACTTCACCACCGGGCGCCCGGGCTGGGAACTCGCATTCCACGTGGCCATGGCCACGACGGCCTTCGCATTCCTCACCATCGGCGCGGCACTCGCCGCCGCCCAGGTCGTGGTAGATCGTCGGTTGCGAAGCCGCCACCCACTCGGGATCCTGCGCATCCTGACGCCCATCGAGTCGCTCGAGTCGGGCTGCTTCCACAGCATCTTCGCCGGATTCGCGCTGCTCACGCTCGCACTGGTGAGCGGCGCGTTCTTCATCGAGAACCTGTTTGCCCAGCACCTGGTGCACAAGGTGGTGCTGGCGATCGTCGCGTGGGTCGTCTTCGGGGTGCTGCTGCTCGGCCGCTGGCGCTTCGGGTGGCGCGGCCGCAAGGCGCTGCGCTGGACGCTGGCCGGCTACGTGCTCCTCGTCCTTTCATACTTCGGCAGCAAGCTGGTGCTCGAGAACCTGCTCGGCCGTCACTGGGGCTGACCCCCCTTGCTGGACATCCCGATACCCTGGATGGGCGGCCTGCTGCTGGTGCTCATCGCGCTGTCGGCATTCTTCTCGAGTTCCGAGACCGCGCTGATGGCGATCAACCGCTACCGGCTGCGGCACCGCGCCCGCGCCGGCAGCGCCGGGGCGCGCGCCGCCGAGCGGCTGCTCGAGCGGCCCGACCGGCTGATCGGGGTCATCCTGCTCTGCAACAACTTCGTGAATTCCGCGTCGGCGGCGCTCGTCACAGTGATGTCACTGCAGATCGGCGGCGAGGGCGTTCGCTGTGATCGGCATCAGCGCATACACCGTGGTGCTGATCATCTTCGGCGAGGTGGCGCCGAAGACCTTCGGCGCGCTGTTCCCGGAGCGCATCGCACTGCCGGCCGCACTCATCTACGAGGTGCTGCTCAAGGTCCTCTACCCGCTGGTCTGGGCGCTCAACCTGGTGGCAAATGGCGTGCTGCGCCTGATGGGAATCTCGCGCGAAAACGCCGGCACCACCGAATTGAGCCGCGACGAGCTGCGCACTGTGCTCGCCGAGGCTGCAACCGTGATCCCCCATCGACACCAGCGGATGCTGATGAGCATCCTCGATCTCGAGAAGATCTGCGTCGAGGACATCATGGTCCCGCGCAACGAAATCTCCGGTATCGATATCAACGACGACTGGGACGACATCCTGGACCAGCTGCGCGAGAGCCGGCACACGCGCATCCCGGTTTACGAAGGCAGCATCGACAAGCTGGTCGGCATCCTGCACATGAAGAAGGTCGCACGGCTGCTCGCGCGCGGCGAATTCGCACGCGAGCAGCTGCTGGCGCTGGCCAGTGCGCGCGAACCCTGGTACGTCCCGGAGGGCACTTCGCTCAACAGGCAGCTGCTGAACTTCCAGCGCCAACGGCGCCGCGTCGCATTCGTCGTCGACGAGTACGGCGACGTGCAGGGACTGGTGACCCTCGAGGACCTGCTCGAGGAGATCGTGGGCGAATTCACCTCCGAAGCCAGTTCGCTGCACAAGGGCGTACACAAGGAAAAAGGCGGCAGCTACATCGTCAACGCCTCGGCCAGCCTGCGGACGCTGAACCGCAAGATGAACTGGTCGTTGCCCACCACGGGGCCGCGCACACTGAACGGCCTGATCATCGAGCACCTCGAGACCATCCCCGAGGCCGGTACCAGCCTGCGCATCGACGGCTACGCGATCGACGTGCTGCAGACCGGGGACAACGCGGTGAAGACGGTGAGGCTCAAGACCCTGGCCCCGACAGCAGAGAAGCCCGCCGCGAAATCAGAAGGCGGCGGCTAGCGCCTGGTCGAGTCTGGCCACGCCCTGCACGGCCAGGCCCTCGGGGGCCTGCCTGGGAACGTTGGCGGCAGGCACCAGCGCACGACGGAAGCCCTGCTTGGCTGCCTCCCGGAGCCGTTCCTCGCCGAAGGGTACCGGCCGGATCTCTCCGGTGAGCCCCAGTTCCCCGAAGCAGACCATGTCGGTGGCGACGGCCCGATTGCGCAGGCTCGACTGCACCGCGAGCACCGCCGGCAGGTCTGCGGCCGTTTCCCCAATGCGCACCCCCCCGACAACGTTGATGAAGACGTCCTGGCCGGAGGTCGAAATACCGCCGTGCCGGTGCAGCACGGCGAGCAGCAGAGAGAGACGGCTCGATTCGAACCCGACGGCGACGCGGCGCGGCGACATGGCCTGCGCCTCGTCGATCAACGCCTGGACTTCAACCAGCAGCGGCCGGCTGCCCTCGCGGGCGACGGTGACGACGCTGCCCGGGACCGGCGTCTCGTGGCGCGAAAGGAAGATTGCCGAGGGATTGCGGACCTCCTTCAGGCCCTGGTCCACCATCGCAAATACGCCTATTTCGTTGGCCGCGCCGAAGCGGTTCTTGACGGCCCGCACGACCCGGTAGCGGCTTCCCGGGTCGCTTTCAAAGTAGAGGACCGTGTCCACCATGTGTTCGAGGATGCGCGGACCCGCGATCAGGCCTTCCTTTGTCACGTGGCCGATGATCAGCACCGCGGTACCAGACTCCTTGGCGTATCGAACCAGGCGGGCCGCCGATTCGCGCACCTGCACGGCTGAGCCGGGCGAGGACTCGGACAGCTCCGTGTGCATGGTCTGGATCGAGTCGATCACCAGCACCAGCGCGGCCGCAGACGCGGCCTCCGCAACGATGCGTTCGACCCCGGTCTCGGCCACCAGCCTGAGCGTCGGTGACTCTAGACCGAGCCTGCGGGCGCGCAGCGCAACCTGCCGCACCGATTCCTCGCCTGATGCGTAGAGTACCGGTCGCTCGCGGGACAGCGAGTCGGCGGCCTGGAGCAGCAACGTGGACTTGCCGACGCCGGGGTCGCCGCCGATCAGCACCACCGAACCCGCGACCAGTCCGCCGCCCAGCACGCGGTCGAGTTCACCGATCCCGGTGGCCGCGCGCAGCTCCGTGTCTTCACCGACCTGTGACACTGCCTGGCTGGCGCTCGGTCCCGCGGCCGGCCCGGCTCGCCGGACGGGCAGGCTGCCGACGGAGGACACCGCGAGTTCCAGCGTGTTCCATGCCTGGCACGCGGGGCACTGGCCCTGCCACTGCGGGGTCGCGGCGCCGCACGCGCCGCACACGTAGCTCGTCCTGGGCCGTGCCATCATTGATCCTTATTCCGGGGACTGCGATCCGCGGCCGGGGATGCTAGCACGCTCCGCAGGTCGCCCCGGATTGTGACGGCACTGGCAAATCAGGACGATTTGTCTACGTATACTTGGCGCCAGATCATGCGAAACCCGGCCGAAGAAACCCAGGTAGTGTCCAGCGCGGGCGGCCAGCCACGGCGCGCGGCTGGTGCGTCCGTGTTTCCTGACCAACTCGGTCGCTACCGCATCCTCGGGGAACTCGGCAAGGGCGCAATGGGCGTTGTGTACCGCGCCCGCGACCCGCGCATCAATCGCGAGGTCGCGCTGAAGGCCATCCCGCTCGCCGACGAGTTCGAGGGCCGCGAGCTGGAGGACGCGCGCACCAAGTTCTTCCGCGAGGCCGAAATGGCCGGTCGCCTGAGCCACCCGCACATCGTGACCATCCACGACGCCGGTGAAGACCACGGCACGGCCTATATCGCGATGGAACTGCTGCGTGGCCAGCACCTGGTCGAGTACACGGATCCGGCCCGGCTGCTCCCGGTCGGCGTCGCGCTCGAAATCGTGGCGTGCCTGGCGGATGCACTTCACTACGCACATGGACAGCACGTCGTCCATCGCGACATCAAGCCGGCCAACGTGATGTTCGACGCAGTAAACGGTGAACTCAAGATCACCGACTTCGGCATCGCGCGCCTCACGGACAACAACCGGACCCGCACCGGGATCGTGCTCGGGACACCGTCGTTCATGTCGCCCGAGCAGTTGCAGGGACGTGCGGTCACCGGCAGCTCCGACCTGTTTTCGCTGGCCGTGACCGCGTGCCAGCTGCTGACCGGGCAGCTGCCGTTCCGCGCCGACTCCATGCCGGCGCTGATGATCAAGATTGCACACGAACCTCACCCGCCGATTCGCGTGCTGCGTCCGGACCTGCCCGCAGGACTCGACGCCGTGTTCGACCGCGCACTGGCCAAGAATCCGGCTGACCGCATCGAGAGCGGCGCGGTGTTCGCAACCGCGCTGCGCGACCTGAAGCCACCGGAAAGGACCTGACGCGTGCACGTGAAGGGGAAACTACGCTGCGTCGGCATGAGCGACACCGGCCGCATTCGTGAACACAACGAGGACACGATCGGCACCGACTCCGACATCGGGCTGGTCGTGCTGGCCGACGGCATGGGCGGATACAAGGCGGGCGAGGTCGCGAGCGGCATCGCCGTGCGCACCGTGATGACCCTGCTGAAGGATGCGGTCGAGCGTGAAGACCTCACGCAGCGCGACCCTGAGTCCGGCCTCAGCCGGCCGGGAATACTGCTGCGCGATGCGATTCATCGTGCCAACAAGGTCATTTACCAGACCGCGAAGACCCAGGCCAACTGCGACGGCATGGGCACTACGGTGGTGGCGGGCCTGTTCTTCGACAACAA
This sequence comes from uncultured Gammaproteobacteria bacterium, assembly GCA_963732415.1. Lineage (GTDB taxonomy): Bacteria > Pseudomonadota > Gammaproteobacteria > Steroidobacterales > Steroidobacteraceae > RPQJ01. Next base: position 758,689 of record CAVSZK010000019.1, read on the forward strand.
CCTGACGATAGCCCACGTCGGCGACTCGCGCCTCTACTGCCACCGTGCAGGAGAATTTCGGCAAGTCACCCAGGACCATTCACTGCTTCAGGAACTCGTCTCGCGTGGCTTCTACACGCCTGCGGAGGCGCAACGTGCCGCCTCCAAGAACTACGTGACCCGCGCTCTCGGCGTCGAGCCCACGGTCGAGGTGGATGTGACCGAGTTCCCAGTTCTGAAGGACGACCTGTTCCTGCTGTGCTCGGACGGGCTTTCTGACATGGTCGAGGACGATGACATTCACTTAACCATCAGTACCTTTGGTGGTAATCTTGAGACGCTCGCCAGGCAGCTCGTGCTGCTCAGCAATGACAATGGTGGGCGGGACAACGTATCGATCGTGGTGGTGCGGGCGCTCGAAAGCTTCCCTGCGCGTCGCGGCCTGATCGACCGGTTGCTCGCCCGGTTCGCATAGTTCAAGGACGCGGGAATACGCATGGCACGTCTGGTTCTCAGCCTCGACGGGCAGTCGCTCGCCGAGTACAACATGAGCAAGGAGCGCTACACCGTAGGGCGGCTCCCCGACAATGACATCCGCATCGACAATGCGGCCGTCAGCGGCCACCACGCGTTGATCATCAACATCCTCAACGACTCGTTTCTCGAGGACCTGAACAGCACCAACGGAACGTACGTCAACGGCAAGATCGTCAAGAAGCACGCGCTGCAGCACGGCGACTCGATCACCGTGGGACACCACACGTTGCGCTTCGTTGAAGGTGAAGGGGACGAGCCCGAGGACGAGTTCGAAAAGACCATGGTCATCAGCCCGCGGGACGCGGCGCGGATGAAGATACCGTCAGCGGCGATGGCGCCGCAGCCCACCTCGACCGCCACCCAGTACCCGAACGCCACGATGCCGCGGGCCAGGCTTCAAGTCCTGTCCGGCCAGTTTGCGGGTCGGGAGCTCGAACTCGTCAAGACACTCACGACTCTCGGCAGACCAGGGGTCCAGGTCGCCGCCATTACCCGGCGGTCCGACGGCTTCTACATCGTGCACGTGGAGAGCGCCCGTGCGGAGGACTACCCGCTGCTGAACGGCACACCGACCGGGCCGCAGGCTCGCCGGTTGCACGACAACGACGTGCTGACCCTCGCCGGGGTCAAGATGGGCTTCTTCGAGAGCTAGTCGCGCTCGTCGTCAGCGGTATTCGTGCGGCACGCGTGACCTCACCGCGCAGGTGAGGTCGTAGGGTATCGTTCCGGCCCAGCGGGCCACCTCTTCGACTGCAAGCATCCCGCCCCACAACTCGACCGGTTCACCGGCTGATACCGTCCCCAGGTCGGTCACGTCGACCGTGAGCATGTCCATGGATACTCGTCCCACCAGCGATGCGCGCCGGCCAGCGACGATCACCGGCGTGCCGGACCGGGCGCTGCGCGGATAACCGTCACCGTAGCCCGCAGCAACCACGGCTACCTGGGAGTCCCGGTCCGCACGCCACGTGCCGCCGTAACCGACTGTCTCGCCGGCCATCACTGTCCTGACTGCGATCACCCGGGTCTCAAATCCCATGACGGCGCGAAGGCCGAAATCCGCGCCGGTTCCGTCCGCGAACGGCGACATTCCATACAGCATGAGCCCCGGCCGCACCCATTCGCGCCGGGCCGCCGGCCACGCGAGAACACCGGCGGAATTCGCGATGCTGCGAGCCCCCGCCGCGCCCACGGTCACCGCGTCGAAAATCGAGACCTGGGCCGCGGTCTTCGGATCGGCACGGTCTTCCGCGCTGGCCAAGTGGGTGGCCAGCACCAGTTCGGGGTCGATGCCTGGAATACGGACGAGCCGCGCGTGCGCGTCGGCGAATTCCTCGGGTCGGAAGCCCAGCCGGTTCATGCCGGTGTCGACCTTGAGCCACAGGCGAGCCTGCCCACCTTCGGCGCGTTCCTCGAGCATGCGCAACTGCTCGTAGCTGTTCACCATGAGGTCCAGGTTTGCGCCGACAGCCGCGTCGAGCTGGCCGGCATCGAAGGCGCCCTCGAGCAGCAGAATCCGATTGCTGCAGCCGGCCGCACGCAGCGCCAGCCCCTCGTCGAGGCGCGCCACGGCGACTCCGTCGGCGTCCGCCAGCACGCGAACCACGGCCTCGAGCCCGTGGCCGTAGGCATTCGCCTTTACGACTGCCATCACGCGCGCGCCCGGCGCAAGCTCGCGCACGCGGCGCAGGTTGTGGCGCAGGGCAGCCGTGTCGATCGTGGCTCGAATCGGGGTCAGCACGGTAGCGCCCGGCGCTGGCGGCGGCCTCAGCCGCCGTAGCCGTAATCGACGGTCGCCAGATTCTCGAAGCGCGTGTACTTGCCGAGGAAAGTCAGGTGCACTTCGCCGGTTGGGCCATTGCGCTGCTTCGCGATGATGATGTCCGCAATGCCCTTGCGCGCCGTCTCGGGCTCGTAGACCTCCTCGCGATAGATCATCATGATCACGTCTGCATCCTGTTCAATCGCACCACTTTCACGAAGGTCCGACATCACCGGCTTCTTGTCGGTGCGCTGCTCGACGCCTCGGTTCAACTGCGACAGCGCGATCACCGGCACCTTTAGTTCCTTCGCCAGTGCCTTCAGCGAGCGCGAGATCTCGGAGATCTCGGTGGCGCGGTTCTCCTTGGTGCCTGACACCTGCATCAACTGCAGGTAGTCGATCACGATGAGCCCCAGGCCGCGCTCCCGCGAGAGGCGACGCGCGCGCGCGCGAACCTCGGTCGGCGTGAGTGCGCCGCTGTCGTCGATGTAGACGGGCGCAATCTTCATCTGAGCAATCGCGCCGTTGATGCGCGCCCAGTCTTCGTCACCGAACATGCCGGTGCGCAGGTGGCTCTGGTCCACGCGCCCGAGCGAGGAGATCATGCGCATCGAGAGTTGTTCGCGCGACATTTCCATCGAGAAGATGGCGACCGGCACGTTGCCGGAAATCGCGGCGTTCTCCGCAATATTCAGCGCGATGGTCGTCTTGCCCATCGAGGGACGGCCCGCGATGATGACGAGGTCACCGGGCTGGAGACCAGCGGTCATGCGATCGAGGTCGGTGTAGCCGGTAGCGACGCCGGTCAGCTGCCCCTGGTTCTCATGCAGCATGTCGAGGCGATCGATGGTGTCGCCGAGGACGTCGCGCAGCGGAACGAATCCAGAACCGGTGCGTCGTCCGGCTTCGGCGATCTCGAAGACGCGACGCTCGGCGTCGTCCACGAGTTCCTTGGCCGGGCGCCCTTCGCTCTCGTAGGCGCTGGCGGCGATCTCGCCGCTCACGCGAATCAGGTGCCGGAGCAGCGAGCGCTCGCGGACGATGTCCGCATAGGCACGGATGTTCGCGGCGGTCGGCGTATCTCGCGCGAGCCCGGCGAGGTAGGCGAGCCCGCCGGTTTCCTCGGCCTGGCCTTTCGAGGAGAGGTACTCGGCCAGCGTGACGGCGTCGGCCGGCTCGCTGCGTGCGGAGAGCTCGGCGACGGCAGAGAAGATCTGCTGGTGGTCGCGCCGGTAGAAATCCTCGGCGCTCAGCCGGTCGGCGATGGAGTCCCAGGTGCTGTTGTCGAGCAACAGTCCTCCGAGCACAGCCTGCTCGGCCTCGACCGAGTGCGGCGGGACCCTGACCGCGTCGGCATCGGACATGGGCCGCTGTCGCCAGCGGCCGCGCGCGTCACCCGCATCGTGATCCATCGTGGGGGACCGCCGGCGCGAGGACTATTCCTCGCCGACCACGTCCACCGGCAGGTCGACGACCACGTCGCTGTGCAGGTGCAGTTTGACCTGGTGCTCGCCGATCACGCGGATCGCGCCGGAATGCAGACGCACTTCGGAACGCTCGACCTTGATGCCCGCGGCCGACAACGCCTCAGCGATGTCCGATGTGCCGATCGAGCCGAAGATCTTGCCCTCGCCGCCCGCCTTCGCGTGCAGCTTCAGGCGGAAGCCCTCGAGCTGGGTCGCACGCTGCGTGGCGCTGGCGAGGTCGTCCGCCGCAAGCTTTTCCAGCTCGGAGCGACGCTCCTCGAATCGCTTCAGGTTGGCAGAGGTCGCGAGCGCGGCCTTGCCCTGCGGGAGCAGGAAATTACGGCCGTAGCCGGGCTTTACCTTGACCTTGTCGCCGATACTTCCGAGGTTGGCGACCTTCTGCAGCAGGATGACTTCCATCGTTGAGTCCTCGATCAATCGTTACCCAGATTGTTACGCATTCTGCGCCTGCATTCGCGAGCGCAGCCAGTTATCCACGAATCCCCAGCCAGCAAGTGCCGCGACCATCACCGGCGCGGCAAATACCAGCAGCAGGTAGATCGCCCAGAGCCAGCCGGCACCCATGCGCCCCGCCGCCTTGTAGCGGTGCGCCGCCGCGAGGCCGACCAGCATCAGGGCCCCGAGAAAAATCCGCTCCAGGTCGTCCACCAGCGGCCGATCCACCCAGATCGACGCCCCAATCAGCACCGCACCCACTACCCCGAGCACCAGGCCGAGGCGAATCTGCTGGAACTCCGCGCCGAAGCTGCCGGGCTGCTCACGGTGCAATTGCCACCAGCGGGCCAGGAACAGCGCGCACATCGCCAGCACCACCGTCAGCGCGGTCACCCAACCCCACAACGTGCGCGCCAGCGTCTCGACCAGCCCCTCTTTCTCGAGGTCCATCGGCAAGCCGCGGCGCTGCATCTCCTGCGCGAGGTCCCGCACGAACGGCGCCCAGAACTTCTCCGGGTCACCAAGCGTCAGGTGCAACAGCACCAGCATCACCACTCCGGCCAGCACCGCGAGCTGCAGGCACAGGCTCAATGAACCGGTGCGGGACAGCAGCACCGCAAGTGCAAGCGGCGGCCCGAGCACCCAGGCCGCGTAAATCAGTCCCACTGGCACCGGCCGCCCCGCCAGCCACATCGCGAACGTGAGGAGCCCCGCGGCCCCCAGCGCGATCGCCAGCCCGAACCGCGGGCCGCGCACCAGTGTCAGCAGCGCCGGCACTGCGCCCGGCAGGAAGAACGCGAAGCCCAGGCCGAACAGCGGCAGCAGCCCCAGCAGGCCGGTGACGAACACTGCTCCGCCAGGGTTGTCGGCGAGCCAGCTGGCGAACGATCGGTTCATGATGGCATCCGCCGGCTTACCCGCGCGGCGCCAGGATCCGCTCAGTGCTGGTCGGTGTACGGCAGCAGCGCCAGGAACCGCGCGCGCTTCACCGCGAGGGAGAGCTGGCGCTGGTAGTTCGAACGCGTGCCGGTAATGCGGCTCGGGACGATCTTGCCGGTTTCGCTGATGTAGCCCTTCAGCGTGGCGAGGTCCTTGTAATCGATCTGCTCGACGCCTTCGGCCGTGAACTTGCAGAACTTACGGCGACGGAAAAAACGTGCCATGGGTCACCCGATAAAAATTCGTTGATTAGGAGGTCGATGATCAGTCGGAATCGCGGTTGTCGCGATCGCCGCGATCGCCGCGATCACCACGGTCACGACGGTCACGGCGGTCGTCATCGGACGCTTCCGGCAGCGTCGATTCCTCCGGCCTGCCACCCTCTTCCACGGCCTTCGCCATCGGCGACGGCTCAGTCACGGCGGCCGGCATCGACACCACGAGGTTGCGGATCACGGCGTCGCTGAAGCGGAACGCACCGGTGAGTTCCTCGAGTACCTTCTGGTCGCACTCGATGTTCATCAGCACGTAATGGGCCTTGTGGATCTTGGCGATCGGGTAGGCAAGCTGCCGACGGCCCCAGTCCTCGAAGCGATGGACCGCGCCGCCGCCTGCGGCGATGATCCCGCGGTAGCGCTCGACCATGGCCGGGACCTGCTCGCTCTGGTCAGGGTGGACCAGGAACACGATTTCGTAATGACGCACTTTTTTGTGCTCCCTTCGGTTAAAGCCGCCCGGAAGCAAAAAGCCACGGTGCGGCAAGGAGTTGCGATCGCCCGGCAGCCATGGGGACCGTCGGGAGCCGCTTAGGATAGCGGAATATCTGGCGATAGAAAAGCAGCGCGCTGCTGCCGTCATCGAGCCTGTTGTCCCCCGGCGCGGCGGCTCCCCGCAACCTGCCCGGGGCAATGGTCAACTGCAGGTGTAGTCCTGGGCCCCGACTGGCCGGCATTGCGGCGGGTAGCCATGCTCGCGCCAGTACCTGGGCACGCCGAGCCTCTCGAGGGCCGCCTTGAAACCGGGAGAGTTCAGGAATCCCGGGTAACCGGGCTCCCACTGAACCAGGAAAGAGGATGAAAAATCAGGCGCAGTGGCAATCCGATCGTACTCACCTCGCAACAGGTAGGTCGTTGTGGCGCCGATGTTGTAGTAGGTCTTGCCGTCCTTCTCAGAGGCGGCCCGGTCTAACACGGCCGCGTCGGCCGGCTCCAGGGGACCGGGGTGCTCCATCACTTTGAGCAATATTGACTCCTGCTCCGGATCATCGACCAGCTGCCGCAGCAACAGAATCGCCGCCACACGATCGCCGCGACGCAGCAGCAGCGGCACGAAACTCGACTCGTGGTTGCCGGAAAACCCGGCGGCGATACCCTCTTCGAAAAGCGCCGCCGCGGACTCGTTCCTGCCCGCATAAAGCTGCGTAAGCGCCTTCCATCGTGTGCAGTTCTGGTACTGTCGATCGATCTCCAGGCAGTGGTCCTGGTCTGCGATGGCCCGATCGAAGAACCCGAGGTTCATCCAGGCAATGCTGCGCCAGAGGTAGGCGGTGCTGTTGCGCGGGTCGGCCGCGATCGCTCGCCCCAGCATGTCGATATTGGCGGCCCAATCCACCGGCAACCGGCTCTGCCCGACGTTGGCGAGTGCGGCCCACGGCATCGACAGCGTCGGATCCAGCTTCAGCGCGCGCTCTGCCGCCTGCGTCGCGATCGCATAGTAGTCCCGATCGACGATGCCCCAGCTCGGCGCGACGGAACTCGCCGCCGCGAGCCCCTCCCAGGCGCGTGCGAAGCCTGGATCCATCTGCGTGACCCGCTCGAACAGGTGGATACTCTGCTTAAGGTCGCTGCGCGCGATGAACATTTCGCGTGCCTTCAGGTAGATCTCGTAAGCCTCCAGGTTCTCGGTGTCTGCATGCACGGTAACGGCGGCGTCCCTGCCTGCCGCACCAAGCTGGGCGCGCAGCGCATTCACGATGGCGTTGGCGATCTCGTCCTGGATCGCGAAGATGTCGGTAAGTTCGCGGTCGTAGGTCTCGGACCACAGGTGGCGATCGTGTACCGCGTCGATCAGCTGCGCCGTGATCCGCACCCGGTTGCCGGACTTGCGGACGCTGCCTTCGAGGACATGATTGACCTTGAGCGCCCTGGCGATGTCGGCCGCACCGAGAGCGCTGCCCTTGTAGGCAAATGACGAGGTGCGCGAAGCCACGCCGAGCCCAGGGACACGCACCAGCACATTCAACAGCTCTTCCGAGATGCCATCGGAGAAGAACTCGTTGTCCTTGTCCTGGCTCATGTTGACGAAGGGCAGCACCGCAATCGACGGGCCTGCCTCGGCAGCCGCCGCAGCGCTACCAGCCTGCACAGCACCTGTGGACGGTGCGCCCGCCTCCCCCGGCGCCGCCACGGGCATGCGATCCACCCACCAGAACATTCCGCCGCCCAGCAGCAGCAAGGCGATCAGGATGGTGAACTCTGTGCCGCTGACCTTCTGGCGCCCGCGGTCGCCGTGATACCACGCGACCGTGAGCGCAATCGGCAGGCCAGCGACGAAGAATACGATCGCGAATCGCTGCAGCTGCTCGGGCCAGTGAAACGCGGTTCCGACGTAGTCGAGTCCCTGCAGCAGGCCCCAGCCAGCGGCGACATAGGCAATGGCCCACTGCACCACCTTTCGACGGCGCAACTGCTCCCAGAGACCCTCCGAAGAGCCCTCGCTCATGCCTGCCGTCGGCCCGCGGACGCCCGGCGCTGGCGCACGGCCTCGAACAGCACGATGCCGGCGGCCACCGACACATTCAGGCTTTCCACCGCACCCGCCATCGGGATCGAGACCAGCAGGTCGCAGCACTCGCGCGTGAGCCGTCGCATGCCTTCCCCCTCCGAGCCCATCACGATCGCGGTCGGGCCCATCAGGTCGGCTTCATACAGCGTCTTCCCGGTTTCGTCGTCGGTACCGACCAGCCAGAATCCGCGATCCTTCAGTTCACGAAGCGTGCGCGCAAGATTGACGACCGCGACGAGCGGCACGGTCTCCGCGGCGCCCGCCGCGACCTTGCGCACGACCGGCGTCATGCCGGCGGCACGGTCACGCGGCACGATGACCGCCGCGACACCGGCCGCGTCTGCCGATCGCAGGCAGGCGCCCAGGTTGTGCGGATCCTGCACGCCGTCGAGCACCAGCAGCAGCGGCGAGTCCCCGGCCGCCTCGAGCGCCTCCTCGAGCTGTGTCTCGGGATCACCTGGCCGCGGCGCGACTTCCGCGACCACGCCCTGGTGGCGCCCGCCCGCGGCCATGCGATCGAGCGTGGGCTCGTCGGCACCGGAAATCTGTACGTCGGCTCGCATCGCGAGCTCCCTGATTTCAGCGTGGCGAGCGCTGTCACGCCCGGAGGCGATCAGCACGCGGCGCACGCGCGCGGGGCTGCGACTCAGCAGTACCCGCACCGTGTGCATGCCATAGGCGACGTCGCTCACCGGCGTCGCCTGCCCGCCTGCCGCGGCCGTCGGTCGCGCCGCGGCTCGTTCTCCGCGCCGGCCAGCTCGAAATCGACCCGCCGGTCATCCAGCGACACGTTCGTCACCTTTACCCGCAGCCGGTCGCCAAGCTTGAAGGACCGCCCGGAGCTGCGTCCCACCATGCGGAAACCCGACCCGTCGCGTGCGAAGTAATCCTGCCCCAGCGCGGAGACGTGCAACAGGCCGTCCACCTGCAGTCCTTCGAGCTGCACGAACAGGCCGAAGTCCACCACGCCAGAGACGATGCCGTCGAACTCCTCGCCCACGCGATCCTGCATGTAGTAGCACTTGAGCCACGCGACCGCGCCGCGCGTCGCCTCGTCGGCGCGTCGCTCCCGGAACGAGCAGTCCTGACCGAGCACCGGGAAAGACCCGTGCCACTCGACGAGCTCCTGCGGATCACCACCTCGCAGCACCTGGCGAATGCCACGGTGGACGACCAGGTCCGGGTAACGGCGGATCGGCGACGTGAAGTGCGCGTAGTGCTCCAGCGCCAGCCCGAAATGACCAATGTTGCCCGGCTGGTATACGGCCTGCGGCATCGAGCGGACGACCGCCGTCGAGATCAGCAGCGCATTGGGCTGGTCGCCGAGCCTGGTGAGCAGGTCGCGCAGGTGCTGGGGAGTGACCTCCTCCGCAGGCGGGAGCCACAGGCCGAACTCGCGCAGGAACTGCCTGAGCGTCTCGAGGCGCTCGACTTCTGGCAGGCCGTGGACGCGATACAGCGTCGGTACTCGGTGGCGGTCGAGATAGCGCGCCGCGGCGATATTCGCCGCGATCATGCATTCCTCGATCAGTCGATGTGCGTCGTTGCGCGGCTGCTCGACCAGCGCTGCGATCCGCCCCTCGGCGTCGAACTTGAGCTTCAGCTCGGGCGTGTCGAGTTCGAGCGCGCCGCGCCCGGTGCGCTCGCGCAGGAAGCTGCGATACACGCCATGCAGCGCGATCAGGCGCTCGCGCAGCTGCTCGAGCCTCGGCGCATGCTTTGCCGCGGGTCGCTCGAGGAACTCGCCGACGTCACGATAGGTGAGCCGGGCGGCGGATCGCATCACGCCCTCGAAGAATCGCGAGCGCGTGATGCGGCCGTCGTCACCGACGCGCAGCTCACAGCACAGGCACAGCCGGTCCTGGTCCGGGACCAGCGAGCACAGGCCGTTGGAAAGTTCCTCCGGAAGCATCGGCAATACGCGATTCGGGAAGTACACCGACGTGCCGCGCTCGCGCGCCTCCACGTCGAGTGCGCTGCCGGGCCTCACGTAGTGGCCGACGTCGGCGATCGCCACGATCACCCTCCATCCGCCCCGCGTCTGCTCGCAGAACACGGCGTCGTCGTAGTCGCGCGCATCCTCCCCGTCGATGGTGACGAGTTCGATCCCGCGCAGGTCCTCGCGCCCGGCGATCGCCGCTTCGGGAATCCGCGCGCCGTACGCGCGGGCCTCGGCCAGGACCTCTGCCGGGAACGCGTCCGGCAGGCCGTGCGAGTGAATCGCAATCTCGGTCTCCATGCCCGGGGCGCCATGCACGCCGAGCAGCCTGGTCACGCGGCCGACCGGCTGCGCGTTCCGGCCGGGCTGTTGCGTGATCTCGACGATGACGATCTGTCCCGACTCGGCCCCGCCAAGTTGCGCCTGCGGCACCAGTACGCGATGCGTGACGCGCGGATTGTCGGGGGTCAGGTAGGCGACTCCCGACTCGACGTGCAGCCGGCCCACGACTTCTCGCGTGCGTCGCTCCAGCACCTCGACGATCGCGCCCTGTGGCTTGCCCTTGAAATGCGGGCCCTCGATGCGCGCGGCCACGCGGTCGCCGTGGAATACCTCTCGCATCTGCTGCGACGGCAGGTAGATGGCGGGCGAGGCATCGTCGGGCAGCAACCAGCCGTCGCCGTTACGCTGCGCCTGTATCGTGCCCACGACCAGACCGGGAATCTGCTCGCGCAGGCAGTACTGTCCGCGACGGTTCTGCACCGCATCGCCGCGCTTCACCAGCGCGACCAGTTGCGCTTCGGCGTCGACACCCGCCACGGGGCCCAGCACCTCGACGACTTCCTCCAGCCGCAGCGGGCGGCCCGCCCGGCGCAGGCACTCGAGGACACCCGCCTCTCGCGGCAGCGACTTGCGGGCTGGCGGTCGCGCACGGGCGGTGCCCTGTGGCGGCTGGCTGGAGCGTCGGTTTCGTTTTCTTTGCATCAGTTTCCGGAAATGCGGTCTTGCGCCGCCGGTATTCGTTGACAGTGTCCGGGGTCGCCAGTAAATTGCGCCACCTTCCAGCCGGCCCCGGGGCCGAGCCGCAACCGAAGCCCAGGTGGCGGAATTGGTAGACGCACTAGTTTCAGGTACTAGCGGGTAACACCGTGGAGGTTCGAGTCCTCTCCTGGGCACCACTCGCGGCGCAGCAACGACTGTAGCACCGCTCGGCGCAACTGTCTGTTTCCTTTTGCTTTTTAACCCGCGGGGCGACCCGGTCGCCACCCTCTGGCCCCAGCTTTCACCGTGTCAGATCGACCGCGAGATCAGTTCCTTCATGATCTCGTTGGTGCCGCCGTAAATCCGCTGCACGCGCGAGTCGGCGAACATCCGGCACACCAGGTACTCGTTCATGTAGCCGTAGCCCCCGTGCAGCTGCACGCACTCGTCGATGACTTCCTGCTGGGTGTCGGTGATCCACCACTTGGCCATCGCAGCCGTCTCGGTGTCCAGGTTGCCGGCCACGAGCTGTGAAATGCAGCTGTCCACGAACGTTCGCGCGACACGCGTTTTGGTCACGACCTCGGCGAGCTTGAAGCGCGTGTTCTGGAATGCAGCGATCGACTGGCCAAAGGCCTTGCGCTCGTTCACGTAGCGCACGGTCTCAGCCACCGCGCCCTCCATGGCCGCGACGCCGCCGATGGCGATCGTGAGTCGCTCGTAGGGCAGGTCGCCCATCAACTGGTGCATGCCCTTGCCTTCCTCGCCGCCCAGCAGGCAGTCCGCCGGGACGCGCACCTCCTCGAAGAAGAGCTCCGAGGTGTCCTGCGCGGTCAACCCCATCTTGTCCAGAACGCGGCCGACGCGATAACCGGCCAGGTTCTCGGTTTCGACCATCAGGATCGACAGTCCGCGGCTCCTGTCAGAAGCATCGGTGCGCACCACCAGCATCAGGATCGTCGCGATCGAGCCGTTGGTGATGAAGATCTTTGAACCGTCGATGACGTAGTCATCGCCGTCACGGACTGCCTTGGTGCGAATGCCCTTCAGGTCAGAGCCCGCGCCCGGCTCCGTCATGGCGATCGCGCCGATCAGCTCACCTCGAGCCATGCGCGGCAGCCAGCGCTGCTTCTGCTCCTCGCTGCCGTAATTGAGCACGTAGTGGGCAGCGATGCTGTGCACGCCCTGGCCGAACCCGGAAATCCCGCGCCGGTTCAGCTCCTCGTACAGCAGCGCCTCGTGGCGGAAATCCCCGCCGCCACCGCCGTATTCAGTCGGGACGTCCAGCAGCAGGAACCCCGCCTCTCCTGCGGCGCGCCACGCCTCTCGATCGACGTGGTGCTGCGCGCGCCACTTCGGCTCCTTCGGCAGCATCTCGCTCTCGACGTAGCGCGAAATCGCTTCGCGCAGCATCTGCAGTTCGTCGTCCATCCAGGGAGATACGTAGGGATTCATCACGATCTTTCCGCAGCAGCGCCTATTCGAAGGGATGTCGAAGCACGATTGTCTCGTCACGGTCCGGGCCCGTCGAGACGATGTCGATAGGCACGCCGGCGAGTTGCTCGATGCGCGCAAGGTATTTCTTCGCGTTCTCCGGCAGCTTGTCGAACTCAGTGATGCCGCCGGTGCGCTCGGTCCAGCCCGGCAGCGTCTCGTAAACGGGCTCGCATTCGGAGTAGCGATGCGTGAGCAGCGGCGGACGCTCGCGCAACTCGCCGTCGATCCGGTAGCCCGTCGCGATGCGCAGCGTGTCGAGGCCGTCGAGCACGTCGAGCTTGGTCACGCCCAGGCTCGACAAGCTGTTGTGCAGCACCGCACGTCGCATCGCGACCGCGTCGAACCAGCCGCAGCGACGCGGGCGGCCCGTGACCGCCCCGAACTCGTGACCGACCCTGGAGAGGTGCTCGCCGGTCCCGTCGAAGAGCTCGGTCGGGAACGGCCCAGCGCCGACGCGCGTGGCATATGCCTTCACGATGCCAAGGACCGCATGGATGTCGCGCGGACCGAGGCCGGTGCCGACCGCTGCAGCGCCGGCGATCGTGTTCGACGACGTGACAAAGGGATACGTGCCGACGTCGATGTCCAGCAGCGCGCCTTGCGCGCCCTCGAACAGCAGGTTTCCGCCGCGCTGCATTTCCTCGTGCAGGCGCTGGCTGATGTCCTCCACCAGCGGCCGCACGCGTTCGGCCTGCGCGACGAGGTCCTCGAGCACTCGCTCGAACTCGACGGGCTCGGCACTGAAGTAACGACTCAGCACGAAATTATGGAAATCCATCATCTCACCCAGCCGCGCGGCGAGCCGGTCGCGCTGGAAGAGATCCGCCACGCGGACAGCGCGGCGACCGACCTTGTCCTCGTAGGCCGGCCCGATGCCGCGGCCAGTCGTGCCGATCGCGTTGGCGCCACTCGCACGCTCGCGCGCCCGGTCGATCGCAACGTGCGTCGGCAGGATCAGCGGGCAGTTGGGGCTCACGCGCAGGCGGTCATAGACTGGCACGCCCTTCTGCACCAGCGCATCGGCCTCCCGCAGCAGAGCCTCGAGTGACAACACCACGCCGTTGCCGATCAGGCAGTGCACGCCCGGATGAAGGATGCCGGAGGGGATCAGCGAGAGAATCGTCTTCTGGCCGCCGATCACCAGCGTGTGTCCGGCATTGTGCCCACCCTGGAAGCGCACCACCGCCGCGGCGCGCTCCGTGAGCAGGTCGACGATCTTGCCCTTGCCCTCGTCGCCCCACTGGGCGCCGATGACTACCAGGTTCCTTGCCATGACTTGCGCATCCGAGGTTGTTTCAGGAGCTGCCGCCGCGGACGAAGTAGAGAAGCACCGCTCCCGCGACCATGCTGGCGAGCCCCGCGCCGCGCAACACGCCGTCCGGGAGTTCGGCGAGCCGGGCGAGCAGGCCTTTCATGCCACTCGGGTTGAGGAAAGGCGTGAGCCCCTCCAGCACGAGGTACAGGGCAAAGGCCGCCCACAGATCGTCCCACTGCACGACTCGTCAGCCGGCCGCCGTCAGCGGCCGGAATCGTTGAAGTAGTTGAAGAACTCGCCCTCCGGGCTCAGCACCAGCACGTCGCCCTGCTTGCCGGAGAACGTCTTGCGGTACGCCTGCAGCGATCGAAAGAATGAATAGAACTGCGGGTTGCGCCCGAAGGCCTGCGAATAGATGTCGGCGGCGGCGGCGTCGCCCGCACCCTTCACTTTTTCGGCATCGCGATAGGCATTCGCGAGGATCTCGGTGCGCTGGCGATCGGCCTCGGCGCGCGTCTGCTCGGAGATTGCCGAACCCTCAGCGCGCAGCTGCGCGGCCTGGCGCGCGAAGTCCTGGCTCATTCGATTGAACACCGACTCGCTCACTTCCTCCGGAAGCCCGATGCTCTTCACGCGGACGTCGATCATTGTCATGCCGAGGCCACCGACGTTGGCGCCCGCGATCTTGAGTACCTCGCCGAGGAACTCGGTGCGCTCGGCGGCGACTACCTGCTGGATGGTGCGACGCGCGATGACGCCCTTCAGGCCGTCCTTGACGATTTCACCGAGACGCCGCGCCGCAACCTCCTCGCTGCCGCCCGCCGTCGAGGTGTAGTAGCGCGAAACGTCGGTGATACGCCACTTCACGAAGAAGTCGATGCGCAGGATCTTGCCTTCGCTGGTGAGGAAGCTCTCCGCCGGGTAGTCCTCGGTGAGCACGCGCCTGTCGAACTTACGCACGTTGTTCACCAGCGGCGTCATGAAGTGCAGGCCGGGCTCGTAGTCCGCGCGCACGATCTCGCCGAAGCGGAACTTGATGGCGAGATCGGTCTCGTTCACGGTGAAAGCGGCCATCGATAGTACCAGCACGGCGAAACCGAGCAGGATGGCCGCGATGTAGCTGCGACTTCCCATCAGCGTGTCCCCCGGTCGCGACGTGTCTCAACCGTTGTCACCGGTACGTCCGCCGGCGCCGCAGGCGAAATGGGCGCCGTCGCCGGCGTCTGGCGCTGCTGGTCCAGCGTCTGCATCGGGACCCGGCGCTCGAGCAGTTTGTCGAGCGGAAGGTAGATCATGTTGCCCGTGCCCTTGGTGTCGATCAGTACCTTGTTGTTGTTGCCCAGCACCTCTTCCATGGTCTCGAAGTACAGGCGCTGCCGCGTAACGGCGGGCGAGCGCGCGTAGGCTTGTGCGAGCTGGTCGAAGCGCGCCGCCTCACCCTCTGCGTCCGCGACGATCCTCGCCTTGTAGGCCAGCGCGTCCTCCGACTGGCGCGCGGCCGAGCCTTTTGCCTTGGGCAGGATGTCGTTTGCATAGGCCTGCGCCTCGAGCGCGAGCCGTTCCCTGTCCTCGCGCGCCTTGATCGCATCGCGCTGCGACGACTGCACCTGCTCGGGCACGCTGACGCCCTGGAGGTTGACCGTAGTGACCTCGATGCCGGTCTTGTAAGCGTCCAGCGTGCGCTGGATCAGTTCCTTGGTCTTGGCCGTGATCTCCTGGCGCCCGGCTTCCAGCACGAAGTCCAGTTTGCTATGACCCACGACCTCGCGAATCGCGCTCTCGCTCACCTCGGCCAGGGTCTGCTCGGGGTCGCGCACGTTGAAGGCGAAGGCGACGGGCTCGGCCCTCCGGTATTGCACGGCGATGTTGATGTCCACGAGGTTCTCGTCGGAGGTCAGCATCCGGGTCTGGTCCGTGAAACCCTCGACCGACTGGACGTTGACGATCTGCCGCGTCTCGATCGGCCAGGGCATGTGCCAGCGCAACCCGGGCTCGGTGCTCTCGACGAACCTGCCGAAACGAGTCACGACCGCGCGCTCAGCGGCATCCACCTTGTACAGGCCCGTTGCGAGCCAGACGAGCAGCAGCACCGCCAGCACGGTGCCGAAGCCAAAGCCGCGCATGGCAGCAGAACCGGATCCACCGGATCCGCCTGATCCGCCAGATCCGTCACCAGCACCACCGCCGAACATTCCGGCGATCTTCTTTTGCAGGTTGCGCAGCGCCTCGTCTAGGTCGGCGGCTCCCTTGTCGGGGCGATTGCCCCAGGGATTGCGGTTCCTGCCCGGGTCGTTCCAGGCCATGGGACTCAGTTACTCCCGATTGCTTGCGGTCGGTCTATGAGGGGCACGTCCGGACCACTCTTCACCGCCGATCCGGCGGTGTCCAGGGCGGTGCGACCCGCGGATTGTAGGAACCGCTCACCGGGCACACAAGGCTCGATCGCGGTCGGCAATGCCATGCCTGCCTCCCGGCAGATCCGTGCCACGTCGCGGTGGCGGAGATTCACTTCCAGTTCGACACTGCCGTCTTCGAGCAACCGCTCGGCCAGCACGGCGCCCGCCTCGAAGAGCTGGGCACGGGCCCGGCCAGCTCGCACGGGGAGGACCAGCATGCAGTGGTGCAGGTCGGCTCCGAGCTGCCGATGCAGCGCATCCCTGAGCAGGTCGAGGCCTGCGCCAGTATGGGCCGAGAGCCAGAGCCGGTCCACCCGGCCAGTGGCATCGAACTCCACGTGCGCACTCTCGCCCGAACGGTCGATCTTGTTGTACACGGCGATCTGCGGCAGCGACAGCGCGCCGATCGACTCGAGCACCTCGTTCACCTGGTCGATCCTGTCGGCACGCTCGGGGTCGGCTGCATCGATCACGTGCAGCAACAGGTCGGCCTCGCGCGCTTCCTGCAGCGTCGAGCGGAAGGCCGCAACCAGTTCGTGTGGCAGGTCGCGCACGAATCCGACGGTGTCGGCCAGCGCCACCTCCAGCCCAGGCGCGAGACGCAGCCGACGCACCGTCGGGTCCAGTGTCGCGAACAGCTGGTCCGCTATGTAGGCGCTGGCCGAGGTCAGGCGATTGAAAAGCGTCGACTTCCCGGCATTGGTGTAGCCCACCAGCGCCACGGTCGGAATCGCACTGCGCTTGCGATCTTGTCGGGTGGTCTCGCGCTGCACCAGCACCTTGTCGAGCCGGTCGTTCAATGTCTTGATGCGTCGCCCGACCAGGCGACGGTCGGTCTCGAGCTGGGTCTCGCCGGGCCCGCGCAGCCCGATGCCGCCCTTCTGTCGCTCGAGGTGGGTCCAGCCTCGCACCAGGCGGGTCGATACGTGTTCCAGCTGTGCAAGCTCGACCTGCAGCTTGCCTTCGAAGGTGCGCGCGCGCTGCGCGAAGATGTCGAGGATCAGGCCGCTACGATCGAGCACGCGACAATTGAGTTCTTTCTCGAGATTGCGCTCCTGGCCCGGCGAGAGCGCGTGATCGACCACCACCAGGTCGGCTCCGAGTGCGACCAGGCGCTGTCGCAGTTCCTCCACCTTGCCGGTGCCGAGGAAGAAGCGTGGCTCCGGCGACCTGCGCGTCGCCGTCATCACCTCGAGAACCTGCGCGCCAGCCGAGCGCGCCAGCGCGCCGAATTCTTCCACGCGGTCCGGATCCGGCGCATGGCCGATGCCGACGCAGACAAGAATCGCGCGTTCGCCGCTACCGGGCCTGTCGAACAATGGGTCCTTTCTCCGCGCGTCGGGGCGTCGGCTCATTCAGCCGGCGCGTCCTCCGGCGGCAGCTCATCGTCGCCAATCGGCAAGCGGACATTACGCGCCGGAACGATGGTCGAGATCGCATGCTTGTAGACCATCTGGCTCACGCTGTTGCGGAGCAGGATGACGAACTGGTCGAAGGACTCGACCTGGCCCTGCAGCTTGATGCCGTTGACCAGGTAGATCGACACCGGGATGCGCTCTTTTCTAAGAGCGTTCAGGAAGGGGTCCTGCAGGGACTGGCCCTTGGCCATGATCGCGTCTCCGTATTGTTCTGTTTAGTCTTCGATCCTGCCGCGGAGTCTTCCTTGAGTCGACCGTCAGGCACGACGCCCCTACGCGCAGAAACCGGGTTCAATGCTAACACAGGCCAACCGCGTTTCAGCCGGCAGCTGCCTGTGCCACGGCTCGCAGTATGGGTGCAAGTTCCTGATCTTCAAGGCTCCTCAGCCAGCTTATCGATGAATCTCCATTTACCCAGGTCAGTTGCCGCTTGGCGAGGTTCCGGGTGGCCCGCTGGCCGGCCAGGATCGCGTCCTCCAGGCCAGCCTGGCCCGCGAGGTGGGCCCACAACTGCCGGTAACCGACCGACCTCAGGCTCGGCAGGTCCGCATGCAGGTCGCCGCGTGCCCGCAGCGACCGAACCTCGTCCAGGAAACCCGAACGCATCATTTCCAGGAAGCGCCGGTCGATGCGGCTGTAAAGCTCCTCCCGGCGGACCGGCAGTAAAGCAAAGGCCACCAGTGACAGCGGCGCCGGCTCGGCGAGCTTCTGCAGGTCCGAGAGACGCCGACCCGTGAGCTCGAGCACCTCGAGCGCACGTTGTATGCGCTGCCCGTCGGCAGGCCTGATTCGAGCCGCCGCCTCGGGATCGCGTTCGGCGAGGCCCGCATGCAGCGCCGGCCAACCCCGCTCGCGCGCCTGCGCGTCGATGCGCGCGCGCAGGTCGGCGTTCGCCTCTGGCAGTGGCGCGATTCCGCGCGTCAACGCGCGGAAGTAGAGCATCGTGCCGCCGACCAGCAGCGGGACACGTCCGCGGGCGCGGATTTCGGCGACCAGGCTGAGCGCGTCACGCCGGAAACGGCCGGCCGAGTAGCTCTCCGCGGGGTCGCGGATGTCGACCAGGTGATGCGGCACGGCCGCGAGGACCTCGCTCGAAGGCTTGGCCGTTCCCACGTTCATGCCGCGGTACACCTGGGCCGAATCCACGCTGATTATCTCGACCGGGAACCGCTCGGCGAGCGTGAGCGCCAGCGCGGTCTTGCCGCTGCAGGTCGGACCCATCAGCAGGACCGCGTCGGCGATCTTCCCGCCCGGTGGAGTCATCGTCCGCGCAGGAACAGCCGGTCGAGTTCGTCCATGCCGACGAATGACCACGTTGGGCGGCCATGCACACACTGGTCGGCGCGCAGCGTCGTTTCCATTTCGCGCAACAGCGCGTTCATCTCGGGAACCGACAGCCTGCGGTTCGCCCGCACCGCCTGGTGGCAAGCCATGGTGCCGAGCGCGCGCTCGAGCGCCTGCCGCGCGCCGCCACTGCCCTGCGCGCGCAGGTCGGCAAGCATGTCACGCGCGAGTGTCGCCGGGTCGGCCGCGGCGAGCAGAGCGGGCATCGAACGGACGATGATCTGCGCCGGCCCGGACCGCGAGAGCTCGATGCCCAGGTCCTCGAAAAGTGTGCGATGCGCCTCGGCCTCCTCTGCCTCGGCCACCGAAACGTTGACCGCCACCGGCACCAGCAGCGGTTGTGCGGCGATGCGCTGCGCTTCGAGCGAAGCCTTGAGCCGCTCGTACGTCGTGCGCTCGTGCGCCGCATGCATGTCCACTAGCACCAGGCCGCCCTGCGCCTGGGCCAGGATATAGACGCCGTGCAACTGGGCGATCGCGTAACCCAGCGGATGGCCGGCCCCAGGTGCGACCTCCCCCGCTGACTGCGTCGCACCCGCCGCCCCGGTCGCGGACCAGCTGCCCATCTCGTGCCCGGCATCCGCCGCGAACGACTGCTCGCGAATCCCGGCACCGAGGGTCGCATAGAGGTCGAGCGCAGAGGTGTGCGGGCCGGCGCCACCGGTGGGCAGCGGAATCGAGAACCTGGCCGCCGGGATCGCGCCGGCGGCGTCCTGTGCGGGCCGGTTCTCCGACAGCGCCCGCTCGATGGTGCGAAACAGGAAGTCGTGAATCAGCCTGGGCTCGCGGAACCTGACCTCCAGTTTCTGTGGATGCGCATTCACGTCCACCCGTGCCGGGTCCATCTCGAGATACAGCACGTAAGCCGGCTGGCGGCCGTGGTAGAGCACGTCGCGGTACGCAAGCCGTACGGCGCTGGCCAGCAGCTTGTCGCGCAATGGTCGGCCATTCAGGAAGAAATACTGCTGGTCCGCCTGGCTGCGGGCGTATGTCGGCATGCAGAACCAGCCCTTGAGCCGCATGCCCGCACCCTCGTGGTCGAGCTTCAGCGCGTGCGTGATGAATTCCTCGCCGAGCACGGCGGCGACCCGGGCGTCCTCGGCACGCTCGCCACGCGCAGGCGGATGATCCGCCAGCGTGCGGCGCGCCGAAGCTAGCCGGAAGCCGACGTCGAACCGGCTGAGCGCAAGGCGCTCGACCAGTCGTTCGACCTGACCGAGTTCGGTGCGCTCGGTGCGCAGGAACTTGCGACGTGCCGGCACGTTGAAGAAAAGGTCTCGCACCTCGACCGTGGTACCCGGCGGGTGCGCCTGCGGCGACGGACCGCGTATCTCCCCGTCCACTACGGTCACAGCGGTAGCCACGGACGCGTCCGAGGTTCGCGACACGATCGTGGTGCGAGAGACGGACGCGATGCTCGGCAGGGCCTCGCCGCGGAAGCCTAGCGTGCGAACCGACTCGAGATCCTCGATGCGACCGATCTTGCTGGTAGCGTGACGCGCAAGCGCCAGCGCGAGTTCGTCAGTCGCTATGCCGGCCCCGTCGTCCCGCACCCTGCAGAGCTCGGCACCACCGCCCTCGACCTCGATCTCGATAGCGCGCGCGCCGGCGTCCAGGCTGTTCTCGACGAGTTCCTTGATCACGGACGCCGGGCGCTCGACGACCTCGCCCGCCGCGATCTGGTGGATCAATTGCTCGGGAAGGACCCGGATGGTCATGGTCGCTGACGGCCTCGCTCAGGGGCGGCGAGGATAGCAAATGGAGCGTCGTGGCGACCGTCGCTGGCCGGCGTCGATTGCGGGGACGCCGGGAGCCAGGAGTGCCCGGCGCAGCAGACGATGCCTTGATCAGCGCTCCGCGAGCGTCTGCGCGGCGCCGCCGCCCCCGCCACGCTTGGCGGCTGCCAGCGCGGCGACCTTGGTGCCCGGAGGCGGCCGGTCGTAGAAGTAGTTTTTCACGCCGTCGCGGATCGCCTCGGCCACGCGCCGCTGGTGACCTGCATCGCGCAACCTGCGCTCGTCGGCGGCATTCGAGATGAAAGCAGTCTCGACCA
Source organism: uncultured Gammaproteobacteria bacterium (assembly GCA_963732415.1). Taxonomy (GTDB): domain Bacteria; phylum Pseudomonadota; class Gammaproteobacteria; order Steroidobacterales; family Steroidobacteraceae; genus RPQJ01. Next base: position 779,495 of record CAVSZK010000019.1, read on the forward strand.
GCATCGACGGGATGTCCGGCGACTTGAGTACCACGAATCCGGCGTGCTGCACCCGCGGCCGGTGCACGGTGCCGATGCGGCGCAGCGACGCGAGCACACTGTCGGCCGCCTCGACGCTGCTGCTGACGGATTCCTTCTGTGTGACATCGAGAAGTACCGAGGCGAGCAGGTCGTCCTTGTCGTCCAGCGACACGCCGCCCTTGAGATCGGCGGCGTTCTCGCTCTCGGCCAGCCAGCGCGCGGCCTCGTCAGACGCGCCACGCAGCGAAAGCACGTACACCGACGACCCGCTCACGTCCCGCTTGAGAACCGAATCCGCATGCACGGAGACGAACATGTCGGCGCCGAGCTGTCGCGCCTTGCGCGTGCGACCGCCGAGCGTAATGAAATAGTCGCCGTCGCGGATCAGCACGGCGCGCATGCCGGGTTCCGCGTCGATCGCCGCCGCAAGCCGCCGTGCGATCGCGAGCGTGACGTCCTTTTCCCGAGTGCCGCCACGGCCGAGCGCGCCGGGGTCCTGTCCGCCGTGACCCGCGTCGACCGCGATCACCAGGTCGCGGCCGTTCACATCGGCCGCGAGCAGGCGCTTTACGGGATTCACTGCGTCGGGAGCGGCAGCAGCAGCCACGCCAGCCGCGGCAGATGCAGGCACGGTGCTTGCGGCAGGCGCTGCGGATGGCGGAAGTTCAACGACCAGCCGTTGGCCGGCGCTCCCCTCCGGGCCGACGGTGAAACTGCGCATGTCGCGCGCCCTGTCGAGGTCGAGCACGAGGCGCAATCCGTGGTTTTCCTGCGGCCCCGAGCGCACGCCTTTCACCGGGCCCTGCCCGGCCGGGAGGCGCATGCGAGTGGAAAGTTCGGCGTTCTCCAGGTCGATGACGATGCGGTCCGGATTCTCGACCGCGAACACCTCGTATTTCGCGGGAGCCGAAAGGTCGAGCACCAGCCGCGTGCCTTCCGGACCGGACCAGAGACGAACGTCGTTGACTCGGATGGGCGTCGCCGCAGCGGCCACAAGCGCCGCCAGCAGGGCGGCCGAGGCCAGCAGGTTCCTTGTGAGCCGGGCCGGGCGCGAAATCATGTCGGGGAATCTACCTCGGCTCAGATATTAATTCAATTAAATTATAAAGATACGCGATATTTATCAGGTCCGGTCTAGACGAAGTGGGTCAGCACACGCTGCCCGGCCGCACTGGCCGCGGTGATTTCCACCGTCCGGCCATCGTCGAGATAGCCCAGGTGGACCGACAAGTCGGCGACACCGAGCCGCCCCTCGGCCCTTTCCGGCCACTCGACCAGCAACAGGCCCCGCGGCGTCGCGAGGTCGCGAATGCCGAGGTCGTCGAGTTCGGACGGGTGTCGCAGCCTGTAGAGATCGCAGTGATTGACGTCGCGGCCCGACAGCACATAAGGCTCGATCAGCGTGTAAGTCGGGCTGCGCGCCGCACCGTCATGCCCGAGTGCTGCGAGCAGGCCGCCAACCATGGTCGTCTTGCCGGCGCCGAGATCACCGGTCAGGCCGATGACCAACGCACCGGGCTCGTCGGCGCCCAGCAGCGCTGCCGCAAGCCGGGCTCCCAGCGCCCGTGTCTCCGCGGCATCGGCTGCCGTCAATCGCACGCTGGATTCACGCAGGCCCGGACCTGCCGGAGCACGTCGCTGGCCAGCATGCCCCGCTCGCCCGCACGCGATGCAAGATCGCCGGCCTGGGCGTGCACGAAGACACCCGCCTGCGCAGCGAGCGCAAGATCGCCGCACTGCGCAGCGACACCGGCAATTACACCGGTGAGGACGTCGCCCATCCCGCCCGCCGCCATGCCCGGGTTGCCGCGATCACAGACGTGCGCCGGTCCACCGGGTGGATAGACGATCGTGCCGGCTCCCTTGAGCACCGCTATGCCGCCGTATTTTTCCTGCAACTCACGCGCAGAGCCGAGGCGATCGGCCTGCACCGCAGCTGGCGTTTTACCGAGCAGGCGCGCAGCTTCGCCCGGGTGCGGTGTCAGGACCCAGTGCTGGCACTGGCGCGGCTTGGCGGCAAGCCCGTTGAGCGCGTCGGCATCCACGACCATGGGCAGGCCGCTGTCGATTGCCGCGCTGACGAGCGTGTCGGCCCAGGCCCCCTGGCCGAGCCCTGGACCCACTGCAATGACCGTCGCCCTCCCGAGCAGTGTCGCGATGTCGGCCGCCGACGCCGCCGTGACGCACATGAGTTCGGGCCGTGAGGCCGCGATCGCCGAATTGTCCGGATGAACGGCCAGCGTCACCAGACCGGCGCCCGCGCGCAGCGCGGCCTCCCCCGCAAGCCTCGCGGCACCTGCCATGCCCGGGCCGCCACCGATGACCAGTACGTGCCCGTGACTGCCCTTGTGCGAGGTTCGCGCCCGACGCGGCAACGCCCGCAGCACCGCTTCCTCGCTGACGAGCCGCGCCACGGGAATCATTCCGTCGAAGCACGCTGCCGGCACGTCGAGGTCGTCGACGAGTACACGTCCCACGTAATCGAGACCGTTACCGACATACGAGCCCTGCTTGCGGCCAATGAAGGTCACCGTCAGTTCCGCGCGAACCGCCTCACCCAGCACCTCGCCAGTGTCGGCGTGCAGGCCCGACGGAATGTCCACTGCAACGACGGGCAGTCCGGACGCGTTGATGCCCGCGATCATTGCGGCTGCATCGCCGCTGGGCGGTCGGGCAAGGCCGGTGCCGAACAGCGCGTCGACGATGACGTCTGCCTCGAGCACCGCCGGTGACCAGGGCACGCAGCGCCCACCGTCTGCCGAGTAGTCCTCGTAAGCACGACGCGCGTCCCCCGAGAGCGCACGCGGGTCGCCGAGCGTGACGACGGCCGTGCCCAGTCCGCGGGCGCGCGCGAGTCGCGCGACGACGTAGCCGTCACCACCGTTGTTGCCAGGGCCGCACAGGACGGCGATCGTGCTCGCCGCCGGCCACAGCGCGCACAGTGCATCGAGCGTCGCCCCGCCCGCACGGCACATCAGCTCGTAGCCCGCGATGCCGAATTCGTCGATTGCGCGACGATCGAGGTCGCGCACCTGCGCGGCGGAGTAGATGGCGCCGACGAGTGAGTGCATGGGGGGCATTATACTGGGCGCGTCACCCTCAACGCCTGCACGAGGCCAATTGAACTTCGATCCCGCGGCGCTCGCGGCACAGGTCAAGGCCTGGGGTCGCGAGCTCGGATTCCAGAAAGTCGGCATTGCAGCGGTCGACCTGCCCGAGGACGAGCGGCGCCTGGTAGCCTGGCTGGAAGCTGGGCATAACGGTGGTATGGACTACATGGCGCGCCACGGCGTACGCCGCGCGCGACCCGCAGAAATCGTGCCGGGCACGCTGAGAGTGATATCGGCCCGAATCGACTACTGGCCTGCGTGCGCCGACGCCGCGGCCGTGCTCGGCAGCTCCTCCATGGGCTACGTGTCGCGCTACGCGCTGGGCCGCGACTACCACAAGCTGGTTCGTGGCCGTCTCGCGCGCCTCGCCGAGCGGCTCGCTGCAGCCGTGGGCGCGTCGGGTTATCGCGCCTTCACCGACAGCGGGCCGGTGCTCGAGAAGGCCCTGGCCCGCGATGCAGGCCTCGGCTGGATCGGCAAGCACACCAACCTGCTGGACCGTGAGGACGGATCATGGTTTTTCCTGGGCGAAGTGTTCACCGACCTGCCTTTGCCGGTCGACGAACCGGTGACCAGCCATTGCGGCAGCTGCACGGCCTGCATCGACGTCTGCCCCACGCGCGCGATCGTTGCGCCCTACAGGCTCGACGCGCGACGCTGCATCTCATACCTGACGATCGAACATCACGGACCCATCCCCGAGGAATTTCGCGCCGCGATCGGCAATCGCATCTACGGCTGCGACGACTGCCAGCTCGTCTGTCCCTGGAACCGCTATGCGAAGACCAGCGCCGAGGCGGACTTCCAGCCGCGCAACGGGCTGGACGCGGCACGTCTGACGGAACTGTTCGCCTGGTCGGAGGCCGAGTTCGAGGAGCGACTGGCGGGAAGCGCGATCCGCCGCATCGGCCACGAGCGCTGGCTGCGTAACATCGCCATCGCACTCGGCAATTCGCCGCGCACGCCCGAGGTGATTGCCGCACTGGAACGGCGACGCGAACACGCGAGCGAGGTGGTCCGCGGGGCGGTGGGCTGGTCGCTCGGCAGCGCAGCTGGCTAGCTCCGGGCTGTCTACGCTCCGGCTGCAGGCCGGCTGCCGGCCCCATCGCCAAGGTCGCCGGTGGCCCGGCACTGCAGATTGTCGATCAATCGCGCCCGGCTCAGGCGCGCTGCCGCGAGAACGACCACGTCCACGTTGCGGCCCTGCGGGCGGCCCAGCCTGCGGGCCATGCGCACCTCGAAATAGTCGGGGCGGAATCCCGCAGCGCGCAGCGCCTCCATGCCGTGGCGTTCGATGCCATCGATGTCGGTCTCGCCCGATTCGAGCTGCCGCCGCGCGCGGTCGAGCGCGCGGTAGAGCTGTGGCGCGCGCTGGCGCTCCTCCGGCGTCAAGTAGCGGTTGCGCGAGCTGAGCGCAAGACCGTCTTCGGCGCGCACCGTAGGCGCGCCAACGATCCTGACCGGCAGGCAAAGATCCTCGACGGAGGTGCGGATGACCGTGAGCTGCTGATAGTCCTTTTCGCCAAAGATCGCCACGTCCGGCTGCACGAGGTTCAGCAGCTTGACCACGACCGTGGCCACGCCCTGGAAATGCCCGGGCCGGAACAAACCGCAGAGAATGTTCGACAGGTCGGGCACGTCGACGAACGTGCTGCCGGCGGAGCCCTTCGGGTACATCTCCTCGACCGTGGGCAGGAAAAGCACATCCGCGCCGAGTTCGGTCAGCAGCGCAACATCCGCGTCGGGCGTGCGTGGATAGGCGTTGAAATCCTCGTTCGGACCGAACTGCAGGGGATTCACGAACACGCTGGCGACGACACGGCGCGCGTGCGTGTGCGCAGCCCCCACCAGGCTCGCGTGACCGGCGTGCAGGTTGCCCATCGTCGGCACGAAGGCGATGCTTTCGCGCGCCAGGCGCCATTCGAACACCAGGTCGCGCAGGTCTGAGATGCGCGTAATGATCCGCATCGCGGCCGCTGCTAGAAGCAGTGCTCGGCGGCCGGGTAGGCGCGCGACTTGACGGCCTGGACGTAGGCCTTGATGCCGGCGAGCGGACTCTGCTGGCCGATCATGAAATTCTGCACGAACCGTGGTTTGCGGCCCGGCGTGATGTCGAGCACGTCATAGAGCACCAGGATCTGGCCGTCCGTGTCGGGGCCGGCGCCGATGCCGATCACGGGCACGTGCAGCTCCGCGGTGATCTCCTTGCCGAGCTGGTTCGGGATGCACTCGAGCAGCACGATGTCCGCGCCGGCATCCTGCAGCGCCTTCGCGTCGCGGCGCATCTGGTCGGCAACTGCCTCGTCGCGTCCCTGGACCCTGAAGCCGCCGGTCTTGTGCACCGACTGCGGCCGGAGGCCGAGATGCGCGCATACGGCGATGTCGTGGCTCGCGAGGAACTCGACGATGCCCACCTGCCCCGCACCGCCCTCGAGCTTGACCATCTTGGCCCCGCCCTCCTGCATCAGGCGCATGGCGTTGTCCAGCGCCTTCTCGCGCGAGGTGTAGGTCATGAACGGCATGTCGGCCATCAGGAACGGCCGTGACAGGCCCATGGCCACCGCGCGGCAGTGGTAGATGATGTTTTCGAGCGTTACCGGGACCGTCGTGTCATGGCCCTGTATCACCATGCCGAGCGAATCGCCAACCAGCACCAGGTCCGCGTCCGCCTCATCCACCAGCGCGGCAAAGCTCGCGTCGTAGCAGGTGATGCTGGCGATCTTCTCGCCGTCAGCCTTCATCTGCTGGAGAGTCGAAACGGTGACCGGTGGGCGGGCCGAACCGCGCAGTTGAAGTTGTGTGTACATGGGGCGGTCTCGAGGAGGCGGCAAGGATGACCGAGGCGCTCCCAAACATCAACGCCGGGGACTACAGCAGGCTCTTCATGGGGTTGAAGAAGTGCCGGCCCTTGCGGACCCGGACGATCTCGGCAAGCAGGCTCGCATAGTCACTCTCGCTGCCTACAGGGTCTATTTCGGCCGCATTCACCGTCAGCACCGGGCAAGCGTCGTATCCGAGGAAGAAGCGCGCGTACGACTCCCCCAGCCGCTCGAGATATCGGCGCTCGATGGCCTGTTCGTAGGCGATGCCGCGGCGCCCGATGCGCTCGAGGAGCACGTCCACCGGCGCCTGCAGGTAGACGACCAGGTCCGGCACCGGCGCGTCGATGGCGAGGCGTGCGTAGACCTGCTGGTACAGGTCGAACTCGCCGTCGTCGAGCGTGAGCCGCGCAAACAGGCGGTCCTTCTCCAGCAGGTAGTCGGAGACTCGAACACGCTGGAACATGTCCTGCTGTCGCAGTTCCTGCATCTGTCGCGCGCGCTGGAACAGGAAGTAGAGCTGCGTCTGGAACGCCGCTGCCCTCGGGTTGCGGTAAAAGCGCTCGAGAAACGGGTTTTCTTCGCCCTGTTCCAGTACCAGGTCACTACCGAAGCTGGCCGCCAGGCGACGCGCGAGGCTGGTCTTGCCTACGCCGATCGGCCCCTCCACCACCACGAAACGGTGCGGCGCGCTGACCACCTGCGCCGGGTCCTGCGTCTTCTGCGTCCGCTCGTTCATGCTGCGATACGCGCCAGGCTGGTTGTGGGCAGGACTGCCGCGAGTGCCCGGACCCGGCCCAGGCCAGGCACCATGAGGTCCGGCGCGATCTCGGCGAGAGGCGTGAGAACGAACGCGCGCTCTGCGATACCCGGATGCGGCACGGTGAGGCCCGGCTCCTCGATGCGCGTCGTGCCGTGTACCAGCAGGTCGAGGTCGATGTTACGGGGCCCCCAGCGCAGGACCGGGCGCGCCCGCCCGAGGCGCTGCTCGATGGACTTGAGTTCCGCGAGAAACTCCCGGGGAGCGATCGTGGTCAGCATGCCCGCCACCGCGTTAACGAAATCCGGCTGCGCCACCGGGCCCAATGGCGGCGATCGATACAGCGACGAACGCAGCACGAGCCTTGTGTCTCGAACGCTGCCCAGCGCCTCGAATGCACGGGCGATCTGCGCGCTCGGATCGTCCAGGTTGCTGCCGAGCGCAACGTAGGCCGGAATCCAGTGCCGCTCGCTCACCTGCGCGCCCTGCCGCTCAGGTGGCGGGACTGCGGGGCCGGCGCGGACGCCGGCGGGAACGCGAGCGCGGTGCCGCCTCGCCCGTACGGGGCTGGCTCTCGACCTCGGCGATCCGCTCGGCCGGCTCCATTTCCTGCAGGCGTGTCCACCAGGCAGCAAGTTCCGGGTCGACCTCACCGGAGGCCGCACGCAGCAGCAGGAAGTCGTAGGCCGCACGGAAGCGCGGATGCTCCAGGAAGCGCGCTGCACGGCGGCCGGCGCGGCGTTCGAACCGCGGCTGCATCATGATGATGTCCTGCATCGGCATCGTGAACCGCTTCGGTACGGCGATGCGGCGCACCTGGCGCGAAATCACCGCGTCGCAGGCCGGGCCGAGCACAGCCGGATCACCCGGCAGCGGCCCGCGCGGCGCCCCGGCCTCGCGCAGGATCGCGGGCCACAGCAAGACCGCGAACAGGAAGGTTGGCGTGACTGACTTGTCTTCGCGCACGCGATCGTCGGTGTTGGCGAGGCCGAGTTGCACCAGGCGAGCGCCCGGGGAGTCCGGGGCCTCGTTTACCGCGCGAACCACGTCGGGCATCAGGTGCGAGAGCAGGCCCATTCGTGCGAGCAGGTTGCAGGACGCGCCAGCCGATCCAGCCAACAGCAGTTTCATAGCCTCGTCGAACAGCCGCGCGGGCGGAACGCCGTCGAGCAGGTAGGCGAGCTTGTGCAGCGGCGCCTCGGTCTCGGGATGCAGCGTGAACCCGAGCTTCGCCGCGAATCGTGCCGCGCGGAGCATCCGGACCGGGTCCTCGCGGTAGCGCGTTTCCGGGTCGCCGATCATGCGCAGCACGCGCGCGCGCGCATCCGGCACGCCGCCGACGTAGTCCCAGATCGAGTAGTCCTCGATGTTGTAATAGAGCGCGTTCGCGGTGAAGTCGCGGCGCCAGACGTCTTCCTCGATGTTGCCGTAAAGGTTGTCGCGCAGGATGCGACCGTGCGCATCGAGCACCCGGTGCCCGGTCTCATCGACCCCGTGGTCCTCGTCGATCTCGGTGTGCGCGGCCCGGAATGTCGCGACCTCGAGGATCTCGGGACCGAAGCGCACGTGCGCCAGGTGAAAGCGCCGCCCGATCAGCCGGCAGTTGCGGAACAGCTTGCGGACCTGCTCAGGGTGCGCATCGGTCGCGATATCGAAATCCTTGGGACTCAGGCCCAGCAGCAGGTCGCGCACTGCGCCGCCGACCAGGAAGCCCTGGTAGCCGCCCTCGCGGAGGCGATAGAGCACCTTCAGGGCGCCCGGAGAGATATTGGCCCGCGAAATCGGGTGGTCGGCGCGCGGGACGATGACGGGCGACGGGTGGGCCGAAGTGACTGGAATTTCTGTGGGGAACAATTATTCGGCTTCCGCTGGACCGGCTAAAACGGCTGCGTATAATACGCGCCCTCGCGCAGGCTCCGACAGCCTGCCATCTTCCGGGCACGCTCCCATCGTCTAGAGGCCCAGGACACAGCCCTCTCAAGGCTGGTACGAGGGTTCGAATCCCTCTGGGAGCGCCATTCCTTGCAGGTACTTGAGTCGCGAGCCGGGGCACTGGCGGTTTGCCAACCCCGGAAAGGCGGTTGCCCGCAACCCGGCCCTCGGGCTCGGGACCCCGGTATCATTGGCGCCATGCGAGCCATCGCGCATGATCCCGCTTCTCCGGCACTGCGGCACGTGACGCAGTCGAGGCCATCACAGGACTTCAGTCGATACGCATGGCTTGCGACCGCGCTCGCCATGGGTTTGTTCGGTTGCCAGCGATCCAGCGAGCCTCCGTCCGCGACGAGCACCCAGGCCGAAACCGTGCTTCGACGAGGGCTCGGCGCTGAGCCCGAGACGCTGAACCCCCAGATTGCCTCCGACAACGCTTCACTGACGGTCGTGGGCGACTTGTACGAGGGACTGGCGACGGAAACATCCGATGGCCGAATCGTTCCCGGCGCAGCGCAATCCTGGTCGGTCTCCGCCGACGGTCTCCTCTTCACGATACGACTGCGACCCAACCTGCGCTGGTCGAACGGCGACTCGCTTACGGCTCGGGACTTTCTCGCCTCCTTCGCGGCAGTGATGTCGCCCGCAAGCGTGGCGCCGAATGCGGGACTGCTCGAAGGCATAGAGCATGTCGGCGCGCCGGACGACTCGACCATTGAACTGAAGTTGAGCCGTCCCCTGCCCTACCTCCCCGCCGTACTCGCGCTGCCTGTGACGGCACCGGTGCACGCTGACACGAAAGACACGCAGCCTGGGCCAGGCAATGGCGCCTATCGCCTCGTGTCATGGCAGCGGGGCGAGCGCATCGAACTCGAACGCAACCCGTATTACCACGCGGCCAATGACGTGCACATCGGCAAGGTAGTGCATCGACTGATCACCGACCTCACGACCGAACTCAACCTTTACCGGACCGGCGAACTCGACATGACGAGTGAAGTGCCGAACGCGCAGCTGCCCTGGCTCCTCGAAAACCTTCCGGGCGAACTGAAGATCTCCCCCTATCTCAGCACCTATTCGTACGCAGTGAATCTGTCGCGCCTGCGCGACGTTCGGGTCCGGAAGGCCCTGGCCATGACCGTGGACCGGGACCGTATTACCCGCCTGGTCACGGGCGCGGGGGAACGCCCGGCTTACGGTTGGGTACCTGACGGCATACCGGGCTATTCCCCGGCACGATTCGACTGGAGCGCCCTCCCTTATGCGAAAGCGGCGGACGACGCCCGCGGTCTCTGGTCCATGGCGCGCGCGGACCACACCGCCCCCGCACGGATCCGTCTCTGTACCGACGCCAGCGCGAATCACCACCGCACGGCCGTCGCACTTGCAGACCTCTGGCGCACATCGCTGGGCGTCGAGACGGATATCGTGGAACTGGAATGGAACGTGTATCTCGACACCAGGGACCACCCCGGTGACTGCGACCTCGTTCGCCTTGGCTGGTCGGCCGATTTCGTGGATGCGGAGGCGTTCGCTGGCGTATTCCAGTCCGATAACCCGCAGAACACGCTTGGCTACAGCAGCCCCGGCTACGACGGGTTGCTGTTGCGGTCTCGCCTTGCCGTGAACCCGTCGGCGCGGGCGGCAGCACTGGAAAGCGCGGAAGGCCAGCTGCTGGCTGACGTGCCGGTGATCCCTGTCTTCTTCCGCGTGTCCAAGCGACTGGTGAAACCGTACGTGGAAGGCTACAGGGAGAATCCGCTCGGTCACGTCGCGTCGCGTGATCTGGCCATTGCCCCTCACTAGAAAAAAGAGGCGGGCAGCCAGAGCCACCCGCCTCGAGTTGGACCGAGAGGTCCGGGGTTCCTGGAGTTATTACGGGTTCGCTGCCCTGATCGCGTCTGCGATGGCCTGTATCTCGGCGGGCGTCAGCGTGTTCAGGGATCGCATGCCGCCCCTGTTCTCGTTGATGGCGCGCTGAATGTCGGCGGCGGTCCTGTTTGACGCCGGCATCATCTGTATTGCGTTGATCGCACCGTGGCAACGGAAACACTTCGATGCATATAGCGCCGCACCGTCAATCGGCGGCGGTGGCGGCGGCGGCGGCGGCGGCGGCGGCGGCGGCGGCGGCGGCGGCGGCGGCGGCGGTGGCGGCGGCGGCGGCGGCGGCGGCGGCGGCGGTGGCGGTGGCGGCGGTGGCGGCGGCGGCGGCGGCGGCGGCGGTGGCGGCGGCGATGCCCCGCCTTCACCGTCGATCTCCACCCTGCTCGCATTCAGCGCGACGCCGTCCCAGGATCCGCGCGCATCGACGACTAGGCCGTTGGCAACCGCAAAGAACGCGGCCGAGTCAATTTCCTGGTCCTGGTCCTCGAATCGTGTGCCAGGCGTCGTCTCGATGGCGACGCCTGCGATCCGGAGGCGCGGCGCCTGGAGTGAGTCCGCACGACCGCGCACTTCACTGGAATCCTCGGCCTCTTCACGCTCGAGACGCGTGGCGATCAATTTGCCGCTGCCGGCTGGATCCGTGTACCCGCGAACCTCGACCCAGTCGCCCACCCTGAGGTCGTCGAGGGCGAAGAAGCGGTCGTGGTCCTCGTTATCCTCTCTGCGTGTCGAGGAGTCGAAAGTGACGGTGAGACCTAGCATCCGGAATGTGCCGGCACCTGTATCGACGGCTTCGACTGCCGCACCGAGACGCACTGACGACGATTGCTGCAGCGCGACTTTCGCCGCGACCAGCGTTCCGGCTGAATCAGTCCGACCCTCGACCTCGACCTTGGCGTCAAGCCTCAGGTCTGCAGCCGACCCGCCGCGGTAGATCGTATTGCCCGTGGTTGTGACCCTTTGGCCTCCGACATCGAAGTCAGTGGCCGACACGAACCTCGTGACGAGACCCTCTATCTCGGCCTGCATGCCGACCTGTGCGCCTACTCCGTCGTCGTCCCTGTGGACGCGCGACGCTACGAGCGTGCCGTCCGCGAGGACCTGGCGGCCTGCGACTTCGACAAGGTCACCCTCGCCGATGCCGGACGAGCCGAATCCGTCGACGGCCGCCGTCGAGTATTCGACCCACAAGGAGCCCACCTGGAAGCGCTTGGCCACGGCGTCCAGCGATTCCACAAGGCCTTTCACTTCGACCTCGAGGTCGCCGGACTCCGCCTTCTCGATACGCGTGGCATGGGCCTGTCCGTTCGCACTGCTGAAGCCGTGCACTTCGACGCGATCGCCCACAGACATGCCGGCCAGCGAAATCGAATCATCGAACGACGTATCGTCATCGACCCGGACCGACTGGCCAGCGACTGTCACGGTCCCGGCCGTGGCGTCGATCGATTGCACCTGGCCCTGCAACAGGCGGTGCTGTTCGATCAGCCTCGCGCTCGCCCCGCCCATGTCGTCAACCCGCGTTTCCATGCGAACGACATGGCCCACCTTGAGATCGTCCAGCGAGCCTGCGTGGTTCTCGACTCGAACCTCGGCCCCCGACGTGTCGTAGTGCATGCCGTTTACGATCACGCTGCCAAAGCCGTCGATTGCCCCGGTAACGATCATCGTCGTGGCGTCGCCGGAACCGGACGGAGACAGTCCCCCTCCAGGCGAACCTCCTCCACCTCCACCTCCGCCGCAGGCGGCGGCGAGCAGCGCCACCACCGCGGGCAGGATCAATCTTGATTGGATCTGATTCATCGTCACACCTCTGAAAACTCGGTACTGATCGGTTCGAACGCCAGTGGCGCCCGCCTTACCCCGGATCCCCGGTCAGTCCTCGAGTTCGGCCCTCGTGGCCAGCACGGTGTTGCCGACCGTCGTGCCGCGCACCTTCACCTCGCGGCCCGGCGCCGCAGTAAAGAAGGCAGCGGCCGAGATCGACACGCCGTTTTTGTCTCTGAATTCTGTCGGCGTCGGCGGCGCATCCGTCGTCGTCACGGAGACCCCGGCGACGGTGAGATTCGGCGGCACGACGTTGGTTGCCGGTCCCTTGACCTCTACCTCCGACCCGCCGCCAGCCGCGTCCTCGCGCTCAAGCAACGTGGCGACGATCGTGGCGCCGTCGCGATAGCCGCGTACCTCCACGATGTCCCCCACGTTCAAGTCGTTCAGGCTGAATCGCTGGATGTCGGCGGCGCTGTGATCCTCGAATCGCGTCTCCGCAGTGGTCCGGATCGACTGACCGAGAACGGTGAGCAGGTTTGCGGCTGCGTTGACCGATTCCACCGATCCCACCAGCTCGAGGTCGCTGGAGAGACGGAACTCAACTTTCTGCGCCACGATCCTCCCGCTCGTATCGAAGGTACCTGAGACCTCGATGCCGGCATCCAGGGCGATGTCTGCCACGGTGCCATGCTCATAGACGGTCGCTGCCGTGGTCGTCACGCGCTGACCGGCGACGTCAAAGTCAGTGGCTGACACGAAACGCGTGACTAGACCCTCGAGTTCGGCCTTGTCGTTGGGCGTGCCTGGCAGGCTATCGCTGCGCTTCTCGAGTTGGGTCGCATTGAGCATGCCGGAACCGTCCACGGTTCCCTTCGCCTCAATCACGTCGCCGTTTGCAGGCTGGCCAGACGCGAATCCGCTGAGCTGCGCGCTCGAATAGTCGACAGTCAGGCCGTTGATCTGCAGCCGGTGCGCCGCATTGTCCACACCGCTCGCGACACCACGGACTTCGACGGTGCCGGCTGCGCCCTTGCGCTCGATGCGAGTTGCCGCAATTACACCATCCGATCCAACCAGGCCGCTCACCTCGACCCGATCTCCGACCAGCAATCCGCCGAGGTCGCGAGGAACGATCGAATCGTCGAATGAGGTGGCAGGACCGACCTGTACGATCTGGCCGAGTACGACGAGGCGCGACGCCACGAGGTCAATCGACTGCACCGGACCCTCGACATTGTCGTTAAAGGAAATTGTCTTTGCCGTGCCGGTCGTTCCGCTGGCGTCGAGCGTACCTTCGATCCTTACTACGTAGCCGACTCTCAGCTCGGATTCCGAGCCAGGCTGGTCGTCAACGGTGATCGTGGCGCCGCTCGTGGAGTAGTGCACGCCATTCACGATCACGCTGCCGAAGCCGCTGATCGGCCCCTGCGCGATCGTGATGCCGCCGCGATCGATGCCGCTGCCCGAACTGCTGCTGCCTCCACCGCCGCCGCCACCACACCCGGTGGCCAGCCCTGCAGCGAGCGCGACCATCGTGAATCCAATCCTGCGCACGTACATCATGTCGATTCTCCGGCAGTCTTAGTCGTTGATTGCATAGACGCCGACACCCAGCCGCACCGCTTCGGTGCCGTCGCCGGCGGCATTTGCCTCATTGGAAGCCATCCATTCATCCACCCGCTCCAGCAGCCCCTGTGCCTCGCGTTCGACGAAGGCCCGGAACGCGGGCAGCTTTCGCCTGTCCACGAGCCTGTTCTGCGCGCGCCCTTCGAAGCGAGAAGGTTCACGTGGAGCGCGCGAAAGGTTGTATTCGATGGTTGTCACGAGGTCAGCCAGCACGCTTCCTGCACGCTCGACCGCATGGCCATCCATCTGCCGCGGCATGTAGTACCGCCTCACGGCCCGATAGTTGCCATCGTCCAGTCGCTCTATGGATCCTGACTTGAGCAGTTCCTTGACCAGCGCGGTGCCCGGAATATCCCCGGCGTAGCGCCTCAGCAGCATCTCGAAGTTCGCGCCTTCGCCTCGCGCCGGCAGTGCCCGCGGCCGGCCGTCAGGTGCGAGAAAATTCGGATCCGTATGCCAGCCCGACAGGACACGGCTGGCGTGATTCAGCGAATCCTCAGCGGACGAGTCCGTCGCAGCCGCCACCTCCTGCCGCACTCGCCGCACGTCGCGCCGGGACAAGCCTGTGAGCAGTGCCACCCTGGACACGTTGGTCGGGCGTCCGCGGATGCCGAATTCCTCAAATGCCGTGTGCACGAAGGCCTCTCTCGATAGCTCGGCAAATTCCTTCCAGGTGACGCCGGATCGCATGAGCCAGCGCGCCATCGGCCGCAGCCAGAGTCGGCAGGCAGCAATGACCGACCTTGAGGCATCTTTTGCCATATATGAGATCTTTTGTCTCATATATGGATTACAAATGCAAGCAGAACTGGCCGCCACGAGACATGGACCGCATGTCTCAGCCCATCAGGTCAGCTGAAATTTCGTGAGGGCTGTCAGAAATGCCATCGCGGCACTCTGGAGAGCCGTGGGACAGGGGGGGGGTAGCGCTGCAACCGCACTGAGGTAGCAGCCGCCGGGGCTCGATGCCTCCAGGTCCACCAGCGGGCCGACCATCGGTGGGACGTCCGCAGTGGCGCTAGCCCTCCTGGGTAAGGGCGACAAACTCCGGATCGTCACGCAGCGAATCCAGGTCAGGATCGTTCTTCATCCAGGCGTAGTTGAGCACGCCTGCCTCGATGGCCTGCCGCAGCGTGGCCACGGCGCGTCTAGTCTCGCCGAGTCGGGCATAGAGGCAGGCTGCGTTGTACAGCATCACCGAATCCCCGGGGCTCGCTTCAATTGCAGCATTGCCCTCGCGAATGGCCGCTTCCTTGTCACCCACGTTGCAGAAGGTCACGGCGTAGATCATGCGTGCGCGCGAATCGTCCGGGTTCTGCAGCAGATAGTTCGGCATCAGTTCCAGGACCTTGTGCGAACCGGCCAATGCCTCGTCCGCCCGACCCAGGCCGATCAGCGCTTGGTTCAGGTCACAATAGGCAATGTAGAAGCCCGGCTGGATCTCGATCACACGCTGGAAGTGCGAGATTGCCTTCTCGAGCTCGCCGGTCGAGAAGTGGATGCGCCCCAGCGTCCAGTGCGCCACGAAATCGTCCGCATCGAGTTCGATCGCCTTGTGGACCGAAGCCGCCGCCTCGTCAAACTTTCCCCAGATGAAATACGACAATCCCATGGCCGTGTAGGCCTCGGGCAGGTTGCTGTCGTACATCAGCGCCTTGAAACTGAATTCCTGCGCTCTGTCGCGGTATCGGTCTTCACGCGAAAACCACTGGTACATCTGGCCGTACGCACAGGAGCAGCTTGCATATGCGGCTCCGTAACGCGGATCGAGCTCGATGGCCTTTTCGAACAGCTGGATCGCGTACTCGGTGCCCTTCTTGGTCAGGCGGTACAGATAGTCCTGGCCCCGCAGGTAAAGGTCGTAGGCCTGGGCATTGACCGTCTGCCGCTTGGTCAGCGAAACCTTCTCCGAGAAACTGAGCTTCAGCTTCAGCGCCTCGACGATCTGGTTGGCGACCTGTTCCTGGATGTCGAAGATGTCGTCGAGCTTGCCCTTGTAGGTGTTGCCCCAGACCTGCCGGTTCGTCACGACGTCCACCAGCTGCACGGTGATCCGGACCGAGTCCTGGAATCGCCTGACGCTGCCGCCGACGATGTAGCGTGCGCCGAGCTCGGTGCCGATGCCGCCGATGTCCTGTGCGCGGCCCTTGTACTGCATCGACGCCCACCGCGAGACCAGCTCGATCTCGCTGACCATCGAGAGCCGCGCGATCAACTCGTCGGTCAGGCCGTCGCTGAAGTAGTCGGTCTCCTGGTCGGAGCTGATGTTGTCGAACGGCAGCACCGCGAGCGCCCCGCTCTCGACCTGGCCCTCGGCGCCTGCGACCGGCGGCGCACCCGCCAACGAGCCCGATGATTCGCCTGTCGGTGCTGCGGCGGTCTTCCGCGGTGGAGCAATCGTGACACCCGCGCGCTCCAGCGAGCGCAGGATCGTCTTCAGGTTTGCGTCGGGGTCGCCCTGGAAATATTCGACGTGCTGGATGCCGGCCAGCGCGTACTTGAGGCCGGCCGGTATCGTCGTCGGTTCGAGATCGACCGGCAGTATGTGCCCCTTGCGCTCGCTTACGAGCACCACTTCCTTCGCCACGTTGTGCGAGCGGGCAGCCGCAGCGCTCACTGCGAGCAGCAGCACCTTCGCCTGGTCGAGCGCGTTGACGATCTCCTCGCCCCACAACGTAGCGCCGTCGATGCCGCCCTGGTCGATCCACACGGACACACCTGCCCCGCGCAGTCTCGATGCGAGCTCGAGGACACGATCCTTGTCCTCGCGCGAGTAGCTGATGAATACGTCTGCCGGCGTGGCCATAGGCGCCTAGATTACCTCAGCGGGGGGCCGCAATGCGCCGCAGTACGAACGCCGCCGCAAACCCGACCGCCACCAGCAGGCTCATCCACAGCTGGCTCGCCAGTGCGGGCGTCAGCCCCATGAACACCATGATCGAGACCAGGCCCAGGATGGCGAACCACGTGCCGTAGGGATGCAACCACATGCGGATCTGCAACCGCTCGGGCGCGCTGGCTTCGAACTGGGAGCGCAGGCGCAACTGGGCAGCCGACACCATCAGGTAGAGCAGCATCATCGTCACGCCAGACGAGTTCAGCAGGAAACTGAACACGTGCTCAGGCGACAGCCGCTCGGCAGCAAGCGCGATGTAGCTGAACAGGCTCGCGACTATGATGGCGCGTGCCGGCACCTTGCGGGAGTTCACCTGCACCAGCCATTGCGGGGCGTCACCGTACTTGGCGAGGCCGAACAGCGCGCGCGAGGTCACGTAGAGCCCGGAATTCAGGCAGGAAAGCACCGCGACCAGCACCACGGCGTTCATGATCACGTCGGCGCGGCCGTAGCCCATTACGCGAAGTGCAGTCGCGAACGGCGAGATGCCCGGGATCACGTCCGTCCACGGCACCACCGCGACGATGAGCAGGATGGAGATGACGTAGAAGATCAGGATCCGCACCGATACCGTGACCGTCATCCGCGAGATCGTCTTCGCGGGTTCCTCGGACTCGGCCGCGGCGATGGTGGCGATTTCCGCGCCGCAGAGCGAGAAGATCGTCGAGGCAACACCTGCCAGCACCACAGTCCAGCCATACGGAGCGAACCCGCCGTGCTGGGTCAGGTTCGCGAACGACGGCCCGCTTCCCGAGGTGACGCCGAACGCGAATGCGCCGGCCACCAGGATGAAGACGATGATCGCGGCGACCTTGATCGACGAGAACCAGAACTCGAACTCGCCATAGGAGCGCGCCGACATCAGGTTTACGGCGGTGAGCAGTGCCATCAGCACCACGCCAACCATCCACACCGGCAGCGACGGAAACCAGTCGCCGATGATCTTGGCGCCGGCGATTGCCTCGATCGCGACCACCACTACCCAGAAGTACCAGTAGAGCCAGCCAGACAGGAACCCGGCCAGGTGGCCGAGGCCCACGCGCGCGAATTCAGGGAAGGTCTTCGCACCCTCGACCGCGATCGCCATCTCCGAGAGCATTCGCATGACGAGCAGGATGATCAGTCCCGCGATCGCGTAGGAAACGACCGCAGCCGGGCCAGCGGTGTTGATGGCCGTCGACGAACCGACGAACAGGCCGGCCCCGATGATGCCGCCGATCGCGATCATGGACACGTGCCGGGAGCGCAGGCTGCGACTCAGCTCTACCCCGCCGGCGACCTCGGTCGCGACTGCTTCTGCAATGTGAGTCACTGCTGCTCCCGCCTGTCCGCCGCGCCAGCGGCGTCGCGGCAGGATACAGGCCCGGCCGGGACTGTCCAGCCGACGCGATGGTCCTGCAAGCTGCGTTTCGGCAACGAACGACCATCGAATGCTCCGGCCAGTGAGCCGACCTGAGCTTGACGCCGCACGCCGATGGGTTCAAAAGCTCCAACGCATCTCGCGAACACCGGGGACAGGCTTTGAACAGACTCTCGGCAATTGGCTACACGACGGCCGGCATCATTGCGATCGCCGCTATTGTCGTGACTGTCCGCACCGTGGCCTTCGAGCCGCGGGCCGCGCTGGATTTCGGGTCGGTCGAACTGGCCGAGGCGCCGAATGTGGACGTGGCGGGCGCCGCACAGCACCTCGCAGAGGCCATTCGATTCCGCACGGTCAGCCACCAGGACAGCGCGAGCAACGACTGGGGCGAATGGGACCGGTTCGACGCGTGGCTCGAGGCCACCTACCCCGCAGCGCATGCGGCGATGAAACGCGAAATCGTGGCCGACCACACCCTCGTCTATACGTGGCCGGGTGCGGACGCCACGCTCGCCCCGATCGTGCTTCTGGCACACCACGACGTGGTGCCTGTTACGCCGGGTACCGAAAGTGACTGGACGCACCCGCCGTTCGAGGGCGTGGTCGCCGACGACGCCGTCTGGGGACGAGGCTCGGTGGACAACAAGGGCTCGCTGATCGGCATTTTCGAGTCCATCGAGGCGCTGGCAGCCTCGGGGTTCACGCCGCGCCGCACGGTCATCGTACTTAGCGGCCATGACGAGGAAGCCGGGGGCACGGGCGCACGCACGGTCGCCGAAGCCTGGCGCTCGCGCGGCCTCGCTCCGCTTTTCGCACTCGACGAAGGCCTTGCCATCGTGTCCGACCTGCCGCTGGCAGGACGACCCGTCGCGCTGGTTGGCATCGCCGAGAAGGGCTACGCGACACTGCGCATCACTGCGCCCGCAAAGGGCGGCCACTCCTCCGCGCCCCCGCCCGAAACCGGCGTAGAGGTACTCTCCAAGGCAGTGCTCGCCGTCGCGTCGCGGCCTTTCCCGATGCGATTCGGCGGACCCGCGGCCGACATGATCCAGACGCTAGCGCCCGAAGCCGGCCTCCTCACCAGGGTTGCCGTGGCCAACACATGGCTCTTCGAACCGCTGCTGATAGCCAGGATCGCTGCCACGCCAGCCGGCGCCGCATCGCTGCATACGACCATCGCACCGACCATGCTGCGCGGCAGTCCAAAGGAAAACGTGCTGCCGCAGGACGCGACTGCGTGGATCAATTACCGCATCGCGCCGCAGAATACCGCGGCAGAAGTGATGGCGCGCGCGCAGACCGCCACGCGACGGCTGAACGTTCAGCTTGCCTGGGACGGCCCGGCCTACGATCCCTCGCCGGTGTCATCGACTGACTCGGATGCCTACCGCGTGATCGGCGCGCTCGCATACGACGGCGGGCAGGTACCGGTGGCGCCAGGCCTCGTCACTGCGACAACCGACAGCCGCTATCTTGCGGGCATCGCCCGGGACGTGTACCGCTTCCAGCCGATCGTCGCGTCGCTGCGCGACTTCGAGATGATCCACGGCACCAACGAACACCTGACGCTGGACAACCTCCATCGCATGACGGATTTCTATTCGAGGCTGCTGGCGACCACCGCCTCGCGATGAAGTCCACGCAGGCTCCCGTCCGGGAGCCCGGATCCGCCGACTGGCGCCGCTGCCTTCAGCCCAGCCGGACGATATCCTCCTGCCCGACCGATCGCTCGCGATGCATCAGGATCCACTGCGCGTGCTCCTCCAGCGCCGCGTCGCCCAGCGACTTCAGGATTCCGCGCCGGGCCACGTCATCCACGGCATCGTCGAGACGACGCCGCGCATTGTGGAAGATGCGGCCCATGAACTCGTACTGCTTGATGAGTTCCGCCTCGGCAGTGCCCTTCGCGTAGGACTGCCGGACGCCCACCGCGAGCAGCACACATCCCATCCCGTACACCAGCGGGTTCTGCACCTCGTCGGGGATCCCGGCGCCGACGAACATCAGCACCGCAAGCGCCGCGGTGCTGGCCCAGATGCCCCCGCGCCCGATCGAGGTGGTCGTCTCGCGTCGCCGTATGCGTTCGGATGTCCTGCGCTGGAAGTACCCCAGTTGCCCGGAACGCTCGTCGCCGATCCACTCGTCTATTGCGAAGCGCAGCCCGGTGGGATCCGCGCCACGTCGCGCGTCGTACTCGGTGCCTGCCACGCGCATGACGTTCCTGATCCAGCCGAGTTCCGGATCCTGCATCTGCAGGAAGTTGTCGTGCGCGAACTTGGTGATGCTGCCGCTGGTCACGCCGGCCGCGGCCCAGTAGAACTGCACTCTCAGGCCTTCGGCCAGGGTCCGGTAGTCGAGGTACTTGCGATGCCACCCACCGCGTCGTGACATGCGATTGATGCCGGACGAGGCCAGCATCAACGCCAGCACCATGAACAGGAACAGACGGGTCGAGTAGAAGTCCGTGTAGGAAATATAGGCGAGGCCCGTCAGGAACACACAGACGTGACTCACTCGAAGCGTGAAGATGAAGCGCTTCTGGTAATGGCCAGCGAGCCAGTCGGCAGCGCAGAACACACGATTGATGTCGGTGAGTCCCAGCGGCAGGCTTGCGACCTGCGCATCGGTGAGCAGTGGATAGCACCCGCTCTCGATCTCACGCGCATGCAGCGCCGCGTCCTCGCCGAACTCGCTCGACCGCTGGAACACGCGTCGGTAGCGCGCCGGCATTTCGCTCGTGCGCGGCCTGCTCTCGTCGGTGGTGAACCACGACACGTCCAGCGGCCGCAGGCCGTCGGCCGGCGCGCCGTCTGGGCGACCGCGCGAACATACGACGTGGTAGACGAGGTCGCTCTCGTCGTCGGTCAGCGCCAGGCGGCTCGCGGACGCGGGGGCGCCGTAGCCCGGCATGAAATCGTGGTGATGGAAATGTACTACCTGGCTCGTGCCTCCGACCCTGGGCGAGGCCTTGCCGTCCCACAGCGCGAGCAGGATGTGGCAGTGCGCGCAGAGAAAAACACCACACTGCGCGTACTGTGCCTCACGATCGACCTGCGGCGCGCGTGCCGGATGGCCGCCTGCGACCTCGGCCAGCGGTAGTTCGAACACTTCGGCCGCGGCGGCGCAAAGCCGCTCGAATTCCCCGCGTGATGCGGACGTACTGAAATCCTCCAGGTACCGGTCCTTCGGCATCGGCAGCACCGCCATCAGCCGGATACCAATGTCGAGTGCTTCCTCCGCGACGAGCCGGTCCGCGCCCTCGGCCATCGCCGACATCAGTACGATTGCCCTGTCGGGATAGGCATCCTGCAGATGCAGGATGAACTCGCGAACTCGCAAACGGATCCCGGGAATTTCCGTCGACAGCAGGTCGCGGTGACCAGTGACGGCGATGACCAGCGGCACGGCAAATGCCGCCCTCGCACCGACACCCCGTGTTCCTGACCAGGGATCGAAGCCGGTTGCCATGCCTTGCTTTGGGGTCGACTGCATTGCGAGCGGACCATACTGTAACGACAAGGCCGTTGCACCCTTCTCCGCGCACTTCTCAGCGCAGAGGCCGCGACTCTCCCCACGGGCATCCCGTTGCGTTGCGGGAAAGCAGTGCCTCGAGCGCCGGGGAGCGGGAACCACGTCGCAGGCTCCAGTTCCGGGCATGGCAGTTCGGGTGAAATTGGCCGGCAGGCCTTACACTCCGCCCGGATACAGGAGCGGACCGGACAGGACAGGACATGAGCGCGGCCGACAAGCGAATTGACGAACTCCTCGATCGCTGGATGGCGAGCGTCGAGTTGCACACGAGTTACCTGGAACTCGACGATGCGGCGTACGCGAAGGTGCAGGACTGGCCGCGCCATCAGCGGCCGACCCGCTGGATCGTGGAACTCGCGCGCTCGCGACTCGGCGAACTGCGCCGGCAGGTCACGGACCACCAGGCGAATGGCGACGGGGCATTCGCCGAATCACTGGAGCTGATGAGTTTCCTGACGACGCTGCTCGGGTCCGAGCACGTGGAACGCTTCATTCCGCAGGCCGCGGCAACTCCGTGCGAACCGGGACAGGAGACTGTCTCCCCGACGGTCGAGGCGCCGCGGCCCACGATCGAGGCAACGGTCGTACGACCCCGCACCACCAGGACGCCCGCTTCACACGCGAAGGCGGCTGCCCCGCGGGCAAAGGAGCCTGCCGCAAGGCCGGCGACGCGTGCCGCACAGCCCAGGGCAGCGCCCGCGCAGGCGACGGGGGCAGGTGCAGACAAGTCGCCCGCCGTGCAGTCCACCGCGGCGAAGGCATCCAAGCCGCCCAAGCCCGACAAGGTCGCGACGATGGTGATCGCCGACGCCGCACGCATGCTCTCCTGGGGACGCGCGTGGCCAGAACTCGCCAGCCTGATTTGCCGCCTGGCCGACAGGCCGCCCGAGCAGGAGGTCTGGGCCATCCTGCGTACGCATCGTGCGGCCATCGAAGCGAAGGCCCGGACCATCCCGGACTGATTGCGCTGCAGACGCCCCGGGGCGCGGGGTCTTGGCGGGCTCGCCGCGACTGATGTAAGGTCGCTCGCCCGCGCAGCGAGCCACTTTCACCGGAGTTTCGAATGCACATACGATCCGCGTTTCGCCCTCTTCTCGCCCTGGTTGCCGCCTCGATCGCGCTGACGGGCATTGCCTACGCTGACGGTCCCCCGTCGAAGGCGGAGAAGATCCTCGGCTACCGCAAGGCGCTCTACCAGGTCATCGTCTGGAACGTGGGGCCGATGGGCGCGATGGCCCAGGACAAGGTCCCGTTCAACGCGTCGGAGTTCGCGCTACGCGCCGGGCGGGTCGCGGAACTCACCCCGATGCTGGCCGAATCCTATTCTCCCGATTCGAAGGACGTCGCGAACTCGAAGCTGAAGCCGGCGATGTGGACGAATCGCGCCGACTTCGACGCCAAGCTCAAGGACCTGGTGGACCGCAGCGCGGCGCTGGCCGAGGTCGCGAAGGGCGGGGACCCGGCAAAGACCAAGGCGGCGTTCTTCAGCATGGCGGACACGTGCAAGGCCTGCCACGACAAGTACAAGGCGGACTGATTTTCAGTAGAACGCGATGACCGCGTCCGGCGCCGCGCGCACCGCGAGCGCCAGCGCGATCGCGAGCGCCGCGACGACCGCCATCGCAAGCAAGGTACGCGAGCTCTCGATGGCCTCGCCGTGCGGCACCTCGGATGCGGGTTTTTTCCCGGTGACCATGGCGCTCACCATGGGCCGGCCCGCCACTCGCGCATACCATGCGATCGCGCAGACGTGCAGCACGACCAGCGCGAGCACCAGGTTCGAGTTGGCTTCGTGCAGGCTGGTGACGCGATTGCTGGTGCCCTGCGCGATCCAGCCGTAGAACGGACCGGCGCTCGCGATCTCGTCGTTCGCGAACAGCCCCGTCGCCGCCTGGAACAGCAGGACCGCCAGCATCGCCAGCACGCTCAGCGCCCCGAGCGGATTGTGACCAGGTGTCGCGCGCCCTGGCCGGCCACCCAGGTACTCGACTACTCTGCCCGGGCCGCGCACGAAGGACCCGAAGCGCGCGTGCCGAGTACCGATGAATCCCCACGTGATCCTGAACACGACCAGCACCAGCGTCACGTAGCCGAACCAGCGATGCCAGGTGAACCAGCGCGTGCCGGCATAATGCGTGGCCCACGCGCCGGCCACGGCCAGAACCAGCAGCCAGTGCGTCGTGCGCAGCGGCAGGTCCCAGACCAATCGCGGTGGCGCGGCCGGTGCATCAGGTACAGCTTGTTCGCGGGTCGTCATCGGGCCTCCGTCGCGCCCGACTGCGGGCCACGTGATTCTAGCAATGCCGCGTGACTCGGCTCGCCGCGTGAACTATTGTCTGCGCGGTCGGAAATCCCGGCCCACACGATTACAGCCATGTTCCACCAAGACCCGGTCACCAGTCTTCGGGCGCCCTGCCGCGCCGGCCCGAGTCGCAGCTGATGCCCGCCGGCCTGCTGCGCCGCCTCGGCGCCCTGCTCTACGACACGCTGCTGCTCGTCGCAGTGCTGATGGTCGCGACGACACTCTTCCTGCCATTGACCGGCGGCGAAGCAATCACCAGCGCCGGCAGCCGTTCGCTCGAGTGGGTGTATCGAGGCGTGCTTGCGGGCCTGATCGTGCTGTATTACGGCTCGTTCTGGACGCGCAGCGGACAGACGCTGGGACTCAAGTCATGGCGCCTGCGGCTGGAACGCGAGGATGGCGCACGACTGACCTGGGGCGACACGCTGCTGCGGCTGGCGGCGGCCGTCGTGTCGCTGCTGCCTGCGGGACTCGGATGGATCTGGATCGCGCTCGACCCCGGCAAGCGTGCGTGGCACGACCGCCTGTCGCGCACCCGCGTGGTGGTCGTGCCGCGGGCATAGTCCGGCGACTGACACGCTCAGCGGGTGCGCACCAGCATCGTCAGCGTGAAGGCAGCGAGCAGCGCCGTCGGCAGCCAGCCGGTCACCAGTGGCGACAGCCCGAGAATCTGCCCGCTGTTTTCCAGCGTCTGGCTCATCATCACGAAACCGGCGCCGATCATTATGCCCACTATCATCTTCGCGCCCTGCCCCGAAGCGCGCAGCGGACCGAGCGAGAACGGCAACGCCAGCATCAGCACCAGCAGCAGCGCGACGTAACGGGCCATCCTCGACCAGAGCGCGACCTCGAAACGCGACGCGTCCAGGTCGTTGCGCTTCAGGTGCTCGACGTAGGCCCTGAGGTCGCGCAGACCCATCGCGTCCGGTTCCACTACCGCAAGCCCCAGGAAATCCGGCGACAGTTTGGAGCGAAATTCCTCGACGGCAACTTTCCTCTCCTCGGTCCCGGAATCGGAAAAACGGGTCTCCGCGTAGTTCTCGAGCTGCCACCCGGTTCCCTCGTCAACGCTCGCAGCGTCTGCGCGCCCGGCCTCCAGCAGCGCACGACCCGGCCCGAAGCGGAATATCTGCACGCCGCCGAAGCGAGACTCGGTCGACTGCTGTTCGACGCTGATGATCGCATCGCCGTCACGGACCCACGCGCCGCGGTTGCCGGCAAAGCTGAACTCGTTGTATTTGCTGAACACCTTCACCTGCCGGCCGTACTTTTCGAGCGGCGGCGCGACGAACTCGCTCACGCCCGCCATCAGCATGGCCAGGATCAGGCCCGCCACCGCCAGCCACGAACACATCTGCAGCGTGGTGATGCCCGAGGCACGCATCACCACCAGCTCGCTGCCGCGCGCGAGGTTGCCGAGCCCGAGCAGCGAGCCGATCAGGGCGGCCACCGGCAACAGCTGGGTGGCGAAATTCGGCAGGTTGAAGAACACGTAGGTCATCGCCTGCGTCGCCGTGTAGGTTCCGGTGCCGATGTCGTCCTGTTCATTGATGAACAGGAACAGTGCGCCGAGCACCAGCAGCACCGCGAGCACGAGTGCCGTATACGCGAAGACCGTCCTCAGGATGTAGCGCGCGAGAATCGGCACCTCAGCCTCCCGTCTTCCGCGCCCGACGGCGCAAAGGCCCGAGCCGCTCGTCACGCCAGACGAGCAGCGCCGCGACTGCGACCGGCACCAGGTGGACCCACCACATGCCGAAGGCACCACCCGGGCTGCCTTTCTCGATCCACACACGCACCGCGGCGACCAGGTTCGAGTAGACGAAGTAGGCCAGCACGGCGAGACCCACCCGGGCGAACCTGCCCTGTCGCGGCCGCAGCTTGGCGAGAGGCACGGCGAGCAGCATCAGCGCGAACGCCATGATCGGCACCGCGGTACGCCAGGCGAGTTCTGAGCGCTCGGCGGCGTCAGGAGAGCCGATCAGCGCGCTGGTAGGCTTCACCGAGAGTTTCTCGGCCTTGGCCTTCACCTCGGGAAGTCGCACCGGGATGCCGTGCTCCTTGAACGTGACGACTCGCCACTCGAGCGCACCCGGGATTCCCTCGTAGCGCCGGCCGTCGTACAGCACGAATAGCTGCTCGGCCTTGCCGGCGCCCCTCTGCTCCGCACGCTCGGCGACGGCTATTTCCACGCGATCCCCGACCCGCCGCTGCACGAACACGCCCTCGAGCTGGCCGTTCGGACGCACCCGCTCCGCGTAGAAGACGATGTCGCCGCCGGAAAAGCTGCGGAAACGCCCGGCCTCGAGCGAGCCAAATTGCGCGGACCGCAGCGCCTCGACGCGGATTTCCTGCGCACGCACGCCCGCCGCGGGCACCACGCGGTAGGACAAGACGGCGAGCCCCGCAACGACCAGCACCGTGAGCAGTGCGACTGGCCGGTAGATGCTGGCAGTGCCGACCCCGCAGGCAGCCATCGCCGTCATCTCGCTCTCGTGGTACAGGCGCCCGAGGGCCAGCACGATTCCAAGGTACAAGCCGATCGGCACCAGCACGGTGAGCTGCTGCAGCGTCGTGAGACCGATCAGGGCCAGCACCACCGAACCCGGAAAGCCGCTCTGCACGGCCTGTCCCAGCACGCGCGCGAGCTGGTTCGACAGCAGGATCAGCAGCAGGACCCCGGTGACGGCGATGAACGTCACGGTCACCTCACGCAGCAGGTAGCGGTCAAGCCGGGTCAGCACAGGTCGCGGCTCCGAGCGGGAAACGGTAGACTCCGACGACCGCCGGCGACGGGCCGGGCGCTGGCCGTCGACCCCGCGCAAGGCGGTGCGCAGGCAAGTGTAGCGGTCGCGAGCTCCCGGCCACCAGCCGGGATCGCCGCGGGCGTCTCGAGCGACACGCAACAAGGAAAACAAGGAAGGAACAAGCATGCGTTTCCATGCCGTCAGTGGACCAGCTACGCGCCAGCGCACGGACTGCGCG
Organism: uncultured Gammaproteobacteria bacterium; assembly: GCA_963732415.1. Taxonomy (GTDB): domain Bacteria; phylum Pseudomonadota; class Gammaproteobacteria; order Steroidobacterales; family Steroidobacteraceae; genus RPQJ01. Next base: position 806,494 of record CAVSZK010000019.1, read on the forward strand.
GTCGTCGGGATTTACGAGTCGGGCGCGCTGGGCATCGCCACGGCGCAGCTCGATGTGGCGCTCGGCGGCCGCATTGCGCGCCTGGTGAAGCGCGGCGACCTGCGTGGCAAGGCGGGCGAAACCTCCCTGCTCGACGTGGAGCGAGGACCCTGCGAGAGGGTGCTGGTCGTAGGCCTGGGTCGCAAGGACGGCTTCGACCGTCGCCGCTACAAGAAAGCGCTGCTGGCGGCGGCGGCGGCGCTGGCCAGGTCCGGCACCCGGGACGCGGTCAGCTACATCTCGCAGGAGCCCGTCGAAAGTACGGATGCCTATTACCAGGGCCGCCTCGCGGCCGAGGCCGTCGGCCATGCCCTCTATCGCGTCCCGGTAATCCGCAGCTCTCGCAAGCCAAAGGAACCTGTTCTTCGCAGCTTCGGCATCGCGGTCGCCGAGCGCGACCAGAAGAAACAGGCCGAACGTGGACTCGCGCACGGCCACGGCATTGCCCTCGGCACGTCCCTTACGCGGGATCTCGCCAACCTTCCGGCCAATGTCTGCACGCCAGGCTACCTCGGCAAGCAGGCGCGCGACATGGCGCGCCAGCACCGCAGCGTTCGTGCACAGGTGCTGGGCGAGCCGGAACTGCGCCGTCTGAAGATGGGGTCGTTCCTGTCGGTGACCGCTGGCAGCGACGAGCCCGCACGGATGATCGTACTGCGCTACCAGGGCGCCGCAGCGAAGCAAGCACCGGTCGTGCTGGTCGGCAAGGGCGTGACCTTCGACAGCGGCGGCATTTCGCTGAAGCAGCCGGTCGGCATGGACGAGATGAAGTTCGACATGACGGGCGCCGCAAGCGTATTCGGCGCCATCAAGGCGGCGGCGGAGATCGGCCTGCCGATCAACATCGTCGGCATCGTTCCCGCCTGCGAGAACATGCCGAACGGCCGCGCCACCAAGCCCGGCGACATCGTGCACAGCATGTCGGGCCAGACGATCGAGGTGATCAACACCGACGCCGAGGGCCGGCTGATCCTGTGTGACGCCCTCACCTACGCGCGCCGGTTCAAGCCCGCCGTGGTACTCGACATTGCGACGCTCACGGGCGCCTGCGTGATCGCGCTGGGCGCCCACTTGAGCGCGGTGATGAGCAACGACGCCGAACTCGCCACTGAGATCGAGGAAGCGGGACGTCGCGCCGAGGACCGTGCCTGGCGCATGCCGATGGCCGAGGAATACCACGAGCAGCTGAAGAGCAATTTTGCCGACTTCACGAACTCCTGCGGCCGCGAGGCCGGTGCAATCACCGCTGCCTGTTTCCTCGCCAAGTTCACCGACGGCCTGCGCTGGGCGCACCTGGACATTGCCGGCACCGCCTACCTCACGGGTACGAAGAAGGGCAGCACCGGCCGCCCGGTGCCGCTGCTCGTGGACTTCCTGATCAACCGCCGCTGACCGTGACAGGGACTTCCGCCACCAGGGTCGATTTCTACCTGCTCGGCGCGCCGGATGCGCGCGCGCGCCTGGTCACGGCCTGCCGGATTGCCGAGAAAGCGTGCGACCAGGGCATGCGCGTCGCGGTGCGCACTGCCGGCCCGTCACAGACCGCCGAGCTGGATGAACTGATGTGGACCTTCAGCGACCGTAGCTTCGTGCCGCACGGCGTCTGGCCCGCGGAACCGGGCTTCGCGGCGGCCACGCCCGTGCTGATCGCTAGCGGCGCACTGCCAGAGTCGCACCTCGACGTGCTGATAAACCTCGCCGACGACCTGCCGGCGGACGCCGTCCGCTACGCGCGCGTCTGCGAGCTGGTCGCAGGCGACGACGACGCGAAGCGCCGGGCACGGGTTCGCTGGCGTGGCTATCGCGAGGCCGGCCTCGAACCCGGCACGCAGAACGTCTGAGCGCGGAGGAACGCATGCACCAGGTGATGGATTCGATTCCCGTGCTGACCGACATCATCGAGAACGACGCGCCGGGCGTCGTGTCCTCGGTGGACCGTACGGCCGAGTTCCTTGGCGAGATCGAGGCTCACCTGGCCACGGCCATCCACGACCACGCCGACGAGCTGGTGCACAACGCCTGCCGCGAGATGGAGGCGCTGCTGCTCGAGCAGGTCTCCGACCGGCTGCGCGCCCAACTACCGAGCCTGATAGCAGGAATCATCGAGCAGCACTTCCGCGAGCCCGGCAGCGACGCCTGATCCCGAGGATGGACAAGAGCTACTCACCCGGCGACATCGAGTCGCGCCAGTACCAGCGCTGGGAAGCGGCCGGCTGGTTTGCTGCAGGGCGTTCCGGCGCGCCTTACTGCATCATGATTCCGCCACCGAACGTGACCGGCACGCTGCACATGGGGCACGCATTCCAGCACACGCTGATGGACGCGCTGACCCGCCTGCACCGGATGGACGGTGACCGCACTCTGTGGCAGCCCGGCACCGACCACGCGGGCATCGCCACGCAGATGGTGGTCGAGCGGCAACTCAATGCGGAGGGCCGATCGCGGCAGGACCTCGGGCGAGAGGCGTTCCTCGAACGCGTGTGGCAGTGGAAAGAGCAGTCCGGAGACACCATCAGCCGCCAGATGCGGCGCCTCGGCGACTCTGTGGACTGGTCGCGCGAACGTTTCACGATGGACGACGGCCTGTCGGAGGCCGTCACCGAGGTTTTCGTGCGGCTGCACGACAAGGGCCTCATCTACCGCGGCAAGCGCCTGGTCAACTGGGACCCGGTGCTGCACACGGCCCTGTCGGACCTCGAGGTCGTCTCGGAACCCGAGCCCGGCCACCTGTGGCACCTGCGCTATCCGCTGGCCGACGGCTCCGGTCAGGTCGTGGTCGCGACCACCCGCCCCGAGACCATGCTGGGCGACACGGCGGTAGCCGTACATCCCGAGGACGAGCGCTACCGCCACCTGGTCGGCCGCGAGATCCGCCTGCCGCTCACCGACCGGCTGATCCCGATCATCGCTGATGACTATGTCGACCCCGCCTTCGGCAGCGGCTGCGTGAAGATCACGCCGGCGCACGACTTCAACGACTATGAGATCGGCCGACGCCACGACCTGCCGCTGATCAACCTGTTCAATGCCGACGCAGTACTGAACGACGCAGCACCCGCCCCTTACCGCGGACTCGACCGATTCGAGGCCCGCAAGCGCGTGGTCGCTGACCTCGAGTCGGCAGGCCTGCTCGAGAAGACCGACCCGCACACACTGCCCGTACCACGTGGCGACCGCAGCGGTGCGGTGCTCGAACCGTGGCTCACCGACCAGTGGTACGTGAGCATCGCCCCGCTCGCCGAACCGGCCATCCGCGCCGTCGAGGACGGCCGCATACGCTTCGTGCCCGACAACTGGTCCAAGACCTACTTCCAGTGGATGCGCAACATCCAGGACTGGTGCATCAGCCGCCAGCTCTGGTGGGGACACCGCATACCGGCGTGGTACGACAGCGAGGGCAACGTATTCGTGGCGCGCAGCGAAGACGGCGCGCGTGCCCAGGCTCGTGAGCGCCACGGGCGCGAGGTCGAACTCACCCGGGACGACGACGTGCTCGACACCTGGTTCAGTTCGGCGTTGTGGCCGTTCTCGACACTGGGTTGGCCGGAGCGCACTGCGGAGCTCGCCGCGTTCTACCCGACCTCGGTGCTGGTGACCGGGTTCGACATCATCTTCTTCTGGGTCGCGCGGATGATCATGATGGGCCTCGAGTTCACTGGCGAGGTTCCGTTCCGCGAGGTGTACATCACCGGGCTGATCCGTGACGAGCACGGCAACAAGATGTCCAAGTCCAAGGGCAACATCATCGATCCCCTGGACCTGATCGACGGCATAGAACTCGACGTGCTGGTTGCCAAGCGCACCACCGGCCTGATGCAGCCGCAGATGAAGAACTCGATCGAGAAGGCGACCCGCAAGCAGTTCCCGCAGGGCATACCGTCCTACGGCACCGATGCGCTGCGTTTCACCTTCGCGTCGCTCGCGACCATGGGCCGTGACATCCGCTTCGACCTGGGGCGCATCGAGGGCTACCGTAACTTCTGCAACAAGCTGTGGAACGCCTCGCGCTTCGTGATGATGAGCGTGGGTGACGATCCCGCCGCACTCGACGGCCCGCACGAGTACACGGTGTCCGACCGCTGGATTCGCGGCCGCCTCGGCCATGCCATCGCCGCGGTACGCGAGAATTTCGCGAGCTACCGATTCGACCTCGCGGCCCAGGCGGCGTATGAGTTCGTCTGGTACGAATTCTGCGACTGGTACCTGGAGCTCTCGAAGCCCGTGCTGCAGTCCGCTGACGCACCGCAGGCACAGAAGCGCGGCACGCGACACACGCTGGTGCAGGTGCTCGAGGCGACACTGCGAATGCTTCACCCGCTGATGCCGTTCATCACCGAGGAAATCTGGCAGCGCGTCGGCCCGCTCGCGGGCCGCGACGGGCCGACGATCATGATCGAACCCTACCCGCTGGCGGACCAGTTCGCCGCGGACGCCGCGGCGGAACGCCAGGTGGCGTTGCTGCAGGCCGTGGTCCTCGGCGTGCGACAGATCCGCGGAGAGCTCGACGTGCCGCACTCGCGCGCCACCCCGGTGTACGTGCGCAGCGACCACGCAGGCGATGCCGAAGCGATCGCCGCGCTCGGACCCACCATCGCCAGGGTCGGAAATCTCGAGTCGCTGGCGCTGGTTGCCTCGGAGGCGGACCTGCCGCCCTGCGCCATCGCGGTCAGCGCCGGTCGCACGATACTGGCGCCATTCGACCGGCTGGTGGATGACGTCTCGGCCGGGGTTGCGCGCCTCGAGAAGCGCCGTGCCCGCGCGGCCCAGGACCTCGACCGCGCGCGCACCAAGCTCGGTAACGACAGCTTCGTGGCCAACGCGCCGCCGGAGGTCGTCGCGCAGGAGCGTGGACGCGTTGCCGAGTTCGAGCGCCAGCTGGCACAGCTCGGCGAGCAGCTGCGGCGCCTCGAGTCGCTGCAGCCCGGGACGGCCGGCGCATGAACCAGACAGGTCATCGCGCTCCGGTCCAGCTCGACGCGGCGGCCCTCGAGCGCATCGAGGCAGCGGTCACCTCGCTCAACCGAATCATCCTCGGCAAGGAGCGGCAGATACGGCTTTGCCTCGCGTGCCTGTTCGCGCGCGGACACCTGCTGATCGAGGACATCCCGGGGGTCGGCAAGACCACGCTCGCCCACGCGCTCGCGGCGATCCTCGGACTGACCTACCAGCGCGTCCAGTTCACCAGCGACCTGCTGCCCGCGGACATCACGGGGGTGTCGGTGTTCGATGCCGAAACGGGACAGTTCCGCTTCCATCGCGGCCCGGTGTTCGCGCAGCTCGTGCTGGCCGACGAGGTGAACCGGGCGACGCCCAAGGCCCAGAGCGCGCTGCTCGAGGCGATGGAGGAGCACCAGGTCACATCCGACGGCACGACATACCCGATGAGTGAGCCGTTCTTCGTCATCGCGACGCAGAACCCGGTTTACCAGGTCGGCACATTCCCGCTGCCCGAATCACAGCTCGATCGTTTCCTGATGCGCATCGAGCTCGGTTATCCCGCGGCAGAGCTGGAACGCGAACTGCTGCTCGGAGCCGACCGGCGTGACCTGCTCACGGCACTCGCACCTGCACTCACGCCGCAGCAGCTGCTGCGCGTCCAGACCGAGGTGCCCCACGTACACGCCTCGCCGGCGCTGCTGGACTACGTGCAGGCGGTCGCCCGCTACACGCGCCAGGCCAGCGAATTCGAGGCAGGGCTCTCGCCGCGCGCGGTCATTGCGCTGCTGCGCGCAGCGCAGGCCTGGGCGCTGATGCACGCGCGTCCCGGGGTACTACCCGAGGACGTGCAGGCCGTGCTGCCCGCGGTCGTCGGGCATCGCCTTGCGCCGCGCGAGACCTCGCGCTTCCGGGACGCCGGCCAGGTCGGACTGCACGTCCTCGAGTCCGTCCCCGTACCCTGAACGTAATGCGCCAAGTGATTCGACGCCTGCGCGCCGGCCTGCACGGGCGCATCGGCGCGTGGATCAGGCGTCGGCAGGGTACGGACCACGACCCCGTAGCGCTGCGCCGGGGGCGCATCTACATACTTCCAACGCGTCTCGGGGTGGCCTACGCGGCGATGGTCGCATCGATGATTGCCGGCGGCCTGAATTACAGCAACAACCTGGCGCTGGGGCTGGCGTTCCTGCTGGTCGGCCTCGGTTTCGTGGCGATGCACCACTGCCACGGCACACTGTCGGGACTCGAGCTGCGGCTGCTCGCGACCGAGCCCGCGTTCGCCGGACAGGACGTTCGCTTCCGGCTGCTGCTCGAGAACCGAGCGAGTGCGCCGAGGCCCGGCATCGAACTTGCACCGGACAAGACGGCGGCCGCGCAAGTCGTCGACGTCCCGCCGGCTGCCACCGCAGCGGCGGGAATCGCGCTCCACGCCGAGCGTCGCGGATACGTGCGGCTCGAACGCTTCGTTCTCGCGACGCGCCACCCGCTGGGGCTGTTCCGCGCCTGGGCCGTCGTACACCCAGGCTATTCGGCCATCGCGTGGCCCCAGCCTGCGGAGCGCGGCCGGCCCCCGCCTGGCGTCGAGACCGACACCGGCGGAGCGCAGGATCGGGCAAGGGGCGAAGAAGACTTCACGGGACTCAAGCCCTACCAGCCAGGCGATCCGCTGCGGCGCATTGCGTGGAAAGCCTACGCGCGCGGCCGCGGGCTGCACACGAAGCAGTACGGCGGCACCGACGTCGTCTCGCACGTGTTCGACTGGGACAGCCTGCCCGGACTCGACACCGAGGCGCGACTCTCGCAACTCTGCCGATGGGTACTCGACGCACACGGAAGCGGGGAAGCCTTCGGCCTGCGGCTGCCCGGCCTGGCTTTCGAGGCGAACATCGGCACCGGCCAACTGCAACGCTGCCTCGATGCACTCGCTCTCTTCGACCGGGGCGACGCCGGTGGCTGAATCGACGCGTGCCGACCTGCGCGGGCTCGACGGCGTGCTTGCCGCGCTAGCCGTATCGGTGGCGGCGCACTTCACGAACCTGCCGGGGTGGGTGCTGCTGCTGGTGCTTGCCGCGATCGCGTGGCGCTGGGCCGCGGACCGGCGTGGGCTGCCGCTGCCGCCCCGCTGGTTGCGCGCCGCCGCCGCGGTCGCGGCGCTGTTCGCGATTCTCGCTACTTATCGCACCGTAAACGGCATCGAAGCCGGCACGGCACTGCTCGCGCTGATGGCAGCCGCAAAACTGCTGGAGACCCGTGCGCCGCGCGACCTCACGGTGCTGGTCTTCATCGCCTGGTTCCTGCTTTACGCGGCCCTGCTGCGCGACCAGCGGCTGCACCTGCTTCCCTGGCTGCTCATCGGGGCGCTGCTCGCGACCGGCGCCCTGCTCCGCGTCTACTCCGGCACCGCTGGCGACTCGCGGCGCGACGTGCTGCGGCGTGCGGCGGCGCTGCTGCTGCAGGCCCTGCCGCTTGCAGCAGCGCTGTTCGTGCTTTTTCCACGCCTGCCCGGGCCATTCTGGGGCCTGTCGGCCCCCAGCTCCGCACGCACCGGATTGTCGGACGAAATGACGCCGGGCGACGTCTCGGACCTGAGCGCTTCCGGGGAGCCGGCGTTCCGCGTCCGCTTCGCAGGCGACCCGCCCCCACCCGCCCAGCGCTACTGGCGCGGTCCGGTATTGCACGAATTCGACGGCCGGAGCTGGCGGCGTCCGCGCGGCCAGGCGTTCCCGGACCAGCAGGTAACCCCGCTCGGCGCGCCGGTCGACTACCAGGTCACGCTCGAACCGCACGATCGCAACTGGATACTTGCACTCGACCTGCCGGGCGAATGGCCGGCGCAGCTGGCGTCGAGGGCCTACGACTTCACGCTGCTGGCCCCGCGCCCGCTCACCGATGTCGCCTCGTTCAGCCTGCGCTCTTTTCCACGCTATCGTGCCGGCACGACGCTCCCGGAATCCCTGCGTCGCCGCGACACGCAACTGCCACCAACCGGGAATCCGGCCAGCGTCGAACTCGGGCGCACGCTGCGCGCGCGCTACGGTGAACCGCGCGAGATTGCCGATGCAATGCTGCGCATGTTCCGCGACCAGCCATTCGAGTACACGATGCAGCCGCCGCGGCTGGCAGGTAACGCAGTGGACGAATTCCTGTTCAGTACGCGCAAGGGTTTCTGCGAGCACTATGCCTCGGCGTTCACGGTGGTGATGCGCGCCGCCGGTGTGCCGGCGCGCGTCGTGACCGGCTACCAGGGGGGCGAACTAAACCCGATCGGCGGCTACATGCTGGTTCGCCAGTCAGACGCGCACGCATGGTCGGAAGTATGGTTCGAGGACGGCGGATGGGTGCGAGTCGACCCGACCGCGGCCGTCGCGCCCGAACGCATCGAGCGCGGACTCGTGAACGCGGTGGGCGCCGACGAACCCGCGCCCGGGCGGCTGCGGCAGGAGAGCGCGCTGTGGCTGCAGGTCACGCTCACCTGGGACCTTGTAAACGACTTCTGGAACGAGCGGGTCGTGCGCTTCAGCGCGGCAAGGCAGTTCGACCTGCTCGAGCGCCTCGGCTTCGAGGAACCCGACTGGCGCACTCTGGGACTGGGCCTCGCGGCATGTCTCGCGGCGTTCTTCGTCGCGCTCTCGGCATACGTAGCCTGGAAGCATCGCGAGCCCCCGCGCGACTGGCCGGCACGGCTGCATGCCGAGACCGCGAGGCGCCTGCGTCGCCGCGGCCTCGTGCCCGGCCCGGCAGAGGGGCCCATCGCTTTCCTGGATCGCGCCGCCGCGGCCTGTCCCGACGTGGCGGTCGACATCGCGCGGATACGCGACCTTTACTCCGGCCTGCGCTACGGGCCGCGCCCCGCTGCCGGCGACCTGAGCCGCCTCAAGCACCTGGTGAACCGCCTGCGCACCTGAGCGCCCCTCGGGTATGCTGGCGCACCAGTCAAGCGTCGGAGTCAGGACCATGGCAGACCTGAAGAAGCAGTTCGAAGCGGCATCGAAGGACGCGCAGAAACTCCCGTCGCGGCCGTCCGACGAGGACATGCTGCGTCTCTATGCGCTCTACAAGCAGTCCACGGCCGGCGACGTGTCCGGCGACCGGCCCGGCGCGTTCGATTTCGTCAATCGCGCGAAATACGACGCCTGGGCACGCGCCAAGGGCACGCCGACCGACAAGGCCATGAAGTCGTACGTGGACCTGGTAGGCCGCCTGAAGAAACTGGGCTGAAATGCCGGGCGCGGCAGCGGCGATCGCGCTCATCGCCGCCGCAGTCCTCGCGTGGCTGGTGGGCAGCCCGCTGGTGGCCGCACGCCGGCGCCGGGCCGCCATGGCACGGCCGCTGCCACCTGCCACGATCGCCTGCATCGAGTGCAACGTGCCGCCGAGGCGTCGCCTGCCGCCCGGACTGGCGGCGCGGCACGATGGCCTCGTGAGCGCGTTTCTTGCCGAGAAGGAATTCGTCGGTTGCGGCGGGCTCGTCGTCAGTGACGAGATTCGCGCCACGATTGCGGCGCTCGCCTGCCTGCTGTTGCTGGGCAGGCGCGGCCACTACGAAGCGCTGCACTCCGTGCTGGTTTACCCGTCGGCGTTCCGGGTAGAGGACGAGGTAGAGGACGAGGCGGGAGTCGTGGAAAAGCGCCGGCGCGACCTGTCGGGCGAGGCATGGGACTCGAGCCGTATCATCCTTTCCTGGGAGGACGTCATGGAGGCCGCGCGTTTCCCGGGCGAGGGCTACAACGTGGCGCTGCACGAATTCGCCCACTTCCTCGACGCCGAAGGACTCGGACTCGCTGCCCGCGGGCCGGGCACGCTGGAGGCGTGGTCGGCGGGGATGCAGCACGAGTGCGAGTCTCTGCAACAGGCTGTAGGCCGCGGCGAGGACACTTTCCTCGACCCGTACGCGGCAGAGGACGCGACCGAGTTCTTCGCCGTAGCGACCGAGGACTTCTTCGAGCGTCCGCGGGAATTCCGCGACCGGCATCCACGCCTTTACGGCCTGATGCAGCAGTTCTACGGGCTCGATCCGGCAGCCTGGTGACCCGCCGCGGCGCTGCCGCGGCGCCGGGTCCTCATCATTTGGCGTCGCGCCTCTCCACTCTCGAGGCGACCGCCAGCAGCGCCCCGCCGGCGATGAACAGGATCACGATCGACAGGATCGACAGCCGCGAGTCGCCGGTCACCGCGGCGGTGATTCCGACCAGCGCCGGCCCGACGATCGCCGATGCCTTGCCCATCATGTTGTAGAAGCCGAAGAATTCCGACGACTTGCCCTCCGGCACCAGGCGCCCGTAATAGCTGCGGCTCAACGACTGGATACCGCCCTGCACCAGGCCGACTACGCCGGCCAGCACGTAGAAATCTCGCGCCTCCTGCAAAAAATACGCGTAAATGGTCGCCGCGAGGTACACCGCAAGCGCGATGAAAATGCCCCTGCGCGCACCAATCTTCCTGCCGAGCCAGCCGAACGCCAGCGCCGCGGGAAATCCGACGAACTGCGTGAGCAGCAGCGCCTTGATGAGGTCTGACTGGTCGAATCCCAGCGAGAGGCCGTAGTCGACCGCCATCTTTATGATGGTGTTCACGCCGTCGATGTACAGGATGTAGGCGCCGAGGAACCACAGCAGCGGACGGTAGCGCGAGATCTCGCGCAGCGTGCCCCGAAGTTCGCCGAACCCCTGGCGGACGGCCGTCGCCATCGAAACCTGCGCCCGCTGGTCGCGCAGCTCGTGCACGAACACCGCACACGGCACCGTGAACAGCAGCCACCACACGCCGACGCTGGCGAACGACCAGCGCACCGCCTCGGTCGCATTCGCGAGTCCGAACCATTGCGGATGCAGCGTCATCATCACGTTGACCGCGAACAGCAGCCCGCCGCCCAGGTAGCCGAGTGAATAGCCGTAGCCCGATACCAGGTCGTACTCGTCGGGCTCCGCCACGTGAAGCAGCAGCGAGTCATTGAACACGATGCCGCCCCAGAATCCGAGCGACGCCACCAGGAACAGCGCCGCGGCAACCTGCCAGTGCGCCTGCCCGACCGCCGACAGCGCCAGCGTAGCCGACGCGCCCAGTACCGTTGAAATCACCATCAACCGGACGCGCGCGCCGCCACGATCGGCAATCGCGCCCAGGGCAGGCGCCATCAACGCGACGCACAGGCTCGCGATGCCGCTGGTAACGCCCAGGCGATACGTGCTCTCGGTAGCCGCGACGCCCGCATTCCAGTATTGCTTGAAGAACACCGGGAAAAACCCGGCCATCACGGTGGTCGCGAATGCCGAATTCGCCCAGTCGTACAGCGCCCAGGCGACGACGGGCCGGCGCGTCAGGACCCTACGCCGCTGCGGCGAGGTGCTCACGTGTCTCCCTGAAGATGACGTCGGGCCAGCGCTCCATCGTGAGCTGCAGGTTCACGCGGGTCGGCGCGAGGTAGACCAGCGCTCCCGAGTGGTCGAGCGCGAGGTTGTCGTGGGCCTTGGTGCGAAACTCGGCGAGCTTCTTCGGATCCGCGCAGTAGACCCAGCGCGCCGTGTACACATTGACCGCGTCCCATGTCGCCTGCACCGAGTACTCGTCCTGCAGACGGAACGCGACCACGTCGAACTGCAGCTGGCCGACGGCGCCCAGCACGAGGTCGTTGTTCCTGAGCGGGCGGAACAGCTGGGTTGCGCCCTCCTCGCAGAGCTGGTCGAGGCCCTTCTGCAGCGCCTTCATGCGCAGTGGATCGCGCAGTACCACGCGCCTGAACATCTCGGGCGCGAAATTCGGAATGCCGGTGAACGTGAGCGCCTCGCCCTCGGTGAACGTGTCGCCGATATTGATCGTGCCGTGGTTGTGCAGCCCGATGATGTCGCCCGCGTAGGCCTCCTCGGCGTGCTGGCGGTCGGAGGCGAGGAACGTGACCGCGTCGGCGATGCGCACCTCCTTGCCGAGCCGGGTGTGAAACAAGCGCATGCCGCGGGCATATCGCCCCGAGCAGATACGCATGAACGCTATGCGGTCCCGGTGTCCCGGATCCATGTTGGCCTGTATCTTGAACACGAACCCGGTAAGCGTCTCCTCGAACGCGTCCACGCTGCGCGAAGTGGTCTCGCGCGGCCTCGGCGCAGGGGCCAGCTCGACGAAGGCCGACAGCAGCTCGGTAACCCCGAAGTTGTTGATCGCGGAACCAAAGAACACCGGCGACTGCCGCGCCGCGAGGTATTCCTCGCGAGAGAACGCCGGCGACGCGCCGTGCACCAGTTCGACCTCGTCGCGGAACGCCTGCGCGCGGTCGCCGAGGAATCGTTCCGCGGCTTCGCTCGCCAGGCCGTCGATGGTCTCGTGCGTCCCAGCGCGGCCCTTCTCGCCTGGCTGGTACACGTAGATGCGGTCCTCGAGCATGTGATAGACGCCACGCAGGTCGCGGCCCATGCCGATCGGCCAGGTCACCGGCGTGCACGAGATCCGCAGCACTTTCTCGATCTCGTCGAGCAGGTCCAGCGGTTCACGTCCCTCGCGATCGAGCTTGTTGATGAACGTCATGATCGGCGTGTCGCGCAGCCGGCACACGTCCATCAGCTTGATCGTGCGCTCCTCGACACCCTTGGCGCAGTCGATGACCATCAGCGCGGAATCCACCGCAGTCAGCGTGCGATACGTGTCTTCCGAGAAGTCCTCGTGGCCGGGCGTGTCGAGCAGGTTGACCATGCGGCCCTTGTAGGGAAACTGCATCACGCTCGACGTGACCGAGATGCCGCGCTGCTGCTCGAGCGCCATCCAGTCCGAGGTCGCATGCCTTGTAGCCTTGCGTCCTTTCACGGTGCCAGCCAGCTGGATCGCGCCCCCGAACAGCAGCAGCTTCTCGGTGAGCGTGGTCTTGCCCGCATCGGGGTGGGAAATGATGGCGAAGGTGCGGCGGCGCGCCACTTCGTCGCGTATCGGATTCATCGGTCGGGGCCGGTCGGTCGGGTCTGGGGCGGCGATTCTATCAGGGACGGCCGCTCGTCCCGCGCGGGATCCGTCAGCGCGAGCTTCAACACCAGCGCGTCCTCGCGCCCCTGCGCGGCCTGGTAGTAGCCCTTCCGGAGGCCGACCTGCACGAATCCGACCGACTGGTAGAGCGATATCGCGAGCGTGTTGGTAGGCCGGACTTCGAGGAATGCGTCACTGACACCGGCCTCCCGTACCCGCTCGAGCAGCAGCTTCAGCATCTGCCTGCCCACGCCGCGTCCGCGCAGGTCGCCCCGCACGCAGAGGTTGAGGATGTGGGCTTCACCGGCCCCCATGGCAACGATCCCGTAGGCAACGACCTGGCCATTCAGCTCGGCGACCCTGCACAGGTAACCCACCCTGACGCAGTCTCGAAAGATCCCGTCGCTCCATGGAAACGGATAGGCGGCCCGTTCGAGGACGCCCACTGCCGGCACGTCGCCGGGCGTCATCGCGCGGAACTTCACCAGCTGCGGGTGTCTCCCCGGCGCATCCGCGCCTGCGGCGCTCACGACAGCACCTGCTCGCCTCGCTCGAGACGCTGGAACACCTGCTTCGCCTGGATCAGGTCGAGCCAGGCCTTGCGCTTCTCGCCGGGACTCCTGAGCAGGTAGGCCGGGTGGTAGATCACCATCAGCGGACGTTGCCGGGCGCCGAGGCCATGCACGCGACCACGGAGTTTCGCGAGCGCAGCGTCCGTTTCGAGCAGCGTCTGCGCTGCAACCCTGCCCACGGCCACGATCAGCGCCGGATCGACCAGTTCAATCTGGCGCTCGAGATAACCACGGCAGCTGCGCGCTTCTTCGGGCCGCGGGTCGCGGTTCCCCGGCGGACGGCACTTGAGCACGTTCGCGATGTAGACATCCTCGCGCGCCAGCCCGAGGGCCCTGAGCATCGCGGTCAGCAGTTGCCCGGCGCGACCGACGAAAGGCTCGCCCTGCCGGTCCTCTTCGGCACCCGGTGCCTCGCCTATGAACATCCAGCGCGCCGCGCGGCTGCCGACACCGAACACGGTCTGTGTGCGTGTGGAATGGAGATCGCAGCGCCGGCATGCCGCGACGGTCGCGCCCAGCGCGTCCCAGTCGAGCGCAGTGGCGTCGAGGTCGCCTGTCGTGGCCTCGGCAGGCTCCAGGGCCAGCCCGCGCCGGACGTACACATCCACGCCCAGTGCCTCGAGGTAAGCCGCCTGACGAGCGTCCACCACTTTGTGGCCCTGCTACTTCTTCTTCCCGGCCGCCGCTTGCGCCGTGCCGCGGCGACCGCGCGTAAGCCGGCGCCATGCCCAGACGAGCGGCCCGGAGAGTGCGTAGAGACCGAACAGGCCGAACAGCATCTCGGGCGGACTCGAGCCCACGACGATGAAGGCGAGCGGGATCAGCACCAGCAGTGCGAACGGGACCCGCTTGTTCAGGTTGAAGTCCTTGCCGCTCAGGTAGGGGAAACGGCTGATCATCAGGCTGCCCGCCACCGAGGCGACGACGAACGCCAGCACCAGCGCGCGCAGGCCTTCGCGCTGCAGGTCATTCAGCATCCAGACGAAGCCCGCCAGCAGCGCGGCACCGGAAGGGCTGGGCAGCCCCTCGAAGTAACGCTTGTCGGCGGTCGCGGAACGCGCGTTGAAGCGCGCGAGCCGGAAAGCCGCGCAGGCCGTGTAGAAAAAGGTCGCCAGCCAGCCGATCCGCCCCCATACGGCGCCGTACTCGGCGATGCGTACGACTCCCCACTGGTAGGCCACGACACCCGGCGCAACCCCGAACGCGACCATGTCGGAAAGGCTGTCGAATTCCTTGCCGAACTCGCTCTGGGTATTCGTCCAGCGTGCGATCCGGCCATCCAGCCCATCGCACACCAGCGCCACGAAGATCGCGATGCCGGCGCGATCGAAATTTCCGTCCGTCGCGGCCACGATTGCGTAGAAGCCCGAGAACAGGACCGCGGTCGTGAACAGGTTGGGCAGCAGGTAGATGCCGCGGCCGCGCGGCCTTGGGGCGGGCGCGCCGGGAGTTCCGGTGGAGTCGGTGGTCATGTTCACCCAGGCGGTGTGGCTTGGATCATCATAGGTAGACCGCGCCGCCCGCACAACGAAAAGCTGCCGCCCGGAATGGGTCCGACGCCCTCTCTGCTAGAATTCACGGTCGCGCGACCACTCGCTGCACCGGTACCAAGATGCGACTTTCGACCTACCCGATCAATACCTTGCGGGACGTCCCCGCCGACGCGGAAGTGGTCAGCCACCAGCTGATGCTCAGGGCAGGGCTCATCCGCCGCCTGGCTGCAGGCATGTACACCTGGCTGCCGCTCGGCTTGCGGGTGTTGCGCAAGGTGGAAGCCATCGTACGTGAGGAGATGAACCGCGCCGGGGCGATCGAGTTGCTGATGCCAACGGTCCAGCCCGCGGAACTCTGGCAGGAATCCGGCCGCTGGGAGCAGTTCGGCCCCGAACTGCTTCGCATCCGCGACCGCCACGACCGTTCGTTCTGCTTCGGCCCGACGCACGAGGAAGTGATCACCGACCTCGCGCGGCGCGAGTTGAAGAGCTACAGGCAGCTGCCGGTCAATTTCTACCAGATCCAGACCAAGTTCCGCGACGAGATCCGCCCGCGGTTCGGCGTGATGCGCGCGCGCGAATTCACGATGAAGGACGCGTACTCATTCCACCTCGACGCCGACTCGCTCGAGCAGGGATACCAGGCGATGCACGAGGCGTACACGCGCATCTTCTCGCGCATGAACCTGCGTTTCCGTGCCGTGCGCGCAGACACTGGCAGCATCGGCGGAAACGCGTCGCAGGAATTCCACGTGCTCGCCGATTCCGGAGAGGATGCGATCGCCTTCTCGGACGCGGATGGCTACGCGGCCAACCTGGAGATGGCAGAAGCCATGCCGCCGTCCGAGCCCCGGCGGGCTCCCGCCGCCGTGATGGCAAAGGTGCCGACGCCCGGCACCCGCACGATCGCCGAGCTGACGGCATTACTCGGAATCGAGGCCTCGGCCTGCCTGAAGACGCTGCTGGTCGAGGGCAGCGATGGCGGCGTCGTCGCGCTGGTCGTACGCGGCGACCACGAGCTGAACGCGGTCAAGGCTCAGAAGCTGCCGGGTGTTGCCTCGCCGCTCCGGATGGCGACGCCCGAGCAGGTGCGCGCTGCCACGGGCTGCGAACCCGGGTACATCGGCCCGCTGCGGCTCGCCAGTGACGCCGGGGTGCCGGTCAGCGTGTACGCAGACCACGCGGCAGCAGGCGCGGCCGACTTCGTCTGCGGTGCGAACGAACGCGATGCGCACCTGACGGGCGTGAACTGGGGCCGCGACCTGCCGGAGCCGCTGGCGGTGGACATCCGCAACGTCGTGGCAGGCGACCCGAGCCCTTCCGGGCAGGGCCGGCTCGATATCGCCCGCGGGATCGAGGTCGGTCACATTTTCCAGCTCGGACGCAAGTACAGCGAGGCCATGAAGGCCGAGGTGCTCGACGAATCAGGCAAGTCCGTGACCATGTTCATGGGCTGCTACGGCATCGGTGTGACGCGCGTCGTGGCAGCCGCCATCGAACAGAACCACGATGATCGCGGTATCGTGTGGCCGGAGCCGATTGCACCTTTCCACGTGTCGCTGATCCCGATCAACCTGCAGAAGTCCGAGCGCGTCCGCGAGACGTCGGAGCGGCTCTACCTCGAGCTGCAGGAGGCCGGTTTCGACGTGCTGTTCGACGATCGCGATGCGCGCCCCGGCGTGAAGTTCGCCGACGACGAACTGGTAGGCATCCCGCATCGCATCGTGGTGGGCGACAAGGGGCTCGAGCGCGGCGTACTCGAGTACAAGCCCCGCTCGGGCGAAGGCGCCTGCGACGTTCCGCTCGCCACGATCGTGGAGTTCGTCAGGGAGCGCACGCGCGCGCGGAATTGAGATGCGCCTACCCGTGCCACTCGTCGCGGTGTTCGCGCTGCTCGCCGCGCTTCCGGCGGCCGCGGCACGCGCCGACCGGCAGATGGACCCGGAGCTGCGCGGCGTCATCGCCGAGGCGCTCGAGCCCTCGCAGTGCTTCGAGGATCGCTATGAACAGGCGGTCTGGGTCGCCTACATGGAGCCGCGCCTCGGTCGCTACGTGAAAGACCAGCGCGAACGCGAGCAGATCCTGCACCACGTCCACTGCGAAGCCCGGCGCGTGGACATTCCGCCCGAACTCGTGCTCGCCGTCATGGACGTGGAGAGCCGGTTCGACCGCTACGCGGTGTCCTCAGCCGGCGCGGTCGGTCTCATGCAGGTCATGCCGTTCTGGCCGCGCGAACTGGGGATGACCAACGAACAGCTGGTGCGCATCAGCGACAACGTGCGCATGGGTACCACGATCCTCGGCTACTACCTGCGCAAGGAGCGCGGCAACTACCAGCGCGCCCTGCAGCGATACAACGGCAGCCTGGGGCGACCCGACTACTCGGACCTGGTGATCGACCGGCTGGTCTCGCGCTGGCGCTACGCGCACTGAACGCGGCGGTCAGGCGGTGCGGAACTCCGCGGGACGCCTGCCGGGATCCGACACACCAATTTCCTCGATCTCGACCGAGGTGACCTGCGACGCCGGCGATCCGTGCCACAACCAGTCACAGAGTGCCGCCACCGCCGCCGACTCGCCGCAGGCAAGCACTTCGACCCGGCCGTCGTCCAGGTTGCGGGCATGCCCGGTGAGGCCGAGCTCGATCGCGCGCTGGCGGGTGCTGGCACGGTAGAAGACACCCTGCACGCGCCCGGCGACCAGACAACGGCGCGCGACCCACTCACTCATTCGAGGCCTACGGGTTCGATTCCGGGGCCGGGGTAGCTGCCGGGGGCACTTCCGACGCCTGGGCCTGCTCGGCCAGCTTGCGCGCCTCGATGGCCTTTTCGCGTGCCTGGTCGGCTTCATCGCGCGCCATCCTGAAATCGCCCATGCTGGAGTGCGACTTGGCGCTGGCGAGGAGTTTCTGGGCGTCGGCAAGCGTATCGGGAGCGTATCGCTCCGCACCGGCCTTCTGCGCCGCGACGATGGCCTGCCGCGCGTTACTCATTTCCTGCACAGGCCAGCCGGCACACGCCGACGCCAGCGCCGCACCCAGCAGCGCAGCCGCGATGATCTGGAGGTCGAGGATGCGTCGGAGTTTCATGGCTTTTTTCAGGCTGACGAATGCACGCTAGCAACTGCACCCTGTACCGTCAAGGCTGCTGGATCTAGAATCCGCGCGCGCCCGGCGCGCGCCAACCGGGAAGAATTTCAGATGACAGAAGTGCTGGTTCTCTATTACTCGCGAAACGGCAGCACGGCTGAACTCGCGCGGCAGGTCGCACGCGGCGTCGAGTCCGTGGCCGGCGCCCGGGCCAGGGTCCGGACCGTACCGGCGGTGTCGCCGGTGACCGAGGCGACCGAACCGGCCGTGCCGCAGTCGGGGCCGCCGTTCGCGACCCACGACGACCTGCGCGAATGCAACGGACTCGTATTCGGCAGCCCGACTCGTTTCGGCAACATGGCCGCGCCGCTCAAGTATTTCCTCGACAGCACCAGCGCCCTTTGGCTGAACGGCGCACTCGACCGCAAGCCGGCCGGCGTGTTCACGTCGACCAGTTCCCTGCACGGTGGACAGGAGTCCACGCTGCTGACGATGATGATCCCGCTGCTGCATCATGGCATGTACCTGGTCGGCCTGCCGTTCACCGCGGAGGCCATGAATCGTACCCGCAGCGGTGGCACGCCATACGGCGCCAGCCATTTCGCAGCGGGCAAGACCGATACGAAGCCGAGCGACGACGAGCGCGAACTCGCGCAACTGCTCGGGCGGCGCGTCGCGGAAGCGGCGGTCGCGCTCGGCCCGTTACGCGGCTGAACCATGGTCGCCGGCAACCAGCGGCACCGCGCGCTCGCGCATCGTTTCGTCCTCGCCAGCCTGTTGCTGCTCGCAGCCTCCAGCATCGCGGGCGTCGTCGTCGGGTGGAGCGGGACGCCGTCGGCGATCCTCGCCGCCGTGCTGCTTCCGCCGCTGGCCCTTCCGCTGCCGGGAATCCTGCGTGGCAACCGCCGGACCCACGCCTGGGCAACGCTATGCGTCGCGCCGGCATTCGTCTATGGGATTACCGAGGTAATCGCGAACCCGGGTACGAGGCCCTTGTCCGCGTTGATCCTGGGCTCGAGCCTGCTGCTGTTCTTCTCGCTGGTAGCGTACCTGCGGGTAACGCGGCCTCAGTCTCGAGTTACACCGACGCCCTGATCCTCAAGCGCCTGGCGCAGGAACGGCACGGTCAGGCGGCGCTGTGCCACCAGCGACGCCTCGTCCAGCCGGTCCAGTACGGCGCACAGCGTGTGCATGTCGCGCGGCAACCGGTGCACGAGGTAGAGGGCACCGTCAAGCGAGAGATCGAGACCGCGCCGCGCAGCCCGCAATCGCAGCGCCTCGACCTGCCCCGCGTCGTCGAGTTCGTGCAACTGGTGCACCGAGCCCGCCAGCAGCCTCGAACGCAGGTCGGGCAGCTGGAACTCCACCGCGGCCGGCGGCTGCCCGGACGCCACGCACAGCCTGCCCGGGCCGTCCTGCATCAGCGTGTAAAGCCGGAACAGCGCCTGGTTCCAGGCGGCATCGCGGGAGACCTCCTCCATTCCGTCGAGGCAGACCAGGTCCAGGTTCTCGCAACCCTCGAGCCAGCCAGGCTCGGCGCCAGCCAACGGATCGAGGTAGCCCGCCGACCCGCCGCGGTCGGCAGCCGATGCGCAGGCCGCCTGCAGCAGGTGTGTCTTGCCCGTTCCGCTCCGGCCCCAGATCCAGAGCACGCGAAAAGCGGGGCGACCCGCGCCGGACAGCAGCTCGACGACCTCGCCGTTGCGACCGGGAACGAAGCTCTCGAGCCTTGCGCTGTCCCGCAGCCCGACACCGAGCGGCAGCTGTCTCATCTCGCTCAGGCGGCCGGCGCCGTGCGCGCGGCAGAAAGGGCCCGCCGCGAATACACCAGCACGTAGTCGAGCCCACTCACCGCAGTGGTGACGAATGCCAGCGCACCGAAAGCGGCGATCGCCTGCTGCGACGGCCATGCGTAAGCGGCCTGCGCTACTACGGCGAGGCAGAACAGGATCTGGCAGAAAGTATTCAACTTGCTCGGGCGAGTGGGCTGGCCGTGAATCGGGCCGAGCAGCGCACGGTATGCGATTGCGCCAATCACGATCACCACGTCACGCAACAGCACCGTCGCCGTGAGCCACCACGGCGCGAGCTTCGCGATGCTGAGACAGACGAACACCGTCACCAGCAGCAACTTGTCCGCAAGAGGGTCGAGGTGCTTGCCGAGTTCGGTGGACCACCCGAAGCGCTTGGCCAGGAACCCGTCGAGCCCGTCCGTGAACGCGGCGATCGCAAATATCGCCAGCACCATTGGGTAGTGACCCTGCATGATGCCGTGCGCCACTGGATACACGAGCACGATGCGCAGCACGCAGAGCAGGTTCGGCAGGAACCGCAGGCTCATGGCACGTAGTCGAAGTCCGGCGCCGGCGTGCCCTCCGCCCCCGCGGCAGCCGCGGGCACCAGGTGAGAGTCGAGTGCCGCGATCCGGCGCAGCAGCTCGATGTCCCCGCGCAGGGTGAGGTCCAGCCTGACTACCCGGTTGTCGAGCCCGGCAACCCCGACGGCGCGCACCAGACTCAAGGACTCGAGGTAATCGACCAGGCCGGCATACGCCCTCACGTCCTCGACTCCGCCTACCCGAATCGCGATCGTCGAGACTCCACGGCTCGACGCCGGTGCATACCGGTCCGCGAGCGAGTCGGCGGCAAGGTCGATGCCGTCCTGCAGGCCGCCGTCGTCGCGCGCAGTCCGACCGCCGTCGCTGAAAGCCCAGGTGATGGGCCCGCCAGTTCCGACACCGGCCAGCAGGGGCTGCCTGCCACCCCACTCGCCCGGCATGGCCGCAGCCTGGCCCCCGGCCAGCACCGCGCGCACCTGCTCGGCGCCAACTGCCTGATCCGGCCAGGTGATGGGAAGGCCACGCGCAAGGGCCGCGTGCTCGATTTCGGCACGCTCCGGGACGCGATCCGAGGCCAGCACCGCCCGCTGCCCGCCGCCCACCGAGGGAACCACCAGCAGCACGACCGTTACGGGTCGCTCCATCGGCCAGAACGGCAACTGGGCCTTCTGCAGCAGCCCGTCCATCGCCGGAGCATCGAAACCCACCTTGAGCATCTGGTCGGCCGACGTGGAGTATCGCTGGACATAACGGGAAGGATCAGCCGCCGCCGCCGCAACCACCGGATTCGAAGCTGCGTCGCGCCGCCCCGAGGCGCGTACCGCAGCCGAACGCAGGGCGTCGCCGAATCCCGCGTTGCGGTCGGCCGCCGTCGCGCCGGCAAGCGGCACCACGGCCTCGTAGACGGCCACATCGGCTACGGCCCCCCATGGCTGGGCCAGCAGCACGAGGCACATCAGGGTCTGGAGGGCCAGTCCGCCCTTGCTCACGGTGCGTGTTTGTCTGTGCATTGGTCGGCGGGAGTTCGGCCTTGCCGGCGCACGTGTAAAATACCACAGCCTCGACGAAGTCCGCGGGGCAGGACCGCCCCGCGGGAGACGACTCGATGGCCGAAACGACTCCGATCACTTATCGCGACGCCGGCGTCGACATCGATGCGGGTGACGATCTCGTCGAGCGCATCAAGCCGGCCGTGAAGCGTTCGATGCGTCCCGAGGTCCTTGGCGGCCTCGGCGGCTTCGGGGCGCTGGTCGAGGTGCCGCTTGACCGCTATCGGCGCCCGGTGATGGTCGCGGGCACGGACGGCGTCGGCACCAAGCTCAGGCTCGCGATCGAGACCGGACGCCACGACACCATCGGCATCGACCTCGTCGCGATGTGCGCGAACGACGTGGTCGTGCAAGGCGCGGAGCCGATCTTCTTCCTGGACTACTACGCCACGGGCCGCCTTCAGGTACCCGTTGCGGAGCGAGTGATAAAGGGCATCGTCGAGGGCTGCCTGCAGGCCGGCTGCGCGCTGGTCGGAGGGGAAACCGCCGAGATGCCGGGAATGTACGACGGCGACGACTACGACCTCGCGGGCTTCTGCGTCGGACTGGTCGAAAAGGACTCGATCATCGACGGCACGAAGACCCGCGCTGGCGACGCGATCATCGGCCTCGCGTCTTCGGGCCCCCACTCCAACGGCTATTCGCTGATCCGCAGGCTGATAAAGGCCGGCGGTGCCGGTCCAGCAACGATGCTCGACGGCGAGTCGCTGTACGACCTGCTGATCGCACCAACACGCATCTACGTCAAGTCCGTGCTCGCGCTGCTGGCCGAGGTGCCCGTGCACGCGATTGCCCACGTCACCGGCGGCGGGCCGACCGGCAACATTCCGCGCGTGCTGCCAGAAGGACTCGAGGCAGTGATCGAGGAACGCAACTGGCACAGGCCTGCAGTATTCGATTGGCTGCAGCGGGCGGGCAACGTCGAGCGCGACGAGATGCACCGGACCTTCAACTGTGGCCTCGGCATGACAGTGTGCGTGGCGGCGACCGATGCCGATCGCGCGCTCGATATCCTGCGCGGACGCGGCGAGACGGCGACGCTGGTCGGCGAGGTTCGTCGCGGCAACCGCGGAGTCGTGATCGAGCGATGAACGACCCCGGCGCCCGCATGCCGGTGGTCGCGCTGGTCTCCGGCCGGGGCAGCAACCTGCGGGCCATCGCCGAGCGTGCGCGCAGTGGTGACCCGGCGATCGACATACGCGCCGTGGTGAGCGATCGTGAGGACGCCGGGGGCATAGAGTGGGCGCGTGCGGTCAGCCTCAATACCGCAACCTTGTCGCCAGGGAACTTTCGCGACCGCGACCGCTACGACTCGGCGCTCGCCGCGCTGGTGGCAGGCTTCGAACCCCGGCTGGTGATCCTGGCTGGATTCATGCGAATCCTCGGGCCAGGCTTCGTGGACAGGTTCGCCGGCCAGACGCTCAACATCCATCCCTCGCTGCTGCCGCTGCACCGCGGATTGCACACCCACCGGCGCGTCCTCGAGGCAGGAGAGCGCGAGCACGGGGCCAGCGTGCACTTCGTGACGCGTGAACTGGACGGCGGCCCGGTGGTCATACAAGCGAAGGTCCCGGTGCGGGACGACGACGATGAGGCCAGTCTTGCCGCCCGAGTACTCGAACAGGAACACAGGATCTACCCGCAGGCCGTCAGCTGGTTCGCTTCCGGCCGCCTGCATTTCGCCGAGGGAGCGGCCTGGCTCGACGGGCAGCGCCTCGACAGTCCAGTGGTCATCGACTCGACATCCGATGACGCGGCCTAGCCTGCTGGCCGCCGCACTCGGGATCGCGCTTGCGGCCAGCATCGCGCTGCCCGCGTGGTCGCAGGGCGCGCTGCCCGCGTCGAAGGCGCCGGCAGCATCCCCGGCAGCATCCAGCGTGCCGAAGGCACCGACTGCATCGCGGCTCACCCAGTACAAGGCCCGCTACCAGGTGAGCTACCGCGGCATCACAGGCGGGCAGCTGGAGAGCGGGCTGCACCCCGGGACGACGCCAAACCAGTGGATCTACGAATCGCGCGCGTATCCGAACCTGCTCGGTCGCATCGCGGTCAGCCCGGACGCCCGGCAGCGAAGCACCATGGAAGTCACGGCGTCCGGCGTCCGGCCGCTCAGCCTGGTGTTCGACGACGGCAGCGACGACAGCGCCAAGGACGTGCGCGTCACGTTCGACTGGGCCAGCAGTAGTGTTCGCGGCAACGACAGGGAAAAGTCGTTCGACTTCGAGGTGCCGACGGGAACGCAGGACAGCGTCTCGGTACAGGCGGCGATGATCTTCGACCTGCTCGCGGGCCGCGAGCCGGGATCGTACTGGATCCTGAACGGGTCGAAGCTCCAGCAATACCGGTACTGGCCGGAAGGCCCCGCCACGGTCGTCACGCCCTACGGGAAGTTCGACACGGTCGTGTGGGCGAGCCAGCGCGACGGCTCGAAACGGGTCAATCGCGTCTGGCACGCCCCGTCGCTGGGTTACGTGCCGGTGCAGGCCATCCAGTTCAACAAGGGGCGACCGGACGTGCAGCTCAAGCTGGTGGCACTGGAGGAGCGGGGGACTGCCCCCGCAGGGGACTGACCAGGGACTGTCCCCACAGGGGACTGTCCCGTTCTCGGCCCGACTGTCTGTGTGACAAAGGGACAGTCCCCTGTGGGGACAGTCCCTGGTCAGGCCCTCGGCAGTGTCACGCCCTTCTGCCCCTGGTACTTGCCGCCGCGGTCCTTGTACGAAACCTCGCAAACCTCGTCGGACTCGAAAAACAGCATCTGCGCCACGCCCTCGTTCGCGTAGATCTTCGCCGGCAATGTCGTGGTGTTCGAAAATTCGAGCGTGACGTGCCCTTCCCACTCAGGTTCGAGAGGCGTGACGTTCACGATGATGCCGCAGCGAGCGTAGGTGGACTTTCCGAGGCAAATAGTCAACACGTTGCGCGGGATGCGGAAGTACTCGACAGTTCGCGCCAGCGCGAACGAGTTGGGCGGGATGATGCAGACCTCGCCACCGAAATCCACGAACGAGCCGCGATCGAAGTCCTTGGGATCGACGATCGTCGAGTTGATGTTGGTGAAAATCTTGAATTCGGCAGCGCAACGCACGTCGTAGCCATAGCTCGACGTGCCGTACGAAACGATGCTGTGGCCGTTCGCGACCCGGACCTGCCCGGGCTCGAATGGCTCGATCATGCCCTGGGCCTCGGCCATCCGGCGGATCCAGCGGTCGGACTTGATGCTCACGATCAGGTCTCCTCGACGGAAAATTTCGGCCCCGCTGGCGCGGCTGCCTGCGCGACGGACAGGCTTGCGGCGGTGCGGCGCGCCATCTCGCGGTAGGCGAGGCCCAGGGGACCGTCCGGGTCCGCGGCCACCGTCGGGCAGCCGCCGTCGGTCTGCTCGCGAATGCGGATGTCGAGCGGCAGGCTCGCGAGCAGCGCCACTCCGTACTGCTCCGCCATGCTGCGGCCGCCTCCGCTGCCGAACACCGGCTCTTCGTGGCCGCATTTCGAACAGACGTGCGTGGACATGTTCTCGACGACGCCGAGCACCGGCACCGCGACCTTCTGGAACATCCTGAGCCCTTTGCGCGCGTCGAGCAGCGCAATGTCCTGGGGCGTCGTGACGACGACAGCGCCGCTCACCGGGACCCGCTGGGAGAGCGTGAGTTGTATGTCGCCCGTGCCCGGCGGCATGTCGACGATGAGGTAGTCGAGTTCCCCCCACCTGGTTTCACTGAGCAGCTGCGTCAGCGCCTGGGTCACCATCGGTCCGCGCCATACCATCGGCTGCTCTTCCTCGATCAGGAAGCCGATGGACATGACCTTGACCCCGTGCGCCTCGAGCGGCTCCATGCTGCGACCGTCGGCTGAAGTCGGGCGCGAGCCCTGGAGCCCCATCATGCGCGGCTGGCTCGGGCCGTAGATGTCGGCGTCGATCAGCCCTACACGCGCACCGTCCAGGGCGAGCGCGATGGCCAGGTTCACGGCCGTGGTCGACTTGCCGACGCCGCCCTTGCCCGACGCCACGGCGATCACGTTGGAGATGCCCGGCAACGGCGGCCGGCTGCCGTCGCCTGTCCGTGCCGCGACCTTCCAGCTGACCCTGACCTCGGCCGGCCCAATCGCCGGCCGTTCGGCCAGCAGGCGCCCGATCTGGTCCTCCAGGGCCGCCCGGCCACCCCCGAACGGGAAGCCCAGCTCGACCTCGACCAGGACCCGTCCGGCCTCGAACCTGACGGACTTCACAGCTTTGGCCTCGCCAAGCGGCATCCCGAGGTGGGGTTCGACATAATTCCCAACCACAAGGCGGGCTTCGCGGACGCGATCGTCTGTCATGTATGGTCTGTCCAACGGGAGAACGGCATGCGCCGCGAGTGCCTGATTGTAGCTGAATCCGGGCTGCGGATTGACACCGGCGGCGGTGTCGGCTGCCGCGCGGCCCCGTGGCATACTTCACCGGATTCCGGTGCACCGCACCGGACGGCCGCAGACTTGACATAGCCCATCCGCTAGACGAGACCCAGGACCGAACCAGTCGCCCAGCGCACATGAGCTTTTTCACGAACTTGAAGGCGGACCGCCTGATTGCCGACATCAAGGCGGCGGGCGACGGCGTCGGCACGTACGAGGCGATGGACCGGCTCGGAAAGCTCGGGCCCGCCGCAATTCCCCGCATCATCGATGCACTGTCGAATGCCGATCGGCAGGAAACCGAAGCGTTCGTCCGCGTGCTGGCCGCGTTGATCGACAACAAGTCACTGGCCCAGGTAGTCGAAGCGCTGTCCGACGCAA
Organism: uncultured Gammaproteobacteria bacterium; assembly: GCA_963732415.1. Classification (GTDB taxonomy): domain Bacteria; phylum Pseudomonadota; class Gammaproteobacteria; order Steroidobacterales; family Steroidobacteraceae; genus RPQJ01. The sequence continues at coordinate 832,731 of CAVSZK010000019.1, forward strand.
ACCAGCGCACGGCGGCCGCCATAGTCGCCGCGCTGTCGGCCGGCCGGGGCTACAACCCGCAACTGCTGCTGCCGCTGCTCGACGACCCGAACGCGCCGCGCGGCCCGATCATCGCCGTGCTGGCCTCGCAGAAAGCGCGGCTGTCGGCAAGAGACCTGCTGACCCGCGCCTACAACCAGGAGGCGACGGAAAAGGCAGCGATGTTCAGGATCATCGGCGAGATCGCCGATGAGAGCCTGGTGCCCGAGCTCGTCAGCAGACTCGAGGGCAAGGATCCGATCGCACGCACCCACATCATCAGCATCGTCTCGCGCTTCAATCGCCCGGACGTGGCGGCCGCGCTGCAGGCACAGCTCAGGGACACCAACAAGTTCATTCGTCAGGCAGTGTTGAATGCGCTGGCGCGGCTCGACGGCAACGCAGACCCGGCGATCCTATGCGACCTGCTGCGCGACCCGGACGTGGAGACCCAGCAGAAGGCGATCGACGCCGTGGTCCGCGCAAACCACCCGGACACGATGAAGTACCTGGTGAACGTGCTGAAGGACGAGAACGAGGAAGCGCGCCGCGCAGCAGTGGAAGTCCTGAATGCCATCGGCACGCCACAGCATGTCAGGTTCCTGCTGCAGTCAATCAAGGACGACGACTGGTGGGTCCGCAGCAGGGCCGCGGATGCGCTGGCCAAGATCGGCGGGCCGCGCGTGATCGAGGCCGCGCTGGAGCTGATCCGCGACAAGGACGAGGAAGTCCGCCGCGCCGCCATCGAGATCCTGAACCAGACCAAGGACGAGCGGGCCGTCAGCCACCTGATCGAGGCTACCAGGGACGCCGACTGGTGGGTTCGCGAGCGCGCCGTCGATGCGCTGGCCGAGATCGGCAGCCGCAAGGCGCTGCCGGCGCTGCTCGACATGCTGGACTCGGTGGACGACCGCTCCATGCCGACGCTGGTGCGTGCCATTGGCAAGCTCGGTGACGCATCCCACCTGGATCGCCTGATACCGCTGCTCGACACCGCGTCGAAGGAGGCGCGTCTCGAGGTCATATCCGCGCTCAGTCGGCTTACCGACCAGCAGACCGTGGACGTGGTGCGCGCAAAGCTCGAGGACGTGGGCGCCTCGGCCGCCGATCCGACCGTGAGCCACGCGGCACTGCGGGCTGTCGAGGGCATTGCCGGCCGATTCTCGATCGGCGCGTCCGCGACCGGGCCGCGCGAGACCCACAGCACGGGCTCGGGCGACCGCCCTGCGCTGGAGGCCAGCCGCACGCTGCTCGCCGAGCGCGCCGACGTCGACACGATCGTGCGCAAGGCCCGCGAGCAGGCGCGCCTGGACGTGTCAACGCTGAAGCCGGGCGACCTGCTCGAGGGACGCTACAAGTTCGTGCGCAAGATCGGCAAGGGCGCGTTCGGCACCGTGCTGCTGATGGAGGACACGGTCGTCGAGGAACAGCTGGTGCTCAAGTTCCTGAACCCCAACGTGTCGCAGGACGAAGAGATGATGAAGCGGTTCGTGCACGAACTGCGCTACTCGCGAAAGATCACGCACCGCAACGTGATCCGCATCTATGATTTCCTGCACATTCGCGGCAACTACGCGATCTCGATGGAGTACTTCCCCTCGCACACGCTCGGCAACGAGGTCAACGACAAGCCATTGCCTCTGGCCAAGGCCGTGCGATTCGCGAGCGACATTGCGACCGGCATGTCGGTCGCTCACCAGTCAGGGATCATCCACCGCGACCTCAAGCCCGCCAACGTGCTGATCAACGACAACGGCCTGGTCAAGATCGTGGATTTCGGCGTCGCAGCGGCACAGCACCAGGGCGACACGCAGCTGACCAAGACCGGATACGTGATCGGCTCGCCCAAGTACATGGCCCCGGAGCAGATCCTCGGCAAGAAGGTCGATGAGCGTGCGGACGTATACAGCCTGGGCGTCATGCTCTACGAGATGCTGACTGGCGAGCCGCCGTACCAGCGCGGCGACCACATGGCGGTCATGTACCAGCACGTCCAGGGCAAGGCGAAGCCGCCGATCGAGGTCAATCCCGCCATCCCGCCCGCCCTCTCCGAAATCGTCACCAAGGCGATGTCGGTGGACAAGACGAAGCGGTTCCAGAGCATGGACGAGATGCGCGACGCACTCGATCGCTACCTTTGAGAGAGACAGCGACATGGCCCGCATAGACGCTTTCCTGAAGCTCGGCGCAGCCCAGGGCTGCTCCGACGTTCACCTGGCGGTCGGCGTGCCCCCGATGCTGCGCATGAACGGCGAGCTGATGCCGATCAAGTTCCGAGACCTCGCAGATGCGGAACTCGAAAGCTATGTTACCGAGATCATGACTGCGTCGCAGAACGCAACGTTCGCAACCGGCAATGACATCGACTTCTCGTACGTGTCGGCCGACGGCGCCCGCTTCCGGGTCAACGTGTTCCGCAAGGACACGGGTGTTGGCGCGGTGTTCCGTACGATCCCGTCCGAGGTCCCGAGCCTCGAATCCCTTGACCTGCCGGCGGTGGTGACCAAGTTCTGCGACTACCACCAGGGCATGGTGCTGGTCACGGGCTCGACGGGCACGGGCAAGTCGACAACCCTGGCCGCGATGATCGACCTGCTGAACCGCACCCGGCGGCTCAACATCATCAGCCTCGAGGACCCGATCGAATTCGTCCACCGAAGCAAGATGGCCCAGGTGATCCAGCGCGAGCTGCACACGCACCTGCCCTCGTTCTCCGAGGGCGTCCGTGCCGCGATGCGCGAGGATCCGGACGTTATCCTGGTCGGCGAACTGCGCGACGCCGACACCGTGCGCTGGGCGATGACAGCCGCCGAGACCGGGCACCTGGTGCTCGGCACGCTGCACACCACGAGCGCAGTCAAGACCATCGACCGCATGGTAGACGCGCTTCCGGCGGAGGAACGCGAGCAGACCAAGAGCTTCCTGTCGCAGGGCCTGATCGGCGTCGTGACCCAGGTGCTGGTGCGCACGCCGGACCTGCGCGCCCGGCGCGCGATTTGCGAGGTAATGGTGATGAACCGCGCGATCGGCAAGCTCATCATGACCGACCAGTCGCACATGATCCCGTCGCAGCTCCAGACCGGGAAGGACCTGGGCATGCACACGCTGGACCAGGCGCTGCTCGCGGCGGTGCAGGCGCGCGAGGTGGACCCTGAAGACGCGTTCACCTACGCGCAGGACAAGCGGCTCTTCACCCGTTACATAGCCGATGGCACCGCGATACTGAAGGCCGACATCACGCAGGGTGTCGCATGAGCACCGAGGCCGGCACGACCCAGGCACAAGCCGCGCCGCGCCGCATCGACGAGTTCCTGAAGGAAGTCCTGCAGAAGAACGGCTCCGACCTGCACTTCGTCGCCGGCGACCCGCCGCGCATCAGGCTCTACGGTGAGCTGCAGTCTCTGCGCACCGAGGCTCTCGGGCAGGATTACGTTCGCGACCTTCTGTCCGAGATACTGACGCGCCGCGCCCTGCAGCGTCTCGAGGAGAAGGATGGCGCCGACTTCGCCTACATGATCCCGGGCGTGTCGCGCTTCCGCGTCAACGTGTTTCGCCACATCGGTGGCCTGGGTGCCGTGTTCCGCGCCATTCCGTCCAAGGCGCTGTCGCTCGAGCAACTGAACCTGCCCGAGGCGGTCCGCAGCCTGTGCCACGTGACCAACGGCCTGATCCTGGTGACCGGCAAGACCGGCTCCGGCAAGTCCACCACGCTCGCGGCGATGATTGACGACATCAACGCGCGTATCAAGGGGCACATCCTGACCATCGAGGACCCGATCGAATTCGTACACCAGCGGCGCAATTGCCTGGTGAGCCAGCGTGAGATCGGCCTGCACAGCCCCGGCTTCGCCGACGCACTGCACTCGGCGCTGCGCGAGGATCCGGACGTGATCCTGGTGGGCGAATTGCGCGATCTCGAGACCATGAGCATCGCGGTGACGGCCGCCGAGATGGGCATCCTGGTGATGGGCACACTGCACACGAATGGCGCCGCCGCCACGGTGGACCGCATCGTCAACGCATTCCCCTCGGACAAGCAGGCGCACGTGCGGACGATGCTGTCCACGTCGCTGCGCGGAGTCGTTTCGCAGCAGTTGATCCAGCGCGTCGACAAGCGCGGCCGCGTGGCAGCGCTCGAGGTGCTGATCAACAATCCTGCCGTGTCGAACCTGATCCGCCAGGGCAAGCTCGACCAGCTCGAGAACTCGATGCAGAGTGGCGCCCAGTTCGGCATGCGCACCATGGACTCGGCGATCCAGGAACTCCTCGAGAAGGGCCTGATCTCCGGCCACGCGGCCTACGAAAAATCGATCAACAAGCAGCGTTTCGAGCAATTCAAGGGCGTCGGCTGATTCGCCGGCGCCGGCGCGGAAGCACCCCGCGTGGCATAATCCTGCGTCCTGCAGGATCGCCGACCCCATGAGCACACCGACACCCCGCACCATCCTGGTCACCAGCGCGCTGCCCTATGCCAATGGCGCGCCGCATCTCGGCCACATGGTCGAGTACATCCAGACGGACATCTGGGTGCGCTACCAGCGGATGCGCGGCCATGACTGCCTGTACGTCTGCGCGACAGACGCCCACGGCACGCCGATCATGCTGAAGGCGCGGCAGGACGGCGTGACGCCCGAGGAACTTATTGCACGCGTCGCGGAACTCCAGAAGCGCGACTTCGCCGATTTCGACATCTCCTTCGACAATTTCCACACGACCCACTCGGCCGAGAACCGGGAACTTACGTCGGAGGTCTACCGGCGCCTTTCGTCAGCCGGGCACATCCGCCGCGAGACGATCCGCCAGGCCTACGACGAACAGGCGAAGATGTTCCTTCCGGACCGCTACGTACGCGGGACCTGCCCGCGCTGCGGTACGCTGGACCAGTACGGCGACAGCTGCGAATCCTGCGGCGCGACCTACACCCCGGCGGACCTGAAGGACGCAGTATCGGTCGTGAGCGGCACTGCCCCGGTGCAGCGCGACTCCGAACACCTGTTTTTCAAGCTTGGCGACTTCGATGCCATGTTGCGCGAGTGGACGGGCTCGGGTCGCCTGCAGCCGGCAGTCACCGCCAAGCTCGACGAATGGTTCTCGGCGGGACTTCGCGACTGGGATATTTCGCGCGACGAGCCGTACTTCGGCTTCGAGATCCCCGGCGAGACCGGAAAGTACTTCTACGTCTGGCTCGACGCGCCGATCGGCTACCTCGGCAGTTTCCTGCAGTACTGCCGCCGCACGGGCCTCGACTTCGATCGCTACTGGAAGCCGGACAGCGACGTCGAGATCTACCACTTCATCGGCAAGGACATCGTCTACTTCCACGCCTTGTTCTGGCCGGCTGTGCTGCAGGGCGCGGGTTTCCGCCCACCGACCTCGGTATTCGTGCATGGGTTCCTGACGGTCAACGGCCAGAAGATGTCGAAATCGCGCGGCACCTTCATCGCTGCCCGCAGCTGGCTCGATCACTTGCCGGGCGAATACCTGCGCTACTACTTCGCCGCGCGCCTCGGACCGGGAGTCGAGGATCTGGACCTCAGTCTCGACGACTTCGTCGCCAAGCTGAACTCGGACGTGGTCGGCAAGCTCGTCAACATCGCGAGCCGCTGCTCGGGCTTCATCGCGCGCGGATCGGACGGGCGACTCGCCGACAGGCTGCCTGAACCCGCGCTGTACGAGGAATTCGTCGCGGCGGGCGAACGCGTAGGCCAGGCATATGAGGGACGCGACTACGCCGCGGTGGTGCGCGAGGTCATGCAACTTGCCGACCGAGCGAATCTCTACATCGACCAGCAGAAACCCTGGCTGATGGCCAAGGATCCTGCGCGCGGCGCCGAGGTCCAGGGAGTGTGCACCCAGGGACTCAACCTGTTTCGCGTCCTGGCGGTGTACCTGAAGCCGATCATGCCCCGTCTCGCGGCAGGTGCCGAGCGGTTCCTTGGCCTTTCGCCGCAGTCGTGGAATGACGTCGAAAAGCCGTTGCTGGGAACGAGGATCGCGGCCTACGAACCGCTGGCAACCCGGGTCGATGCAGCGGCCATCAAGGCGCTGCTCGCGGCATCGGCAGAAAACCTGAAGGTGACTGGTGTGCCGGCTGAAGCCGCCTCCGCTGTCGTCGCTCCGAGTGCTTCGCCTGCGCCGGCTGCTGCGGACGCCCTGCCACGGTTGCCGAACGCCTCGATCGAAGACTTCGGCCGCATCGACTTGAGGATCGCCAGGATCGAGGCAGCGGAGCTGATCGAGGGCGCTGACAAGCTGCTCAGGCTCACGATGGATCTGGGTGGCGAGCGGCGCACGGTTTTTGCCGGCATCCGCCAGGCATACGCTCCCGAGGCGCTGGTCGGGCGACTTACGGTGGTGGTCGCAAACCTCGAGCCGCGCAAGATGCGATTCGGAGTCTCCGAGGGCATGGTGCTGGCGGCCGGGCCGGGCGGTAAAGACATCTTCCTGCTGTCCCCGGATACCGGCGCCGAACCCGGCATGAAAGTGAAGTGAGTCCCCCTGCCACCCGCTGAACGGCGCCCTCCCCACCCATGACGGACCTGCTGCTGCTGGCAATTGGTGCGAGTCTCGTCAACAACTTCGTCCTGACGAGCTTCCTGGGCCTGTGCCCATTCGTAGGCGTGAGCGGCAGGTTCGAGGCGGCTGCCGGCATGGCACTGGCCACGCTGTTCGTGATGACCCTCGCCTCGGCACTCGGCTACGCCGCGTTCCACTGGCTGCTCGAGCCGCTTGGGCTCGGCTACCTGCGCACGCTGGTATTCATCCTGTTGATAGCCGCGGTCGTGCAGTTCACCGAACTCGTCGTGCGCGCAACGAGTCCGCTGCTCCACCAGCTGCTCGGCGTTTTCCTGCCGCTGATTACCACCAACTGCGCCGTGCTCGGCGTGGCGCTGCTCAATCTCGACCGGCACCACAGCCTGCTCGAGTCGCTGGTATACGGCGCCTCAGCCGCCGCGGGATTCGGACTGGCCCTGGTGCTGTTCGCCGCGCTCCGGGAGCGTGTTGACGGCGGCGACGCGCCCGCTGCGTTTCGCGGTGCGCCGCTCGCACTGCTGACTGCAGGCCTGATGGCGCTGGCTTTCATGGGGTTTGGCGGGCTCGGCGCGCGATGAGCGCGAGCGCGGTAGTGCCTGCACTCGTGGTGACCGCGCTGCTGGCGCTGGTGCTGGGTGCAGCACTCGGGTGGGCGGCGACGCGGCTGCCACCGGACACTGGCACACTCGCCACACGCATCGACGCAATGTTGCCGCAGACGCAGTGCGGGCAATGCCGTTACCCCGGCTGCCGCCCGTACGCCGAGGCGATAGCGCGAGGCGAAGCGGAAACGGACCAGTGCCCACCCGGCGGGGACCACACCGCACGTGCTCTCGCCGACCTTCTCGGCCGCGAGCCCCGTCCGGTCAATCCGGAATTCGGCGCCGTCGCGAATGCCAGCGTCGCTCGGGTTGATGAAGCCCTCTGCATCGGCTGTGCGCTGTGCCTGCCCGCCTGCCCGGTGGACGCGATCATCGGCGCGCCGCGCTTCATGCATACGGTGATCGAGGCGCAGTGCACCGGCTGCGGACTCTGCGTACCGCCCTGCCCGGTGGACTGCATCGAGATGGCGTCGCCTGCGACGACCAGTGTGCCGCGCGGGCGGCGCGCCGCCTGAAGGCCGCATGCTTTCCAGACGCCGGTTTCCAGCAGGACTGCAACTGCCTGCGCACAAGGCCGGGCCGATGCGGCAGCCACTGCAGCAGGCTCCATCGCCGGTTATCGCGATCATTGCGCTTGACCAGGGCAGCGGAACCGCAGCTGCACCCACGGTCGGCACGGGCGAGAGAGTGCGGCTAGGCACCCTGATCGGGCGTGCACCGGGCCTCTCTGCACCGCCGGTGCGCGCTCCGGTTGCCGGCATCGTTCGCGCGGTGCAGGTTCGCGACACTGCGGACGCAGCAGGCAGCGGGCTGTGTGTCGCAATCGAGAACGATGGCTCCGACGAGCCCGAGCGCGAATTCACGCGGATCAACTGGCAGTCCATGCGCCCCGACGAGCTGCTCGAGGCGATTCGCGACGCGGGTATCGCTGGCCTCGGTGGCGGCGCCTTCCCGACTGCCGAGAAACTCGAGCGCGCAAGATCGCGGGCAGTACCTCACCTGGTGCTGAACGGCGCCGAATGCGAACCGTGGATCTGCTGCGACGACGCATTGATGCGTGAGCGTGCGGACGACGTGCTGCACGGCGCCCAGGTCATGCTGCACGCGAGCGGAGCCTCGCGCTGCACCATTGCCGTGGAAGACGACAAGCCGGAGGCCATCGCCGCGGTGCAGGCCGCGATCGCCGCGGCTGGCGACGAACGCATCGAGATGATCGCGCTCGGGGCCGTCTATCCCGCCGGAGCTGAACGCCAGTTGCTCGCCACCGTCACCGGCATCGAGGTGCCCTTCGACGCACTGCCTACTGCGGCAGGCCTGGTTTGCCAGAATGTCGGCACTGCGGCCGCGGTATCGCGCTTCGTCCGCACAGGTGCGCCGCTCACCACGCGCATCGTCACCGTCACCGGCAGCGGAATCCGGATTCCAGCCAACCTCGAGGCGCGCATCGGCACGCCGGTCGCTGAACTGGTCGAGGCCTGCGGCGGCTACGCGTCGGACCCGCAGCGACTGCTCGCCGGCGGAATCATGACCGGCAGGGCGATTTCCACCGACGCAGTGCCTTTGACGCAGGCGATCAACTGCATCGTTGCCGCCACGACCGCGGACCTTGCGGGCCGGGTAACGGAAACTCCCTGCATACGCTGCGGCGACTGCGCGAACGTGTGTCCATCCGGGCTGCTCCCGCAGCAGCTGCACAGGGGTATCGTGTCCGCGAACGCCGCGCTGATCGCGCGCCACGGCCTCGAGGACTGCATCGAGTGTGGCTGCTGCGATTACGTCTGCCCGAGCGGCATCGCGTTGACCGCGGTATTCCGCGCGGCTCGCGCCGAGGCGCGCATCCGTCACGAGGAACGCCGGCGGGCCGACGAGGCGCGCGAGCGTCACGCCCGCCACCAGGCGCGCGTCGAGGTGGCAGCCGAGGACGAGCGCCGCGCATTCGAGGCAGCACGCCGGCGGGCTCGCGGCGAACAAGTAGACTGAAGCTCGTGCGATTCGACACCTCACCTGCTCCCCACATCGTCGCCGGCTGCACGGTTCCACGTGTAATGGTCCAGGTGCTGGCCGGACTGGTTCCGGTCGCGGCTGTGCAGGTCGCGCTGTTTGGCCCGGGCCTGCTGCTGCAGCTGGCGGTCGCCGGTCCGACTGCGCTGCTATGCGAGGCGATCGCGCTGAGAGCGCGTGGCCGCGACGCCGCACCGTTCCTGCGCGACGCCAGCGTGCTGGTGACTGCGTCGCTGCTGGCACTCGCGGTTCCGCCACTGCTGCCGTGGTGGCTGACGGCACTCGGTACCGCTGTCGCGGTGCTGCTCGGCAAGCACGTCTACGGCGGTATCGGCCAGAATCCCTTCAACCCGGCAATGGTGGGCTACGCCGTCCTGCTGGTCTCGTTTCCGCTCGAGATGACGCGCTGGCCCCTGCCGCTCGGGACCGATGGCGTCGAATGGCTGGAACTGGCCGGGCTCGCATGGCATTCGTTCCTGCACGGTCCGACCGCCGCAGGCTGGGACGCCTACACCGGGGCAACCGCGCTCGACTCGCTGCGGCTTGGCCTCACGCAACGCTATACGATGAACGAAATCTTCGCCGGACCTGCGTTCGGAGCGCTGGGAGGCTCGGGCTGGCAGTGGGTGAACGCCGCAGCGCTTGCAGGCGGGCTCTACCTCATGGCGCGTGGAATCGTGCGCTGGCACATCCCGGTGGCGGTGCTTGCCGGCATCGCGGTCCCCGCCTGGATTGCGCACGTGGCGGACCCTGGCGCATATGCACCTGCGATGTTCCAGCTGTTCTCCGGCGCGACCATGCTCGGCGCTTTCTTCATCGCCACGGACCCGGTGTCCGCGGCGACCAGCGATCGCGGGCGGCTCGTTTACGGCGTCGGCATAGGCGCAATTACGTGGACGATCCGCACGTTCGGCGGCTATCCGGACGGTCTCGCCTTCGCCGTGCTGCTGATGAATCTCGCCTCCCCGCTGATCGACCGATACACCGTGCCGAGGATCCATGGACACCCGCGACGCTGAGCCACGACGTGCCAGGCCGCTCCGCGCCGCACTCACGCTTGCCGTTGCGGCCACGGTCGCGGTCGGAACCGTGGCGCTGGTGCACGAGATCGCGGAGCCGCGCATCGAAGCCAACGAGCGGGCACAGCGCATCGCACGCCTCGCCGCAGCGCTCGGTGCAGCGGAATACGACAACGACCTGCTCGGCGACGTGATATTCGTGCAAGACGCCGAGCGACTCGGCACTGATGGCCCTGTTCCAATTTACCGGGCGAGACTCGCCGGCCGGCCCGTTGCGGCGCTGATCGAGGCAGTCGCACCCGGCGGCTACGCAGGTGCGATCCGGCTGCTGGTGGCCGTCGGCGCCGACGGGCGGCTGCTCGGCGTCCGGGTGCTCGCGCACAATGAGACTCCCGGCCTCGGAGACGGCATAGACGAACGCAAGTCCGACTGGATACTCGGCTTTGCCGGGCGATCGCTCGTCGACCCCGCGCCCGGTGGCTGGAAGGTCCGCAAGGACGGCGGCGAGTTCGACCAGTTCACTGGCGCCACGGTGACGCCCCGCGCGGTGATCGGTGCAGTCGAGGATGCGTTGCTCTACTTCGATGCCCACCAGCAGCAGATTTTCGCGCTGCCGCCCGCTGCCGGGTCGGATGGCACGAAACGGCACGAACCGTGAATCGCCCGATGTCCTACAATTCCTCGATGACGGCTGCGGACATCCTTCGTAATGGCCTGGACCGGTCGAATCCCGGCCTGGTCCAGCTGCTCGGCCTGTGTCCGCTGCTTGCGGTCAGCACGTCCCTCGAGAATGCGCTCGGACTGGCGCTTGCGACGTTCGCCGTGCTGCTGACCAGCAACGCCATCGCCTCGCTGGTCGGCAGGTGGCTGCTGCCCGAGGTACGCATCGCGGTGTTCGTGCTTGCGATCGCCGGCGCCGTCACCTCTGTGCAGCTGGCGATTGCGGCCTGGTGGCCGGAACTCCACGACGCACTCGGCATCTTCCTGCCGCTCATCGTCACCAACTGCCTGGTGCTCGCGCGTGCTGAATCCTTCGCGTCACGACAGTCGCTGGGCCCGGCGCTGCTCGATGGTGCCGCCATGGGACTCGGCTTCGGTCTGGTGCTGGTAGCGCTCGGCGCGGTGCGCGAATTCCTCGGCCACGGCCTGCTGCTCGCGCTGCTGCCGCCGGGCGCCTTCATCCTGCTCGGACTGATGCTGGCGCTGCGCAACTGGCGTATCCAGGCGCGCGCGGCGGCAGCCGAGCCCGTGATCACCGACAGGTCGCTTGCATGAACGCGCGACGCGCGCGCGCAATCTTCGAGCGACTGCGCGCAGGCAACCCGCACCCGAAGACGGAACTCGAGTACTCGACTCCGTTCGAGCTGCTGGTCGCAGTGATCCTCTCAGCGCAGGCGACGGACCGCAGCGTGAACCTCGCAACACGCCAGTTGTTCCGCGATGCGAACACGCCACAGGCGATCCTCGCGCTCGGCGTAGAGGGACTCGCAGCGCACGTGAAGTCCATCGGCCTCTACCAGGGCAAGGCAAGGAACATCGTTGCCACCTGCGGCAAGCTCATCGAAGAGCACGGCGGGCGCGTGCCGGAGGACCGCGCGGCACTCGAGGCCCTGCCGGGCGTCGGACGAAAGACCGCCAACGTGATCCTGAACACGGCCTTCGGGCACCCAACGCTCGCGGTGGACACACACGTATTTCGCGTCGCCAACCGCACAGGCCTCGCGAGCGCGGATGACGTTCGCGGGGTCGAGGACCAGTTGCTGAAACGCGTGCCGCCGGAGTTCATGCAGGATGCGCACCACTGGCTGATCCTGCACGGCCGCTACGTGTGCAAGGCAAGGCAGCCCGAATGCCCGTCCTGCCCGATCGCCGGTCTCTGCGAATACCAGCACAAGACTCCGGCAGAGCCACGACCGCGCGGTGCAACCCCGGAAGCCCGGGTTCGCCGTCCCGCGCCGGGACGTGCGACGGGGCGTCCTGCCGCTCGCTCGAACAGGCGCGGCTGAACCGATGCCCGTCTTCCACGACCAGGACCGCGCGTCGTTACGCCGCAGCTACCTGCTCGCGTGGCGCAAGCGGCTCGACGGCACGCCGATGGAGCCACTCGAGCACCAGCTCGCGACCGTCGTGGAGCAGCATCCCGAGTACCAGCCGGTCATCGAGGGCACGGCCGAGGTACTCGAACGCGATTATTCTCCCGAGGGCGGGCAGTCAAACCCTTTCCTGCACATGGGCATGCACCTGGCGATTCGCGAACAGGTGGCAACCAATCGACCGGCCGGCATCGCGACGATCCACGCCGGACTCTGCACCGCGCTCGGCGACGCGCACGCCGCGGAACATCGCATGATCGAATGCCTCGGCGAGGCGTTGTGGCGGAGCCAGCGGACGGGGCTGCCGCCGGACGAAGCCGCTTACCTCGAGGCACTTCGCGGGCTGGCTGGTCGCGGCAGGTAGCGCTCACCAGGCCATCGAGCGACCGAGCAACGCATCCAGTCGCCGGTTGTGCGGCTCGAAGTAGGTCCTGAGTCGAGCCATGGTGTCCGGGTGCATCGCCGGATATCGGCGGGTGTTGCGGGCCTCGAGGCTCACCGAAGTGGCGCTCGGCAGGCCGAGGAACGCAAGCGTCTGGTTCAGTTCCGCGAGCGGATCCTGCGCGAAGTCCTCGAAGCGCAGCACGCGGACGCGTTCGCGCGGATAGAACCCGAGCCAGCGCTCGAGTTGCTCGGCATAGCGGCCACGCGCGAGATAGGAATGCAATTGGTGCTCGCGGCTGACTTCGATCTCGCCGCGCGCGAGCAGTTGCTCCGAGCGCCCAAGCCGCTCCGGCTCGGCGTCGATCGCTGACTCGAACGAGAGGTCTTCGCGCCCCTTGTCGCGCTCGTGCCAGTAGTGCGAGTAGGCGCGGCGCGCCGGGTCGCGCAGCAGCACGATCAACCGCGCATCCGGCAGCAATTCATGCATGCGCTTCGGCACCGCCGGGTGAAACAGGTAGTAGGGACTGCTGTCCAGATTGAGGCCGCGCTCGCCCTGGAGCCCGAAGTGGCCCCGATACCAGGCCTCTCCTCGCCCGTAGTTCACGTCGAAGTAGTGCACTTCCTTGCGCAGCGGCGCAATCACGCCGGTGTGCTGCGTCAGGTAGTTGTGCAGCGAGCTGGTGCCGCATTTCTGCGCGCCGAGGATCACGGCGCCGGGCAGCGCACGCGGCTGCCGCATTCGCAGCGCGAGTTCGGCGCGGCGCCCGGCTTCGAGCAGCCCGAACAGGCGCAGCGTACGAGTCAGGCCGGGGTGCATGCTGGCGCGCCGCCCGGCTCGAATTCAGCCTGGCTTCGCACGGGGCGACTTGCGCTTGGGCAGGTATAGGTCCGTGAGCGTTCCTTCGAAGGCCTCGGCAGCCATCCCGATAGTCTCCGACAGCGTCGGGTGCGGGTGGATCGTGAGCCCGATGTCGGCCGCGTCCGCGCCCATCTCTATCGCAAGAGCGACCTCGGCGATCAGGTCCCCGGCATTGGTGCCGACGATGCCGCCGCCGACCACCCGGTGGCTCGCGGGATCGAACAGCAGCTTGGTGAATCCCTCCTCGCGCCCGATCGACAGTGAACGCCCGCTGGCAGCCCACGGAAAGACCGCCTTTTCGCAGGCGATCCCTCGCGCCTTGGCGTCGGTCTCCGTGAGGCCGACCCACGCAACCTCCGGATCCGTGTAGGCAACCGAGGGAATCACGCTCGCGTCGAAATAGCTCTTGTGGCCAGCGGCCGCCTCGGCCGCGACCTTGCCCTCGTGGGTCGCCTTGTGCGCCAGCATTGGCTGGCCGACGATGTCGCCGATCGCGTGTATGTGCGGCACGTTGGTACGCATCTGCCGGTCCACCGGGATGAATCCGCGCTCGTCGACCACGACTCCCGCCACGTCCGCGGCGATTTTCCTGCCGTTCGGAGATCGGCCGACGGCCACCAGGACCTTGCCGTAGACCTCGGGATCCACCGCGCCCTGCCCTTCGAACGTGACGCGCAGCCCATCCGCAACGGGCTCGACCGACGCGGCACGCGTACCCAGCATGATGCGTTCGAAACGCTCGGCTATGCGCCTCTGCAGCGGGCGGACCAGGTCCCGGTCGCAGCCCGGGATCAGTCCATCGGTCATTTCGACCACGCTCACCTTCACACCGAGCGCCGCATAGACCGTCGCCATCTCGAGGCCGATGATGCCGCCGCCGATTACCAGCATTCGACCCGGGAGGTCGAGTTCCAGGGCAACGGTCGAGTCGATCACACGAGGGTCGTCGGGCAGGCCCGGCAGCCGAACCGACTCCGAGCCGGCCGCGATGATGCAGCGATCGAAGCTCACGCGCTGCAGCCCGTCCCCATCGGCAACCGCTAGCTCGTGCGGAGAAGCAAACCGCCCCGTACCACGAACCACGGTGACCTTGCGCTGGCGGGCCAGGCCCTCGAGTCCGCCGGTGAGCCGCGCGACGACCGAGTCCTTCCACTGACGGAGCCTGGCCGCATCGATCTCGGGCTCTCCGAAGCGGATGCCGTGCTCCGCCATCTCGCGCGCCTCTTCCACGACCCTGGCCGCGTGCAGCAGCGCCTTCGAGGGAATACAGCCGACATTCAGGCAGACGCCGCCGAGCGTAGGCCAGCGCTCGACCAGCGCAACCTTGAGGCCGAGGTCCGCGGCGCGGAACGCAGCGGTGTAACCCCCGGGGCCGGCGCCCAGCACGGCAAGGTCGAAATCGTAGGAATGCGTACCGGGTGCAGTCGCCGTCGCGGGTCGCGACGCAAGCCGCGGCGACGGCGCGCCTTGCGAGGTCGGTGCCGCCGCCGGCATCGGCTGCAGCGGGATAGTGTCCAGGTAAGGCTCGCCGCCGTAGGGCTCCGCGACTCGCAGCGCGGCCCGGGTAGCAGTGGTCTCCGTGGACTCGTCGTGGACGGCTTCCAGCGTGGCGATTGGCGTGCCCTTGCTGACTCGGTCGCCCACCTTGACCAGCACGCTCTCGATGACTCCCGCCACCGGTGAAGGCACGTCCATCGCTGCCTTGTCGCTCTCGAGGGTGATGAGCGGCGTCTCGGGCGCGACGGGGTCTCCCGTCTTCACCAGAATTTCAATGACCGCAACGTCCTTGAAGTCCCCGAGGTCGGGAACCGTGACGACGCGTGCGCCCCTGGTCGGTCCGGCAGTCTGGCTCAAGCGCTCACTCCTTGATCCCCTCTCAGGAGGCCGCTCCCAGCAGACCCGCCACGTCGGACATCGCGTGGCCGAGGAAGCTGGTGAATCGAGCGGCGTCCGCGCCGTCGATCACCCGGTGATCATAGGACAGCGACAACGGCAGCATCAGCCGCGGGACGAACGTACCGTCCTTGTAGACGGGCTGCTGGCTGGCCTTCGAGACGCCAAGGATCGCCACCTCCGGCGCATTGATGATTGGCGTGAACGCGGTGCCGCCGATTCCGCCGAGGCTGGAGATCGTGAAGCATCCGCCCTGCATCTCGGCGGCAGACAGCTTGCCGGCGCGGGCCTTCTCGCTCAGCGTTGCCAGTTCGCGCGCGAGTTCGAACACATCCTTGCGGTCGGCATCACGAACCACCGGTACGACGAGCCCGCCCGGCGTGTCTGCCGCGAACCCGATATGGACGTACTTGCGGAACACCAGTTCGCCCGCTTCCGCATCCAGCGACGCGCAGAAACGCGGAAATGCCTGCAATGCCTGGACGCACGCACGCATGATGAAGGCTAGAGGCGTGAGCTTGATGCCGCGCGTCGCGGCTTCTGCCTTCATCCGCGCACGGGTTGCCTCCATCTCGGTGATGTCGGCCGAGTCGAACTGCGTCACGTGCGGTACGTTGACCCAACTCGCGTGCAGGCGCGGCCCGGCAATCTTCTGGATCCGCGACAGCGGCTTGCGCTCCACGGGCCCGAACGCCGCGAAATCGACCTCCGGAACGCGTGGCAGCGCGGCGGGCGGCGCGGGCGGCGCGGGCGGCGCCGAGAGCAGTCGCTTTACGTGTGTCTTGACGTCCTGCTCGGTAATGCGCCCCTTCGCGCCACTGCCGGCCACCGCGCCGAGATCCACTCCCAGTTCGCGCGCAAAGCGGCGAATCGACGGGCTCGCGTGCGAGAGCGAGCCGGCGGCCTGCCCCATCGGGACAGCCGCAGGCAGCGCGACGGCCGATGCCCGGGCAGCGGCCGGAGTTGGCGACAAAGGCCGGGCGGCGCCGGTGGGTTGCGACACCGGCGCGGTAGCCGCTGCTGCGAGGGCCGGGGCAGGCGCGCCCCCTGGAGTGCGCGCGACTGCGGGTGCGGACGCCGGCGCCGCTTCTGCCGTCGCCTCGGCCTCGACGACCGCGATCAGGTCGCCCTGCGAGACTCGACTGCCTTGCCGTACCTTGACCTGCCGGACGATGCCGGCAGCGGTCGATGGCACGTCCATCGTCGCCTTCTCGGTCTCGAGCGTGATCAGGCTCGCGTCCACCTGCACCACGTCGCCTTCGCGAACTGTGACCTCGATGACCTCGACGTCCTTGTAGTCGCCGATGTCGGGCACCCTGACTTCGATGAGCTGCACCACGTATCGCCCTCGCCTACACCGTGACCGGATTCGGCTTGTCGGCGTCGATGCCGAATCGCTCGATGGCGGCGCTCACCGTCGCCACGTCCAGCGTGCCCTCGTCGGCCAGTGCCTTCAGCGCGGCTATCACGACATAGCGACGGTCGACCTCGAAGAAATCGCGCAGTGCCGCGCGCGAATCGCTGCGCCCGAATCCATCTGTCCCGAGCACGTGGTAACCGCCCGGCACCCACTGGCGAATCTGGTCTGGGACGGTGCGAATATAGTCGGTCGCCGCGATGAACGGGCCATCGTGCCCCTCGAGGCAGGTCCGCACGTAGGGCACGCGCGGCGGGCTGCCCGGGTGCAGCAGGTTCCAGCGCTCCGTGTCGAGCGCCTCGCGACGGAGCTCGGAGAAGCTCGTGACGCTGAACACGTCCGCCGGAACGCCGAACTCCTTGTCGAGGATTTCGGCCGCAGCCAGTACCTCGCGCAGGATCGTGCCTGAGCCGAGCAGGTTCACCCGCACCTTGCCGCGCCCGCCAGCGCGCAGCAAATATGCGCCACGGACTATTCCCTGCCCGGAACCCGCAGGCATGGCTGGCTGCACGTAGTTCTCGTTCATGCAGGTGACGTAGTAGAAGATGTTTTCCTGCTCCACGTACATGCGGCGCAGGCCGTCGTGAATGATCACCGCCAGTTCGTAGGCGTAGGCCGGATCGTAGGCGACGCAATTCGGGATCGTAGTCGCGACGAGCTGGCTGTGGCCGTCCTGGTGCTGCAGTCCCTCGCCCGCGAGCGTGGTGCGTCCCGCCGTGCCGCCGATCAGGAAGCCACGCGCCTGCATGTCGCCAGCCGCCCAGGCAAAATCGCCGACGCGCTGGAAACCGAACATCGAGTAGTAGACGTAGAAAGGAACCATCGCCACACCGTGGTTCGCGTACGCGGTCCCGGCGGCGATCCAGCTGCACATCGCACCGCCCTCGTTGATGCCCTCCTCGAGGATCTGGCCCTTCATGTCCTCGCGGTAATAGAGCAGCTGGTCGGAGTCCTGCGGCGTGTAGAGCTGCCCCATCGAGGAGTAGATGCCGACCTGCCGGAACATGCCCTCCATGCCGAAGGTGCGCGCCTCGTCCGGCACGATCGGCACCACGTGCGGTCCCAGGCCCTTGTCCTTGAGCAGGATCGACAGCAGGCGTACCAGCGCCATGGTGGTCGAGATCTCGCGTTCGCCCGAAGACTCGATCAGCGGGGCAAACGCCGATAGATCCGGCACCGCGAGCTTCGGCACGCTGGTGCGGCGTTGCGGCAGGTAGCCGCCCAGCGACTTGCGCCGCTCGTGCAGATACTCGAGTTCCTCGCTGCCCTCCGCGGGACGGTAATAGGGCAGGTTCGCGATGTCCTCGTCGGACACCGGGATGTTGAATCGGTCCCGAAACGCCTTCAGCGCGTCGTCGTCGAGCTTCTTCTGCTGGTGAGTGATGTTCTGGCCCTCGCCGGCGCGGCCCATGCCGTAGCCCTTGACGGTCTTGGCGAGGATCACGGTCGGCTGGCCCTTCTGTTCGACCGCCGCCGCGTAGGCGTTGTAGACCTTCTGCGCGTCGTGGCCGCCGCGGTTCAAGTGCCAGATGTCGTCGTCCGACATGTTGGCGACCAACTCCAGCAGCTCGGGATACTTGCCGAAGAAGTGCTCACGCGTGTAGGCGCCGCCCTTGGCCTTGAAATTCTGGTACTCGCCGTCCACGCACTCCATCATCAGCCGGCGCAGCAGTCCACGCGTGTCCTTCGCGAGCAGGGGGTCCCAGCGCGATCCCCAGATGACCTTGATCACGTTCCACCCGGCGCCCAGGAACGCCGCCTCGAGTTCCTGGATGATCTTGCCGTTGCCGCGCACCGGGCCGTCGAGCCGCTGCAGGTTGCAGTTGACGACGAACACCAGGTTGTCGAGTTTCTCGCGCACCGCCATCGTGATCGCGCCCAGCGACTCGGGCTCGTCCATCTCGCCGTCGCCGAGGAAGCACCACACCCGGCGATCTTCCAGCTGCACGATCCCGCGGTGCTCGAGATAGCGCTGGAAGCGCGCCTGGTAGATGGCCATCATCGGCCCCAGGCCCATCGACACCGTCGGGAACTGCCAGAAGTCCGGCATCAGCCATGGATGCGGATAGGAGGACAGGCCCTTGCCGCCGACCTCCTCCCGGAAGTGACGCAGCTGTTCCTCGGTGAGCCGTCCCTCGAGGTATGCCCTCGCATAGATGCCCGGCGCCGAGTGCCCCTGGATGAACACCATGTCGCCCGGGTGGTCGTCGTCCGGTGCCCGCCAGAAATGGTTGAAGCCGACCTCGTACAGCGTGGCTGCCGACGCATAGGTCGCAATGTGCCCGCCGTATTCCGAACTCTCGCGATTGGCCTGGACGACCATCGCCATCGCGTTCCAGCGTATGTAGGCCTCGATGCGCCGCTCCAGCGCGCGGTCGCCGGGATAGTCGTGTTCCTGGCCGGGCGCGATCGTGTTTACGTAGGCCGTATTGGGCTTGAACGGCAGGTGCGCGCCGGAACGCCTCGCGAAATCGATG
The DNA here is from genome assembly GCA_963732415.1 of uncultured Gammaproteobacteria bacterium. Lineage (GTDB taxonomy): Bacteria > Pseudomonadota > Gammaproteobacteria > Steroidobacterales > Steroidobacteraceae > RPQJ01. The sequence continues at coordinate 852,028 of CAVSZK010000019.1, forward strand.
ATCCGCTCGAGCAGGTAGTGCGCGCGCTCGGCGCCGTGGACGCGCAGCACGGACTCCATCGACTCGAGCCACTCGCGCGTTTCCGCCGGATCGGAGTCTTCTAGCTTCGAGGCTTCGAACATATTGCGTGCCCGCGGTAATGATTTGCGCGGCACGCCCTGCTAGCATGCCGACGCGCAATGATCAGCGCTGGTCCCGGCAGGGTCAAGGCAGGCACTTGGCACATTTGCTACCTCCCGAGTTGAAAATCGACGTCCGCGGTCGCGCGGAGGCGGCGTTGGCATCCGCAGTGGCAAAGGCCGACGGCGCGATACTGCTTGTCCCGGCGACCAGGCCCGAGGAGGCACTGGCACGCCTGCCGCACGCAGAACTGTGGCTGCGACTCTACCGCGCGGCCAGAAAGGACTCGCCGACCCCCGTCTTGTGCGCGCGCCTGCCGAATGCCCGCCACACGCTCGCCGCGGTCGGTTTCGCGAAGCCAGGCGCCAGCGCGTTCGACCGGCTGGTGCTCGCAGGCAAGCTCACGGGCAAGGTGCTCGAGCGCGGAGTGGCACGAGTTGAATGCCATGCCGCGGGGTTCGACGCGGACGGGTCCGCGGCATGGAACGAAGCGCTGGTGACCGCGCTGCTGGCGGCCGCCGCACCGATGCCCCAGCGCAAGTCAAAGACAGCGCCGCCCTGCGACCTGCGTGCGATCGACGTGCGCGGCGCAAGGACACGGGATTTCGCAGCCAGTCGCGCCATCGCCAGCGGCAACCACCTCGCGCGATGGCTGACGGCACTGCCGCCCAACGAACTCGAGTGCGTTGCCTACCGCAAGGCACTCCGCCAGCTCGCGCAGCGCGAAGGCTGGTCGTTCCGCTTTTACGACGAACGGGCGCTGAAGCGTCTCGGTGCCGGCGCGTTCCTGGCCGTATCGCGTGCCAACGCGCACCGCGGAGCCGGGATCGTCCGGCTGCGTTACCGGGGCCCCGGACGCGCGCCGCGCCCGGCGATCGCACTGGTCGGCAAGGGGATCTGTTTCGACACCGGCGGCATCAACCTCAAGTCCGCCAAGGGCATGTACATGATGCACGGCGACATGCAGGGCAGCGCAGTCGCCGTCGGCACGCTGCTCGCCTGCTCCCGCAGCGGCGCGCGCCTTGACCTGGACTGCTGGCTCGCCCTGACCGAGAACGAGATCGGCCCCAACGCCTATCGCCCTCAGGAGGTCGTGCGGGCTGCGAACGGTGTCACGATCCAGGTCGTGCACAGCGACGCAGAGGGCCGCATGGCACTTGCCGACACACTCACGCTCGCCTCGCGCGAGCGGCCGCGCCTGGTGCTGGATTTCGCGACTCTGACCGGCGCCTGCGTGAATGCGCTGACCGACCGCTACAGCGGCGCGTTCACCAACCGCGCCGACCTGAACGAACCGTTGCAGGCCGCCGGTCGATCGAGCGGCGAGCGCGTATGGTGCTTCCCGATGGACGAGGACTTCGACCACGAGATCGAGAGCCCGATTGCCGATGTCATGCAGTGCCCGGTCGAGTCCAAGGGTGACCACATCCTCGCGGCCCGCTTTCTCCAGCGCTTCGTGGAGAAGGACGTGCCGTGGGTGCACGTGGACCTGTCGTCCTCGGAACGCAAGGGCGGACTCGCCCACGTGCCCACCGATTTCACCGGCTTCGGCGTACGCTTTGCCACGCAGTTGCTGGGCGACAAGACCTTCCTGGAACGGCTCGCGGATTCGAAGTGACGACTCTCGCGCTGCGCCGACCGGACGACTGGCATCTCCACCTTCGCGACGGCGCCCACATGGCTGCCGTGCTTCCGTTCACGGCAGCGCGATTCGCGCGTGCGCTGGTGATGCCGAACCTGAGGCCGCCGATGACGACGACCGCGGCGCTCGGCGACTACCGGGCACGAATCCTCGCGGCGCTGCCGGACGGCTCGGACTTCGAGCCCTGGATGACGCTGTACCTGACGGACCGTACGCCGCCGGATGAAATCCGCCGCGCACGGGAGTGCGGCTTCGTGCTCGGCGCAAAGCTCTACCCGGCGGGCGCGACGACACACTCCGATGCGGGCGTGACCTCGATCGAGAACACCTGGCCTGCGCTCGAGGCGATGGCCGAGCACGGCCTCGTACTGCAGGTGCATGGCGAGGTTACCGAACCCGAGGTGGACGTTTTCGACCGCGAAATCGCCTTCATCGACAGGGTTCTCTCACGGATCCTGGAGCGCGTTCCCGGCCTCAAGGTCGTCTTCGAGCACATCACCACTGCGGCTGCAGCCGAGTTCGTTCGCAGCGCGCACGGTGGCCTCGCGGCCACCATCACGCCGCAGCACCTGCTGATGAACCGCAACGCGATCTTCGACGGCGGTGTGCGGCCGCACCACTACTGCCTGCCGCTCCTCAAGCGCGAGCGGGATCGCGAGGCGCTACTGGCGGCTGCAACGAGTAACGACCCGCGATTCTTCCTCGGCACCGACAGCGCGCCGCATGCCCGGCACACCAAGGAGGCGCCCTGCGGGTGCGCGGGAATCTTCTCCGCGCACGCAGCGATCGAACTCTATGCCGAGGCATTCGAGCAGGCGGGCCGGCTCGATCGCCTCGAGGCATTCGCGTCGGAGCGCGGAGCCGACTTCTACGGATTGCCACGTAACGAGCAGCGCATCTCGCTCGAGCGCGAACCGTGGACGGTTCCGGATCACTATGCCTTCGGCAACGACGAACTGGTGCCGCTGCGCGGCGGGACCGGCCTTGCCTGGCGACTGGTGTCCGCGTGAGTGAAGAACTGCAGGAGATCGGCATCTCCAGCCGGTTTCGGGGTTTCCTTCCGATCGCCGTCGACGTCGAGACAGGCGGCTTCAACGCCAATACCGACGCGCTGCTGGAACTTGCAGCGGTCGTCATCGAGATGACGCCCTTCGGGGAACTGAAACCTGGGCCGACATTCCGCTACCACGTGCAGCCGTTTCACGGCTCGCGCATGGACCCGGCTTCACTGGCGGTGAACGGCATCGACCCCAACCACCCGCTCAGGCCCGCGATGCCCGAAAAGGAGGCGCTCACGCAGCTCTTCCGCGAGATCCGCAAGGCCGTGCGTGAGACCGGCTGCACGCGCGCCGTGCTGGTCGGGCACAACGCCTCGTTCGACCTCGGATTCCTGAATGCAGCGGTGGCGCGAACGGACATCAAGCGCAATCCGTTTCACCCGTTCTCGAGCTTCGACACCGCGACGCTGGGCGGCGTGGCGCTCGGCCAGACCGTGCTGTCACGCGCCGTGACGGCAGCCGGACTGGACTGGAACGCGGACTCTGCGCACTCGGCGATCTACGACGCCGAACGCACCGCGTCGCTGTTCTGCAGGATCTGCAATCGCTTCCGTTTCATGTACGAGGAAGCGCTCGAGCGCGCGCCGGAGCTGGCGATGCGCGACCCCGGCGAGGTCCCGCCAGCCGACTAGCAGGAGCCTCTCGGAAAAATAGGAAAATAGGTGCCAGGCACCTATTTTCCTGGCAGCGGTCAGGATTTCGCGGTCGCGCCGACCTCGACCAGCAGGGACTGCAGTTCACCGTTGCGATACATCTCGTTCAGGATGTCCGAACCGCCGACCAGTTCGCCGCCGATGTACAGCTGCGGATATGTGGGCCAGTTCGAGTAGCGCTTCAGCCCCTCGCGCAGTTCCGGGTCCTCGAAGATGTTGACGTGCAGGAACGTGGCGCCGCAGGCCTCCAGCGTTCGCACGGCGGATGCCGAAAAGCCGCACTGCGGGAAATCGGGCGTGCCCTTCATGTAGAGCACGACCGGGTTCGACTTGAGCTGGTCCTGGATTCTCTGGTTGATGTCCACTCTTTGCTTACCTCGCGGCCGCTCTCGCGGCCGTCATCATTCGCGCCTCGGCAGCGCTTGCAGCCTCGAGCCGCGCAATCACGGCCCACCGTTCTGAAGGACTCATGCGCCCCCAGCCCGCGATCTCGTCGATGGTCCGGCCGCAACCCGTGCAGCGGCGCTCTGCGTCGAGTACGCAGACGTTCATGCAGGGCGACGCTGGACCGGTCATGTCGATCACGCAATGTCCGGGCAGGGCGCAGGAAGCGTTGAATTATGCGGATGCGTCGCCTATTCTTCAAACACACTTCGGCGGCAAGCAAATGATGCTAACTCATTGTCGCTAAACGGTATTTGCCTCCTGAAGGAGTTTCGATGAACCCCCTGACCACGGTTCGCGGTTCGATTACGGCCGGATTCGTCATCGCGCTCCTCGTCTCACTCCTGATCGCGCCGACCGGTTTCATGGAACTCGGGCTCGCGCGCTGGCTTCACATCCTCTCGGGCGTGATGTGGATCGGACTGCTCTGGTACTTCAATGTCGTACAGGTTCCGGCGCTCGCGGACGCGGCGGTCGACAAGGGCGGTCCGGGCGGCGCCGGCATTTCAAAGTACGTGGCGCCGCGCGCGCTCACCTGGTTTCGCTGGGCCTCACTGGCAACCTGGCTCACCGGCGCGTGGTACCTGCTGCGCGCTGGAAACTTCGGCGGCGCCTTCATGCTCGGCCTGCACAGCACTCCGGCGAATTACTACCAGCTCATCATCGGCATCGGAGCCTGGCTTGGCACGATCATGCTGTTCAACGTCTGGGTCCTGATCTGGCCGAACCAGAAAAAGATCCTCGGGTTGGTGCCGGCGTCCGACGATGAAAAGGCCAGGGCGCGCAAGGTCGCCCTGTATGCTTCGCGCAGCAACTTCGTGCTGTCGATCCCGCTGCTCCTCTGCATGGGATCAGCATCGCACGGCCTGCCCTTCTGACCACCTGATGTCCACTGTTCCTCCGGATCTTGGCGAACAGGTAGCGCGCGCGCTCGCCGAAGACGTGGGCACTGGTGACCTGACGGCCGCGCTCGTGCCCGCGGGGCGCCCCGGTCGCGCCACGCTGATCACCCGCGAACCGGCAGTCGTTTGCGGACAGCCCTGGTTCAACGAAGTGTTCCGGCAACTCGATCCATCGGTTCAGGTCTCCTGGAGCGTAACCGAGGGGGCATCGGTTCCCGCCGGGCAACTTCTCTGCAGGCTGGAGGGACCAGCGCGATCGCTGCTCACCGGCGAACGCACCGCGCTCAATTTCCTGCAGACGCTGTCGGGAACCGCGACGCTGGCGCATCGCTATGCCGAAGCCCTGGGCGGGCTGTCCTGCCGGGTTCTAGACACCCGCAAGACGGTCCCAGGCCTCAGGCAGGCGCAGAAATACGCCGTGCGCTGCGGTGGCGGCACCAATCACAGGATCGGTCTCTACGACGGGATCCTGGTGAAGGAAAACCACATCATGGCCGCGGGCTCGATTGCCGCTGCGGTCGCGGCAGCGCGGTCGCAAGGGGCCAAGGTGCCTGTGGAAGTCGAGGTCGAGACGCTCGATGAACTGCGACAGGCACTCGAAGCAGGCGCGGACATGGCGTTGCTCGATGAGTTCAGCCTCGACGACCTGCGCGCAGCGGTCGCGTTGAACCGCTCGCATCCACGGGGCCCGATCAAGCTCGAGGCGTCCGGCAACGTGAGCTTCGAGACGCTGCGTTCGATCGCTGAGACGGGCGTGGACTTCATCTCGGTCGGCTCGCTCACCAAGCACGTGCGCGCGATCGACCTGTCGATGCGCTTCGAGTTCGGCGCCTGACCGCGCCTTCCCGGACACACTCCCGGCAGCGACGGCACGCATTTCGACAGGAATTCCAGTGCACTTTGGTCGGGGAGTAGTTCCGCCTCGCGAAAGCCGACATGCTCGCCGGAACTACTCCCCGACCAAAGCGAGCCGGGGTAGACCCGGAAGGGCCGGACCGGTCGCTCGAATCAGCCGCCGCCGGCGTCAACCGTTCGCCGCGACCTTGATGATCCGCTGCGGCGTGGCGATTCCGTAGCCCTGCGCGTAATCGACGCCAAGACTGCGCAGCATGTTGATGATCTCGGCGTTCTCGGCAAACTCCGCGATCGTGAGCTTGCCGGTCAGGTGGCCGATCTCGTTGATCGAGCGCACCATCTCGCGGTCGATCGGGTCGTGGAGGATCTCCTTGACGAAGCTGCCATCAATCTTCAGGAAATCGACCGGGAAATGCTTCAGGTAGCCGAACGACGACAGGCCGGTGCCGAAGTCGTCCAGCGCGAACCTGCAGCCCAGTTCCTTCAAGGCCTGGATGAAGCGATTGGCCTGCGAGAAGCTGGCGATCGCCGCGGTCTCGGTGATCTCGAAGCAGATCTTCGAGGCGTCTATGCCGCTCCTGTGGAACTGGTCGATCACGAACGGAAGGAACTTGTCGTCGCCCAGGCTCTGGCCTGACAGGTTGATCGAGCACATCGCCAGCCGCTCGCGTTCGTCCGAATCCGAGACCAGCCAGCGCAGCGCATTCTCGATCACCCAGCGGTCGATCGCCGGCGTGATGCCATAGCGTTCTGCCGCGGCGATGAAGTGGTCCGGCGAGACGATCTTGCCGTTCTCGTCCTTCATGCGCAGCAGCAACTCGTAGTGCGCGCCGGAATCGGGCTTCTGCAGCGGCTGGATCGTCATCCGGTACAGCTCGAAGCGCGACTCCTCGAGCGCGTTGTTGATGCGCGCGGCCCACTGCATCTCGCGGCGGCGGCGCATCAGGTCCAGGTCGTTTTCCTGGAAGCTATAGACGCGGTTTCGCCCCGCCTCCTTTGCCGCCGCGCAGGCACTGTCGGCAGCCGACAGCAATGCCGCCACGTCTTCGCTGTCGCCGGTGATCGGCACCACGCCCACGCTGCAGCCGAGGCGGAACGTGCGCTCCTCCCAGATGAACTTGTAGTCGGCGATTGTCTCGCGCAGCTGCTCGGCCATGACCAGCGCCTCGTCCAGCGAGCAGCTCTCGAGCAGTACGCCGAATTCGTCGCCGCCCAGCCGTGCCAGCGTGTCGCGCCAGCGGATCTTGGTCTTGAGCAGCGTGCCCATCTGCCCGAGCAGCGCGTCTCCGGCACTGTGGCCGCAGGTGTCGTTGATCATCTTGAACTGGTCCACGTCGATGTGGCAAAGCGCGTAGGAAGTCTCCCGCGCGCGTGCGCTCCTGAGCGCCCGCTCAAGCCGCGACTCGAACTCGCGCCGGTTCACCAGGCCCGTCAGGATGTCGTGGCTCGCGTGGTAGGACAGCTTGCGGTTCAGCTCTCGACTCTCGCTCACGTCGTGGAACACCAGCACGCCGCCGGAGACTGCGCCCGATCCGTCGCGGATCGGCGAAGCCGTGCTCTCGATGTACATCTCGTTGCCGTCGCGCTTGATCAGCAGCGTCGGGCGCACCGACTTGATGGCCCGGCTGCGCCGCATGGCGACCGACAGCGGGTTTTCGAGCGGCTCACAGGTTTCCTCGTGGAATCCGCGGAAGATGTCGTCGATGTGCTTGCCCTGGGCTTCCTCGAATTTCCAGCCCGTGAGTTCCTCGGCGACCGGATTCAGGTACTCCATGATCAGGTGATGGTCGGTCGTGATCACACCGTCGCCGATCGACTGCAGCGTGATCTGTGCGCTCTCCTTTTCCTTGAAAAGCGCGTCCTCGTAGAGCTTGCGCTCGGTGATGTCGAATTCGACGCCGACCAGCCGGCGCAGCCTGCCCTCGCCGTCCACGCGCGCCTTGGCGCGGCTCACCACCCAGCGCCAGTCGCCCTTGCAGTGGCGCATGCGATGCGTGCTCTCGAACATCTTCGTCTTGCCGGCAATGTGATCGCGAATCATGGCCTGCACGCGCGCCATGTCGTCGGGGTGAACCAGGCGCCGCCAGTCCGGCTGGATGCCCGGGTCGTGCTCGTCGAAGCCGAGCATCTTTCGCCAGCGCGGCGAGAAATAAACGGTGTTGTTCTCGACATCGAAGTCCCACATGCCGTCGTTGGCCGTGGGCAGCGAGAGCGCGTTGCGCTCCTCGAGGCGTCCGAGGTGCCGCTGCACACGAAGGCGCTCGAGTCCCGTCGCAAAGCTGGCGCCGACGAGTTTCAGCAACAGGTGGAGGTTCGCGTCCCATCCGTCCCTGGGTTGCGAGGAACACAGCGCCATGAAGCCGCACACCCGCCCGTTCAGCGAAAGCCCGCACGCCAGCAGCGAGCGCACGCCGAGTTCGGCGAATCGCGCGGCGTCCGCGGCGAGTTCGCGCCGCGGCGCAAGCGTATCGCGCAGCTCGAGGATGCGCAGGTGATCGAGCTTTCCGGCGAGATACGGAATGCGCTCCAGCAGGTCGCCCTTCATGACCTGCGGGTCGAATGGCGCCAGCAACCCCGTCGCGCTCGCGACGCGATCGACCAAGGTCTTGTCCTGGTTGAACAGCGCGATGCAGATCGCATCGACGTCGACCGCCTCGCGCAGCGCATCGAGGTCGCGCTTGATGCAGTTGTCGCCCGTCTCGCTGGTGAGACCGAGGAAATCTACCGCCACCTTGGTGGCGAGGACGTCGAGTCCGACGGTGGGGCGGCCGCCGCTGCCGAAGACGACCTGTGTGGCCAGGAAATCCGGGCTTTCCTGATCGTCGCCGCGCTCGGGTGGGGAACTCACCATCGCGTTGTCTCGGGCCCCCAGTCTGGTGCGCTCAGTTTGTCAGTGCGTTCGGCTCCGCATTGGAACTGATCCACAGTTCAGTTTGCTTCTGGTGCCGTCGGTTGCGGCGCATTCTGACATAGCTTGTAATGAAAGCAAGCTAACCCCCTGTATTTAAAGCGACATCTGGAGGGACGTAGTACCGGGCCGCCGCAGGGTTTCCCGCCGCTGCGCATGCCGTGTCTGGCACGCCGGTGACCAGGAACCAGTGCTGGTTGTTGGCCTTGCCGAGCCCGACGGCATTCGCGCCCTCGAAGCACAGCTCCCGCGAGCGCTTGTCCATCACCAGTCCGCGGGCCGGATCCTCGGCGAGCCATGCTGCCGCGTCGTTCGCCTCGTTCGCCCGCTCGCGCCAGCGGGCATGCCCGAAGTTGACGCTCGGGCGTCGCAACTGCAACAGGTACTGTTCCTTGGCGCCAACCAGCGCCAGTTCCGGGATTGCCGCGCTCGCCTGCTCGACGCGCGCCATGAATGCGCGTCCGGAACGCACGTCGTCGATGGCCGGGTATACGACCAGCCCGGTGAAGGCGAGCACGACACCGAGCACGCCCGCGTAGGCAAGCCACCCGTCGCGCACGCGCAGCGTGGCAAGTATGGCCGCCGCGCACAGCGCGAGTCCCGCGAGCGGCAGCGCGGGATTGATCCCGTACAACTCGGCGACCTGCCGCGCCCTGTCCGGCTGGACGGCCATGAACACGGCAGCGAGCCCCGCCACCGCCGCGATCGTGCAGCCGAGCACGAAGGCCAGTCGCCGCGGGCCCCGCGCGCGCAGCAGTTCGGGCAACCACGGTCCTGCGGCCATGGCGAGGGCCGGCACGGCAGGCAGGATGTAGAGCGTGCGCTTGCCGGCGCTCGCCGTGAAGAACAGCACCACGATCACGACCCACGCGAGCAGCACGGCTACCAGCGTGGACCGGCCACGCAGCGCCTCGCGCCACCTCGGCCAGAGCCAGGGCACCAGTGCGATCAGCGGCAACCAGAAGAGCGGGATGATCTCGACGAAGTAGTAGTACACCGGGGCGTGGTGATGCCACGCATCCGCGTAGCGCGTCACCGTCTGCCGGAACAGGATCTCGTTGCGATAGGCGAGCAGGTCACCGCCTGCCGCCGACGCGACCATCATGGGCACCAGCCATGCACCAATCGCAATCAGCATCGCGACGGCACCTGCGACGCCGAGCGCGCCGATGCGCGGCACGGCCGCACGCCACCGGCGCCGTACCAGCACGGCGAACGGCAGCAGCACCAGCAGCGGCAGGAAACCCACCCCCTTGGTGATGACACCGAGGCCCGCCGCAGCCCAGCCGGCAAGGAACCAGCCCCGGGCAGGACCGAGGCAGAGGTGGCGCAGCAGTCCATACAGGCTGAGCGTCGTGAAGAAACACAGGACGGCGTCGATCTGCGCCTGCCGCGCCTGCCAGACGAACTGGAACGTCAGCAACAGGACGAACCCGGTGGCGAGCCCGACTTCCCGACCGCTCGCACGGCGCATCAGGTCGTAGACGAGCATGACCGTGCCAAGGCCGGCGAGCAGCGAGGGCAGCAGGAACCCGATGCGCAGCGATCCGGTCGCGGCGGTGGCGCTTGCGATCAGCCAGAAGAAAAGCGGTGGCTTGTCCGCGTACAGATCGCCACCGACCCTGGGAAACAACCATTCACCCGAGCGCAGCATGTCCTGCGCAACGAGAGCGAAGCGCGGCTCGTCGGGCGCCCAGGGATCGCGCAGGCCGAGTCCCGTGCCGATCAGCAGCAGCCCCATGCCGAGCAACCAAAGCACATCGAGCGTGACGTCCCGACTGGATTCCCGGCCGGGACGCAGCAGGCGATCGAGCAGCGTCGGCGCAGCGTCACCGGCGACTGCGGTCACTCAGTCGTCCCCGCGGACCGGGACGCGCCGTGACACGCGGCGCAGCAGCCACATGACGCCGAACAGGTCCACGATGCCGACCCACAGGCGGTTGTTGAGGCCGTACTTCGATGTGCCCCGGGTGCGCTCGCGGTGGTTCACCGGCACCGAGGTGACTTCGAAGCCTTCGCGCTGGAACAGCGCCGGCATGAAGCGATGCATGTGGTTGAAGCGCGGCATGTCCATGAAGACCGCACGGTCGAAGACCTTGATGCCGCAGCCTGTGTCGGGTGTGCCGTCGCTCAGCAGGCCGCCGCGCACGCCGTTCGCCACCCTCGACGAAAGCCGCCTGAGCCAGGTGTCGCGCCGTGTCGTGCGGTTGCCCATCACCAGGCGCAACTGCGGGGAGTCCGACGAGCGCGCAACGTCCAGCAGCTTCGGAATGTCGGCAGGGTCGTTCTGCCCGTCGCCGTCCAGCGTGGCGATCCACGCGGCGCCGGCGTCGCGCACACCGGTCGCGACGGCAGCGCTCTGCCCCGAGCGAACCGCGTGACGTATCAGGCGTACTTCCGGCATCCCCGCATCGCGCGCAGCTCGCACGGCTGCAGCCGTCCCGTCGGTGCTGCCATCGTCCACGAAGATCGTCTCGTAGGCATAACGCCCCTCGAGCGCGGCGTGGATCTCCCGGGCCAGCGGTTCGACGTTATCCTGCTCGTTGCAGACCGGAATGACGACCGAGACGTCCAGTCCGTGTGTCGAACTCGTATCCTGGGATGCAGCCAATGTGCCGGCTCCGCTCTGCGGGACGCTAGTATAGTCGCTTCGCATCGGCGCGCACGCTCGCGCGGACGACGCCTGAGGACGGTGGATGAGCGAGCCCGACCCTGGACCAGAGCAAGAGGAACTGCGCAATACGCTGTACCGCAAGGTAACGCGGGGCAAGCGCCGGCTGACCCGTGGCCGCCTGTTCGCGTATCGCGTCGCAGTCGCGCTGGCGTATCGACTGGGCCGGTTCCTGTGGTGGTCGAACCGCATGCAGCGGCCCATCGGGCTGGAACGGGCGCGCGCCGCGGTACGCGAACACCAGGCGGTGATCCCGGCGTGCTGGCACCAGCACCTGTTCTATGGGGTGCGGGCGCTGCTCGAACTCGAGCCGGAGGGCCTGAAACTCGGCTTCCTCATCAGCCCGTCGGTCGATGGCACGGCGCCGTCGATGCTTGTGCAGCGTATCGGCGGCCACGTGATCCGCGGTTCGTCCACGCACACCGGGGCGCGCGCGCTGCGCGACTTCTACGAGACGATCGTCAAGAAGCAGATCTCGCCCGCGATCACGCCCGACGGCCCCAAGGGCCCGGTGCACGAGTTCAAGCCGGGCGCGGTGCTGCTGTCTCAGCTTACCGGCAAGCCAATCATTCCAGTCAGCGTCGCTGCTTCCCGCACCTGGCGCTTCAGGACCTGGGACCGCTTCGAGCTGCCTCTGCCGTTCAGTCGGGTGGTACTGGCCTATGGGGAACCGGTGCGGGTGCCGCGCGTGCTGAATGCCGAGAGTCTCGCGCAACTGCAGGTGGACATGGCGCAAAGGCTACAGGCCCTGAATGCCGAGGCACGCGCAGCCTTGTCGTCAAGGCACGAGGACTGAGGCCTCGACCTCCTCCACACGGACCAGACTTGTCGCCTGATCGGTAGCCAGGTTCGCAACGAAGCCGTTCGAGATCTCGACGGGCAACAGGTGGAACGACATTCCGTCCACCCGACCGGTCCGCAGCGACTCCCCAAGCTCGACGTCCTGCGCGTCGCGAAGGCCGCGTCCTGCCGCCTTCAGCACCGCCTCGGTCGCCGTCCAGCGCGCAAGCCGCGAGCTGCTGGCCGCCAGGTCGCCGGCGGGCCCTCCGAGCCGCTCGAGATCGAAACCCACCTCACAGTCGGCGCAGAGCGCAACACCCACCCGCTGTCCACCGTGCGACACACTGAAGCTCGGCCCACCGGGCAGGAATGGCTTGCGACCGCCCGGAAACCTGAGCTCGCCGGCTTCAACAGGCCCCGGGCGCATGGTCGCAATGCCTCGCAGCGCCAGGGCGATACCGGCGAGGCTCGCGCACCTGTCCTCGGGCCCACGCCCTTCGAGTTCGAGCCGCTTCGCGTACGGCAGGCCCACAAGCAGCCGGGACAGCCCTTCCGGACATGGTCCCGGTGGCAGCAGCGCATGCAGCACGAGCACGTTAATCATGACTCGATTGTCGACTCGTGCACGCGCGCCCGCAATTCTGGGAGAATTCGCGCTTTCCGACCCGCATGCCAAGCCGAGGAACGATGATCAAGTACCAGACGCTGACACAGGCGCTCGACGACCGCAGCCGGGGCGCCGCGACCATCACCTACCTCGAGGGCGAGAATGCCGAGAAGTCGCTGAAGCTGGCCGAACTGCGCCGCCGCGCGCTTGGCATCCTGCGTCACCTGCAGGGCATCGGCGCTCGCCAGGGCGACAAGCTGATCCTGCACGTAGCGAGCAACGAGCAGTTCGTCGACGCGTTCTGGGCCTGCCTTTATGGCGGAATCGTACCGGTGCCAGTGGCGGTCGGCATCAGCGACGAGCACAAGCACAAGTTGCTGCGGATCGCCCGCCAGCTCGGATCGCCGCTGCTGTACACGGACCGCAAGCTCAAGGACCGACTGGCTGCGTTTGCCTCCGGTACCGGCGACGCGGAGGCCTGGACTGCGCTCGAAGCACGCACGTTCCTGGTGGACCAGCTCGACGACATTTCGCGCGAGGGCGTGCAGGCGAAGCTCTCCTCGGACGACGTGGCATTCATCCAGTTCTCCTCGGGGTCGACCAGCGAACCCAAGGGCGTCGTGCTGACGCACGGCAATGTGCTCGCGAATGCGGAGGGCGTCCAGCTCGCGGCGAAATTCGACGAGAGCGACGTGTCCCTCAGCTGGATGCCGCTCACGCACGACATGGGTCTCATTGGCTTCCACCTGATGATGGTCTATGCCGGCTGCCGCCAGTACCTGATGCCGACCGAACTGTTCGTGAGGCGGGCATTGCTGTGGATGAAGTTCGCATCCGCCAAGCGTGCAACGCTCACCTCCTCGCCGAATTTCGGCTACCGGCACTTTCTCAAGGCCCTCGGCGACAAGACCCTCGATGGCGTCGACGTTTCCAGCGTGCGACTTATATTCAACGGTGCCGAGCCGATCTCGGTCGACCTCGCAAGCGAATTCCTCGACCGCATGGCCCCGTACGGGCTGCGCCGGAATTCGATGTACATGGTCTACGGCATGGCCGAGGCCTCGCTCGCGGTGACGTTCCCGGAGCCCGGCGCAGCGATGAAGTACATCACCGTAGACCGCCGCTCGCTGGGCGTGGGCGCGACGGCACGACAGGTGGATGCCAGTGAGGCCGCGGCGCTCAAGCTCGCCTGCGAGGGCCGGCCAATCCCGTACACCAGCGTCAAGCTGCTGGACGACGCCGCCAACGAGGTCGGCCCCGGGATCGTCGGCCACGTGCTGATCCGCGGCGACAACGTGACGCGCGGCTATTACGAGAACCCGCAGGCCAATGCGGCCGCGGTTTCTGCCGATGGCTGGGTACGCACCGGCGACCTGGCGCTCTGGCACGAGGGCGAGCTTTACGTCACGGGCCGGTCGAAGGAGATCATCTTCGTCAATGGCCAGAACTACTACCCGCACGACCTCGAGATGATCCTGCAGCACGAGGCGGGCCTCGAGCACGGCAAGGTCGCCGCCGCCGGGGTACGCGCCCCGGGCGCCGCCACCGACGAGCTGGTGCTGTTCGCCGTGCAACGCGGTGACATGAAGGATTTCGTCGGCGTCGCGGCAAAGGCCGTGCACCTCGTGAACGAGCACGCCGGCGTCGAGGTGGCGCGGGTCGTGCCCATCGCGCGCATGCCGAAGACCACCAGCGGCAAGATCCAGCGCAACGCGCTGGCCGAAAGCTATGCCAATGGCGACTTCGCGGCGGAGCTCGCGGAGTTCGATGCCGCGTGGGCGGCGGCACATTCCCAGGGGCGCGCCGCGGCCGGCGGAATAGAACGCCAGATCAAGGCAATCGTGGACGACGCGCTGGCGGGCAAGCACGTGGACGTCGATGACAACCTGTTCGAGATCGGCGCGAGTTCGCTCACGCTGATACAGATTCACGAGAAGCTCGACGAGCTCTACCCGGGGGCCGTGGACCTGACGGAACTGTTCGACTTCCCGTCGGTGTCGCTGCTCGCGAAGCACCTCGAGGAGAAGCTGGGCCCGCAGCCCTAGTCGCCGGCTACTTTCTGCTCGTTCCCGTAAATGCCGCGCTGCAGCTTCCAGCGTCGGTGCGACCACCACCAGCCGGCGGGGTCATCGCGGATCCACTCCTCGAGCGCACGCGCGTAACGATCGGTGATCTCGCCGCTCGCCAGCTTCTCGCCCTGCTCGTTCAGCGAAATGCACACCAGCTCATACCGGCCACGGCCGAGCCTGTTCATGCGCACCATGATCACGCGCGAGCGCAGCGCGCGACCAAGCATCTCCGCTCCCATGTAGAAGGCCGTGTCCTGCCCGAGAAACGTACACCAGTGTTTCTCGGGACTGGTGCGCGGCACCTGGTCGGCGATCAGCCCGACCGCGGCAGCCTCGCGAAACCCGGCCAGCTCCCGCAGCACCGACTTCGCCGCGATGAGCCGCGCCCCGAAACGGGCGCGTCGCCTGGTGAGCCACGCATCGACACGCGCATTGCGACCCGGCTTGTACAGTCCAGCGAATCGCCCGGGGAATTCGAGCGACAGCCGGTAAAGCAGCCATTCGAAATTGCCGTGATGGGCGCCGACCAGCACCAGGGTTCGCGGCGGATCGCCGGGCCCGATCACCTGTGGGTTGGTGATCTTCACGCGCTCGCGCAGTTCGGCTTCGCTGATGGAAGAGCCATAGAGTGCCTCGGCAAGCAGCTCGCCCTGCCGCTTCGAGAATTCGCGGGTCACTGCCCCAGTGCGGTGGCTGGACCACTCGGGAAACGAACGCGCCAGGTTCCCGCGAATGACGGAACGGCGGAGCCCGATCACGCGGTAGGCGAGCCAGGCCAGAAATCCGCCGACCGCGTAACAGCACCTGAGGCGCCAGCCGTCAGTCATACACGCCCCGTGTGCGCTTCCAGCGGTTGTATGCCCAGAAGTACCGGGCGGGCTGCTTGCGCACCGCGGTCTCAACCACGCGGACGTATGCCTCCAGTGTCAGCTGGGGATCAGCGCGCTCGCCCGGCGCGAGCAACGGCACGAAACGGGCAACGTAATTCCCCCTGCCCTCGCGGCGCATCTCGATGAAGATCGGCTGGTATCCCATCCTTGCGCTTATCCAGCCCGGGCCGGCGAAAAACGCCGTTTCCGTACCGAAGAAGCTGACCCACTGCTGTTGTTCGCTCTTTGCCGCCGGTGACTGGTCCGCTACCAGCGCCAGCAGCTTGACGGCGCCGCGCTGCGCGATCAGGTGATTGACGACCTGCTTCGCGGTGACCATCACTGCACCGAAGCGGCTGCGCATCGCCGTCAATTCGCGATCGGCGCGCTCGCGGCCCGCGGGCTTGAATGCCGCGACCAGCGGCACACCGAAGGCGGTGGAACAGCGCAGCACCAGCCACTCCCAATTGCAGTGGTGCGCAGCCAGCAAAAGCACGCGTTTTCCGCCGCGCAGGGTGTCTGTGACGACCGCTTCGTTCTCGAAGCGCAGGCGCTCGACCAGGTCGGCCTGCGAGATCCGCACGCCGTGTATCGACTCGGCAACCAGTTCGCCGAGATATGCGTAGAACTCGGTCGCGATCCGCCCGCGCTCGGCCTCGGTGGCATCGGGCAGGCAACGCTCGATGCCAGAGCTTACGAAGCCGCGGCGCCAGCCGAACACACGGGCGAGGAACGCCGCCGCACCGAAGACCAGGTACAGCACCGGCAGCGGCAGTATCGATAGGACTTTCAGCACGGCTTCAGCCGAGCCCCAGTTGGCGCGACACGACTCGGAAGCGCGCATCGTCCCGGATTGAGTCGAGACCCGGCTCGGAGTTGAGAAAGCCTATCGTCTGTGAACTGTCTGCCACGCCGCGTTCCAGCGCGTCGAGCGCAGCGGCTCGGTCCCCCAGCGCCGCATGAACCAGTGCGAGGTCGTAGCCGACCCCGAATCCACGTGCGCCCAGGGCTTCAACGCGCTTGATCTCGCGCTGCGCCGCCACCAACTGGCCGTCGAGCGCGTATGCGCGCCCGAGATTCGAAAAACTGCCGGGCACTGGTTGCGGATGCCCCTCCAGGACGCGCAATGCCTCTTTCGGCTCGCCGCGCAGGCAATACGCGTGCGCGAGATGGTTGCGGGGCAATGCCGCCTGGGGCGCAGCGTCTACAAGACCGACAAGCTGCGCGATTGCCGCGTCGTAGTTACGCGCCATCGTCTGGATCATGCCGACGTTGGCCGCAAACGTCAGCGACATGGGCTCGATCGACTGGGCCCGTTGCGCTTCGACCAGCGCCTCTGGAAGTCGATTCTGGAAGGCATGGTTGTTCGCGAGCCACATGACAGCCTGCGCGTACCCGGGATTGAGGTCGAGCGCCAGCCGGTAGAGTCGTTCACCGTCCACCCACTCGCGCGACTGCTGGACCTGCAAGTGACCGAGCGCCGCCTGCGCCTCGGCGAGCTGGCTGTCGAGCGAAATGGCGCGCTCGGCCGCCTGCCGGGCACGTGGAAACGCCACGCCCGGCGGCAGGATCCCAAACACACCGAACACGGCCCAGGCGTCTGCCAGGCCAGCGGCCGGTAGCGCGAAGCGCGGATCGCGCCTCTCCGCGGCCGTGTAGTACTGGATGGCCTTGCTGAGGCCATCCTCGCTCTTGCGATCCCAGTGATAACGGCCGTTCAGATACAGCTGCCAGGCTTCAATGTCTTCCGTGTAGTGCCTGGTTAGGCGTCGGCGGTCCTCCTCCGACAGGTTGACGGACAGGGCCTCCACCAGCTGCCGGGCGAGGGAGTCCTGCACGGCAAAGAAATCGTGAGACTGTTCGTCGAAGCTGCCGACCCACAGGGCAGACCCGTCGCGTACATCGAGCAGGCGCGCGGTGAGTCGTATGCGATCCGGCTGGAACTGGACGTGACCCTCGATCACCGCGGCAACTGCGAGCGCGCGGCCGGCGGCAAGAGGGTCCTGGTTGGCGCCGGCAAACTGGCGCACGGAACTCAATGGGGTCACCGTGACGCCTGGCAGGCCGCTCAGTCGGTTAATCAGCGTCTCGGCGATTCCGAACTCAAGCGCCTCGTCACCGACTTGTTCCACCAATGGCTTGAAAGGCAGTACGGCGATCGACTGCGGCAACCGGGACTGGCCTGGCGGTCGACGCAACCACCACACAGTGGCCGCGACCGTGGACAGCGCGGCCGTGCCGCCCAGTAGCACCAGCAGTTTCCGACGCGACGCCGACTCCAGGGGCGGCGCTGGTGCCTCGGATTGCCGCGACGCCGACTCCCGGGGCGGCGCTGCGGAGGGTCCGGTGTGCGGTGGCGCGGTCGCCGCATTGGACAACTCCGGCGGCGCAGCATCCGTCGCCCTCGGTGCTTCCTCGTCAGTCTCGACCACAACTTCCGCTACAAAGCGGTAACCGCGGCCCGGCACCGTGACGATGATCCGGGGCGCCCCGCGTGCGTCGCCCAATGAACGGCGCAGCGCCGAGATCGCCTGGTTCAGGTTGTTTTCCTCGACGACCGCTCGTGGCCAGACCGCCTTCAGCAGGTCGTCCTTGGTCACGAGCCTGGCCCGATTCTCGATGAGGTGCAGCAGCGCCTCATAGGCGCGACTCGCGATCGCGAGCACGGCACCGTCCGGCCCGGTGACGTGGTGTTTCACCAGATCTACCCGGAACTCTTCGAAACGGTAGGCTCGGATCATTTCGCGTGCAGCGTACGGCCTCGCGTCCGGCCACTCAATAGTGCCGCCGATCCGACCTGTGCTAATGTAAATCCCGGTCGTGTCTTCGGCAGGACGCTGCGGCCAAGAGGCGAAGGACAACGATGCCACTGGGGGGAGCGCGCCGCGCGAGGTGTGCTGTTGTCGCATGGATTGCGGCACAGATTCCTGTTGCGTCATCAGCTGCCCAGGACGACGCGATCGAGGAGGTCGTCGTCACGGGCTCCAGGATAGCCCGCGCCGATTTCGAATCCGCGAGTCCGATCGTCACGCTGCCCGCGTCGGCGTTCGAGCAGACGTCCGCAACCTCCGTCGAACGCACCCTCAACACGCTGCCGCAGTTCACCGCGTCCGCGACCTCAACGTCCGTCGATCCGGGCAATGACGGCCAGGCGAATGTCTCGCTGCGCGGCATCGGCGTGGCCCAGACCCTGGTGCTGATCGACGGCAGGCGCCTGATGCCGGCCGACGGCAGGGGTTCCCCGGATCTTAACGTGCTTCCGCCGGCACTGATCTCGAGCGTCGAGGTCCTGACCGGCGGCGCCTCCGCGGCCTATGGCTCCGACGCGATCGCGGGCGTCGTCAATTTCAAGCTGATCGATCACTTCGACGGCATCGAAATCAGCGGCCAGTGGTCGCAGACAGGCCAGGGCGACGGAGACGAATATACGATCGGCTTGACTGCCGGGAGTTCATTCGCCGACGGCCGCGGCTCGTTGTTCGGATACGCCGGATACACAGACCGCGCGCAGGTCAGCCAGTCGGACCGGGGATTTTCGCGGATTCCACTGAAATACTACCCGGACGAAACCCACGGAGTCGGCCCCGGCCACGCATTTCTCGGAACGGGCAGCGGTGTCGCCGAGGAAGGGGTGCTGATAGTTTTCCCGAACCCTGTGGCATTCAATGCCGTGTTCAACTCCTATGGCTACCCGTCGGGCTCCTTGTCCTACTTTCCGGCCTATGGCACCAACCCCGACGGCACCTTGTTCACGATCGGAGACGACGTGAATGCGGGCAGCGTTGTCAATTATCGTGGCGCCGGGGATCCGGACCTGTCGAACAGTCGCTCCCATACATACAACTACGCGCGCACCACTGCGCTGCAGATGCCCCTGGATCGCACCTCGGTCTTCCTTCACGGAACCTATGATTTCTCGCCCTCGGCGCAGGGGTACCTGCAGGCGCTGTATTCCAACTATTCCGTGAGCCGACAACTCGCGCCAGTCGCCGCTGGAATCATGCTCATTCCTCCGACCAATCCCTATGTGCCGGCCGACCTAAAGATCCTGCTGGACAGCCGTGCCGCCCCGAACGATCCTTTCCGTTTCTTCGAACGCATGGTAGCGATGGGACCGCAAGTGTCCCGCAACGAGCGGCAATTGCTGCAGCTCACGTCGGGAGTCAAGGGACGAGTCTTCACGGACTGGGGCTACGACGCATACGTACAGTGGGGCAGCAACGACCGCAGCGAGCACCAGACCGGCAACGTGAGCATCTCGCGGTTCCAGGAACTGGTATTCGCACCGGATGGCGGCCTGTCGACCTGCGGCGAGTTAAATCCATTCCGGGTCGGCGCGATCTCGAGCGACTGCGCCCGTTACATCGCGTTGAGCGGCTCGCAGCAGATTACCGTGCGCCAGACGCTCGCAGAGGCTTCGATCAACGGGCCGCTCTACTCGCTGCCGGCCGGGGACCTGCGCGCCGCTTTCGGCGTCTTCTACCAAGGGGCGGATTTCGACTTCAAGCCCGACGATGCTTTGAGCAAGATGCTACCGGCGGTACCGGGTGTCATCGGCGCCCGACCCGATGTGGCCGGCTTCCCTGCTGCCCCGGCACGCCAGGGCAGCCAGAGCAATGCCGACCTTTACGCCGAGATGCTCGCGCCGATTGCGCGCGACTTAGCCGGAATCCACTCGCTGGATTTCGGCATCGGCTATCGGCATTCCGCGTACCAGCACGGTGGGTCCGCGGACTCCTACAAGGCGGAACTCCTGTATCGCCCGGTGCAGCCGGTGCTGCTGCGCGGCTCCTACGAACACGCCGTGCGGGCACCGAGCATCGACGAACTCTTCTATCCACAGCTCTCCAACCAGTTTGACGTTCCGAGACCGGAGCCGTGCAGCGTCAACAGCAATGCCCGCAAGGGTCCCGACAAGGCCAGGGTTGAAGCCCTTTGCCTCGCACAGGGCCTGCCGGCCGACCTGCTGGCGAACTACGCGTTCGACCTCCGCAAGGTGAACGGAGTGTCCGGCGGCAATCCCGATCTTCAGTCGGAGAAGGCAGACACCTACACAGTCGGTGTGGTTTTCAGTTCTCCCTTCGAGCAGCCCGCAATCAGGACGCTGCAAGTATCGCTGGACTGGTACAACATCGACCTCACCGATGCGATTGGACGCTGGGATTCCGAATCCTCCGTGGCGCGCTGCTTCGATCCCGCATACAACCCGACATATGCTGCAAGCAACATCTACTGCAGTTTCTTCACGCGCAGTGCGATAACCGGTGAGATCTTCGCACTGATCGTGGACAGCAACATCGGCGCCATCCAGACCTCGGGGGTCGACCTGCAGGTCGACTGGGCCATGGACGTGGGAGCGGGCCGACTGGGCGCCAACATGTACGTGACACACGTGCAGGACTGGAAATACAGCGACCCTTCCGGCGGAACCATCGAATATGCGGGCACCATCGGCGGCGGCGGGATCACGCGGGCGCTGCCCGAATGGAAGTCGCTGCTGAACCTGAGCTACCAATGGGGTTCCTTTGGCACCTACGCACGCTGGAGGTACATCGATGGCATGACGGACGCGATGTATCAGGATTTCCAGGTGCCGAGCCGCAACTACCTGGACCTTGGTGGCAGCGTGGTCATCGAGTCCGGCAAACTGAACGGGCTGACCGCCAGTGCGGGCATCGACAATGCAACCGACACGGACCCACCGCTGTTCCCGAGCTATTCGCAGGCTAACAGCGACCCGTCGGCGTACGACGTGCTTGGTCGGCGCTATTATCTGAGCCTCGGCTACAGGTTTTGAACCGATGACACGCCCCGTCTCATCTGCCGAACACAACCGATGACACGCCCCGTCCCAGCCGCCGAACTCGCGATACTGCTGCTGGCTGCGCTCGCGGTCACGTCGGCCGCGCCCGCGGAAGTGACCACCGCGGCCACACCGGCCACGATCCTGGTGCACAACCCCGCCGAACTCGTCACGGCACTCGACGCGCGGAACGCCGGCCGGCACATCCGTGTGCTATCCGGTGATTATTCAATCACCGCTCCGCTGCTCGTTCCGGACAGAGCGCTGCTCGAGGGCAGCGGCGAGATGCGGATCGTGGATGGCCTGCCGGTCGGCTTCGAGCCGGGCACCGAGACCACTCTGCGGGTCGCCTCCGCATTCGAGGGCGACCTTGTGACCCTTGGAAACGGCGCTGCCATCAGTGGCCTGAGGTTGATCGACGTCACCCCCGTGCCCGCCACGGCCGTACCGCGTACCGGCAACGTGATCATGGTGGGTTCGCGCGGGCCCGGCGACAGCGTCACCGCGGAAATTCGCGACTGCGAAATCGTCAATCCGCAGTCCTACGGGGTCGCGGCCGACGGTCCGGCCGGTCACGCAATCATGATATTGACGCGGAATCCGGCGCGACAGGACAACCCGCCGCCGCACGAAGGCGCCACGCTCAAGTTGCACATGCTGCGCTCGATCGTCCGTGCAACCGGCAATGGCGGAGCGGTGTTCGCGCTCAATTTCGCGGCACGTGGCGAGATATCAGTCGAATTCGAGGACAACAGGATCGAGGGGCCCGTTTCCATCGCCGGCGGTGCCAGCCGACCCGACCTGGTAACGCAGGCCAGCACGAGCTTCGAGTCGAATCGGAACCTGTACACGCGAAATCCCGGTGGCCTGGACCGGTTCGCCTGGCGGGTCATCGGCGGCAGCAGCGCACACATTCCGGGACTCGCCTCCCCCGGCGCCAGCTCCAATGTGACCAGAGTCCACTCCGTCGACGATCGTATCGAAGGCATCAATGTCGGGATCCTGGCCTCCGCCGGCCGACGCTGGTTAGGCGCATCCGGACCCGTCTCGGACAACCGCGTGGACCTGGACCTGACTGGGACCCGAATCCGGACCGAGGGCGAGCACGCAGCGGATTTCTTACTGCAGGGCACGCTCTCCGAAGATGCACCCGGTGTCGGTCGTGAGTTTGCGGCGGGTGATCGCAACATCGTTCGCGTCGTCATGCGTGGCGTGACTGGCAGTCCGGCGAAGCGCACCAACCGGTACGCCGACGTCTATGGTCCTTCCCGGCAGGCGGACCAGGGCAGCGGCAACCGGCTCGAATTTGCCGGCACGCTGGCCGGGTTTGCAGTCTCCAACCCCGGCATTTCGCCGGCACCGCCCGCGGAGTTCTTCGAGACGATCCGCTGAGCCCTGGTCGTTGGGCGCCGCCCGAGGCTCCCGGCCCGGCCAATGGCAGGTGTAAAGGCGGAGCGCCGACCGGGATTCAGAACGCTTCATGACTTTTCAGGGTTTTCGCAAGACCGCCACCGAGGCGGCGTGAAAACTGACCCCCGCACCAACCACGAACGCCACTTTCCCGCGAGGGAGCTGGCAGTGACCTACGGGGAGAAACTCATGCTAGCGCTCAGTCTCTGGTCCGGAATCCGCACTGCAACATCGCCCTTGGCACGCGATCGACGGGGCCGGACGGCGCCGCTGGCCGTCCTGGCGCTCGCGCTGGCCGCCTGCAACGGAGGCGCACCGAACGGTTCCAACGTGGATCCACGGCCGCCACCCGCTCCGAATCCGGCGCCGCAACGCACCGGCACGGTTGTTGTCCAGGCAATCACGACGTCCGGCGCCCCGATCAGCGGTGTTGACGTCAGTATCTGCTCTGTTACCTGTCCCCGGGCGGTGACCGACGCAAACGGCGAGGCACGATTTGAGGACATTTCCGCGGACCGCTCCGCCGGAATCAGCTTGTCGAGCCCCGGATATTACTCGGCCTATAGGCAACTCGTTGTAGTCGCCGATTCGGTCACCACGCTGCCGGTGACCTTCGTACACGCAACCGATGCGACGCCAGTATTGCTGGCCGCTCATCCGACTTACTCAAGCGACGGGCGCACGCTGGACCTCGACGTCGATGTCGCGGTGCTGGATGCGAGCAGCGCGCCCTGGCAGACGCTCTCGGCGTCGGACTTCAAGGGCGGCGGCAGCTGCGACGGTTGGTACGGGTGCTGGATCGACATCGACGGAAAATCCACTCCTTATCGATTCGATGCGACTGTCGTCGATGCCTCGTTTACTCCCGTACCGAACACGCCGCGATCGGCCATGGTGGCCGCCGTTCTACTCGATCAGAGCGCACAGATGGCGTCCTTCGATCCAGATTCGCTGCGCCTTCAGGCAGTCGGCAACTTCTTCGACTCGATCATTTCGCCCGACATGGTGGCGCTCGGAAGCTACCGGGGCCTTCCGGGTACGCCCATTCTGACGACCTACGGCGGATTCACATCCGATGCCACGGTTTTCGACGCCACGCTTACCGCGCTGCCTGGCCAGGAATCGGGGACGAACCCATTCGACGTTGGAATTGCGGACATGATTGCGTTTGCGGCGGACAACGCCGCCGCGGGCGGAAGTGACCAGCAGCGCTCCATCATTGCCGTCATGGCGGACTCTCAAAACCCGGACGGTTGGGGCTACGTGGATTGCGGTGACCTCGACTGTTCGCAGGTTCGATCTGCCGCAGTGGAAAGCGCACGTACCGCCGGCATATCTGTGTTCGCAATGGGCCCTGACAATTTCCCCGCATCCCTTGTTGCCCTGCAAACCGGCGGTGCGATCGCTCGCGTGCAGGACCCGACCCAATTCCCGGTCGTTTTTCGCGCATTGAACTCGATCATCGGCCACAACCTTGCCTTCAACCGCGTGCGTATCGAGATGGACGCGGACCAGCCCGGCGTATTTTCGCCGGGGCGCTCAGTGGTGTTCTGGCTGGCGATCCGCGTCGCTGCGGGCAGCAACATCTATTGGGAACTCACCGTTCCGATCTGAAAGCCGCTGACGTCGACAAATCGATTATGTCCTACGGGGAGACAATCATGTTCATGCACCTATTCGCTTCTTTTCCAGACTCGGCTCGCTTCACCCGTGGAGCGCTCCGAACCACGCAGACGTCATTCATGGCCGTCCTGGCGCTGGCCCTGGCCGCGTGCAGCGGTGGCGACGGCTCTTCGCAGGCGAAGTACGGAACCGTCGTCGTCACGGCCACCTCGATCGCCGCTACACCGATCAGTGGTGTAACGGTAGAAATCTTTGATGGCAGACTTCGAACAGAGAGCACCGACGCAAATGGTGAAGCAAGATTTACGGACATTCGTGCGCGGGACGCCCTTGTCGGCCTGCGGGCACCCGGCGATTACGTCCCTGCGTCGAAGGAGATTGTCGTTCCGGCCGATGCGGTCGTGAACGTGCCGTTCACCGTAGTGCACAAGACCGATGCCACGCTGGTCCTGCTGGGTGCGCACCCGGTCTACCCCGCCGATGGGAACAAGTTGACCGTTGACCTGGATGTCGCACTACTGGACGCGAACGGAGCGCCCTGGGAGACGCTTACCTCGGCGGACTTCGGAGTCCGCCTCGACTGCGGTGACGGCTGTTACACATATAACGTCGACGGATACCAACAATTCTTCGACTTCAGCGGCAACGTCATCGATGCGGCCTTCGTTCCAGCACCGATCACGCCGCGGCCGGTTATTGCAGCGGCGGTCCTGCTCGAGCAAAGCGCACAGATGGGGGCCTGGGATCCGGGCGCGCTGCGCCTGCAGGCGTTAGGCAACTACTTCGATTCGATCACTGCGCCCGACACGGTGGCGCTCGGCAGCTACCAGGGCGTTCCGGGAACGCCCGCGTTGACGACCTATGGCGAGTTCACCTCCGACACCGGGGACCTCCGGACCACGCTCGCAGCGCTGGCTGGCCAGGAATCGGGGACCAATCCGCTCGACGCTGCGCTTGCAGACATGATCGCGTTCACCGCGGCCAACGCCACCGCAGGCTCGCCCGATCTGCTGCGCGCGATCGTAACCGTAAGGGGTGGTGATTATTCATACAGGGACCACGACTGCGGCGACCTGAGCTGCGTTCAAGTACGATCCGCTGCGGAAGACGCTGCGATTGCGAATGGTATCGCCATCATCGCAATTGGTCCGTCGACCTTCTACTACCCCGACTCGCCGAACATCAGCCGGACCGGCGGCGCCGTCGTGCGGGTGGACGACCCGGCGCAGTTCCCGGTAGTGTTTCGCGCCTTGAACTCCATCGTCGGGCACCATCTCGCCTATACTCGGGTGCGCGTCGTGCTCGATACAGGCGCACCTGATATGTGGATACCGGGACGCGTTGTCCCCATATTCCTGAGCATCCACCTGGCCGCCGACAACACCGTCCCCTGGTATCTGGAAATTCCGATCTGACAGCCCGGCCGTCCGCGGCTCGTTGCGTTACGCCGCGGCGATATTTCGCGTATCGCCGCGGCGCTCTCACTTCCCGGAGCGTCCCTTCCCGACAATCCTGGCGACCTCGTCACCCTCCTCGCCGTCCCAATAGCCGACCGTATTCTTCGCCGAATCCTGCATCAGGAATCTCGTGGCCGGCGATTCGTCGAAGGAAGTGCGCACGCCTGTCTTGCCCGAGTCCGGATAGCCCACGACCTCCGGCCGCAGGGCCGTCGAGATCGCGAGGTACACGAGGTCCTCGGTCCCCGTGTTGACCAACTGGTGCGCCGACTCCGCACCGCCCGGCAGGTTGACGACGTAGTCCTGCGGCTTCACGTCGAATGTCTCGGCGCCGACCCGCAGCACGCCGGTGCCGCTCAGGATGAAGAAATGCTCTTCGTTGGCGTAATGGTGGTGCAGCGGAAACGCTGCCTTGCCTGGAGGCACTCGCGTCACGTTGGCGCCGATCGAGCGAGCCCCCAGCCCTCCCGCAAGTTCTGCCATCGAATACTCGAAGCGGGTTCCGCTTCTGCCCGAGTGCACCTGCGCCTCTGCCAGGTTCAGGACGGGTTTCTTCATTTGAGACTACCTCCGTCGGCCAATGCTGATGGATATTCGGCCGTTCGGCAATTTCCGGCCATGAAAAAGGGCCGACGCATCTGCGTCGGCCCTGGAGGTCGATGGACTGCTCGTCGATGCTTTATTGCATGCGCTCCGCAGTGACGTGCGCGCAACCGGACGGCGGCACCGTGGTGCCGGCGGTATCCTTGAAGGTGACAAGGGCGTCGCTGGTCCAGTGATCGGCGTCCTGGAACTCGATGCCCTGGTCGAAGCGCTGTAGGCCTCGCTTGTAGGCCGGCGTCCCCGCCGGCGGGTCGACGCTGTCGAACAGCACAAAGCCCTCGAAGACCGACCGGAAGGAGTGCCGGCCGGTCCGCTCCCAGAACCCTAGACCCGGGCCTCGCTGGCCGGGTTGGAAAGTAATGCCAGCGGTCGCCTCCACCATGGTTCCACCCGCGGTAAACGTGTGAAAGGCTTTTATGAAAACCGGGGTAGCCTGGCCACTGGTGCAGTCGTAAGGGTTGATTGAGACCACCCACGTACCTTCGATTCTCGACGGGGGCGTCCATCGGTCGTGGCCGTAGTCGCCGGCCGCGGCCGGACCCGCCGCTGCCATCAGTACCGTCGCCGCGATCGCCGAACGCAATTTCATGCTCGTGGTTTTCATCTCGACCTCCTGAGGGCGACGGGATTGCCGCCCCTTCGGTGGTCAAGTTGCCTGCAGACGGCATTCCGATCTTTGGGAAATACTGAACTGTTCTGAAAGTTTCTGAATGGCGGGCGCCGAGAACGGCGAATGACCGGACAGGGGCCACCAGCCCGCCGTCCGCACGGCACGAGGCGGCCAGCAGCGGCGGAATGCAGGGAAATGATGGTGCCGGAGGAGGGAATTGAACCCCCGACCCGCGCATTACGAATGCGCTGCTCTACCCCTGAGCTACTCCGGCATGGAGGGGCGCGCAGTATACGGATTCGGCCCGTGGCCGTGAAGATCTACGCGGTTCGGCGGATGCCGATGACGACCGTGACGCCCGCCATCTCGGTACCGGGGGGCAGCGGGGGCAGCTTCGCGAAGCTCAGGTCCTCCGGCTGGATGTCGAACATCTCGCCGGTGTCGAGGTCCTGGAAATGGTGGTGCGGCGCCATCATCGAGTCGTAGACGCAGCGCTCCGGATCGGCGTGTATCTGCCGCAGCAACCCCTGGTCCACGAAGAGTTTCAGCGTGTTGTAGACGGTGGCTTTCGACACCCTGCCCTGCGATTTCCGCAGCGTCTCGAGGATCTGCTCCGCCGTCAGGTGCCGTGGCTGCGTTAGCAGGATCTCGGCGATACTCAGCCGCTGCGTCGTCGGCCGGACACCGTGGTACTCGAGGATGGCCCGGGCCCGTTCGAGCGCCTCGCCGACCTGGATGGGTTGACTGGACATGGCCCGGAATTATACGTGCGTGACCGGGTCTGCGCGCATTTCGGGGCGAATTGGCCACGAAAACAGGCTGACCCGACCCGCCCACGGCACTAATCTCCATGTCCGGGAAATACGAACTGGAGTGCGCCATGGAACGGCCGCCTGGATTCTCCCTGCCGGAACTCATGTTCTCGATGGCGATTATCGCCGGCCTGGTCGGCTGGGGCGTGCCGGCATTCCGCGACCTCGAGCGCAACGCCGCCCGCACCAGCGAGGTCAACCTGTTCCTGCAGGCCGTCTACCTTGCCCGCAGCGAGGCAATCAAGCGCAACGGCGTCGTGAGCCTGTGCCCGAGCGTGGACGGGACCCACTGCGCCCCCGGAGACACGTCCTGGGACCAGGGCTGGATCGTGTTCGTGAACAGCGACCGCGACTCACCTGCCGTGCGGGATGCCGGCGAGGACCTGCTGCATGCCTACCCGACGTGGGACGGCGGCAGCGTGGTCGCGAATCGCGAGACGCTTTCATTTCGCGCCTTCGGGCAGAGCGGGGTCACGGCCACGTTCACATTCTGCGACGATCGCGGCAGTCGCCATGCGCGAGCCGTGATCATCAGCCAGTCGGGCCGGCCGCGGGTTTCCGACCGCAGCTCGTCCGGAACAGCACTGAGCTGTGCCTGACATGCGCAAGCACCCCTGCCGCCGCAGCGCCGCGGCCCCCGGATTCACGCTGGTCGAGGTTCTCGTCGTCGCGGTCGTGATGGCGGTGGGGCTGCTCGGCGTCGTGGCCTTGTTGCTCACGGGCCTGCGCGCCAGCCGGCTCGCCACGCACCAGACCGCGGCCGCGAACCTGGCAGCGGACCTCGGGGACCGGATCAGCGCCAATCGGACCGCCGGCGCCGCCTACGCGCTCGACGCAGGATCCCTGCTCACGGCGCCCGACAAGCCCTGTCAGTCGGTCGGCGAATGCAGCTCGCAGGACGTGGCTGCCCGCGACCTGTACGAATGGCAACGGGCTGCGCTGTCGGCCCTGCCGGGCGCGATTACGAGCGTAGCTGTCTCCCCGGTCGACGAGCTGCCCGCAAACATCTACCTCATCGTCGTCGAATGGACGCAGGTCGGCCAGGTCGCCGCCGCACGATTCGCGCTGGCCGTCCAGGCATGAACGCGGATCGGGGCATGTCACGCGGGTGTCGTCGGTCCGGCTACACGGGTCTCGGGCTCGTTGAGTTGCTGGTTGCGCTGACCATCGGAACTACGCTGATTTCGGGCACGGTCACGCTGTACCTGAAGGCCCGCGAGGTTCGCGCCGCACTCGACACAAATGCACGGCTGCAGGAGATCGCGCGCTACGCACTGGCGATGATCGAGGCGGACGTCCGCATGGCCGGCTTCTGGGGCCTCGCGACTCGCGGCGAGGCGATATCCGCCAACGCATCGCTCGCCTTTCCAGCGAAATGCGGTGGCACCGACTGGATCACGCCGGCCCAGCGCCACTTGGACGGATCGAACAACACTTATCTCCCGGAGACGAACTGCGCCGCCGGATCCGGCGGCGCCAGGCCCGGCACCGATGTCCTCGTCGTGAGGCGCGCCAGTGCCCGGCGCATGTCGCCACAACAGGCGGTCATCAACGCAGCGGACAGGAACCGCGTCCTCATCGTCACCAGCCACGCCGATGGCCAGATATTCGTGCCGGCAGACATCGGGAACCAGATTCCCGCCGGGTACGCCACGGCCGACATCGCTGGCCAGCCGCCACAGGCAGACACACGCACGCTGCTGGTGAATGCCTACTACGTGAGTGCCGGCTCGAGCCTGTCACCCGACTACCCCGCCCTGCGTCGCAAGACCCTGGTCGCCGGACCGGACATTTCCGACCAGGAAGTGATTGCAGGCGTCGAGGACCTGCAGTTCCAGGTGGGCCTGGACACCGACGGTGACTCGAACGCCGACGTCTTCGCAAACGCTGGCTCGTTTCCACCGGGCGCCCGGCCCGTGTCGGTGCGCGTCTGGCTGCGCGTGCGCGCCGAGGAGCGTGACCCGTCGCTCGGCAGCCAGGTTGTCGAGGCCTGCGCGGACCGGCCGTCGAGCATTGCCACCGACTCGCGCCGGCGACTGCTGGTGTCCAGGACGCTTCGGATCAGGAATGCAACGCCATGAGCCCGGGACTCGCTGCGTCGTCTCCAGGTCCGCGCGCGCTGCAACGCCAGACCGGTGTCGCGCTCGCCATCACGCTGGTGCTGCTTCTGGTTCTGACCGTGCTCGGCACCAGCGGCCTGGTTACATCGGTGCTCGAACTCCGGATGGCCGCCAACGCCCAGTACCAGGCGCGTGCATTCGCGGCGGCGGAGTTCGCTATCGAGCAGGCCATGCATCTGCCGGGACTGGCCACGACGATCAGTTACGCGAGCCCGCTGGTCGAACCAGCCTCGGGCAGCGCGCCCACGGTCCCTGGATCCGCGCCAGATACGTACGCCTACCTGCTGTACTTCGACACCGTTACGGCTCCCGCCTTCGGTGGCGAGGCGGTCGAAGGTCTGCGCGCCTACCACTTCGTGGTCGAGGCAACTGGAACCTCGTCGCGCGGCGCGACCGATACCCACGTGCAGGGTTTCTACGTGCTCGGCCCGGAGATCGCGCCGGAGACGCTGACGCCGCCCGCCTGCGCGCCGGACTGCAGTGACCCGGCAATCTACGCGCCCGTGCGTACCTTCTGGCTGCAGCGAAATGCCGAATAGCCCGTGGAAACCGCGTCCCGATGCGCGGCTGGAAGCAGACAATCCGCCGATCCGCGCGCGGGCAGGATTCACCCTTGTCGACCTGGTAGCAGCACTCGCAATCGTGGCGCTGCTTGCTTGCGTCGCGGTACCGAGCTACCGCGCCTACCTGCTGCGCGCGCACCGTTCCGAGGCGCGTGCTGCACTGCTCGCGCTCGCGGCGGCCGAGGAAGGCTTCCACACAAGCTGCAACACATACGCCGCCGTTCTCGATGACTCGACTGAATCTTCGTGCGAGGCGTCGAGGCTGAGGTTTCCCGGCACTGCCGGGCAGGACGCCTACTCGCTCGAGGTCACGTCCGCGGACGCCGAAAGCTGGGCTGCCGTCGCGACCGCAATCGGCGGAGGCCCGCAGCAGGCGGACACGCGCTGCAAAGCGCTGGGGCTCAACAGCACGGGCAACAGGAGCGCCAGGAAGGCGGACGGTACAGCCAACCACGTAGAGTGCTGGAACCGATAACAACAGTGGGTGCCATGGACGACACGGCGGTCGTCGATTGGGCCATGGAGATGGCACCAGCCATCAGCGCCCCAGCTGGCGCCGCCGATGCATGCCAGCCTTACGACTCTATGACGCGTCCGACCCGCAACTCGCGCGGCAGCGCAAAGACGACGTTCTCCTCGCGACCCACGACTTCATCGGCATCCATGCCGCCCCATTCGCGCAGCCGGGCCACCACGCGCTGCACCAGCAGCTCCGGCGCCGAGGCACCGGCGGTCACGCCCACGCACTCCTTGCCCTCGAACCAGTCGCGCTCCAGGTCGTCGGGCCCGTCCACGAGGTAGCCCGGGATACCCGCCTTCTCCGCAATCTCGCGCAGCCGGTTTGAATTCGAACTCGCCTGCGAGCCCACGACGACCACGACGTCACAGCGGGATACGAGTGTCTTCACCGCGTCCTGTCGGTTCTGCGTCGCGTAGCAGATGTCTTCCTTGCGCGGCGTCGTGAGCGTGGGGAAACGCCGCTTCAGCTCATCGAGCACGTCGGCCGTGTCATCCACCGACAGAGTGGTCTGCGTCACGACTCCCACGCGCGACGGATCGCGTACCTCGAGGCACTCCACGTCCGCGACGTCCTCGACAAGGCTGATGCGCCCGCCGTTCGCCGCATCGAACTGTCCCATCGTCCCCTCGACCTCCGGATGCCCGGCGTGGCCGATCAGGATGACCTCGCGTCCATCTCGCGCGAAGCGCACGACCTCCATGTGCACCTTGGTCACCAGCGGGCAGGTGGCGTCGAACACGCGAAGGTCACGCCGCCGAGCCTCATCCTGTACGGCCCGCGATACACCGTGAGCGCTGAATATCACCGTCGCGCCGTCCGGGACCTCGTCGAGTTCCTGCACGAACACCGCGCCGAGTCCGCGCAGGCGGTCGACGACGAAGCGGTTGTGCACGACCTCGTGCCGGACGTAGATCGGCGCGCCGAACAGTTCGATAGCACGCCCGACGATGTCGATGGCGCGGTCCACGCCAGCGCAGAAACCGCGTGGATTGGCGAGGAGAATCTTCATCCTGGTCGATGCCCCGGCTATTTCCGCTTCTCGCGGAACGCATCGGCGATCATCAGGACGGCCCCGATCGTGATTGCACTGTCGGCAATGTTGAACGCGGGGAAGTAGGACGCGCCCCAGTGGACGTGGATGAAGTCGATCACATAGCCATGGATCACGCGGTCGATGACGTTGCCGATCGCGCCACCGAGGATCAGCGAGAGCGCGAGCGGCAGCAGCTTGTCACCGCGTGGCGCACGCCAGATCCACGCCACCAGCAGCACGCTCATCGCCAGGCCAAGCCCGATGAAAAACGGTCGCTGCCATCCCGACGCGCCGGCCAGCATGCTGAATGCCGCCCCGGTGTTGTGAAGCAGCGTGAAGTCCAGCACCGGGAGGACGTCCACGCGCTCGTACAGCTCGAAGAATCGCGTGACCAGGAACTTCGTGGCCTGGTCGAGACCGACCACCGCGAGCGACAGCCAGAGCCACGCAGCCGGATGCGTACGCCGCACAATTGCGGTCGCAGGCGATGCATCGGGCTCGCCTGCGGCCAACGGCGTGCCTGGCCTGACTTCGCCCGAGGGTGTACCGGGTTCACCTGCTATCGCCACCTAGGCATACCTCCGCGTTTCGCCCGGACCTTCCACGTTAGACGCGCAGCGTGCGCAGAGTTCCGGGTGCGCCGCCACGCTGCCCACGTCCGGGCGCTTGTGCCAGCAGCGCACGCACTTCGGCGCGGTCGACGGATGCACATGCACCCACATGCCCTCCGCGCCCTCGATGTCCGCGACAACCGCCGATTCCGGACGCGCGTCGGCCGCATGAACGTGGGCCTCGGACGTGATCAGTACGAAGCGAAGTTCCTCACCCACCTGTTCCAGCGCCGCCCGGGTTCCGGGCCCGGAGTAGATTTCGACAATCGCGTCCAGCGGCGCGCCGATCGCACCAGCCACGCGCAATCGCTCCAGTTCGCGCAGCACGGCCCCGCGAACCTCCAGCAGCCTTGCCCAGTCGATGGGATGTGCGTCGGCCGGCGCAACCGGCAGGTCCGCCCAGGTCGCATGGAACACCGACTCCGCGCGGGTGCCCGGCATCAGCCGCCAGATTTCCTCGGCCGTGAACGACAGGATCGGCGCCAGCCAGCGCACCATCGCCTCGGCAATCATCCACATCGCCGTCTGTGCCGATCGGCGCGCCAGGCCGGTCGCCGGCGTCGTGTACAGGCGGTCCTTGATGACGTCCAGGTAGAAGCCGCCCAGGTCCACGACGCAGAAGTTGTGCACCTTCTGGTAGATCAGGTGGAAGTTGTAGTCGCGGTATGCGGCGACCAACTCGTCCTGCAGCGTCCTGGTGCGTGAGAGCGCCCAGCGGTCGAGCGCCACCATCTGGCCGACCGGCACCGCGTCCGTGGCCGGGTCGAAACCTGCCATGTTGCCGAGCAGGAAGCGCACGGTGTTGCGGATGCGGCGGTAGGAGTCCGACATCCGCTTGAGGATTTCGTCGGAAACGCTGATCTCGTTCGCGTAGTCCGTGGATGCCACCCACAGCCTGAGCACGTCGGCGCCGAGCGTACTGACCACCTTCTGCGGCAGCACGACGTTGCCGAGCGACTTCGACATCTTGCGGCCCTTCTCGTCCACGGTGAAACCGTGGGTGAGCACGCCCTTGTAAGGCGCGTGGCCCTTCTGTGCCACCGAGGTGAGCAGCGAGCTGTGGAACCAGCCGCGATGCTGGTCCGAGCCTTCGAGATAGAGATCTGCTGGCGTGAGAATCTCGGGACGGCTCTGCGACACGCAATAGTGCGAGAGGCCCGAGTCCACCCAGACATCCATGATGTCGGTCACTTTCTCGTAGTGCCCGGCCTCGGGGCCGATCAGGCTTGCCGCGTCGAGGTCGAACCACGCATCGATGCCATCCTTCTCGACCAGCTCGGCGACTCGATCGATGAGCGCAGGCGTGTCGGGATGCGGCTCACCGGTCTCCTTGTGCGCAAGGATCGAGAGCGGAACGCCCCAGGTGCGCTGCCGGGAGATGCACCAGTCGGGCCGGCCCTCGATCATGCTGTAGATGCGCTGTTCGCCCCAGGCGGGCGTCCACTCGACCTTGCCGATTTCCTCGAGCGCCTTTGCGCGCAGCCCCGCCTGCTCCATGCTGATGAACCACTGCGGGGTGGCGCGGAAGATCACCGGCGTCTTGTGGCGCCAGCAGTGCGGGTAGCTGTGGCGATAGGCCTCGTGGTGCAGCAGCGCGCCCTTCTCGCCCAGCACCTCGACTACGTGCTTGTTGGCGTCGAAAACCTTTTCGCCGGCGAAGATCAGTGTCGAGGGCAGGAAGCGCCCGTCGCCGCCGACCGGGTTGTCCACGGCCAGGCCGTACTTGCGACCGACGACGAAATCCTCCTGGCCGTGGCCGGGCGCCGTGTGCACCGCGCCGGTGCCGCTTTCAAGCGTGACATGCTCACCGAGCACCACCGGCACGACGCGGTCATAGAACGGGTGACGGAGCGAGAGCCCCTCGAAAGCCGCGCCTTTCGCACGTGCGATTTCGCGCGATGACGTCGCACCCGCGCGCTCGATGACGGCCGGCGCGAGTTCGGCGGCGAGCAGAAGCAGCTCTTCTCCATCACCGGAGTTCACGGCGTAGAGCGCGTAATCGAAGTCCGGATGCAGTGCGACCGCCTGGTTGGCGGGCAGAGTCCACGGGGTCGTGGTCCAGATCACGATACTGGCGCGTCCGGAGGGCAGGTCCACGGCGCCCAGTCTTCGCGCCAGATCGGCGTGGTCAACGGCTTCGAAGCGCACGTCGATCGAGGGCGAGGTGCGCTCCTCGTATTCGACCTCTGCCTCGGCCAGCGCCGAACGGCAATCCAGGCACCAGTGCACGGGCTTGAAGCCCTTGTAGAGGTGACCGTTGCGAATGATCTGCGCGAAGGCGCGCAGCTGGTCCGCCTCGTAGCGTGGCGCAAGGGTCAGGTATGGGTTCGCCCAGTCGCCCATCACGCCGAGGCGGATGAAGTCGCGGCGCTGCACATCCACCTGGCCCATGGCGTATTCACGACAGGCCTGGCGGAATGCCTTGGCATCGAGCGCTTTGGCCTCGCGTCCGCGCGTCTTCTCGACCTGGTGCTCGATCGGAAGGCCATGGCAGTCCCAGCCCGGGACGTAAGGCGCGTCGTAGCCGTCGAGGCCCCGCGCCTTGACGATGATGTCCTTCAACACCTTGTTGACGGCGTGACCGATGTGAATCGCCCCGTTCGCATACGGCGGTCCGTCATGCAGGATGTATTTCGGCCGGTCGGACGCGATCGCCCGCAGCTTCTCGTAGGTCGCGCGTTCCTCCCACCAGGCGAGCATTTCGGGTTCGCGGCGCGCGAGATCGGCCTTCATCGGGAAGGCGGTCGCGGGAAGGTTGAGAGTGTGTTTGTAGTCGGCCATCGAGAAGCAGGGGACGCGTGTGGTGGGTGTATCTGCCAGATGCAGAACAGCGAATTTTGCAGCAATGACCCGACTTACTCCAGAAAATGCGCCAATAGCGCGCTTTACTCCGGAAAAGGCCCGTGACGGCCCTGCTAGAGCCCGAGAACCTCCCGGGCGGCGGCAGCATCGACGTGCATCTGTTCGACCAGGGCATCGAGCGACTCGAATCGCCGCTCGTCGCGCAGCCGCTGCACGAAGTCCACGTCGAGGTAGCGGCCGTACAGGTCGCCATCGAAGTCGAATACGTGCACCTCGAGCAGCGGCTCGGTGCCGTTGATGGTGGGCCGGGTTCCCAGGCTCACGACCGCGGGGTGATCGACGAGGCCAGCTCCGGACACGCGCACGGCAAAGACACCCCACAGCGGCACGACCTTGCGGTGCAGGGCCAGGTTCGCCGTCGGATACCCCAGCTTGCGGCCGAGCTGCTGGCCGCGGCGGACCCGGCCCGCCATCCGGTAGGGACGCCCGAGCAGCATGCGCGCCCGCTGCAGGTCGCCCCGCCCGAGCGCCTCGCGGACCAGCGAACTCGACACGCGCTCGCCCTCGACCAGGAACTGCCCGACCTCCTCCACGTCGAAACCATGCCGCGCGCCGGCGGTGCGCAGCGTCTCGACCGTGCCCTCGCGGCGCCGCGCGAAGTGGAAATCGTGACCGACGACGATGTGCCGCGCGCAGAGGCCGCGCACCAGCAGGCAATCGACGAATTCCGCGGCACCCATGCCCTGCATGCGCCGATCGAAGCCCAGCACCACGGTGCGATCGACCCCGTAGAGCGGCAGCACCTCGACTTTCTCGCGGAGCCGCATCAGGCGCGCGGGCGCGGAATCGCCCTCGAAGAACTCCCGCGGCGTCGGCTCGAACGTAACCACGGTCGCGGGCAGCCCGAGCCTGCGCGAATGCTCCCGCAGGGTTGCCAGCATGTGCTGGTGTCCGCGATGCACGCCGTCGTAGTTGCCGATCGTCACCACGGAACCGCAATGCCGCTCGCGCAGGTTGTGCAGGCCCCGGACGAGTTCCATCGCGGTTACCCGCCGCCGGGCCGTCGGACCCGCAGGTGCGCGACCCGCAGGCCCAGCATGAAGAGCGTCGCGAAATAGATGGCCGCACCGCCAGCCACCAGCAGCAGCATCCACTGCATTCGCTCGAGTGTACGCATCGCCATCCAACGGTCGGTGTCCCCGGCGACGATCCAGAGGAAGATTCCCATCAGCACGTTGCCGGCAGTCACCTGGACCAGCATCCGGCGCCAGCCTGGGGCATGGTGCAGGACCTGCGCGTGGCGCAGCCCACGGTAGAGCATCGTGGCGTTGTACCAGGCCGAGACGCCTATGTTGAGCGCCAGCAACGCGTGCAGTCCGGGCTTGTTGCCGTAGAACGCAAGCGGCAGCACGATCAGCAGGTTCAGCAGCATGTTTATCGCCAGCGCGCGCACGCCGATCTTCATCGGGGTCCGTGTGTCCTGGCGGGCGTAGAAGCCGGGCGCCAGTACCTTGACCAGGCTGAATCCCATCAACCCCGTGGCGAAGGCAACCAGCGCGAGCGAGGCCATGCGCACGTCCTCGGCGTTGAACTCCCCGTACTGGAAGATCGTCACGGTAAGAGGCCCGGCCAGCACCATCAGCGCCACCGTCGCCGGCGCGACGATGACGATGGTGAGCCTGAGCGCCCAGTCCAGCGTCGCCGAGAAGCGCTCGATCGACTCCTCGGCGTGGTGCGCCGCGAGGCCCGGCAGCATCACCGTCGCGAGCGCGACGCTGAAAACGCCCAGCGGGAATTCCATCAAGCGATCGGCGTAGTAGAGCCAGGAGATGCTGCCCGTCACCAGGAACGACGCGATAAGTGTGTCGAGCAGCAGCGCCACCTGTGAGACCGATGAGCCGAAAATCGCAGGCAGCATCAGCTGGGCGATTTTCTTGACTCCCGAGTGGTCCCAGCGCCAGCGTGGGCGGCGCAGCAGGCCCATGCGAACCAGCGACGGCAACTGGAACGCGAGTTGTACTGCACCGGCGACGAACACCCCGACCGCGAGCACCACCCCGGGTCGCTCGTATCGCGGCGCGATCCATGCGGCGAACACGATCATCACCAGGTTCATCAGCGTGGACATCAGCGCCGGGACGCTGAAGCGCTTGTAGCTGTTCAGCACGCCTGCGGCGAGCGAGGCGAGCGAGATGAATAGCAGGTATGGGAACGTCCAGCGCAGCATCTCGACCGTGAGGTCGAACTTGCCGGTGTCGGCGTGGAAGCCAGGCGCGAAAAGCAGCACGAACAGCGGCGCGGCGACGATACCGACGATCGTCACCACGGCCATGAACCAGGCCATGGTGCCCATGGCGCCGTCGACCAGTTCCCGCACTTCGTCGTGGCCGCGCTGGACCTTGTACTCGGAGACCACCGGCACGAAGGCCTGCGAGAACGCGCCCTCGGCAAACAGCCGCCGCATGAAGTTCGGGATCTTGAATGCGACCAGGAATGCGTCCATCAGGACGCCCGCGCCGAACATCCTCGAATAAACCATGTCGCGCAGCAGGCCCGTGACCCTGGACAACAGGGTCAGGCCGCCGACGATGCTCGTGCTGCGGAAAAAGCCGCCGCTCACGCGGGGATCCCGGCAGTATTGGCGACAGGTGACTTTGGACAGGGGCTCATGCGGGGCGAACTATAGCCGGGGACATTCTCGTGAGCAGGGGACATTCTCCTTTTTCCGCGTGAAGAGGGGGACATTCACCTTTTTATTCGCATGGCAGCGGAACTGCAGTTTTTTGCCATTCGGACCGCCTTTGCGGGAAACAGAGAATGTCCCCTCCCCCTTGACCTTCCAGGGCTTGGTCGCCAAAATACGCGGCTCTTTGACTGACCTCGCCGGCTAATTACCGGCCCGCAGGAGACCGATTCCGTGGCGAACATCAAGTCCGCAGAAAAACGTGCAAAGCAGGCCGTCAAGCGACGTGCCCACAACATGGCCGCACGCTCGCGGCTGCGCAGCTCCATCAAGAAAGTGCTGAACGCCATTGGCGCCGGCAACAAGGACGATGCGGCGTCGGCCCTCAAGGCCGCCCAGCCGGTGATCGACACTATGGTGTCCAAGGGCATCATCCACGCGAACAAGGCCGCCCGGCACAAGCGCGAGCTGAATTCCAAGGTGAAGGCGCTGGCCGCGAAGTAATCGCCCTCGCCTGAACGACGAAAAAGCCGGCCTGGAGCCGGCTTTTTCATGTGTGCGGTTTGTGGCCCACCGGTCCCGGTCGGCGGCGGGCCTCAGTCCGCGGCCTGGGCCCGCGCCTCGGCGGCGACCTCGTCGAGGCGGCGCATCACGGCCTGGCAGAGCTCGCGG
The DNA here is from genome assembly GCA_963732415.1 of uncultured Gammaproteobacteria bacterium. Taxonomy (GTDB): domain Bacteria; phylum Pseudomonadota; class Gammaproteobacteria; order Steroidobacterales; family Steroidobacteraceae; genus RPQJ01. Next base: position 890,928 of record CAVSZK010000019.1, read on the forward strand.
GTGCCGGCGCGCGTGACACCCGAGATGCGGAACACGGGCCCCTTCCAGCGCAGCCGCCGCACAATCTCCTTGCAGCGCTTTTCGGCCTCTGCGGGCGGCATCAGGTCGATCTTGTTCAGGATCAACCAGCGTTCGCGTGATGCGAGTTCCGGGCTGAACTTCTTCACCTCTGCCGCGATCGCGCGGGCATCGACAACCGGATCGGCCTCCGGGTCGGGCGGCGCGATGTCCACCAGGTGCAGCAGCAACCGCGTGCGCTGCAGGTGCTTCAGGAAGCGGATGCCGAGCCCCGCGCCCTCTGCCGCGCCCTCGATCACGCCGGGGATGTCGGCCATCACGAAGCTCTTGTGCTCGCCCACGTATACGACGCCGAGGTTCGGGTGCAGCGTGGTGAACGGGTAGTCGGCGACCCTGGGTCGAGCCGCCGACACCACGCTGATCAGCGTGGACTTGCCGGCGTTGGGCAGCCCGAGGAGCCCGACGTCGGCAATCACCTTGAGCTCGAGCCTGAGCTCGCGCTTCTCGCCCGGATAGCCGGGCGTGGCCTTGCGCGGCGTGCGATTGGTGCTGCTCTTGAAGCGCTGGTTGCCGAGCCCGCCCTGGCCGCCTCGCGCCACGAGGATCCGGTCGCCACCGTGTGCCAGGTCGCCGAGAGTCTCGTCGGTATCGACGTCGTAGATGACCGTGCCGACCGGCACGACGATCTCGAGATCCTCGCCGCCACGGCCGCTGCAGTCGGCGCTGCCACCCGACTCGCCGTTTTTCGCCTTGAACGTGCGCATATAGCGGAAATCCGCGAGCGTGTTCAGCTCCGGGTCGGCCACGATGTGGATGCTGCCACCCGCGCCGCCGTCACCGCCGTCCGGGCCGCCGAACGGTATGAACTTCTCGCGGCGAAAGCTCACCATGCCGCGGCCGCCGTTGCCGGCCTGGACCTTGATCGTGGCTTCGTCGACGAACTTCATTTCGGGGGGTTCTGGTCAGCGGGCGATGGGGATAGTGAAGAACAGGATCCCCCGAAAAGCAAAGGCCCCGGGAATACCGGGGCCTTGCGGGACGCCGGACGGCGCTCGGGATCAGCTGGCCGCGGGCTCGACGAACACGTGCACGCGCTGGTCAATGCCCTTGCGCTTGAAACCCACCGTGCCGGTGGCGAGCGCGAACAGCGTGTGATCCGTACCCACGCCGACGTTTTCGCCGGCGCGATACCGGGTGCCACGCTGCCGGACCAGGATGTTGCCGGCGAGCACCTTCTGGCCGCCGAACTTCTTGAGGCCCAGTCGCTTGCTCTCTGACTCGCGGCCGTTCTTGGTACTGCCGCCTGCCTTTTTATGTGCCATGGCTAGACTCCTTCAGGATCCGGGCTCAGCCCGCGATTCCGGTGATCTTTACTTTGGTGTACTGCTGACGATGCGTGCCCTGCCGCAGGTAGTGCTTGCGGCGGCGGAACTTCACGATCGTGACCTTGTCGGTCTTGCCGTGCGACTCAACGGTGCCCGTGACCTTGCTGCCCTCGACATAGGGCTTGCCGATCCTGACGTCCGCACCCTGGCCCACCATCAGCACCTTGTCGAACTCGACGGCGGCACCAGGCTCGCCCTCGAGTTTCTCCAACTGGACCACGTCGCCTTCGGCGACGCGATACTGCTTGCCGCCCGTCGCAATGACCGCGTACATAAACTGAATACTCCACAGGGGCCGGGGACAGGCCCCGGCAGAAAGACGCGGAAGTTTACGGGGCTGGCCCGTCCGAATCAAGCGCTTGGGCGCTTGCCGGCATTCCCTAGCATGCTCCGGCCCGGTACCATGCGCCGTCGATTTTCCGGGGGATAGTGGCGGGAATGCAACTGGAACGGATCAGGGAGCCGGTCGCCGAGGACCTGCGCGGCATCGACCGTGTCATCGTCGGGCGCCTGGCCAGCGACGTGGTACTGGTAAACCAGGTGTCGCAGTACATCATCGGGGCCGGCGGCAAGCGCCTGCGCCCGCTCAGCGTTGTGCTGGCCGCGAGGGCCTGTGGCTACCGGGGCGACCAGCACCAGGTGGCCGCGGCCATCATCGAGTTCATCCACACCGCCACCCTGCTCCACGACGACGTCGTCGACGGCTCGGACCTGCGCCGCGGCCGGGAAACCGCGAATCACGTGTTCGGCAACGAGGCGAGCGTGCTGGTCGGCGACTACCTGTACTCGCGGGCCTTCCAGATGATGATCGACCTCGGCGACCTGCGTATCCAGGAGGTCATGGCGAACGCGACCAACACCATCGCCGAGGGCGAGGTGCTGCAGCTGATGAACGCGCACGACCCGGACACGACCGAGCAGCGCTACCTCGACGTCATATATCGCAAGACGGCCAAGCTGTTCGAGGCCGGCGCGCAGGTTGCCGCGATCGTGGCTGGCGCGGCGCCCGAGATCGAAGCCGCAATGGCGGAATACGGCCGGCACCTCGGAACCGCGTTCCAGCTGGTGGACGACTCGCTCGATTACAGCGCTGACAAGGCGGAACTCGGCAAGAACATCGGGGACGACCTTGCCGAGGGCAAGCCGACCCTGCCCCTGATCTACGCAATGGCCAACTCTGCGCCCGAGGACACGGCCCGGCTGCGGCAGATCGTCGAGGACGGCGGCCTGGACGAACTGGACACCGTTACCCGGGCAATTGAATCATCCGGGGGGCTTCAGTACACTGCCCGGCTCGCGCGGCGCGAGGCTGACCTCGCCATCGACGCCCTTGGCCGGCTACCCGAGTCGGCGTACCTGGGCTCGCTGCGCGCACTGGCGGATTTCGCGGTCGGTCGCTCGTACTGACCCGAAACCCGGAGAGACGGCGACGGGATGTAGCTCAGCCTGGTAGAGCACTACGTTCGGGACGTAGGAGTCGAAGGTTCAAATCCTTTCATCCCGACCACTCCTCCCTGGTATCCCCGTGTCTGTAGGCCATAACGGCCCTCGACGCCGCATTTGCCAAATCCGGCCGTGTTGCGATTAAGCTTGGGATGCACTCAAGCATGCGCCCATGGCCGGCGGTATCCGAACAAATGAACGTAGCGCGCAGGGAACCAGCACGAATCATCGACGGCAAGGCCAGCGCGGCTCGGCTGCGCGCCGACATTGCGCGCCGCGTGGCGGTCCTCACCTCCCGGCACGGCGTCACGCCCGGACTCGCGGTAGTGCTCGTGGGCGACGACCCTGCGAGCGAGGTCTATGTGCGCAACAAGGGGCGCCAGACACGCGAAGCTGGCATGCAGTCCTTCGAGACGCACCTGCCGGCTACAGCTTCGGAAGACGAGTTGCTCGCGCAGGTGGCGCGACTGAATGCCGACCCGGCCGTGCACGGCGTGCTGGTCCAGTTACCGCTGCCGCGCCAGATCCGCGAGACGGCAGTGATAGACGCGATCTTGCCGGCCAAGGACGTCGATGGTTTCCACGTCATCAACACCGGCCTGCTCGCCTCGCGCGGCACCGGGATCATCCCCTGCACGCCGCTTGGCTGCCTGCGGCTGCTCCGTGAATACGTCGGCAACCTTTCCGGAATGCGCGCGGTGATCGTCGGCCGCTCGAACATCGTCGGCAAGCCGATGGCCCAGTTGCTGCTGCGCGAGAACTGCACGGTGACCCTGGCGCACTCGCGCACCCGCGATCTTGCCGCCGAGTGTCGCCGTGCCGACATCCTGGTCGCGGCGGTGGGCCAGCCCCGCTTGATCAAGGGTGACTGGATCCAGCCGGGCGCGAGCGTGATCGACGTCGGCATCAACCGGATCAGCATCACCACGGCCGACGGGCCGGCGACGCGACTGGTCGGCGACGTCGATTTCGACGAGGCCGCAGCGGTAGCCGGCGCGATCACGCCTGTACCCGGCGGCGTCGGTCCGATGACCATCGCATGCCTGTTGAGCAATACGCTGGACGCGGCATGCGCGCAGCACGGGGTGGATCCACGCAGCCTCGATGTCTCCGAGGCCGGAAAGTTAGTTTCTGCCGGCGGCTCGGCACCACAAGGAACAAGCACATGAAGCCGATTTCCGAGGTCGCGCGATCGCTTGGCCTGGACCCCGCTGAGCTGGAACCTTACGGTCACTACAAGGCGAAACTGCCGCTGAATGTTTTCCGGGACAAGCCGCCGCGAGGCAAGCTGGTGCTGGTCTCGGCGATCACGCCCACGCCGGCTGGCGAGGGCAAGACGACAACCTCCATCGGGCTTGTCCAGGGCTTGGCCCGGATCGGCGTGACGAGCGCCGCTGCGCTGCGCGAGCCGAGCCTCGGCCCGGTATTCGGCATGAAGGGCGGCGGCGCGGGCGGCGGCGCCTCTGAAGTGCTGCCAATGATGGACATCAACATGCACTTCAATGGCGACTTCCACGCCATCACGAGCGCGCACAACCTGCTTGCCGCCATCCTGGACAACTGCCTGCACAACGGCAGCGTGATCACCGGGCTGGATCCGCGGCGCGTGACCTGGAAGCGCGTGATGGACATGAACGATCGCGCGCTGCGCGACATCGTGATCGGCCTGGGCGGACGCACCGAGGGCTTCCCGCGCGAAACCGGTTTCGACATCACCGCCGCGAGCGAGGTGATGGCCGTTCTCTGCCTTGCAGATGGCATCCCAGACCTCAAGGCACGGCTGGGCCGCATCGTCGTGGGCTACTCGTCGAGCGGCAAGCCGGTTACCGCGGGCGACGTCAAGGCAGTGGGCGCGATGGCGGCGCTGCTGCGCGACGCGATCAAGCCGAACCTGGTGCAGACCACGGAAGGCGTGCCGGCGTTCCTGCACGGTGGGCCGTTCGCGAACATCGCCCACGGAACCAACAGCATCACGGCCACCAAGGCAGCGCTCGCGCTGACCGACCTCGTAGTGACGGAAGCCGGGTTCGCATTCGAACTCGGCGCCGAGAAGTTCTTCGACATCAACTGCAAGTACGGCGGCTTCGCGCCGGCATGCACGGTGCTGGTCGCGACGATCCGGGCACTGAAGATGCACGGCGGCAAGCCGCTGGCGGACGTCGGCAAGCCGGACGTCGACGCCATGCTTCGCGGCATGGACAACCTCGAAAAGCACGTCGAGAACATCCACAAATTTGGCCAGCCCTGCGTCGTCGCGATCAACCAGTTCGCGGCCGACACCGCGGCGGAAATCCGCGCGCTCGAGAAGCACTGCGAGTCGATCGGCGTCAAGGCGGTGGCGGCACGGCCGTTCACCGAGGGCGGCAAGGGCTGCACCGAACTCGCCGAAGTCGTGCGCGACCTGGTGGCCGTCAGCGAGCCGCAGTTCACGCCGCTCTACGACTGGAACGCGTCAATCGAGGACAAGATCGCGACGGTCGCGCGTGAGATGTACGGGGCCGAGGCCGTCGACTACACGAAGCGCGGCAGGCGTGACCTCGAACAGCTGGAGAAGGAGGGGTTCGGAAAACTGCCCGTGTGCATCGCCAAGACCCAGCAGTCACTCTCCGACAACCCGGCGCTGCTCGGCCGGCCCAAGGACTTCCTGGTGACGGTGCGCGAAATCCACCTCGCGGCCGGTGCCGGATTCGTGATTCCGATCACCGGCGAGATCATGCGCATGCCGGGACTGCCGAAGGCACCGATGGCGCACAGGTTCGACCTGACCGACGACGGCGAGATCGTGTTCGGGCCGTAGTGCTGCAGGCAACGCAAACGTGACCACTACGGCTGACACCCAGGCCATCGTGCGTTTCGTGCGCGGCACGCTGGGCTGCGGCTGTCCGGACGAGGTATTCAATTCGATCTCGATCGAGCGTCCGGGCGGGCCGGACCCTTCAGCGCCGTATGTCCGGCTGCTGGTCGGAAATCGACTGCTGATCTACGTGCTCGACGGAAAAGACGTCGAACAGGAGCCGGCCATCGTGCCCAGGCTGGCCAGTCGAGGTCGCCACGAACGCGACCGGAATGGGCTGAATCGCTTCCGGCTGGTCATCGGCAGCGAGCGCGCGACGCAACTGCTGGAGGCCTCGTCCGCCAGCTTCGCAGCGGAGATCGGTCATGACGAGCGGGCGCATCTGCACGTAATCGCTTCAGACCTGGTCCCTGTCGACCTCCATTCAAGCAACTCGTGAGGCTGCCCTGATGCACCTGGCCGCAACCGTAGTCCTGCTGCGCGAAGCAGATGGCAAGCTCGAGGCGCTGATGATGCGCCGGGGAGCCGGGCTCACCTTCATGGGCGGAATGTGGGTTTTTCCCGGTGGTCGCGCCGAACCTGCGGACTGCTCGGCGGAGTCGCTGGCCCGGGTCCTGCCGGACGCGCGCAATGCCGGACTCGGCCAGTTGCGCACGATGCAGGGCGCTGCGCTGGAGTTCGAAGCTAGCGCCGGCCTGTACGTCGCTGCATGCCGCGAAGCCTTCGAAGAAGCGGGCGTGCTGCTCGCCTGCGACTCATCCGGCGAGCCCTGCGACGCCGCGACCGCCGCCCGCCTCGGCTCGCGTCGCGACGAGGTAACCCGCGATGCCAGCGCATTCACGCGCATGCTCGAGACGGAGGCTCTGTTCCTCGACACCCGGAGGCTGGCCTACTGGTCGCACTGGATCACCCCTTCGGCCGAGCCCAAGCGCTTCGATACACGGTTTTTCGTCGCGCAGTTGCCGCCGGGCCAGACGGCCAGCGCAGATCTCTCCGAGTTGACCGAGCACGCCTGGGTCGAAGCGGCCCGGGCAACGGCCGCGCTCGAGCAGGGCGAGATCCGGCTCGTGCCCCCCACACTGCTCACGCTCGAGGATCTCGCCGAGTGCCACGCGCGCCACGGCTCGCTGCAGGCGATGTTCACCGCGGAGGCTGCCCGCGAGACTCCCCCGGTGATGCCGCGAATCGAGTTGTCAGCCGACGCCGCCCGCGTCGTCATGCCCTGGGACCCAGGCTACGCGCAGGTGCCAGGCGAATGCTGCGAGGCCGTGGTCGAATTCCCGCGGCATTTCACGCGTTGCAGTTCGAGTCACACGATTAAGCGCGGCCGGTAGCGGCTACCCGGCACCGGGCGGCTGCTCCCGAAAAACGAAAAGCCCCGGGACCGACGGGCCCCAGGGCTTTCCGCAGCGCCGCCAGGGCGCCGAAAACGCGGCGCGGCCGCGTTACTTCTTCTCGAACGGCGAATACCCGGGCAGTTCGTTCTCGACCAGGTTCTCGACCGCGTCACTCGCCTTCTTGAACAGGTCCTTGGCCTGGTCCACGACCGAGGCGGCTGACTTTTCAGCCGTGTGCTGTGCGCTCACCAGGCCGGCCTCGGCCTGCTTCACGCCTGCAGCGGCCTGCTTCTTGACGGCTTTTACCGTCTTGGCGACTTTCTTCTCGGCTTTCACCACGGCTTTCTGCGCCTTGGGCGGCAGCTTCTTGACGGCCTTGACCGCCTTGGCAACTTTCCGCTTGGCCTGCGTGGTTGACCGTGAAATGCTCCTCTCGGCCTTCCTGGCGGCAGACTTTGCCTTTCTTGGTGCCCTGCGGATCGCGGCCTTCATCGTGGCGAGACGGCTCTTCGCCTTTACGACGCGCTTGGCTGCGGCTTTCTTACGGGCCGGAGCCTTCTTCTTGGCCGCAGCCTTCTTCCTGGCCGGGGCCTTCTTCTTGGCCGCGGTTTCCTTCGTCGACTTGCGCTTCAGGTCAGCCGAGTGCGCGCGCTTGTAGGTCTGGATGTCTGTGATACGCCCCTTGGCGTCACGCTTGGCGTAGAGCTTCGTGCCCTTGCTGCTGCGGTGCGTCGTGCGACGCGCCTTCTTCTTCGCTGCCATGGGAAACCTCTCGTGTGTGCGGTGTCGCGGGAACTGCCGCGCCAATCCGGTTATCAGGACGGACGCTAGTGCAGCATCACGTCCTAGTCAACAAGGGAAACCTGCAGTCAGCCCGAACCCTGCAGGCCATGCGAAATGCCATTCACCGAGGCGACCAGCGCTTCGAGCAGAGTGCGGTCCTGCCGTCCGGTTTCGCGCCAGCGTCGCAGGAGATCGACCTGCGCGAGGTGCAACGGGTCGACGTAGGGATTCCGCAGCAGGATCGAGCGCCGCAGCGTCGGCTCGGAATCCAGCAGCTGACCGCCGCCCCTGACCGCGAGCACCTGTTCCACGCTGAGCTTGAACTCGGCCCTGATGTCGGTTGCGTACCGGTCGTGCTCTGGACGCGACAGTTGATCGTAGATGCGGGCAACGCCCATGTCGGCTCGCGTCAGTGCCATCTCCACGTCATCGATCAGCGACTCGAAAACCGGCCAGCCGGCGTACATTTCGCCCAGCATCGTGGCCCCGAAGCGCGCCGCGGCCTTCTGCAGAGCCGTGCCACAGCCGAACCAGCCGGGCAGCATGTGCCGGCTCTGGGACCAGGCGAAGGCCCAGGGAATCGGCCGCAGCGATTCGATGCCGCCGCCAGCGGAGCGCGACATCGGCCGCGAGCCGATCTGCATGCTCTCGATGACATCCACCGGTGTGACGGCATTGAAATAATCGACGAATGCCGGATCGTCGTGAACCAGCTCACGGTAGATGGCAGAGCTCGCCTGCGCGAGAAAGTCCATCACCTCGCGCCAACGCGGGTCGACCGGACCCGCGTCGTGGACTCCGGCGGTGACCAGCGCCACCGCGCTCACGACCTGCTCGAAGCTGCGCAGCGCGATCGGCCGGAGACCGTAGCGATCGTTGATGTTCTCGCCCTGCTCGGTGGCGCGCAGCGTGCCTTGCATCGCGGCCGCCGGCTGGCTGCGGACCAGCGCCTCATCCCGCCCGCTGCCCCGGCTGATCGAACCTCCACGCCCGTGGAACACCTGCAGCTGAACGCCTGCCGCGCCACAAGCGGCAGCCATGGCCTCCTGGGCAGTATGCAGCGCCCATCTGGACGCGACGACGCCTACCGACTTGCTGCTGTCGGAATAACCGAGCATCACGACCTGGCGATTCCCACGTGCAGCCAGGTGCGCACGGTAGGCGGGGTCGGCGAGCAGTCTCGCGACGATCTCTCCCGCGTGTTCGAGGGTGTTGGCCGACTCGAACAGCGGCGCAGCGTCCAGGGGCACCTGCTCCCCGGCCCCCGCCGCCATGCCTGCCCAGCGCGCGAGCAACAGCACGGACAACACATCGTCCACATCGTGCGCCATGCTCACGACGTAGGAACCGATGGCCCGGTGCCCGAAGCGGTTCCTGCAGAATTCCATCGCCTCGAATACCCACAGCGCCCGCTTGCCGGCAGGTCCCGGGTCGTCGAACGGAGACTCGTCGCAGGACAGGGCAGCGCCCAGACGCGCCGTGCGCTCCGCCGGTGATCGGGACCCCCATTCCGGGTCGCCGAGTGCATTTCCAACGATTTCGCGGTGCACCTCGGCGTTCTGGCGCACATCCAGCGTCGCGAGGTGGAAACCGAAAGTGCGCACCCTCCGCAGCATGCGCTGCACGTAGAAGAGCCCGGCGTTCTTCCCGCGGTTCGCAGCCAGGCTGCGCGCGATCATCTCCAGGTCGTCAACCAGTTGCTCCACACGATCGTACTGGCCGGATCGCCCGTCATATGTCGCCCGCAGGCGCTCGGCAATCTGGCCCAGCAGCACGCGGTAGGGCATCCGGTCGTGGCGTGTCGGAGTCGAGGCCCGCGCGCCCGGCAGCAGCGTCCGGTAGGCCTCGATCCGGGCGTCGATCGCGGGATCGTAAGGAATCCGGTTCTCACTCTGGCTGAGCTTCTCCGCCAGCACCCGGACTTCCTTGAAGTACTGGTTCACGACCAGCTGGTGGTGGCGATTGCAGCTCTCACGGATGGTCTTGGCGTGCACGTCCGGATGGCCATCCATGTCACCACCGACCCACGAACCAAAACTGAGCAGGACGGGCACCTGGACGCCTTCCGCGGCAGCCCCGAACACCGCGACGAGGGCTGCGTCGAGCTGCTCGTAGAACAAGGGAATCACTTCGTAGATCACCTCTACGATAAAGAACAGCACATGCTCGCGCTCATCCGCCACGTTCAGGCGTTCCCGCGAGTTATCGGCTGTCTGCCAACCGGTGGTGATTTCGGTGCGCAGGCGCTCCACGCATTTCCGGCGCTCACCCGGCGTGCGGGCCGGATCCAGCCCGTCGAGCATCAGTTGCGCGACTCGCTGCTGCTGCCGCAGCAGCGTCCTGCGCGTGGATTCCGTGGGATGTGCCGTAAAGACTGGCTCAAAACGTACCCGACCGAGCAGCGAGAGCACGTCGTCCAGCGTCATGCCACTCTCGCGGAGGCTGGCGAAGCAAGCCTCGAGTCCGCCTGGTTGCGCCGCGCTGCTGCCGCTCAGATACTGCCGTCGACGGCGCACCCGGTGCACTTTTTCCGCCGTGTTCACCACCTGGAACCACGTCGTGAACGCCCGGATCAGTTCCCGCACCTTCGGTGCGGGCCGCCCCTGGGTGCGCACCACGAGCTCCACCGATGCCTCCGCGGAGCCCAGCCTGCGGTCGATGGCAACCCTCCGGTCGCCATCGACCATGTTGAACATCGCGTCACCGCACTGGTCCCTGAGAACATCGCCGACGACCTGGCCGAGCACGTGCACGTCATCGCGCAGCGCCGCGTCCTTGGTCGGAAAAATGATGCCTCTGCGGGCCATGGCCGCCGGGTTAGTTCGGTTTGGCTGGTTGAGGGAGTCGGTGGTCGCCCGGCCAGGTGGCCGGCACTGTCGGTAATACTGAGGTGAATCGTAGCAGAGTCGGCGCCATACGCCGTCGATGTCGCGCCGGAACGGGGTGGCGGCGCATTATCATTGGAGGCCCGGCAATTGCCCGCCGGCCCGTCGAGAGGACCGCAAATTGAGCACTGCCCTGCCCCTCGTCGGCGTCAGGGTCCTGACCCTCGAGAACTTCGGGGCTGGACCGTTCGGCTCGCTGTACCTCGCCGACCTCGGTGCGGAGGTCATAAAGATCGAGAACCGGGACCAGGGCGGCGACGCCACCCGCGCCATGGGACCATTCTTCCTCGGCGAGCACGACAGCCACTTCTTCCAGACGTTCAACCTGAACAAGAAGAGCGTGACGCTCAACCTGAAGCTCGCCGAGGGCCAGCAGGCATTCCGCAGGCTCGCAGGCACTGCCGACGTGGTGATGAACAACCTGCGCGGCGACCAGCCCGGGAAGCTGGGCCTCGACTACGCGAGCCTTGGCGCGGCGAATCCGCGGATCGTCTGCGCGCACCTCTCCGCCTACGGGCGCGACAACGAGCGCCGCGGCTGGCCCGGCTATGACTACCTGATGCAGGCCGAGGCCGGCTACCTGCACCTCACTGGCGAGCCCGGCACCCCGCCCGCCCGCATGGGCCTGTCGGTCGTGGACTACATGACCGGGATCACGACGGCGGTGGCGGTGCTCTCCTCGCTGATCGGCGTGATGAAAACCGGACTGGGCGGAGACGTCGACGTGTCGCTGTTCGACGTGGCGCTGCACCAGCTCACCTACCCGGGCAACTGGTACCTGAACGAGGGACATCGCACCGAGCGGATGCCCCGCAGCTCCCATCCCTCGGCCGTGCCGGTACAGCTCTTCCGGACCGAGGACGGCTGGATCTTCGTGATGTGCATGACCGAGAAGTTCTGGCACTCGCTGGTCGAGCAGCTCGAGCGCGCGGAACTGGCTGCGGACCCGCGCTTCGCGACGGTGGCCGACCGGCGCCAGAACCGCGACGAGCTGACCCGGGTCCTGGACCAGGAATTCTCGCGCGGCACGACGCGTCACTGGCTGGACCGACTGCAGGGCGTGCTGCCCGCCGCCCCCGTCTACGACCTGCCGCAGGCCCTAGACAACCCCTATGCCCACTCCGTCGGCATGGTTCGGTCCCTGCCGCACCCATCGCGACCCGACTTTCGGGTGCTCGCGAACCCGATCAAGCTGGACGGCGCGAGGCTGCCCGCACGTCCGGCGCCCGCCCTCGGTGAGCACACCGACGCGCTGCTGCGCGAGGTTGGCTACTCGGACGCCGAGATCGCGGCGCTTCGCGACTGCGGCGCCGCCTGACCAGCCTCGAGAGCGTCGAAACGAACTTCCGTATTCTGTTAAAGTCCAACCGTCATTCCACCGACCCCATAGAGTGAAAATGCAGAGATTCACCGCGCTGCTTGCCATCACGCTGACCCTGGCGCTCGGAAATTCCGCCGCAGTGGCGGACGAGAGAACGGACACGCGCCTCGAGGGCGCACGCGTCGTCTTTGAGAGCTTCACCGGAATATCCGAGCAGGCAATCCCGGGCTGGATGCTGGAACGCGCCTATGGAATCGTAGTGGTTCCCAGGGTCTTCGAGATGGCCGTTGGTTTCGGCGGGCGCGGCGGGCGCGGCGTGATGGCCGTGCGCAACCCTGACGGCACCTGGAGTAATCCGGTATTTCTCAATCTATACGGCGGCAGCTTCGGATTCCAGTTCGGCATGCAGATGACCGACGTCGTGCTGGTACTCATGTCGCGCAAGACCGTCGAGGGCATCAGCGGCGGGAAGTTCATACTCGGCGCGGACGCCAGCGTGGCCGCCGGTCCGGTCGGCCGCACGGCCTCTGCAAACACGGACCCCATGCTCAAGGCCCAGGTGCTGTCGTATTCGCGCAGCGAGGGCGTCTTTGCCGGCGTCTCGCTGGAAGGTACCGTGCTCGCTGTCGATGACGGCGCGAACGAAACCGCCTATGGCGTGACGGGCATCCTCGCCTCGCAGATCCTCGCGGGCCAGGTAGGAACTCCACCCGCGGCAGCGCTCGCGTTCAGGGCGGCGCTGGAGCACGCGACAAGCGGGGCGGCATCGGCTGAGGCCCCGGCCACGACCGACACGACCGCCCCGGCCGCAGCACCTTCCGCACCCGACGACCACGCGTCGAGCGCTCCGGTGCAGACCTACCCGATGGAAGATCCGGAGCCGGGCGCACCGCCGCCGAACTGACCCGTCAGCGCCGGAACACGCCCCGCACCAGCCTCACCTGGCCTTCCTCGAGGCTGCGCCGCGCATTGGTGGCCTTCTGCCCCAGGTTGTCGACGAACACCGACAGGCCCAGTTGACCCGGCGCCGCGGGCGTGGCGTTCGCCACGGTACGACCGAGGTGCTCGTCGCTGGTGTCCTCGAACATGACCACGGCGAAACCGCACTCGCCGAGCATCGCGCTCATCTCGTCAGCCGGGACCAGGCAGTTGTCGCCTGGCTCGGTCGCCCACGGCAGCGGGTAATACGTGGTGGGCTGCCGGCCTGCCGCCATTTCCTGGAAGGCAAACCGGCCACCGGGCTTCAGGACGCGGAACATCTCGCTGTAAAGCCCGCGCTTGTCCGCGATGTTCATGCCGACGTTCTGCATCCAGACGGCATCGAACGACTGGTCGGGGAACGGCAGGTCGAGCGCGCTCGCCTGGTGCACCGCGACCCGGTCATCGAGACCGGTCAGCCGGTTCAGCAGCGCCGCGCCGGTGCAGTAGTCGGACGACAGGTCGACACAATCGACGCGGCAACCGGCTTCGGACGCCAGCATCCGCGCGGGACCGGCGAGCCCGGCGCCGATGTCGAGTACCCGGTCGTCCGCCCGGATCTGCGCCAGCTCCAGCAGCTCGCGTGAAGCACGCAGGCCACCGGTGTGGAAATGGTCGAGGGGCGCAAGCTGCTCGGGCGACAGCCGCTGGCCAGGATCCAGTCCCGCCGTGCGCAGGGCCGCAAGGATTCGCGCCTCGATGTCGCGCGCCGAATAGTGTTCTTCCAGATTGGTCATTACCCCCCCCTGATTCTTGCCTGCGCAGGATCAGGCACTCTTGCGTGCCAGCACGACCTCCGACGGAAACAGCATCTGTTGATGGTATTCCCTCGTTTCGACGGTGAACTGGTGTTTCCCAAGCCTGTCCGCCATCTGCACGCCGCGACAGCCGCCCAGGGCCCTGGGTGAGAGTCTGTAGATGGCTTCATACACCCTGCTCGCCCGGGACATGCCCCGGGCCATGTTCACGAGCACCAATCGGCCACCGGGCCGCAATACCCGACTGAACTCGTCCAGGATTCGGTCCATGTCCGCGTATGGAATGAGGTCGAACATGTAGCTGTTGAACAGGATGTCGATCGACCCGGATCGGGCCGGAAGATCGAAGGCCGTCCCGATCTCGAGCCGGTAATCCACTCCGGAGAACTGGCGCATGCGGGTCCTGGCCCTGGCCAGCATTCCAGGCGAGAGGTCGATCCCGAGGTTCTGTCCATGGGGGTTTCTTTGCAGGATCTCGCGGAATGCCACGCCCGTGCCGACGGCCACCTCCAGGATCGACTGGCTGTCCTCGATGGCGGCCAGTTCGATCGCCCGCGCCATCGCCCGGGACTCGGTGAGTCGCCCCCAGAGGTCATAGACGCCGGCAATCCGATCGTAGACATGCGGGATGTCGGCCTGGGAAATTTGGGCGTCCAGTTCCATCTGGCGATCGCGAAGACGTGGCTGGCTCATGCGTTCCCCCGGCAATATATTTCGTCGAGCAACTTGGGCATTATCAATGGACACCCCTCCCTTTACGACAACATGGGAACAGCGATGAATAAAAGAGCGGTCCTTGTAGCGACCCTGGCAAGCGCCGCGTGCCTGCTTGCAAACCAGCCTGCCTGGTCTGACGAATCGGACTTCGGCGCGATCAAGGCCGCGATTGCGGAGCAGCATGACGAGGGCGTGAAACGGTTGCAGGAATGGATCCACCTGCCGTCGATCGCGGCAGAAGATCGCGGGTATCCGGCGGGCCCCGAGCACATGGTCAAGCTGCTCAAGGACGCCGGTTTCCAGCACGCGACCATCGTCGAGACCGACGGCAAGCCGGGCGTGTTCGCCACGCTGGATGCAGGGGCAGAGCGCACTGTCGGACTGTACTTCATGTACGACGTGAAGCAGTTCGACCCGGAGGAATGGTCTTCGCCGCCGCTCGAGGCGCTGCTGGTGGACAAGCCCGGGCTGGGCAAGGCGATCGTCGGCCGCGGCGCAGTGAACCAGAAGGGTCCCGAAGCCGCGTTCATCGCCGCCTTGCATGCGTTCCGGGCCGCCGGCAAGACCCTGCCGGTGAACCTCGTGCTGGTCGCGGAAGGCGAGGAAGAAATCGGTTCGCCGCACATCGGCCAGATCGTGCACCGACCCGAGGTGCAGAAGGCACTGGCCGGCACGATCGGTGTGTTCATGCCCTCGGCCTCGCAGGACCCGGACGGCATCGTGACCGTCAGCCTCGGAGCCAAGGGAATTATCGAAGTCCAGCTGACCGCCAGCGGCGAGCTGTGGGGCCGCGGCCCCGGCAAGGACGTCCACTCCTCGCTCAAGGCCATGATCGACGGACCGGCCTGGCACCTGGTGCATGCGCTGGACAGCCTGGTCTCGGCCGACGGCAACACGATCACCATCGACAACTATCCCCAGCCGCTGCCGGTGACGGCCGCGGAAAAGGCAATGATCGCCGAGGCCGCGGCGCGCCGCAGCGAAGCGCAGATGAAGAAGCAGCTGAGCACCAAGGTCTGGATCGATGACCTGCCGTTCGAGCAGGCACTCGAGCGACTGGTGTCGCAGCCCACGGTCAATATCGAGGGGCTGGTCGGGGGCTACACCGGACCGGGCGGCAAGACCGTCCTGCCCCACCAGGCAACGGCGAAACTCGACTTCCGCCTCGTGCCGGGCATGACAGCGGCCGGCGCGCTGGCGGCGCTGAAGGCCCATCTCGTCAACCACGGATTCGGCGACATCGAAGTGAACATGTCGGGCGGTTACGACCCGACCAGCACGCCGCTGGACGCGCCGCTGATCCAGGCCCAGGTCGCGGTGCTGAAGCGCGATGGCATCGATCCGCTGATCTGGCCGCGCAATGCGGGTTCCTATCCGGGCTTTGTTTTCACCGGCCCGCCGTTGAACCTGGCTTCCGGGCACTTCGGCCTCGGCCACGGCAGTGGCGCGCACGCGCCGGACGAGTACTTCGTCGTTGAATCGACCAACCCCAACATCGACGGCTGGGATGGCGCGGTGATGTCCTATGTCGAGTACCTGTACGAACTCGCAAAGCAGCCGGATTAGTTCCCGGTATTCCGAACCGACCCACGGCGAAAACGGAACCACCTGCCCTTGTCCATGATTTTCAATCCTCGACGACGCCTGCTGGTCCACACCGGTGCGCTGGTTCTCGGTGCGCTTTGCGCGGGACTGGTCACGTCACCGCGAGCATTGGCCAGGTACACGTACGTGCCGGCTGCGACGATCCCGGAGTCGGCGCTGATCCAGCCTGCAGCGCTGGTTGCGATACTGCAGGACTCCCCTGACCGGGCGCCGCTGATGCTGCAGGTCGGCGCGCACGTGCTCTACGTCCAGGCACACATCCCGGGCTCAGAATACGTGGGGCCGGGCGAGGAAGACGAGGGTCTCGAGGCACTTCGCGCACGCGTCGCGAAGCTGCCGCGGGACACGCCGGTCGTCATCTACTGCGGCTGCTGTCCCTGGGATCATTGCCGCAACATCGGCGGCGCATTCGCGGCGCTGCAGCGCCTCGGATTCACAGAGGTGAAGGTCCTGCATATCGAGTCCAACTTCGGCAGCAACTGGGTGGACCAGGGATATCCCGTCGCTGGAGGCGAGTGAGAATGGCACGAGGAGAATGCAACTGCGGCGCAGTCGCGTTCGAGATCGACGCCGCGCTGTCGGGCGTATACGTGTGTCACTGCTCGATCTGTCGCAGGTCCACTGGCAGCAGCGGGATCGCGGTGGTCATCGTCGACAACGGCGCCTTCCGGTGGACACGCGGTAAAGAACAGATTGCGACCTGGAAGAAGCCGAACGCCGACTGGGAGACCTGGTTCTGCAGGACGTGCGGCTCTCGGTTGCCGGGCGCCAATGACGAATCGCGAATGTTCGTTCCGGCCGGGTTGATCTCGGATGGCGGTGACGCGCTCAGGGTCATTCACCACATCTGGGTCGGTTCGAAGGCCGGTTGGGATGAGATAGGAGACCGGGGCAAACAGCACCCCGAAGCATTCGAGGGATAGTCGCGATTACCCGAATATTGCTGTTTCCTTACCCTCACGATGTCTCCGGCGAACGGGCAAGTCCGTCGAGGAACCTGGCCGCGATGGGCGACAGACTCTTGCCGCGCGGGTAGAGGATCCACCAGTTCGAGTGCAACGGAAAGCCCGCGACGTTGAGGATCGCGAGGCCCGGGCCCACTCCCTTGCTGCCCAGGGCGTGGCGCGACACGACCGCGATACCCATGCCGGCGGCGACGATCTCCTTGATAGCCTCGTTGCTGCCGATCTCCAGGCGTACGTCGGGCACCAGGCCCGCGCGCTTGAAGTGCGCATCGCAGGCGAGACGGGTCCCCGAGCCCGGTTCGCGGAGGATGAACCGCTCGCGGGCGAGCCGCGCGATTGGCAGGCGTTTCCTGCCGGCGAGCGGGTGCGACGCGGCGGCAATGACCACCAGCGGATTAGGCAGGAACGGGTGGCGCTCGAGCGCGATGTCTGAGGGCGGAATCGACATGACGTAGAGGTCGTCGCGGTTTTCGCGCATGCGGGCAATGACACCGTCGCGGTTGAGAACCTCCAGCGCGATGTCGATGTCTGGATGCCGTGCGCAGAATCGACCCAGGATGCGCGGCACGACGTACTTGGCGGTACTGACGAGTGCGACTCGAAGGCGGCCGCGCGTTAGCCCCTTCATCGCGTCGATGCGCTGGACGAATGCCGCCCACTCGTCGCTCATCGCCCGGGCCGTCCGCAGGAGATCCTCGCCCGCCTGTGTGAGATGGATGCGGTTGTCGACTCGCTCGTAGAGGGACAGCCCCACCGCGTCAGTCAGGTCCTTCAACTGCATCGACACCGTGGGCTGGGTCACATGGCAGGCCTTCGCGGCCGCCGTGACGCTCCCGTGCTCCGCGAGGGCGGCGAAGAGGCGCAACTGGCGTAGCGTCGTATGCATAGATATTCCTCGATGGCTCCTAAATGTTTTATTGATTTTACTCTATTGTGTACACCTCGTACCGTGCCGGCCCAGTCATTACCGGGACGCCTCATGCAAAGCTTTCTCGACCCCGCCATTCTCTTCTTCGTATTCGGCGTCGCGGCAGGACTCGCGCGCTCCAACCTTGAGATTCCGCCGCAGGTATCGCGCTTCCTCTCGCTCTACCTGCTGATGGCACTTGGGCTCAAGGGTGGCTTTGCACTTGCCAAGTCCGGCCTTACCGCCGATGTCGCGGTGAGCATTGGCTGCGCGCTTGTGCTCGCAGTCGTCGTGCCCGCGATCGGATACCAATTGCTGCGCCGGATCGTGTCCGGCTTCGACGCCGCGGCCATCTCCGCGACCTACGGCTCGGTCAGCGCTGTCACGTTCATCACTGCGGCGCAGTATCTGGACGGCCGCGGCGTGGAGTACGGCGGTCACATGGCCGCGGCACTGGCCCTGATGGAGTCACCTGCCATCATCATGGCGGTCATCGCCGCCAACACGATACGCCGGTCGCAGATCGTGCCGGTGAGTGCTGGCTCTCACGGTGGGAACGCAGCCGCGGTGTCGGGTACGTCGCCGGACGCAGGCACGCCGCTGCGCAAGATCCTGCACGAGTCCTTCACCGACGGTGCACAGCTTCTGCTGCTCGGATCGATGGCAATCGGACTCGCGACCGGCGACGTCGGCAAGGCAATGATGCAACCCTTCTCCGGGGATCTCTTCAAGGGCATGCTCGCCTTCTTCCTGCTCGATATGGGCCTCATGGCCGCGCGCAACTTCGGCGAGTTGCGCGGCAAGCCTCCGATGCTTCTCGCGTACGCCGTGTTCGGACCGCTCGCCCATGCGTCGCTCGCGCTCGCGCTTGCCATGCTGGCCGGCCTGTCACCCGGTAACGGCGCGCTGCTGATGGTACTGGCGGCGAGCGCCTCATACATCGCGGTGCCGGCTGTGCTGCGCTACGCGGTGCCGGAGGCGAATCCCTCGCTCTACTTCGGCATGTCGCTTGGCGTCACGTTCCCGCTCAACATCCTGTTTGGCATCCCGCTCTACACCAGCGTTGCCACTGCGGTGCTCGGGTAGTCGGCCATCTCGCGGCGTGACCAGTGGTTCGATTGCACCTGACCCCGTTTCTCGATCTGCCTGGGGCGTGGGCGCGGTGCTCGCGGCGCCGTGCCCGAACGCCCGCACCATGACGGCTGGCCTCTGCCGGGAATTCCGCGAATGCATCGTCTCGAGCGGCGGTGGACGGGGAAGTCGCCGAGGTCGTGGCCATCGCACGCGCGCAGTGGGCCGCCGACGTGCAGGGCAAGAGCGTGGCCGACCAGTCGAGGGATAGCGAGCACAAATCCGCTTGTCGCGGTCGCTGGGGAATATAATTCCTCGGCCCCACCGATGCGAGGCTCGGCATGACGCACGCGACTTATGGATGCTTTTGTTGCAGCGGTGCCTTCGGCTCGCTGTTCGCGGCGAACTGCGAGCCCGCCGGGCTCGAGGCGCGGCAAACTTTGCTCCTGAACCGTCGCACGCTGCTGATCGGCGCCATCGCTGCTGCGGGCGCGTGGCCCGCCATGGCGCGTGCGCAAGGCGCCACCACCACCGTGTTCACCGGCGGCACGGTCCTGACGGTGGACCGGCGCTTTTCGGAGGTTGCTGCCATCGCGATCCGGGGCAACCAGATCATCGCGGTCGGCAGTGACGAGACGGTGCGGGCCGCCGCCGGCGCGGAAGCCAAGCTGGTCGACCTCCGCGGTCGGGTCATGCTGCCGGGCTTTATCGAGCCGCACGCCCATGTGGTGGCCGGCGCAGTGGTGGACAGCCTGATGGACTACGTCGGCATGGTGCGGTTCGCCTCCACCGACCGGGTGCTTGAGCACCTGAAGGCAAAGGCAGGGATCACCCCGCCGGGCGAGTGGATCATGGCGCGCAACTTCGATCCGGCGCTGCAAGCCGGGCCGGAAGCGATCGGTTTCGTCGAGCTCGACGCGGTCTCGAAGGAGCATCCGGTCTTCGTGCTCAATGCGTCGGGACATCTGGCGTACGCCAACCGCAAGGCGTTCGAGGTCGCCGGTATCGCCGAGGACGTGCCCAACCCGCAGGGCGCGGAGTTCGTGCGCGACGGCAACGGCCGGCTCACCGGCGCGATGAAGAACAACATTGCCTTCGGGCAGGTGCTGTTCAAGAACCCCGCGGTGAAGAACGCCGACCCGGTGAAGGCGCTGATCGCCCTGCTCGGGCGCTGGGGCAAGCTGGGCCTGACGACGGCGAGTGAACTCGCGCTCGGCTCGCTGTCACAGTCGCCGGCGGACCTGAACGTGATGATGGCTGCGGCCCAGTCGGGGCAACTGAAGGCGCGCATCCGCGCCTACCCGTTCTATACGCTTGGCCTCGAGGCCTGGGACACGGCCGGCGTCAAGCCCGACGACGGCAACGCGCTGGCTCGCGTCGTCGGCTACAAGCTCGTGGCTGACGGGTCCAACCAGGGCTTCACGGGCTTGCAGCGCGAGCCCTATCTGAACTCCGACAGTCGCGGCGTTGCCTACATGAGCGTCGAGGAACTCAAGGAGCAGGCGGTAGACCGCGCCCGCAAGGGTTGGCAGCTGGCGATCCACGCCAATGGCGATGCCGCGATCGACAACGTGCTGACGGCGCTTCAGGCGGTCAGCGACGCCGGTGTCGACATGCCCAGGCTGCGCGCGCGCATCGAGCACTGCTCGATGCTGCACGACGAGCAGATTGCGAAGATGAAGGCGTTGAACGTCTCGGCGAGTTTCCTCGTCGGCCATGTCTACTACTGGGGCGTGGCGATGCGCGACAAGGTCTTCGGCAGTCCGAGGGTGCTGCAACTGGTGCGGGCGCGCAGTGTCGAGCAGGCTGGCATCGGCTACTCGCTGCACTCGGACTTCATGGTGACCGACCCGAACCCGCTGCACATGATCCAGATGGCGGTCACACGTCGCACATGGCAGGAGCCGGATTTCGTGCTCGCGCCCGGCGAGCGGGTATCGGTGGAGTCGGCGATTCGCGCCGTGACCGCCGAGGCGGCCTGGCAACTGCGGTCGGAACACGAGATCGGCAGCCTCGAGGCGGGCAAGCTCGCCGACTTCGTCATCCTGGACAAGGATCCACGACGCGTCGATCCCGAGCGCATCAAGGACATCGCGGTGCTCGAGACCTGGATGGACGGAGAGCAGGTGTTCAGCGCCTGAGCATGGCTCGATTGGCCGTCATCGGGCCGCAGCCAGGGTGTCCTTGTAGACCACCCCGTCTTTCATGATCACCATGAAGTTACGAGCCGGGTGATTGCAATCTTCTCCCGCCGCAAATATCCAAGTCGCGCGCCGTGGGAGGGCTCGGGAAAGACCCCCCTGGCCCGTCCATGCCTCGATCAGGCGTCGTGCCCGGCCGCCAACACCTCAGGTATGTAGGAGACCCCGCAACCCCCGAGTCCGCAATAGCCGTCAGGATTCTTCGCCAGGTACTGCTGGTGATAGTCCTCGGCGTAGTAGAACTCGGCTGCCGGCAGGATCTCGGTCGTGATCGTGCCGAGGCCAGCCGCCATGAGTCGCGCCTGGTATGAATCGCGGCTGCGCTCGGCCAGGTTTCGCTGCTCATCGTCGCCGACGTAGATCCCCGACCGATACTGAGTTCCGACGTCGCCACCCTGGCGCATTCCCTGTGTCGGGTCGTGCGATTCCCAGAACACCTTGAGCAGATCGTCGTAGCCGATGTGCGACGGATCGAACACCACGCGCACCACCTCTGTGTGCCCGGTACGGCCGCTGCACACTTCTTCGTAGGTCGGGTTCGGTGTCTGCCCGGCCGCGTATCCGACCGACGTGCTGTAGACACCCGGCTGCATCCAGAATTTCTTCTCCGCCCCCCAGAAGCAGCCGAGCCCGAACAGTGCGAGCTGCATGCCGTCCGGAAACGGCGGCTCCAGCCGATTGCCGTTGACGAAGTGCCGCTCCGGCACGTGCATTTTCGCCGTCCGGCCCGGCAGTGCCTCGCCGGCGGCGGGCAACACGGTTTTCCTGGATTCCCAGAGACTCATTTGAATCCTCCGATCACGAATTCTGCGCTCAACCTGGCTGCGTCCGCAGGGCCTTTGAAAGTCCCTCCCACATGGCCGGATCGCCAAGCACCACCACCAGCCCGTTAATGATGAACTGCACGCCGATGCAGATCATCAGGAATCCCATCAGGCGTGTCAGGGCCACCATGCCCGTTGCGCCGAGTATGCGGTTGAATTTCTCCGCGCCGCGCAGCACGAACCACGAGATCAAGACGACCACGAGGATTCCGGTCGCGACGCCGAGGAAGTCGGCGATGCGGTCCCAGCCCTGGCGCGCGCTCGCCTGCGACGAAAGACTCATCACCACGGCGAAGGTGCCGGGACCACTGAGGCCCGGCATCGCGAGCGGCGTGAAGGCGATGTCGTGCCGGATCTCGCCGGGCTGCGGCACCTTGCCCTGCCCCGCCTCGGCGCCCGGAAACAACATGCCGAATCCGAGGAACGCGACGATCATGCCGCCCGCAATCCGCATTCCCGGAATCGAGATCCCGAAAAAGCTCATGATCAGGCTGCCCGCGACCAGGAAGCTCGACATCAATACGAACGTGTAGATGCAGGCGCGGCGGATCTGGCGCAGGCGTTCCTGCTCCGGGAGATGGGACGCAACCGCGATGACCAGCGGAACCGCGCCGAGCGGATTGACGATCGGCAGGATCGCGAGCAGCGCCCCCGCCGCGTAACCCAGGTACGAGGTAAACCATTGCATCGTCTGGACTCCCGCAGCCGCAAGGCCGCGCGCGTTGCGACCCGGTCGCCAGGCCCCGCCTAGGCCGCCGGCGGATCGATGCGCTCGAAGTCGAGCGCGGGCTCGTCGCCGGGCCGAAAATACACGTAACGGCCACTCATGCCTGCCAGTGCGCCGTCACGCTCCGAACGCGACGCGTACCAGTGTTCCTGCTGCCAGTCACCGCCCATCAGGTTGCGAAACGGATCGCTGCTGCGCAGCCGCACGCGGATGCCGAACGGACGCCGCTCCGGCAGCGGGGCGCGAAGATTGTGTTCGTGGCAGGTGGTCATGAGTCGTCGGCCGCTTGTTCCCGGCCGCGATTCTATCGTGAATCCCGTCATGTGCCTGCTAGAACGTCTTGCCGAGCAGCAGATAGAACGCCGCGTCGCCCTCGGCGAAACCCGCCGCAAGGTACAGCGGTCCAAACGGGGTCTCCGCGGCCAGGAACGCGCTGCCCCCGTACTTGAGGTCCCCGTAATCCACGTCCTGCTTCGTCTGCCAGACGTTACCGGCCTCCAACGATGCACCCATGTAGGCCGGGAACTCGAACAGCCCGGTGCCGCCGCGGCTGATCCGCCTGTAGAGGATGGTCCTGACGATGCCGTACTGGGTGCCGATCAGCGCGTCCCTGGGCAGACCCGACAGGTTCAGGAACCCGCCCAGCGTGAAGAGCTGCGACGGCGAGACGACCCGGTTGTCCAGCGCCGAACCGGCCGCCATCGACACGACCAGGCTGTTGCGCTCGCGGCTGCGTGCGAACAGCCAGTTCGCCTCGACGATGTCGGCATTCGCGCTGGCGCCCAGCGCCTCGCTCTCCGACTGCCAGCTGGCATGAAATGCCTGGCCGTGCCTTGGGAAGTACGCGCTGTCCAGCCGATCGTAGCCAAACTCGAGATAGGCGGCACCAAGGTCGAAATTACTCTCGGGTACGACCGGTTCACCCACCATGACGCGACTGCTGCCGGTACCGCGCCGCAGTCCCATCCTCACCTCTCCCCAGTTCGACAACTCCGCACCGACCGCGAGCTGGAACTGCGTATTGCGAATGCGGTACTGCGCCACGCGATGTCCGTCCTGCACTATCTGCAGCGTCTCGAGATCGTAGTTGAATGCGGGTGCAACGAAAAACTGGGTGGTCAGCGACAGCGGCTGGAAAAGCTCCGTGCGGAAATGCGGATCCTCACCGAGCTGTACATCGAACAGCAGTTCGCCATCGAGCCGGTTCACCTCGGTCATCAGCAACCTCGCGCCGGCATTTGCGTAGGTCCCGCCTTCGAAATCGCTATCGATGCTCATGCCGAATCGCAGGAAGTTTGGACCCCAGGACTTGCGGCGCAGGTCGATCTCCAGCCCCCGCTCGCTGTCGTCGCGCACCACCCGGTAGTCGATCGCTTCGTAGCGATCCAGCCCGTACTGCCCATAGGCTTTCTTCTGCAGTTCCTTGGTGTCGAGCGGCTTGCCGGCCATGTCGCCGAACACCGCGTCGATCCGCGCGGCGTCCTGGTCCGAGTGCGGCCCGGGACGAACGAAGGCCACCTGCACGTCCGGATCGGCGGCCCTCGTCCTCGATGCCACGTAGGCCGCGTAGTCGCGCGGCGACAGCGACAGCGCCGCAATCCTCGCCTGCTGAGCCTGCACCGCCTTCTCGCCCGCCACCTGCACCTGCGGCATCCGGGTAGAAATCGATCGACGTCATGCGTCCCAGTTGCGGCTCTATCGAGCACGTCGCCCGGCTTCAACTCGGCGCGCGACACCTCGGTGCCACGCCGCACCATGATCGCGATCATCTGGTTGGTGACGTCAAGTGGCGTCTCGAGCCCGGCGCGCTTTGCGAGCGGGAAACTCACGTCCACGGCGATCACGATGTCCACGCCCATCTCCCGGGCCAGGTCGACGGGCAGGTTGTCCACCAGGCCCCCGTCCACCAGCAGCCGGCCGTCGATCTCCACCGGGGCGAATACGCCGGGCGCCGACATGCTCGCGCGCAGCACGGTGGCGAGATCGCCAGAGCGCAGCACCACCGGATTGCCGCTCTCAAGGTCGGTGGCAAGGCCACGGAATGGGGTCGGCAACTTGTCGAAATCCTGCACGTCCGCCACGCCCATGGTGGCGCTGCGCAGCACCTGGGTGATTTTCTGGCCCTGCACGAGCCCGAGTGGCAGTACGACACCGTCGTCGGCCCGGATACCCAGGCCGCCAGTCGCGAGGAAGCTGCGATCGTCCTGCTTGCGGCGATAGACCAGGTCCCTGCGCGGGGCCCGGTCACGTAACAGGTCCTGCCAGTCGAGTTCGCGGAATACCCCGGCGATTTCGTCACCGCTCAAGCCGGCGGCATAGAGCCCGCCGACAACCGCACCCATGCTGGTCCCCGCAACGGCATCGATGGGCACGTGCATCTGCTCGAGCGCGCGTATGACGCCAATATGGGCTGCGCCGCGCGCGCCGCCGCCACTCAGCACCAGGCCGATCCTGGGGCGTCCGTCGGCGGATCCTGCGGGTGCGTCGTCCGCCAGGACCGATACCGGTCCGGCCGCCCACACGATCGCAACTGCCGCAATCAACAGGAGTCGGATCTTCATCTACATCGCTCCGGAAACTTCGGCGTCGATACTAGCAAACGCGGCGGCGCCACCCCGCCGCAAGCATGGGCGATAATCCGGGCTGTCATGGCAAGCAGCTCCCGATGACGACGAAAGACACGGCGCGGCGCAGTCATCGCCTGTGGCGGCAGGTGGCATGCGGCTGCATGTGCGCCGTGGGCGCGGCGCAGCTTATTGCCGAAGCGGGTACGACCAGCGGTCCGCTGGAGGAAATTGTCGTCACGGCGACACGCAGGCCGGAACCAGCGCTCGACGTGCCGCTGAGCATCGGCCGTGTCGGCCCCGACGCCATCGTCCTTGTCGGCGCCACGCACCACTCCGAGATCCTCAATCGAATTCCGGGCGTGATGATCCAGCAAGGCAGCGGGCAGGAGAGCCTCACGGCCATC
Organism: uncultured Gammaproteobacteria bacterium; assembly: GCA_963732415.1. Lineage (GTDB taxonomy): Bacteria > Pseudomonadota > Gammaproteobacteria > Steroidobacterales > Steroidobacteraceae > RPQJ01. The sequence continues at coordinate 916,618 of CAVSZK010000019.1, forward strand.
CGTTCCCCGGTGCTGACCGGCGCAGGCGCATGCGGAGCCTTTCTGTTCCTCGAGAACGGCGTGCCCGTGCGCCCGGTGGGCTTCTGCAATGCGAACGTGCTCTTCGAGGTCAATACCGAGCAGGCTCGCGCGATCGAGGTGCTGCGTGGTCCCGGCAGCGCGCTGTATGGGTCCAATGCGATGCACGGCACGGTCAACGTCCTGCAGCCCTTGCCCCTGGAGCGGCCGCAGCTGGCCGCGAGCCTCGACGGCGGCCCGTCGAACTACTGGCGCGTGAAGCTCGAGGGACACCACGACGGCGAGGATGCCGACGTGGGAGTGGCTGGCCTCTATGCCAACGACGGCGGCTGGCGCGATCTGTCGGGCTACCACCAGGGCAAGCTGAACGCGACGCTTGCCGGCGACTGGGCGGGCGCCCCGGCCCGCGCCGATCTCTCCATCACCAGCCTGGACCAGGACACCGCGGGCTTCATCACCGGCAAGGATGCCTACGAGAACCTGAAACTCTCCAGGTCGAACCCGACGCCGGGCGCCTATCGCGACGCCAGTTCGGTGCGTCTCACCGGCCTCGTACAGCCATCGATACCGGGCGGGGCCACGCTCGAACTGCGGCCGTTCTTCCGCAGTTCGCGCACCGAATTCCAGCAGCATTTCCTGCTGGGCAAGCCGGTGGAAACGAACGGGCAGGACAGCGGCGGCCTGATGAGCAGCCTGGCCTTCGGCAACGTGCGTGACTGGTCGGTCGTCACCGGTGCGGATGTCGAATTCGGCTATGCAACGCTCGAGGAATTCCAGAAAAACCCGACGACCGACGGCTCCCCCCCGGCCAATGCGATACGACCCGCCGGGTTGCACTACGACTACGACGTTCACTCCTCGGTCGCGTCGCTTTATGTGCAGGCCGAGCGACGCTTCCTGTCGCGATGGCGCATCGGTGCGGGACTGCGCGCCGAATGGGTGAACTACGATTACAACAACCGCATGCTGGACGGTAACACCGACGACCAGGGCACGCCGTGCGAGCCTTCGGGCTGTCTCTACAGCCGGCCTGCCGATCGTACCGACCATTTCCATGACTGGGCGCCGAAGCTCTCACTGTCTTACGAGATCACTCCCGAACTCGTCGCATACACGACCGCAGCGCAGGGCTTCCGCCCGCCGGAAATGACCGAGCTCTACCGGTTGCAGCGCGGACAGCAGGTGGCAGACCTGAAGCCCGAGGAACTGCAGTCCATCGAACTCGGACTGAAGGGCTGGTGGCCGAAGGTCGACTTCGCACTGGCCTGTTTTCGACATGGACCGCAGCGGAGTGATCCTCCGCGAAGCGAACGGCTACTACGTCGCGAACGGCCGGACCACCCACAGAGGTGTCGAATACGACCTGCGCTGGCGACCACTGCCGTCGCTGGAACTGGCTGCAGCCGGCACTTACGCGCGCCACCAATATGACTTCTCACGCCAGGTCGAAGGCGGCGAGACCATAACGGCCGGCAACGACATGGACACCGCCCCGCGCGAGATCGGCCGCTACGGGATCCTGTGGCGACCGGCAGCGCCGGTGGAGGTCGAGGCCGAATGGATGATGGTCGGCGACTACTGGCTCGACGCGGCCAACGAGCATCGATACTCGGGCCACGGACTTCTAAATCTGCGCGGGCTGTGGAATTTCGCACCGCGGTGGTCGACCGCGCTGCGCATTACCAATGCGCTCGACGTCCGCTACGCGGACCGAGCGGACTATGCCTTCGGCAGCTATCGATACTTCCCGGGCCGGCCGCGCGCGGTATTTGCGGAGATCGCCTGGTCGATGTAAGCGGCCGGAGCGCCGAGCGCGCGCCGCCGCATCGCCCGCCCCGGAGCGCAACTCAGGCCGGGAAGAACTCGATCGGCTTGGTCGTGGTCATGGTCGCCACGTCGCGCGACTCGAACCGGAACATCTTCACCCTGGCGACCAGCTTGCGTTCGAGCTCCGCGTCGCCGAGGTCGCTGGAGACGACCTTGCAGCTGGTCACCTCGCCGGACGGTGCAATGGTCACTTCGAGAATGACCTTGCCCTGCAGCGCTGAATTGTCACGCAGCGCACGGCTGTAGATCGAGTAGATCGCGGACTTGTTGCGATCAAAGACGAGTTCGATTTCCTCGCGCGTACGGGCAGCCTTGCTGCTGTGGCCGGTTCGCTGGGCTTCGACACCCGGCGCTGATTCCACGGACGAAGACACCTTCGCGGTCGAAACTCCCTTCAGGCCGGTGGAGCCACCGCCAAAGCCGCTGCTGGCCTTGCCGACCGTGATGCCGCCGCTGCCCTCGCCCACCCGCGCGGTCAGCAATGCGCGGTCGACGCGGGTCTTTTCACCGGCACCGGCGTTGAGTGGCTTCGCATCGGTCGGTGAATCGACGTCCATGTCGCGCAGCTCGGCCAGCTGGTCCGAGAGCGCCAGCAACCCTGCCGACGCCGCCTTCTTGCGCGGATCCGGGACTGGCTTTGCTTCGACCACCGGCGCACGGACGGGCGCGGGCCTTTCGACCTGGGGCAGCACGACCGGCTTCGGCGGCTTTACCTCGACCTTCGGTTCCGGTTTCGGCTTCGGCCGCTCCAGGATGAACTCCACGATGCGCTCGGGAACCGGCGGCGCCATCGACTCCGGCCGCGGACGATCCGGCAGCAGCGGAATCACGATACCGAACCCGATGAACATCCCGAGCGCCGCTCCAAGCACGCGCCGCAGCCGGCGTTGCTCGGCCTCGGACGGCGTCCACGGCAGCTCGAAGACCCGGTAATTGTTGACGATCGTGGCACTCATGCTGCAATTACCCTGATACCGGCGCGCTCGCGCCGAGCGCCTGCTCGCGCTCGACGACAGCCAGCGACACCTTGCTGTAATCGGCCGCTGAACAACTCGCGACGACCTTGCGCAGCACCGCGTACGGCAGCGACTTCTCGGCCATCACCGTCACCTCACGCTGCTCGCCATTGCCGCCCAGCAGGTTGTCCGCCTGGCGGTCGAGTGCGGCCCGCAGCTGCTCGACGACCGGCTCGGGCGAGCTGCCCACCTCGGCGATAGAGACCACGGCCTCGCCGTTGACGTACAACATGTCGCGCGTGACGGTGACCACCGTGGCCTCGTGGGGCTTGAGCTCGGAGACCGAATGCGGAATCGAGATGTTGCGGGTGTTCGGCAGGATGTCGGTGTCCGCCGAGTGCACCAGCAGGTACACGACCATGATCATCAGCATGTCGATCATCGGGATCAGCGTGAGCGAGCCATGCCCCCCACCACCGCCACCCTTGCCGTGGCGCGCGTGCCGCTTCATTCCGGTGCGAATCATGTCGGGGCATCTCCGAGTGAAATCTGCGGAAACAGTTCAGTGCGCACGACCTTGGCGCCCTCGGAACTCTGGCGCACCCGCACCGCGTCCATCACCTGCACGATGGTGTCGTAGTCCACGTCCTCGGCCACCAGCAGCGTAGCGTTCGACTTTTCCGGAAAACGGGTCTTCAGGTCCTGCAGGTAGGCGGAGAGCCGCACCACGTCCTGCCCGCTCGCGGTCACCGGCACGCTGGTGAGCACGCCGCTGTTGCGATCCGCCACCTCGAGGCCGCTGCGCCGCACGATGACCTCGAGCTCGAGGGTCGGCACCTGGTCCACCGCCTTGGCCCCCGGGCCCGGCAAATGCACTTCCAGGATGCTGGTCTTCGAGAACACCGCCGTGAAGATCAGGAAGAACGTGAGGATCACCATCACGTCCAGCATCGGCACGATGGTCAGGTCGTTACGGCCACGGTAGCGCGCATGGTTGCGCTGCTGGCGGCGCGCTAGCGTGGAGCTCCTCATGCCCGTGCGGCTCCTCGCACTTCATCGCGATTGAGGATGCGGTCGGCGGCCTGGCCCGCCGCAACCGGGCGTGAGGTTTCGCTGCGACGCTCGGTCACGGTATTCAGGAACTTGACCGATGCCACTTCGAGGCTGTCCACGAGTTCCGTGGTCTTGGTCTCGAGGTACATGTGGCACAGCAGCAGGCTGATCGCGAGACCGAGGCCGAGCGCCGTGTTGTTCATCGCGACCGAGATGCTGGCCGAGAGCAATGCAGCCTTCTCGGCCGGATTGACCGCGGCAACGGCCGCGAATGCATTGATCAGGCCGATCACGGTGCCGAGCAGGCCCATCAGCATGCCGATGTTGGCCAGCGTGGCGAGGTAGTGCGTGCGCTTCTCGAGGCGCGGAATCACCTCGATCAGGCTTTCTTCCATCGCCTTCTCGATGTCCTCGCGACGGTGCGCGGTCGAGATGCGGGACATCCCGTAGCGCATGATCGTCGAGAGCGCCGAGTCGGTGCTGTCCGCGACCTCCATGGCCTTGCGGAAGTTGCCGGCCTTGATCAGCGGCGCGAGCTCGGCCCACAGGCGCTTGTTTCCCCTCGCGACGCGAGTCAGGTAGACGAACCGCTCCGCGGCGATGGCGAGGCCGAGCGTGAAGACGGCAGCGATGGGGTACAGGAATGCCCCGCCCTGCTTGAAGAAGTTGATGATCATGTCCAATGCATTCATGGCTGGGTGGCTCCGGGGGAAGAACTGGCAGGTTTTGTAGAGACAGGTGAACTTTGCGTGGTCAGGTCACGGAAATATGTGACTTCGCGCTGAAATTCGTCACGATCCACCGGCGCGAGGACCTCGTCGATCAGGCTGCCCATCGGCCGGTCCGGGCCGCCGGGAGGCTCCGCGGCCTTCCAGGGCACGATGCTCATGACCTTGGGCAGTTCGCGGTTGCCGGTGATTGCGGTCGAGTCGAGCTGCAGCCGGTCGTGGGCGAGCTGGCCCGGGTTCGCGGAGGCGACCTTGGCAGGCGCCGTAGCCGCCACCGGTGGCTCGGCGGCGACCGCCGCGAAGGGCGCGACGAAAGCGAGGGCAATCATGGCTGGCACGATCTTCATTGCTGCGCCTCCGCTGTCCGTGAAACCTTTCCAAGCCGGGTACGCAGCTCGACCAGCCAGGGCCCGGTGTCCGGATCGGTGCCGCCGGTCATCAGCTGGTACTCCTCGTAGTGACTGAGCGCGGCTGCCGGATCGCCGAGATAGAGATCGAGCAGCACGCCGAGGTTGCGCTGCGGCGCGGGATAATCCCGCGCCAGCGCAGAGGCACGCTCATAGGCGGCGCGCGCCTCCGCAAATCGGCCGAACCGTCGGTTCGCGACACCGAGCATGTTGAGCGCTTCCGCATTCGTCGGCTCGACGGCAAGGGCCGCGGCAATCTGTGTCTCCGCAGCGGCGTCATCGCCGGCTTCGAGCGCTGCCCGCGCTGCGGCCAGCGACCGGACGACTTCCGGAGACGGCGCGGGCGCGGCATCGGGTTTCCCGCCGGACTTTGAATCCTGGGCGGCATCTGCTGCCGCAGCATTCGCCGTATTCGGCACTGCGACGTATGCGTCGATGAGCTCGCTCCTGTCGTATCGGGCAGGCTTCATCGCGGCGAGCGCTGCGTAGCTCTTTCGCACCCATTGGTCGTAGATTCCCTCGGCGGCGCGGTTCGCATTGGTCTGGTGGATGCCGATGGCCTTCTCTTCAAACGGGTAGGCCTGCTCCTCGAGCAGCAGGTCGTACTGCTCGAGCTCGTCGGCGGACAGTCCGGCCGGGCGCTCGGAGGCGATCAGCGCACTGCCGAGATCGCGGTACAGGTCCGCCATCGCGTAGGTCGCCGAGGTCGTGACTTCGGCGACGCCGTATCCCGCCGCGCGCGAGTAGGCCGCCAGGGATGCTTCCATCGCCGCCTTCTTGCGCGCCAGCGAGCGGTCGAGCGGCGCCACGAGCGCTACGCCCCGTGCAGCCTGGTCCAGCGGCCGCGCGAGTTCCAGCGACGCCTGCGCGGCCAGGAACCGCGAACGATCGGAACGCGCCGTGCCGGCGACCGAGTCGGCTGCGATCAGCTCTTCCAGCCAATGCTGCCGCGCGGCCGCATCACCGGCGCCAGCGGCCAACTCGGCGAGCTGCTGCCGCGCCTCGATCGCGACATCCACGGGCGTCGGGAATCGTTCGACGTACTCTGCGTAGGCGCGACGAGCAGATGCCGGATCATTGGAGGCAGCGTAGAGCTCTGCCGCCTGCCACTGCGCCGTGCGGCGAACCTGCTCGTCTTCCGCATCGCGTGCGGCCACGCGCTCGAGCTCGACCGCCGCATCGTGCGGACGCCCCGACTCGAGGTAGGCAACCGCCAGCTTGCGCGTCACCTCAGGCTGCAGCTCGTCCTGGGGATAAGCGGCCCGGAATCGTTCGAGCACCCCGGCCGCTGCAGCCCACTGGCCCGAGGAAAGCAGCAGTGCCGCGGCGTCGTACTGCGCCTTGGCACCTGCGCTCGATGTCGGGGCCACGGCGGCTACGCGCAGGTACTCCTGTACCGCGCCGTTGACGTCGCCGGCCGCCTGTTTCGCCTCGGCCTGGCGGTATACCGACGCCGCCAGGCGATCGGTAACCTCGGCCACCTGCGGGTCGTCGCTCGGCAGGCGCGCGGCGAGTTCCGTGTAGGCTTTCTCGGCGTCGGCATAGCGGCCGTCGTCGAAGTAGGTGTGCGCGAGTACGGTCCACGCCACCCGCTGCTGGCCGGCGTCGGCCCTGCTGCCGAGCGCGAGGACCTGCTGGGCGACGGACTCGGCGCGCATGCGATCGCCGGAATCGAACAGTGTCTTCGTCGCGCGCGTAAGCACGGCCGGTGTTTCAGGGTGCTCCGGGAATGCCGCGGCAAATCGCAGGCCGGACTCCATCGCACGTGCCTGCAACGCGGGACGCTCGGACTCCGGCGCCTGCGCGTCGGCCTTGTCGTAGGCAACCAGCGCCGCGTAGCCCGCGCGCGCCGCCTGCGGATTCGACGCGTAGGAATAGGCGTCGCGCTCGTACTCGACAGCTGCCTCTTGGTAACGGGCGCCGTCGAACAACAGGTCAGCGAGCAGCAGCCGGGTTTCAGGCGCCTGCGGTGAATCGTCGAAACCATCCAGGTAGTCGCGATACCAGCGAACCGCTATGTCCCGGTCGCCGGCAGAACCCTTCTGCGCGAGCGCATGGTGATGCTGCGCCAGGTCGAGCAGGTTGGCCTGGATCGCCGCGCTTACCGCAGGGTCGATGTCAGTGGTGTGGATTCGCCAGTAGTCGCTGCGAGGACCGTACTCCTCGACCAGCTGACGCTTGCCGTCAAGCACCAGCGTGGTAAAGCCACCCTTGGCGTAGGCATCGGTGGCGCGCACGATCATCAGCGGCGCCTGCGGATCCATTGGACGTCGCGCCGCAAAAGCCCGATAAGACTCGGCGCCGTCCTGGAAACGCTCCTTCTCGACGTACAGGTCGCCAAGTGCGCCGTACAGGCGCCACTCGTATGGCGCCGGGCCGTGCTGGTCCAGTGCGGCGCGGAGCGAGTCGGGCCCGTCGCCCGAGGCAAAAGTGATCGCCAGCGCCCGCAGCGCGTCTGCGCTCAGCTCCTGCTGTGCGCGCGGCAGCTGCGCGTCCGACCGGAGCTGTCCATCCTCGACCAGCACGTCGTCGAGCAGCAGCAGGAACGCGGCATTGCTTTCCGCATCCCTGGACTGCTTGAACAGCGCCCAGCCGCGCTTGTAGACCGCCTGCTCGTAGAACGCGGAGGTGGTCCCCTCGGACTGCACCGTCGCATAGGCGCGCTCCGCATCGGCGTAGCGCTGCTCACTGAAGAACGCCTCGCCGCGTCGGAACTGGGCTTCGTCGTAGTGGGGGCTCTGTGGATACAGCTCGACCAGCCGGTCGAGCATCGCAAGCGCCTGGTTCGTTTCGCCGAGGCTCTCGTAGGCCCGCGCGAGCTGGTAGAGCACCGCATCGGTCCCGGCCGCGTCTGGCTGCTCGTCGAGCAGATGCTGGTAGGCCGCGATGGATTCGCGGCTTGCCGTCGCCGCTGCGGCCGAATCGGCGCCGTCCTCGACCCGCAGCGTCTCGGCCTCCGCGAAGCGCAGGTCACCCAGCCTGCGCAGCGCCTGGGCCCGCATGCCGGGATCGGTGTCGGGAATGCGCAGGAAATCCTCGTAGCTGCGCGCCGCCTGGCCGGCTTCGACCTCGACGGCTCCGCCGCGCTCGATCGGCACGCTGCGCTTCGCCAGGTCGCCGAGCGTAGCCGGCTCTTGTGACTTGCGAGCGGCGTCCGCCGGAGACGAGGCCGCCAGGCAGACGAACACGGCAAACGCGATGCGGGCGTTCATCGCACCACCCCGGCCGAGGCCCCGTCATAGAGCGCAGCGAGCGCGAACTGAGCCTGGGTTGCGTAGCTGGCGAGGCGACGCTTCTGCGCCTCGAGCGCATCGACCGCAATAGAAGCAAGCACACGCTCCTGCGCAGCGCTGGCCGCATCGATGCGCGGACCGATCTCGTCGACGCGGTTCGCGAGCGCATTGACCCGGGAGGCGAACGTGCTGGTGTCACGCGGCGCGGCCGCTCCTGCGAGCCCGACCAGTTCGACGCGATTGCGAGCCTCCACCAGCAGGGCGCCGCTCTCGCGCAGTTCCGTGCTGACGCGGCGCAGGCGTGCCTTGTACGCCGCGTCCATCTGCCACAGCAGGACGCCGCGCAACAGGCGCTCGCGTTCTGCCAGTGCCTCGCGCTTCGCGTCTTCCGGCAGCATCGCGATCCGGGCCTGCGAGTCGTCGAGCGCACGCCAGTCGCGCGCCTCACTGTCCGTGGCCAGCGCGGCGACGTCACGGCTGGATGCGATCCCGGCCAGCCGCTGCTCGAGCGCGGCCTGCTGGCTGGCAAGCCCGTCGAGGTCCGCACCGGCCAGCGTTGCGGCCCGGCGCGGCTCGCGCTCCCTCGATGCCTGCTCGCGGGTCGCCACCATCTCGTCGAAGGCGGTCAGCGACTGGCGCCAGCCGTTCAGGTTGCGCTGCATGATGCGCAGGTCACGGTAATTCTTCAGGCCTTCCTGGAACTCGTGGGACGCGAGCAGGTGATACAGGTACCGTGTCTGCGGCGAGTCCGGCAGCTTCTGCAGCTGCCACAACCAGCCGATCGCGTCGCTGTCTGGCGCCGAGGCCAGGACCGAATCGAGAAACCCTCCACTGCGGATCGCCGCTATCGACTCGTCGATCCGTCGACCTTCCTTCTCGTACGCCTGCACCGCGAACCGATACTGCTGCGCGGCCTGCCCGTTCGCGGCCAGCTGCGCGTAGGCGTACGGCACCGCGAGGTAGGATTCCTGGACTGCCGAGTCGAGCAGCCGGTGTTCCCGCAGCTCCATCCACGGCACCAGCGCGAGGTCGGAGCGTTTTGCGTCCGACTCGGCCCAGCCGAGTCCGAGCAGGGCCCGATTGGTGAACGGTCCGTCCAGCCGCACGCGAGTCAGCGCCGCAATGGCCGGCTCCGGCTCTCGGGCCTGCAGCATCGCGTAGCCGAGCGCGAGATTGGCCCGGTCGCGCAACGAGCGCTCCTCGTCCGTGGCCGCCGGCATGCTGCCCACCGCGTCCAGCCAGCGCTGGCCCTGCGCAACATCACCCGACCGCACCAGTGCTACGCCGAGATTGAACTGCGCGAATGCCGCCCAGTCGTCGCCAGCGCCTGCGGCACTCAGTATCGTCGCGGCATCGGCATAGCGGCCCTGCGCCATCAGCACGTTTGCCGACAGCAGTCGCTTCTCCGAGTCCAGCGACCCGGGCAACGTCCCGCGGATCTTCTGCAGGTTTTCCCAGGCCTGGTCGTAGTAGCCACGCTGGTATCCGATCCTGGCCAGGTAGAAACGCGCCCGGTCGCTCACCGATTGCGGTACCGATCCCGCCAGCAGCCGGTTGAAAATCCGGGTGGCTTCCGCATGCAGGCCGAGCGACAGGTAGAGACCACCCGAGAGCAGCTCCGCATCCGCGGCGTGATTCGGCATCCGGCCGTAGTCACTGGCCGCCTCGAGTCGTACCAGCGCGCCGAAGTAGTCATCCTGGTAGAAATGGAACAGGACGTCGCCATAGTCGAGATCGCGCACCTTGCCGGGAGGCGGAAGGTCGGATTCCTTCGGCGCCGCGTCCGCCCCGGTCACGGCGATCACACAGGCCACCAGGCCGGCGGCCAGGCTCCAGTTCCATCGTCGGTGGGACTTGATCGTCATTGCGCCTCGAGCTCTATCCATCGTCCGGGAGCGGGACTGCTCAGTCCCACTGGCGCACGATGAACTCTGGCTGCATCGCGGCCTCGCGGTCGCTGATGCGCAGCTCGACGTACTTGGCGCCCACCTCCTTGTCGAACGTCAGCGTCGCGCCACGCCGGTAGTCGACCGCGTGCGGGCCCTTGCCGCTGAAGAACGCCACCAGCTCGTGCTTGCCGGTCTTCAGGTTGCCCAGATAGAGCTTCTGCACGCCGCCGCGATACAGCGCCTTTACCTCGCGCTCGGTGTACAGGTAGTTGGCAACTTCCTTGTCGTCGACCTTGAGCGTCACCGAGTCCAGTTCGAAGAACGTACCGACGTTGAGCGACAGGAAAACGGCCACCTGGGTGCTCGAGGGATAAAGGATTTCCTCCTCCAGCTTGAACAGGTCGCGGTTGAGGTCTATGAGCTGCTTCTTCAGGTCCTGCACGTCCTGGTCAACGGCGCGCGTGGCCGGGGCTGGGTCGTCGGCACCAGCCCGCCCTGCGACCACGCTGCCACCTGCGAAGAGGACCATGCTGGCAAGTGCCAGCCACCGAGCACGGCGGGTGGATTCCGGGGGCTGCCGCTTCATTTGCCGATCTCCTCGAGGGCACGGTTGAGTTCTGCCTGGGGCGCCGGGGCGGCGGACCACGAGGCACGCACGATTCCATCGCGGTCGACGAGCAGCGTGAGCGGCAGCGTCTCCACGTCGTAGAGGCGCCCGACCACCTGGTGGTCATCGAGCAGCGTGGGAAAATGCAGGCTCAGCGAGTGAGCGATGGATGCGGCCTGTCCGCCATCGCGGTCGAGGCTGACGCCGAGGACGACCGGGCCGTCAGACTCGGGCGCGGATGCAATCGTGTTCAGTTCGGTGAGCGCCGACCGGCACGATCCGCACCAGCTCGCCCAGAAGGTCAGCACCACGACATCGCCCTGGTATTCGGACAGGCGCAGGTTGCGGCCGTCCGTGGACTTGAGTACGAAGTCCGGCGCAGCCGTACCGGTTGACACGGCTTCGGTCGCAGCCTTCACGAGCAGCGGCGAGACCGCACCAGCAAGCGCCGCGCCCGCCAGGGCCAGCGTGTGTATCAGCGCCATTACGCGGGCGCGCGCGAAGTAATCTCTGCCTCGCATCCTGGCAACCCCGCTGTCATGGGTGAGACCCGAAGACCGGAAGCTTTGCGTCCCCGCCTTTCAGCGGGTTTGCCTTTTTTCAGTCGAGTGAATCGTTGTCTGGCGGGCGTGGCGCTGTCAATTGACGGAGCCATCTGCGCTTCACAGGCGGCATTGCGTCACAAAAACGCCCGGCGAGTCGCACCGCCCTGCGGGCCTGGACCCTGCTACCCGGGCTCGAGACCCGGCGAATAGAAGACCTGCCCCTGGTTGTCGACGATCACCGCCTCGACGTCGCCGACCCGCCGCACATACGCCATGCCGCGCTCGACCCCGAGTATGAAAACGGGCTTGGTGAGGCCGTCGGTGCGGGTCGCGTTCGGACCGATGATGGTGACGCTGCGGACGTCGGACGGTGACTTGCCCGTGCCAGGCACCAGGATGTGATGGTGTCGCACACCATCCTGCTCGAAGAAGCGCTCGTAGTCGCCGGAGGTCGATATCGCCTCGTCGGCGAGCGGGATGCGCGTGACCACGACGCCGTCCCGGCGCGGGTCGCGAATGCCAACGATCCATGGCTTGCCGCGGCGGTCCCCGAGCAGCCGGGTGTCGCCGCCGGCATTGACCATCGCGTGTTGAATGCCAAGTGCGCGCAGGATCTCGACGCCGCGATCGACTGCCCAGCCCTTGGCAAATCCTCCCAGGTCGATGCGCATGCCCGGCCGCAGGAAGCGGATCGTGCGCGCCTCGCGATCGACCTGCAGCTGGCGATAGTCGATCGACTGCAGCGCCGCGGCGATCTGCTCCTCGGTCGGGTGCAGCTGCGCGCGGTAATCGTAGAGATAGCCCACGCTCGCGTAGGTGATGTCGAAAATGCCGTCGCTCAACCGCGAGTACTCGAGGGACTTCTCCACCACGTCGATGATGTCGCCATCAACCTGCACAGGCCTGTCGTATGCATGCGCGTTGACCTGCGACAGCTGGCTCTCCGGCTTGTAGGTGCTCATCAGCCGGTCGGTGCGATGCATGTCGGCCATGACCGCGTCGATACCGCGCTCCGCCACGAGCGGGTCGGTCGCCCAGAGTTCCACGGCGATCCGGGTACCCATGATCGCTTCTTCGCGCTGGTACCAATTTCCACTCGACATCAAGGCACGCTCACGGGCGCCACGGCGCCTGCGCCTCCGTGAACAGGCGCTGCAGGAACCCGCGAACAGCCGGAAGGGCCTCGTCCGCCGGCAACAAGCGCTCACGCACCAGTATTTCGGCGATGTCGCGCAGCGTGCGCTGGCCATCGATCAGCGACGCGACGAAGGAATGGACGCGCATCGCCAGGACCTGGCTCTCGACCTGCGGCAGCATCGGCACCGGCACATCGTCCTGCTCGAGCCAGCGTGGTGCGTTGCGATGCGGCGCCGGCGGCGCGACCCGTCTCATGCACCATGGCGCTGAAGGTCACCAGTCGCTCCATGCGGCCGTTTCGACTGGCCGGGGACGCCAGGTACGGGACCACCTCCTCATGCAACTCGATATCGCCGAAGCCGGCGGCATCGAGGATCGCCGGAAGCTCGTCGATCGAATAGCAGCGCGCTGGATCGCCGTGCTGGAAGAACAGCGAACCGCTGTTGACCCAGCGACCCCCCGGCTTGAGCCACTGGTTCAACCTGGCCGCAAACGACGCGAAGTCCTCGTCGAGGATGTCGATCAACCACGGCGTGACCACGGTATCGAAAGCGCCTGCCGCAAACGGCGCCTGCGAGGCATCGGCCACGACCGGCCACAGGCCGGGCGGCGCCGGCGCCGGCGCGTGCAGGTCGCGCAACAATGCCTGGCAGCCAAGATCGCGCGGGGCCAGAGGGAACTCGTGGAGTTCGACGTGCTCGCCGGCGAACATCCGGCGCGCGACGATCATCATCAGCGGATTCAGGTCCGCGGCAATCGTCGCGATCGGGCCGCGGCGAACGTGCAGGTCGTAGGCAAGCCGCCCCGCACCGCATCCGGGCACGAGCATCCGGCCAGGATTCGCCGCGCCGAGCGCCCGGTCCACGGCGGCGTAGGCCGCTTCATTCTCCTCGGAGCCCCAGCACCAGTCGCGGTGCAGGTTGGCGTAGTAACTGGTGAGTCCCTGCCCTGCCGGCAGCGGCAAACCAAGCGCCCGATAGGTTTCGGGCACGGCGGCTGCGGCGGCCACGTCGAGTGGCGCAAGCAGCGACGACAGTCGTCGCGCGTGGTCGCTGCAGGCGCTGGAAAGGAGCTTCAGACGATTGCGGGTCGCCGCCAGCGTGACGCCAGGCCCGAGTGCCGCACGGTAACGCGCCGCCTGGGCCTCGAGCCCGGTGGTGAATGCACGCATGCGTGTGCGCCACTCGCCCAGCGTCGCCTGCGGCTCGGCGCAGAGCCACGGGATGCCGTCCACGAACGGGTATTGCGCGCCGCACGCCTCGCAGCGCGCTTCGGTGCCGGGAGCGAGCCGTCCGCTGCAACGCGGGCAGCTGAGCAGCGTCCAGCGATCGATTTCGGGTGCCCTGTTCAAGGGACCCGAGTCTAGCCGATCGTGCCGCTCACCACCGGGTTGAACGCGATCAGGCTGTCCTGCAGCGCCGGGGACCCGAGGCCGTGGCCCGGGAACTTCTGCCCGAACTGCCCCTGCTCACCGTGCAGCGCCATGTAGTTGAGCACCACGGTCTCGACCAGCAGGTTGACGTTGTTGGCCGCGGGACTCGAGGCCGTCTCCACCGACGCATCGGGGCGGAAGTACCCGATCTGCTGGTGCCGTGCCGTGCCGGCGTTGCCCGAGCTGAGCAGCTGCGGCCGCCCCTGCGGGTTGTAGACCAGGAAGAACGAAGCGCCCGTGGACTGGTTGTCGCTGGTCCACATGAACTTGCCGCGGCCATCGACGCTGCTGTCCACCTGGCCACTGGCCGAGATCGAGCCGTCGGAGAAGACGTACAGCATCAGCGGCATGCCGCGCCGCGCCGCGTACTCCAGGCACGCGCCCATGCAACGTCCCGCACGAAGGTCGCGCAGTTCGCCGGTCGAGCGCCCCTGGCCGTGATAGTCGTAGCCGCCGAGCGTGATCGTGCCCGCCCCTGCGTAGCCGGACAGCACCATCTTCATCACCGCAGCGGTCTTGCGGAACTCGGCGTCGCCGTTGTACTCGGCCGGGCTGAAGACACCACCGGCACCTACGATGTCCTGGTCGAGGTCCGGATTGAGGCTGGTGGGATCGCCGAAGCGGTCCACCACGTCCGCCGCCTTCACGTATCCGCAGTTCACCAGGTCGCGCACGACCTCGTCGCGCGTGACGGTGGTCTTCTTCGGGTCCAACCAGGGCTGCTTCGGGTCGACCATCTGCAGCTTTCGATTGCTGATGCGCTCTACCGACTCCATCACGGCCACCGTGTCGTCCACGCTCAGCAGGCTCGCAAGCTGGCCGGTATCAACGAGGCCCGTGACGTCGCTGGCCCGGTCCACCTTGGTCGGGCGCACCGACAGGTCGATCAAGCCGGCCGGTGCCATGGAGTTGCCGCCCGAATCCGACGCACGTGAGCCGATCAGCGTCGCAAGCGATCCACCCGCTCCAGCCTTGTAGATCCCGTACATGGGATTGTGCGGGTTGTTCCCGGTGTCGTTTTCCGAACGTGCCGCGATGACGGCGCCGTTGATCGAGGCAGCCGTTGCAGGCGAGACACGATCCATGATGCCGCGCAGGAATGCGCTGTCGGAATGGAACGCGAGGCCCAGGCTGGTGTCGGTGAAGCTGGTGCCGGTCGCGGAATTGGTCATGCTGGGCAGCATGTCGCCCGGCAGGCCCATCTTTCCGTAGCCGGCCGTGCTCAGGAAGTCGAGCTGCCCGCCCGGCCCGCCGATCAGCACGTTCGAGCCGACCATGTTTGCGCCACCGGCCAGGTCGATGCAGATGAACGGGATCTTGCCTGCGCCGAGGACCGAGATGCCGCAACTGTTTCTGAGTGCCTGCAGGTCGGGCGACAGTGCGGCCATGGCCGCGCGCGGATCCGCAAACAGGCTGAAGATTGTCGGCGCGACGACCGTTCCGAGGCCCGCCGTCAATCCCTGGGCGATGAAATCGCGGCGCGTGATCGGGCGCTTGTGGCCGAGCGCGTGCCGGATCGGTTCATCCAGGCCCAGTCGCCGTGGGGGTGCCTTGCGAATGATCATGGTTGCTTACCTGGTGCGTGCCTTGCGGCGCCTCAATTGATCAGCGTCACGGCGCTGCCGAGCATGGCTGCACAGGTCGCCTTGACGACCGTCGCAGTGCGTCCTGCCGGGCAACTGTTGCCGCAGGTGGTGAGTCGCGTGATCAGGCTGTCGAGCTCAGTGCTCACTTCGCCCGGATCCGGGTCGGACCCCATGTTGGCGAGCATCATGCGACTGACCAGTGAGTTGACCACGATCCCGCGGCCGCCGGAGCCGAACGCGGTCGCCGGGGCAGCGCTGAAATTGAAGCCCGGGAAATAAGCCGCGCGAGCCGAGGTGTCGTCGACGAGCGCGTTGCAGTACTGGATCGAGAGCTGGGCGATCGCCACCGGGTGACCGGAGACGAAGGTGTCGATGCTCTCGACGGTCGGCAGTGCCTGCTTGACGGTGTCGAACGTGGCCTTCACCGCTGGCGTCTGGGCGCTGACGCCGGTCAGCCTGGACATGGTCGCGTCGATCCTGTCGAACACCCGCAGTCCGATGTCGGCGGGACGACGCATGTCCGGCGGCGGCCCGGGAGCCAGCGGCACCGGGTCGAGGCGCACGTTGGTGTTCGAACCGAGCACGTCGAAGCTCAGGAAGAACTCGTCGGTGTCGGGCCCCTTCTGCAGCGCGATCACCGTACCGATCGTCGACAGTTGCTGGCCGAGCGGGCCGTACTCGGAATCCGTGATGTTCGTGTCCAGCGTCCGGTACGCCTGGCCGACGTCCGGTTCGGTGCCGTTGATGCCGATGCGCATGCCCGCGATGGGAATCGTGCCCGGTTGCGCCGCAGGGTCGAGGCTGATGAACGTCGGCTTGTCGAACAGGTAGCTGTAGCTGTCGAACTGGCTCACCGAGAACATGATGTACGACTGCGGAACGCCGGTCAGGTGGCTTACCGAGAACAGCACGTAGTATTTCTCGCCGACGCCGGCGTCAAAGTTCGTCTGCACCTGCTGCTGGGTGAGCGCGCGGTTGTAGACGGCCACCAGCCGGAAGATGCCCTGGAACTGGCGATCGCCGGACACTTCGTTGCCCAGCACGAACGCGAAGGTATCGTCCCAGTCGGCGATGTTGCCGCCCGCCGACGGATCGGCGTCGCCGGTGAACTCCCCGTTCACGTAGATCCGCCGGCCATTGACCGGGTCGTAGGTCACGACTACGTGCTGCAGCGTGGCCTGCAGGTCCTCGTCCGCGGCGGCCGTCGTGAGCTTCGGGTCGCCGGCCTGGTCGGTGCTGCTCGAGCGATTGTAGAAGTCGTAGCTGTAGAGCGTCTGGCCGAGCATGAAGTTGCGGGTGGTCGTGCCGCCCGAGTAGGAGACGATGCGCGCTTCTTCCTGCGCGACGTTACCCGGCGCGACCCAGGCCTCGATCGTGTACTCGCCGGTGGCCGCAATGAGGTTGTGCAGCTTTCGGCTGGCCGTGGTCGAGCCCTGCGCCTTGCCGCTGCGGACATTGATGCCCCAGCCGCCGACCCAGGTCACGTCACCGGACAGCGTGAGGTTCAGCGCCGGATCCACGCCGCTGGTGTCGTAGACGGTGCTGCCCCTGCCGGTCTTGAACTCCCACAAGCCGATGGTGTTCGAGGTGTACCGGTTGCCACCGCTCGCGACGGTACCGTCGTACATCCCGAGCGCCTTCGAAAGCACCAGCGATGGGTCGACCTGAGTGACGGGTACCTGCCCGGCGAACGCACTGATGGCGGCCTGCATTTCGTCCGCATCCGCGGCGCAGTCGCTCCAGCAGTTGTGGAACTCGTTGCGCAGGCGCAGCACCAGGCGCGACTGGGCCGGCGTGTCGAGGTCGATCTTGACCTTCGCCGCGCCGTAGGCCTCGTCGAGGTCAGCCGAGGCGAAGTACGGCGACTGTGCCGCCGCTGCCGTCGGCGCGTGGCAGCGCGCGCAGTACTCACGCACCACTGGATAGACGGTCGTTGAGAACAACGCCGGCGTCATCGGGAACGCCTTGCTGGCGCCCGGGTCCTTGATGACCGGCGCCTTGAGAATCACGCCCTGCACGCCGCCTCCGCCTGCCGCACCGGCCCAGGCAGTGATCCAGGTCGTCATGATGTCGGCGCACGCGTCGGCGCTGGCGAGCCAGCAGTTGTGGCCCCCGGCTACCTTCTGCACCATGCGTGAATCGCGCGGGGAAGAAAGAGTGACGATGCCGTTCGCGGCCGCATAGGCGAGGTTGACGTCGTCCTGGCGCACGAACTGGGGGGCCTGGCCCCCAGCGACGTGGCACTTGCCACAGCGATTGCTCGCCTTGAGGTTGTCCCAGACGTTGATCTTGAACGCCTGTACGTCGGCCGTAGCCGGCGGCGGGCCGCTGTACGCGGCGGGCGTTCCACCGGAGGTGACCGGGTTGCTGACTGTCTCGGCGCCGCCGCCGCAACCGCCGAGCAACAGCGCAGCAGCGCCGATGGCAGCGGCACGGATCGTCCAGGTTCGCAGGGTCGTGGTGTTCATGTCGTCCCCTAGTCGCCCATGCAGTAGGTGGCAGCCTCGGCGAACACTCGCTTCAGCTGGTAGCCGCTGGACTTGAAGGAACCGACCATCGACTGGATCCTGGCGCGGTCCTGGGCGTCACTCGGGTCGCGGAAGCAGACGGTGCGGAACACCTTCTTTACCTGGCAGCCGGCGAATGCATCGGTGTGCGCGAGTTCCATGCCGAGCGACTTCGGGCCCTGCCCGCTGCCCGGCAGCGAGGAATCCCATCCGAGCAGGGAATTGCGTCCCTTGCGCCAGTAGTTGTCCCAGTGATCGTCGGGCGTCGAGTACCCGGCGGGGAACGTGTCCTTGTTGTGGAAGTACTTCGGGCGGACCACGCCTTCCGAGTAGACCAGCCGGCCAGCCGTCTCGTCCCAGTCGAGGTAGGCGAAGGCCTGGACCATCGGGTCCATGCCGCTGTGGCAACCGATGCAGTTGTTGAGGAACAGGCGGCTGTCCCCGCCCGGGCTGCGGCTGACATCCTGGCGGATGCGGTCCGGCGGGCGGGTCGTGTCCATCACCTGCTCCAGGTCGGTGCACAGGTGATTGATCAGCGTGAAGCGGAACATCGCGCGATTGGTACCAGCCACCAGGAACGCTTCCGCAGCCGCGCGTGAAGTCAGTACGCCTGCGGTCGCGCTCGGCGGCAGGCCGTTGGCCGATGACTGCGTGGTCCGGGTCAGCACGTCCTTCAGGTTCGCGCCGTTGGCCTCGAGCGCCGCATAGTGGTCGTTGTTCGCTGCCGAGTAGGCGGGAACGCCTGAAGCGCCGCTGCCGACGTAGAGGATGTCGTCGTAGAGGACGTGATCGAACGGCACGTCGTCGCGCACCATGCCGATCACCGTCGCGACGTAGTCGTTCAGCGGCGCGAACACCGTCTGGTCCTCGTTGGTCCACGGCATCGCGAAGTTCTTCAGTGTCACGTCGTAGAAGGCCCGGTCCTGCATCGCCGTATAGGCGGCCTGGGTCGGACTGCCGGACGCGATGTCGCTGGCCATCGAGGTGAGCACCGCTTCGCTCGGCGGTACGCCTGCAAGGCGATCGTGCATGCGCTTGGCCTGGCTGCGTGAATCGGCCATCGATGTCGTGGGCTGCAGCGCGATGAGCAGCGCGCACGCAGTCATGGCGGTCAACCGCAGCCTGGCGTGACCATACCGTGCGAGCGTCCTGAGGCGCATGCAGATCCTCCCCCAACCGGACCATCCGGTCGTTGGGCGCGAATTTGAGTGCTGGCGCGACAAACGCCAAGCCGCGTGTTCCGCATTGAGAGCTGCCTCACACAACAGGAGCCCGCAGGTGGTGCTATCGGCTGCATATGAGAAAAAGTGAGCTCCCGCGGTGCCTGCGCCGCGCTCGTGTACACCTGCCGAGGATGATCCGATGCTCGCTTTCGTCCGGGATCTCACCCATGCCCGTTGGCCGCACGGTCGACTTGCCACTGCGCTGGTCGCAATCGTCATCGCCGGCTGCGGCGGCGGCGGTGGTGCCGGCCCGGGTGGCGGCCAGAACCCGGACCCGATCGTGCTCGACTTCCCGATCGCATACGTCAAACGACCGGTACCGACCGGCGCCGCGGCCTCGGTCGACGCGCGCGAGCTTCTCGACTTCGAGCCGGGCGCCGACCTGTACGTTCGAGATCGCGCCACACCGTCCGCCGGCGAGCGCAACGTGACCGGGGAACTTACCCAGGGCATGGGCGACGTGCGCGACGTCGAGCCGTCATACGATGGCACCAAGCTGGCGTTTGCAATGCACCGGCCGCTGATCGACGGCGCCGAGCCCGAGGAGCAGCCGACCTGGGAGATCTGGGAATACATCGTCGCGACCGGGGAAGTGCGACGCGTCGTCAGTTCGGACATCGTGGCCCGCCAGGGCAATGACGTCGCGCCGCACTACCTGCCGGACGGCCGCATCGTGTTCAGTTCAACCCGGCAGCGACAGTCGAAAGCCATCCTGCTCGACGAGGGAAAGCCGCAGTTCGACGCCCAGGACGAGGATCGCCGCGAGCCCGCGTTCGTGCTGCACGTCATGACGTCGGATGGCGGTGACGTGCACCAGATTTCGTTCAACCAGAGCCATGACCTCGATCCCGCGGTCCTGGACGACGGCCGCGTCGTATTCACCCGGTGGGACGGTGCTCCCGGCCACGACGAATTGAGCATCTATGCAATGCGTCCTGACGGCTCAAATCTCGAACTGCTGTACGGCGCCCAAAGTCACCTGACCGGAACGGGCGACACCGAGCTGCAGTTCCTCGACCCACGCCCGATCGCCAACGGTCACCTGCTGGTGCTCGCGCAACCGATGGTAGCGCCCGAGCGCGGCGGCGAACTGCTCGACATCGACGTGTCGAACTATGTCGATATCACCCAGCCGACCGCGCCCAACATCGGCGTGCTGTCCGGCCCTGCGCAGGTTCCGGCCACGATCAACATCGTCAACACTATTCCCGGACCCTCCCCCGGCGGCCGATACCAGTCGGCTTTCCCGCTGCGCGACGGCACCGGTCGCCTGCTGGTGAGCTGGACCCAGTGCCGGCTGCTCGAAGGAGCCCGGATCGTCCCCTGCACTGCCGATCGCCTCGCGGCTCCGGGTGCGACTCCCGCCCCGCCGCTCTACGGGATCTGGATGTACGACCCCTCGAACCGGACCCAGTTGCCGGTCGCAAGCCCGGTTGAGGGCGTCATGTACACGGACATCGTCGCGCTGCAGCCGGTCGCGCTGCCGCCGGTGCTGCTCGACCGCGTGGCGGGTGTGGATTTCGATGCAGACCTCGAGTCGGAAAGCGTCGGCATCCTGGACATCCGCAGTGTGTACGACATCGACGGCGTGGATACCGCCCCTGGCGGCATCGCGGCGCTGGCGGACCCGGCACTCACCACTGC
This sequence comes from uncultured Gammaproteobacteria bacterium, assembly GCA_963732415.1. Taxonomy (GTDB): domain Bacteria; phylum Pseudomonadota; class Gammaproteobacteria; order Steroidobacterales; family Steroidobacteraceae; genus RPQJ01. The sequence goes on from CAVSZK010000019.1 coordinate 937,410, forward strand.
CGCGCAGCGCCCGGCACGGTTCCTGCGGATCGAGAAGGTCGTCAGCATGCCGGACCGCGACGTGCGCGACTTCCGCGGCAGCGCTTTCGGAGTCACCTCGGCATTCGGCATGCGCGAAGTGCTCGGCTACGCGCCGATCGAACCCGATGGTTCCGTAAGGGTGAAGGTGCCGGCAAACGTCGCCTTCGCTGTCACGCTGCTGGACGGCAATGGCCGGCGGATCGGCCCACGGCACAACAACTGGCTGCAGGTGCGCGCGGGAGAAGAACTCCGCTGCAATGGCTGCCACGACCCGGACAGCGGCCTGTCGCATGGACGCAGCAACCTCTTCGACGCTGCCTGGGCGGGTGCCGCGACCACTGGCCTGCCTTTCCCGAACTCGAACCCGGCACTGTTCGCGGACTTCGGCGAAACAATGGCGCAGGTGCGCGCGCGAATCAGCTGCCAGACGGACTGTGCCGCACTGAAGCCGAGCACCAGCGTGGTGTTCGAGGACGTGTGGACCGACCCGGTTGCCGCCGGCCGTGCGCCCGACGCGCCGTTCGAATACAGCTACGCCGATCTATCGACGCCGGCCCCGACCTCGCCGGAGTGCGTGACGACCTGGCACGCCGGCTGCCGGATAACGATCCACTACGAGCAGCACATCCATCCGCTGTGGAGCCTCCCGCGCGTCACGTTCGACGTCGACGGGGTAACCGTACTCAAGGACGATACGTGCACCAGTTGCCACGCCACGGTTTCGGCGGCCGGCGAGGCGCAGGTGCCGCCGGGCCAGCTCGAGTTGACTGACGGCCCGTCGGCTGACCAGCCCGACCAATTCCATGCGTATCGTGAACTGCTTGCCACCGACAATGAGCAGGAACTGGTCGGCGGCACGGTCCAGGACCGCCTGGTACAGGTCGGCGTAGACCCTGTCACCGGTGAAGCACAGTTCGCGCCGGTGCCCGTGGCCTCGTCCCTCCAGGCGGGCAGCGCAAATGCATCTGTGACCTTCTTCTCAAGATTCGCGCCGGGTGGCACCCACGAGGGTCGCCTTTCGGCCGCGGAGTTGAGGCTCGTCTCAGAATGGATTGACGAAGGTGCCCAGTATTTCAATGACCCGTTTGTCGCGCCGGTCAATTGAGTCAATGCACCGAATCCTGATCTCCGGCCTCCTGCTGTTCTCCGCGCTGGCTCCTCACGGAGCCAGCGCGGCGAGCGTTGAGACGGTCGTGGTACAGGACCCATACATCGACCTGCACAGCGGCCCGGGTCGCGGCTTCCCGGTGACACAGGTGGTCGAGCGCGGCGCCGATGTCGTGCTGCTCCGCCAGCGCACCGACTGGGTCAAGGTCCGCACCGATCGTGGCCGCGAAGGCTGGGTCAATCGCAAGCAGCTCGAGAGGACGCTCTCCCCGGAAGGTGAGGAGGTGCGGCTGCCCGGCCCCAGCCCCGACGCCCGCGTCGCGCATCGCTGGGAAGTCGGCATCGGGGCCGGCGATTTCGACGGTGCCGACACCGTGGCCGCCTCGGGATCGTACATGCTGACCGATTCGCTGTTCGTTCGCGCCGACGTCTCGCAGCTGCTCGGCCAGTACTCGAATGGCTGGCTGGGAACCGCGGGCATTGGCTACACGTTCATGCCGCAGTGGCGGGTCTCGCCGTTCGTGTCCATCGGCGGAGGCGTCGTCTACGTCGACCCGAACGCGACGCTGGTGCAGACCAGCAACCGCACCAACTCGGTGGCCTACGGTGGCGTCGGCCTGCGCGGCTACCTGAGCGACCGATTCCTTCTGCAGGCGGAGTACCGCCAGTTCGTGATTTTCATGGACACCAATGACAACGAGGTCATCAACGCATGGACCGTCGGCTTCACGCATTTCTTCTGACCGCCGCGGTCGCCGCCGGCGCACTGTCGCTGCCCGCGGCCGCGCTGGCGCAGGACGCCGTTGGCGCGGCCGACGACACGCCGCAGGTGGTCGAACCCAAGGTTGCCCGGCGCGATGTCAAGGTGCCGGCGATCGACACCGAAAACTTCGAGGCGGGCCTGTTCATCGGCGTCGTCAGCATCGAGGACTTCGGCTCGAGCTTCCTGTACGGCGGACGGTTCGCCTATCACTTCACCGAAGACATCTTCGCCGAAGCGTCGATCGGGTCGGCCAAGGCAGGCAAGACCAGCTACGAGGACCTCAGCGGCTCGGCGGAACTCCTCACCGACAGCCAGCGCCAGTACACGTACTACGACGTGGCGCTCGGCTGGAACGCACTGCCCGGCGACGTGTACTTCGGCGGCAAGCACGCAATGCCGAGCGCCGTCTACCTGACACTCGGCGCAGGCAGCACCAGGTTCGGTGGCGACAATCACTTCACCGTGACGCCGGGCGTTGGATTCCGGCTGCTGATGACGGACTGGCTGGCCGCGCACGTGGACGCAAGGGACCAGATGTTCAACAGCGACCTGCTGGGCAAGGACAAGCTCACGCATAACCTGCAGTTCAGCTTCAGCCTCACGGCATTCTTCTGAAAATGGAGCACATCATGCGCGCCATCCGCCCATTTGCAGCCCTCGTGATCCTCGCCGCAGTGGCGACGGGCGCGCACGCTGCGACCCCGGCTTTCACGCTGCCCGCCCGCGACGGCGGCAACCTGAGCCTCGAAGAGCTGAAGGGCCAGGTCGTCATGATCAATTTCTGGGCCACATGGTGCGGTCCCTGCAGGCAGGAAATGCCCTTGCTCGAGCAGATCCAGACAAAGTACGAACCGCTGGGCTTCACGCTGGTGGGCATCAATGTCGAGCCGGACAGCACGGCCGCGCAGGAGTGGCTGGCCAAGGTCCCGGTCACCTTTCCGATCCTGTTCGATCGAAAGAACGAGGTCGCGGAGTCGTTCGGAGTCGAGGGCATGCCGAGTTCGGTCTTCATCGACCGCGCGGGCAACGTGCGTTACGTGCATCGCGGCTACCGGCCCGGCGACGAGGCCAAGTATGCGGACATGATCCGCAGCCTGGTCAAGGAGTGAAGCGGATGTTCCTGGTGCGGGGCATTGCACTGCTGGCGTTGGCCGGCACGGCTGGCTGCAGCGGTGTCGAGCCCTGGGTCAAGCCATATGAACGGCAGAATTTTGCGGACCTGATCATGAGCGCCAACCGCGACCCGGTCTCGCAGGCCTACATCGACCACGTGTACGAGGCTCGCGAGGGCGCGCGTGGCGCGCTCGGCGGCGGCGGAGGCGGCTGTGGCTGCAACTGACGACAAGGCCGGGCGCCTGCGACAGGATGCCACCGCGCTGCTCGCGGTGCCGCTCGCGCTGTCATCGCTCGCGCCGGCTGACGCGGCCGTGCTGCCCGAGGATCGCGCCGACGCGCTCTATCACCGCTACGAGGGCGGCGGCGTGACGGTGGACGGGCCGTCGCTGCTGGTGCGCAAGAAGTTCGGCGACTGGTTCTCGGCCTCGGCAAACTACTACGTGGACATGGTCTCGAGCGCGTCGATCGACGTGCTCACGCAGGCGAGCCCGTACAAGGAAACCCGTCGCCAGGCGAGCATTGCGGCCGACATGCTGCAGGGCAAGACCCAGTACAGCCTCGCGTACACCAACAGCGACGAGAACGACTACACGGCGAATACGGCGAGCTTCGACCTGAGCCAGGACATGTTCGGTGACCTGACGACGGTGTCGTTTGGCTTCTCCCGTGCCTGGGACGAGGTTCGGCGCAACGGCGACCCGGAGTTCAAGGAATCGGTGGACCGCTGGAGCTACCGCCTCAGCCTCTCGCAGATCGTCACGCCCACGCTGATGATGGGCCTGCGGTACGAGACCATCACCGATTCCGGCTTCCTGAACAACCCGTATCGCTCTGCGCGCTACGTGGACCCGACCGCGGCTGCCGGCTTCGCGTGGGAGCCGGAAGTCTATCCGCACACTCGCACCAGCAACGCCGTGGCCCTGACCGCCGATTACTTCCTCTGGTATCGGGCAGCGATCCACGGCATGTATCGGTACTACACGGACACCTGGGGAGTCGATGCCGACACGCTGCGCCTCGGCTACACGCACCCGATCGGCGAACGATGGATACTCGAGGCCGCTTACCGCTGGTACGACCAGTCCGCGGCCGACTTCTATTCCGACCTGTTTCCGTACGCGAACTCGCAGAACTTCCTCGGGCGCGACAAGGAATTGAGCACGTTCCAGAGCCAGATGGTGACCGTCGGTGCCACCTGGCAGCTGCCGGCGATCACCTGGGGCGGCATCGAGCGCTCGACGATCAACGTGTTCTACGACCACGCGCTGTACGACTACAAGGACTTCAGCAATGCCCTGAAGGGCGATTCACTGGAGACCGAACCGCTGTACCACTTCGGTTCGGACATCCTGCGGGTCTTCTTCTCGGTCTGGTTCTAGCCCCAGGCCTGGCTCCCTTGCCCGGCCAGATTTCGCACGGCCGCCCAGTTCCACCCTGAGCTGATGGCGGATATCCGGGGCATCGGCGACCGGACCGCACCGAGATACGCGGAACCGAAGGACAACGATGGGGTTCGCCTCCTCGTCCGGCTTATGTATCATGGCGTGCAGGGATGATGGGCCTTGGGGGGGCACATGGGATGTGTGCTGTCCATTGATTCCTGGGTCTCGAAAGAGATCGCGTCGATTCAGCCGGACATGACCCCCAACGCAGGCTAGCGAATGCCGCAAATGGATTTGACATGGAAGTAGGCGCGATCGCCCTCTGGGCCGGCCTGGCGGCCGTGACGGCGGGCCTGCTGGTGCTGTTGCGGCCTGTGTGCCGCAAGTTTCAGCTGGTGGATCACCCGGACGAGCGCAAGCAGCACGGTGAGTCCGTTCCGCTCGCCGGTGGCATCGCAATGCTGCTGGTGGTGCTCCCGACGATGCTCGGCGCCGCAACTCTAGGCGCGATCTCGTTTCACCCGCAGTGGTGGGTGGTGCTCTTCACGGCGGTGGGATTGCTCTGTGTCGGCACGGTCGACGATCGGGTGCCGCTGAAAGCGGGTACGCGCATGGTCGCGCAGGTCGGGGCGGCACTCGCGCTGGTGTATTTCGGTGGCTTCCGGGTCGAGTCGATGGGCGCGCTCGGCGAGCTTGGACGCTTTTCGGCGCCCTTCACCGTCCTGGTCATCGTCTCGTTCATGAACGCCTGCAACATGGTGGATGGGGCGGACGGCTTGCTCGGCAGCGTGCTGCTGCCCCCCCTCGCTGCAATCGCGTTGGTCGCCGGCGCACCGCTCAGCTGGGGTGCCGGCATGCTGGCCGCGGTCGTCTTCGGATTCCTGCTGTTCAACTGGCCTGCCAGGTCCGCAACACGGTCCAGACTGCGGGTGTTCATGGGCAACGGCGGGGTGCTCTTCATCTCACTGTTCACCGCGGCCATCCTGATTCGCGCCTCCGGTCGTGACGGACCGCTTCTGCCAGGCGCGATTCCATTGTTGACCCTGATCCCGCTGCTGGACCTGGCGACGACCTGCGTGCGCCGTATCGTGCACCGGGTTTCGCCGCTCTCCGCAGATCGTGGGCACATTCATCACCGCCTGCTGTTGGCAGGCCTCTCCCATACCCAGATTGCCCTGAGCTACCTCGGCGTCACCGTGGCTGCAACACTAGTGGCTGTGTTGCTGCCCAGAATGGGTGCTGACGACTTCTGGCTGTGGACCATCGCTGCCGCGATCCTGACGTCGGCCACGATGATCGAGATCTGGCAATCGACCCATGCTCGTAAGCGAGCACGGGCCCTGGTGCATGCGCACCTGCCCGAGCCTTGCGAGAGTGATCTAGCTCGTCACCACCCCGTGGTGCCGAGAACCCACCAGCACCCACTGCCCGACGAGCTCTTTGAGCGCACGGGCACTGGCGGCTAAAAAAACTGCCCCAGCTTGCTGAAGTTCTTCCGGGCCAGGGCCGCCAGGCCGCCGACACCGTTACGACGGAGCGCGGAGTAATCCTCCCGGGACTTGCGCAGTACTCGGCCGACCGACCGATTACTCTCTCCGCCCACACGCATCTTCACGAGCACCCGCGGCACATACGCCGGCCGGATGCTCCCGCGACCGAAGTACCGCAGTATGGCGTCGTAGTCAGCCGCAATCCGGTAGTTCTCGTCGAACGCACCCCAACGCTCGATCACCTGCCGCCGCAGGTACAGCGTCGGGTGCGGTGGCATCCAACCACGGGTCAGTAACGACGGCGTGTACTCGCCCGACCGCCAGCGCCGGATCACCTTGCTCGTGTCGCCTTGCGCGACGTAGTCCAGGTCGCCGTAGACGGCATCGATCTGGGGGTCAGCGAACGCCGCAGCAACGTCCGCCAGGACGTGCTCGTCGGCATACAGGTCGTCGGAGTGCATCAGGCCGATCACATCGCCCGTCGCATGGGCAATGCCTTTGTTGAGCGCGTCGTAGATGCCATGGTCAGGCTCGCTGACCAGCACTGCGACTTCGCCCCTGCGAGCCTGCAGTATTTCGAGGGTGCCGTCCGTCGAGGCGCCGTCGATCACGACGTGCTGAACGTCCGGCCAGGTCTGGGCGCGCACGCTGTCGAGTGCATCGCCGATCGTCGCAACGCGGTTGTAGACGGCCGTGATGACCGAGATCTTCAATGGGTGTCGCGGTACCAGGCGTAGGTGGCCGCGATGCCGTCGTGCAGGCCGACACTCGGCTTCCAACCAAGGGCCGTTGCCCTCGATGTGTCGAGCAGCTTGCGCGGCGTGCCGTCGGGCTTGGACACATCGAACACGATGCGGCCGGGATACTCGACCGCGGCGGCCACCATCTCCGCGAGTTCGCGGATCGTGACGTCGCTGCCGCAGCCCACGTTGACGAGGTCCTCGCCTTCGTACGTGCGCATCAGGTGCACGATGGCCTTCGCCAGGTCATCCACGTACAGGAACTCGCGTCGGGGCGTGCCCGTGCCCCACACGACCACCTCCGCGTCACCGCGAAGCCTGGCCTCGTGGAAGCGTCGGATCAGGGCCGGCAGCACATGTGAGTTCTGCAGGTCGAAGTTGTCGCCGGGCCCGTACAGGTTGGTCGGCATCAGCGAGATGGCGTTGAAGCCATACTGCCGCCGGTACGCCTGGCACATCTTGATGCCGGCAATCTTGGCGATGGCGTACCACTCATTGGTCGGCTCCAGGGGGCCGGTGAGCAGCACGTCCTCGCGCATCGGCTGCGGCGCCAGCCTGGGATAGATGCAGCTGGATCCGAGGAAACAGAGCTTGCGCACACCCGCCTGCCGGGCCGACTCGATGACATTGGTCTGGATCTGGAGGTTGTCGCGGATGAAGTCGGCGGGGTAGGTGCTGTTGGCGAGGATGCCGCCCACCCTGGCCGCGGCCAGCACCACGTACGCCGGGCGCTCGGCCGCGAAGAACGCCGCCACCGCCGCCTGGTCGCGCAAGTCGAGCTCGGCCGAGGTGCGCAGCAGCAGGTTCGCATGCCCCTGCGCCCGCAGCTCGCGCTCGACCGCCGAGCCCACGAGGCCGCGATGGCCGGCGACGAAGATCGGCCCGCCGCGCAAATCCTGCAGATCCTGCAAACCTGGCACCGCTCAGCCCTCCATCGGCACCGGCACGTCGTGCCCGTGCGCCTTGAGGAACGCGTGACGGCGGGCGGCGGCGAGATCCGCCTCGACCATCTCCGCGCACATCTGCCGCGCCGTCACCTCGGGGCGCCAGCCGAGCTTCGCGGCAGCCTTGCCCGCGTCGCCGAGCAGCGAGTCCACCTCGGCCGGCCGGAAATACCGCGGGTCGATCCGCACCACCACGTCGCCGGGCTTCACGGCCGGCGCGCGATCGCCGCTCACCGCCTCGACCACGGCACGCTCGTCCACGCCGCTGCCCTCGAAGCGCAGCGTGAGCCCGAGCTCGGTCGCCGTCCACACGATGAACTCGCGCACCGAGTGCTGCTGGCCCGTCGCGATCACGTAGTCCTCGGGACGGTCCTGCTGCAGCATCAGCCACTGCATGCGCACGTAGTCGCGAGCGTGGCCCCAGTCGCGCCGCGCGTCGATGTTACCCATGAACAGGCAGGGCTCGAGGCCCTGCGCCACGTTGCACAGGCCGCGCGTCACCTTGCGGGTGACGAAGGTCTCGCCACGCCGCGGCGACTCGTGGTTGAACAGGATGCCGTTGCAGGCATACATGCCGTACGCCTCGCGGTAGTTCACCGTGATCCAGTAGGCGTAGAGCTTCGCCACCGCGTAGGGGCTGCGCGGGTGGAACGGCGTGGTCTCCGACTGCGGGCGTCTCCTGCACCAGGCCGTAGAGCTCGGAGCTCGAGGCCTGGTAGAAGCGGGTCTTCTTCTCGAGGCCGAGCAGGCGAATCGCCTCGAGCAGCCGCAGCGTGCCGAGCGCGTCGACGTCGGCCGTGTACTCCGGCGCCTCGAAGCTCACCGCCACGTGGCTCTGCGCGCCGAGGTTGTAGATCTCGTCGGGCTGCACCTGCTGCACGATGCGCGTGAGGATCGAGGCGTCCGTCAGGTCGCCGTAGTGCAGCACGAAGTTGCGGTGCTCGAGGTGCGGATCCTGGTAGATGTGGTCCACCCGCTGGGTGTTGAACAGCGAGGCGCGGCGCTTGATGCCGTGCACCTCGTAGCCCTGCTGCAGCAGCAGCTCCGCGAGGTAGGAGCCGTCCTGGCCCGTGATGCCGGTGATGAGTGCTTTCTTGGTCAATTCTTACTCCGAGGAACAGATCGGGTCAGTGGAACTGGCCCAGCTTGCTGATGTTCTTCCATGTCAATGCACCCAACCCGCCGACGCCCGTGCGGCACAGCGCATCATAATCCTCGCGCGACTTGCGCAGAATGTTCGACAGCGAACGATTGCTGGCGCCACCGAGGCGCATTTTCACCAGCACCTCCGGAATGTATGCCGGTCGGAAACCAGGCTGGCAGAACAAGTTCAGAATGCTGCAATAATCGGCCGCGATACGGTATCGGGTGTCGAAGCCACCGATGCACTCATACCATTGGCGACGGACGTATAGCGTCGGGTGCGGGGCATCCACCCCCAAGGCAAGCCGGCGCCGAGAGAAAGGGCCGGCGCGCCAGTGCCGGACAATATTGCTTGTATCGTCCGCCCGGACGTAAACCAGGTCGCCATAGGCCGCATCGATCACTGCGTCATCAAAAGCCTGCGCGACCTTGGCGAGCACATGTGTCTGGGCATAAACGTCATCGGCGTGCAGAAATCCGACCACCGCTCCACTGGCGCGTGCGATGCCCTTGTTCAGCGCGTCATAGATGCCGCGATCCCGCTCACTGACCAAAACCGCCAACTGTTTGCGACGCGATTCCAGGATCTGGACGGAGCCGTCCGTCGATGCGCCGTCGATGACTACTTGCTCCACGTCGACACCAGACTGACTCTGGACGCTGTCTAGCGTATCACTCAGGGTCCCGACCCGATTGAACACTGCGGTGATGATCGACAGCCTCATGGAGTCGGCAGCCGCGACAATGAACACCGTGGCCCTTCACAGGTTGGGAATATTGGTGGGCCGACACACCGAACGCAGACTTCTCGAGGCCGCGGCCTGTCCTTCATAAGTCGGAATAACCGATGAACTCGACCGGGAAGGGAAGCGACTTCTCCCATGGGCCGGCCAGAATCCGCGTTTCGTCAGAAAACCCCACATTGCCCGGATGCACCATCAACTCGATCGTCTTGAACGGCACCTCCGTCTCAAGTACGGCCTGAACAAACATCTCGAGGGAGGTGAAGCCATCCGTCGTCGTCGTGGCGACCAAGTGGCGCAAGCCCGCATTCCAAAGGAGTTTCTTCAACAAAAGGCTTCTCGACCCAGGCGCGTGCGCACGTGAGTACAGATTCATCGATGCCCGAACCTTCTTTATTCCAAATCGATGTTGCAGGCTTTTTATCACCGGAAAAACGCCCGGAACCGTATGCATGTGATGATGACTGTCGATATGGCTGACATGCACGCCCAATTCTCTCAGCTTCTGGATCTGCGCCGACCACTCGACAAGCAGTGCGCGTCGCAACTGCCCGCCTATTGCCACTTCTCGCAAGCGATTGCCGGCGAAGCAGCCCTCCGCGTCCAATATTGGAGCAAGGCCAGGACTTGGCGTGACCGGCATATACTCGGATGCATTGAGATGAACCCCAAACGAGACTTCCGGAAAATCCCGCGTTCGCTTGACCGCATCTTCGACCGCCGGGCCATTGGCAAGGATGGTTGCGGAAGTGACCCGACCCTGTTGGATGAAAACGAAAATCGCGTCGTTGGTCCGCGACTCGGCCCCCAGGTCATCCGCATTGACGATTATTTTTCTTTTCATAGAACGCCTGATTGGATGGCCCACGACCGGAGCAGGCGGTTTGCTACCGCGGGTTCTTGCACAACCCGAGTTCGAATGCCTTTGCCTTGACCTGCGCGATATAGCTCGCGCGTATCTGGCACGCAATCAGGCCGACTCGGCCCTCGAGAAATCCCAGCCTGAAGAAGTAGTGATACCCAAACCACAGCCACTGTTCGAACGGCATCCTGATGATCAGCGCCTTGATCGCCCGGCGCCGTTCCTGCGGGTTGCCGAACAGGCGCGGGACGATGGTTTCTGCACCGTAGCTGCCGCTGGTCAGGTAGCGCTGGCGCAAGCGGGCTTCCCAGGTGGAATACTTGTTGTGACGGGCGATATAGGCTTCCAGGCCTTTGAAGTCTTCGTGGATCAAGGGGGTGGAGATGGCCCCGATCGGCCCGTCTACCAGCAAGCGCTCGTGCACTTCCATATCCATGCCGCCGAGATCGTCGTCGAAGATGCGCTCAAACCGTGCCTTTCCTGTCTTGAACAGCAGCACGGCCGCATGGGAAAAGCCGCCATATCGCATCGGCCGGCCGAGGAAGTGGAAGCCTTTGGTGATCATGAATGCGTCTGCCGGCGGTCGCCCTGCCATACTTTCGGCGATTTCCGTCCACAGTGAAGAGGGCACGACTTCGTCAGCATCCAGCAGCAGCACCCAGGGCGTATCGATCTTCAGGTTGTCCAGCGCCCATTGGCGCTTCTTGGGGTATCCGCCGCGGTAGTCAAACTGCACCACCTCGGCACCGTGCGCCTCAGCGATCACCGTGGTGGCGTCGACGCTGTGCGAATCGAGCACCACAACGCGCGCCGCTGGTCGCAGCGCCGCAAGGCAGCGCGGCAGATTCAACGCTTCGTTCTTGGCCGCGAGCAGCACCGTAACCGGCAACCGACTCTGCGTGTCATCGTGCATCTACTCGGGCTTCCTTGCTAAGGCGATCATGGATTTGGCCAGCGGCGGGATGCGCCCCACCCTCTTGAAGCAGATGTCGACAAATCCCGCTTCACGCAACAGGCGGCCCAGCGTGTCGATCGACCAGAACTTGATGTGCCCATGGTCCCATAAGGCGGTGAAGTGGGCGTCCATCTTCCCTATGCCAGCCAGCGCAATGTTCTTCCAATATCCATGGTACGGGGTGGAAATGATCGCCGTAGCACCAGGTTCCAGAAGCGAATACAGTGTGGCAGCGTATCGCCGTGGAAAGTACACGTATTCCACCACCTCCAAACTGGTCACCAGCGGGAATTGGCCGTAGCGAGTCACCAGGTCGTCATAAGCCGAGCCCGACTCAAGCTTGAGCTGGTGATAGCGAGCGTTGGTTTGGGCGATTCCATCGGTGGACGGATCCACGCCAGTCACATCCCAGCCCTGCAGCGAAAACGCGTGGGCCACACTCCCGCTGCCACAACCAAGCTCGAACACGCGCCCCGCGGCGCGCGCTCCGCCTTCAGCAATGCCATTTCAGTCATCACAGCAGGCATCAGATAGTCGTGTGCCCAAGTCGGCTCGTTGTCGCTCCAGCGATAACCGGCGAGGTCAGCGTGATCCACTGTCTGTCCCTCCGCCGGGCACGTTGCCGCCGAACGCCCGACGCTTCATCGGAACAGCCGGGTTCCCCCTTGCCACCACCCAAGCCGGAATGGCTTTGAAAACACTGGAGCGTGCCGTCACCACCGTACCGTCCCCAATCGTAACGCCCGGCCCGACAAAGACATCTGCGGCAATCCACACACGCTCGCCGATGGTGATGGCTGCCGTCACGAGGGGGAACGCAGCCTGGGTATAGTCGTGGCTGGCAGAGCACAGAAAACTGTACTGACTCACCGTCGAATGCGCGCCGATGCGGATCTTGTCGACGCAATAGCAATCGACGCCCTCGCTCAGGCAAGCGTGGTCGCCCATTTCCAGGTTCCAGGGAGCCCAGATCCGCGCAGACGGGTAAGGGTGCACCGCCTTGCCGAGCTTGGCCCCGAACATGCGCAGCAAGAAGCAGCGCCAGCGGTGGCACAGGCGCGGAGTTGGCCGATAAAACAACAGCCAGACCAGTTGCCACACGGTGCGGGCCAGCTTGTTGGCAGTTGAAATATCATGGATACGAAGGGCCTTGTTCATTGCTAGCCTCA
>CAVSZK010000020.1:0-50666 GCA_963732415.1 uncultured Gammaproteobacteria bacterium
AGAGCGCATTCTTTCGGAAGGCTCGTTCGTCGCGACCTACAAGTACGCCTTGTTGGTCGCCCTCGTGGAGCTGGCGATCGAACGAGGCGACGATTCCGATCGCGAGCTGGAGCTGGCGATCCACGACATCGCCGACAAGTTCGCGGAACTGTACTGGCGACAGGCCGCGCCCTATGAGGCGGACGGCGTCTCGGGTGCCGGGCTGGTGCTGCACCAAAACCAGGGCAAGCAGGCCAGTGCCATCTCGCGGCTCGCCCTGCTGCGAAGCAACTTGAAGGGAAGCCGGTCGACGCTTGCTGAAGCGCGGCGCACGGCTGAATGGAAGCGACTGGTCGGCCAGATGCGATCCCTTCTAAGGAGCATGCCGCTGTGGAGACTGCAGCGAGTCGGCCACGAGGACATCCGCTTCCTGTACGAGCCCGGCCCCGGAACCAGGAACATCACGCTGCTGCCGGGCGTCGCTTGTCACCTGCGTGAACGAGCGCCGCTGATTCGCCGGCTGGCACAGACGGAGTGGCTGCGGTTCGTGCTGTCGCTCAAGCAGAACCAGCCGTTGCTGGGCCGCGCGGTAGGCCTGTCGGAATTCCTGTTCGGCTCGAACCGCGCGGCGCTGTCGCCAAAGGTGACCAAGCCGTTGCGTGAACTCCAGGACGGACGGTGCTTCTATTGCCAGCGCGGCCTGCCATTGAACGCCGCCGTCGATCATTTCATCCCGTGGTCGCGATACCCGCGCGACCTCGCGCACAACCTCGTGCTGGCCCACGACACCTGTAACTCGCGCAAGAGCGACCTGCTGGGCGGCGAGCCTTATCTCGAGCGCTGGGCGGAGTTTGTCTCGGACCACGATTCCGACCTGCTGCAGATCGGCACCGAGGCAGGTCTGCTGGTCGATCGCGCGACCACCGTCGCGGTCGCCGAGTGGAGCTATGGGCATGCCGAGCGCGTGCGAGCCGAGGTCTGGCTCGGCGGGATCGAGTACGGACACTTGTCGGCTCGCTGGCGGGAGCTGCTGCCGGCCCAGCGATAACACAGCCGCGTCGGAGGCAGGCCCAGCAGCGGGCCCAGCGAGTGTCAGGCGGCGCGTGGTCGGTTGCGGTGGTCCGCCAGCGTGGGCAGCGCCGTCACTGCCTTGCCAGATTCCCGTTCGGCGACGCGCAGCTCATGGAGCTTCTGCAGGTTGAGCCAGAACTCGGCGCTGGTGCCGAAAAAGTGTCCGAGCCTGAGCGCCGTGTCACCGGTGATCGCGCGCTGTCCGTTCACAACCTGCGTCACGCGATTCGTGGGCACGTTGATCCGACGGGCGAGTTCCGCCGCGCTCATGCCGAGTTCCTCGAGCTGCTCGGCCAGGTGTTCGCCAGGATGAATTGCCGTGCGTCCCATAACGACCTCAGTGATAGTCCACGATTTCGACGTTGAGCGGACCCTTTGACCCTTTCGGCCACTCGAAGCACACTCGCCATTGATCGTTGACGCGAATGCTGTACTGGCCCTTGCGATCGCCTTTCAGCGGCTCGAAGCGGTTGCCCGGCAGCGCCGCGATGTCGTCGAGCGAAATCGCCGCGTCCAGCTGGTCCAGCTTCATCGACGCCTTGTGCGCGATGCCGTCAAGCGCCTTGACTCGCTTGCCATCGGCGAAATCACGAGTGCGCTTGTCGCGATAGCTGCGGATCATGCCGAAGCGAAGTGTATTCGGTGGTATTCGTTACGTCAAGCATAACGACCGACGGTATTGGCAAGTTGACTCTTGGGCTGACGCAGCGATTCCTGAGCGCCCATGCCGTCGTCTGCAACCTCGTCAACCTGCAATGCCAGCTCGTATCGGCGGCGTTCTACCTGTGCTCCGCAATTACCCGATCACGCCGACTCGGGCGCCATGTGGACCAACGGGTTGCACGCATCGCGACCGAGCGGGGACCGAACTGCAGGGCCCCATCGGAGTCTGGCATGGCGTCTCGATCAAACTGATCCCGAGCGTCATCAGCCGCCAATGCGAGTCTTCTTCACACGGGCAGCGAACTCCAGATGAGCTTCGACGTGCCCCTCCCTCACCGACCATCGCTCAATCTCGTCGAGATCGACAACTTGCTCTGCAGCGACCAGGACCGCCTGATCGAGGCCCTGACGGTCGCGCCAATGGTAGAACGCCGCAAGCCGGTCCATGACGCACTGCGTCGGCGTCAGAATCCGAATACGGAGCGCATCAACCGATAGCTCTCCCCACTCGCGAACGAGTCGGATCGCAGCAACCTCCTCGACGGACGACGATGCGCTCAATTGCATCAGAGCACCTTGGCTCCGCGACGCGGTCGAGTCCGCTTGCGGAAGAACCGTTGCTGCTCGGCGGCGGGCAAGCTGTCGAGCGCCACCTCGAGCAACGCGCGGAATGGCGGCACGAGTGGATTGCGCGGGTTCCATTGATACAACCTGGTACGGCCGACCAGCTGGCTCACCAGCAGGCCGCCGGACTCCAGCTTCAGTAATTGCTTCTGAACCTGGCTGTTCGAGATATCAAAGGTCGCCGCGATCTTGCGGCCATACGCCTGCTCGTAGTTCTGCAGGTAGAGCAGGACTTTCTCGGCGGCCACGCTGCCGACGATGGCTTCCAGCATTACTGGCCTTTCTGGTGGGTCATTTGACCTATACAGTAGGTTGTTCTCGTCCGCCGATCAGCAGCGATGAGCTGCCGTCCGCCGGTCCCAGATGGTCCTCCGTGGGTCCGCGACCAATCTGGATGCCCAGAGGTACGCCGTCCCGGGACGAGTTATGCTCGACTCACAAAAAGGCAACGGGGAGACCGTCCAATGACCGCCACAGCCGACGCCAAGTCCGTCGTCCAGTCCTTCTACGCCAGCCTCGCCGAGGGAAAGCCGCAAGCGGCCTTCGCACTATGCTCGGACGGCATCGAGTGGAATGAAGCCGAGGGCAACCCGCTGGCGGATCGCAATCCTTACTGCGGCGCCAGTCAGATCGCCGAAGGCGTGTTCGGCAGGCTCGGCGCAATCTTCGAAGGATTCGCGGCGGTTCCGGACGAGTTCATCGCAGAGAACGGTCGTGTGATCGTGATTGCTCGCTACCACGGTACGCACAGGAAGAGCGGCGCCAGACTCTACTGCCAGGCCGTGCATTCATGGTGGGTCGATGGGGGAAAGATCGTGCGCTTCCAGCAGTACGCCGACACCGCCCAACTCGCGCGCCTCGCCTGAAGTGCTCTCCCCCGCCTAGCCCCGACGGGGACGACACCCCGGGGCCGCATCGACACATTTTCCGATAGTCCGCGGGTCAGCCATCGATGGATGGTCCGCGCGTGATGCCCCGAACCCGCGCGGTAAGTCGAAGAATCGCAAGGGCGTCGGGGGCATCTCGATCGAACTCGTTCCGAACCGTGCGCCCAGGCGGAATGACCGGACGTTCGCCGTCTGTCGAACCGGATACCAGGCCACCCTCCACTCCGCGATTGGAGTCGATGTGTTGCATTGGCCGATTGAAACCGCGCCCCACTGCGGTAAATCCGACGAACCAACCGGGACTTGCCGATAAACGATAAGTAATATATTGTTTATCAATATCTGCCCGGGAGGACCCCGTCAATGAAACCTGCTGCGGCGCTGCCTGTGGCGCGGACCACGCTTCGCATCCTGATCATCCTCAACTGGCTGTTCGGCGGGGCCATCCTCGCGCTGCTGATCGCGATGATCGTCGCCGAGCAATGGACGTTCACCGCGCTCGGCATTCCCCCGGCTCCTGAGATCCGCCCGATGATGACGGGATTTCGCGCGATTGCCTCTCTCGGCCTGATCACGATACCGCTCAATCACGCGGTCCTGACGCGGCTGCTTGCGATCGTCGAGACGGTGCGCAGGGGCGATGCGTTCGTCGCGGCGAACGCCTACCGTCTGCAAGCCATCGCCTGGGTGCTGCTCACTCTCCAGCTCCTCAGCCTCGTCATCGGCGCCATCGGCGCGGCAATTTCGAGCGCCGCCCACCCGCTTCACCTCGATGCCGGCTTTTCCCCCAGCGGCTGGCTGGCCGTAATTCTGACCTTCGTCCTCGCGCGCGTCTTCGCCGAAGGCACGCTGTTGAAGGAAGACGTCGAAGGGACGGTGTGACATGGCGATCATCGTCAAGCTCGACGACCTTCTCCACGATCGGCGCATGACGCTTACGGAGCTCGCCGAGCGGATCGACATCACACTGGCCAATCTTTCGATCCTCAAGACTGGAAAGGCGCGTGCGATCCGCTTCTCGACCCTCGAGGCCATCTGCAAAGTTCTGAAGTGCCAGCCCGGTGACTTGCTTCAGTTCCAACGGGACTCCCGCCCTTGAGAAGCGCCGCAGCCCATACGCCCGGCTTTCTAATTCAGGAGAGTTGACATGACTTCGACAGCTGCACCTTTTTCACCTTCGGCTGCCGATACGGCAGGCGAGGTATCGCAGATACGACTCCATGTCCTGCGCGCCACTTACCTTTTGCTCGTGGTCGGATTGGGCGCGGTGATCGTGCCTGTCCTTTTCAGCCATGAGCCGATGGCGCGCGGCGTGATCCCGAGCCTGCTCGGCGCAGTGTGGCTGCTCGCGTTCGTCGGTCTGCGTTATCCCCTGCAGATGCTTCCCTTGCTGATGTTCGAGTTCGTTTGGAAGTCGATCTGGCTGATCGCTTTCGGGCTGCCGCAATGGTCCACTGGACAGCTGCCGCCGACCTTCGCCGAAGACTTCCAGGCCATCGCCGCCGGCGTGATCCTGATGCCGATCGCGATCCCTTGGCGTTACGTTTATCGCCACTACGTCAAGCAGCAGGCAGACCGCTGGCGATGAATCGAGCGTTGGACTGCTGACCTGCCCCCCGGGACTTTGGTGTCAGCCGGAAGCGATCGACTCCAGTTTCAAACGACTACGAAGAATCGGGGGGACGTCACTCAGGCCGCAATCCGGCCCGCATTGTCCAGCTGCCGCCACCACTCCGGCCCGGCGGCCGGCATGCGGCTCATCGCGTACTCGGTCATGGCGGTGATGGTCAGTGATGGATTGACACCCGGGTTTGCCGGCACGGTCGAGCCGTCGCAGACCAGCATGTTCCGGTAGCCGAAGACCCTGCTGGCCTGGTCGACCACGCCATCACCCGGACTCCGGCCGATCACGGCGCCACCGAGGATGTGCGCCGTGGTCGGGATGTTGAACAGCGCCTCGAGCGTGCCGCTTTGCGCGAAACCGCCGGTCTTGCGCGCCAGTACTTCCGCCGCCTCGTTCGCGACCTCGATGAAGGTGGGATTCGGTTTCTCGGGATCCTGCTCCGTCGTGAGTTTCACGCCCCCGAACAGCCCGCGCTTCGCCCTGAAGGCGATCGCGTTGTCCAGCGTCTGCATCACCAGGTAGACGACCGAGCGCTCGGACCAGCCCTGCGGCCACAGCGTGCGCAGGAACGCGAGCGGATGCCGGATCACGTTGCCCAGCCACTTGAGCGGTCGGGTCAGGCGCGTGCCCTTGCCCGTCAACAGCGTGTACAGAAACGACATCGAGTCCGCGTTTCGCCCGAAGGTATTGAATTCGATGTGCGTGTCCGGGCGCGGGTGAATGCTGGAACTGATCATCACGTCGTTCCAGATGTTCTTCGTGCCTTTCGGCAGCGTCACGGCCAGGATCGACTCACTGTTCGTGCGCACCAGTTGCCCGAGGCGGTCGCTGATCCGGGGCAGTGAGCCGCCATGCTTGCATCTGGCAAGGAGCTGGTTCGTGCCCAGCGCCCCCGCCGAGAATACGACGCCACGCGCCCTGAACTCCTGCCGCTGTTTCCGGAACCACGCGCCCGGCCGCTCGGTGACCACCAGGTAACCGTCGCTGCCGTCATCCGCGCCGATGGGCCGAACGTCCACGACCTCGCGCTCCGGATGGATGCGCACGCCACGTCTTTCGGCGAACCACAGGTAGTTCTTGCGCAGCGTATTTTTCGCGCCGGTGCGACAGCCCTGCATGCACTCGCCGCAGAAGATGCAGCCGGTGCGCTCCGGACCCTCGCCACCGAAGTAGGGGTCCGGGACGATTTCGCCGGGCTTGCCGAAGAACACGCCGCAGGGTGTGCGGGTGAAAGTGTCCTCGACGCCGAAATGCCGGCCCACTTCCTTCAGCAGGTCCTGGCCCTTGCTGCCACGCGGAACGGTCTGCACGCCCAGCATGTACTCGGCGGTGTCGTAATGCGGCCGCAACACCGTCTCCCAGTCATTCATGCCCACCCACTGCGCGTTCCGGTAGAACGCGGGAGCCGCGCGATACAGCGTGTTGGCATAGACGAGGCTGCCACCACCCACGCCCACACCACTGCCGATGAGGACGTCCTTGAACGGAGTGAGCCGCAGGATGCCGCGCATGCCGAGCGAGGGTAGCCAGTTGAAATTCCGGGCATCCCAGGTGGTCTTCGCGAAGTCCTCGTCGCGGAACCGTCGGCCGGCTTCGAGCATGCCGACGCTGTAGCCCTTCTCCGCGAGTCGCAGCGCCGAGACGCTGCCGCCGAAACCCGTTCCGATCACCAGCCAGTCGTAGTCGAAGGCGGAGACCGCGCTGGGTACCCTGGGCGAGCCGGACTCTGTCATCGTGGTTCTCCCTGGTCGCATCTGGCGGATACCCGAGCGACGGTCATTGTTTCGGAGCCTGCGCTTCGATCATCCTGCCGAATTCGGCGACCTGCACCGACATGCTCAGCTGGCTGGGCGGGAATTCCCTGAACGTCTTCGCGAATGCCGCGAGCTGGGCGGCCGCGGGGCCAAACAGCCAGCTGCGATTCTCGGCCCATTCATCGTAGCCGCGCGCGTGGATGAAACGCTCGAACGGATCGAGCTTGAGATTGATGACGTATGGGGAAGTCAGGACAGGCTGCGGAGACCGGAACCATTTCTCCTGGTCCCTGAACAGCAGCTTCCAGTCGCCGTAGCGCATGCCGTGGAATGTCGTCTCGGTGAAGTAAAAGAACTCCTTCCGTTTCGACTTCCCGTTCCTGAGCAGCAGGTCGCTCTGGTCATAGCCATCGAGGTGCACCTTGAAGGTACTGTCGCCGATCTGCTTGCCGGTGAGCAGCTCGTCCTTGATGTCGGGCTCGCCGACCCACGCCATCAACGTCGGGATCCAGTCTTCCATCGTCATGAATTCCCCGGTGCTGACGCCGGCCGGGATACGGCCCTTCCACATGACGACCATCGGGACGCGGAAGCCGCCCTCCCAGCCACCCACACCCTTCTCCCCATGGAAGGGCTGGTTGCCACCGTCCGGCCACGAGTTCGAGGCCGCGCCGTTGTCAGTGGAAAACATGATGATGGTGTTGTCCGCGACGCCGAGCTTCTGGACGAGGTCGAGGAGTTCGCCGACGCCGTCATCCACTTCCATCATGCCGTCGGCATAGAGTCCGTAGCCGCTCTTGCCCTCATATTTCTTGTTGAGGTTGGTGCGGTAGTGCATCCGCGTGGTGTTGTGCCAGACGAAGAACGGCTTGCCCGACTTGACTGCATCGGTGATGAAGCGCTTCGCCTGCCCCAGGGTCTCCTGGTCGAGGTTCCGCTGCCGCTCCTGCCCGAAGGGGCCGAGATCCTCGACTTTCTGCGCGCCGCCCGGGAGGGCGACCGAGTGAATGACACCCCGCATCTTCAGGCCGAGTTCTCTTTGTTGCGCGTCGTCCTTCGGAAAGTCATATTCCTCCGGATACTCACCGGCGTTCAGGTGGTAGAGGATCCCGTAGAACTCATCGAACCCGTGCCGGGTCGGCAGATACTCGTCGCGGTCGCCGAGGTGATTCTTGCCGAACTCACCCGTGGCATATCCCAGCGGCTTCAACATCTGCGCGAGGGTCGGATCGCTGTCCTGGAGGCCCTGCTTCGCGCCCGGCAGGCCGACGGTGCTGAGACCGGTGCGCATCGGATACTGGCCCGTGATGAAGGCAGCCCGGCCCGCCGTGCAGGATGCCTGGGCGTAGTGATCCATGAAGATCATGCCCTGGTTGGCGATGCGGTCGATGTTCGGAGTGGTTCCGCCCATCATCCCGCGATGGTAGGCGCTGATATTCCACATGCCGATGTCGTCTCCCCAGATGACGAGGATGTTGGGCCGGGTCTGTGGCGTGGACGCCTCCACGGCGCTTGCGGGAATAGCCGTCCCCGTAACCAGTGTCGCTGCGGCAAGCATTCCGCCTACAGCGGACCAGCTGCGCGTCCGAATCGTTCGCGTGGCGCGTGCCGTCTTCATCATCGTTCCCCCCCGGGGTCACGGTCCCCTGCGGATGGGCGGATGGTAGGTCGACATGCTGGTGAAGTATTGGCTTATCACGCCAATTTTTGGCATTGTGCGCCACACCGATTCCATGACCGGATGCCGCGTGCTGCATCGTGATCCCAGGGACTCCGTGCGGGTTGCCGCTCTCGCGGGCATACCCGAGTTGATCGCGAGGCTGGGCGGCGACGCCGAGCCCTTGTTCCGCGCTCACGGCCTCAGTGCCGCTGCGCTCGACGACCTCGAGCGACACGTCTCCTACGCCGACTTCATCCGCCTGCTCGAGAGCTGTGCCGATGAACTGAATTGCCCGGACTTCGGGCTTCGCGTCGCGGCGATGCAGGACATCAGCGTGCTGGGCCCGGTCGCCACGGTGATCCGCCATTCATCGAACGTCGCCGACGCGGTGAGTTCAGTGGCCCGGTACCTGAGTTTCCATACGCCCGGCGCCGCGGTCGAGTTGATTGCACAGCCTGCACAAGCTCCGGGATTTACCGTTGAAATCGTCCTGCCGGGCGTCAGCTCACTTCCGCAGATCAATGAGCTGAGCATGTTTCTCGGTCAACGACTGCTGCAGCTGCTGCTGGGCGAGGACTACCGCGCGGTCTCCGTCCACTTCGCGCACCAGCCGCTACATGACGGCACGCCGCTGCGACAGGTGTTCGGACGCAGACTCGAGTTCGGCATGCCGATCAACCGCTTCGTGCTGCGCAAGGGAGAACTGACCCGGACCGTGAAACGGGCCGATCCGGCACTGCTTCGTCTGATTGCCGGCTACATCGACTTCACCCGCCAGGATTCCACCGTTCCACTGGTAGAGCGGGTCAATCGCGCCGTGCGCACTCTGCTTCCGTCGGGGCTCTGCACGCTCGTCACGGTGTCGGACCACCTCGGCATTGCACCGCGCAGCCTGCAGCGCGAGCTTAATCACCGTGACACCGGATTTCGCGAACTGCTCGACGCGCAGCAGAGGCAACTCGCGGAGCGCCTGCTGATGAACGCCGGCCTGCCGCTGCAGCGGGTCGCGAGCATGACCGGCTTCGCTGAGCAGAGCACGTTCAATCGTGCCTTCGCGCGCTGGACCGGTACCTCCCCGGGTCGCTGGCGTCGGACTCGCCGCCGGTGACGGCGCCCCGACTTCGCATGCCGCAGGCCTATGTCATTTCGCTAGTAACGCGGCAGCACGACGAGGCCGGCCAGGTCTCGCGAGCCCCATACATGAACGCCGTCCGCAATGGACATCGGGCGTGATCGCAAACGGAATCGGGGTGTCGCCGCTGGATAGAGGTACTGCTTTGTATTCGGCAGCGCTCGAAGACGAGCAACGGGAAGGCCAGCCCATTTGTCTATTGCGGCTCGGTCGACTTTGTCGACTGGAACCGTGATAAGCCAATTACCGTAAGGTGGCGTCTACGAGAGGAAATCACAGCGCGAATGCGCTCCGACCTTCGGGTACCAGATTAGAAGTCCGATGGTCGGCCCATTTCGGGCCGAAACGACGCCGGATAGTCCGCGGGTGATACCCGGAACCCATTGCAATTCATCGAGTTGGAAGTGGTGGCCAGGGACGGACCGATTCGCGAAGCGAATCAGGACAGCGCAGCTGCCCGAAGGGCGAGGATCGGCCCAGGCCGATCCGAGTCAATCGAACCATCGACACGCGGATTTTCAGTACGGCGGAGAGCCCGGTTCGGCGCGAGCAAGCCGAAGACCGGGAAGGGGATTCTCCGAGCCGACCGAACCGCCCTGCCCGACCGAGCCCATCCCGAGCCGGAACGGCGAGAGCCGGACGAACCAGGCGGTAAGCCGAAGAAGCGCAAGGGCGTCGGGGCATCGCGACCGAACGGTTTCCGAACTGCGCGCCGAACGGGGCCCGGCGGGTCCGACCTCCGCTCGCCCGGCGTCGCAAAGCGGTCGTCGTGCGGCCGAGCTCGCTGAATGCTACGGCCCGCTTCCAACCGTCTCTGCTGTTCGCATCGAGGGAAGCGGCCACTTGCTTCGCTATCGATGCAGCCGGGTGCTCAGGCCTTACTGGGAAACGTAATTCTGCAGCTGCGGTCGCACTGGCCAGCGGCTGGGCAGCAGTTTGCCTGACGGCTCGGCGAATCTGCACCGAAGGGTCCCGAGGTGCTCGAAATTGATCTCGATGTCAGCACCAGGATCTATGAAGTCGTCGAGGTCCAGTCCGGTGCAATCCGGAACAGTACCGAAGCCCATGACGCTCCCGGACTTGATGGGAGCGATCAGCCCGAGCCAGGCGAAGATGTCCTCGGCTTTGTGGCTGATCTCGGACGTCGATCCCTGGTACCGGACTTTCCCGTTCACCTTGACGACGACCTTGAGGTTATACGGGTCGCCGATCTCATCCGGCGTGACCAGATACGGGCCGAGCTGGTTGCCCTTAGCCATGTCCTTCGTCAAACAGAACCCGCCGACGATTTCCGGCGCCTGGACGTCGCGGGCCGAGACGTCGTTGAAGATGCAAAAGCCGGCTACCGGTTGCCTGGCGCACCCGTAGACCACGGCAAGCTCGGGTTCGATGTCGAGCCGCGACGTGTAGAACGGCCACGGAACAGTCTCCCCACTTCCGACAATCGAGCTCATGTTGGACTTGTAGTACGAGAGGCGCTCCGGGACGCCTGCAGGCGCGGCGGGCGGCTTGCTCAGAACCAACTTCCCGAATGCCTGCAACAGCGGGGCGGTCTGCGGATTGTCCTTTTCGTACTTCAGCATCGTTTCCAGAGAATTCCTGAGATGCCGCGGTGTGAGTGCGAAGTCGTACAGCGCCGCCACGTCGATGGGCTCGAGCAGTCGAACTGCATCAACGGCAGGCCGGTCCTGCTCCGCCAGGTCCTCCAGATGATCCTGACCCCAGGCCTGCAGTTCCCGCGCTGACTCTTCACTCTCGGGCAGGTTGGCCAGGTAGGCCCCGCTGTCGGCCAGGTGCGGGTAGGACTGACCGGAGCCGCACTGAAGCGCGGAGAACGATACGGCGTGGCCGCGAACGACGACGCCGAATCGAGCACTCGAGCCTCCGGCGATGAATCGAATCAGTTTCATGTGTTGTGCCTCATCCCTATTGACCGGTACTTCAGCCAGCGGCAATGCGCCGGGATCAATCCACGAACGCCACGACGCGCGCAGGAGCCGCGCTGCACCGGGCGAGCTTTATGGGGAAAAACCCCACCATGAATCCACTCAGGGGAAGTGCGCCGAGATTGGTCATCTGCTGGACGATGAACGCTTCCTTCTCGACGATGGCCTTGTGGCCATCCCATAGCACCGACTTGTCGCCGGTCTCCTTGAACTTGCGGGCCATCACGCCAAACGGCAGATCCCATCCGACGGCATCGGTGCCGAGGATCGTCGCTCCCTGACTCGTGAGATGCAGCGTGCTTGCCCGGCTCATGCCCGGCTGCATGAAGTACTCGGGGTCTGTCATCGTGTAGCGCTCCTGGCCCGTGCGGATCAGCACGGCATCACCGGCGTTGATCTGTTGCCCGGTGGCGGCCAGTGCGGCATCGAGCATGTCGATCGTAATCTCTTCACCACTCCTGGCCCATGGACGGACATCCAGCACCAGCCCAGGGCGATAAAGCTCATCCAGTGCAATGTCGGTAATGGTGCGCGCCGGCTTGCCTGCCGTACGAGAACCGCTGTGCAGCGGGGCATCGACATGCGTACCGCAATGGGACGACAGGTCGGTCAGGACTTCCGCACCCCAGCCCTCGCCGTCCAGTAGGTCCTCATGACGGCAGCCGAAATAACGACAGAACTCGTCGCGGCCCTTCTGATCGGCAGGATGGAGATATTCGATGGCCGGGGCAACCACCCCGGCAGCACCGGCCAGGGGCGGGGGAAGCTTGGCTCGATTGTCTGGATCCAGTGTTGCGGTAAGGTCGATCAGTCGGGTCATGGGATCACTCCACTCGGCGTTCGGCGCACAAACGGCTACTCGCTCTTCAGCCGCTTTGAGCCTTCGATGAGTGGGTGCCACCCGAAGACCAGCGAGATCATGAACACGTCCATCTGCAATGCGTCTGGAGCCTGGTCGCTGGCGGTCGACTTGTAGCTGAAGGTCAGGCCCATGTTGTCGTTGATCTGATAGCCGAGCGTGAGCCCGAAGCCATAGTTGTCGAGCTTGTCGCCCTCGATCCCGTCGATGGTCGCCTTGCCACCGTTGTACCAGGCCGCATCAAGCGATCCCCACAGGTGCTCGGTGAAGTCGCGCGTCAGGTGCGCGTCAATCTGGAACATCGGATCGGTCTTCAGGGTCTGGCCGACGAAATCGGTGTTGTCGCCGAAGAGCCAGACGGCGGGCAGAAATTCCAGTGTCGTTCGCCGACCCGGTACCCACGAACCCAGTTGCCACACGATGGGAAAGCCGACGCGGCCGTACCAGCGGTTTTGCCCGATGTTCAGCGGCTGGCTGCTGTCGTATTCCCCGATTGGCACGGCGAGGTCCGCCAGCACATCGAGCGAGAAGCCCGGTTCGTACCGGAGGGTATCCGGAATATTTATCTGCGCCTTCGGACCGATCAGGTTGAAGTCGAACTCGAGCATCGGGTCGCCCCAGCCGCTGGCCGACTGCTTGAATGTTTCCCCGCGGACGGTGACCTCGCCCGAGAGTCGACCCATGGGCAGGATGACTGCCGCCATCGCCGAGCGATCGAACAGCGTAAAGGTCCGCGCATAGCCAGCGAGCGCCATCGTGGCGTCAAAAGTGGCCCCGGGCGTCACCGTGTGCGCGGGGTCGAACGGATTCGTGTTGCCGCTGATCGATTCGTACGATCAGCGGAACGGCATTCGCACCTGACAGCGTCTTCCAGTAGAAGCGCGGCGGGACCTGCGACTGCGCCCGCAAGGGGCAGAGGACGCCCAGGGCGAAGATCGTGACGACGATCCATCGCACACAGCTCACCGGATGCACTAGGTCCCGCTCGATGTTCATGGAATGTCCATCCCTATTTCTTGGTTGATTCGCAGATCAGCGATGGTCAGGGTTTTGGCTCCGCCATCATGTCCTTGGGTGGCACGAACTGTCGTTTGTAGATCAGCGGCGGGTATCCTGGGTCGTCCGGCACGCGCGGCGGTAACTGGTCTTCCAGCGTCTCGAACACGGAGCGGCTCGGCAGGATGACGTTGTTCGACCGGACGTAGTCGTCCCAGAGCGCCACCATGGCTTTGACCTTGTCGGGGTTCTCCGCAGCGAGATCGTGTCGCTCGGCGGGATCGGCTGCTATGTTGAAGAGCTCCCACTCGCCCTTGCCGATCGACTTGTATTCCCAGCGCAGCTTCCAGCCGCCCTGCAGCACGGCATGGTTGCCGAAGAGTTCCCAGGCAAGCCAGTCCTGCTCTGTGCGCGGTGATTCCGCCTGGCCCGCCAGCACCGGACCCCAGGACTTGCCCATGAGCGGGGGCAGCTCGCGCCCATCGAGACTCTTCGGGTAGCTGGTGCCTGCCATCTCGAGCAATGTCGGCATGAGATCGGCCACGTGCATCAGCCCATGGTTGATGCTTCCCTTGGGCCGCTTGACCGCGGGCCCGCTCACGATGAGTGCGTTTCGGATTCCGCCCTCCCCCAGCCAGCCCTTGTACTGGCTGAAGGGGGTCATCGACACCTGCGCCCACATCGGTCCGTATGCCACGTAGGAGCCCGGGTCGCCCCACGCGTTGGGATTGGTCTGCGACCACTTGATGGCCGCGTAGAGATAATCCCGCGTGCCCGGCGTACCCGCAATCATCTTGAAGAGGTCGGTTCCTTCCGCGCCGTTGTCGCCGAAGACGATGAAGACGGTGTTGTCATACTCGCCGATCTTCTTGAGGTGATCGATGAGCCGGCCGACGTGGTAGTCCATGTTCTCCACCATGCCGGCGTAGAGCTCCATCTTCTTGCCGAGGATGGCCCGCGTCGCCGGAGCCAGCACGATGGGGTCCGGCACGAACCACATCCGCTCGGCGAGTTGCGTGCCCGCAGGCGTGATGCCGAGTTCGATCTGCCGCTTCAGCCGTTCCTGCCGGACCGCGTCCCACCCCTTGTCGTACTCGCCGACATGGCGTGAACGCCACTCCTTCGGCAGGTGGTATGGATCGTGCGGCGCCTGGTGCGAGACATATGCGAAGAAGGGCTTGCCGTCGCCGTGGTTGGCGTCGATGTATCCGATCAGCTTGTCCGTGTAGGTCTTGGTCGCGTAGTAATCCTTGGGCAGTCGGATCAGGTAGCGCCCATCTTCGGTGAATACCGACTGCGGCGCGGCGGCCGTGAAGTTCGTCATGTCCCAGTAGCTGCCGGCGCCGTCGAGCAGGGAGAAATCCCGCTCGAAGCCGCGGGCAGCCGGGATCTGGTCCGGCGCCTTGCCCAGGTGCCACTTGCCGACCATGTAGGTGTGGTAGCCGGCGTCCTTCAGTAATTGCGGAAGCGTCGTCACCTGGTTGTTGAGGTAGCCCTCGTAACCGGGCACGCCCCGCTGGTTGGGCGCAGTCCACTCGTCCATGTTGCCGATGCCGTTGCGGTGCGTGTCCACGCCGCTCAGCAGCACCGATCGCGTGGGCGAGCAACTTGCGTTCGTGTAGAAATTCGCGAAGCGCACGCCATCCCTGGCCAGCGAGTCGAGATTCGGCGTTTTGATCTCGCCACCGAACGAGCCCATGTCGGCGAAACCGAGGTCGTCGCCGAGGATGATGACGATGTTCGGTCGCTTCGGTTGAACCTGCGCCTGGGCGGGAGTGCCACGCGCCGAACAGGGCCGCTTGGAGACCAGCGATCACGGCGACAGAGGCTCGCATCAATTTGACTCGCGCCATGAGGATCGACCCCTGTGTTGGCTTCGTGGCGATGGCACACTGATACACTGGCCGACGAGGTGGGGCCGGTGGCGATGGCTCGCCTGGACTCGACTTGACCAGGGCGCAGTGTCCGGTCAACGGCTCGTTACGGTCTATCGGAAATCCGCAGAACGCAGCGAAGATGGTGTTTTCCACTACATCCGTTCAGCCTGCGGTCACGGTCGTGGACATCAGCGACCTGACTGCCGCCAGTGCAGGCATGGACCTGTTCGAGCAGGATGCGATGCCTTTGCAGTCGATGCCCCTGCGCGCAAGGCGTGTGATCGTGAGACTCAAGACCGCCACGGTCGTCTATCAGTCCACGAACCTGCGTGTCAGGACGCGGACGAAAGCGCACGACGGTTTGCTGGCTTACGTCACCTTTGGTCCGCGAGCCACCGGCACCGTGGAAGGGCTCCAGGTTCGTCCAGGCATGATGTTGGTCGCGGAGCCCAGGACTGAGGCTGGATTTGTCGTCGATCCGGGCTGGGAGAGCATCACGTTGCTGGTGCCGCCGGAAGACATCCGGGAACACCTGTCCGCCCGGCAGCGCGAGGGCGAGTTTCACTGGCCGCGCCACATCGAAGTCTTGCACACCGATCCAGCAAGAGCCCGACTGCTTTTCCGGTGGGGCAAGCGACTGACGGCCGCCGCGTCAAGGAAGCCCGCGCTGTTCGACGACGGACGCGCCGAGCGGGACGCCGCGCAGGTCGAGTTGCTGGAAGCGCTGCTCACGGCTATGCGTTTGAGCGACACTCTTGAGCCTTTCGGCACGGAAAGAACACGACAGGCACACAGCCGGGTCGTCACGATCGCGGAGGATTACGCGCTCTCGCGTGTCGGGGAGCGTGTGCATGTCTCCGACTTGTGCCGGGCCGCAGACGTGAGCGAACGCACCCTCGAGTGCGCCTTCAAGGAGGTCATGGGTCTGTCGCCCGTGGCATACCTGATACGACTGCGACTGCACCGAGTGCGCGCGGCCCTTCTTGCCGCTGAACCAGGATCGACACAAGTCTCGCTCGAAGCGCTCAAGTGGGACTTCTGGCACTTCGGCGAGTTCTCGCGCGCATACGAGCGATGTTTCGGCGAACTGCCCTCAAGTACTCTACGGCGAAAGCCCGTCTCGTCCGGCCTGGTCCGCAATACGACGGCGACGGAGTGAACAGCTGACCTCACCATCGGAGGCAAGTTCATTCCCGCGCGGAACACGCCGCGGGCGCATCGAATCGGTACCCTCCGGACGCAAGCGTCCGTATCAAGTGTGAGATCCAATTGACCTGGTCCCCGATTTCAGCGCCAGCCGGAAGTGGCTTACTCCGGCTCTAAACGCGTACAAGAAACCGGGGTGACGTCCAGTCGGAAGGTCCCCACCCCGCGGGCGCTCTGCGCCGACTTCGTCCGGTCACCCCACGTCCTCGCGTAGGTCCGGAGCGATCGCGACGCCGCGTTCACTGCGATACGGGCGTCGGCCGTTACATGGTGCAGATTCCACGGCATGTCGGGCCGCGATTCCACGTGATGCCGGGCCGGTATTCCACGGCATGCCGGGCCACCGTTCCACGCTAAGCCGGGCCGGCTGAGGGGCGACAGGACAACCAGTTACCGTGACCTTTTCGGGGCGTTCCCGGGGAGGTCGACGGTGGCGCAAGCGAGGTTGTCCGTGCGCAAGATTCGTGAGGTGCTGAGGCTGAAGGCCGAGGCACGACTGAGTGACCGGGAGATCGCTGCGGTGATCGGTTCGGCGCGTTCGACGGTGCAGGAGTGCCTGCGCCGGGCACGCGCCGCTGGCATCGAGTGGCCGTTGCCGGTGGAGTGCGACGACGAGGATCTCGCCGCACGGCTCTACCCGAGCGCGACGGCGCAGGCCCGGTACCCGACGCCGGACTTCGCCACGGTCCACGCCGAGCTCGCCCGCAAGGGTGTGACGCGGATGCTGCTGTGGCAGGAGTACCGGGCGCGCCACCCCGACGGCTGCCAGTACAGTGCGTTCTGCCGCGATTACGACGCCTGGCGCGGCCGGCAGGACGCCGTGATGCGCTTCGAGCACGCGCCGGGCGACAAGCTGTTCGTCGACTACGCGGGGCTCACGATGAGCATCGTGGAGCGCGACAGCGGCGAGGTGCAGACCGCGCAGATCTTCGTCGCCGCGCTCGGCGCGAGCAACTTCACCTACGTCGAGGCGAGCCTGACCCAGACGGTCGCCGACTGGCTCGGCGCCCACGTCCGTGCGCTCGAGTACTTCGGGGGTGTGACGCAGGCGATCGTGCCGGATAACTTGAAGAGCGGCGTCGCCCGCGCCTGCCGCTACGAGCCCGACCTCAACCCGAGCTACCAGGACTTCGCCGAGCACTACGGCGTGGCGATCCTGCCGGCCCGGGTGCGCAAGCCGCGCGACAAGGCCAAGGTCGAGGTCGCGGTGCAGGGCATCGAGCGCTGGATCCTGGCACCACTTCGCCACTGCACGTTCTTCAGCCTCAGCGAGTTGAACGCCGCCCTGTGGGCCGCGCTCGAGCGCTACAACGACCGGCCGCTCTCCCGCGAGACGGGCACGCGGCGCAGCCACTACCTCGAGCTCGACCGGCCGGCGCTCAAGCCGTTGCCGGCCGAGCGCTACCAGTACGCGACCTGGAAGAAGGCCAAGGTCCACCTCGATTATCACGTCGAGTTCGAGCGCCGGTACTACTCGGTGCCGTACCGACTGATCGGCAAGACGGTGGATCTGCGCCTGACGCGACACATGGTCGAGGTGTTCTACCGCAGCCAGGCGGTCGCCACACACCTGCGCCAGGGCGGCGCTCGCCGCTTCATCACCGACCCGGCCCATCGGCCTGATCGGCATCGGGCCGTCATCGAGCTCAACCACGAGCGCCTCCTTGAGCGCGCCGAGGCGATCGGGCCGGCCACCGCTGCCGTGCTGCGCGAGCAGGTCCATCGCCGCACCCATCCCGACGAGGCGCTGCGCGCCTCGCTCGGCATCCTGCGGCTCGCTCACGACTTCAGCACCGCGGCGCTCGAGGCTGCCTGCGAGCGTGCCCTCGAGTTGAGGACCTACAGCTACCGCGCCATCCGTGCGCTCATCGTGGCACCCCCGGTGCCCGCACCCGAGCCCTCGCCCACGCCTGCGCACGACAACGTGCGCGGTGCCCGTTACTTCACCTGAGAGGATCCCGATGCTGACCCAACCCCTTCTTCACCAACTGCACGAGTTGCGGCTGCGTGGCATGGCCGCGGCGCTCGAACAGCAGCTCTCCACCCAGGCCTCGAACGAACTCACGTTCGACGAGCGCCTGGCGCTCCTCATCCAGCACGAGCTCGTCGAACGGCAGTCGTGCCGGCTGCGGCAGCGGCTGCGCTGGGCCAAGCTCACGCAGAGCGCCGCCCTCGAGGACCTCGACCTCAAGGCGCCGCGTGGACTCGATCGAACCGCACTCGGCCAGGTGACCGATCTCGGCTGGATCGCCGAGCACCTGAACGTGCTCATCACCGGCCCGACCGGCGTCGGCAAGAGCTACATCGGTTGTGCTGTCGGTCATGCCGCGTGCCGCGCCGATTACAGCGTGCGGTTCTTCCGCATCCCGCGCCTCATCGACGAACTGGCGCGCTACGCCGCCCTGCAGAACAAGAGCACGCTGCTGCGCCAGATCGCAAAGGCGGACCTGCTCATCATCGACGACTTCGGGCTCGCGCCGCTCGCCGAGTCCGTGCGTCGCGACCTGCTCGAGATCCTCGATGACCGCTACGACCGTCGCTCGACACTGATCACCAGCCAGATCCCGGTCGAGCAGTGGCACGCGTTCCTGCAGGACCCGACGATCGCCGATGCGATCCTCGACCGGCTCATCCACAACAGCTATCGACTCACGCTCAAGGGTGAGTCGATGCGCAAGCAGAAGTCGGCCGCGGCGGCCAAAACCACCAAGGCCCGTTGACGAACATCAAAGACTGAACGACAGTAGCAACGTCCTGTCACCCTCGGCCCGGCTTGCCGTGGAACGCCGGCCCGGCATGCGCTGGAATCAGTGGCCGACTCGCGTGGAATCCGCAACATGGATCTCAGACCATCCATGCGCGCGCGTCTCCCGAGCGACGCCCGTGCCCAGCCGGAACCCCGCCGTCGCCCTCAGATATTCCGAGCGCCCATCCGGAACATCGTCTTAGAGGATTCCGGGCCTTCGCCGATCCGCTCCGAACCGCCGCGATGAACCGCTTGATGACATCAAGTGATCATTTGATGTTGATTTAATGATCCCTGGTGGGAGACTCGCGCCGCCCACGGGCTCGACCCCACGCGGGTTTCACGCCGACGCACCCGGCGAACGCAATTTCGTCGCGCCCGAGGCGCAGCGCGGGGCCGCCCATTGGGGCAGTCATGCCCGCCCCCCGACCGCACCGCAGCGGGCCACTCTGGGGCCGCGACGAAGGCCGGCTCGGGGGCGCGCAGACGACCGCGTCGAGCGGCCGCATTCCGACCGCAATCGAATCCACGCCCTTGCACGGTCCGCTCCAAACCGCCGTTACGTCTCGTCGGACACACCGCTCTTTCGCCATACGCTGGCGAGCCAAGGCTGTCGCTCAAGTGGCAAACCCGGCGGCCGATAGTAGTGCTCCAGTTCCGCGAACCCCGCCACTTCAAGAAACGCGCGCCATGATGCGAGGTCGTGATAGGCCCCGTACCTCCCTTGATTCCAGCCCTCCTCGTTGTTCCCCCGAGGGTTCGACGTGAACAGCACGCCATCCGGTTTGAGCGCCGCGCGCAGTTCGCCCAGCACGCGCGGGACCTCTTGGCGCGGCACGTGGAACAGCGAGGCGTTGGCGAAGATGCCGTCGAAGAGACCAGCGGGAAGCTTCAATGCCAGGAAATCCTGCTCCCAGACCTCGCAGCCGCTGTGCGCGCGCGCCATGGCAGCGGACGTCGGGGAGCCCTCGAGGCCGATTGGCTCGTGGCCAAGGGCGCGAAACGCCGCCAGGTCGCGCCCCGGGCCGCAGCCGAAATCGAGTATGCGAAACGGCGGCGCGCCGCGAATGTGCCGCAGCAGCGCCTCGATGTTCTGCTTCACATCGTGGTCGCGTGTGCCTGCCCAGAACTCGGCGGCGCACTCGTTGTAGTGCTCGAGCGTCTTCTCGGTAATGTGAAAAAGGTCGTCGCGGCGCAGCGTCATCGCGATCCTTCCGTTCCTTCGTGGGACATCACAACAAATGAGCCGACGCGTCTTCCAGCCGCCGACGCCCATGCGGATCTCCCAATGGCGTCAGGTCCGACGATTGCAGTCCGACGCCGACTTCGCGTCATCTGCGATCGAGCAGAAGCGGACGGTTTCTAACGCCGCTCATGAGCGTACACCGAATCGCACGGTGACCTGACTCACTAATGCATGCAAAGATCACTCGCCCATTCGCTTTCTAGCCTTCAAATATCTGACGAGGCTTTGAACTTCTTTGGCGCTGAACACTTGGTCGAAATATTGGATATAGGCGTTCAATTCGGCCAGTGACACGACCTTTACGTGTCTGAATTCCACGTTCGGCTTTTCATTGATCATTACCACAACATTCCGTATCGGTATCCTCTTGGAACCCCAGTGATGCTGCTCGAGATCGATATCGCCGAATTCTGAATCGCGATTTAGCAATACGAATAATGCAAAGCTACTTCTCAGGATCTGCTTGACCGGTGATCTCAGGTCAAGGTTGTCTAGTGACTTTCTACTCCAGTTCTTTGTTTCGAGAAGAAACACCCCGGCTCGGCAAACGAGCAGATGATCTATTTGAATGCTGACAATCCTGTCATTTTCATTCCTGTTATAGATGGGCGGATCGAACTCGAGCGAGAGATCATTGAATAGGTAGAACTCATCTGATAGCTGCTGAAGTGTCTTTACAACAGCATTTTCTCCGATGGCCCCAGCAACCAGTGTTTGGAGGCCGTCAATAACTGCCTTCGTATGGTCCAACTCTCTAAGGGATTTCATGCAGCGCCTGGAAATGATGCTGCTTCTGTTTCTCGACACCTCATCGATCTGACGCTTCTGTTTCGCGACATTCGATGCGGCATCCTCTGCTTTTCTATTGAGAACGGCGTGGAAGTTCTTTTCCAGATTCG
Organism: uncultured Gammaproteobacteria bacterium; assembly: GCA_963732415.1. Classification (GTDB taxonomy): domain Bacteria; phylum Pseudomonadota; class Gammaproteobacteria; order Steroidobacterales; family Steroidobacteraceae; genus RPQJ01. The sequence goes on from CAVSZK010000020.1 coordinate 21,170, forward strand.
ACTTCCTAAGAGACCAGTACTTGATCACCGGAAAATAGATAACTCTATAGATAGGATTCCTTTTGCTCTTGTTTCTGGCTTTAGCGATCTCGGCCTCTAGCGTCAGGGCCACCTGCCCCAGCTCATTTCCGACGGTCGCCTGTACTTCCTGGTAGATCTGTTCCTGCCTCGCCAGGGCCGCATGCATCCCTTGGAGTTCCGTCTCTAGTGCACCTTCAATAAGGTCAGGGAGCTGTCTTCTTTCCGCTTCATAGTTCTTAACAAAGCGATCCATGTCACCGAGAGAACTGAATCTGGTGATGCCGTTTCCTTTCAACGTCTCCTTCAATCGCTTGAGAGACTCGATTTGTCCTTCAACAACGGTCATATCCAGATAAGTTCCCGGAGGCAATTTCAGTAGGCCACACTCAGATCGGATGCTGTGTCGCTGGCGGGAAGTATCCCGATCTCAGTAGCGGCCTGTCGTAGCACTAATTTTTGCCCTTGTTCCAGTTCCAAACTCATACGAAAACGCCAGTAACGTCACGGTTTGCCCGAGCTCCTGATTGGAGTAGATACATTCGGGGTGACGTCACCGGAGCCCCTCGACTTCTCATGGAGCCAGAATAGTCGGCCCGCATACGATGCGGTTGTGTCAAATGAGGCGCGGCGGGCACGCCCCCCCTGAGGCAAAGCATGTAGCACCGGACGCAATTGAATAGCCGTCAAGGATACTTGCCAGCGCCGCCGGCAGGCGGTCGGCTCGCTGCACTAGTTGGGCCTCTCGGCGATCACATGGTCGGTTCCCTGCGCCCGAGACCCAGCAAACCATCTAGCTCATCTCCTGGTTCTGCTCTTGCTTCAATACTTCTTACCGCGTTCCTCAAATCAACGAGAATCAGAATCGGGCCAGTAATTACGGCCAAGACCAAGAATGTAAGGACTGGGAACACCAGTGCCCCTGTGAGTTTCCACGCAAACTCGTTTGCGAGTACCGCGCCGGCGTCTTGCATCATCGGCACGATGACCCGGTATCCCACAACACTTGCAACTAGGAGCGCCAACCACAGTGCAATCTCAAACAGCCATACATACAGCACAACGATCAGCTTAGTGAGCACATTCCCTCCTTGGCGGTAAGATCAACTGGACGATTCTAGAGGACCAACTTTGAATTGAACGACATGCATGTCGGTTCCATTCTCGGATGCGGGAAACTTTTGTCCCAACATGCTCGCGCAGGGCACGCCGCCTCTACTCTGGAATTCCGAGGATACAAGCAGCCAACCGTTCATCGAGCGGTTGCAGGGTCGGCAACGGCAGGAAAGCCGCAAAAACCTGGGTCAACTCGAGTGGCCTTGTGTCCTTGAGAGCGGCCCTGACATCCCTTAGCAATAGGGGCCGTGTCTGCTTCCGACGACCCGTTAGTCTTTCGTACCAAACGGGCCGAATCAGATCGAGCCAGCGCTCGGCCACCAAATCCCAGTCAATCCAGAGCTCAGGGTCGTCATCCTGCATCGCGGAAAGTATGGTTCGAAGCTTATCTACATCGTCGTGCTCGCCCCGTATCTCACACTTCGTCTTGTAGTGCCCGAGAACTAGCGCCATCTCTTCCAAGGCACGTTGCTTCCGCCTGGGCAACAGATCCCGTTCGCCGGTGTGAACGCGATCGACCGCTCGCTCAAGCCATTTCATCGCTCTTTCTGTTGGCTCGAGATTGTTCCGCTCTAGACCAAGACGATCCCGGAGTTCATGACAAATGGAATCAAGCTCAGCCGTCACTCGGTCGCCCTGCTCTCGAAAGAGTACCCACCGTGGGGCACCCAGAGCTGAGCCCGCGAAACACAGCAATGCCCATCGATTCTCGGATCTGACACAACTGACTCGGGCCAGTACACGCTCTGTGACCTCACGGTATTCTCGGTAGGTATCCGCCGGAACGATGCGTGTTGGACCGTCAACTAGATCCCGAACCGACGAAAAGGCATCCTGGATTCCGTCCCATGGCTCAGCATCTACGTCTTCGGCTTCCTTAATCATTGCTTCCGTCGAAATCACCTCATCGCGACCATCCGAACCGCTTCCGCCTAATGCCTCTGGCAGCGGCAAGTTTGAACCGAGCAGACTCTCGACCGTGGCATACCGTTCCAAGAACCGCTCATCGGACCGAAGAGCGAACTCCTTTGCGTCCTGCGGCCACCAGACCTGGATACTCTTGTGCGGGCTATCCATACGATCAACACGGCCCACGCGCTGCTCCGCCACCCGTACCACACTCGGCATGTCCAAATGCACGACGACCGAAGCTTCCTGAAGATTGACGCCCTCTGACATTGAGTCCGAGCACATCGCGATCAAGGCGCCTGAATGACCCGCACCCCGGCGCATCTTGGACGACACCTCCTTGCGGGCGGCAGCACGCTCCCCCGTCGCTAGAATTACATCAACCTCCTGATGCTTGTTCCCCAGAAGGACGCGCAACCGCTTGCGCAGCACCGCAAGCGAGATTGGACGACTGTCAAACGCGACGACCATCGCGTGCTTTCTGGTGAGCTTCGCCAGCAAGGCGACTTTTTGCATCTCCCTCCGGTCCGACATCGCTCGAACAAGCTGCAAAATGCGTCGGTAAATCGCCAAGTCTGCCTCGCAGACCCGCAGATGCTCGTCGGCATCGGTTAGCCATGCAGGGACATGAGGAATCGAAAGGCGGCTACCCGGTGGCTTTCCTTTCCTGCTTTCAAGCTTTCCGATGACATTGCCAGTCTCTTGGCGCTTGTGCTCTGTCTTGAGCTCGAATTCACGGATTGCCTCAGCGGTCCCAATCAGATGCTCGATGACAGCGCAGCAGGACGATCTGAGCGCCGACATGACCAGATACGAACTGAGGCGGCGGGCACCATTGAGTCTGGATTGAAGGAACTTTTCCTCCGACCACCCTTCATGTCGAAGTGACACTGGGAGTTCTACCGCCTTGGTGACGAGTGCCGCCCCAGTCAGCTCTGTCGTGGCAATTCGAATCTCCGCCGCAATACGCTTATCCTCAGCGGACTCATGAAGTTGATAGACTTCCGGATTATGTCGGGGGTATCGGCATAGCTTTCCTTTGACATCCCGATACCTCTCCGGCCCTTCATCGACTAGCGCGTTCAGCATCGTCTTGGTCCGGCGGACCGTAAACCGCCGCAACTCCGTCCTTAGGCGACCAAGCTGCTGCTCGCTCATTGCCCCCACGCGATTTGGGTGGCGCAGCATGTCCTCAAACGCTTCGAGCGTTTCAGCCGCAAGATTGTCTGCGCCTAGAACATCTGCCAGACGCAGCAGATCTGCGGCATTTCGATTAATTGGCGTCGCCGTGAAGAGAATCGTATGGTCCGCCATGTTGCTAAGAAGAACGCGGGACCGTTCAGACGATCGATTTAGGAAGTTGTGTGCCTCATCCACGGCAAGGACCTGAGCGCGACGAACGGCTTCAACCACCTCATCGTGGTCACTCCCGTCACTTCGGCTGAGCTTGCCATGAGAGCGAACCTCTAGCTGCGTTCCAGCCAATGTCGCCTCGACCTGCCAGGTACGAGCCACGGCGGGAGGGGCGACAACGACAGCTCGGCCACGTCGAATCCGCCCGAATTTCCAGATTCGGTCCATGACGGCACGTAGCAAATGTGCGCCCAGTCTGGTCTTTCCAGAACCCGTCGCATCCGAGACCAGTACGCTTCCCACGGTCTCCAGAATCCACAGAGCTTGCGCAATGCCCTGCTGCTGGGAGGGCCACAATGGCTGATCACCAGCCAGTGGCTGTGCATCAAGGTATTCCTTAGCCCACTGTCCCTCCAGCAACTCAGCGCACGCCCGAGCGAGCGCCTCCTGCCAGGTGACCCACCGCAGCATCGAATTGAGCAGGTCAATGAGCTCCTTCGTGTAGGACGTCCCAGATGACCAATAATTTTCCGCAATAGCGCTGGCTTCTCGAAACCTAGCTTTATCGTATGTGGCCGTGAAGCGAACATTCGCTTCGAGTTGGGACACAAGGCCGGGTTGGGTGAAGTTGCTGGAGCCTAAAGTGACTGCCAGATCACCTCGATAGATCTTTGCGTGTAGCCTCGTTCCCGAGTCCCCCAGGTAGCGGGCCTCCACCTCTCCACGTTCAAGCCTCTCTACGGCCTGAATTAGCTTAAGACTGAGCCTCGGTGAAATTCCGCGAGACAGCCAATACGCTCTCACTTCCTGGCTGAATTCCCGCCCACTGCCACCATAACGTTCCGGCCTACCCTGGCTCGGCTCACTGCCAAACAGCAATCGGATCCCTGAGTGGCCCGATTGGAACTGCGACAGGAAGTCCACAACATGATCAATGGCTGCATAGCCTGTCACGATCAGGGGAGTGGCGGAGCTAACGAGGTCCTGGACGACCTGATCGCGGACGTGACGACCGGCGACATTGAGCGGGAACCGCTCCTGAGAGGGCCAATCCAGGGTACCGAGGCCGTAAACCACGGACTGTGAGCCCTGGCCGAAGATTTCCAGCTGTTTGCGATGGCGCGTCAAAGTAGCCTGCCTCTCCCCGCGCAGTTGTCAGATTGGCGAGTGGGGTGCCAACCCTCTGATCAACATCTGTTCAAGACTACTTCCACTCCTGGCTCACCGAATGAGCCACCTGACCGTAGCCCCTCGATCTGGGAGACCACCCAGAGCAAGGTTTTTCATCAGCAGCACATTGCTTCGTTCAGTCCCGGATCACCGGCCACTATCCCCTTAGCTCCCGCAGGCGTACCCAGTCCCCAGGCGCCCTCTGGTATGTCCAAAACCACCAGCCATTCGCGGTCGATCGACCGCACGCGGCGGCAGCCGCAAGTGACGGAGAATTGTACGTCTTGCCACTGTGACTCACGCTGCCGTCACGCAAGATCCGTGCGCGATGGAACTTACCCTTGTAACGGCCGCGCAAAAACTTTGGTCGATTGGGATAGGCAGCCAATACGGGTTGGCGTCCACCAGTATTGCTCACTACCTTGGCCCGCACCGCCGGACGCTGAGATACCCGGCCCATGACCTCGTCCAACTCGCGGCGCTGCTGCTCTTTGATCTCCCGTTTCAGGTGCCGCTGAAGACTCTCGGCCTTAGCGAAGCGGCCGCCCGCCTTGTTCCCCTTCGGCTTCGAAATCCGTAGGAGCAAAGATTCAAGCTCCTTCATGTGGCTATCCGCGATCGTCAGATACACGCTGAATCGATCCCATGAATCGGCGTGCCGGTCTCGCAAGTGGTGCGCGATCCGGTTGCGCAGGTTCTGTGCCAGGCCAATGTAGTAGACCCGGTCACGACGGTAGAGGACATATATGCCGTGGCGGCGTCGGACGAACTGGCGAATTACAGCTTGATAGTCATCCAGCGCCCGACGCGATACGTTCTCTAGGTACTGACTGACCAGTGGACTACGCTTTCGGGCCATACAAATTCCTCTTTTCAGTTCTATCCGCAGGCACAAGACTCCGCGTGCCTAGAACATAGATCCGCTTCCTGCGCTCGGCTTTGCGAGGCGGGGTGGCTATCCCAACACCCATTTTTCGGATTGCAGCGCCGCCTGCTCGAGAACCGTCTCCGTGACCTTCTCCGGATTGTCGGACGGGCAGCCGTATCGGCTAAGTCTCCGCATCTCCAATACACGCAGTTGCGCCCGTGTAGCATGACACCTATAGCGCAAATGGCGATTTTTCTCTAGATTGTTCAGTGCGTTAGCTAGGGAAACACGTAGAGGCCGCTGAAGGCGTCGCAGATTGCATTACTGGTGGGTCAATCAAAACCAGACCTTTCGGCACGAGGTGGTCGGCGGCTACCTGTGGTCGCCTAAACGCAAAGCGAACGGGCACATCAACCCCTTCTACGAGTTCATGCGCGAGGTCGCACCCGGCGATTTGATCTTTTCGTTTGCCGATACCTATATCCGCGCCATCGGCGTCGCCAAATCACACTGTTACGAATGCCCGAAGCCGCTCGAGTTCGGATCGGTCGGCATGAACTGGGAACAGGTCGGCTGGAAGGTGGATGTCGAGTACCGGCCGCTTTCAACGGCAGTCAGACCGTCCACCAGCATGGCGGTCTTGCGCCCCCTTCTCCCGGAGAGGTACTCGCCTCTCTCTCCCAATGGCAAGGGTAGCCAGTCCGTATATCTGACTTCGGTCCCAGAGCCGATGGCTCACGCACTGGCTGGCCTGATCGGACACGAGGCACAGCATGCGATCGACCTGGGGAACACCTTCGCCCGCGACACCGGGCTTTCGGACCGGCCAGCTCAGTCCATTGCAGAGTGGGAGGAGCATCTGCGCTCGTCGATCGAGAAGGACGCCGCCATTCCCGATACCACGCGCGAGCAGCTGGTGCTCGCGCGGCGCGGGCAGGGCAAGTTCCGCCAGGAGGTCGCGCGCATCGAGACGCATTGTCGCGTCACTGGCGTAAACCGCCCCGAACACCTGATCGCCAGCCACTGCAAGCCCTGGCGGGACAGCGACAACGCCGAGCGTCTGGACGGCGAGAACGGGCTATTGCTCACGCCGTCGATCGATCATCTTTTTGACCGCGGCTTCATCAGCTTTGAAGACAACGGCGAGTTGCTGGTCTCGCGCGTGGCGCACGAGCACTCATTGAAGAAAATGGGCGTGCCGGTAGGCGTCAAGTTCAATGCCGGCGCCTTCTCGGAAGGGCAGCGGCGATATCTCGATTTTCATAGAGAGTCGGTATTTCTACAGGCGGTGCGGCGGTAAGATTCGTTATCGAACAAGTGCCTGCCCCATCTTCAGCGCAACCGCAGTGTTCGCAATTTCCGGGCTGCATCATGAAGGACGCTGAGCACCGCTCTAGTCCAGCTCTAAACGATTGCGAAAAATCGGGGTGACGTCAGTGGCGCAACCAGAATCCGCGGCTCCTCCAGACCAATAATCCCTAACGCAGAGCTCCGCCGTGACCGGTCACCGGTGGGGCACGGAGTGCGATCAACATCTCGTTGATACGCGCTCGAACGATCTCGACCAGCTTTCCATGCGCGTCGAGTCGACGAGCCTCGGCGAGCGGCCACTTGTACTCGCAGAACAACCCCGGACGAGGATGAGCCCTCTGGCGCTGGCTGCGCGTGAATTCTGCGTCGAACGCCTCCTTATCAGCAGCCTGAACGACGTGGGCAGATTCGAGCTTCGCCCAATACGTCTCCCATTCCGGGCGACCGATCTCGCGCGTTGCGCCAATTTCGCTGACCCAGTAGGCGCAATACTCGTCAACCGGCAGCGGCGTTCGCGCCCACGCATAACCCCCCGCCATGAAGCCCCAGTGGAAGTTCGGCTCGACGTGCCAGCCATCGGGTCGGAGCGCGAGGACCGACTCGACCGCTGCGGCATCACCGTAAAATGCGCGTGACTGGCCCAAGGTGTCGGCGGGATACATGCGGAGACATGCTGCCGAGTAGTCGCTTGATAATCCGAGCCACGCCATAAATATTTTGGGGGTCCCGGCAATGTCGCGCCACCCCAAAGCCTTGCCAGTGTCGATACCCACCGCCTGCCCCTGAATGGCGTCAAGACGGCGCTCCACGCGGAAGCGGTTCTCACCACACTGCGCCAACGTCGAGTACGGGCCGATGAGTGGAAAGTGCTCTTCAACAAGTTCCAGAAAGTCATTGATCAGCAGGCGCTCAGCACCCGACACGAGGTCGCGCTCGATCAGATCAGTCAGGACCCCGAGAAGACGTTGCCACGAAATCGAACGAGCCTTCTCCTCGAACTGAACCGGAGAGCCGTGCAGATTGATCCGGTGCGGCTGGTCGGTCATCGCTCCCCATGAGATCTTGTTCTCAATGACGATGACAAGATCAGTGCCGTACGTGACAATGCCATCAAGAACCTGCTGACGGTCCGAATGCGAAATGGGCGTGCTGACGTCCGCCGCGTCCGGCGCGAGCCACACGCTGATACCCGGTACCGCCTCGCCAGCGGCCACCTCGGCATCGGCGCCGAGGACGCGCTGACGCTGTGTTGCGAACTCCGCTGTAGCCAGGTCGCACAGGCTGCGTTCCGGTGCGGCCAGCCGGAGCCAGGCCTGATGCGCCATGGGACTGTAGCGCAGCACCGCAAGTAGCGCCCGCGTCAACTGGTTTTCATGCGACGCAGCGACCCTCTCATACGGGACAAAGACATTAAGGTGGCTAATCATCCTCGACCTCACCGGGCCGCCCCATTCTGATCAACACACGATGCGCCGCCAATAGTGCGAGGTCTACAGCTCTACCTGTTCCAGGTGCCAAAGGGCGTCCAACGTTGCCCGGCGGCCGACGATGACCGCCGGCCGCCATCGCATGATGCCGCCAGCCGATTCCCCGTGCCTCCCGGTCGCGCGGCCCGGTCAGGAATTGACGCACCTTGACCCTCCACGGCCCCGCCTCAACCATGACCGCGATTTACGACACCCCAACGCCCCGTTTTTGTGCGCTTTTGGCTAAACTCACCCGGGCCCTTCGTCGCGTTGCCAGACTCGGAACCCACTGCATGGTGCATTCATGGCTGCAAGTTCGGAAGCTCCGCTTGTTAAAGACGTACTTCGATCCCTCGAGCTCGGCAGTTCGGTCGCCGAATTCGACAAATCGCTTGAGAAATATTTCGTTGAAAACGAGGCATTTCATGCGCTGATTGCCGCGGAGGCCGACATAATCGCAGGCGACAAGGGCACCGGCAAAACGGCCGTTTATCGAATTCTGCAGAAGCGATTCGGGAGCATTCCTCAACTGCAGGGGATCGAGGTTTTAGCTGGCTTTAATCCCGCAGGAAACCCGATCTTTCAGAGATTGGTTCAGCAGCAAGCGTTGACGGAAGGACAATACGTCAGCGTCTGGAAAGCGTATGTGCTGTCGCTCGTTGGGAATTGGCTGCTAGAGATAACCGGCGACAACCACTCTGAGCGGTTCGAACGACTCAATCAACTACTCGTAGACACAGGGCTTCGTTCCAGGGATGACAAGCCTGAAACCATATTTGGCAAGATCATCAACTCCCTTCAACGAGTTCTGTCACCAAAGTCCGCAGAAATTGAATTCACTTTGTCGGAGAGCGGCGTTCCGATCGTGACGCCACGCGTCGAGTTTGGCGCGAAAGAAAATGTCGCGCCGAAAGAAATCCCACACGAACAGGCGCTTCGCCTACTAAACGACTGTCTGGACGAGATCGGCTACTCGGTATGGCTAGTTCTCGATCGGCTGGACGAAGCATTCCAAGGCTTCCCAGCGGTGGAGCGGCCCGCCTTGCGCGCTTTGCTGCGTGCATACTTGGACTTGCTAGATTTTCCTCGCGTGCGGATGAAGCTATTCATCCGTCGAGACCTCTTTCGAAAGATCATCGGCGCTGGCTTCGTCAACCTGACCCATATCAACGCTCGAAAAAAGGAGATTGTCTGGGACGAAGCGGATCTTCTCAACCTGCTCGCCCGTCGCATTAGAGATAACGCGCAATTCCTTGAAGCCATCAGTGGCGAAGCGCTTAACGACGAAGAACTCTTCTATCGTCTATTTCCCAATAAGGTCGATCCAGCGGAGAGGAAGCCGACATCTTGGAATTGGATTATGTCTCGCATCCGTGACGGTAACGATGTGAAGCCACCACGCAATTTGATTGACCTTGTCAACCTAGCCCGCGAAGAGCAAATACGCGCCGAGACGCGAAACCCGAACCGGCTGGCCGCGACAACACCCTTGATTTCTGCGGATTCTCTTCGTAGCGCTCAGGAGCGACTGAGCGCGCAACGAGTTGAGGATACGTTGCTCGCCGAGGCCGGATCAGACATCGCAGATCTGGTTCAGAAATTTCGTAGGTCGAAGGCAGAGCACAACACGGAAACGCTAGCCGCGACTCTGGGCCTGGACGGCGATCCGTTGGTAGCTGCAATTCGGCAATTAGTGGAAGTTGGCTTTCTGGAGGTGCAGCGCGCTTCTTGGAAGGTGCCGATGCTCTACCGCGACGGACTGGAGGTTCGCCAGGGCAAGGCATTTGCATCCGATCAGGGCATACAGTCCGACGAGTAAGCAGGCGGACTTGGTTCGATTAGCAGAGGCACAAGCGCCAGCCCCTCATCCTCGCGAATCAGCGGCACAAATGGCAGGTGGAGTTACGTTCTGCAGATGTCGTTCAGTCAGCGAGCAGCTACGGATGTCGTGCCGCGGTCCCTGAGCGCTTCCCACAACCCGGCGTGGTCTAGCAGGATGTCGGCCATGCCGTCCTGCACCGTTGTCGAATTCAGTGCCTGAGTACTCATGGTCGTATGCGCATCGAGCGCTCCCATGATTGCATTGATCAGCTCGCGCTTAAGGTCCGGTGAATTGGCAAATTGCTCCTTGCTGTTGTTCGCCGCCTGCTGTTGGAGCACCGCCGATTCCAGCAACTTACCTTTGATCACATTATTCACATAGACCAGTTTGTCATCGTCCGTCAGATCGCCATCAAACAGATCATTGACCTTCTGGATGATGATGGAAAGGGCAACCTTGTCCTTATCCTGCACTCCACCACTGCCGGCGCCGGTCAAGGGTTGCAGCTTCTCAGCTTCGCCCTTCCCCAAATCCAGCTTGTAGGCACCCTGCTTCTTCAACGCGTGGTGAGAGAGCTTGATCTTCGACAGGTCGATACCTTCCCGCTCCCTGCCAAACTCAAGCAGTGGCACCAGTCGGCGGTAGAAGATGGCCCGCTTCTCCAGGTCAGTGTTCTCGTAATTAAAGATCTGGCTGAGGAACGTGTACAGGCGCATGTAGGCGCCAAGATCACTGCGGAATAGGACCAAGGCGTCCATGGCGTCTTTGTGCTTCTTGGCCTCCGCTTCATTGCCGGCGTCGAGCGCCTCAACCCACGCCTTCTTGGCGGCCGAAAACAGCTTCATTAATCGATCTACGACCGGTTCAATTGCCTTCAGCAGATCACCCTGCGTCGATTCCGGATCCAGCTCGACTCGTGCAACCCGGTCGACCTCGAAGTCGTCGTAGTGACCTTGACCGTCGAGCTTGGCCCGCAGGTTAAGCACCAGAGACGGGTTCGTCGTGGTCTCGAGCTGGGCAGTCTCGTAGTACACCTTGAACGAAGCGAGGACGTCGCTCGGCTCATTGACGAAGTCGAGGACGTAGGTCGTGTCCTTGCCGGGGAAGGCTCGATTGAGCCTGGAGAGGGTTTGCACCGTATGGATGCCCGCCAGCCGACGGTCGACGTACATGCCGCAGAGCAGCGGCTGGTCGAACCCCGTCTGGAACTTGTTGGCGACCAGCAATATCTGGAACTGGTCGCCCTTGAATGCCTCTCGGATGTCTCGGCCCTTGAGGTTCGGATTGAGCGACGCGGTATGCTCTGAGAAAGCCTCGGCGCCGGACTCCTTGTCGTTCACCTCGCCCGAGAACGCCACGAGCGTGCCGATTGCATAGCCCTTCTGCGCGATGTACTTCTCGATCGCGAGTTTCCAGCGCACGGCCTCGACGCGGCTGCCCACCACCACCATTGCCTTGGCCTTACCGTTGACGAGCGGAGCCACGTGCTGGCGGAAATGCTCGACGACGATCTGGACCTTCTGGGCGATGTTGTAGGGATGGAGCCGGACCCACCCCATGATTCCCTTCATGGCCTGGGAGCGCTCGACCTCCTGCTCGGTGTAATCCTTGCCGTTATGGGCGAGCTTGAAGGCGAGCTTGTAGGACGTGTAGTTCCGCAGCACGTCCAGGATGAACCCCTCTTCGATTGCCTGACGCATCGAGTAGACGTGGAACGGCTTCGGGACGTTGTCGGGAGCTGGCTTCCGAGCCGGATCAGGTCGAGTGCCGAAAAGTTCGAGCGTTTTGTTCTTGGGTGTCGCCGTGAAAGCGACGAAAGTGATGCCCTTGTCGTCCGCCCGGGCGGACATCTGTGCCGCGAGAATATCCTCGGCACTGACCTCACCGCCGTCCTTGAGAAGCTCTTGCTCCTCGGGCGACAGCACAGCCTTCAGCTTCGAGGCCGCCTCCCCCGTCTGCGAGCTGTGGGCCTCATCCGCGATCACCGCAAACCGCTTGCCCTCGGTGGCGGCAAGTTCCCGGACCTTCTCCAGGGCGAACGGAAAAGTCTGAATGGTGCAGACAACGATCTTCTTGTTGCCTGAGAGGGCCTCAGCAAGCGCGGCGCTCTTGCTCGACTCCTCATTGGTAATGGTTGCCACCACGCCCATCTGCTTCTGGAAGCCAAACAGGGCCTCCTGGAGCTGGGCGTCGATGACGTTCCTATCCGACACCACGATGACCGTGTCGAACAGCTTCTTGTCCTGAGTGTCGTGTGACTCGGACAAGAAATGCGCCGTCCAGGCGATCGAGTTTGTCTTGCCCGAGCCCGCCGAGTGCTGAATGAGGTAGCGACCGCCGACCCCATCGGCCAGGACAGCCGCCTGCAGCTTCCGCGTGGCGTCCAGCTGGTGGTAGCGAGGAAAGATCACCCGTTCGATGACCTTCTTGCTGTCCCGCTGGACCACCAAGTAGCGGCCCAGAATCTCGAGCCAGCCCTCCCAATCCCAGACCTCCTTCCAGAGGTAGGCCGTGCGGTGGCCACTGACGGGGTCGACCGGATTGCCCTTGCCGCCGCCATCACCCTTGTTGAACGGCAGGAACGTGGTGGCCTTACCCTCCAACCGCGTGGTCATGTGGACCTCGCTGTTGCTCACGGCGAAGTGCACAAGCGCGCCACCTGGGAACGACAACAGAGGCTCAGGGCCGCTCCCCTTCGGCTTGGGGTGACGGTCGTACCGGTACTGGTCGATCGCGTCGACAATGCTCTGCGTGAAGTCGGTCTTGAGCTCGACCGTGGCGACCGGAATGCCGTTTAGAAACAGCACCAGGTCAATGCAGTTCTCATTGGCCAGGGAGTACCGGACCTGGCGGATCACCCGGAGCCGGTTCGCCTGGTAGCGCGCAACAATGTCCGGATTGATATTGAATGCGGGTTTGAATTCGGCGAAACGGATGCGGCCTTTGACGCCGACCATCTCGATGCCACCACGAAGGACCTCCAGCGTACCTTGCTGATCCAGTTGGTGGCGGAGGCGATCGAGCAGGACCTCCCCGGCGCTCGAGCCGTGGTTCTTCTGCAGCGATTGCCACGCGACGGGGTGTGCCGTCTGGACCCAGGCGACGATGTCCTCCGAGAACAGGGCCCGGGCACGGTCGTAATTCTGCGCGGCGCTCGCCGCGTAAAGCCAGCCGCTCGAAGAAAGATCCGCGCAGATTTGATCCTCGAACGCGAGTTCCTTGTGTATGGCAGCGGGACTCATGCGGCTTCCTGCTCGACGAGTCCGCGGACGTCAATCTGACCGGTGACAGCGGCGGAGATCAAGGCGGAGCGGCGTTCTGTTAGCAGCTCGGTGGCATAACCAGACCCTCGGATCAGAGAGTCTATTTGCCGCAAACAGGCATCGACGAATTCACAAATTGCGCCCTGCTCCTCAAATGGCGGCACAGGTACCACGAAGCTTGCAATCTGCTCGGCGCTGATGTGTGGAACACTTACTCCCGTCGTTTCTGGCAAAACATGCGCGCAGAAATACTGCGTCGAAATCAAGAGCTCCAGGTATCTCGGATGCATGCGTGGATCTGGGCTTACCCTTGCCACGCGTTGAAGCAAAAGGCACGGCAGATCACTATGAGCCAATCTGGCAACACGTACTCCATCTGAGATGAATGGACGATCCATGCCCAGGACAAGGTCTCCTTCTCTAAGGACGAATCTGTCCAAGCCATCGTCTGGCTCTCGGCTCCAGTACACTACCTCATCCCACTTCAGCGCCCCAACACCGACGTTGATACCCCGGAGTAGTCGCCAATTTGAGTCGTCATCAGAAAATTTATCGGACGGAAAAGCAAAACCCGAGAGAACATTCGCATAGAAGCCGCATTTTCCGACTATCCAATGTGCCGGCACATCCCCCAACCACTCCACCCCGGAGTGCTTCATCGTCACCTCGGGATTGAGCCCCTTCGTCACCGCATGCGAGATGACCGCCTGACGCTTCTCATGCAGAAGCTCGATTAGCCGCTCCTGATAAGCGATGAGGGCGCCAATCTTGGCAGTCTCGCGGTCCAAAAAGGCAGCGATCTGACGTTGTTCTAGCAACGAGGGAAGAGCCAGGACAATGTTCCGCATTTCACCGTAATTAGTGCTCCATAGATCCGCAACGATGCCTTTGCCGAACCGGCAGTACTCCTCCTGAAAAGGTACGGACCGCAGTAGAAAATGCGCAAAACGCCCAAACACCGTGGATCGAGGCTTCAGTACGGTGCAAATGAGCGACACGGATCCATTAAGAGGAGCAAGCCCAGCCGATCCTTTCCTGTCTGACCGGCTGTTGATAACGAAATCGCCCGCCAGAACTTTCCTGCGATTGTCCCCGTCATTTGTCTTTGCGGCAGTCTCTAGCTGAGGAACGACGCCCTCCTTCGTGACTGAAAGGGGTTCATAGTCTCTATCACTAACCTTTTCGCGACGCTCATCGAAGCAAGCCCCAACCCGGGTGTTCGACCAGTGTTCCGGGACGCTGCCCAGCCAGCTCACCCCACTGTCACGACAAGCGGAATATTTTGGAAAGCTCAATGCTTCAGCTCCCCGATCATCCGCAAGATGCGATCCGTCACTTGCTTCAGATCCGCGTCAATCTCGTCCAGCGGCCTCGGTGGCTTGAACACATAGAAGTGCCGGTTGAACGGGATCTCGTAACCGACCTTGCTCTTATCATGGTCAATCCAAGCGTCGGGGGCATGTGGCAACACCTCACGCTTGAAGTAGTCCTCGACATCCTCCGATAGCGGTACGTTCTCGGTGTCCCGGAGAGCGGTGTCGGCCACAGGCTTTCCCTTTGCTTTCCCTTTCTGGCCGAGAACGACGTTGCCCGAGCCGTCTCGTTCTGGCCGCTCCACGGTAATGGTGCGGTAGCCGAAATCCTCGTTGCGGAAGATCCGGCTGATGGGCTTCCCATCGCGTGTCTCCTCGGCGAACGAGCCGAATAGCTGGGTGATGCCCTCGATGTGCTCCGGACCGAGCTCCTTTCGCTTGCTTCCCAGGCTCTTGCGCATCCTCTGCCAAAACGAGCTGGCGTCGATGAGTTGGACCTTGCCCTTTCGGGCAGTGGGCTTCCGGTTGCTCAGGATCCATACATAGGTGCTGATCCCGGTGTTGTAGAACATGTCGGTGGGCAAACCGATGATGGCCTCGACAAGATCGTTCTCGAGGACGTGGCGACGAATCTCGCTCTCGCCAGATCCTGCGCCCCCGGTGAACAGGGGAGATCCATTAAGGACGATTCCGAAGCGGCTTCCACCCTCCGAGGCGGGACGCATCTTCGAGATTAGGTGCAGGAGGAAAAGGAGGGAGCCGTCGCTGACTCGCGGCAAACCGGGGCCGAAGCGCCCGTTGTAGCCCAGCTGCTCAACTTCCTTGCGGATCTCACGCTCTATCTTCTTCCACTCCACACCGAAGGGTGGATTGGAGAGCATGTAGTCGAACTTCTTCCCAGGCAGACCGTCTTGGGAGAGCGTGTTGCCGAAGACAATGTTGGCGACGTCCTGCCCCTTGATGAGCATGTCGGCCTTACAGATGGCGTGCGACTCGGGATTCAACTCCTGCCCGTACATCACGAGGCGGGCCTCCGGATTGAGCGCGGCGAGATGCTCGCCAGCCACGCTGAGCATGCCGCCCGTGCCGGCGGTCGGGTCATAGATCGAACGAACCACGCCCGGCTTGGTCAGCGCCTCATCGTCCTCGATGAACAGCAGATTCACCATGAGGCGGATGACCTCGCGCGGCGTGAAGTGCTCGCCGGCCGTCTCGTTCGAAAGTTCCGCGAACCGGCGGATCAGTTCTTCGAATACCTGCCCCATCTCCGCGTTGCTGACGGCGTCCGGATGCAGATCGATGTTCGCGAATTTCTCGGTGACGAGGTAAAGCAAGTCCGCCTTCGCGAGCCGGTCGATCTGAACGGAAAATTCAAAGTGCTCGAAGATCTCACGGACATCCGGAGAAAACGCCTGAACATAGCGCCGTAGATTCTCGGCGATATTCGACTGATCTCCCATCAACTTCTTCAAGTCGAGCGGGGATGTGTTGAAGAAGAGCTGGCCGGACTTCTTGAGGAGGAACGGATCGGGATTCAGACCCGCCTTCGTCCGCACGGCGAGCTCGTTCAGAACCGCCTGCTTGGTCGGCTCCAGCACGCAGTCCAGGCGGCGGAGCACAGAGAACGGCAAGATCACTTTGCCGTAGTCTGACTGCTTGTAGTTGCCTCGGAGGAGATCCGCGACGGACCAGATGAATGACGAAAGGTTGGTATTGGACATGCCGCTCTTCGGTTTCCCTGCGATGGCGTCTGCGCGATCCATCGCCGTTGATGCGGAAGAGTACCTTTCTTTGCGGATAGAACGGGAGTACCACTTGCCGCATGGTCGCGCCCGGCGAGCCAACTCAATCCGAATTCTTGCGGCTAACATGTGCCCATGGGGACGCAGGACCGTGACTGGTACAGGTAAGAGCTGAAGAAGAAGCAGCGGCTCCGCTGGAGCGATCGGAGCGGCGAGTTGGAGTTCGACACGCCCGCACGGAGGCGCCGCTGGCGATGGCCCTATCGACTGCGCCCGGACCTGCCCTGGTGGGCGCGTGAGATGGTGAGGCAGACCCTGTTCTGGGGATTCGTTGCGCTGGTCTATTTCCCCTGGAGCAAGTTCGGCTGAGCGTAGGTCGCCGATCCCTTAGTCGGCGGAGGCCCAAACCAACCCACTTCCCTCGCGCCGCGTCTGCCACGCCGGGCCGCCCCACGACCGGCCCCATGCCCCATGGCCACGCGACGCACCCGACGCCACTCCGGGCCGACGTCGGGCCCTCCCGGTCGCCGCTGGGGCAAGCGGCCCGCCCCGGATTCGAACCGCCGACCCGATTTCGGATAGTCCGATGGTCAGCCCATTTCGGGCCAAAACGGCGCCCGATGGTCCGCCGGTCACGACGAAAACCGCATGCGTTTCATGGAGTTGGGAGTGGTGGCCAGGGACGGAATCGAACCATCGACACGCGGATTTTCAGTCCGCTGCTCTACCAACTGAGCTACCTGGCCACGGTAGGCTTCCCGGCCGGTCGGCCGGGCATCGGAAGGGCGGGAATTAGACCCGAGGGGTGCCCGGCCGTCAAGGACGCCCACCTACCCAAATCTCAACAATTCCGCGCAATTAGCGGCGGTCAGTGACCCCCTAGCTCGACCAGAATTCGTCCAGAGGCGCCCGGCAAAATATTGCCTTACACTAAAGTAAGGAACTATAGATTTGGTAAGGCGCCATGAGCGAAGCGAAAGTGACCAGCAAAGGGCAGATCACCGTGCCGAAGGACGTGCGGCTCAAATTGAACCTCAAGGCAGGCGACCGCGTCCTCTTCATCGTCGATGACGACGGGGCGGTGCAACTGCACGCCATCAACAAGGACATTTCGTCGCTGCGGGGCATCCTGCCGCCACCGAAGCGCAAGGCCACCATCGAGGAAATTGAGGAGGCCATCGGACGAGCGGCCGTGGCGGACGCGCTGGGCCATGATTGGGATTGATACCAACGTCCTGCTACGCCTGCTCGTGCGCGACCACGAGACCCAGGTCCGCGCGGCCGAGCGGTTCATCGCAACTCACTGTTCCAGCGAGGATCCCGGCTTCGTCTCGCGCAGCGTCGTCATCGAAACCGCCTGGGCGCTGCGAAAGATCTACGGCTACGAGCGCCTGCAGATCGCGGCGGCGATTCGTGGGCTGCTGGACGTGTCCGAACTCGAGGTCGAATCGGCGGATGAGATTCACTCTGCAGTTACGGATTTCGAGAAATCGACCGCGGGGTTCGTCGATTGCCTCCTTGCAAAGACAAACGCTTCTGACGGCTGCGAACACACGATCACCTTCGACCGCAGGGCCGCAAAGTTGCCTGGCTTCAAACTGCTGGCGGGATGACCGCCGGGCGGCACAGAATGCCCGCCGATGCACGGCACTGACCCATGTCCCCGAATAGCCTGATCACAGCGGTTCTGGTTGGCGTCGCCCTGTTCGGCGTCTCTCACGTGCTGGCGTGGTGGTGGCTCGAGCGCAGGAACGCGACCTCCACCGGCACCCGCAAGCCGCGGCTGTTCGACGTGGCGCTCGGCTTCGTCGCGAACTTCTTCGACACGCTCGGCGTTGGCTCTTTCGCGACCACTACCGCCGCTTACCGGCTGCGCAGGTACGTGGCGGACGAAGACATCCCGGGCACGCTGAACGTCGGCCACGCGCTGCCGACCATCGCCCAGGCGCTGATCTTTATTGCCGCCGTCGTCGTGGATCCGGTGACGCTGATCGGCATGATCGCGGCGGCGGTCGTGGGCGCCCTGGTGGGCGCGCAGGTGGTCTCGGGCCTGCCGCGGCGTGCGGTGCAACTCGGCATGGGCATGGCGCTGCTGGTCGCCGCCCTGCTCTTCCTGCTCACCATCTTTGGGCTGGTGCCTGGCGGTGGCGAGGCGATCGCGCTCTCGGGCCCGCGGCTCTGGATCGGCCTGGCCGGCAACTTCGTGCTCGGCGCGCTGATGTCGCTCGGCATCGGGCTGTACGGCCCCTGCCTGATCCTGGTGAGCCTGCTCGGCATGAGCCCGATTGCGGCGTTCCCGATCATGATGGGCTCGTGCGCGTTCCTGATGCCGGCGGGCAGCCTGCGCTTTGTCGCGAGGCGCCGCTACGACGCGCGCGCAGCTATCGGCCTCGCGATCGGCGGCATACCGGCGGTGCTTCTCGCCGCCTACGTCGTGAAGTCGCTGCCGCTCGACTGGCTGCGCTGGCTGGTGGTGGTCGTGGTCGTGTACGCGGCAGCGGGACTGCTGCGCTCGGCGCTTCAAAAATAGGTGCCAGGCACCGAATTAATTAATTCGGTGCCTGGCACCTATTTATCTTGCTCAGCAGACGTTGAAGAAGCGCAACTCGCCGAAGCGCTCGAGCTCTGCCTCCACGCCCGGGCCAGGCTCGCCGAGCCGCTCCGCCCACGCACGCGCCTCGGCGAGGCAATCCGCGTAGATCTTCGACCGTGTCTCCGCCGGCAGCGCGGTCTCGTTGCAGCCCTCCGCCTCGAGCGCGGCGTCCAGCGAGAACGCGGCATGTGTTTCCTGGTACTCGCGATGGCTCCACATGCCGGTGCCCGGATCGAAGGAATACAGGGGCAGGAAACGATGGCCCTGGGCCGCGACGAACTCGACGGCGTCCATGATGAAGCCGGCCTCGAGGTCGTCCATCGAGTAATGGAAGCCGACACGGCACCAGCCGGGCTTGATGCCCTGGAATCCCTTGCGCACCCAGTCGCGGTAGAGTTCGGACGTCGCCTGGTCGATGCCAAGCAGCCGGTGGCCGTAGGGCCCGGCGCAGGAACAACCCGCGCGTGACTGGATACCGAACAGGTCGTTCAGAAGCACGGTCACGAACTTCGGGTGCAGGTAACGGCCGCGCGCATCGCGCAGGTTGAAAGACACGATGCCGATGCGTCGCTTCGGATCCGGGTTGCCTAGTATCTCGATCCGCTCGTTGCCGGCCCAGCGCGCGAACGCGCGGCTGAGCAGTTGGTGCTCGCGCGCCTCGATGCGCTCCACGCCGATGCGGCCCTTGAGTTCGATTGCGAGCGCGGCCTTGAGCGTCTGCAGCACACCGGGTGTGCCGGCCTTCTCGCGTTCCTCGACGTCGCGGATGAAGTCCTGGTCCACGGGGCTCACGTAGTCCACCGTTCCTCCGCCACCGACACTGGGCGCCAGGTCGCGCTGGTACATGCGCTCGTTGAACACCAGTACGCCGCTCGACCCCGGTCCGCCGAGGAACTTGTGCGGCGAGAGAAACACCGCGTCGATCGATGGGTCGCCGTCCGCAGGCGTCGCCGCCGGATTCATATCAATGCCCACGTACGGCGCGCTGGCCGCGAAGTCGAAGCAGGCATAGGCGTCGTGCGCGTGCAGCATCCGGGCGATCTCGTGCACCGGCGAGCGCATGCCCGTGACGTTCGAAGCCGCCGAGAACGAGCCGATCCTGAGTCGCCCGCGGTACTCGGGCTCGCGCAGCAACCGCTCGAGGTGCGCGAGGTCCACGCTGCTGTCGGCCGCGAGGTTGACCTCGACGACGGTGGCCAGCCCCTGTCGCCAGGTGACTTCGTTGGAGTGGTGCTCGTAGGGCCCGACGAACACGACCGGCTGGCGCGACTCCTGGTGGCGGCGGAATGCCTCGTACTGCTCGGCGCCCAGGAACTCACGCAGCTCGTCGCCGACCGCCTTGCGGGTCGCGGGCGGCAGGAACACGCCGAGGATCTGCTGCAGCTTGTCGATGGCCCCGGTCGCACCAGTGCCACAGGCGACGATACGGCCGTGAGGCCCCGCGTTCACCGAGCGCTTGATTGCATCCTCGGCCTCGTGCAGCAGCCGGCTCATGCTGCGGCCGGTCAGGTCGTCCTCGGTGTGCGTGTTCGCGTAGACCCGCTGCAGTGTCTGCAGGTAGCGCTCGACGAACACCAGGCAGCGGCCCGAGGCCGTGTAGTCGCAGTACACCATCAGGCGGCGACCGAACGGCGTGTCGAATGCCGAGTCGATGCCGACGATCTGGCGGCGGAGGTACTCGAAGCTCCAGTCGTGCATGACAGTGATTGTAGAGAAATAGGTGCCAGGCACCTATTTTCGGGAAGAATGCTCCCTGTTACCTCTTCTGCGTATATCGGCTGGGCCGGTTCGGGCGAACAATCAAGGCGTGTAAATCGGTGCCTGGCACCTATTTTCGGGAGCAACGCCATGAAGCTACATCCCTCGATTCCGCAGGTGGGCGCGCAGGACCCTGAACTCAGGAACTCACCGGTTGCCGACGAAGAAGACGAGGACACCGACGTGGTGCGCCAGCAGGTTCCCGGCGAACCAGCCTGCTATTTCAATGGCACCAGCTATCCGCACGGCACTTTTGTCGCCAGCGGGTCCCAGGTCCTGAAGTGCAGCTATGGCGTCTGGCTAGACGAAGGCTCGGCGGACCCAGGGCGCGCGTAACGAAAAGGAGGCTGTCCCCGCAGGGGACTGTCCCCATTTGGCCGGCGGGGTCAGTCCCCTGAAGGGGACAGACCCCCGGGCAACCAGACGCGCACAGCGACGCCGCCGCCGCGCCGGTTGGCGACATCGATGGTGCCCCCGTGCGCCTCGACGATCTCGCGGCACAAGGTGAGACCGAGGCCCGTACCGGCTGCCTTGGTCGAGTAGAACGGCAACAGTGCATTGGCCAGCACTTCGTCGCTCATGCCGGCGCCGCGGTCCGCGACCTGCACCAGCCAGCCGCCGCGGCTCGGACCCACGGCGACCCGGATCTCCTCCTCCGGCGATCCGGCCTCGGCAGCATTGCGCAGCAGGTTCAGTAGAACCTGCTGTACCTGCGACTCGTCGAAGTGCCCCGCACCCGCGGGCCAGGCACCGTCCCGCTCGAACGAAGTCATCGACCGCAAAGACTCCAGGAACGACCCCCATTCCACTGCCGCGAGCCTCGGCCGGGGCAGCTTCGCGAATCTCGAATAGGCGTCGACGAAACCCGAGAGGTGCGACATGCGCTCCTCGATGGCGCCAAAGACCCGCCGCAGCTGCACCTCGTCGGGCATGGCAGCCAGCCGCTGGCCCGACTGGGCCAGCGACGCGATCGGTGCGACAGAATTGTTGATCTCGTGCGCGATGACGCGGATCACTTTCTTCCAGACCGCGACTTCCTGCGCATTGACCTCGCGCGTGAGCTTCTTCAGCAGGCTCAGGCGATGCGGCTGCCCGTTCAGCAGGAACCGCCGTTGCGACAGGTGAAATACCTGTGATTCTCCGTCGAGCTCCACGGTGAACAGCGTGTCGCGGTCGCCGGCCAGTGCCTCGCGCAACGCCGACGGCATCCGCTCGAGCAGGCCAGGGAACGACATGCCCTCGATCTTCTGGCCGCGCCGGAACAACTGCCGGGCGGCGAGGTTTCCGTAAAGCACGGTGGCTGCGCTGTTGGTGAGCACCAGCGCAAGCGGCGTCGCCTGGATGACGGTATCGAGCAGCAGCTCCCGCTGGTACAGGTCCTGGCGCTGGGCCCGAAGGCGAGTCCCGATGCCGTTGTAGTTCTCGACCAGGCGCCGCAGCGGGGCGTCATCCTGCGGCGCCGTGATGCTGACGCTGTAGTCACCATCGCGCAGCCCCGCCACCCCGTCGGCCACCGCCTCGATGATCCGGTCGCGACCGGCGACCGCGCCCCGGACCAGGCGCACCAGCAGGCCATAGGCAATCGCCGCAGCAGCCGCTGCGATGAACCGCGCCACCGGCGGCAGGTCCACGAGCAGGCAGGCCGCGACCGTGACGACCCCGAGCACCAAGAGCGCTGCCGTGAGTCCGCGGCGACTGAGCAACGTCATGAGCTGCCGGGCTCGTCCGCGGCGATGCCGAGTTTCTCCATGCGACGGTACAGCGACTGGCGGCTCAGGCCCAGGTCGCGCGCAGCACGCGCAATGACGCCCCCTGCACGCTCGAGCGCGAGTTCGATCTCGCCGCGATCGGGTTCTTCCTGCGCAGCGCCCTCCGCCATCGCCGGAAGCATCAGGTGCTCGGCACCGATGATGCGATCGTCGGCGAGCAGGCAGGCACGACGCACGCAGTTCGCCAGTTCCCGCACATTGCCGGGCCACGAATGGCGCGCCAGTATTCGCGTGGCTTCGTCAGAAAACTCGTATCCGTCCTCGAGGAAATACATTGCGAGCGGAATGACATCGTCGCGCCTTTCTGCCAACGACGGAACCTGGATCTCGATGACATTCAGCCGGTAGTAGAGGTCCTCGCGGAACTGACCCTGCCGGATCGCCTCGGCAAGCGGCGTATTCGTCGCAGAGAGTACGCGCACCGAAACGCGTCGTGTCTGCGACGATCCGAGTCGCTCGAATTCCCCCGTCTGCAGCACGCGCAGCAGCTTCGCCTGGCCGCCGAGCGAGAGATTGCCGATCTCGTCGAGAAAGAGTGTGCCGCCGTTGGCAGCCTCGAATCGCCCGGCGCGGGCCTTCGCACCGGTGAATGCACCCGCCTCGGCGCCGAAGAGTTCACTCTCCAGCAATTCGGACGGCAGCGCACCGACGTTGACTCGCACGAAGGGACCATCCCGTACGCTTGAGTTGGCCTGGATGATCTCGGCGATCACCTCCTTGCCGGCTCCATTCGGCCCGGTGATCAGCACAGGCACATCCGAGCGCGCGACCTGTGTCGCCAGTTGCACTGCCGAGTGCATCGCGGCGCTGGCATAGACCACGCCACGCAGGTCGAAGCGCTCTGCAAGGCCGGCACGCAGATGCTCGACTTCGCGCCGACGCTCGCGGCTCTCGAGCAGGGCGGCGCGCAACTGCAGCAGGTTGCGCACGGTGGTCACCAGCCGGGCGTTGTCCCAGGGCTTTGCCAGGTAGTCTGCCGCGCCCGCCTTGACGAGTTCCACGGCGGTTTCGAGGTGCGTCCACGCGGTCAGCAGCACGACCGGGAGGTCCGGCTGCAGGCGTCTCAGCGATCGGAAGAGCGCGATGCCCTCCTGCCCGGACGTCGCCTCCCGCGAAAAATTCATGTCCTGGATGACGAGATCGACACCGCCCTGCGCGACGCGGTCCAGCCCAGCCGCCGGGGACCCGGCGCACTCCACGGTTGCGCCTTCCAGGCACAGCAGCACCTCGAGCGCCGTGCGCACGGCCTCGCTGTCGTCGATGACCAGGATCGTGCGGCCACGCATGTCGGCCGGCTCGAGCGACGCTATGGCGATTCTCCCGCGCGGATCGCGTCGGCCGGTGCATCCGTCCGACGCCGCTGCAACATCATACCGTCCTCGTGGCCACCGCCGGCGACACCAGCGCCGCGCGCCGCGCCGGCAGCAGCGTGGCCGCCAGGCCGACGACCCACAGCGCGGCGGCACCGCCCACCAGGTAATAGAGCGGCAGGCGCGGCAGTTCGAACGTCGTGCTGAGCCAGTAGCCGAGGACCAACGCCAGGATGCAGCCCGCGAGCACGCCAGTCGTGGTCACCAGCCAGTTCTCGACCAGGAAGTAACGCACCACGTCGATGCGCCGTGCCCCGACCGCACGACGCGTGCCGATCTGCTTGGTGCGGGTACCGACGTTGAACGAAGCCAGCCCGAAGATACCCAGCGCAGCGATGCCGACCAGCAGGGCCACGACCACCGCCAGGTACACCGCCATTGCGCGGTCGTCGGCGTAAGTCGAGGCCGCGATGTAGTCGAGCGCGCGCACCCGCAGGACTACGCGGCCATTGTCCACGCGGGACAGCGCGAGTTCTGCCGCCGCCATCATCGCATCGCGCTGGCCGGGCTTCGCCCGCACGACGTAGCGCGCCTGTTGCTCATCGGCGATGCCCGGCAGCAGTGCTACGTTGCCGACCTTGTCCCAGCTCGGCCACGACCCGTGCATGCGGTCGATGATGCCGACGATACGGACCGGCTGGCCGAGCGTGGTGTAGATCGTCTGGCCCAGCGCCTTGCCGTCCGGGAACATTTCACGGGCCGCATCGCGCGTGAGCAGTGCTTCCGGCGGGAACTCCGACGAGTTGCGGTCGGGCTTGCGCACCACGGCAGCGTCCAGGTCGCGACCTTCCACGATCTTCACGCCAAGTGTCCGCGCGCCGAATTCGTCCACCGAGAAGTAGTTGATGTCGCCTCGGCGACCCTTCTCGCCCGGCTCGGTGTACAAGGCACTGCTCGAGCCGCCACCCGAAAGCGGCACGGCATTGATCACCGTCGCCGCTTCGACGCCGGGCAACGAGCGCAGGATCTGCAGGTCCTCGCGCATCGCCGGCTCACCACTGAACTTGTCGCCGCTCGGCACCCAGCTGATGATGAAGATATTGGGCAGGTCGAGGCCGGGATCGCGGTTGATCCGGTCGACACGCTGCAGGACGATGTACAGCGAGTTCACCGCGATGGCCAGCGCCAGCGCAATCTGCAGCGCCACCAGGATGGCGCCCGTCGGGCTGCGACGCAGTGCGCTCAGGATCGGTCGGATTTCCATGTACGTCTCCCGGGAGCTATTGCGACTTGAGGTAAACGGCCGGCGCGACGCGGCCGATGCGCCACGAGGGGTACCACCCCGCGATGGCCCCGGCCACCAACGACAGCAGCAGCGCGAAGACCACGACCGCGGGATCGATTTCCGTGAGCCGCTCATAGGCCGCCCGGTTGTGGTCGGAACCGTAGATCGTGCGGATGCCAGCGAGCCCGCCCAACGCAAGCAGCAGGCCGAGGATGCCGCCGGCCGCGCCCAGCAGCAGCACCTCGGTCATGTGCTGGCGCACGATGTCGCGTCGGCTGGCGCCGAGCGCGCGTCGCAGCCCGGTGACCGACGCCGCATTCAGGAACTTCGCGAGCAGCAGGCCGACCACATTGACCAGGCAGACACCGAGGAACAGCAGCGCGATGCCGATCAGTACGCGGTTGTCACGCTGCACGACCTCGTTGCGGTCGAGCCATTGCGTGACGTCGTAGATCCGGTTGTTGAGCGGCCGCGGCATGCGTCCAGCCGCCTTCTGCGCGCGCGCGTAGTTGTCCAGCTGCGCCTGGAAACGATCGCGGTCCGCGAGCGTGGGCAGTTCGGCCCACAACTGCAGCCACACGCACTCGGAATTCAGGAAGTCCCGGTAGCTGTCGCCGGACTCCGCCTTCCAGCAGTTGGTGTTGCCGTAGACCGGCAACTCGAGTTGCGGACCCCAGGCGAACGGCATGTAGACGTCCTCGGCATCGTCGAACGACCCGTTGTTCAGGTCGTAGAACTTCGGGCTTGGCGTCCACTGCTTCAGTACACCGACTACGCGGTACTCTGCGCCGCCCAGTTGCACCGTGCGACCCACGCTGTTCTCGCCGCCGAACACCTTTTCGTTGGTTTCGTGGCTCAGCACCACCACCGGCTGCGGGCCATCGTCCGCCGCGGCGTCCCAGCCCTGCCCATACTGGAATGGCAGGTCGAACATCTCGAAGAACTCGCGCGAGGTCAGGCGCAGCACGGCCTGGAACGACTTGACCTCCTGGCGCTCCGGCACAAGCAGTGCCCCCGACTTGTACATGACCGCCGTGCGCGTCTCCGCGCCGGCTCCGTGCAGGTAGGTGGCGTCGCGGTAAGTAAGCAGCTGCGGCGGCTCGTCAGGCTTGTCGTCGTCGTACGGCCGGTCCGGGCTCCACGTGTCGAGCGTCACGGCGTACAGCTGTTGGCTCTTGTGCGGGATCGGGTTGCTGGACATGGCGTGATACACGGTGAACGTCACCGTGCACACGGCAATGCCGAGCGCGATTGCCAGCACAAGCAGGGCGGACAGCCCCGGGTGCCGCCGCAGGCTTTGCAGGGCGATCCGCAGATCGTAGGCGAACATGCTCCTGGACTCCCGGGTTCAGGCGTAGGCAGTCGCTTCAAAGCGCGACTGGCCATCCGTGGGTTCGTAGGGCTTGAAGTCGCTGACCTGGCCGTCGATCACCTGCACGCTGCGGTGCGCGCGGCGGGCGAGTTCCGGGTCGTGGGTGACCATGATGATGGTCGTACCCATGCCATTGATCTGCTCGAGCAGGTCCATCACCTGGCGCGCCATCAATGAGTCGAGGTTGCCGGTGGGCTCGTCGGCGAGCAGCAGCGCCGGATCACCGGCGAGCGCGCGGGCGATCGCGACACGCTGTTGCTGGCCCCCGGACAGCTGCGATGGCAGGTGCTTGACCCGCGACGACAGCCCGACGAGGTCCAGCGCCGCCGTGATTCGTTCGCGCCGCTCGGCCGCAGGCATGCGTCGATACCGCAGCGGCACGTCGACGTTGTCGAAGACGTTGAGGTCCGGGATCAGGTTGAAGCTCTGGAAAATGAACCCGATCTTCTGGTTCCTCACCCTGGAGCGCTGGTCGTCGCCCAGGCTGCCGACGTCGTCCCCGTCGAGGCGGTAGCTGCCGCTGTCGAAGCTCTCCAGCAGCCCGGCGACATTGAGGAACGTCGTCTTCCCGGAACCGGATGGCCCCATGACCGCCACGAACTCGCCGCGCTCGACCTCGAGGCCGAATTCACGCAGCGCGTGTGTCTCCAGCAGGTCGGTGCGATATACCTTGGTGATCTGGCGCATTTCCAACATGGGCATCTGGGTTCCCCTGGGGACTGGTTGACGTTAATCGGCCAGCAGCACGCGTGCTGCTTCCTTGAATCCATCGGTATCAGAGACGACCATCTGCGCGCCCTCGTCCAGGCCGCCGGTGATCTCGACCTCGCGTACGCTGGTCGCACCCGTCGTGATCGACATTCGCTCGGCGGTGTCGCCGTGCACGACGTAGGCGACTTTGCCGCCGCCGGCCTCATAAAAGCCGCCACGCTCGACCTTTAGAACGCCATCGCGTCGATCCATCACGATTCGAACTGACACCCGCTGGTTCTGGCGCAGCCCCGCGGGCGGCTCGTCCTTGAAACGGACTCGCCCGGTAACCTCGCCCTGGTGGACCTCGGGCGAAACCGCAGTAACTTCGCCAGGAAAATTTTTCCCGCCGTATCCGATCTCGGCCGGCATGCCGAGGCCGAGCGCACCGGCATACGACTCGGCCACGCGGAACTCGACTTCGAGCGCCGACAGGTCGACGACCGAGAGCAGCGCCGCATCCTGCGGGACGGCGGCCTTCTCGCTGACCGAAATGCTGCCGACCATGCCGTCCACGGGCGAGCGAACGGCCAGCGACTCGACCCGGCGCTCCAGGTCCGCGACCAGCAACTGCTGTCGCTCCCGCTGCAGGCGGCTGGTCTGCAGCTCGAACTTGAGCCCTTCCTTCTCGAGCGACGACGTCTCGAGTGAATGGTCGTGCGTGAGCTTCGCTTCGTCGAGCTCGTCGCGGGCCCGCTGGTAGTCGCGTTCGCTGATCACTTGCTGGTCCCAGGCCTGCTGGGCACGGGCGAACTCCCGCTCCGCCCCGCGGATCGCCACACCCGCCATGTCGCTGGTCTGCTGGCTCCCGAGGATCTTGCGACGCACATCGATTTCCTGGCGCTTCAGGTCGACCGTCATTCCTTCCAGCGTCGCGTACTCGCGGTCGTATTCATTGCGCAGCGCCGGACTGTCGAGCGTCGCGACGACGTCGCCCTTGCTCACCTTGTCGCCCGCCTGCACGGAGAGGAGGACGGTCCCCTGGGCCGGCGAGTACAGCACCGGGCTCACCGCGGCGACGACGGTTGCCTGGGCGGCGACATCGCTGACGAACTCGCCGCGTGTCACCGTGGCGATTCGCACGCGCTCGCGAGCGACGGTGGCGTCGGACGACGCCCAGCCGCGCAGAAGCCAGGCGCTCACGCCGAGCAGCAGCAGCAACAGCGCAGCCGCAGCCCACCAGACACGACGGTCGCTGCGCCAGCTGCGGACGCGGTCGACGGCCTGGTCCTGCCCGTCGGTGCCGCGCATGCCGGCCGACTCGCGCTGCGGAATCCGGGATACCGACGCCTCGGGCATGGCGGATTTCAATATCTGGATCATTGGTTGGTTACTCTGCACATCTCATGCCAGTCGCCCGCCTGCGGCACAAACGTATGATTCTTCGATGATTGCGCGGGTCTGATCGTTTGAAACGGCCTTGCTGGCGGTGTCCGCCGTCGATCGCCGGACACATTCGTGGACACTTTCTTGCCGGGGGGCCGATGTCGTAACCTGCGGCCTTCGCCAAAAGCAGCAGCGAGGCTCCCAGCATGGACATCGACGGCCGCCGCAAGAGCAGCAACATCGAAGATCGTCGCGGCTCGCGGATAGGGAGAACCGGCGCCGGCATCAGCATCGGTGGATTGCTGTTCCTGGTCGTGCTCAGCCTGCTGGGCATCAACCCGCTGCCATTCCTGGGCGTGGCCACGAAAACGGCGGAGGTCCAGGAACAGCCGTCGGACCAGCCGTACCAGGAGAGCGCACAGGAGGCGAAGCTCCGCGAGCTGACTGCAGTAGTCCTGGCCGACACCGAGGACGCGTGGAGCCAGATCCTGCCGCGCTACGGGGTGCAGTACGTACCGCCGACGCTGGTGCTCTTCGATGGCATGGTCAAGTCAGGCTGCGGCATTGCCGAGTCGGCGATGGGGCCGTTCTACTGCCCGCTGGACCAGAAGGTCTATGTCGACATGTCCTTCTACAACGACCTGAGCTCGCGATTCGGCGCACCGGGCGACTTCGCGCAGGCGTACGTGATCGCGCACGAGGTCGGCCACCACGTGCAGAACCTGCTCGGTACGGCGGAAAAAGTGCACAGCGCGCAGCAGCGGTCGAGCAAGGCCGACGCCAATGCATTGTCGGTGCGAATGGAACTGCAGGCCGACTGCTACGCGGGCGTCTGGGCACAGAACGCGTCGCAGTCGCGGCAGCTGCTGGAGGCCGGCGACGTGGAGGAAGGCCTGAACGCCGCGAGCGCAATCGGCGACGACCGACTGCAGAAACAGGCCCAGGGCTACGTGGTGCCGGATGCCTTCACGCACGGCAGTTCG
>CAVSZK010000021.1:0-422653 GCA_963732415.1 uncultured Gammaproteobacteria bacterium
ACATGCCGGCATTCTCGTCAGGGTTCGAGCACGGGCCGACACCGAAGATGCAGCGGTTCTGGGCCTTGCTCAACGACAAGCACGCCGAATTTGTACTGAACGGCCACGAACATTTCTACGAAGCGTTCGAGCCGCTCGATTCGTCCGGAAATCCAGCCGCCGATGGCATGAGGGAATTCGTCGTCGGCACCGGCGGCGCGCGCCTCTATCCGACGTGGAAACCGTTTCACAGCAGCCGTGAGCGCCTTGCAAGGCACGGGGTGCTGAAGCTGACCCTGGACGCCGATGCCTATCAGTGGCAGTTCATTGACACGACCGGTCGTGTGCGCGATTCAGGCCAGGCTCGCTGCCGGCCGTAGATGGCGGGCAGAAGGGAGGGCGGGCAACAGCAGGCGGGAGACGGGCGACCCGACACCGGGTCGGGCAGCCGCGGAGCACAGTCATGGCCGTAAGCGAATCGTACGTCGGCTTCGTCATCGACCAGCTCGCCGGAGTCGGCCGGGTGCGATCAAGGCGAATGTTCGGCGCAGTCGGCCTGTACGCAGACGAACTTTTCTTCGGCCTGATCGACGACAACTGCCTGTATTTCAAGGTAGACGACACCAATCGCAACGACTTCGTCGCGCGTGGCATGGGACCGTTCCGGCCTTTCCGGGACAAGCCAGACCTTGCGATGGCTTACTACGAGGTGCCCGCGGACGTCATCGACGATGTCGAGGAGCTGGCCACATGGGCGCGCAAGGCAATGCGTGTTGCGGCGGCCGCGCCGCGCAAGACAAGACCACGCAAGAAGAAGTAGGTTGGGTTCGGCGTCGATGTCGGGCATCATCGCGCCCCGCATGCTCCTGATCCGGAATGCCGAAGTCTTCGCCCCGCGCCCGCTAGGCGTCCGCAGCCTGCTTGTCGGCGCCGGCAGGATCCTGTGGATCGGCGCAGGCACCGACCTTCCCGAACTGCCAGGGCCGCTGCAAGCCGGATCTATCGTGCTCGACCTGGAAGGCCGGCGACTCATCCCGGGCCTGGTCGACGGGCATGTGCACGTGACTGGTGGGGGCGGCGAGGCGGGATTTCGCACGCGCGTGCCGCCGGTCCAGCTCAGCCGGTTTACGACAGCCGGGGTAACGACGGTGGTCGGGCTGCTCGGCACAGACGATACCGCCCGAGGGCCGCGCGAACTGCTCGCGACGCTGCACGCGCTGCGCGAGGAAGGACTGAATGCCTGGGGCTACGCGGGCGGCTATCACGTGCCACCTGCAACGCTCACCGGAAATGTACGGACCGACCTCGTTTTCGTCGAGGCGCTGCTCGGGATCGGCGAAGTCGCCATCAGCGATCATCGTTCGAGCCAGCCGACGCTCGATGAGCTCGCGAGGCTCGCTGCCGACGCGCATGTCGCGGGACTGATGACCGGCAAGGCAGGCATCCTGCACCTGCACCTTGGCGACGGTCCGCGCGGCCTGTCGCTGGTCCGCCGTGCGCTCGACGAGACCGAGCTGCCGCCGCGTGTATTCAACCCGACCCACGTGAATCGCCGTCGCGCGCTTTTCGACGAAGCGATTGAGCTCGCACAGCGCGGCTGCACGGTGGACATCACCGCGTTCCCGGTCGAGGAGGGTGAGGACGCCTACACGGCGGCGGATGCGTTGCGCCGATACCTGGCCAGCGGCGCGCCGCCGGATAACGTGACCGTCAGTTCGGACGCGGGCGGCTGCCTGCCCTGCTTCGATACGGACGGCCGGGTCTGCAGCATGGATGTGGGGTCTGCCGGCGCGCTGCTGCAGACGGTCCGTGAGCTGCTGGCCGCCGGGCTGCCGCTCGATCAGGTGCTGCCGGCCTTCACGTCGAATCCGGCCCGCCTGCTGCGCCTGCCCGGCAAGGGTGCGATCGAAACCGGCGCCGATGCGGACCTCGTGGCCCTCGACCAAGCCGGCCGTGCCCACACCGTGCTGGTGCGCGGCGAAATCCACGTCCGCGACGGCGTCGCAATCCGTCGCGGCACCTTCGAATTCTGAGACAATCGCGCTGCGGTGCGCGAGGACCCCTGACCACGATGCCAAGCAAGATTCCCGACGGTGCGACGCGCGGCTGGATCATCCCGATCGGCGGCGCCGAGAACAAGGAAAACGACCGGCATATTCTGGAGCGGTTCGTGCAGGTCTCGGGCGGCAGTGACGCCGACATCGTAGTGATCCCGACCGCGAGCCGAATGGCCGAGACCGGGCCGCGCTACGAGCGGCTTTTCAGCGAGATCGGCGCCGCGCGCGTCACGTCCATGGATTTCGACACGCGGCGCGATTGTCATGAGCCTGGCCGGCTGCAACGGCTGGAAGAGGCGACCGGCATATTCTTTACCGGCGGAAACCAGCTGCGACTCACGACGCTGCTCGGCGGTACGCCGGTCGCGAAGCTGATCCGTATCCGCAATGCGCACGGCGTCGCGGTGGGCGGTACCAGCGCCGGCGCAAGCATCCTGAGCGAGCACATGATCGCGTTCGGCGACGAGGGCTCCTCGATCATTTCCGGCAGCGTGCGTCTCGCGCCGGGACTTGGTCTCACCAATCGCTTCATCATCGACCAGCATTTCCGCCAGCGAGACCGGCTTGGCCGGCTGCTGACGGCGCTGGCGTATAACCCGTTCGCGATCGGCATCGGGCTCGACGAGGACACGGCGGCCTTCATAGGTCCGGACGAGACCGTCGAAATCGTGGGCAGTGGCGGCGTCACCGTGGTGGATGCATCCGAGGTGACGTTCTCGTCAATGGACTCGGTGAGCGAGGGCCAGCCCGTGTGCATGCTGGGGCTCAAGATGCACATGCTCGTGGCCGGCTCCACGTTCAATTTGCACACGCGCGTCGCCGAGGCCGCGGCCCTGATGCCGGCCAAGGAATAACGGGTCTAGAAGCCGCAGCGCTCGAGAGCGTTCGAGACGCGCAACCTGGCGACCTCGGCTTTCATCGGGAACGCCCTGAAGAAATCGTCGCGGGTAAGCGTCGCGTTGCGCTCGCGCACGTTGGCCGCCCACGATGCGGCCCGTTCCATGTCCCCGGCCAGCGCGTGCGATGCCGCTGCGATCATCGCGATCAGCACGTGGGCGCCTGGCGAGCGCGCTGCCCGTTCGGCCCAGTATGCCGCCTGTGCATCCTCGCCAACGGCGATGTGCGTGAAGGCGCGTGTCCCCTGCATTGCATAGTGGAGCGGATCCAGCGGGCTCAGCCGCATCGCCAGGTCGACGTGCTCGCGTCCTTCGAGCCCCCGTCCGGCAAGCGTTTCCGTCCACCCACGCGCATAGATCCCCTGCGCGTAGTTCGGGCTGATGGACGTCGCGCGCTCCAGCCACGCAAGACCACGCTCCAGGTCGCCCTCGAGCCAGTAGGTGCGCCCCATCGTGAAATTGACGAAGGGGTCAAGCGGGTCGAGTTCCACACCACGTTCGGCGAAGCGCCGTGCGAGGTCGATTTCCAGCGCAAGGTCCTCCGTGTGCCTGAGGAACGCGGTCTGGAAATGAACAAAGGACAGGCCCGCATGTGCGCGGGCGAAGCCTGGATCCAGCGATAGAGATTTCTGGAACAGCGCCGTGGCAGCGGCGTTGTCGGTGCGGTTGAATCGGTACATGTGCTGCAGGCCGAGGTGATAGGCCGACCAGGCGTCCAGGCTTTCCGTTACCTGCATGCGCGCAAGCTCCGCTTCATGCAGAGGGATGCGGATCTCGAGCGCGGCGAGGATCCGTCCACGGATATCGCTTCGAACCTGGTGTACGTCACCCACAGCGCTGGTGTAACGGTCTGCCCAGACGACGCCGCCATCCCGCGTATCGATCAGTTCCACCGTCACGTCAAGCCCCGCCCCCGCGACTTCCATGCTGCCCGTCAGGCAGTACTGCACGCCGAGCAGGCGGCCAATCTCGGTCATGTCGTCGTCGAACGTACGCAGGCGAAACGAAGAGCCGCGCGCGGTGACGAAAAGCCACCGCAGCCTCGAAAGGTCGAGGATCAGGTCATGCGGCAGGGCGTCTGCGATTGCCTCGTATGGACCCGGGTCGCCGGTGAGCCGAAACGGCAGCACGGCGATCGAAGGCCTCGACACGGGGTCGGCGGACCCCGCTTTCGGCTCGATGCCGGCCGGGATTGGCTGCTCGCGTGTTTCCGGCGCCGGGAACATCTCCGCGCCGCGCACCGCTTTAACATCGGCCACGAAGCGGAAGCCTCGGCTGTGAATCGTCCTGATATACCGCTGGTTCTTGCCGTCGTCTCCAATGGCCTTGCGCGCCGTCTTCACCCGGCTCGCCACGGCCGAGTCGGAGACCACGCGACCGTCCCACACCTTTTCGATGATCTCGTCCTTCGAGACGAGGCGGCCGCGGTTCCCGACCAGCAGTGCGAGCAGCGCGAACACCTGCGGTTCCACCGGACAGGCCGCACCGTCCCTGCGCAACTCCACGGTCGCCATGTCCAGCTCGAAACTGCCGAACCGGTAGATCATGAACGGGAGCATAGATCACGCGACACGGATCTCCCAGAAATCTCCATGGTATTTCCAGCAGACCATCAAGCCTGGCACGCAGCGCTGCCCGACAATCACTTCACCCGCGATGGAATGTCTCCGTCGCCGGGAGCGAGGAGGGAGATCACCGTGAAACAGAATCGAGACCAGTTACCCGTCCGGGTCGAGTCCGGCGGCGTCTGCATCCAGGCGATTGACTGGGCGGACCTGAACGTCGCACGTATCCGGTTTCCGAAAGGCGCCGATGCCGCGCCGTTGCTGAAGGGCTTGCCGCAGGACCTCTGCCAGTGCGCCCACTGGGGAACGGTGCTGAGCGGTTCGATACACGTGCGCTTCGCCGACGGACACGAGGAGACGGTGCGCGCGGGTGACGTCTACTACTGGCCGCCGGGTCACACCGTCCGGGTCGACGAGGACTACGAAGCCGTCGAGTTCAGCCCGAGCGCCGCGATGTGCGCGGTCATCGACCACCTCAATTCAAAGTTGTCAAACTGAAGGAGCACTAACATGCCACTCGTTACCGTAGACGTCATCAAGGGCGTTTTCACCCCGAAGCAGAAGCAGCAGATCATCGACAAGGTCACCAATGCGATGATCGAGGTCGAGGGCGAGAACCTGCGCGGCGTGACGTGGGTTCGGATCAAGGAGTTCGAAAGCGGCGACTGGGCCATCGGTGGCCAGCCGCTCAGTACCGCCGACGTGCAGGGCCTGGCTGCGGGCAAGGCGGCATAGCCGGACGGTCCGGACCTCAGGCGACGGGGCGGCTCCTTTGCGGGGGCCGTCCCGTCGCGATTTGAACGCGGTTGCGACCCTCGTGCTGTCGACTGGTCGGCGGCCGGCACCCTGTCATCGCCATTCTGCTATCGTTGATCCAGACGCGCCCCTGGGGCGACCTCTTGCAACGGGTAAACGAGCATGATGGGACTATCGTCCGCGACGATCTGGTGGGTGGCCGCGGGAATCGCCGTTGTAGTCGAGCTTGAGACCGGCACTTTCTACCTGCTGATGATGGCCCTGGGGCTGGCATCGGGCGCGATCGCGGCTCATCTCGGGCTTTCGGAGTCCGCGCAGGTCGCCTGTGCCGCGATCGTGGGCGGGGGCGCCACCGCCATCTGGCACTGGCACCGTTCGCGATTGCCGAAGAAGCCGCCGGCGCACGAGGACCGGAGCGTCAATCTCGACATCGGCGAACGCGTGCACGTGGACGAATGGGCTCCCGAGGGGACGACCCGCGTCTCCTATCGCGGCAGTGGTTGGCCGGCACGCCTGGCGCCTGGCGCCGTGGCAAGGTCCGGCGAGCACGACATCGTGGCCGTCGAAGGCAACTGGCTGGTGCTTGCGCCACGCACGAATCAGAGCTGAAGGAAGAATGAGATGGAGAGCATGAGCATGGCCGTCGCACTCGTACTTGCCGCAATCGCCGGCATATTCATCATCCAGACGTTCAAGATCGTGCCACAGCAGCACGCCTGGGTCGTCGAGCGGCTCGGGCGCTACCACCGTACGCTCACGCCGGGGCTCGGGCTGGTCATTCCGTTCATCGATCGAGTCGCCTACAAGCACTCACTGAAAGAAGTGCCGCTCGACGTGCCGAGCCAGGTGTGCATCACGAAGGACAACACACAACTGCAGGTGGACGGCATCATCTACTTCCAGGTGACCGATCCGATGCGCGCGAGCTACGGCGCCAGCAACTACGTGGTTGCGATCACGCAGCTGGCGCAGACGCTGCTGCGCTCCGTGATCGGCAAGATGGAACTCGACAAGACCTTCGAGGAACGCGATGCCATCAACGCGTCGGTCGTGAGCGCGCTGGACGAGGCGGCCGCGAACTGGGGCGTGAAGGTGCTCCGCTACGAGATCAAGGACCTGACGCCGCCGAACGAGATCCTGCGCGCCATGCAGGCGCAGATCACCGCGGAGCGCGAGAAGCGCGCGCTGATCGCGGCTTCGGAAGGCCGCAAACAGGAACAGATCAACATCGCGACCGGCGAGCGCGAGGCATCCATCGCACGATCGGAGGGCGAGCGGCAGGCGCAGATCAACCAGGCGCAGGGTGAGGCGGCGGCGATCACGACGGTTGCGAACGCCACGGCGGATGCCATCCACAAGATCGCCGAGGCGATCCGCTCACCGGGCGGCGACCAGGCGGTGCAGCTCAAGGTGGCAGAGAAAGCGGTCGAGGCCTACGCGCAGCTCGCGCAGAAGAACAACACGATGATCGT
The DNA here is from genome assembly GCA_963732415.1 of uncultured Gammaproteobacteria bacterium. Lineage (GTDB taxonomy): Bacteria > Pseudomonadota > Gammaproteobacteria > Steroidobacterales > Steroidobacteraceae > RPQJ01. The sequence continues at coordinate 6,726 of CAVSZK010000021.1, forward strand.
GCCGGGTAACATGACCGAGGTCTCGGCGCTGATCGGCACCGCGATGGCGCTGTTCAAGGGGCCGGCGCAGAAATAGGGTGGAGTCGACACCCGGGACCGGCCGCTGGCGGACTCGGCGCTGAAATCGCGCCCGCTTGCGGGTCGGTATGGGTCGGCGCTGCGCAGTGTCTTACTGCGGCAGGGCCTCGAGTACGGCTTTCGCTACGCCCGCATAGTCGCCGTCGAAGTGATGTCCGCCCGGCAGCGCGATTGACTGCAGGTTGGCGCCGTGAAGCTTGCGGCAAGTTGAGTCGGATTCGTCCCTGCCATAGATGCATGCAACGCGACCCATGCGCTCGCTGGTCACCTCCGGCGCGGTCGGCAGGCCACCAGTCGGCGCGCCAAGCCAGTGGCTCACGTGAAACTCGAAGAAGGCCTCGTCGCTCAGTGCGATCAGCGCCGTTGCCTTGACCAGGCTGCGCGACTCTTCGGGCAGCCGGTTCAACATGAACGGCATTGTATCGGCTCCCTGCGAGTAGCCAATCAACAGGACCCGGGACTTGTGCCATGCCTGGGCGTAGTGGCGAATGACACGGTCGAGGTCGCGCGCGGCGCCGTCGGGAGTACGGGGCGTCCAGAAGTAGCGCAGTGAATCCCAGCCGACGACCGGAACGCCGCGGACGTTCAGATCCTTTGCCACCTCCTTGTCGAGACCGGCCCAGCCGCCGTCTCCGGAGAGCATGATCGCGAGCAGGTTTTTTTCGGTGCCCGTCGAGGGCGACTCGACCAGGGGCAGGTCGTCCACCCCGGGTCGTTGCGCAGCCGACGGCGTGTCCGGGATGCCCGCAATGCTGTGGTACGCATCGAGGAACTGCGGCAACCAGTTTCTCTCCACCGAATAGCCGTGTCCGACCTTCGGCAGCGCGACGAACCGTGCACCGGGAACCTGCGCTGCGAATCGCCGGGTCTGCTCGGCGCTGCAGACCTGGTCCTGGCCGCCCTGCAGCACGATCCATGGATCCTGCAGGTGGGTGGCCGGGCGGTAGATGAAGCCGACCTTCGGGGCCGCGTCGTGCTCGAGACCCTCACCCCGGCACAGTGGCTTGCTCCACTCCTGGTCCGGGCAGAAACCCAGTGACAATGCCCCCTTGAACGTACCGACCGGAGACTGGGCGAGCGTGCCATACACGACCGTCGCGCCTGAGGAGTAACCGACGAGGATCGGCGTCTGGTAGGTCTCGAATCCGTATTTCTGCTGCACGAAGTGCGAAAACGTCTCGAACGTTGCCGCGGCGCTGGTACAGGCATCGTTCGACGCCAGTACGTGCCTGCCCATCTGGTTGATGTCGATGCCGGCGACGAAAGCACCCTCGTCGACCAGGTGCTGCGCCATGCCGACGACTCCCTGGTTCCAGCCCCCGTCGCCGGATACGAAGACCACGAATTCCTTCGCCGGCTGCGCAGGCCGGTAGATAGTCACGCTGCCGAGAGCCGGATACTCGATCGTCTCCGCGGCGTGCATTGGCCCGGACAGCATGGCCAGCGCGCCGGCGAGAACGACGCCGTGCAAATGGTTCATCAAGTCTCCTGGTGGCCGGTGCCGCGGTGCGTCCGCCGGTCGCCGGTGTCCTTGTGAATCGATTCCACGAGCCCGCCCGAGATCAGCGAGGTCACGTCCAGCAGCACCCTCGGCTGGGCCATACCGCCAGGGGCCGCCAGGTAGCGAGGCCGCCACTCCGGCAGGAATTTCTCCTTGTACTGTCGCAGCCCCTCGAAGTTGTAGAAATTCTCGCCGTAGTGGTAGATGAGCCTGCCGACCTTGTGCCAGGCCGGGGCAAGCCGGTGCGCTTCCAGGCCCGCCAGCGGGGCCATGCCGAGATTGAACCAGCGGTAGCCCTGGGCCTTGCCCCACAGCATCAGTTCGATGAAGAGGAAGTCCATGACACTGCCCGGCGCTGCTCTCGAGTGACGCATCAGGTCGACCGACAATTCCTCTCGGGCCGCGCCCTCCCAGAGGTCTGCGAACGCGACCAGCTCGCCCGCCTGCTCGACCAGTGCCATCGGAAAGCGGCACAGGTATGGTTCGGAGAAGCGTCCAAGTGAGAAGCCCTTTTCAGCGACCGACTTGTTCTGCAGCCATTCGTCCGAGATCTCCCTTAGCCTCGGCAGCAGGGCGGGCACCTGCTCCGGGCGCGCGATACGGAAGACGAGTCCGTCGCGCTGTGCCCTGCGGTGCGACTGCCTGAGCGACGCGCGCGAGCTGCCTTCCAGCGAGAAGGCCTCGAGCCCGACGCGCGCCTCCTCACCGAGCTTGCTGAGTGCAAGCCCGGCATCCACATAGAGCGGCAGGTTCTCGGGCGACACCTGGTAGAAGACGCTCCAGGCGGCAACACGATCCGCAAGTTCGCGGAAGGTCCAGACGAGTTCCTCCCGCTCCTCTGCGCTTCCCACCGGATCCCCCATCGAGACCCAACAGCGACGCGCAACGCCGTACATCAGGAACGAACGTCCCGAGTCGCTGAAAAGCAGCGACTTGTCGCCCAGCAATGCGAGATTGGCCGAGGTGTCCGGCGAGCTGCGAATAACCGGAATCGCGCGATCCATTTCCGTCATTGACGGTCGCGTGGGCGCACTGCGTGCCGGCGCCAGCAGCCTGAAAGCGGCCACCGCGCCGAGCACCAGCACGGCCAGCAGGCTCGCTCTCAACATGCGCGACGCCTGGCCGTCGAGTGCGAACTGCCACCACAGTTCGTCGGCATACGGGACGTGGCGATATGCAAGCATGCCAATCCAGATCGAGGCGCCGACCGCGATGCCGGCACTTGCGAGCCAGGCGGGCGACAGGGACTCTGCAAACAGGGACGACTTCCGGTAGAACTGTTTTCGTGTCCACCACAGCGGTAGCATCGCCGCCCCGAGGAACAGCGCTTCCTCGAAATCGAGGCCCTTGAGCAGCGAGGCGAGGATGCCTGCACCGAAAAGCGACATCGTCAGTTGCCACGCGCCGTCGAGACGCAACATCAGGCCCCGCGCGAGAATCAGCAACAGGACCCCTACCGCCGAGCCGGCGAGGTGGGACAGTTCGAGTACCGACAGCGGCAGGAACCGGTCGAGCGCGGCGAGCCTGCTGGTCATGCCGGGGGTCGCTCCGGACAGCAGGAGCAGGAATCCCGCGCCGAAGACGAGCAGGGCAACGGCCTGCGGAACCACGAAATCGAGTGATCGTTGCGCCCACGTCCATGCCGCGGTGAGCCGGGCGCGTTGTTGCCGGAGTTCGTGCGCAGACAACAGCAGCAGGGCCACGCCGAACGGCAGTGCGTAATAAACGAGCCGGTATGCGAGCAGCGCTGCGAGCATCTGCGGCGCCGGCACCCCGGGCAGGAGCAGGACCATGATCGTCTCGAAGATGCCGAGTCCGCCGGGCACCAGGCTCAGCAGGCTCGCTGCCAGCGCCACCATGTAGAGGCCCGCGAAGGCGAGGTACGAGATATTCGCCGACGCCGGCAGCAACGCGTAGAGCGCCGCGCTCGCCAGCGCAAGGTCCACGGCTGCCAGCGCAATCTGTGCCAGCGCCGTTCCGAGCGTCGGCAGCCTGATGGGGGCGCGCCAGCTGAGCGGAGCGCGCCGTAGAACGCATGCGAGCAGGTAGCTGGCGACCACGCACAGCGCCAGTACACCGAGGGTGATCGACACTTGCGCGGTCGAATGCAGCAGTGACGATGCCTCGCCGGCGTTGGCGATCAGCGAGATGCCGGCTAGCGTGGTCGACCCGAGCGCGAAAGTGAGGGTGCTGAAGGCAACGATTCCGGCGATCTCCATCGCACCGAATCCCAGGGGTGTGTAGATCCGGTAGCGGATGGCGCCGCCGGAGAGCGCGGCCACGCCGAGGTTGTGGCCGATCGCATAGGCGACAAAGGACGTCAGCGCGTATTTCGACCAGGGCAAGGTCCGCCCGACGAACGCGAGTGCGAGCCTCTCGTAGCCGGTGAGCGCGAGATAGCTTCCGGCGGTGAGCGCGATCGCGAGCAGCACGCTCCCGTGCCCGATCGCGGAAAATGCGGCAAGGACGTCCCTGAGGTGGAACTCCCCGCCAAGGCGGTGCAGGGCGAGGAGCGCTGCGCAGAACAGCGCGACGGGCACGAGCGCCGAAATGTACCGTCTCAGCATTGTTTATTCGAAAGCCAGCTGCCGGATCTTATTCCATTGCCGCGAGATAAGGCGCTTTGAACCCGCTGGGGTCTCAGGCTGGCACACGGGAGTATGATTGGAAGCCCGGGGTCGCGGGCGTCCGACTCGCGCCTCCCTACCGCAGGAGAAGGCAAAATGGCGAAGAAGACCAGGAAATCCGACGGCGGCGTCTACCGTGTTACCGAAGTGATCGGCACCAGTAAAGTATCCTGGGAGGATGCCGCCAGCAGTGCCGTCAAGGCGGCCGCCAAGTCGCTGCGTGACTTGCGGATTGCCGAAGTCACCAAGCTGGACATGAAAGTCGAGGACGGCAAGGTCGTCGCCTACCGGGCGCGGGTCTCGCTGTCGTTCAAGTACGAGGGCTGAAGCTCGTAGCGCTGACGGGCTCGTGGCGGTCCCGCCTGATTTCAGGCGGGGATCTACGCGCGCGCGCCGCGCTATGCCATCATCGGCCGCTCGACCCCGCCAGGTGGAAGTGGCAGCACAATGCGCATCCTCGACCGTTCCGTCTACGTCGGCCCGTCGCAATACGCCCATTTTCCGGTCATCCGTCTCGAGCTGGACCTCGGAACACTGGAGGCATGGCCAACGGGTCGACTCGGCGCCGCATTTGTCGACGCGCTTGCCGAGGCCCTGCCCGGTCTCGCCGATCACGGCTGCTCGTATCGCGAACCGGGCGGGTTCTTCCGGCGCATGCGCGAGGACCAAGGCACCTGGCTCGGCCATGTTCTCGAGCACGTCGCGATCGAGCTGCAGAACATCGCCGGCGAGGAGGTCACCTTCGGCAAGACCCGAAGCACCGACCAGCCGGGCGTCTACACGGTCGTCTACGAATACGCGCAGCGCGACGAGGGCATAGCGGCCGGAGAGCTTGGACTGCGGCTGCTGTGTTCACTGCTGCCGGAAGGCATTCGCCCGCCGGGCACCGTGCCGGACGATTGGAGCTGGCCCGAGGCGCGCGACGAGTTCATTCGATTCGCGCAGCGCCGGGCGCTGGGGCCTTCTACCGCGTCGCTGGTGCGCGCCGCCGATTCGCGCGGAATCCCGTGGCTCAGGCTGAACGACCAGTCGCTGGTGCAGCTCGGACACGGCAGGTACCAGCAGCGCATCCAGGCGACAGTCACGGGCCGGACTTCGCACATTGCAGTCGAGCTCGCGAGCGACAAGGAGGAGACGAACAAGATCCTCGCGACACTTGGACTGCCGGTGCCCAGGCAGGAACTCGTTCAGAGCGAAGCGCAGGCGGTGCGTGCGGCCGGCCGCATCGGCTTCCCGGTCGTCACCAAGCCCTACAACGGCAACCACGGGCGAGGCATCTCGATACGGCTCACCAGCGATGAGGAAGTCGCACAGGGCTATGCCGTGGCGCGCGAGCAGTCCCGGTCGGTAATCGTCGAGACCTACCTCGAAGGCGACGACCACCGGCTGCTGGTCGTCAACGGCGAACTGGTCGCGGCGACGCGCCGCACGCCCGGCCACGTCGTGGGCGACGGAACGCAAACGGTGACGCAACTCATCGAGGCCGTGAACCAGGATCCGCGCCGCGGCGTCGGACACGAGAAGGTGCTGACGCGCCTCGAACTGGACGCGCAGGCGCAGAAGATGCTCGAGCGCGCCGGACTGGCCGCAGACTCGGTACCGGAGGCCGGGCAGGTCGTCTACCTGCGCTCGACCGCCAATCTTTCGACCGGCGGTACTGCGACCGACGTCACCGACGTTATCCACCCGGATAATCGGGAGATGGCGGAACGCGCGGTTCGCGCCATCGGCCTCGACGTCGGCGGCGTGGATTTCCTGTCGACGGACATTACCGAGAGCTATCGACGCATCGGCGGCGGTATCTGCGAGGTGAATGCCGCTCCCGGATTCCGCATGCACGTTGCGCCGAGCGAGGGAACCTCGCGCGATGTCGCCGGTCCGGTGATAGACATGCTGTTTCCCTCGGGTGCGCCCTCGCGCGTGCCGATCGCCGCGATCACCGGGACCAACGGCAAGACCACGACCGCACGCATGCTGGCCCACGTGACCAAGATGGCCGGGTACACGCCGGGGCTCACTACCACCGACGGCGTGTACATCGACGGGCAGCGCACGGTGCAGGGCGACATGACGGGTCCTGTGTCCGCGCGCATGGTGCTGGCCGATCCGCAGATTGACCTCGCGGTACTCGAGACCGCGCGGGGAGGCCTGATCCGCGCCGGAATGGGTGTGAACGAAGTCAACGTCGGCGCGGTGCTGAATGTGCAGGCGGACCACCTGGGGCTCAAGGGCATCGACACGCTCGAGCAACTGGCCGAGGTGAAGCGCGTCGTCGTCGAGGTCGCCACGGACTGCGCGGTACTGAACGCGGACGATCCACTGGTACTGCGGATGTCCGGTTACACCGACGCGAAGAGTATCTGCTATGTGACCGTCAACCCCCAGCACACGCTGGTGCGTGAGCACATCCGGGCCGGGGGCCGTGCATGCGCGCTCGAGGCCGGCGTGAACGGCCAGATGATCACGCTCTACGACCGTGGCGGCCACATCCCCCTGGTGTGGACGCACCTGATCCCGGCGACTCTGGAGGGCCGCGCACTCCACAACGTGCAGAACGCGATGTTCGCCGCGGCGATGGCGTTTTCGCTGGGAATCAAGCTCGACGCCATCCGGCAGGGGCTGCGCACTTTCGACTCGACGTTCTACCAGGCGCCGGGACGCATGAACGTGTTCGACGAACACCCGTTCAAGGTGCTGTTCGACTACGGCCACAACGCGCACGCGGTCGGCATGCTGGCGGACCTTGCCCAGCGACTCGAGGTCAAGGGCAGGCGTATCGTCGTGCTGGCCGGGCCCGGCGACCGCCGCGACGAGGACCTGGTCGCGATCGCGGATGCGGTCGCCGGACGATTCGATCACTACGTGTGCCGGCGCGACGACAATCTCCGTGATCGCGCACCGGACGAGGTGCCGCGCATACAGGCGGCCGCATTGCTGGCGGCGGGCGTGAGCGAGGATTCGATCACGATCATTCCCGACGAACAGCAGGCAATCGACGCTGCGCTCGGGATGGGGCGCGAGGGTGACCTGCTGCTGGTCTTCGCCGACGCGCTGGTTCGCTCGTGGAAGCAGGTGACGAAGTTCCGCATGCAGGGCGCAAGCTATTCGTCACCGGCCGGCGAGCCGGCCGCAGTTCCGGGCGATGCCGCGTCCGCAGGGGGTGCAAGCCTGCGGGGCGCGACGCCGGATTCGATGGAACCCGAGGTGTCGCCGCGACCACGTCGGCCCGCGCCCGGCGAGTTGGACCGGAAACCTGCCGATGCCGGGACTGACCTTGCGGCGCTCAACCTCGACGGACTGATTCGGGACGAGCGCGGCGTGCGATTTGCACCGGAGAGCGACGACTGACGGTTCAATTCTCATTGCCGTTCGAGGACTCGAGGCGACTCACCGGCGACAACCTGTTTTTTGCCTCGACTGGCGCGGTCCTGGACCTCGTGGGCGTCGCCGCCGACGAGTCGTTGCTGGCAGGCTGGCGCGCGCGCGTCAAGCGCGCACGTGAGCACCTCGGATGGGAATCGGGCCAGGTCGCGGGCGGTGCGTGGCCGGCCGGCACTGCGACGCCGGCGACGGTGGCGAGGCTGCATGCGGGCGGCGCATCACTTGCAATCACAGCGCCCTGCGACAGGCTATTCACCGCGACCGAGGTAAACGAATGGGCATTGTGCTCGGCGCTGCGTGAGCGCGACCGGATGCACTGGGCGGGCCTCGAGGACGCGCTGGTGGCTGCTGCGGTGGAAGCGGCAGACGGCGCCGCCGTGCCGGATCCTCCGGTGCTGGATGAGGCGCTGGCATTCGCGCGCCTGCGACGGCTCGCGGATCTCGAGGCGCGGCCCGCATTGCTGCAGTTGCTCGATGCGGCGGATGCCCGCGACCTGCCGTACGTGCTGGACGAAACCATCCTCACGCTCGGCGCCGGCGCGGGCGGGGTCAGTTACCCGATCGATGGCCTCCCGACCGTCGACGACGTGCCGTGGAGTGCCTTGAAGGACATCCCGACGGTCGTCATCACGGGCTCGAACGGCAAGACCACGACGGTGCGGCTGGTGGCAGCCTGCGCACGCCGGCACGGCTGGCGGGACGGTTACAACTGCACGGACGACGTGGTAATCGGCGGTGAGTCGGTGGCGAGCGGCGACTACTCGGGCCCTGCCGGTACGCGCCTCGTGTTGCGCGACCGACGCGTCGAGGCAGCAGTTCTCGAGACCGCGCGCGGCGGTATCTTGCGGCGCGGCATTGCGGTCCGTCACGCGCATGCGGCCGTCGTCACCAACGTCAGCTGCGATCATTTCGGCGAATACGGAATCCACGACCTTGATGGACTCGCGGACGTGAAGCTCACGGTAGCTTCAGTCGTGGCGTCCGGCGGGCTGCTGGTACTCAATGCCGACGACCCACTGCTGCGGCTCAAGGCCGGGGGGCTGGCGCAGCGCTTCGGGCACCGACCGCAACTGGGATGGTTTGCGCTCGACGCGGACTCACCGGTGCTTCGGGCACACCGCGACGAGGGCGGCGTGACCTGCGGCGTTCGCGATGGCCGGCTCCGGCTGACGCTCGAAAACCGCGAGCACGACCTCGGCTCCGCCGCGGAGATGCCGCTGACCGTGGGCGGCAGCGCGGCATACAACGTGGCTAACCTGGCTGCCGCTGCACTGGCTGCCGCGGCGATCGGCATCGCGCCTGAGGCAATCAGGGCGGTCTACGCCGAGTTCGGCAGCGACCCGGACGACAACAAGGGCCGCTTGATGCGTTTCGATGTGGGCGGCGTGGCCGTGCTGGTCGACTATGCGCACAACCCCGAAGGAATACGCGGGCTCCTTGCGGTCGCGAAGCACCTCCGGCGCGAGGGCGGCCGGCTGGGGATGCAGTTCGGGCACGCAGGGAATCGCCAGGATTCCGACCTGCAGCAAGTCGCGAGGGTAGCCGCGGAATTTGAGCCCGACCTGGTCGTCATCGCGGAACACGAGGCATACCTGCGCGGTCGAGAGCCAGGTGAAGTGCCACGAATCATCCGCGCAGAACTTCTGCAGCAGGGGCTGCCGCCAACCGCGATCCAGGTCTGTAACAGCGAGTTCGAGGCGGCACGTCATGCCCTGGGCTGGGCACGTCCGGGCGATGTGCTTGCGCTGATGGTTCATTCGGCCGCGGCAAGGGCAGCGACGCTGGACCTGCTTGGCGCAGGCGCGCATCAATTCGAATCGCCGGCGGCGAGCTGACGCGCGGCCCGAAACGGATCGATACTGCAGCCCGACGTTTCGAGTGCCCGTCGGGCTGCAGGCTTCGATCTCAGGGGTTCTTCTTGCGCCGGGTGAAGAACCAGATGAGGCCCGCGGCAACCGCCACGGCGATCGCGTAATCGAGAATCGCGCTGGACACGCCCAGCAGCCGACCGACGATACCGCCCAGGAAGGCGCCACCCACGCCGTAGCCCATCGTCTTCCAGATGCTCATGTCATCGCGACCGGGAAGAGCCAGTCTCGCGAGGGCGCCGATGACGAGCCCGACGACGGCCAGGATTACCAGAAAGATCACGATTCCTGTCGTGGCGCCGACGGCCATTCCGGCAGTAGATTCATTCATTTTTTGCGCTCCTCCCAAGTGACTTGTTCAAGTTCGCGGCTGCCGCGTGCTGGCCGGTCGCCAGGCGCGCGACTCACTTTCAGTGCCGCTGGATTTTGCCCGATGGACGGACTCGGTACCAGCCACAGGACAATGGCTGCGTGGGGCGCTAGTCTGCATGCTTGGTTCTGTCGGAGCTTTCGGCATGCAGCGACTCGAACTCAGGGTGATCGCCGGAGAGGACGTGCGACGTCTGCTGCCCTATGGCGACTGCGTCGACGCCGTCGCATCGGCAATGCGCTCCGTGAGTGCCGGCAGTACGGTCATGCCATTGCGCCAGGTCATGCGGCTGCCCGGCGGGCGGGGTGCGCTCGGCACGATGCCCGGATACCTCGGCGATCCGGAGTGCTTCGGCATCAAGCTGCTATCGCTGTTCCCGGGCAATCCCGCCGTGGGGCTGTCTTCGCACCTCGGCCTGTACATGCTCTGCGAGGCCGGCAACGGCCGTCCGCTGGCGCTTATGGAGGCATCGGCGCTGACCGCCATACGCACCGCCGCCGCCAGCGTCGTGGCGACCCGTGCGCTCGCGCGAGCGAACTCCAGCGTGCTGGCGATCATCGGCACTGGCGAGGAGGGGCATTCGCACCTCGAGGCGTTCCAGGCGGTAAGACCGTTCGAGCGCCTGCTGGTGTGGGGCCGCAACCCGGCGGCCGCACGGCGCCTCGCGGATCGGGCGCGAGAACTTGGGATCGGCAGCGCAAGCGTCGTGCCGGGCGTGCCGCAGGCGCTGGCCGAGGCCGATGTCGTCTGCACAGTAACGGCTTCCCCGGAACCTCTGCTGAGTGGCGCCGACGTTCGTCCGGGAACGCACCTGTGCCTGGTCGGCGCGTCCATCCCTTCGACCAGGGAGGTCGACGACGCCTGCGTCGCAATGTCGCGGTTCTACGTTGACTACCGGGCGAGCGCGATGGCGCAGGCCGGGGAGCTGCTGCACGCGATAGGTGCGGGCGTGGTCACCAAGTCGCACGTCGTTGCGGAAATCGGCGAAGTCCTCGCCGGCACCCGGCCCGGCCGCGGGTCGGACGCAGAGGTGACCGTATACAAGTCGCTGGGCGTGGCGGCACAGGATCTTGCCGCAGCGACCCTGGTCTACCGACGCGCAGTCGAACTCGACATTGGGACGCTGGCAGCTATCTGAGCGCGAGTTCGCGCCACTCACCCTCGCGCCTGGGATCGGCGCCGCCTTCCAGCGCTCCATCCGGTCGCAGGACCACTCCGTGCAGGCCCGATTCCTCGCCGCGGCCGCTCTTCACGACGACGCCGCGCTCGGCCAGTCCGGCCAGCACCTCGGGCGGGAACCTGGTCACTTCACCGTAGAAATCGGCGCCGCGCGCGAAAAGGTTCGGCAGTTCTATGGCCTGCTGCATCGAAAGCCCCCAATCCAGCAGACCGACGATTGCCTTGGCGTTATAGGCGAGGATCGAAGAGCCGCCGGGCGATCCGAGCGCCGCGAGGAATCGACCTCCATGGTCCAGCACGATGACGGGAGACATTGAGGAGCGCGGGCGCTTGCCTGGCGCAACTGCATTGGCGACTGGCTTACCGTCCTCTACTGCGCGGAAAGAGAAGTCGGTGAGCTGGTTGTTCAGGAAAAATCCGTCGACAGCGCGACCCGACCCGAATATCGACTCGACCGTGGTCGTCATCGAAACGACGTCACCGTCGCTGTCCACGACCACGAAGTGACTGGTTCCCGCAGCCTCGTCCGTAGAATCGCGGCCGAGGCGCGCGGTGAGGTCCGGCGGGAGTCCCGCCACGGGCGGCGAGCCGGCCCGGCTGCCGATCAAGGCCGCGCGGCTGGCGACGTAGTCAGGGTCGAGCAGACCGCTCACCGGGACCGCTACGAATGCCGGGTCGGCGACGTACTGGTCGCGGTCTGCGTACATGAGTCGGCTGGCCTCCGCGAAAAGGAACCACGCTTCTGGATCAGCCGCACTGCGCGACCCGATGTCCGTCCGCTCCAGGATCGCGAGCATCTGGAGCAGCGATACACCGCTCGATGGCGGCGGCGGCACGCACACGACGTACACGCGGTATGGCCGGCATAGCGGGTCGGCGGCGTGCGGGCGGTAGCTGGCGAGATCGGCGGTCGTCATCGTCCCGGGACGCGGCTGGTCGTGTGTACGTGCGACGATCTTCCCGGCAATTGGTCCCTCGAGCAGTGCGCGCGACCCATCGAGGGCGATCGTGCGCAGCGTCCGCGCGTACGCGGAATTGAGCAGCGTTTCCCCGGCCTGCACTGGCGTACCGTCGGGTCGCGAGAACAGTGCGCGGGCGTCCCGAGAGCCGGCCTGCGGGAAATTGCCGTTCGCGAATCGGGCCAGCCGCTTCGGCACGATGAAGCCCTGGTCGGCCGCCTGCGTCGTGGTCCCGAACAGGTCGCGCCACGGCAGGCGGCCGAAGCGTTCGTGGGCCAGCCCGAGCATCGCGATTGCGCCGGGCGCGCCCGTGGACCGCCCACTCGTGACTGCGTCGGCATACGAAAGCGGCTTGCCGTCCTCGCCGATGAACATGTCGGGCGTCGCACCTGCCGGTGCCGTCTCCCGTCCGTCGAACGCCGTGAGCTTGCCGGTCTTGCCGTCGAAGTACACGAGGAAGGCGCCGCCGCCGAGCCCCGAACTCTGCGGCTCCACGAGACCCAGTGTGGCCTGTACCGCGACCGCGGCATCCACTGCGGATCCACCGCGACGCAGGACCGCGAGACCCGCCTCGACTGCGAGCGGATTCGCGGCGGCGACTCCGGCTCGGGACGTCGCCTGCGCGGAGTCGGCCCGGACTGCCGAAGCTGAGTTCCTGGCGTCGATGCCGGGCGCGTGCTGGCAGGCAGCCAGCGCGAGCGCGGCGGATAGCAGGAAACCTGCGGCGGGAACTGCCGTTCGGATCATCATCGGGACCTGGTGCCGTGTCGGGGCCGACAGCTTAGCCCGGTTCGTAATAGAGTCGCGAGTTCATGTGCGGACAATTGCCCGTGACCAGGAGCGTTAACGTCAGTGCTGCCATTCTCCGAAGCCGCCGAACGCAACAGGCAACCGATTCTGGAAATGCTGCGCGGGGTGCTGGTTCATCGGCGACATGTCGTAGAGATCGGTGCCGGGACCGGTCAGCACGCGGTGCATTTCGCCCGCGAGCTGCCGCACCTGCAATGGCAGCCGACCGATCGCGCGGAGTACCTGCCTGGACTTGCCGCGCGCATTGCGCTGGAAGGGTCGGCGAACCTGCACCCACCGATCGAACTGGACGTCGCGCAACCGGACTGGCCGTCGCTCACCGCCGACGCGGTGTACAGCGCCAACACGCTGCACATCATGTCCTGGCCCGAGGTGGAGGCCTTCTTTTGCGGAGTCGGCCGTATTCTCCGCGAGGGCGGCGTGCTGGCCGTGTACGGTCCGTTCCGTTACGGGGGATCCTTCACCACGGGGAGCAATGCAGCGTTCGACCGGTCGCTGCGCGACCGCGATCCTGCGAGTGGAATCCGCGACTTCGAAGGCGTGAACGCCCTTGCCGCCGCGCAGGGACTCGAGTTGCAGGCAGACCACGCGATGCCCGCCAACAACCAGCTGCTGACCTGGGTTCAGAACTCGTAGTCGAGGGTCACCAGGCAGTCGAAACCCGGCGCGTCGAGCCCGGAGCCGAATTCCCGGTAGCGGCGATCGCCGAGATTGGCGAGCCGCACCGACGCACTGAAAGCATCCGAGACCTGCCACGCGCCACGCAGGTTCCACGTGACCCATCCGGCCGTGCCGCCCGGTTCGATGCGAGGGTCGATTTCGTCGCGCGGACTGTAGCGGTCCTGTGAGCCCGCATACATCAGGTACGCCTCGAGCGACAGGTCGGTGCGTGCGTCCCAGGTCAGGCCCGCAGCGCCGAAGACTGGCGGAATCCGGTCGGCCGGCGTCTCGGTGCCTTCGACGGTCTCGTTGCCACGCGTCCACGTTGCCGTCGCATACCAGCCGAAGTCGTCACGCAGCCTGCCATTAAGGCCGGCCTCGATGCCGACGAGGTCCAGCCTGGATGCATTGCGGTTCTGGACGACCAGTCGACCCGAGTCCGTCACCTCGCCGGTTAGCACGGCGGTGATCTTGTCGGAATAGCGGGACACGTATCCGACCAGTTCTCCCTGCAGCCGGTTGCCGCCCAGTTTCACGCCGGCGTCGAGCGTGGTCACGGTCTCCGAGTCCAGGTCCGGATTGGGAATGTTGAAGCGATTGCCCGGGCGGTCGCCGAATGTGCCGAGATCGAAGACGTTGGGTGCACGGAATCCGCGGCCGAGGTTGGCAACGAGGCGCACGTCGTCGCGCACGGCGTAGGCCACGCTCAGGTTGCCGCTCCAGTCATCGCCGTCAACGGTCGTACCGACGCTGGCACCGCTCGGCGGAAGCCGGGTCTCGATGCTGCTCCAGCGCAGGCCAGCGATGACGTCCATGCGGTCGTTCACCGACCAGTCGTCCACCGCGAACACTCCGTACTGCTGCATCGTGGAGCCGTCCGGGAAGCGCGGAGGGCGCTCGGTCACTGCTCCGGTGACGAGGTTGGCGCGCACCCGCGAGGAGTCCACCGTGTCGTCATAGTAGTCGGCGCCGTAGGTCAGGTAGTGGCCGCCCGACAGCGCCTTGCCCGCCTGGAACGTCAGCCCCCAGGTCGTGTCGCTGTTCTTTTCCCTGTCCTGGTTGTCCGAGCCGTAGTCACGCGTGCGACGGTCGTCCACGATCTCCTGACGACCAACGTGCGCCTCCGCATCGTCCCACAGCGCAGTCTCATCGGTGCCGCGCCAGCGCAGCTGCACGAAATCGCGGCGCTGCGGCTCGAAGTAGAACAGGGCCGAGCCCGGCTGTGTCTGCCCGAAACCCGGGGTGAGTTCGTCGTAGCGTGGTGTCTTCGGCTGCTCCGAGTACTGTACCGAGGCCATGATCTCGTGGCCCGGCGCGACGTCGGTGCGCAGCTTGAAGTCTGCCGCGCGCGCGCTGAAGCTCGTGTAAGGAAGTGTCTCGCCGCCGCCCACTCGCCGGTCACCGACGCTCTGGTAGGTTGCACCGCCGCTGATCGCAAGGCCGGCGCGCCCTGCGGCGGCCTCGGCGCGGGAGAGGGTCGAATTGTCGGCGCTGCCGTAGATGGTCCGCAGCCGGCCGCCGGAGGACCAGCTGTCGGCGGTGAATCCGGGTTCTTTCGACAGCATCTGCACCACGCCGCCCATCGCGTCGCTGCCGTGCAACGATGACATCGGGCCGCGCACGACTTCCAGCTGACCGAGCATCTGGCTGTCCACCAGCGCGATGTACTGGTTCGGTGCATTGCGGAAGATCGCGTTGTTCAGCCGGAAGCCGTCGACCAGCTGCAGGACCTCCGAGCCCTTGAGCCCACGCACGATGACCACACCCTGCCCGGGTGTCGTCTGCTGGACGTAGGTGCCGGTGCGACCTCGCAGCAGGTCCATGACGGTCTGTGGCGTCGAGGCGCGGATCTCCTCGACCTGGAGCACGTTGGTTGCAACCGGCACGTCGAAAGCCGGTTCCGGTCGCCTGGTCGCAGTGACCAGGATGACCTCGAGCGGCTCGGCCTGTTCGGCAGCGTCGGCGAACGGCGCCGGCAGCGTGGCCAGCGCGGCCAGCGCTACCGAAGCCGCCCGCATCGAGATTGAGCCGATGTGCGGCTATTGAGGCAGCTGCAGGGCCGCGATGCGCTGCTCGATCGGCGGGTGTGTCGAGAACAGGGCCATGAACCCCGGCTTGTCGTTGATGCCCAGGGCCTTGATGGACTCGGGCAGCGCTGTGGGCTCGATGCCGCCGAGGCGCTTGAGCGCGCCGATCATCGGCGCGGGCGTCCCGAGAAGTCCCGCGGAAGCTGCGTCGGCGCGGAACTCGCGGCGGCGCGAGAACCAGGCGACGATCATCGACGCGGCAATGCCGAACAGGATCTGGCAGACGATGACGGTGATGAAGTAGCCAGGCCCGGTTCCTCGATCGTTGTTGAAGATGGCCCTGTCCACGATCGAGCCGACGATCCGCGACAGGAATATGACGAAGGTGTTGAGCACGCCCTGGATCAACGTGAGCGTGACCATGTCGCCGTTCGCGACATGGCCGATTTCGTGGCCAAGAACCGCCTCGACCTCCTGGCGGTTCATGGTCTGCAGCAGGCCGGTCGAGACCGCGACCAGCGCTGAATTGCGGAAAGCGCCAGTGGCGAAGGCGTTCGGCGGGCCGTCGTACATCGCGACCTCGGGCATGCCGATGCCGGCCCGGTCGGCCAGCTTGCGTACCGTTTCGACCAGCCAGCGTTGAGTCTCCCCTTCAGAACCGGTGATGACCGTTGCGCCGGTCGATCTCTTGGCGATGAACTTCGACATCAGCAGCGAAATGATCGCGCCGGCAAAGCCGACCACTGCCGAGAACGCAAGCAGCGGACCCATGCCGCCCTGGTTCGCCATCGCCTGGTCGATGCCCAGGACCCTGAGCACGATGGAAATGACTGCCAGCACAGCAATGTTGGTGGCTATGAGGAGGAGAATTCGCTTCATCGATGGCTCCAATCCGGGTGGGTTCGTGTGTACGGCAGGCGAAGTTTCTCACGAAACCCGTCCTTCCAGAGAGCCCCAGCATGGTGCCCGTTCCAGACGATTCAAGGCCTGCGCGCCGCGAGATAATGAGCCCACAGCATCCGGGCGGCGACCGATCGCCATGGAGCCCAATGCCTTGCCAGCTGCAGCTGTTCGTCCGCCCGGGGCAGGCGTTTCAAGCGTTTCAGGTCCCGCAAAGCCACGGCAAGCGCCAGGTCGCCCGTGGGCCAGACATCCGGCCGCCTGAGGGCCATCAGCCGGTAGACGTCCACGCTCCAGGGGCCGAGTCCTGGCACGGCCAGCAGCATCTTGCGCCCAACCTGGTCGTCGGCTCGCGCCACGGCGGTCAGGTCGAGGCTGCCGTCCAGCAGGCGCTGCGCCAGCCCGTGGCAGTAACCGGCCTTCTGGCGCGTGAGCCCGAATTCGCGGAGGCTGGCTACCGATGACGCGGCGACGTGCTCGGCGCTCATGCCGCCGAGGTGCGCATCGAGCCGTCGATACATCGTTCGCGCGGCCGCAAGCGATACCTGCTGCTCGAGGATGATCCGAACCAGCGTCGCGAAGCCCGGTCGGCGGCCCCACATTGGAGGCGTGCCGAGTTCCGCGCGGATTCCGGCAAGCAGCCGGTCGCGCGAGGCGAGTTCGCTGGTCGCGTACCACAGGGTCTGTCGCGTGAGCGATCGCGGGGCGTATTGCATCGGAGCTGGCAGGTCGTGGCGGACCGGATGGCCGGCGCCGAGTCTACCGGGGCGCTTGGCCCGCGTCGTGCAGGCCTATCCTGCGAGCGTCCGCAGTCGCATCGTGCGACTGGTGTCGGTGCTGGCCTGGAGGCGCTGGAGCAGCTGGGTCGCCTCATCGGCGGGCAGAGGCTGGCTAAGCAGGTAACCCTGCACCTCGTTGCACTGCAGTTCCTGGAGGTCGAGCAACTGCGAGAAGTCCTCGACGCCCTCGGCCACCACCTGCAGGCCGAGCGCCCTGGCCATCGAGACGATAGCTCCGACAATCGCGGCCCGCCTGCCGAACGGGTCGACGCTGTGCACGAGCGCGCGGTCTATCTTGAGCCGGTTGACGGCAATTGACACCAGGCGCCCGAGGTTGGAATGGCCAACTCCGAAGTCGTCAATCGCGATGGACACGCCGGTCGTGCGCAGCGAAGCGAGTATTTCGGTCGTTCGCTCGTCGTCGCTCATCGCAAGCGACTCGGTGATCTCGAGTTCCAGTCGCGAGGGGTTGAGACCGGTATCGCGCAGTACGTCGTTGACCAGGCGACAGAATCCCGGCTCATTGAACTGGGAAGGCGAGACGTTGACCGCGACGCGGCCCGCCTGAAGGTCCATGTCCTGCCAATCCCTGAACTGGCGGCACGCCGTGCGAAGTGCCCACTCGCCGATCTGCGTGATCAGCCCCATCTCCTCGGCCAGCGGAATGAATTCCTCCGGCGAGACACTGCCGAGTTCGTCGTCAGTCCAGCGCAACAGTGCTTCGACACCCGAAATGCAGCCGGTGCTGAGGTCAAACTGCGGCTGGTAGCACAGCGTGAATCCGTCCCGTGCCAGCGCGCGCTGCAGCCGTTGCTCGAGCCTGAATCGTGATTGCGAGCCTTCCTTCATCGTCGCATTGAAGTACTCGATCTTGCCGCGACCCTGCCGTTTTGCCGTGTACATGGCGATGCCCGCCTGGCGGAGCAGGGCGTCCTCGTCCACGCTGTCCGTCGGGTAGACCGCAACGCCGATGCTGGCTGTCAGCATGACCGACGTGGCTCCCGCGTCGGCCACCGTGAGCATCGGGCTGGTCAGTTGCTGCGCGATCGACTCTATGCGTGCCGGGTCGTCGGCCGCGTGCAGCAGGACGACGAACTGGTCGCTGCCAAGACGGGCGAGCTCGAAACTGGGGTCGGGCAGGGTGTTATCGCCGGCGACGCTGTCGCCGCGCACGATTTCGCCCAGGCGTCCTGCGACGCGCTTCAGCATGGCGTCGCCGGCGGCCTGGCCGAGGGCGTCGTTGACACACCGGAAGCTGTCCAGGTCGAGGTACAGCAGGGCCATCGTGCCACCATCCCGCCCGGCAGCTGCGACCGCGTCCCGGAGGCGGGCAACAAACTGGGTACGGCTGGGCAGTCCGGTAAGGCTGTCGTACTCGGCCAGTTCGGTCACGCGTCGATTGAAGCTTGCGTGTCTTTCGCCGAGGGCCAGAGCCATCTGCCGGACCTCGTGTGGGTTCAGTGGCTTCGGCAGGTAGAACAACTTGTCGGCTGGCGGGACGCTGCGTCCGAACTTGAGCGGGTTGACTTCGGAATCAGCCACGCAGATGACGATTTCTATCTTCTGGTCCCGTTCCCGGATTCTCTGCGCGGCCCAGAGGCCGTCCAGGGACAGTGGCAGGTGTGAGTCCAGGAACACGACGTCGAATGGCGCGCTTGCCGCATTCGCGTCACGCACGGCGGCGACCGCTTCGACCGCCCCACTGCAATACGTGGCGCGGAATTTCCGGTGCCTGAGCGACTGCCTGGCCAGCAGCGCCGGGCTCCCACCCGAATCCAGCAGGCGTGTTCGCAGCCCGTCGAGCACGACGCCGCCCAGTTCCCCGGGCAGCGGGTCGAAAACCAGCCGATAGGCGTCGAGCACGTCCGGCTCGTCGTCTACGACGAGCACGCGAATCGGGGCGGCGTTGCTTGGAACCATCCTGGTTTTCTTGCTCACGCAATGCCAACCCGGACCTCGGGTTGGTCGTGGAGGGCAAAGTAGCCCGACGTCGCGGGCGGGGAAGTGATCTGGGTCACGGAATCCGGGCTGTCCGACGCTGGCGCACCGCGGCAGGCGCCAACCGTGTCACTTGATCAGGCGCGGTGTCCAGGGAGCTGCCGTGAGCGTGGCCTCACGATGACCATCACGATCGTACCAACGATGGCGCCGGCTGCAGCCAGCGCCATGTCTTTCTGGGCATCCCAGGCATCGCCCTGTGTTCCGAGGTAGGCCATTCCCAGGTCGCCGCCGAACAGCGCCGCCGCAAGCCACTCGATGAGTTCGTAGATCACGGAATGTGAAAGCACGAACAGCAGCGGCATCAGCCAGCGCCATAGTCCGCGCGTCGCGGCACGCGCCTCGAACAGTTCCCATGCGACCGGCAGCACCAGCAACCCGTAGCTGAAGTGCACGAAGCGATCGTAATTGTTGCGGCCCGGTGCCGCGCCTGCTTCGCTCCAGGGGACAGCGAGCCAGTCGCGCCACGGTACCTCGCTGTACGTGTAGTGAGCCCCGATCTCGTGCAGCACCAGGAAAATGAACAGGCAGGTGTAGGCCAGGTTGGAAAATCGAAGGCTGCGACAGGTAATTGCTAGCAGTGGAACGGCGACGAACACGATGACGTTTTCGAGCAGCCAGTCCTGTCGATACCAGGGCGCAATGGCAAGTAAGGCGAAGATCGCAACGAATGCGACCAGCAG
Organism: uncultured Gammaproteobacteria bacterium; assembly: GCA_963732415.1. Taxonomy (GTDB): domain Bacteria; phylum Pseudomonadota; class Gammaproteobacteria; order Steroidobacterales; family Steroidobacteraceae; genus RPQJ01. The sequence goes on from CAVSZK010000021.1 coordinate 26,546, forward strand.
GACCAGCGGGTATCGGTATCGCGCGTCCACGTTCATTGCCGACATTACTCCAATCGGCGACGCATTGGAGTCGCCGCCGGAGCCAGGTTGCGCTAGGCTGAAAGCCGACCCGCCCGGCGTCGGGCGCCGACTCGTCGGAGCAGCACGTGCACAAGAGCAGGCTCGCCGGATTCATCATCGACTGCCAGACACGGGACCTCCAGTCAGCTGCACGTTTCTGGGGCGGTGCGCTCGGCATGGAGCAGCGTGAATTGCCGGGTGAAGAGGGAGAGAAGTACCAGCGGCTCGTCGATCCGGGCGGCCGCTTGCACATCGAAGTGCAGTCGGTGGATCACGCCAGCCGCGTGCACCTGGACATAGAGACCGATGACATCGAGTCCGAGGTGCGGCGTCTCGAGACGCTCGGCGCGACCCGCGTCAGCCAGGTCGGGACATGGTGGGTCATGCAGGCGCCGACCGGCCAGAGGTTCTGCGTCGTGCGTGCAGGAGCGGGGGATTTCGAGAGCAACGCGAATCGGTGGCCCTGACCCGCTTCCGCGGTCGTGCCAGGGCAACGCGTCGCCGGCATGCTCCAACTTGAAGATGGCAACAGGAGGAGATCCGACATGGCAGGCAATCCCGTCCGGTGGTTCGAGATCTACGTGCAGGACATGGCGCGGGCAAAGGCGTTTTACGAGGCGGTGTTCGGTCTCAAGTGCGAGAAGCTGAACTCAGGCGACATCGAGATGTGGGGATTTCCGATGGATCGGACCCGATCCGGAACCGGCGGAGCGCTGGTCCGGATGCCCGGCGTGGCTTCGGGCGGCAACAGCACGCTGGTCTATTTCAGGAGTGACGATTGCGCCATCGAGGCGTCCCGCGTCGCCGCCGCGGGTGGCCGGGTACACCGGGACAAGATATCGATCGGCGAGTATGGATTCATCGTCCTGGCGGTGGACACCGAGGGCAACATGTTCGGCGTGCACTCACTGGCCTGACCGGCCGGCGGCCCGGTACGTATTGCGTACCGGGCGCCGTGGCTCCTGCCTGGGCGGGTCCCGTTACGCCGCGGCCGCGTCCTGTTCGACAGCGGGAAGGCGCATAAGGTGGTCGAACGCGCCGAGCGCGGCCTTCGAACCCTCGCCCATGGCGATGACGATCTGCTTGTAGGGCACGGTCGTCGCGTCGCCGGCTGCGAATACCCCGGGTACCGAGGTCTGGCCGCGCGCGTCGACCTCGATCTCCCCTCGCGGACTCAGAGCCACCGTGCCCTTGAGCCAGTCCGTGTTGGGCAGCAGGCCGATCTGCACGAACACGCCCTCGAGATCGACGCGGCGGAGTTCGTCGCTGCCCCGATCGCGATAGGTGAGTCCGTTCACACGCCCCTCGGCGCCGTGCACCTCGGTGGTTTCCGCGGAGACGATCACCCGGACGTTCGGCAGGCTGCGCAGTTTCCGCTGCAGCACTTCGTCCGCGCGCAGCCGTCCATCGTATTCGACCAGGGTTACGGACGAGACCAGGCCGGCCAGGTCGATGGCAGCCTCGACCCCGGAATTGCCGCCTCCGATCACCGCGACACGCTTGCCCTTGAACAGCGGGCCGTCACAGTGCGGACAGTACGCGACGCCACGGCCGCGATACTCGCGCTCGCCCGGGACATTCATCTCCCGCCATCGGGCACCGGTTGCGAGCACGACGGACCGGCTGCGGAGACTTGCTCCGTTCTCGAGACTCACGGTGAGGAGGCCGGTCTCGTCTGCCGGCAGGAGTCGCGTGGCGCGGTTCAGGTTCATTACGTCCACGTCGTAGGTCCTGACATGCTCTTCGAGCGCGGCAACCAGCCTGGGTCCCTCGGTGTGGGTCACGGAGATGAAGTTCTCGATCCCCATCGTGTCCATGACCTGGCCGCCGAAGCGTTCGGAAACCACGCCGGTGCGAATGCCTTTGCGCGCGGCATAGATGGCCGCGGAGGCCCCGGCCGGCCCGCCGCCGACGACCAGCACGTCGAATGGCTCCCTGGTGTCGAGCATTGCTGCTTCCCGTGCCGCACCCCGGGTGTCGATCTTCGCCAGGATTTCCTCGACCGTCATGCGGCCCTGGCCAAATGGCTGGCCGTTCAGGTAGACGGCCGGCACCGCCATGATCTTCCTCGACTCGACCTGCTGCTGGAACACGGCACCGTCGATCATCGTGCTGCGCACGCGGGGGTTGAGCACCGCCATCAGGTTCAATGCCTGGACGACGTCAGGGCAGTTGTGGCAGCTGAGCGAGATGAAGACTTCGAAGTCAAGGTCCCTGTCGAGTGCCTCGATGCGCCTTGCGGTCTCCGGCGTGACCTTCGGCGGGTGGCCGCCCGCATGGAGCAGCGCGAGCACCAGCGAGGTGAACTCGTGGCCGCTCGGGGTGCCCGCGAAGCGGACACCCATGTCGGCCCCTGCCGGACTGACCTGGAACGACGGCACCAGCACGTCCCGCGCCGCGCCAGCGCCGCGCGCACCGCCCTCATTGTCGCCGGCAACTTCGTCGGCACCCGCTGCCTGCGTCCGCAGGACGATCTGGTCCGACAGCGACGCAAGGTCTTCAAGCATCGCAAGCATCGTTGCCGACGCAGTGCTCCCGTCCAGGTCCGCGACCAGTTCCACTGTTCGCGAGATCCGTCCGAGGTGTGTCTTCAGTTGCTGCTTGATGTTCGGGTCGAGCACGTTGCCATCTCCGGTCGCGCCTGGGCACCGGCCGCGAGCCGGCCCGGCACAGGAATTTCAAAAAAACCCGCCCGTCCCTGGGCGGGCACGGGGGTCAGATCTTGCCGACCAGGTCCAGCGACGGCTCGAGCGTCTGTGCGCCCGGCGTCCACTTGGCGGGGCAGACCTCGCCCGGGTGGGCGGCGACGTACTGCGCAGCCTGAACCTTGCGAAGCAGTTCCTTCGCGTCGCGGCCGATCCCGAGGTCGTTGATCTCGGCGACCTTGATCACGCCTTCCGGGTTCACCACGAAAGTGCCGCGCAGTGCGAGACCTTCGTCCTCGATCAGCACACCGAAATTGCGACTGATCGCGTGGGTCGGGTCGCCGACCATCGGGTACTCGATCCGGCGGATGGTGTCGGATGCGTCGTGCCAGGCCTTGTGGGTGAAGTGTGTGTCGGTCGACACGCTGTAGATCTCCACGCCAAGCGACTGGAACTGGGGGTAGAGGTCCGCGACGTCGCCAAGTTCGGTCGGACAGACGAACGTGAAGTCCGCCGGGTAGAAGAAGAAGACCGACCACTTACCGCTGAGGTCCGCATCCGTGACCTGCACGAACTCGCCGTCGTGGAAGGCGGTGGCCTTGAAGGGCTTTACCTGGGTGTTGATCAAGGAACTCATGCGTATTTCTCCGTGGTGTTGAGGCAGGGGAACGGCCTCGATGGGAGGGGACGATACGCAGGGCCCAATGATATTCCCAATCGATTGATACTAACTAAGACATAGGCAGCGCCTATGACTAGCACCGGGCGGCGGTGGCGCCGGTCGCGAGGACTCCGACGGTGCGCCGAATTGCTATCCTAGGCGCACGGCAGAACGCCGCAGGGGAGGGTCAATGGACAAGCCGACGGTTCTCATCACCGGCGTTTCCGGTTTCATCGCGCGGCAGTGTGCCGTGGACCTGCTCAATGCCGGTTACGGCGTGCGCGGCACCCTGCGATCGTTCAAGCGATCGGACGACGTGCGCGGGTCGCTGTCGCGGCACGCGCCAGTGGCGCGCCTGGAGTTCGCGGAAGCCGACCTCGAGGCCGATACGGGCTGGGACACGGCCGTGCGTGGCTGTGGGCACGTGCTGCACGTGGCCTCGCCGTTTCCCGCCGTCCAACCGAAGGATGAGCAGGACCTGATCCGCCCTGCCGTCGAGGGCACGTTGCGCGTGTTGCGTGCGGCCGTGGCTGGCCGAGTCGAGCGCTTCGTGCAGACCTCGTCACTGGTGGCCGTGATGTACGGTCATCCGCATTCGCGCACAAGACCATTCACCGAAGCCGACTGGACACTGGTCGACTCGCCGGGAGTCAGCGCCTATGCGAAATCGAAGACACTGGCGGAGCGCGCGGCGCGGGATTTTGTCGAGAAGGAAGGTTCGAGGCTGCATTACTCGTCGGTGAACCCGGGCCTGGTGCTGGGTCCGGTGCTCGATCGCGACATCGGCACCTCGGCCGAGATCATCCAGATGTTCCTGACGGGCAAGTACCCGGGCGCTCCGCGGCTCGCGATTCCCTGCGTGGACGTGCGCGACGTGGCGCGCGCGCACCGCCTTGCGCTCGAAGTGGACGCCCCGAGCGGGGGGCGTTACCTGGCCGCCGACGAGAGCCTGTGGTTCATCGAGATCGCGCGGGCGATTCGCGAGGCGCTCGGCCCTGCGGGTCGCAAGGCCCCGCGATTCGAACTGCCGGACTGGGTTGTCAGGCTGGCGTCGATTTTCGATGCCACGACTCGACAGGCCGTGCCCGACCTTGGCAGGGCGATGCCCATCGACAACTCGCTGACGCGCAGGACACTGGGAATGGAATTCATCCCGGCCCGGGAAGCCGCGGTCGCGATGGCGCAGAGCCTGGTGGATCTGAAACTCGTCTGACGGAGTGGCACCGGAATGAGGCCGACCCTTTCTGTACTGGAGCCCGCGCTGATCGACCGGATCATCGACGAGGCGATCGGCGTTCTGGAGACGACCGGCGTGATGATCGATGACGAGCGGGCACTGAAGCGCCTGGCAGGTGCGGGGCTCGAGGCGGACGCCACGACCGGGCGCGTGCGCTTTCCGCGCGCCTCGGTGGAGCGCGCGCTCGCGACCGCGCCTTCATCGGTCACGCTGCACGACCGTGATGGTGCGGTGGCGGCCGTGCTCGAAGGCGACAACGTCCACTTCGTCCCCGGGAGCTCCGCGCTGCGCGTGCTCGACCGCAGGACGCAGAAGGCGCGAACGCCGCTGACACCTGACTTCGTCGAGTACGTCCGCCTCGCGGACGGGCTGAAGAACATTTCATACCTTTCGACGGCGTTCATTCCGACTGACATCCCACAGGACGTGGCGGACGTCTGGCGACTCTACCTGGTGCTCGCGCACTCGAAGCGGCCGGTCGTCTCCGGGGCGTTCACCGCCTGGGGCGTGCCACGGATGGGCCAGGTGATGGCCATGTTCCGCGACGATCGCGCGGATCTTGTTCGCAGGCCGATGTCCATCTTTACGTGCTGCCCGAATACGCCGCTGCGCTGGGGCGAGGATCCTGTCGCAAACATCATGGACTGCGCTGAATGGGGCATCCCGATCGAGATCGTGCCGGTACTGCTGCTTGGCATGATCTCGCCGGTCACGACGGTCGGCGCGCTGGTGCTGCACACAGCCGAAGTGCTGTCGGGTCTCGTCATTGCGCAGTCCGTGCGGCCCGGTACAGCGGTGATTTTCGGCGGCGCGCCCGCGTCATTCCACATGCAGCTGATGACCAACCCGATGACCGCGGTCGAAGCCCTGCAACTGTATTGTGGTTACGCGCAGGTGGCGAAGCGGCTCGGACTGCCCTGCCAGGCGTACATGGCACTTTCCGATTCGAAGTTCAACGACCCGCAGGCCGGCATGGAAACCGGCGTCGGCGCGTTTCTCGCGGCCAGCGCCGGCATCAACTCCGTCTCGGGCCCGGGAATGCTCGATTACGTCAACTGCTTCAGCTTCGAGAAGCTGGTGTTCGACGATGAGATCGTGGCCCACGCCCGGCGCTTCGTGCGCCCGGTGGAGGTTCGCGAAGACCTGCCGGCGGGTGAGCTGATTGCCGAGCTTGTTCGCGACAATCACCTGCTTACCTCCGAGCACACGCTGGCGCACTGGCCGGACGAGTTGTACATGCCTGGACCGACGCTCGACCGGACCAACTGGGACCAGTGGGCGGAGCAGGGCTCACGCGACTGGCGCGCGAGGGCCAACGAAGTCATCGACGAGACGCTGGCGGCCTACGAGGTCGCGCCGCTCGAACGGCGCTTACACGACGGGATACGGCAGTTGATCAGCAGCACCAGTAGCGACCCCAGCGCGGTGCTGCCGGCCTTTACGGAGAACGCGCATGACTGACTACGCGCTCATGAACCAGTTGCTCTTCGAGGGAAAGCAGGACCCGGTGCGAGAAATGACCGAAGCGGCGCTGGCCGAAGGGCGGCCGCCGATGGAAGTGCTCGATGACGGCTTGATCGCGGGCATGCGCGTGGTCGGCGAGGACTTCAAGCACAACCGCGTGTTCGTGCCCGAGGTGCTGCTCGCGGCGCGCGCGATGAAGGCAGGCCTCGCAGTGCTGAAGCCGCACCTCGTGTCGAACCGCAGCGACTCGTCGGCGCTGTCCGCCACGATCGTGCTCGGCACCGTGAAAGGCGACCTGCACGACATCGGCAAGAACCTGGTGGGAATGATGGCGGAAGGCGCTGGCTTCACGATCGTTGACCTGGGCACCGACACTTCGGCCGAGCGGTTCATCGCTGCCGCAAAGGAACACCGCGCGCGCATCGTCGGCATGAGCGCGCTGCTCACGACGACGATGATCTACATGCGCACGGTCGTTCAGAAATTCGAGGAAGCGGGAATGCGCGACGTGAAGCTGTGCATCGGTGGTGCGCCGACCAGCGCGGACTATGCCAGGCAGATCGGCGCCGACGGCTACGCGGCCGATGCGGCCAGCGCCGTGGAACTCTTCAAGCGGCTCATCTCCGAGCAGGCCGCCGCCGCACCGTGACCGCGACGGGCGCTCCGACGGCTGCCGGTTCCGCGACGATCACGATCGACGGCGTCGCCGGCCCGGCCCCGCTCGGGCAAAGCCTGTTTGACTGGGCGGATTCACGCGGGATCACTGTCCCGACGTCCTGCCACAAGCAGGGCAAGTGCCGCGAGTGCCTGGTGGAGATCGAGGCAGGCGCGGAGTTCCTCAGCCAACCTGCCGAGCAGGAACGGCACCTCGAGGGCGCATTCCGACTGGCCTGCCGCGCGCTCGTCGTGGCGCCGGGCGCCGTCAGCGCCCACACCTTGCGCCGGGGGTCGCTGCGCATCGAAACCGATTCGAGTTCGGACCAGGCCGAGCGCGTTACTCTGGATCCGGCTGTCACCCGGGATGGGACGCGGATCCTGCTCGACGGCGAGCAGATCGCGGATTCCAGCGGACCGATTCACGGCCTCGCGATCGACCTGGGCACAACTACCGTCGCGGTGCGCCTCCACGACCTGGAATCCGGCCGCCTGGTGGCGACGCGTTCGTTCGAGAACCCGCAGCGCTTTGGCGGCTCGAACGTCATGTCGCGCATCCATTACGACGGCGAGCATCGCGGCCGGCTGCTGCAGCGCACGCTGCTTGGCTACCTGACGCACGCCATCGAATCGCTGCCGGTGGATCCCGCGACGATTTACGAAATCGTGGTGGCCGGCAATCCGACGATGCGTGACCTGATGTTCGGCCTCGATGTGCAGGCGCTGGGCGTGTTGCCATATCGCTCCATAAGCGAGGTGGCGGCGAGCGAGGGCCGGGCAGCCACGACCAGCCTTTCCGCGACTGCGAGGAAACTGCGCATGCCCGTGCATCCTGCCGCACGCATATATGGCCTGCCGCTGGTGGCGAGCCACGTGGGTGCCGACGCCGCGGCCTGCCTGCTCGCGACCGGCATGGCGGAGGGCAGCGAAGTCTGCGCACTGCTGGATATCGGCACGAACACCGAGGCCTTTTTCGGCAATGCTGCCCGCCTGCTGGCGGCGTCCTGCCCGGCAGGACCCGCCTTCGAGGGCGGCGGTGTGGGCTGCGGCATGCCGGCGCTCGATGGCGCGATCGAGCGCGTGACCCTCGGCGCCGACGGCGAGATGCGCCTGGCGGTCGTCGGCGACGCTGTGCCTGCCGGCATCTGCGGGTCGGGGTTGGTGGACCTGATGTCGGAACTCAGGCGTACCGGGCGCATGAACGGGCAGGGACGTTTCCTCGAGGCCGACGAGCCCGTCGAGCTCGGCGCCGACGGCCACGTCCGGGTGACCGAGGCCGACGTCAACGAACTCGCCCAGGCGAAAGGCGCCAACGCCGCAGGCTTGCGGGTGCTGGCGGACGAATACGGTGTCGCTCTCGAGCACGTCGAGCGCTTGTACCTGGCGGGTGGGTTTGCGCGGCACCTCGATGTCGATGCGGCCTGCCGCATTGGACTGATCCCGGACCTGCCGCGTGAGCGGATAGTCAAGGTCGGCAATGCCGCGCTCGCGGGAGCGTCGATTGCGTTGCTGTCGCGAACGCGGCGCGCGGATCTCGAGGCGATCGTACGGCGCGTGGAGCTGGTCCGGCTCGAGGCGCACCCGGAGTTCTTCGAGTTCTTCGTGCAGGGCTGCCAGTTCGAGCCCTTCGGGGGCTCGTCGTGAGCGCCGCGACGATCCTGGCCGTGTCTGCCGCCGACGCGGCGGCCGGCGTCGGGGATGAGGAATTCAGGCGACTGCTCGGGATTCCGCGCGGTCGCGACATGGCCGCCGAGATTGGCGAGCGTGCCGACCAGGCGCGCCGCTGGTACGCGGAACACGGACGGCCATTTGCCGCGGCACGTCGTGTAGGCCTCAGGGAAGCGGGACCTGACACCGTAGTGCTCGAGACCGGCGATGTGATCGACGGTGCAGCGCTGGCGGAACGGCTGCGGGCGGGCGAGGCACACGCACTGGTCGCGGTCGCCGTGAGCGCGGGACACGAGGTCGCCAGCGAGGCCGCGAAACTCTGGGCCGACGACAGGCCGGACGAATCGTACTTTCTCGACAGGTTCGCGGCTGCAATTGCCGAGCACCTGGTGTGGCGGACGTCAGCGGCGCTTTGCGGGGATGCCACTGCGGCAGGCGAGGGGTTGCTTCCGCACCTCTCGCCCGGCTGCGGCCGCTGGGAGATCTCGGCGCAGCAGCAGTTGATGGCGCTGCTGACCGGTGCTCCTGTGCCGCCGGCCCGGACGGTGCCCCTGGCGACTCAGGTCGAGCCGGCATCTGCTCCGGTACTCGGTCCACTGACGCTGCTCGAGTCAGGCGCGCTCAGGCCGCAGCACTCGCTGCTCGCTGCGCTCGGGGTCACGCGGCGTGCTATCGTCGCGACACCCGAGTCCTCGTGCCGCAGCTGTGACCTCGCCCGATGTCGATACCGGCGAGCCCGCTACGCGCGGGACGCCCGAATCCAGGGTGAATGAATGACACGACCTAGCTTGCTCGAAGCGCTGAAATCACGCGTGCTGCTCGGCGACGGCGCCATGGGCACGCAGCTCCAGGACGCGGGACTCGAATCCGGCCATTGCGGAGAGGCCTGGAACCTCGATCACCCGGACAGGGTGGTTGGTATCCAGCGTCGATACGCCGAGGCGGGCTCCGACGTGATCCTCACCAATACTTTCGGCGCATGCAGGATCATGCTCGATCGCCATGGGGAGGGTGCGCGCACCGCTGACATCAACCGGGCATCGGTCGCCATCGCGCGGCAGGCGCTCGGTGGGCGTGGTTACGTGCTCGGGGACATTGGCCCATTCGGCGGGCTGATGGAGCCCTACGGTGACATCTCGCGTGCCGCCGTCGAGCGCGCATTCCGCGAACAGGCACGCGCGCTCGTGGAGGGCGGTGCGGACGGAATCATCATCGAGACGCAGACCGCATTCGAGGAAGTCGAGATCGCGATCGCCGCGGCGCGCGAGGCCGGCGCCCCGATCGTAATCGCATCCTTCGCATTCGACCGCATGCTCGACGAGGACGACGTACGCACGATGATGGGCATCGGGCCCGAGCAGGCCGCGGAGTTCATGGAGCGGCACGGCTGCGACGTGGCCGGGCTGAATTGCGGCACCGGAGTGGACATGCGATTTGCCGCCGACATCACCCGCCGCTACCGCGCGACCTGCGGACTGCCGGTAATGGCGCAGCCCAATGCGGGTGCACCGGTACTCGAGGACATGAAAGTGATCTACAAGCAGACGCCCGAGGAAATGGGCGAAGGGCTCGAGGGCCTGCTCGCGGCCGGGCCGCGCATCGTCGGCGGCTGTTGCGGCAGCACGCCAGCGCACATTCGCAGGTTCCGCGAAATCCTGGACGGCAAGACCGGGGAGCAGCGCGCATGAGAATCACCTTTCCGACCGACGAGACGCTACTCGACACCTACCTGCCCTCGGTCAAGCCGGATGGCTCGGGTGTCGGCGTCAACTATGCCGACCAGGTGTTGAAGCTGCTGAAGCAGACATTGCCGGACGGGCGAAAGTTCGTGGCGAAGCGCCGCGGACTCAAGGTGTCCGTCACCATCGGCGAGAGCAACGGGCATTCGATCATGCGCCGCATCGATCACGGCCCGGACACGCGAGTAATCTTCGAGCGTGCGCTGGTCGAAGCGACACGCGAGGCCGGCGCCGAACTCACGCGTGAGCCAGGTGCGATCCACGTGGATTTCTGACCGCTGCGAATTCGAATTCGATGCGCGCAATAATCGGTTGGCTTGCGGCCTTCATCGTCGGTTCGGCCGGCTGGTGGCTCGGCCGGAAGGTGGGGCTCGGGACTGCCGTCGTGTTGAGTGCGGTCGGTACAGGGGTCGGGCTGTGGGCTGGTTATCGATGGTTTGACGACAACCTCGGGTAATGAACTTGGACATTCATCCGACCGCCATTGTCGAGGATGGAGCGCAACTGGGCGAAGGATGCGTCGTCCACGCTTACGCGATCATCACGCGCCATGTGGTACTCGGCGAAGGCGTGGTAGTGCACCCTCATGCGGTCGTCGGCGGTGATCCCCAGGACCTGAGTTTCGACGCGGCGACCGCCTCCGGTGTTCGCATTGGCGCGCGAACGGTAATACGCGAACACGTGACGATTCACCGTGCAACCAGGCCCGACGGCTGGACCGAAGTCGGCGCGGACTGCTTCCTGATGGTTGGCTGTCACATTGCTCACGACTGCTCGCTGGCAGACCGCGTGATAGTGGCCAACAACGTGCTGTTCGCCGGCCATATTCACGTGGACGAGGGAGCCTTCATTGGCGGCGGCACCGGGATGCACCAGTTCTCCCGGATCGGCGCAGGTTCGATGGTCGGCGGCGCGTCGCGAATCTCGAAGGACGTGCCGCCGTTTTCGATGGTGACCGAGCGCGACGATATCATCGGCTTGAACGTCGTCGGCCTGCGTCGTCGCGGCCTGCCGCGGGCTACGGTCGATGAGTTGAAGCGGGCCTTCCGCGAAGTCAATGTGCCGGTCGGAAACATGCGCGAGATCGCGGCTGCTGCGCTCGCGCGCGGTACCTACACCAGCGACGAGGCCAGGCTTTATCTCGAGTTTTTCGGCGCAGGGAAACGCAGCATCGCGCGAGTCCGCCGCCGTGGTACGGGCGCGGGTTCAGCGGACTGATAGCGGGCGCGTCTGCGCAAGCCATCACCGGCGCCGGGCGGACGATGCGGCATCGAGGCGGCGCGTCATCGGTTGAGGCTTTCCCCTGGTCCTGCAACAAGTACGTATGCCTCGCTGGCAGTCCCGAGGCAGAGAATCGGGCCATGTGGCGACCTGCGAAGCTGGACGCCCGCGCCGATCCTGCTTGCGGGAAACGTGCCGCGAGGGCGGCGGCGATCGGGCTCGCTTCGGCTGCGATGCTATTCACGTCCTGTTCGACTACCCCGCACGCATACAAGTTGTACGGCGGTCCGCAGCGCGCGGATGCGGACATTTCCGTCATCGAGCTCCACGACGCGGTCGGGGTGATGATCGGCACACGCAAGGTGGCGCAATCCGACTACTCGAGCGTCAGGCTGCTGCCGGGCACATATCCGGTCTACTGGGAATGCCTCTACGGCGTAAGCGTGATGATCGAACCAAGCGGGTTTGCAACTGGCGCCAGGTCCGCCGACGTCGAATTGCTCGCCGGCCATGCCTATTCGCTGCACTGCGACCGCACAACCGGATACGGTTACCAGATGTATCAGTGGATCTCGGACGACACGGAGGGTCGAATCGTCGCCGGGAAGAAGAAGCCGTGACGGGAGGAACGACGAGGTAATCGCCATGCGCATGGAAAACAGTGCACGCTGGCTGGCCGTAGTTGCGGCCACATTCGTCATGGCGGGATGCGTGATTGTGCCCTACAAGCCAAAGGCGGAGATTGTCGACCAGCGCGTCGTCGAGGTGGATTCCGCGGCTTTTGTGGTCACCGTCGGGCCGCGCCAGATGCTCGAGAGGTTCACCGAGGCGATCGAGGACGAGGACGACGCGATCAAGGTGGTGCCGCCGCAGGAATTTCTCGACGCCGCGTTCATCGACGAGGACGCGTCGCTTGCGAAGATGCTGGAGCCCGAGACCTGCGCCCGCGTGCGCGAACGGATGGGGACGGACTACCTGGTCCTGATCGGCGAGGTCAAGGAGTACACGACGGACGAACACGGCGGGATGATTGCTTACATGGGCTTCTTCGGTGCCCAGTCGTCCGAAGAACACTCGACCGCGGTGGCTACGGTGATCGACCTGCTGAATGCGAGGCCACTTTCCGAGGTGAGTTCCCACGCGCAGGGCCGGTCGAGGGGTGTCGGCGCTTTTTACGGGCTTTTCGTCGTGCCGTTGACCGATTCCAGTGCCCGCGATGGACTTGCGCGCGCGGTCGTGGCTGACATTCGCTCACAGTCCGGGCCCGGGGAGCTTCGCATCGCGGTGCTCGCCGCGGAGAAAATCACGCCGCCGCCGCCCCCGCCGGATACCGACCTCGGCCCGCGGTAGTCAAGGCACCCGGCGATTTGGCAACCAGCGCCAGTAGGTTCCGCAGCGCCACAGCCACTCCAGCGGCCCCATGCGGTAATGCCCGAGCCATGCATGACTCAAGGATGCGAGCGCCGCGAATACGACGAATGCCAGCGCCGTGAGCTCGGGTCCGCTCAGCCGGCCATACATCCCGAATCCCCAGGGTTCCGCCAGGGTCGCCATCACCAGCGACTGGCCGACATAGTTGCTGAGGGCCATTCGCCCCGCAGACTCCATGCGTGAGTACCACCAGCGGCGCCTGCCGATCTTCTCGTTCAACATGACGCGCGCGCCGAAGCCGATCGCAAGCGGAAATGCGCTCGCGACGTGCAGCCACTCGGGCCAGCGCCAGTCCGAAAGACCGTGGATTTCCCGCGACTGCAGCACGGTCGCGAGCAGGCTGAGCGGCAGTCCGATACCGAGGCCGACCGCGGAAACCCGCCGCCACGTGGCCGCCGTGGCGCCGGTGACCACTCCGCTGCGCAACAGTGCCGCCCCGATCATGAAAAGACCGAGCGTTCGCCACAGCAGCGCAATACCGAAGAACAGCAGCAGCAGCTGGTACTGCTCTGCATGCAGGCGCAGCAGTTCCGCGAACGTACCGGATTTTCGCGCATTGAATTCCGCCGGCCAGGACGCGGCATCGGACGTGCCCATCGCGGCGAGATCTCGCATCGCGGCCGTGTACTCGCTGGCGACGCTGCTGCCCCAGGACAGCGGGTCCCAGCGCAGCAACAGCGCGACAACTGCCGCAAGCATGATCGCGGCCATCGCCACCAGTGCGAGCCGCCAGTCGCGGTCCCAGGTCAACGCAACGGCGAGCGAGAAGGCCATTGCGCTCCCGATGGTGATCACGGGGGAGACCCTGCCCAGCGATCCGACCTGGAAACCCCAGACGATCGTCGTCGCGACCAGCACGACACCCACGCGATAAAGGTTGTTCGTCGCCATGCCGCGTGTTCCATACAGCAGCAGGCCCGCGACCGCATACGGCAACAGGACCTCGGCCGGGTAGAGCAGCAGTCCGTGCAGGATCCCGAACAGCGCGAGCAGTGCGAGTCGACGCAGGTAGATTGCGGAGTGGCGGCCGTCCTGGACGCCGATACGGCCAGCCTGCAGCGCGAAGCTCATGCCGAACAGCAGGGAGAACAGCGTAATGAACTTGAGGTCGACGATTGCGTCGAAGAAACCCCAGTCCAGCCGGCCGAGCATTTCCCCCTCGCGGCCCGGAACGGCAAATGACGCGACGTCCCAGGGCAGGAACATCTGTCGCACGTTAGCGAGCAGGATGCCGAGCAATGCCACCCCGCGCAGCGCATCGAGTGAAGCGATGCGGGCGCCGGGCTCGATCGGGGCCGGGTTCATCCCCAGCGGAACATGCGGGCTATCGCAGCGTCTGTCCATCGGTCGGGCAGGCGCCTGAGGATCTTGCGCGTGCCCGTGCCTTCGCCTTTGCTGTAGCGGGTGCGCGGGCGGCTCGAGCTGAACGCGTGCACGACATCGCGTGTCACGACCTCGACCGGCGATGCGTCGCGTGCGGCCTTTTCAGTAAGTCCGCCCAGCGCCTTGAGCAATCCGCCGTACAGTTCCACCAGGCCGGCGGGCGGGGCCTTGCGCATCTCGTGCTGCGAACTCGACGCCTTGTCCCATATGTCGGTGGCTATGGAACCGGGCTCGAGCAGTGACACCTCGATGCCCCACGGCCGCAGTTCACGACGCAGTGCGTCGCTCATCGCCTCGATCGCGTACTTGGACATCGAATATGGGCCGAGACCGGGAATCGTCGAGTATCCCGCCATTGAGCCAGTCGTGAGAATGCGGCCGTGCGCCCGACGCAGCAGCGGCAGGAACGCCTGCGTGACTGCAACTTGTCCGATCACGTTTACTTCGAGCTGCCGGCGCAGGTCGGCGATCGGCACGCATTCGAGCGGGCCTCCCACCGCGATACCCGCGTTGTTGAAGAGACCCCAAAGCCCGCTGTCGCCGACGTGCTGCCCCACCGTTACGACCGCGGCAGCGATCTGCTCCGGGCTGGTCACGTCCAGGTCGATCGTTGTAAGGCGGGCCACGGCAGCGCCCTGGAGCCTGGCGCGCAATGCCTCGGCGGCACGCTGGTTCCTCACGCCGGCAATGACCTGGAAACCAGCGTCAAGCAGGGCGATGGCGGATGCCCTGCCTATGCCGGTGGATGCACCGGTGACCAGGATCGTCTTGTTCGAATGGTCTTCACTCACGATGGGGTCCTGTCGCACGTTGGTGTTGCCGGGCGGATTCGGGGTCGCGCGAGTCGCGTATGCTACGCGAACAGCGACCGGAGTCGATCGGTCGCGACGGCGGGGCGAGGTCCGGGCATGAAGAAGTATGTGCTTGCAGCGATCCTGGTCGCCCTGGCGGGCGCGGCCGGTGCGGCGGATTCGACATCCGGTAATGCCGTGACCAGTGGTTCGCCCGCCCGCGAGGCCTCTGCTGCACGACGGGTTGCGGCAACTGAGCAGGTGTTCCTGGATCTGCTGGACGCGTACGGTGCGCTCGGCGTGGTGGAGTCCGGCCTCGGCGATCGCTTCCAGGGAGGGGACCGCCAGCAATGGCAGTCACGTGTAGGCGATACGCGACGTGCGCTCGAAGCGGAACTTTCTGATCTCCAGGGCTTGGCCCTGCCGGCCGACGATGTGCCAGCGGTGGCCGCCATGAAGGCATCGCTGGCAGCCCTTGCGGACGAGCGCGAGACGACCGCCGCGCACGAGCCGTCATGCGCGGACACACGGGATCGCGCGCTCGGCTACGCAGCACTGCGCTCCGCGCTGGTGGCCTGTTACACACAATACGGAAACAAGCTTGAATTCGAGGGCGGCACGATCGACCGGGGCACGGCCCTGCAGCTGCTGCATGTCGTCGAGGAGCCACGGCGCCGCAAGGCTCTGTTCGATTCTTTCCTGCCGCTGTGGCAGGCACTCTACGGTGACGGCGGGCCGCAGAGCCCTTACCGCCGAATGATGGTGATGGCCGCGGCCGATGCGGCGGAGCATGGATCCGAGATTGACGCTGCAGCCCGTGCACTCGGTGTGGAAACTGCCGACGTGGAACGCTGGCTGGTGGAGATCCTGGACGCCTGGCGGCAGGCGAGCGACCAGCGACTGGTCGAGCCCTGGGATTATCGCTACGCGAACAGCGTGGCCAATCGTGACCTCGCCGCGAAGATTCCAGCCGAATCGCTGCTTCCGGTCACCGAGCGTTTCTATCGCGACCTGGGCGCAGACCTGGCCCGCCTCCAGGTCATGTTCGACCTTGCGCCGAGGGAGGGAAAGTCGCCGCTCGCGTACACGGACTTCGTGACGCGCGGACGTGAGTCGGACGGGCGTTGGCATGCTTCCACGGCGCGAGTGGTCGGAACCTACCCGGCCGGAGGCCTCTTCTCGCTGAATGAGCTGGTGCATGAGAGCGGGCACGCCGTGCACGTGAGTGCAATCCACAATCGGCCGGCATACATGGACTGGCCCGATACCCTGTTTACCGAGGCATTCGCCGACGTGCCGTCGTGGAGCGTCTACGAGCCCGCGTGGCAGAGTCGTTACCTGGGCGACTCCGTGGGCGAGGCGGATTCGCTGCGCGCGCTCTATGGCGACGTGATGCTGGATGTCGCATGGGCGCTGTTCGAGCTGCGCCTGTTGCGCGATCCTGAGCTGGATCCCAACCAGCTGTGGACGGAAATCACGGGCCGGTACCTGCACATCGCGCCGCATCCGGAGATTCCCTGGTGGGCAATGCGCGTGCAGCTCGCGAGTGACCCAGGCTACATGGTCAATTACGGGCTCGGCGCGATGCTGACGGCCGAGATGCGGCAACGCATCGTCGACGTTGCCGGCGGTTTCGATACCGGAAACCCAGGCTGGTACGAGTGGGTTGGCGATCGACTGCTGCGCTACGGTTCGCAACGTGACGCGCGCTGGCTGATGCAGCAACTGCTTGGGCGGCCCGTCTCGCCCGCGGCGTTGATGACGCAGATCGCGCGCTGCGGCCCGGCGCCAAACCGGCAAGCCAGTGCGATGCGGGATCAAGCCTGGTCAGCATGGTGAATCCTTTACCAGCCATTGGTGGAGTAGCGCTCTCAGCCGGCAGCAGCTCAGCCGGGCTCAGCGACGCTCGGACGTCACCGCCGCGACGCCCGTTACCACTGGACGCGTCAGAACTGGAACGGCTGGCCGACTATCATCTGCACGCCGAAGCCTTCGTCGGAGTAGGCGACGTCCACCCGCGCGACCAGCCCATGGGCCCACACGCGCAGTCCGCAGCCCACGTCCCATTTCATGTTGCGATGCAGCTCCGCGAACTCCCAATCCGGCGCCACCCGGCCGACCTCGACGAAAGGCACCAGCTGGATCCACTGGATGCCGACGTGCCGCTGCAGTGCCGGCCAGTACTCCATAGGGTTCCACTCTGGAATCAGCCGCAGCTCGGCCGCGTAGTAGATGCCGGCCTTGTCGTTGAAGCGTTGCGCGGGGAAGGCCCGCATGTGCCACAGTCCGCCCAGCGTCGCGCCGCTGAACGCGGGCGGCCGGTTCTCCACCAGGCCGTCGGGCCGCACGCTCCAGGTCGGTGAATACGCCGTCCAGGCATTGAGCGCGATGACGCGTTGACGGAAGCGCCTGGTCTCTCCGAGCGAGACGTAGTGATCCACCTCGGCGCCGACGCTGGTCCACGAATCCGTGCTGTTGAGCAGGCCCCAGTCGCGGGCGACGCGCAGGCGAACGGACTGTCCGCGCGAGGGGTTCGACCCGATGTCGCGGTTGTCGTAGAACAGGCTCAACTCGAGGCCGTTGGTGGCCTGATCGATGTCGACGAGGTCGTTCGCGACGTTCTGGGATCGGTAGAATGGCATTACTTCGACGTACGTCAGGCCGGACTTCCACGGGTTGAAGCCGTGACCACCGTTCGCGCCGCCGACCAGCAGCCCACCGTCGAACTGGAAGGCAGGCAGGATGCGCTCGCGGCCAGTGCCGATCGGCAACAGGTACTTGAACCGCACGCGGGCGAACGTGTCGCGCCCGCGGCCGGTGATGAAGTTGTCCGGATCCGAGTCGTTGCTGCCGGCGCGCTCGTCGGGGAAATCCGGGTTGCCATCGACGAAGACGTCGGCGTTGTCGAAGTAGCCCATCGAGAAGATGGGATCGGCGAACAGGCGCGGCAGCGACTGCAACGGCCGGATGTTCTGCCCCATGGCAAATCCCATCACCGAGCCCTCGGTGCCGGCCATGATCGACCCGACCACACCGGCCTGCGGCTGCGGGAAGCCGTTCATCGCATAGACGTAACCCGCCGCGAAACCGAAGGTCTCGTTCCAGAACGCATAGGGAAGGTTGATTTGCGCATCGGCCGGCGGCAGCGAGGTTTCGAGGATTTCCTCGGCGCAGGCAGACCACGCCGCCAGCGCGAGCCACGCGAGCACGACGATTCGAATGGCGCCCGGCAGGCGGCACCTGGTCACAGGGTCCAGTTGCCGTACACGGTCAGCACGACGGCCAGCGGCTGGTCGCACGAGCCTGCCAGAGCCGCGCTGCGTACCTCGGTCATGACTTGGCTTCCTCCGCTCTCAACCAGGTTTCAGGGTGACGTCCGCCCAGGCTTATGCCGGACCCAGCCCAGACCCGTCAACGCTGGGGTCGGACGGATTCTCGAACACTGACTCCGAATATCCGTGGAACCGCGGCAAGTTGTTTGTCCAGAAGCCGCCCCTGAGGCCGAGGGAGACCTGGGCTATCCGGGTTCGCCTGCAGTTGGCGCACAGATCGATCAATACGTTTTCGATGCGCCGAACCAAGGCGAGCCTGATCTATCGCCAGACACGAAACATCCGGGCCGTTCAGCTTCTGCTGGGCCACACCAGGTTCGAAAGCACCGCCCGCGACCTCGGCATCGAGGTGGTGATGCCCTGTAGTTTTCAGAACAAAGCGAAGCCTAACCCGGTCAGGCGCGGTGCAGGCGTACCGGGAGGCGCCTTGATCCCCAGGTGCCCGGCCGAGGCGCGAACACACCGGGCAGCGGCTCGCCACATTCCGCGCAGCAGCCTTCCGGCGTGAGTCCCCAGCGGCCGAGTTCGAACCAGTCGCGCTCGATCAGCAGCGCGTGGCATCGATGGCACCAGGTGCTGCCGCCGGCGGGGTCGTGAACATTGCCGGTATAGACGTAACGCAATCCGTTTCGCATTGCTATCTCGCGCGCCCGCGTGAGCGTTGCGGCAGGCGTCGGAGCGTGGTCGCTCATCTTCCAGTCGGGGTGGAACGCCGAGAAGTGCAGTGGCACTTCGGGCCCGAGCCTGTCAGCGATCCACTGCGTCATCCCGCCCAGCTCTGCGTCCGAATCGTTCTCACCCGGGATCAAAAGCGTGGTAATTTCCAGCCAGACCCGGGTCTCCTGTTTCAGGTAGACGAGCGTGTCGAGCACCGGAGCCAGTTCCGCGCCGCAGATCTTGCGATAGAAGCGCTCGGTGAACGCTTTCAGGTCTACGTTGGCGGCATCGATCGACGCAAAGAACTCGGCCCGCGGCTCCGGACAGATGTAACCCGCGGTGACCGCCACCGTGCGCACGCCAGCTGCATGGCAGGCTTCTGCGACATCGATCGCGTACTCCATGAAGACCGTCGGGTCGTTGTAGGTGAACGCCACGCTGGCGCAGCCGAGCCGGCTCGCCGTTGCGGCCAGCTCGCCCGGCGAGGCCGAATCCGCGAGTGTGTCCATCTGGCGCGACTTGCTCATGTCCCAGTTCTGGCAGAACTTGCAGGCCAGGTTGCAGCCAGCAGTGCCGAACGACAGCACCGACGAACCTGGCAGGAAGTGGTTGAGTGGCTTTTTCTCGATCGGGTCCACGCAGAACCCGCTGGACCGGCCGTATGTGTACAGTTCGATGCCGTCGCGCTCGCGGCCGCGCACGAAGCACAGGCCGCGCTGGCCCTCGTGCAGCCGGCAACGGCGGGGGCAGACGTCGCATTGCACACGCCCGTCATCCAGGCGCGTCCAGTAGCGCGTGGGGATGGAGGAGAGTTCGCTCTTCATGCGATTGGCGTCCATCAGTCTCGGGCGGGATATTGGTTTCGCGGCGGTGCGTCACCAGATAGGGGAGTATTCGAACTCCCACGGAACCAAGATGTTGAGCCTGGACAGGGATAAATCAAGGACACGCGCGCCTGCGGTGGCAGGGCTGTTCTATCCCGGGAATGCGAATGAGTTGCGACACGACGTGACCCGCTACGTCGAGGCGTGTTCGCCGGGTGCTACGGCAGCGGGGCCGCCGAAGGCGCTGATCGTGCCGCACGCGGGATACGAGTATTCCGGGCCCGTCGCCGGCTACGCCTATCGGCGCTTGCGCGACTGGTCCGCGAGCATCCACCACGTGGTGATGATCGGGCCCAGCCATCGCGTGGCGATACGCGGTCTCGCAGTGCCGTCGGTCGCCTGGTTCGCCACGCCGCTGGGCGATGTGCCGGTCGATGCGGCAGGTCGCGAGCGCCTGCGCGAACTCGGGTTGGTCGGCGTCTCCGACGCCGCGCACGCGGCGGAACATTCGCTGGAAGTGCAGCTGCCGTTCCTGCAGGTCGCGCTCGAGGATTTCGACATCCTGCCGATCACCGTCGGCTTCGCGTCCCCGGAGCAGGTCGCGCGCGTGATCGACGCGATGTGGGGCGGACCCGACACACTGGTGCTGGTCAGTTCCGATCTCAGTCACTACCACACGTGGGATGAAGCACGGCAGCTCGATGCCGAGACAACTCGCGCGATCCTCGAGCGACGCAGCGACCTGCCCGATGCACAAGCCTGCGGCGCGAGCGGAATCAACGGGCTAATGGACGTCGCACGCCGGCGCGGCCTGACCGTCGAACTGCTCGACCTGCGAAACTCAGGCGACACGGCCGGTGATCGATCGCGGGTGGTGGGTTATGGAAGCTATGCGCTCCATGAAACTTGACCCGGGCGCGCGGCAAGCGGTGCTGCGCACTGCCGCGGCGGCTATTGAAGCGAAGCTGGGTATCGTCCAGGCGGCTATGCCCGGGACGACCGATTTGCGCGGCGCACTTGGCGAACCGCGCGCGAGCTTCGTCACGCTGACGATCGATGGCCGGCTCCGCGGCTGCTGCGGCACGCTCGAGCCCGTACGGCCCCTGTTGCTGGACGTCTGGAGCAATGCCCAGGCGAGCGCATTCCGCGATCCACGATTCGTGCCAATAACTGCGCAAGAGTGGCGGTGGTCGCGTCTGGAGGTGTCGTTGCTGACGCCGTGCCAGCGAATGGTGGTCGCCAGTGAGCAGCAGTTGCTGCTCGAGCTGGTTCCCGGGCGCGACGGGCTGGTGCTTGAGTGGCGCGGGATGCGGGCCACCTTCCTGCCGAAGGTATGGGAGCAGGTCGCGCGGCCGCGCGACTTCCTGCGCCGCCTGAAGGAGAAAGCCGGGCTCGATGCGGACTTCTGGGCGGCAGACGTCCAGGTCTGGCGCTACGAGACGGAGATCATGGCAGCGGAGCGCCCGTCGGCGCTCGAGGCGGTGGCCGCCAGGTGATGACCCGCGGAACCCGGCAGTCGAAACCGCTACGCGTAGCTCTGGTATCGCGGGTCGTACATCTGCGACCGCATGTATTCGAGCAGGTCGTCGGGCCGGTCCATGTCGGCCAGTCCGCGGCGGAAAGCCACGTCGGCCACCGCGGCTGCGATATGGGCTGATACGTCGCGAACCTTGTTGAGCGGCGGGTAGAGGCTGCCCTGGGCGAGGTCTGAATCGCTGACATGCATGGCCAGCGTGCGCGCAGCCGCCATGAACATCTCGTTCGTCACGCGCGAGGCGCGTACGGCGACGACACCCAACCCGACTCCCGGGAAGATGTACGAATTGTTGCCCTGCCGCGGAACGAATGTCCGGCCGTCCAGTGTCACCGGATCGAACGGGCTGCCGGAGGCGAACAACGCCCGTCCTTCGGACCAGGCATACGCCTGTTCGGCGGTGCACTCGGACTTCGACGTGGGGTTGGACAGCGCAAACACGATCGGCCGCCGGTTAATCCGGGACATTTCCTCGACGACCTCCCGCGTGAACATGCCGGCGGTCGCGCCCACGCCGATGATGGCGGTCGGGCGCAGTACCCTGACCGCACTGGCGAAGTCCGGGACGCTCGCGTGCTCGTGTGCATAGGGCAGCTTGTGCCGTGCGAGCCCGTTGCGGCTTGCGACCACGAGTCCCTTGGAATCGACCATCCAGCAGCGTCCGCGCGCGGTGTTCTCGTCCATGCCCTCGTCGACCATCGCGTTCACCAGCAGGTCCGAGATGCCTGTCGCGGCCTCGCCTGCGCCGAGGCAGAGGAAGGTCTGCTCGGCCAGTTTCTTCTCGGTGATCCTGAGCGCCGAGAAGATGCCGGCCACCGTCACGGAGGCGGTGCCCTGGATGTCGTCGTTGAAGCAGCAGATCCGGTCCCGGTACTGCTCGAGCAGCCGGAAGGCGTTGTGGTTGGCGAAGTCCTCGAACTGCACGACGATGCCGGGAAACACCTCCTGGGTGGCTTCGATGAACTCCGCCACGAGCGAGTCGAGTTCGTCACCCGCAAGCCGCTTCTGTCGCAGTCCCAGGTACAGCGGGTTGTTCAGCAGGTCCTCGTTGTTGGTGCCGACGTCGAGCATCACGGGCAGGCAGCGCCGCGGGTGGAGCCCGGCGCATGCAGTGTAGAGGGCCAGCTTGCCGATCGGGATGCCCATGCCGTTCGCGCCGAGGTCGCCCAGGCCGAGGATGCGCTCGCCGTCCGTGACGACGATCATGGAGGCCTCGCGATGTGGCCAGTTGCGCATCACCTGGGAGATGCGCCCGCGATCCGCGGCGGAGACAAACATGCCGCGCGGGCGGCGATAAATATTGCTGAATTTCTGGCAGGCGAGGCCGACCGTCGGCGTGTAGATGATCGGCATCATCTCGTCGGGGTTCTCGACGATCACCCGGAAGAACAGCGCCTCGTTCCTGTCCTGCAGCGCCTCGATCAGGATGTACTTCTCGAGCGGCGTCTGCAGGCGGTGGAAGTTCTCCAGCACCCGCGCGACCTGGGCCTCCTGCGTGCAGACATACGGGGGCAGCAGTCCCCTCAGCCCCAGCACATCGCGCTCGACCGCCGTGAACGCGCTGCCCTTGTTCAGCGTCGGGTCGCGAAGCAGGGCAGCGCCGCGCGGGAACCAGTCCGGCAGCGGCGGTGGGAGGTGGCGTCGTGTGCGTTCGGTCGTCATTGGGCATGCTCCGGCGTACGGGCGTGAAGGGCCGTGCAGTGCGCTCTGCCGGCCTGCCGCGATGCTAGGCCCGGCTGGCAGCCTGTCAACGACGGCAAGCCTGTAAGGCATTGCGGATTTCCGCAGGCTGACACGTGCCTCGGGCTGGGGGAGTTGCTACCATCGTCGCCGTTCCAGACTTCCACCCATCCATGCTCAGGAGCCTTGACATGCGCCTCGTCGGAATCCCCGGTTTGACTGGCTATATCGCCGTTGTTGGGATGATCCTGTCGCCGTTTGCTGCCGCTTCCGCGGCCAGCCCGGACGAGCGAGGCGCGGAAATCAGCCAGATGTCGCAGCAGACCCTGGAGACCCTGTATGCGCAGCAGCCGCTTGCGCGGCGCGCCATCGCTGAGTCGGCAGGCTATGCCGTGTTCAGCGACATGAACACCAAGATCTTCTTCGCCGGCGGTGGTGGCGGAAAGGGCGTTGCCGTGAACCGCGAGTCGGGCCAGAAGACCTACATGATGATGGTCACGGTCTCGGCGGGGCTCGGCATGGGCATCAGCAAGTCGCACCTCGTCTGGGTGTTCGCGACCCCGGAGGCCTTCGAGAACTTCGTCAACGTCGGTGTCGAACTTGGCGCGGACGCGAACCTGCAGGTAAACCCAGGCCTGGGCGGCGGACTGTACGACGGCGCCGTTGAGGTTTCACCCGGCGCCTGGCTGTACCAACTGTCGGATGCAGGACTGGCGCTCGAGTTGACGGTGCAGGGGACCAAGTATTTCAAGGACCCTGAATTCAATTGAGCGATCCTGGCGAACAGCGGGCGGCGGTGGAGCGGGCGCTTATGGACCGCGCTCGCGCCCTGGCCGCGCATCGGCCGGACAAGCCACGCCGCCTGCTGCAGCACTCGGTGTCGCTGGTGGCGGCGATCCTGATCGTGGGCGTGGTGCTGCTCGGACTCAACGCTTTCCTGGTGGCGCTGCAGAGATACATGGATACGGAGATCGTGGAGCCCGAGCCGGCGGTGACCGACCCGATGCCGGCCTATGCCGTGCCGCCAGCAATCAGTCCGCTACAGCCGGCGGATCAGGATCCTCGTCCCAGCCAGGCTCCGGAACAGGGTACTTCGCCAGCCAATCCCTGATCAGCCGGACGTGTTCGCGTTCGTCGGCCGCCATCTCGAGTGCGGCGGCGCGGACCTCCGCAGGCAGCCCGGCCTCGGCAAAGTGCTCGAAGAACTCTGCCGCGCGTTGCTCGTTATGCTCGGCGAGCTTGAGCGCGTGGTAGGGCTGCATCAGGTAGTGCAGATCGCCGTAGTCGGTCGTTTCCGGGCCCTCTGGGGTTTCCCAGCTGAATGCCGAGGTGTCGGGCGGTCGTGTCCAGCCCATCTGCGTGGCGATCTGGTCCCTGTGCTTGCCCTCGATCCGCGACAGCTTCGCGAACAATTCTGCGACCGCGGCATTGTGGTGGGTGTCCATCTGCTCGGCCAGCTCTGCATAGCGATCGGCCGCTTCGACTTCCATGGCCCAGGCGTAGGCCATGAACTCCTGAACTGTCCTCGGCAGCTTGCGTTTCACAGCGTGAACCTCGCCTCGAGTGCCGACACATCGCGCACCTCGCGACGGCCGCGCGGTGCATATGGCTTGCGATCGCCGGCGTACATCACGCCGAGTTCGAAACCAGTGTCGCGCAGCATGCGCCGCGCGGCGCGTGCGATGTCGGAGGTTGGCTTGATCGCGTCGTGCTTCACCAGCTTCTTCCAGTCGCGCTGCTCCGGACGAAAAGTAATGCAGGGCGACAGCACCTCGATGAACGAAAACCCCGGGTGGCGAACAGCCTGGACGATCATGTCGGCAAGGCCGTTCGGATCCCCCGTGAATGCGCGCGCGATGAAGTTGGCGCCGGAGGACAGCGCTATCACCATGGGCAGGAATTCGCGCAGTCCCGTGCCTTCGGGCGAGAGCTTCGAGTCCCAGTCCGGCTCGGTCGTGGGCGAGGGTTGCCCCTTGGTCATGCCGTATACGCGGTTGTCCATGACGATGTAGGTCATGTCCACGTTGCGCCGGCAGGCGTGCAGGAAGTGATTGCCGCCGATCGAGTAGCCGTCGCCGTCGCCACCGGTGACGATCACGGTGAGGTCCGGCCGCGCAACCTTGAGGCCCGTGGCGGCGGGGAGCGCACGGCCGTGCACGCCGTGGAAGCCATAGCAGCTGGTGTAGGCGGGGATGCGCGATGAGCAGCCGATGCCGGAAACGACCGCCACGTCCTCAGGCCGAAGCTCCATCTTCGCGAGCGCCTTGGTGAGTGCGTTGACGACGCCGAAATCGCCGCAGCCCGGGCACCATACGGGCTTGATGTCGGACTTGAAGTCCGTGTGCGTGAGCATGCCGGTCATTCTTTGCTCCACTCGACGAGCCGGAGATGAATTTCGCCGGGATTCAATTGCAGCGCGCCCGCTCGATGCAGCGACGTAACCTCGCCTGGCAGATCGTACTCCGCGCGCAGGTGCTTCATGAACTGGCCGGTGTGGTTCTGCTCGATCACCAGCACGCGACGCACGCCGTCGAGCGCGGCAGCCATGCGCGCGGGCTGCGCAGGGGACAACAAGCGCATCGACACCAGGCGGGCCCGGACGCCATCGAATCGTGCCCTCGCGAGGGCTTCGCGCAGCACTCCGGTGCAGGACCCGAACGTGATCACCGCCAGGTCGCCATCGCCTTCCATGTCGGCCCAGCCGGCGCCGTAGTCGAAAAGTTCCAGCTTGCGCAGACGCTTGTCGAGCTGCGCAAGGTGGTCGGAACCCTGGGACGACGGCGTCCCCCGTTCCGCGTGCTCCAGCCCGTCGGCCGTGTAGGCAATGCCTGCCGTGCCCGGGATCGCCATCGGCGACACGCCATCGGGCGTCAGCGCGTAGCGCCGGTAGCCGGGCTGGTTCGCTTCGGCGACCCGGCGTGGGCCGGGAGCGCCGTCGGGTGTATCCGCCGGCCGGTCGACGACGGCGCGCGTCTGCCCCAGGAACTGGTCCGAGAGCACGATTGCCGGTGCCTGCAGCGCTTCTGCCAGGCGCACGGCCCATTCCGTCGTGCGCAGGCAATCCGCGACCGAGTTCGGTGCGAGGACCAGGTGCGGTGCGTCACCGTGCAGGCCGTAGAGGGCGATGTTCACATCGCCCTGCTCGGACTTGGTGGGAATGCCGGTGGAAGGCCCGACGCGCATCACGTCCACGACTACGACCGGCGTTTCCGATGCAACCGCGAGGCCTAGCGACTCGACCATCAACGCGAGCCCGGGCCCCGAGGTCGCGGTGAGCGAGGGTACGCCGCCATACGAACCGCCGATCGCCATGTTGATCGAGGCGAGTTCGTCCTCGGCCTGCACCAGCGTGCCACCGACCTCGGCAAGTGCCGGGCTCATCCATTCGAGCAATTCGGTCGCCGGGGTGATCGGATAGGCAGCGACGAATCGCACACCGCCCTTGATTGCCCCGTAACCCGCGGCCTCGTTGCCAGTGATAAGCCAGCGCTTTGTCGTCCTCGCTGGCGCCGGCTCCAGCATGCGGCAGGGTGGGCAGGAGGTTGATGCGTCGCGTCCTGCAGCGACAGCCGCGAGACTCGGCGCAAGTGCCGCCGGACGCCTGGTCAGTGACTTCTTGACCGCCTGCGCGACCGCATCGTCAGGCAGGCCGACCAGCGCGGCCACATACCCGAGCAGCAGCATGTTGGGGCGACCCTCCGGAATGGCCTTGGCCATCTTCTTCAGCGACACCTGCGCCAGTGTGGCGCCACTGCGCGTGAAGACCTCGGGTGGCTCGGCCTGGTCGGGATCGCCGACGATGAGGCTGTCCGGCCCGAGCGGTATCTCCGCACCGAAGCGCTGCACGTTTTCCCAGTCCACGGCTGCGAGCACGTCGAAACGGTCGGCCATGCATTCGATCGGATCGCACGCAATACGTATCATTGCGGCCGCTTCCCCGCCGCGGATCTGAGGTCCCGACGAACGCGTCATGATCGCGTAGTAACCGGCGTGGGCGGCTGCCTCGAGCAACATGTTGCCCGCGGTCATGACACCCGCGCCGCCGCTGCCGACGAGTGCTACCGATACGCTGGGATGGCGCGGCATGGTCCCCGCACCCGGACGTTCTGTATCCTGCATTGGGGCGGTATTGTACGGTGTGCGGAGGCTGGCTTCCGCCACGAATCGGTCCCTGGTCGAAGGCACGGGCGTACGCAGGAGATTTCTCGATGAACCTCGCCGAATCGCTGCTGACGGCCCTGCGTGACCACGGTGCGCGCCAGGTGTTCGGCATCCCCGGGGACTTCGTGCTGCAGTTCTTCAAGGTCGTTGAAGAGTCCGGCATCCTTCCGCTGCACACGCTGAGTCATGAGCCCTCGGTGGGCTTCGCGGCGGACGCAGCGGCGCGCATCAGCTGCGCCCCGGGCGTGGCGATCGTCACCTACGGCGCCGGCGCGCTCAACATGGTCAACCCGGTGGCCGCGGCCTACGCGGAAAAGTCACCGCTGGTGGTGATTTCCGGTGCGCCTGGAACCAACGAAGGCCGAGCCGGGCTGCTGCTGCACCACCAGGTGAAGCGCCTGGATTCCCAGTTCGAGATCTATCGTGAGATTACCTGCGACCAGGCCCTGCTTGATGAACCGGCGCATGCACCCGAGCGGATTGCGCGTGTCTTGCGCAGTTGTATCGAGCAGTCGCGGCCCGTGTACCTGGAATTGCCGCGCGACCGCGTATTTGAGGAGTGCGCGCCGGTTCACCGGCTCCCGGCAACACGGTTCGACGCCGAGGCGGTGTCGGCCTGCGCGGACGAGATCATGGAGCGCATCGGCGCCGCTTCGCGTCCTTTGATGATGGTAGGCGTCGAAGTCCGCCGGTTCGGTATCGAGTCACGTGTGGCGGAACTTGCACGGCGCCTGCACGTCCCGGTCGTGACCTCGTTCATGGGGCGCGGCCTGCTCGCCGGCAGCCAGGTCCCGGTGCTTGGAACATACCTCGGGCTCACCGCGCATCCAGATGTCGGCCGGCCGGTGGAGGAGTCGGACTGCCTGCTGCTCTTCGGTGTAACGATGTCGGACACGAATTTCGGCGTGTCGGAAGGGCGCGTCAACTACCGCAACAGCATCCTGGCGGTGGACCGCTCCGTGACGATGGGATTCCACCGCTACGGCAACATCCCGCTCGACGCGCTGGTGGACGAACTCGTACACCGGGTCTCTGACAAGCCATCCCGTCCCGAGGGGCGGGCCACGGAATATCCACGCGGCCTCCCGGAGGACGATGAACCGATTGCACCCGTGGACATTGCAAGGGCTGTGAACGACTTGTTCGCTCGCGTCGGTCGCATGCCGGTGGCGAGCGACTGCGGAGACTGCCTGTTCACGTCGTTCGAGATCGAGAACACAGAGATCGTGGCGCCCGGTTACTACGCGACCATGGGATTCGGCGTACCTGCGGCACTCGGGCTGCAGGCGGCGACGGGGCAGCGCCCGGTGGTGCTGGTCGGCGACGGCGCGTTCCAGATGACGGGCTGGGAGCTCGGAAATTGCAGCCGCTACGGCTGGGACCCGATCGTGATCGTGATGAACAACTTGAGCTGGGAGATGCTGCGCGTGTTCCAGCCGGAGTCGAAGTTCAACACGCTCGGCGACTGGCATTTTGCCGACGTTGCCGCCCCGCTGGGAGGTGACGGGGTCCGTGTGACGACGCGCCGCGAACTCGCCGCCGCGCTTCGGCGAGCCGTGGGTACGCGCGGGCGTTTTCAACTCATCGAAGCGATGATCCCAACGGGCTCTGTCTCGCCGACGCTCGGCGGTTTCGTGGGCGCCCTGAAGCGCCGGCAAAGGCAATAGAGTGGACAAGCCGACTCCCGGGCCCCGGCCGCTGGCTCACTGGCGACGTGCGTTGCTGTGGCTGGTGCGGCTATGCGGCTGGAAGACATCGTTCGTATGGCCGCCCGAGCCGAAAGGCATAATCCTCGTGTATCCGCACACCTCTAACTGGGACTTCCCGCTGGGCCTCGCGTTCCGCATCGGCCACGACCTGCCGGCAAACTGGATCGGTAAGGCCGAGATGTTTCCAAGTCTTTTTCGTGGATTCCTCAAACGTGTCGGCGGCATTCCAGTGGTCCGCAGTCGTGCGACCGGCTTTGTCGATGCGCTGGTGCGGGAATATGCACTCCGCGACTGGATGTGGGTCGCCATTACGCCCGAAGGAACTCGCTCTCACACGGACCACTTCAAGTCCGGTTTCTACCAGCTTGCGCTTGCGGCGAATGTCCCGGTTGCGCTTGCGTACATCGACTACGCCACGCGCACGGTTGGAATGGACACGTACGTGCGCTTTACCGGTGATGAGGAGCGCGACCTCGACGTGATACGCCGGTTCTACTCGACAAAGCGCGGATGCAGGCCGGAACTCGCCGGCGAGATTCGTTTCCGGCGCTGATGCCCTGCGTCCTGCCTTGGCCGCGTTGACCTCGATCCGCGGCGCCCGGCATGAGAACATCACAAGTCGTTCGATTGGAGGATCGGCAGGAATGAACATTCGGTCGCTGGCATGGGTCGCCTTACTGGCGCTCGCGGGTTGTGGACAGGCTCCGGACGGCGTAGAGCCGGTCACGGGGTTCGACGCGGCCCGATATCTCGGCACCTGGTATGAAGTTGCCCGGCTCGATCACAGCTTCGAGCGCGGGCTGAGCCGCGTCACTGCGACCTATACGGCACGCGACGATGGCGGCATCGACGTATTGAACCGCGGCTACGACGCAGGGAAGGGCGAGTGGAGCGAAGCGAGTGGTCGCGCGCGGTTCGTGGGCCCGCGGGACGTCGGCGCGCTGGAAGTGTCGTTTTTCGGTCCCTTCTACGGCGGCTATAACGTGATAGACCTGGATCCGGCGTACTCCATATCGCTGGTAGCAGGCCCGAACCGTTCCTACCTGTGGATCCTGTCGCGGCAGCCGGACCCGGCAAGGGAGGACGTAGAGCGAGTGGTCGCGCGTGCGCGGGCCCTCGGTTTCGACACCGACGCTCTCATCTACGTGGATCACGGAGAGTGACATGAGTGTTGCGCTCCTGATCCTGGTAATTACGGTGGTCGTGAGCCTTGCTGGCCTCTATGCATCGCCCCGGATCATCGAACGAAGTCTCTTCAGGCCATACTGGTTTCTCCGTCGCCGGCAATACGAGACCATCGTAACCAGCGGTTTCGTTCACGCGGACCTTCCGCACCTGCTGTTCAACGCATTCACGTTTTTCTTCTTCGCCTTCCAGGTCGAGCGCCAGATCGGCTCGGCGCGCTTCGCAGCGCTTTACCTGTTCGGCCTGGTGGTAAGCGACATTGGGACGTATTTCAATCACCGCAACGACCAGAACTACGCCTCTCTCGGCGCATCGGGTGCGATCTCCGCCGTACTGTTTGCTTCGATCGTGTACTTCCCGTGGCAGAAGCTGATCATCTTTCCCATTCCCATCCCGATCCCGGCACCGCTGTTCGCGATCGGGTATGTCGCATACTCGTGGTACGCCGGTCGCCAGGCCCGCGGTCGCATCAACCACGATGCGCATCTCGGCGGCGCGCTCGCCGGTCTCGCGTTCGTGCTGGTCACCGATCCGGGCGCCTATTCGAGCCTGCTCGGCTCGATCTCGGGCTGAGGACAGGCGGCGCGGGCTTGCCGGCCCGCGCACCCGTAGGCAGACTTCGCGCCCATGACCCTGAAGGACCGGGTGGACGCGATTTTTCCGGACTGGCAGCACTGGTATCCCAGCCTGTTCGATGCTGCCGTTGATCTGGGCGTGATCCGCGCCCGGGTGTGTGACCCGTCCTCGTTGCTGTTGTCGAACCGACATGCGTCGGTGCGCGCGGCGGCCGAGTTCGCCCATCGTCGCAAGTGGAGCGCCGAGGAAAACGAGCCCGAGGAATAGGCGGCCACACACGCTTGCGAGTGATCTCCGCGATTTGTTGCCCACTCCCTGTGGGTTTCAGCGCCGGCTCAGTCCGCTGCCGCCGCCATGCCACTCGCGACCTTGGGTTTGCGCGTGAACCACACGACGCCCGCCAGCATCACGGCGATCCAGGTCGAGACGTAGAAATAGTCGATCGACGAGAGTGTGTAGGCCTGCTGGATCATGGCACGCGTGAGCACGGCTATTGACTGCTGGTCGGTGAACCCCATGTCGTGCAGTCCGGTGAGCGCCTGCTGCAGCTTCGGGTCGAAGATGCTGGAAGCTTCCGCAAGCCGGCTCTGGTGCAGGCTCGCGCGGTTGTCCCACACCGTGGTCGAAATCGAGGTGGCGAATGCCGCGGCGACGATCCGCAGGAAATTCGAGATGCTGGTCGCTGCCGGCATGCGCTGCGGCGGAATTCCGTCGAGAGTGATGCTGATGACGGATACGAAGAAGAACGCAACGCCTGCGCCCTGCAGCAGCATGGGCACGATGAAGTCCCCGAGCGTCGCCTGGGAGTTCAGCAGCGCGCGCGCGTACAGGCCTGCCGCCAGGATCACGAACGACATCGAGGCGCCGATTCGCGCGTCTGCACGCGTGACCATGCGGCCGGCCAGCGGCGAGAAAAGCAGCGCTACCAGGCCCGCCGGTGCCTGAACGATTCCCGCCCAGGTTGCCGTGTAGCCGAGCTGGGTCTGCAGCCAGAGCGGCAGGATCACCACGTTGCCGAAGAAGACGGCGTACCCGATGCTGGTAATCAGCGTGCCGACCGTGAAGTTTCGCCCGAGGAACAGGCTCAAGTCGATGATCGGGTGCCGCTCGGTGAGTTGCCAGATAATGAACGCGACGAACCCGACGACCGTCGCCACCGCCAGCATCACGATCGTGGGGGAGGCGAACCAGCCGGCGTCGCGGCCGGTGTCCAGCATGACCTGCAGCGCGCCGACCCAGACCACCAGCAGCACCAGCCCGGTCCAGTCCACCGGCAGCTTCTCGGTCGGCGTCTCCTTGTTGTGCAGCGCCCGCCAGCACAGGAATCCGCTCAGCGCGCCGATCGGCAGGTTGATCAGGAAGATCCATTCCCAGGAGAAGTTGTCGGAGATGTAGCCTCCAAGCAGTGGACCGGCGACCGGTGCGACCAGTGTGGTCATCGACCAGATCGCAAGCGCCGTGCCACGTCGCGAGGCCGGGTAGATCGACATCAGCAGTGCCTGCGACCCCGGCATCATCGGCCCGGAGACGGCGCCCTGCAGCACCCGGAACGCGATCAGCGACTCGAAGCTCCACGCTATGCCGCAGAAGAACGACGCGATCGTGAACAGCGTTACCGAGGCCACGAACGTGCGCACGACACCGTAGCGCCGCATCAGCCAGCCGGTCAGCGGCACCGAGATTCCATTCGATACCGCGAACGAGGTGATGACCCAGGTGCCCTGGTTCGCGCTGACCCCGAGATTGCCGGCAATCGTAGGCAGCGAGACGTTGGCGATCGTCATGTCCAGCACCTGCATGAAGGTGCCGAGTGCGAGTGCGAACGCGGTGAGGCCCCGCGTCCCGGCCGGCAGCGGGATCAGCGGCCGGTCGTGGTCTTCACGCGGCCTGCTCATTCCCGCGGGAGCGATTGCCCGGAGTTGACGGCGATGGTGCGTGTGATCAGCGCCTCCGTGGCCGGATCATCGGTCGAGCGGGGCTCGACGGACGCAGCCACCTCCGCATTTGGCACCGTAAGCACCGTGCCGGACTGGTCGTGCACGTCCACCACGGCCGTTACGGACAACCCGACGCGCAGCGGATGGTCGCGCACCTGCGCGGGGTCCAGTGCGATACGCACCGGGACGCGTTGCACGATCTTGATCCAGTTGCCGGACGCGTTCTGCGCTGGCAACAGCGCGAACGCGGCGCCGGTGCCCGGCGAAATGCCGCGAATGTGGCCGGAGAATTCGACGCCGCCGCCATACAGGTCGGTGTGCAGGCTCACCGGCTGCCCGATCCGCATCTGTTCGAGCTGGCCTTCCTTGAAGTTGGCGTCGACCCACACGTCCTCCAGCGGCACGAGACCGAGCAGCGGCATTCCGGGCGCCACGCGCTGGCCAACCTGTACGCCTTTCTTTGCGATCACGCCGCCGATCGGCGCCTTAATCACGGTTCGCTGCAGCGCAAGCGCGGCTTCGCGTATGCGCGCGGCCGCGCGAAGCACCTGCGGATGGTTCTCGGGCGTCGCGCCAATCGTCTGCGCCAGGCCGACGTTCAATTCCTCGCGTGCCGCGCGTACGCCAGCCTCGTACCCGGCGACGGAATCGCGTGCGTGCGCGACGTCTTCCGCGGAGATGGCGCCACCATTGCCAAGTGAGCTGCGGCGGGCGAGGTCTTGGCGTGCGCGCTGCAATTCGACCTCTCGCAGCGCAAGCTGTGCGCGCAACCGGTCGACCTGCCGGAATGCTCCGTGCACCTGGCGTACGGTATTGCCGAGGTCGGCGACGGCCGACTGCATCGCGATGCGCGCGTCTGCCGGGTCGAGCTCGAGCAGTGTCTGCCCGGCCGTGACCGTGTCGGTCTCGAGCGCGTGCACCGAAAGAATCGTTCCGGCCACGTCGGCCGTCACCTGCACGACGGTGCCACCGACGTAGGCATCGTTGGTGGACACCCGCCATCGGGCGTACCCGTACCAGTAGGCGGCCCAGGCCGCGGCGCCAAGCAGCATGCATGCCGCAAGGATCAGCAGTCCTCGTCGGCGCTTGGAACTTGCGGGCGCGTCGGCCGGTTGCGGATCTGGGGTGCTCACTCGCTCGTCTCCTGTTGGCCTGATTGCGCGGCAACGGCGATGTTTGCTGGTTGCTGTGCGTCGAAGCTGCCGCCAAGCGCAACCAGCAGCGCGATGCGTGCCAGCATGCGATCGGCGAGCAGGTTGATGCGCTGTCGTCGGGCAGCCAGGACTTGTGTCTCGGCATTCAGCACGGTCAGGTAGGTCGAGAGCCCGGCGCCGTAGCGCTGCTCTGCCAGCCCGTAAGCCTGCTCGGCTGCGTCCAGTGCGCGCTTCTGGTCTGCCAGCTGGCCATCCAGTGACTCGACCCGGGCGGCCTGGTCCGCTGCTTCGCGCACGGCGCGCAGCACCGTCGCGTTGTAATCAGCGACCGCCGCGTCGAGATCCGCAGTGGTCTTGCCGTATTCGGCGCGCAGTCGACCCGCGTCGAATATGGGCAGGTGTATCGCCGGCCCGAGCGTCCAGGTCTGCGAATCACCCTTTGGCAGGCTGTCGAGGCCGATCGCAGTGAAGCCTGCGAAACCAATCAGGTTCACGTTGGGATAGAAGGCCGCGTGTGCGGCCGTGCGCCCCTCCTGTGCCGCCATCACGCGGGCCTTCGCTGCCGCTACGTCGGGGCGGTGCGCGAGCAGGTCGGCGGGCAGTGCGGCTGGCAGCGGCAGGGACTTCTCCAGGTTCAGGGCTGGTTTGCCGATAGAGCCGTAGCCCGCAGGGCCTGCGCCGGCCAGTGCCGCGAGCGCGTGCGTGGCCAGCCGACCACCGACGCGAGCCTGTTCGAGCTCGACGTCAGCCTGGGCGCGACTGCTCTCGGCCATGCGCAGTTCGACGTCGCTGTCCAACCCGGCACGGACACGTCGCGTCGTCAGGTCCAGCAACTGCTCGCGCTGCTGCACGGAGCGGTCGGCGAGTTCCTGGAGCGAAGTCACGCGCCCCAAATCGACCCAGGTCTGGGAAACGGCGCCCGACAGCGCGAGCGCCGACGCGACCGCATCCAGCTCCGCTGCCTGGGCATTCGAGCGGGCCTGCTCGATCAGCGCGGCCTGTCGGCCCCAGAAATCAATGTTCCACAGCAAGTTGAAGCCGACGCGGCCGTCCCAGAACGTCGAGCCTGCGAACGGGGGAGGGTAGATGTAGTTGCCGCTGAC
The DNA here is from genome assembly GCA_963732415.1 of uncultured Gammaproteobacteria bacterium. Classification (GTDB taxonomy): domain Bacteria; phylum Pseudomonadota; class Gammaproteobacteria; order Steroidobacterales; family Steroidobacteraceae; genus RPQJ01. The sequence continues at coordinate 61,352 of CAVSZK010000021.1, forward strand.
CTTGGAGCGATAGACGTTCAGATCGAAGTCGACGCGCAGTTCATCACCGGCACCGACCGCACGAGCCTGTTCCCATGCGCCTCGCACGCGCGCCAGCGAAGCGGCCAGGCTCGGGTTGTCGGCGAGCGACTGCTCGACCAGCCGGTCCAGCTGCGGATCGCCGAGGGCGGTCCACCACTCGCTGGCCGGCGCGGTGTAGGCCGGCCCGTCGAGTCCAAGTTTGTCCGGGGAAATCTCAGTCTCACGCGGCCCGTCGGGCGGAGTACTGACGCAGGCCCCCAGCAGCAGCGCGAGTGCTGCAGCGGGAATGAGCCGCGAACGGTTCACGAGCGAGTCCTCGGGGTGCGCGAGGCGGGACTGCCCGCGCTGCCGCTGCGCCTGGTTCGAGGGCGAGGCGCGTTCTTTGGCGTCCGCATTTCCTGCGGCGCCTGAGTCCCCGGCGGTGCCAGCTGCTGAAGGTGGTTCACCAGCCTTTCCATCATCTCGCGCAGCTGCTCGAACTCTGCGCGGCTGAACGGCTCGAGTGCCGCGTTCATCTGCCCCACGACCACTGGAAGCAGTGCCTCGATCGTGCGCAGGCCCTTCGGCGTCAGCGTGAGGTTGACGACGCGACGGTCGCGCGTGCTGCGCTTGCGGGTGAGCAGGCCGCGGCGCTCGAGCTGGTCGATGACGCGGGTCATGGCTCCACTGTCGTGCCGGAATTCGCGCACCAGGTCCGACGCAGTTCGCGCCAGCCCGTCGCGCACGTAGATCAGCACGATCCACTGCATAAGCGTGAAGCCATGCCCGGCGAAGGCCATCTCGATCCGCTCGTGCATGGTCGTATAGACGCGGCGCAGCAGGTATCCCACGCTGTCGCGCGCCCGGTACGATGCGGGCCGATAATGCTGCTCAGGCATAAGTAGCTCAGGCGGTAACTGCCTGGGCAGATAATGCGGCGGGGCGGCCCCGCCCGTCAATGCTCTGGCAGGCCTGCGGGCCAGGGCCGGGACGGGTGAGCGGAGGGGCGGGGCCGGCGGCTGCCGGGGCCCGGCTAGCGCGGCGGCATGCCGGCGAACTGTGGTACCTGGTCCGTGATCCGGTCCCAGGGGGCCTTCCAGTCGATGAAGATGTGCGCCTGCACGCGCATCCCTGGGTCGTTATCGAGGGAGCCGGCCGGAACGGTCGCAATGTTTCGCTCGGCAGAGACTCGCGGCACTTTGCTGCCGCAGTTGCCGCAGAACGCCGCGCCGAAAAATTGTGCGCCGGGCAACTGGTAGTCCCGCACCAGATCGGCACCACGCAGCCAGCGCAGGGCATCCGCCTTGAAGAAGATGTTGGCTGCGTGCGCGGCGCTGCGCCCGAGCCGGCATCGCGAGCAGTGGCAATAGAACATCCTGAGCGGCGGGCCAGAGATCGTGTATGCGACTTCGCCGCACAGGCAGCTGCCCTGCACCCCGCTGTCGTCTGTCTCAACCGGTGGCCGTGCGGTTGCCTGCATGCCGAACTGCGGTGGGTATTCCTCGAACTGCGGCAGCTCGTCGGTGATTTCATGCCACGGGGCCTTCGAGCCGACGAATATGTGCATGCTCGGTTCGATACCGATATCGTCTTCGAGGTTGCCGGCCGGGCAGGTCACCAAGCCGGCGGACTCGAGGGGCTCGGGCATCGCCGAACCGCAGGCCGTGCAGAACGATCGGTGGAATCCAGGAGATGAAGCGTATCGCCCGACCTTGTCTGCGCCTGCCGTGAATCGAAAACCCACGAGTGGGGCGGTGGCCCAGGTCACGAACGGCGTGCCGTGGTGCTTGCGGCACATCGAGCAGTGGCAGTGCGATGCGTTGACGAATGGACCGTCGACTTCATATCGAACGCTGCCACACAGGCATCGGCCGTGGGTCATGGCGAGGGTTCCTGTACTGAATCAAGGCGATGATCATCATCAGGCCCCGCCGGGCGTAATTGCAATCCGAGCGACTTGCAGGTCTCCGCAACGCGGTCACGCAGTATCTCGGACAACCGTCGGACGCCCGGCCCGGCCGTGTCGCGGTCCGCGTGCACCAGGTACAGCGTGACGTAGCGCTCGCCTCCCTGGGCAAGCGGCAGTGGAACGAGCCTGCCTGAGTCGAGTTCCTCGCGGATGCTTTCTTCCGGGTACCACGCATAGCCCAGGCCCATGCACGCGGCACGTATGGACGTCGCCTTGCTGGTCACCGTCCAGCGTTTTTCGTTCAGCCAGCCGCTGCTGCGGCTGCGCAGAGCGCCTGAGTCGCGCACGACCAGGTGACGGTGCTGGCGCAGGTCCTCCAGCGTCAGCGCCCGACCGGCCAGGTGCAGCGGGTGGGCAGGTGCCGCCGCACAGACGAAGCGCACCTGCATCAACGGGTCTCCCATGAATCCACCCGGGATCACGCCGCCGATCGCGATGTCGGCCCGGCCCTCGGTGAGGGCGTCCTCGGTGCCGCCAAGCACCGATTCGACCAGTTCAATCCGAGTGTCGGGGTGTTCATCGCCGAAGGCCGCGAGGCATTCGAGCAGCAGCCAGGTGGGGAAGATGATGTCCGCGGCGATGCGAATCTCGGGCTCCCAGCCGCGTGCGAGTTCTGCGCTCGCGCGCTCGAGCCGGCCTGCCTCGTCCAGCAGTGCGCGGCCCCGGCGGTAGAGCACTTCGCCAACCGGGGTCAGCACCGCCTTGCGACCCTGCAGTTCAAACGCCTTCACGCCGAGAACATCCTCGAGTTTCTTGATCGTGTAGGTAATCGTGGACTGCGTGCGGTGCAGGCGCGTTGACGCCTGGGCATAGCCGCCCGCTTCAACGACCGTGACGAGGGCGTTCCATTGGTCGAGAGTCGCGCGCGGAGTAGGCATAAATCGAATAAATCGATTGGTAGAGCTCAAATAATCGTCTTTTCAATTTACCACATAGATGGAAAATACACCTGCACAGCAACTGACCCGAAGCCCCCAATCTGAATTCAAGGACGCCCAATGACCACCATCCTGCAGATCAACAGCAGCCTTCACGGCGAAAATGCCCAGTCGTCCCGGCTGGCAAGCGCATTCGTCCAGGCGTTCGTCGCGGCTAACGGCCCGGGCGTGCCGGTGGGCGCCGCGCAGCCGAACCTGATCGTGCGCGACCTGGCACGCGAGCCGGTGCCGCACCTGACCGCCGAGAACTTCAAGGCGTTCACCACATCGACCGCAGAGCGGACGCCCGGGCAGCAGCAGGCTGTCGAGGAGTCGGATCGACTCATTGGCGAGCTCCAGCGAGCGGACGTGATCGTGATCGGACTTCCGATGTACAACTTCGGCGTGCCATCCACGCTGAAGGCCTACTTCGATCACGTCGCACGCGCCGGCGTGACGTTTCGCTACACGACCGAGGGCCCTGAGGGCCTGCTCAAGGGCAAGAAGGCCTTCGTGTTTGCGACACGGGGCGGACGCCATGCGGGCACGCCGTCGGACATGCAGACCGCCTACGTGAAGCAGGTCCTCGGGTTCCTCGGAATCCGCGAGGTGGAGTTCGTTTATGCCGAAGGACTGGCGCTCGGCGCCGGGCATCGCGAGGCTGCAGTCGCCGACGCGCTTGCGAGGATCGAGGGGCTGGCCGCCTGATCGTGTCGGGCGCGAATACCAACCTGGCTACCGTACCTGGATTTTTATTTACTGGAACGAGGAAACGTCAATGAATTCGCAGCAAAACCTCGCAGACTTCGCCGGCCGGGTATTGATCTCGGCCATCTTCCTCGCCAGTGGCCTCGGCAAGATCGCCGGTTATGCAGGCGCGCAGGGCTATATGGCCGCCATGGGCGTACCCGGCGAACTTCTGCCGCTGGTCATCGCGCTCGAGGTGGGTGGTGCGATCGCAATCATCCTCGGGTACCGAACACGCCTGGCAGCGTTCCTGCTGGCCGGGTTCTGCGTCCTGTCCGCGCTGATATTCCATCGTGCGCTCGGAGACCAGGTGCAGTTCATCATGTTCATGAAGAACCTGGCGATTGCCGGTGGCTTCCTGTTGCTGGTTGCGCGCGGGCCCGGTGAGTGGTCGCTCGATGCGCGACGCGAGGCCCAGGCCGCGCCCGAACGGAGGCGATCATGAGCGCGCGGCGTCTGCAGTCCGTGATCGAGTCGGTGGCTGCTTCCGACGGCGCTGGAGTGAAACTCCGCCGCAGCCTCGGCAGCACGCCCTCACGCCGCTTCGATCCGTTCCTGATGCTCGATGAGTTCTTCTCGGATGATCCCGACGATTACATCGCCGGATTTCCGCCGCACCCGCATCGCGGGTTCGAAACGGTGACCTACATGCTCGACGGACGCATGCGCCACGAGGACAGCTTTGGACACGTCGGTGAGATCGGCCCGGGCGGTGTGCAGTGGATGACCGCTGCGCGCGGCATCATCCACTCCGAGATGCCGCTGCAGGCCGAGGGACGGATGCGCGGCTTCCAGCTCTGGATCAACCTGCCGTCGCGCGAAAAGATGAAGCCGGCGGCCTACCGCGAGATCCCGCCTGGTGAGATTCCGATCGCCGTGCTGGCCGACGGGGGAGACGCACGCGTGATCGCCGGAACACTGCGGCAGGGAACCGTGGAGGTCTCCGGTCCGATGTCCGGGCTCTCGACGGACCCGCAGTACTACGACCTTCGGCTGCCGCCGGGCGCGACGGCGACGATTCCCACCTCGAGTGCGCACAACGTGTTCCTCTACGTGTATGAAGGCAACGCAGCGGTGGGTGACGACGCACGTGCCTTGCCGTTCCGCTCCGCGGGGCTGCTTACTGCCGGCGACGAAGTGAGGATCGTAGCCGGGACGGGCGGCGCGGGCCTGCTGCTGCTCGGGGGAAAGCCCATCGGCGAGCGGGTGGCGCAATACGGCCCGTTCGTGATGAACACGCCCGAGGAGATCCAGCAGGCGATCCGCGACTACCAGCAGGGCGTGCTGGCGGCCGGTTGATCGTCCGCGGCGGCCTGCCACGCGCGGGTTCGAAGTCCCGCAGCGAACAGGCCGCCCTTATTGCGGTAGACCGCAATCGGTGGTCTCGCGTGATCCGTTATGCTCGGACATGGCATCGTCGCGGAGACGAAAGCATGAGCCACAAGCACGAGCAGTTGCTGAGGACGATCTTCCACGACCCGATCAGCGCCAACATCCACTGGCGTGAGATCGAATCGCTGCTGAACCACGTTGGTGCGGATCTCGAGTCACTGTCCGGCGCGAGAGTCCGCGTCAAGCTGAACGGCGCGGAAGGCATCCTGCACCGTCCACACCACGGGAACACGCTGGACAGGAGCGCAGTGCGTCACCTGCGTGAATACCTGGCGCACGCGCGCATGACGCCGTCGCAGTACGAGGCGGCGCGCGAGGCGCAGCACTGAGCGGCTGCGCCGCGGACGGTCGGCAAGTCTGCGGCGACTACCTGAACGCTGGCTGGCTTGGGCCGGAACGAAAGAGGGCGTCCAGTTTCCGGGACGCCCTCATTGCGATCAGTCTTCGATCAATACTGCAGCGCGGCCGCGACAGCCGCATGGTCAGATGGCCAGAGGCCGTGGCCAGGCGGCCAGGTCTTGGACGCCGCCGTCGTACCGATCAGTCGCGCGTCGATGACTCTTTCTGGCCTAGTCAATGAAAAGACCATGTCGATCCGCTCGTAGAGTTCGGAACGACGGTTCGCGAGGTCCTCGTCCTGGCAGCACGAGAACCCGATCAGGGGCGCGCCCTGGCCGTGCTGCGCGCCGGGCCGCATGGTCCATGCATCGGTGAAGCCGGCGCCTCCGAGAGATACCGGCGCCGCGAACTGCGTGTACGGAGGCACGATCACGGGCGGCAGTCCGTAGGCCACCTGCAGTTCGTACGGAACATCGAGCAATGGATCGTGCGGATCGGAGTTGATGTCCCCGACGACGATCAGCTTGCGGTCTGGTGGCGTGGTAGCCGTTGTCGTCGCGATCAACTGGTAGGCTTGCGCAGACTGCACGATCCTCGAGTAGGGATTGGATCCGTCCGGCTCGCGCACTTCCAGGTGCGTGTTGACGACCCGGTATTTCGAGCCGCCTACGGCGAGGTCGATACCCACGAAGCCGCGCTCAATACGTATCGGCTGTCCGCCGATGCTGGTCGTCGCTACAAAGTCGTAATTGCAGCCGTCCACGGACGGGAAGCTGCAGAACGCATCGTAGGGCACCACCTCCGCCGCGCCCGCGAGATCCTTGCGCACCAGTATCACATCGCGGTCGATGACTGTGACGTACGCCCCGCCGGTCGGAGTCACGATTGGTAGCGTGATGTCCAGGTTCTTGACGATCGCCTTGGCAACGTACATACCGTGGAGCGCGTCGAGCGTGCCAGTGAGATGGTCGTTGAATGCGCCGGCAATCGGGCCGAATACACAGCCGTCGCCCGGCGGAAGGTTCGGGTCACCCGGAGGTGGAGGCGTGCAAGAGAATTCGAAGACTTCCTGCAGGCCGACTACATGTGGCCTGCGCCCGGAGATTTCCCTGGCGAGTGCCATGTAGCGCTGCTCCGGCAGGTTTGCCGCGACCGAACCGAGCGCATTAAGCAGAGCAGTATTGAACGCTACCAGCGTAGCAGGGTCACCAGTGATGGCTGCTCCTGCCTCTACGACCGGCACGAGGTCGGCGCCGAGGTACTGGTTCTGGGTCATCACGTCGATAAGCGGCGGTGGCGCTTTTTTCGGCGCGTGCCCCGCGCTGGCGGCGGATGCGAAGACGAGCAGCGATACGCTGAGCGACGCGAGAATGATGCGTCTCATGTGTTCCCCTCCGTGATCCCGAATAGTCGTTCTTTGCGCGGGCCATAGCACCCGCAGCATCCGGACCTTGCGCCCGGTTGCAGCGCCGCACAATCCGTAATTGAGGTATTTGACTTAATCGTCCCTGCGGGTGGGCAGCATCGATCCCGACGGCTCCGCGCCGGCCTTGAGCCAGCGCTGCACCACATCGCTGTAGCGGCGCATCAGGTCTGACGCGAAGTCGGAGAACACGCGTACCTTGGCGGACTGGTGTCCCGCCGACGGATAGACAAGCGAGATCTGCGGCCCAGGTACGATGAAGTCCTTCAAGATGAGCTTGAGCTCGCCGCGCGCAATGTATTCAGCGGCAATCAGGTCGCCGGTGCGCGCAATACCGAGTCCCGCCGCTGCGGTGATGGTCGGCGCCTCCGCCGCATTGAACAACATCGCGAAATGCAGCTTGAGACGGCGGGCGCTGTAGGGCGGCGGGAAGTTCCACTCCGGACTGCCGCCGCCGGGTTGCGAAAGGCCGAGCAGGCGATGGTTGCGCAGGTCGTCCGGCGTGGCCGGCTCGCCGTGTTGTTCGAGATAGGTCGGCGACGCGCAGGTGACGACACTGATCTGCGTGATGCGCCGCGCGACCAGGCCGCTCGTCCTGAGCCCGCCCACACGCAGCGCCACGTCCACGCGCTCGGCGACCAGGTCCGTGACACGGTCGTTGAGCCGCAAGTCGAGTTCGATGTCCGGATAACGCTTGACGAACTCGGGCAGGGCGGGCAGCAACAGATAGCGCCCGAACGATACCGGGACGTCCACGCGCAGCCGGCCCTGCGGCTTGGAGCGCGTGCCCTTGATCGTTTCCTCGGCGTCGGCAAGTTCGTCGAGGATGCGACGCGTGCGCTGCAGGTAGTCGCTGCCCTCGGCAGTAAGACTTACCTTGCGGGTGGTCCGGTTCAGCAGTCGGGCCCCGAGGTGTTTCTCGAGCGCGGCAACATGGGCGCTGGCGGCCGCGCGGGAGATGTCGAGTTCCTTCGCTGCCTGGGCGAAGGATCCTCGCTCGGCAACGCGCGTGAATACTCGGATGGCTGCCAGCTGATCCATGGGCAGATTGTTCAGTAAATGGGAACAGACTGCAACGACTATTGCTGTTTATCAAATCAAACAGGTGGCCTATCGTTGCTCCCGAACTCACCCGATGGAGGATCAAGCCATGTTGAACCGAAACGAAATTCAGAACCGGCTGCTGCCTGGCGTTCTGGCCGCGCTCGCGGTGTCGATCCTGATGGTCTTTGCTTCGTTGATGCACGCTGTCGCCGTTCTTGCCCCCTATGCCTGAGTCGGTCCCGGCGTCTGCGAAAAGCGTTCCAGAATCGGCCGATATGGGACGTGGTTTCGTAAGCAACTGTTTTATAAGATATAAATACGTTGCTTAAATGTGACGGACTTCAAGAAAAAATGCTGCGGCGCAGCACACATCAGGATATGATGATGCCGTCCGAAATTGACTGAGGCGGCGCCCGGCGGGCTGCCAATCAAGCCTCCCGCCGATCGAAGCCTCCCGTCACCAAGTGGAGGCATCATGTACATTCCCGAACGCACCTACTCCCTGCTGACCCTGACCGCGCTGGCGGTGGCCGTGCTCGTGGCGCTGGCTTCACTGGTCCATAGTGTGGCCGACTCGGGTTCCGTCTGGTGACGTGACCACGCCGGTGTCCGCGGGCCAACGCGGGCGCCGGCAATCCGGTCTCAACGGAGGCCGGATCATGGCGCCCGTGCATCGAGCCGGTACCCTCAGGTCGTTCTCGATCCACGCATCCCCCCTGCACAGGTGGACGCCGGACCCGCCCGGAAGCTAAGGTCCGCGAAAGAGCATTTGTCGGCGTCGGTATTTCCGGACGTCCGGCGAAATCAGCAGGGGATATCCGATGAAGCAGCTTTCCGGCATGGACAACGTGTTCCTTCGACTGGAGCACGGCAACCAGTACATGCACGTCGCGGGACTCGGGATCTACGATCCGGCGACAGCGCCCGGCGGAAAAGTACGGTTCAAGGACATACTGAAATTCTTCGAGTCGCGGCTCGACGCGGCGCCGGTTTTCCGTCGGCGCCTGGTCACCGTGCCGATGAGCCTCGACCGGCCATACTGGGTCGAGGACGACGACGTGGATGTCGAATTCCACGTGCGCCACATCGCCCTGCCGCAACCCGGCGACTGGCGCCAACTCTGCATCCAGGTCGCCCGGATACACTCGCGCCCGCTCGATCGCAGCAAGCCGCTGTGGGAAGCGTACGTAATCGAGGGGCTCGACAACATTCCCGGCATCCCGCCCGGCAGTTTCGCCTTCTACATCAAGTTCCATCACGCGGCGATCGATGGCGAAGGGGGCACTGTCGTACTGCAGGCCATCCATTCACTCTCCGCGGAGCCGGACGAGGAAGACGGTGAGCGGCGTAGTCGCGTGCGTGACAGGGAACCGACGCAGGTCGAACTCTATACGCGCGCGCTCGTGAACTCCGTGCAGCGCGTGCCTCGCGCTGCGAGCTTCGCGGCCAGTACGGCCGCACGGCTGGCCGGCATCGGTGCGGGCTACATGGGCCAGTTGACGCAGATGCTGCAGGAGGCCGGCCTGCCGTCGGTAGAGACCGTCAAGTCGAAACTGCGCCGCCCGCCGGTAACACGGTTCAGCGACAAGGTCTCGGCGCACCGGGTCGTGGAACTGATCGGCCTGCCGATGGCAGACATCAAGCAGGTGCGCCGGCGCATCGAAGGCGCAACGATCAACGACGTATTCATGACGACGGTCGGAGGGGCGCTGAACGAATATCTAGGCGCCAAGGGGGAGTTGTCGGACCGGGCAATGACGGCGCAGGTCCCGATGAGCCTGCGCGGTGCGGACAAGGGTGGGGAACAGGGCAACCAGATCGGCGTCGCGGTGATGCCGCTGCATACGGAAATCGACCAACCGATCGCACGGCTGCACGCGATCCAGCGGGGTGCGGTCAAGGCCAAGGCGCTGGTGGCCGTGGTGGGCAAGGACCTTACCAAGCACGTATACGACCTGCTGCCGGCCGTGGCCTCCGAGCTCTTCACGACCAGGGTGATGCTGCCGACGATGAACATCGTCGTGTCGAACGTGCGGGGCCCTGACGTGCCGCTGTACATGGCCGGTGCGCAAATGGTTGCGTTCGCGCCGGTCAGCATCGCGATGAACGGGCTCGGCTTGAACGTAACGGGGTTCAGCTATCACGGCACGCTGTGGATCTGCGCCGTGGCTTGTCGCGACATGATGCCAGACCCTGCGTTCTTCGCGGAGTGCCTGCAGACCAGCTTTGCGAAGCTCGTCGCGGCCGCGGAAGAAGTGGATGAATCGAGCCATGCAGCAAAGGCCGAGAAGCCTGGTGTCGGGGCACGCAAGACGGCCGGGAAGCCGAAAGCACGCGGCAAGACTGCGACGGCGTCGAGGAGCCGAAACAAGCCCACGGCGAAGACCAGCACGCGAAGCAAGGCGGTGAAGCCCGGCACGTTGGGCGTCCGCCCGAAGAAGGCAGGTCGGCGACCAAACGCGTGACAGACGTGATCGCGAGACCGCTCCGCCTGCCGTGCGGAGCGGTGCTTCCCAACCGACTCTGCAAGGCCGCGATGACCGAAGGCGTCGCGGACCCGCTGCTGCGGGCTACGCCGCGGCACGAGAGGCTGTATCGAACCTGGAGTGAAGGCGGGGCAGGGCTGCTGCTCACCGGTAACGTGCAGATCGACCGCACCGACCTGGAGCGCCCTGGAAACGTTGCGATCGACATATCGGAGCCGCGCACGGTCTCTGCCGAGGCGAGGCGGAGGTTGAGGGCCTGGGCGCGGGCGGGAACCGCCAGCGGCAACCATCTCTGGATGCAGATTTCGCAGGCGGGCCGGCAGTCGCCGCGTTACGTCACGCGTGAGCCGCGAGCGCCCTCTGACGTGCAGCTCAGGATGCTCGGCAACTACGCCAGGCCGCTTCCGCTGACGGAAGCCGAGATCGTCGACTTCATCAACCGGTTTGCGCAGGCGGCGGTCGTTGCGCGCGACGCTGGCTTCACCGGGGTGCAGGTTCACGGCGCGCACGGATACCTGCTGAGTTCCTTCCTGTCGCCGGTGACCAACCGCCGCACCGATGCGTGGGGCGGCTCGCTCGAGAATCGCGCACGGTTCCTGCTCGAGGTCGTGCGCGCGGTGCGCAGGGCCGTGGGCAGGGATTTCCCGGTGGCGCTGAAGCTGAACTCGGACGACTTCCGCAAGGGCGGCTTCACCAACGTCGAATGCGTAGAGGTCGTCCGCTGGTTGAATGACGAGTCGCTGGACCTGCTGGAACTCTCTGGAGGCTCCTACGAGCAGCCGCGACTGGTCGGGGCCGAAGGGCGCGCGGACAGCGCCGTCGAACTGCGGCCGAGTACTCGCGTGCGCGAGGCCTACTTCCTTGAATACGCCACGGCGGTACGTCTGGTCGCACGGATGCCGCTGATGGTCACCGGTGGATTTCGTACGCGGGCGGGGATGGAGGCGGCGCTTGGCGACGGGGATTGCGACATGATCGGCCTCGGTCGGCCGCTGTGCTGGCAGCCGGATTTCCCGCGGCGGTTGCTCGACCGAACGACTGACGGCATCGAGCGCATTGAAGACCGGCTCAACATCCGCCGCAGTGGCTGGCTGTCGCCGGCCAGCCCCATCACGGCTATCAAGATGCTGAACACGTTCGGCGCGATGTCGTGGTATTACTGCCAGATATTCAGGCTCGCCGATGGCGGGCCGCCGGACTTGAGTCGCGGAATATTGTCGACGCTGCGAGAATACCTGGCCGACGAAATCGCGACCGCACGCCGCGTGCAACGGGCTTTCGATGAACGGGTCTCCTGAATGACCAGATCCATGAATTGCCGGACCATGGAGGCTCCAATGCCGAAAGATGCCATTGGAATGCGGCGTACTGCCGCACTGATCGTGCTCTTCAGCGTCGCCACGCTAGCGTTTGGACAGGTGCAGGCCCGCGACGGCCACCTGAAGTCGTGGAACGACGGCCCGGCGAGGAAGGCGATCGTCGAATTCGTCGAGACGACCACCAACAAGGCCAGCCCGAATTACGTCCCGCCCAGCGAGCGCATCGCCACGTTCGACAATGACGGCACGCTCTGGGCCGAGCAGCCGATGTACGTCCAGGCGCTGTTCGCGTTCGACCGTGTCAAGGCGCTCAGTGCCCAGCACCCCGAGTGGCAGACTCAGGAGCCATTTGCGTCGGTGCTGAAGGGCGACCTCGAGGCCGCGCTCGCCGGCGGCGACAAGGCGCTGCTGGAGATCGTCATGGCGACACATGCCGGCATGACGACGGACGAGTTCAGGCAGATCGTCAAGGACTGGATCGTGACGGCGAAGAACCCCGTGACCAATCGTCCGGTGCTCGAGATGGTTTACCAGCCGATGGTTGAACTGCTGGCGTACCTGCGCGGCCACGGCTACAAGACATTCATAGTCTCCGGCGGCGGCATCGAGTTCATGCGGCCGTGGGCCGAGCAGGTCTACGGCGTGCCGCCGGAGCAGGTGATCGGCTCGAGCATCAAGACAAAGTTCGAGATGCGCGACGACAAGGCTGTCCTTGCCCGGTTGCCGGAGTTGAATTTCATCGACGACAAGGACGGCAAGCCGGTTGCCATCAACCAGCACATCGGCCGCAGGCCAACGGCCTCGTTCGGCAATTCGGACGGCGACCGGCAGATGCTCCAGTACGCGACCACCGGCAGCGGAGCTCGCCTCGGGATGCTGGTGCTGCACGATGACAAGGTGCGCGAGTTCGCCTACGGTCCGGCCACGGGCCTGCCGGACAGCCACGTGGGCACGTTCAGCCAGGCGCTGTACGACGAGGCGAAGCAGCGTGGCTGGATCGTCATCAGCATGAAGAACGACTGGAAACAGGTGTTCCCGTCGCAGCACTAGTCATGTGAGAACCGGGGACTCTGTAGCAGCACAGGTCATGCCGGGTCCGCAGGTGGATGGCACATCAGCAAGAGAGTGATGGCACGTGAGCAAGACTGACGAACAGTTCGACTACGACTGGCTCGTAATTGGCTCCGGCTTTGGCGGCAGCGTATCGGCGCTGCGCCTTGCCGAGAAAGGCTACAAGGTGGGCGTCCTCGAGGCCGGGCGGCGCTATCGCGACGAGGACTTCGCGAAGAGCACCTGGGACCTGAAGCGGTTCCTGTGGGCGCCTTCGCTCGGCCTGCGCGGAATCTTCCGGCTGACGCCGTTCAAGGACGTGTTCATCGCCAGTGGTGCCGCGGTCGGCGGTGGCAGTATCGTCTACGCGAATACGCTGTACCGGGCGAGCCCGGAGTTCTTCGTCAATCCGCAGTGGGCGGACCTCGGTGACTGGTCGGCTGCGCTGGCGCCGCACTATGACACCGCGGAGAAAATGCTCGGCGTGCAGACCGTGCCCCACGAGAGCGACGGCCAGAAACTGCTCCAGGAGGTCGGCCAGCACTTCGGGGTGGGCGACACGTTCAAGCGCACGCCGGTGGGCGTCTATTTCGGCAAGGCCGGCACGACGGTGCCGGATCCGTATTTCGGCGGCGAGGGGCCCGATCGGACCGGTTGCACTCGCTGCGGTGCCTGCATGGTCGGTTGCCGGGAGGGAGCGAAGAACACGCTGGTCAAGAACTACCTGTGGTTCGCTGAAAAGCGTGGCGTCGAAATATGTCCCGAGCGCGAGGTCGTGGACATCCGCCCGGTGGGCGCGTCCGACGGTTCGGACGGGTACATCGTGACCACCGAGAGGCCGGGTGCCTGGTTCCTCAAGCAGCGCAGGGTCTTCAAGGCACGCGGTATCGTGGTGTCGGCGGGCGCACTGGGGACCAACCGGCTCCTGGCACGGTGCAAGCTCTCGGGTTCGCTGCCGATGATCAGCGACCGGCTTGGTCACCTGGTGCGCACCAACAGCGAGTCCGTCCTGGCGTTGACCCTGCCCAAGGGTCATTCGCGCCCCTGGAACGACGTCGCCATCAGTGCGAGCATTTATCCGCGCGCCGACACCCACATCGAGTTCGTGACCTACGGCAAGCACGGCGATTTCATGTCGCTGCTATACACGCTGATCACCGGCAAGGGCGGGCGGGTGACGAGACCACTCAGGTGGCTGGGCAGCATCGTCCGGCATCCCGTGACGTTCCTGAAGACGCTGTGGCCGTTCGGCTGGTCCGAGCGATCGATACTGTTTCTCGTGATGCAGAGTCTCGACAACGCGATTTCGTTTCGCGCGAAGCGCGGCCTGTTCGGTGGCGTGTCGCTGAAGACGGAACAGGATCCGGAGAAGCCGAATCCTACTTTCATCCCGGTGGCCAACGAGGCGGCCGAGTGGCTGGCGGAGCGCACGGGCGGCTACGCGCAGAGCATGGTGCTCGAGGCCTGGGCCAACGTCCCGACCACGGCGCACATCCTCGGCGGCGCGGTGATCGGTGGCGATGATTCGACCGGCGTCGTGGATCGGCAGAGCCGCTTGTTCGGCTACCGAAATTTCCTGGTGTGCGACGGATCCACGGTTCCGGCCAATCCCGGTGTGAATCCGTCACTCACCATCACGGCGATGACCGAACACGCGATGAGCAGTGTGCCGACCAGGAGCCAGCTGGCGCACTGAGAGGTCATGAATCAGGGAGAAGGTATGAAGTTCTCACGAAAAATTGTCCTGTTGTCGTGCTTTGCGCTGGGCGTCGGTGCAGGCGGTGCCGCCCTGGCCGCGAGCGGGGGTGCAGTGGCCGCGAATCCCGCTGCGATGGAAGGCAAGCATTTCCACCCGAAGGGAAATCCGCCCAGCACCTACACGGTTGAATTGCAGAACGGAGTTCGTGCAAGCCTGCCGTTCGACGACAAGCGGGATTTCGAGGAGTCCAGCAAGGGCTTCCTTGCAGCGCCGAGCTACAGGCAGATCATGGCCGACGCCGGAAACGTGGCCTGGAATATAGGAAGCTACGACTTCCTGCTTGACGGCAAGTCATTCGACAGCATCAACCCGTCACTGCAGCGGCAGGCGGTGTTGAACATGGCCTACGGCCTCTACGAGGTCGTGCCCGGCCACATCTACCAGGTGCGTGGTTTCGACCTCGCCAACATGACCGTGATCCGGGGCGACACGGGCTGGATCCTGTTCGACGTGTTGACGGCCAGGGAAACGGCGCGAGCCGCGCTGGCGCTGGTGAACGAGAAACTCGGCCAGCGCCCGGTGGTCGCAGTCGTGTACTCGCACTCGCATGTGGATCACTTCGGCGGCGTTCGCGGCGTGGTGGATGAAGCCGACGTTGCGAGCGGGAAGGTGCCGGTCATTGCGCCTGTAGGTTTCATGGAAGCCGCGGTCGCCGAGAACGTCTACGCGGGCAACGCGATGAACCGGCGTGCGTTCTACCAGTACGGCCTGCTGCTGCCCAGGAGCCCGTTTGCGCACGTCGACCAGGCGATAGGCAAGAGCGTTTCGTCGGGCGACGTCGGTCTGATCGCTCCCACCCGCATCATCACCAAGGACATCGAGGAGCTGACCGTCGACGGCGTGACGATGGTGTTCCAGAACACGCCCGGTACCGAGGCGCCCGCGGAGATGAACACCTGGTTCCCGCAATACAAGGCGTTCTGGGCGGCCGAGAACATCACCAGCACCGTACACAACATCTACACGCTGCGCGGTGCGCTGGTGCGTGATGCGCTCGAATGGTCCAAGCAGATCAGCCGCTCGCTGTACCTGTTCGGCCAGGACGCAGACGTGATGTTCTCCGCGCACACCTGGCCACGCTGGGGAAACGCGCGCATCCAGCAGGTGATGCGGGCGCAGCGCGACATCTACGCCAACATGAACAATGACGTGCTGCACCTGGCGAACCAGGGCGTGACGATCAACGAGATTCACAACGTCTACCGCTCGCCAGAGAGCCTGCAGCAGGACTGGGCGGCGCACAGCTACCACGGCTCCGAGGAGCACAACAGCCGCGCGGTGATCAACCGTTACCTGGGCTACTGGGACGGCAATCCTGCAACGTTGATTCCGCTTTCGCCGGGAGATTCGGCACCGTTGTATGTCGAGATGATGGGTGGTTCGGCGCCGATCCTGGAGAAGGGCAGGGAGCTCTACGAACAGGGCAAGTACCTTTACGCCGTGGAGATCCTGAACAAGCTGGTATTTGCGGAGCCCGGAAACCAGGCGGCGAAGGACCTGCTCGCGGATTGCTTCGAGCAGGTCGGCTACCAGAAGGAGAGCAGCAGCCTGCGCAACAGCTTCCTGGCGGCTGCGCTCGAGCTACGCTCGGGGATACCGCCGGGCATCCCGACGAAGACCCTCGGCCCCGACATGATCCGGGCCCTGTCCACCGGGCTGTGGCTCGACTACCTGGCGATACGTCTCGACAGCAGCAAGGCCGCCGGCCTGCGTTTCACGATGAACCTGGTGACACCCGACAACGGCGAGGCCTACGTCGTGGAACTGAGCAATTCGACGCTGAACAGCCTGAAGGGGTTCCAGTCCAGGAGCCCGGACCTGACGCTGACCATCAACCGCTCCGACCTCGAGCAGGTGATCATGGGCAAGGCGACGCTGGCCCAGCAGGCAGCGGCCGGGAAGGCAAAGTTTGATGGAGACCCTGCGCCGCTCGCGCAGCTGATGGGCATGCTGGACCAGTTCCCGCTCGACTTCGAAATCATGCCGGGCACCAAGGCGTCGGTGCCGGTACCGACGGAGAGCCAGCAGTAATCGGAGGCGCGGTAACTCGTTGCCCGCCCGGCCCAGGCCCGGTCGAAGTGGGGACATTCACCGCCCGCATAGCTGCGTAAAACGGTGAATGTCCCCTGTTACTACGGCTTGGCGGCGGGTTTCGCCGGCTCCGGGAAGCCACGGTCGCGCATCAGCGCGCCCACGTCCTGGTCACGACCGCGGAACGCCCTGTAGGCGTCTGTCGGATCGACCGTGTTGCCCTGCGAGAGCAACAGCTTCAGCTTCGCAGCCTGGGCCTTGTCCCAGGGGCCGCCGTTCTCGAGGAAGGCCTCCCATGCGTCCGCGGTAAGCGTATCGGACCACAGGTAGCTGTAGTAGCCCGCGGAGTAACCGTCACCTGAGAACACGTGGTTGAACTGCGGCGTGCGGTGCCGCATCACGATCTCGCTGGGCATGTTCAACTCGGCCAGCGTGGCTTTCTCGAACTGGTCGGGGTCGATGGGCTTGCCGGCCGCGAGGTGCAGCTTCATGTCCACCAGTGCGCTCGACAGGTACTCGACCGTCTTGAAGCCCTGGTTGAAGGTCCTCGCCTTCTCGATCTTGGCCACCAGTTCCGGCGGGATCGGCTTCCCGGTCTTGTAGTTCAGAGCGAAGCGATTGAGGATCTCCGGTGTCGAGAGCCAGTGCTCGAGGATCTGCGACGGGAACTCGACGTAGTCGCGTGCAACGCTGGTGCCCGAGAGTGTCGGGTAGTTCACGTTCGAGCTCAGGCCGTGCAGCGCGTGGCCGAACTCGTGGAACAGCGTGCGCGCGTCTTCCCAGCTGATCAGCACCGGTTCACCCGGCTTGCCCTTCACGAAATTCGAGTTGTTGGAGACGATGGTGCGGATGTCGTCCTTGAAGCGCTCCTGGCTTCGATAGGCATTCATCCATGCGCCGGACTGCTTGCCTTCGCGCGCATACGGATCGAAGTACCAGAGCCCAACCAGGCCGCCTTTCTCGTCCGTGACCTCCCACACCCGCACGTCAGGGTGATAGACAGGCACAGTGCCCGGCTTGACCGGCGTGAACGAGAAGCCGAACAGCTGCTTGGCCATGTAGAACATGCCTTCACGCAGGTTCTCGAGCTGCATGTAGGGCGTGATCTGCGTCTCGTCGAGGTCGTACTTGTCCTTGCGGACCTTCTCGGCGTAGTAGCGGTAATCCCAGGGCTCGATCTTGATGCCGGCGTGCTCCTTGTCGGCGATTGCCTGCATGTCGGCCACCTCCTCGTGCACGCGCTCGACGGCCGCCGGCCAGACTGCCGTCATCAGCGCCATTGCGCGCTCGGGGTTCTGCGCCATCGAGTCCTCGAGGCGCCAGTGCGCATGGCTCGCGTAGCCGAGCAGCTTTGCCCGCTCGTCGCGCAGCTGCAGGATCCGGGTGATGTTCGCATTGTTGTCCGTGGCGCCGCCCTCGTCGCCGCGGTTCACGAACATCTTCCAGACCTTCTCGCGCAGTGCGCGATTGTCCGCGTAGGTCAGGAAAGGCTCGACGCTGGAGCGCGTGTTACGCACCGCCCACTGGCCCTTCTTGCCCAGGCCCGCCGCGGCCTCGGCCTCGGCATCCCGCACCGACTGCGGCAGGCCGGCGAGATCCGATTCCTTGTCGATGTACACCACGCCGTTTTCCTCGTCGGCGAGCACGTTCTGGCCGAACTTGGTGAACAGCGACGCCAGTTCCTGGTTGATCTCGCCCATGCGCTTCTTCGCAGCCGGGTCGAGCTGCGCACCGGCACGCACCAGGTTGGTGTAGTAGTACCAGGTCAGCCGCTGTTGCTCGGCCGTGAGGCCCGACGTCTCGCGCGCCTCGTAGACGGCGGCGATGCGCTTGAAGAGCGGCTCGTTCTGCGTGATCTTGTCCTGGAACGCGGCCAGCTTCGGCGCCATGTCGCGCTCCACGGCCTGCACCGCGTCGTCGCTCATCGTCGAGCTGTAGACGCCGTACACCGTGCCTGCGCGGCTCAGCGCACGCCCGGTGTCCTCGAGCGCGGCGATCGTGTTCTCGAAGGTCGGCGCTTCGGGATTCGTCGCGATCAGCTCGATCTCGGCCAGGTTGCGCGCCATGCCGACCTCGAGGGCCGGCCCGATCGCGTCGACCTTGACCATGTCGAACGGCGGAACGCCGCCGTAGGGTCCGGTCCATGGAGCGACCAGCGGCTCGGCGATCTTCAACTGCTGGTCGGTTGGCTCACCGGTGGCCATGGCGGCGGTACTTGCGGCGAGGGCGGCTATCAGGCCGGCGCTCGCGATCAGGTTACGGTTCTGCATTCTGGTCCTCGCAGGTCGATGGAAATTGGTCTTTGGAAACTGGTATTCAGCGACGCCGCCCACCGCCGCCCATGGGCCGCGGTGCCGGTGTCGGCCGGGGTGCGGGCCTGGCACTCGGCTGGTGGGATGGGCTATGGGCGGGCTGCGTGGTCGGCCGATTGGGACGCTCGGCCGGAAGTTGGCCCGGACCGGCTGGTAGCGTCGTCGGCCGATCGGGGTGCTCGGGGCGGCCGGTCGGGGGCGGGGGCGGTGGGCCGCCATTGCCGTCCCAGCAGCAGCCATAGCCCGGCGGGTAGTAAGGGTAATAGCCACCGGGGTAGCCGTAACCGTAGCCGTAGCCTACGGCGACCGTGGTATTGCCGCCGTATCCGCTGTATCCGTCGTCGGACGCGCAGGCCGCCAGCAGCAACAGGCAAAGTGATGCAGTCGGGAACGCAAATACCCGGGCCATGTTTGTCATCGCGCAGCCTCCGTGGCCACGGCGGGCCATTCGGCGACCGCAAACGGCGCACCCGTCGGATCGATTATCACGGCCATCGAGGTGCCGTGGAGTCGCGTCGGCTGCATGTAGATCTTGCCGCCTGCCTCGCTGGCGCGCGCGACTGTGTCGGTCACGCTTTTCACCCTGACGTAGGGCAGCCAGGTCGTCGGTACATTGCCGGCCCTCGGCAGGATGCCCGCCCGCGCGAATCCGCCAGACCATAGCTGGAACCCTGCGCCTTCGCCCTTCGCGGCGCCATCACGCACTTCATACGGCCCGATACCCTTGTAGAACTCGGCCATCTTCGCGGCGTCGCCGGCCCACAGCTCGGCCCACAGCCACTGGTCGTTCCCGGCGAGGTAATCCTCGGGGTCGCCGGTCGCCGAGTGGATGATGCCGAACATTCCGCCTTCCGGATCCACAAGCAGCGCTTCGGTGCCGCGATCGCCGACCTCGCGCGGGGAGACCAGTACCTTGCCGCCTTGCTTTTCAGCGAGCGCAGCCGCTGCCGCCACGTCAGCGACGGATATGAATCCCACCCAGCGCGACGTCGGGTATTTCTCGGGCTGCTTCGGCCGTACATACACCATGCCGCCGACCGGCGTGTCGCCGGACAGCACCAGCGTGTAGGTCTTGTAGTCGTCCTCCGGTCCGAAGGTCTGGAAGGTCCAGCCGAAGACCTTGCCGTAGAACTCCGCTGCCGTGCCGACGTCGAGCGTCAGCAGCTCCACCCATACAAACCGGCCCGGGTCCCGGACCTCGGTCGGCGGATCGGTGATCGGAGGCCAGTATCGGGCGGGCTCGGCCGCCGTTGCCGCAGCGCCTGACAGCAGGCCGAGCATGGCGAGGACGGCGCATCCGCGGGCAAAAGAACTTTTCATCAATACGGCTCCCTGCAAATTCCGATCGGGGATGCTGCCCGGCCAGCGCTGCACAATCAATCGCTTTTGCCGCCGGCACCGGCTTCGTCGCGCGGCCAGGCCACGTACGCGGCAACCAGCGTGAACGCAGCCACTGTGCCCAGGATGGCCAGCAGACGGCCGAATGGCAGGCCCATCGAATCTCGCAGCGTGGCCAGGACCCAGGCCGTTCGCAGCCATTCGAGCGCCCCACATACAAGCACGAGTCCGAGCGCGCTGCCGGCCCAGCGTCGCGGTACCAATGCGAGTCCGGCCAGCGCGATCGCGGCCACCACCAACGGGTACACGCCCGTACGGTAGAAATGCGCCGCCAGCAGCAGCAGTGCCAGCACCGGGAGGGCCACGCGGACAGCCCGCGCGGCCGCCGACGACCTCACGCACGCTCCCACATCAGGTCGGAGTCGCGCCCGATGGCAGTGCGCAGCATGTCCTGCAGTGGCAGGGCGCGCTTGCGCAGCGTGATCACGGGCTCTCGTTCGGCCTCGTCTTCGTCCCCGCCGTCCGCCGGTGGGGACGGAGTTGGATTCGAATCCCCGGAGGTTTCGATCGAATGCTCGAGCCGCGTGAGTGCCTCCGGCAGGTCGGCGGCCAGGATGGCCCCGGGTACCGTGCCCGTGTGCCCCATCGCTCGCAGCAGCGCGACGGCGGCGTCGCCGTGCATCGTCAACTGCCCGTAACTTGTGGAGAATTTCACGATCATCGAACGGATTCCGCACGCAGTGGAACATGAGATCATACGCCGCTTGTACCTGAACGAGAGGCCGCGCCGGATGGAATTCCAGAACCTGACCTGCGAGCGAAGAGACTCAGTCCTGGTGGTTACGCTCAATCGCCCGCAGAAGCTGAACAGCCTGTCGCTCGGGCTGCTGAAAGACCTCAAGGCCTGCGTCGAGGCGATCCAGCGCGACCGAAGCCTGCGGGCAGTACTGCTGACGGGGGCCGGGCGTGGTTTCTGTGCCGGTGCCGACCTGACGGACCCGGACGGGATGCCGGCGGCTGGCCAGTCCATGGGCCAGCTCATGGCGTCGAGGCTGCGTGAGTACTACAACCCGCTGGCCCTGATGCTCTGCAAGCTGCCGGTACCGCTGGTGGTCGCGCTGAACGGGGTCTCGGCCGGAGCTGGCTCGTCGCTTGCGCTGCTCGGCGATATCACTGTTGCCGGTCGCTCGGCCAGCCTGACCTTCGTGTTTGCGCCGAAGCTCGGCCTGGTGCCCGACATGGGAGCGACCTACTTGCTGGCCCGGCGCGTAGGCGAGGCGCGCGCCCGCGCGCTGGCGTTGACGGGCAGACCGATCGGAGCGGAGGAGGCCGAGCAAATCGGACTGATCGCGGAGTGCGTCGATGACGCCGATCTTGCCGGGCGCGCGATGCAGGTGGCGACCGAACTGGCGGCCGGGCCCCGCGAGGCGTTCATCGGCGTGCGGAACCTGATGGCGTCCGCGCTCCGCGCCAGCCTGCCGGAGCAGCTCGAGGCCGAGGCTGCACTACAGGCGCGGCTCGGCGACGGTGCCGATTTCGTAGAGGGTGTGACGGCGTTTCGCGAAAAGCGCGCGCCCAGGTTCGGCGCGCGCTGAGCGGTCGCTCCGGGGAGCGCGTGCCGGCGGGGATCAGCCGCCGGCCTTGTCTGCCAGCCGGTTCCGGACGAATAGCTTGGTGCGCAGCGTGACGTCGCCGTTGTGGCGCTTGCTGGTGGCGATGTCGTAGCTGCTCTCTTTGTCCTCGAGCTGCACGTCCAGGCCGGGGCCACCCAGCCATCGGCCGCCTCCGAGGACGACGTTCATGCATTCGCGCCACATCGTCGCCGGATCCCGGAGCGAGATGACGCCGTCGGCGCCCCTGGTAAGCGCCTCCATGGCACCCGCGGTGTCGGTTTCACTCAGCACGGCGACGATCGGATGTTTTGGGAACTTCTCGGTCGCGAACGTCAGCGTATCCATCGATTCAGTGCAATCCACCAGCAGCGCTTCGCGCGTCCCGCGATCGGGTGAGTCCGTGAGCTTCACGGCGCCGCCCAGGTAGGCATCGAGCAGTTTCCTGAATGGGGCATACGCGGAATACACGCGGCATACGGGTGGCGTGTCTTGCCAGGGATCGACGGGGACCATCGCTTCTCGATCGCTCACGGCTGGTTCTTCTCGTCAGCTGCGGCAACTGTGGCCGCGGGAGGGAAATCTAACTGATCCGGGCAGTCGTGAGCGCGGATGGGTCGGTGTGTATCCAGGAACTGTGGACCCGTTCACAGGTCACCCCGCCAAGCCGCTAACATAGGGGCATCGTGGGCATGGGGGCGGAAATTATGACCGTGACAAGCAAGGAGCCGCGCATTGGGGCGACCGGTTCGCGACGGCTGGCCGTGGGGTGCGCGCTGCTGGTCCTCCAGGCCATGACTGGCGGGATCGTGCGGGCCGCCGACGCGGCGAAGGCGCTCACGATGAGCGAAATCCTCGAGGCCTCGAAGCCCGCTGACTGGAGGCCACTGGACCCCGAGAACACGTTGTACCTGCAGCTGGAGGCCGGCCGGGTCGTCATCGAACTGGCACCGGATTTCGTCCCGCTGCACGCGTCCAACATCCGGGCGCTGGTGAGGGGCAGCTATTTCGACGGCCTCGCGATCATCCGTTCGCAGGACAACTTCGTGGTCCAGTGGGGTGACCCGGACGGCAAGCGCAGCCTGGGCAAGGCGAGCCCGACGCTGCCGCCGGAATTCGCGGTGGCCTGGACACCCGAACTGCCGTTTACGCGACTGCCGGACGTGGACGGCTACGCGCCTGCGGTCGGCTTCTCGAACGGCTTTCCTGTCGGCGGCGATCCGGCAACGAAACAGGCGTGGCTGGCACACTGCTATGCCATGGTCGGGGCAGGTCGGAGCAACGAGATGGACAGCGGTAACGGGGCCGAGTTGTACGTCGTCATCGGCAATGCGCCGCGCCAGCTTGACCGCAACATCGCACTGGTGGGCCGGGTGGTACAGGGCATGGAACTGCTTTCGACGCTGCCACGCGGTACCGGGCCTCTGGGTTTCTATGAGAAGCCCGAGCAATACGTGCCGATCGAGAGCGTGCGGCTCGCGGCGGACCTGCCGGCGGCCGAGCGTGCCCGGCTCGAAGTCATGCGCACGGATACACCTGCCTTCGAGGCGCTGGTGGAGAGCCGTCGCAACAGGAAGGACGACTGGTATAAGGTGCCAGCAGGGCATATCGAGCTCTGCAACGTGCCTGTTCCGGTACGACAGCTGCCGTGACCATCCAGGCTCGGGTGCCGCTGGAGCAAGTCGAGTCCTGAATTTCGGGAGACGCAAATGGAGCGCTTCTGGTTGAAGAACTACCCGCCGGGCGTCCCGGCGGACGTTGACGTTACGCAGTATTCCTCGCTCGTCGAGCTGATGGGAGAGGCGTTCGACCGCTACGCGAAGCGCACGGCTTATGCATTCGCGGACCGGTATTTCACCTTCGCTGACATCGAGCGCCATTCCCTGGCGCTCGGCGCGTGGCTGCAGGGCCGTGGCCTGGCGCGAGGCGCCCGCGTCGCCATCATGATGCCGAACGTCGTGCAGTACCCGATTGCGGTGGCCGCGATCCTGCGCGCGGGCTACGTGGTCGTGAACGTAAACCCCCTGTACACGCCGCGCGAACTGGAGCACCAGCTCAAGGATTCGGGTGCCGAGGCTATCGTCATCATCGAGAACTGCTGCACGACACTGCAGCAGGTGATCGCACGAACACAGCTGAGGCATGTGGTCGTGGCGTCGCTGGGCGACATGCTCGGCTTCCCGAAGGGCCTGGTTGCCAATTTCGTCATGCGCCGCGTAAAGAAGGTGGTGCCGGCATTCGAGCTTCCCGGCCACGTGGCGTTCAGGGATGCGCTGGATGAAGGCGGGCGGCGCCGGCTCGCGCCGGTGGAGCTGGGCCCGACCGATGTCGCGTTCCTGCAATACACGGGCGGTACGACCGGGGTTTCAAAGGGTGCGACACTGACGCACCGCAACCTCGTGGCAAACGTGCTGCAGTTGGAGGCCTGGGTCACGCCAGCGCTGTCCGACACCAGCCGTGGCCCGGTGCCCGAGCAGATGATCTACGTCTGCGCATTGCCGCTCTACCACGTGTTTGCGCTCACGGTGAACTGCCTCGGTGGCATGCGGCTCGGCGCGATGAACCTGCTTATCGCGAATCCACGCGACATGGAGGGCTTCGTCCGCGACCTGGGAAAGTACCGGTTCAACGTTATCCCGGGCGTCAACACGCTCTACAACACGCTCGCCGAGAACGCGGAATTCCGCAAGCTCGACTTCTCGAGCCTTCGTATCGCAAACGGCGGCGGCATGGCTGTGCAGAAGGCCGTGTCGGACAAGTGGCTCGCACTCACCGGTGTGCCGATCATCGAGGGCTACGGTCTATCCGAGACTTCGCCGATCGCGACCAGCAATCCGGCGACCAGCACCGAGTACAGCGGCACCATAGGCCTGCCGGTCTCGAATACCGAAATAGCCATCCTGGACGACGCGGGCCAGCCGCTGCCGCTCGGGCAGGCCGGCGAGATCGCCATCCGTGGCCCCCAGGTGATGGCCGGCTACTGGCAGCGCCCGGATGAGACCGCGAAGGTCATGACGCCGGACGGCTTCTTCAAGTCCGGCGACATCGGCATCATGGACGAGCGCGGCTACACCCGCATCGTGGACCGGAAGAAGGACATGATCATCGTCTCGGGCTTCAACGTGTACCCGAACGAAATCGAGTCAGTGATCGCGACGCACCCCAAGGTACTCGAGTGCGCTGCGATCGGGGTGCCGGACGAGCGCGCGGGCGAGGCGGTCAAGGTCTTCGTCGTGCGCAAGGACCCGTCGCTGACGGAGGCGGAGGTGGCCGATTTCTGCAAGCAGCAGCTCACCGGCTACAAGAAGCCGAGGTACATCGAGTTCCGCGACGAGCTGCCGAAGTCGAACGTCGGCAAGATCCTGCGCCGGGAGCTTCGCGACGCGAAGCCGGCATAGCGACCGGCGGAGGCGCCCCGCGGCACGACTGCCCCGGGGACGCCGTTAACCCGATTAATTCGGTGCCTGGCACCGATTTATTGGCACCGATTTATTTTCCCTTGAACTCGGGCTTGCGACGCTGCATGAACGCCGTCATCGCCTCGGTCAGGTCGTCGGAGTGCAGGAAAGCTGCGTTCCAGAGTGCGACGTAGTCGAGCCCGGCCTGGACCTCGCGGCGCGTGGCCTGGTTGAGCACCTGCTTCGAGCCCTGCACGGCCAGCGGAGAGTTGGCGGCGATCTCCTGCGCCAGCGCGGCGGCTCGGGCCTGCACACCGGCAGCGTCGGGCAGCACTTCGTTCACCAACCCGATGGCGAGCGCGCGGGTCGAGTCGATGTCCCGGCCGGTGAATATGAGTTCGCGGGCATGGCCGTCGCCCACCACGCGAGGCAGTCGCTGCAGCGAGCCGACGTCGGCGACCATCGCGATGCGGGTCTCACGTACAGAGAACGTCGCGTCGGCCGAGGCGAGGCGGATGTCGCAGGCGGTGATCAGGTCCATCCCGGCCCCGATGCACGGCCCGTGCACGGCTGCGATGACCGGCTTCGTGGCATTCGCGAAGCTGCTGCAAGTGTGTTGGTAACGACCGACGTCGTCGAGCAGTGCACGCCGCCGGCCAACGGCTGAGTCCCCGCGTCCGGACAACGAGCCACCGCCAGCCATGGCCGGCGCGTGGTCGACGAGGTCGATCCCGGCGCAGAAGGCCTTGCCGCGGCCAGCGAGCACGATGACCCGCACTTCGGGGTCGCTGTCGAGAGCTGCAACGGCCGCCGGGATCGCCGACCACAGCGCACGGTTGAGCGCGTTTAGTTTTTCGGGCCGGTCCAGCCACAGCGTGGCAACGCCACCGCTGCGTTCGATCGAAAGATTCTCGTATTCCACTTCGTGCCCCTTGCAGCTATTTCCCAGGACGCGCGGACCGGCCTACGCGCTTCGCGGCGTCGGTTGCCCACCGCAACAGTGTGTCGGTGGCGCCCGGTGCCATCGAGGCCAGCTTCTCGAGCAGCGCTCCGCCTGGAGGCACGGCGATCTCGGTCAGCCTGAAGCGTATCGCCAGGAAGATCGACCAGACCACCCAGGAGGGCGGCATGTTGAGTGCCTGGGGCCACATGGCTCCCGCCCCTGGCGACTCGTTGAAGGCAGAGGCCATCGCGGTATCCACGACGCCGGGCAGCACGATCGAGACGTGAATGCGTTCGCCGACGAGTTCCGTGCGCAGCGCCTCGGTCAATCCGATCAGCCCGAACTTGCTGGCGCAATAGCCGCCGAGCGGCGAGAAACCACGCCGCCCCGCCAGCGACGCGACATTGACGATGTGGCCGCGTCCCTGTTTGCGCATCAGCGTCACGGCCTGCTGCATCACATGCAGCGCGCCGAACAGGTTCACGTCCAGCATCGCCTGCAGGTCGGTGCTCTTCATCGAGACGACCTCGGACGGAATCAGCACGCCGGCGTTGTTGACCACGATGTCCACAGCGCCGAAACGCTTCACGGCCTTGCGGAAGCATGCCGCGACCTCGACCTGCTTGGTGACATCGGTCGGCGCGACCAATACGCTGGCGCCGGCTTTGCGGGCGCGAGCGGCGACCGTGGCCAGCGCCCTGGCGCGACGTGCGACGAGCACGAGGTTTGATCCCGCGGCAGCGAAGGCCAGCGCGGTCTCGCGGCCGATGCCGCTCGAGGCGCCAGTGACGAGCACCGTGCGGTTGCGGAACGACGGGATCGTGCCTTGCATGGCCGTACCTCGGGCGCTGCCAGGTAGGGGAGTGAATCCTACTTCAGGAATTCAGCCACCGGTCGGTATTCGTAGCCGAGGTCGCGCGCCACCGCCTCGTTGGTGATGTGCCCCGCGTGCACGTTCAAGCCGTTCGCGAGGTGCGGGTCGGCCCTCATGGCCTCCTTCCAGCCGAGGTCGGCCAGCCTGCGCGCGAAGGGCAGGGTCGCGTTGTTGAGTGCAAATGTCGATGTGCGCGGCACGGCGCCGGGCATGTTGGCGACGCAGTAGTGGATGACGCCGTCCACAACGTAGGTCGGATCGGCGTGCGTCGTGGCCTTGCTGGTCTCGAAGCACCCGCCCTGGTCGATCGAGATGTCCACCAGCACCGCGCCTGCCTTCATGCGGCGGACCATGTCACGCGTGACCAGCCTGGGCGCCGCTGCGCCTGCGATAAGCACGGCCCCGATGACGAGGTCCGCATCGATGACCAGTGCGTCGATGTGTTCCTGCGTCGAGTACTCGGTCCGCAGCGAAGGCCCGAAAATGGAAGACAACTCGCGCAGCCGCTTCATCGAGCGATCCAGGACCGTGACGTCGGCGCGCAGGCCGACTGCCATCTCGGCCGCGTGGGTGCCGGAGACGCCGCCGCCCAGGATCACCACCTTGGCCGGTGCAACACCGGGCACGCCGCCGAGCAGGATGCCGCGACCGCCGTTGGCTTTTTGCAGGCAGTACGCGCCGACCTGCACCGACATGCGGCCGGCAACTTCACTCATCGGCGTCAGCAGCGGCAGCGAGCCATCGGGGGCCGTCACGGTTTCATATGCAATGCAGGTCGCGCCGGACTTCACCAGCGCCGCAGTCTGTCCCGGATCCGGCGCGAGGTGCAGATACGTGTAGAGCACCTGCCCGGGCCGCAGCTGCGCGCATTCCTGCGGCTGCGGCTCCTTCACCTTCACGATCATTTCCGCGCTGGCGAAGATTTCCTCTGCGGTGGCCGCGATCTTCGCGCCGACGCGCTGGTAGTCCGCGTCCGAGAAGCCAATACCGGTCGCAGCGCCAGTCTGCACCGTGACGTCGTGCCCGGCCTCAGTCAACTCGCGGACTGCCGCCGGTACCAGGCCGACGCGGTACTCGTGGACCTTGATTTCTTTCGGCACGCCAATGCGCATGACTGCTCTCCCCGGGCTGTGATGGTTTGTTGATCGCGTGAGCATACGCGCGGCCTTAGGCAGAAATGTGCAAAAATCGTCTCACCAAGGGCCACGCCTGCAATAAACTGCGTCACAAGTGGCATTGGAAGAAGGAAAGTTGCGATGAAGCTCGACCGTACCGACCAGCTCATCCTCGCCGAACTGCAGCGCGACGGCCGCTTGAGCAACCGCGACCTGGCCGAGAAGGTCCACTTGAGTGAGTCAGCGTGCCTGAGGCGCGTGCGAGCGCTCGAGGAGGCTGGAGTCATCGACCGGTACACTGCGCTGGTGAGTCAGGGGAAGGTGGGGCTGCCGGGGAATGTCTTCGTGAGCATCACGCTCAATCGACAGGAGCAGGGCGACCTCGCCGCCTTCGAGGCGGCGGTGAAGCGCGTGCCCGAAGTGATGGAGTGCTACCTGATGACGGGGCAGCAGGACTACCTGCTGCGCGTCGTGGTATCCGACCCCTCGGACTTCGAGCGCCTGCACAGCCAGCACCTGACGCGCCTGCCCGGTGTGGCGCGCGTGCAGTCGAGCTTTGCGCTGCGCACCGTGCGAAAGAGCGCGGAGCTTCCGGTGCACGCATGATCTGGCGCCCGGCATCTGCGGTGCTCGCGCTCAGCGTGATGTGCTGCGCACAGGCTGCGTCGCCCGCAGAGTCGCCAGCAGTGTCACCGGCAGAATCGCCGGCAGTTTCGCCAGGGCTCTCCCAGGCAGCGTCGCCGACCCCGCGATCGGACACCGATGCCGGGCACGAGGAACTCTACGCCGCACCGACCCGCGCCGATCGTACCGGCAGGATCGTCGCTGCCGTCACGATCAACGACCGCGGGCCATATCGTTTCATTCTCGATACCGGCGCGAACAGTTCCGCGCTTTCTCCAAAGGTGGTCGAGGAACTCGGCCTGCCGGAAGCCGAAGGTGTCCGCGTCCACGGCGTCACTGGCAGTGCAGTGCTTCCAGCGGTTCACGTCGAAAGCATGCGCGCCGGTGCCGTGGAACTGCCGCCGACAGTGCTGCCGGTACTGCCCGGCGACATCTTCGCGGGTGCCGACGGCATCCTGGGCGTGACCGGCATGCAGCACATGCGCATCGACGTGGATTTTCTCCACGACCGTGTCTCGATCTTCCGCTCCGGCGGACGGAGAGCGACTTCCGCCTACGTCACCGTCAAGGCGACACTCTGGCAGGGCGGGCTGCTGCTGGTGGCCGGCAAGGTCGGCAGCATCCCGACCAAGATCATCATCGACACCGGGGCCGAGCGGACCATGGGGAATATTCCGCTGCGCACGGCCATCCTGTCCCGCTCCAGGGCCGGCGAAGAGTTCTCCACGATGGTGCACGGAGCCACGACCGACGTGGAGTCCGGCACCTATTTTCGCGCGCCCAGGATCACGATTGGCCCGGCGAAGCTCGCCGACCTGCCGGTGACCTTCGGCGAACTGCACGTGTTCGACGTCTGGGGCCTGACCGATGAGCCCGCGCTTGTGATCGGCATGGACGTGCTCGGGCGCCTCGAGCGGTTCATCGTCGACTATCGTCGCCGGGAGTTCCAGCTGAAGGCTCGCGGCAGCTCGGTCGCGATCCGGCAATGTACACCGTCGACCTGCGGGTCCCGGATACCCGAAAACTATTGAGCCACGGCGATTCCCGCAGCCCGCAGGATGTTCGACAATGGCTCGAGTTCCCGGGCGTGTTTTTTCCATCGTCCCACCGACGATCCGTACATTGCCTGCCTGACCTGCGCGGCACTCGCCGTCGCCGACGGCGAGGCGTTCTGGTGGAAGTCCAGGCAGCGCTGATCCCACGCGACGCCGCAATACTCCAGCAGGCGCCTGCTTTCCGCTTCCTGGTTCGCTACCAGGGATTCGTAGCTCAGATCGAGCATTGTTCCCTGCAGTGAGTCTCGCCAGTGCCGTGCCAGCCCGTGCCAGGCAACGTAGTAGCGCCCCAGGTCCTCGAGGCTGCTGGCAAACGGGAAGCCTTCGCGGAACAACGTCTTGTGGATGGCGAGACAGCTATCCATTGGATCGCGGTGCAGCATCACGATTCGCGCACCCGGCAGGGCCAGCCGGATCAGCCCGGCGTACAGGAAATTCATCGGCGCCTTGTCGACGAAGAAACCGCGGCCACTCCTGTATGCGGACACCGCATCCATGTAGCCCCGGCCGATGGTGCCGAAGTCGGGTTGAGCCGGTCGGGATGGCGCCGCACCGCGCACCACGCCGCCCGTATCCCCGGCCCTCATCACGGCGAAGCTCAGGTCGCGGAGCTCTCCGAGGCTTTCGACCTCGGGGTGCGCCGAGAGGATGCGATCGACGAGCGTGGTTCCGCTGCGCGGCAGGCCGATCACGAAGATTGCGCCCTCGCCGAGGCCGGTGGTTGGGGCATTGCGCAGCCGTGACGCGGGGAAATTCCTTGCGATCGACGCCATGATCGCCACGTCGCCCTCGACGCGATAGCTGGTCGTCCCGCGCAAGATCCGTGCGCCGCGCTGCAGCCGGGACATCGCGCGTTCATCTTCGCCGAGGTCCTCGAGTTCCTTGTGCAGCGCGTAGCAGAGCGGCACCGTCTGCGCCGGGTCGGACGTCTCGCCGAGCAGGCTCTCGAGCTTGTCGACGTGGTTGCTCGAATCGCTCCAGGTCCGCAGCCGCGCCAGCGCGTGCCAGGCCTCGGCGTCCCGCGGCCAGGCGACGATAAGCTCGGCGAGCAGCGATTCCGCGCGCTCCAGTTCACCGAGCGCGATCTGCGAGCGGGCCAGGCTCAGGTGGATGTCCCGGTCCTGCGGAGCGAGTTCGTGCGCGCGCGCGTAGCAGCGGTCGGCGTCGCGGAATCGGCTGAAGCGGGCGTGGAGTTCGCCGACCTGCGACAGCCGGACCGCGTCGTCGCTGCAGTCGCGTTCGAGACCGGCCATGCGCTCGCGTGCCACCAGCGTCTGGCCACCGGTGATCAGGCACTCGATCTCGTGAAACCGGGTGTCGAGATTTCCTGGCTCCATGCTGACCGCTTGCCCGGCCGCGGCGATCGCCTGGCGAAAGCGGCCCTGCTGCTGGTGAAGCCGGCTCAACTTGAGCCATTCGTCGGCGGAATTCGCCGCGTTGCCGTCCCCGGCTTGCGCCCGGGACAAAGTGCTATTCGGTTCCATGATGCGCGGCAGTATACAAGCCGCCTGCGCTGCCCGTTCTGCGCAGGTCGAGCAACCATGCGACGAGGATGCTGCCCGACTGGAACTGCGGACGTGGCGTGTCGACATCGAACCCGCTATTCGCGGCCATTCGAGCTATTTCCAGTATCGCCTCCTCGGACCTCGCCGCGTCGACGAGGTCCTGCAGCCGACGTACCGACGCACGCAACTCGCGCTCGACGCCGTCGATTTCGCGGTCGAGCTGCGCGGCGGTGAGCCCGCTGCGCGCCGCGAGCAGCTTCTGCACTGCGTCGATGGTTACCAGCAGCACGTGCGGGTTCGCGGTAGCTTCGGCCGCCTGCCGCAGCCTGGCGGCAGCGGAGCTCAGTTCGTTCCACGCTGCGCGGGCTTTCGGCCGTCCTGCGGCCTGTCGATCCGCGGCGATGAACGCACGCAGCCTGCGATATACACGGGACTCCTCGAGAACCACGTGCGCCTGGGATAGCGACTGGCGCGCGTTCTGCACGATCGCCGAATCCGCGTGATGGATGCTGAATCGGGCGCGTCCGCCGGGCTTGAGCACGCGGCAGACCTCATGCAGCGAGACTTCGACGTCGGTATATTCGATAGCGAACTGTGCGCTGACCCCGTCAAGGCACTCCGCCTCGAATGGCAGCCGCTCGGTGGCGACGCCGGGATGGAACCTTATGCCGTCGAACATCGCAGACCCGCCCCGAACCTGGCGCGGCGGATCGATCAACGCCAGGTCCGTGCCATGGATGTCGAATCGTCGGCCGTCAGCCGTCGCGGCGTCGCGCGCGAGCAACGCCACCGCTCCATTGCCGGTGCCGACGTCGAGGACGCATGCCCCGTCCGGGAGCGAAGCGAAGAACTCGATCCAGGCGTCACGAAGCTCCAGCGAGTAGTTGGCGTCCGGCCCGGTCGGGCAGGTCGCCAGCGCGCCGCCACGGTAGTAGGTTTCCCAGTGTTCGACGCTCACCTGAGGCGCTCCTCGTTGCCAGGCATATTATGGCTATACCATAGCCGCAAACCAGTCGGCCGCGCTGCGACCGCACCCGTAGATCACAAGGAGTATCCATCGTGCGCAGTTCCTGCAACGGCCCCATGTTCGCAATCCTCGGTCTGGCCATCTGGGCGGGCCCGTCGGCGGCGGTGGACAACAGCGCTGCGCTGCGCTGTGCCGCGCTCGGCGATGACCAGGCTCGCCTGGCCTGCTACGACGGGATCTTTCGCGCTGGTGATACGGCGGCGATGCCGCAGGCCACGGCAGTTTCCAGCGGGAAATCCGCTGCCGGAGTCGCAGCGGAGTCGACCACGGCCGGTGTCGCCACGGCATCGACCGCGGCGGAAGCCGCAGGGTTGTCGACCGTGGCTGTGGGCGGAGCAGTGGTCGCGGCGCCCAGCCCGGTACCTGCAGCCGATCCGCTGGCTGATTTCGGGCTCACGCCCGCGCAGCAACACTCGCTCGATCCCGAGAGGCCAGCCGAGCCCAGGGCGCCCGAGAGCGTCACAGGGACCGTGGCAAAGGTGGGCTACACGGCGAGCGGCAAGATGGCCGTGACTCTGGAGAACGGCCAGGTCTGGATTCAGATCGACACCGGCAAGCCGCGGGTGAGAGGCGGCGATGCGGTGACGATCAAGCGCGGGGCGCTCGGTTCCTTCCTGCTGGTGTCGCCGAGCGGGATGGCCACGCGTGTTCGTCGCGTGAAATAAAGGCACAAAAAAAGACGGCGGGCCGAAGCCCGCCGTCTGAGTGGCTGAGTTTCCTCAGCTGTTTGTTAGAACTTCGCGCTCAGGCCGACGAAGATGTAACGGCCCAGGGCATCGTACACCTGCGGATAGGTGTTGCCGTTGCCATAGCCGGTACCGACGTTCGAGCTGATCGGCGGCGACTCGTCGAAGATGTTGCTGATACCGGCATTGAGCGTGTAGCGCTCGCCGAATCCATAAGTCCCGCTCAAGTCGATGTAGTTCTGAGAATCAAGCGTCTTGTCGAACGGCGGGACATTGCCGGCCAGCAGCGGGTTGCTGCTGCTGGTGTCCAGGTCCACCGAATCGATGTAACGCCAGGTGACCGCCAGGTCCACGTTCCATGCCGTTGACCACAACACGCGGAACTTGCTTCTCCATGTCGGAAGCGGGGTGCCGCAGGTTGCGCCGTAGAGGCCAGCACAGTCGTAGCTGCCGATGCCCGGGATTTCCTCAATATTGAACTTGTCGAGGTACGTGGCCAGGCCGTTGAAGTTCAACGAGCCCCAGTCACCGACCGGCAGGTTATAGTTGAGGTTGAAGTCCACGCCCGAGGTCTCGTAGCTGCCGAGGTTCGAGTTGATCGCGTTCACGTACGCACTTTCAGACAGCCACAGCGAGCCGGCACCATCGCGGTGGATCTCGTTGCAGAGCAGGCTCTGGTCCAGGCACAGGCCCACTGTCGTGACAGGGGACACGTTGGAGATCACGTCCTCGATCTTGATGTTCCAGTAGTCGATCGTCATCGTGAAGCCGTCGAAGAACGTCGGCGTCAACACGATGCCGGCGGTCCACGTGTCGGCTTTCTCAGGCTGCAGGTTTTCGTTGCCACCGAAGATCGCGTTGTACTGGCCAGCCGGGCTGTCCGGGACATTGCCCCAGCTGCCCAACGTCACGCCCACGGCGCCCTGCTGGCACTGGGCCAGCGTGTAGCCGGAGGCGGTGATGCCGGTCGGGGTGCCGGCCGGCACCGGGAGTCCGGTGACCGGGTCGACCAGCGAGCCTGCGCACGGATCGCTGTCCATGTCGTACAGGCCAAGACCAGCCTGCGAATACAGCTCGATGATGTTCGGAGCGCGCACGGAGTGCTGATAGGTGCCGCGGAGCTTGAAGTCATCCATCGGCGCCCAGTCGAGGCCGAGGCCGTAGGTGTTGGTGTTGACACCCGTGCTGTAGTCCGAGTACCGGTAGCTGCCGTTGAACGTCAGCTCCTTGGCGAACGGGGCATCCTGCACGATCGGCACACGCGCTTCCGCGAAGTAATCCATCAGGTTGTAGGAGCCCTTTGTCGGCAGACGCGGGCCGCCGCCACCGCCGAGGTCGGCGCTGATGTAGGCATAGTCCACGTCGTACTGCAGGCCTTCCTGGCGGTACTCGACACCGAACGCGACGCCGATGCCGTCGGTTGCCCACGGCAGAGCAATGCCGTAGTCACCGAGGTTGCTCGACATCGTGCCGTTCACGACGGTCTGGGTCGTGTTGCCGCTCGAGTAAGCCTGGGTCTGGGCGTAGTCCAGGGCCGCCTGCGTAACACCACCCGGCTGCCAGATGTTGTACGGGACGCAGGACGGGTTGCCACCGGTCAGGTTGGAGCGGCAGACCGGATCGCCGGTGACCGGGTCGGTCACGACGTCCAGCGCGAGCACGCCGCGCGAGTTGGAGATGTAGTTGTTGACGTGCTGGTTCAGGATGACCGCGCCATACTGGCCGGACAGGTCGTAGTTCCAGTGTTCGAACACCTGGCCCTTGATGCCGACCACGCCGCGGTAGTCGGTGTGGCGGATGTCGTCCTGGCGACCGCCGCCTTCGACGTTACGACGCAGGACGTAGGTGCTGGCGAAGTCTTCTCCCGGTGTGCACATGACGTCGAGCCACGCCTGCTGCACGAACGGGTTCAGGTTGCCCTGGCACGGCATGTCGTAATAGACGCCGAACAGACCCGACGGGGCGATCTGGCCAACCGTGTGATCGTCCATGAACATGAACTCGCTGTACGCGGTGACCTGGTCGTTCACGTCGTAGTGAGCGAAGAAGTCGGCGTTCCAGCGGTTGTTGGGACGCTGGTAGTAGTTCAGCGGGGCGTAGTTGTACAGCGGGGTGGGCTGCAGCGGATTGCCGTCCGGGCCGACCGTGTACGTCGTGCTGAAGTCCGGGGGATAGATCGTGCCGGTGGCGTTGGTGCCAGAGCCACCGCAGCGGGCGCCATTGATGTAGTCGTTGCGACCCGTGCCGTCGCCGGTGCTCGCGCCCGTCAAGTTGACCTGCAGCGCGCAGGCGCTGTAGTCACGCTCGGACTGCTCCACTGCCTTGGTATCGCGGTAGCCGATGAAGACGGTCGCGTTGCCCTTGCCGTCGGCAAAGTTCGAACCCATCAGGATGCTGAGGTTGTAAGCGTTGCCGTCGGTAGCGGTGCCAGGGGCCTGCGCGAAGCCCTTGTTCCGCTGCAGCTGCTGCATCTGGTTGTCGCTGTTGTTGTGGTTGTAGAAGCTGTACTGGCCGTCTACCTGCACGCCTTCGAAGTTGTCCTTCATGATGAAGTTGACGACGCCGGCAAGAGCATCCGAACCGTAGACCGCGCCTGCGCCGCCGGTGAGCACTTCGATGCGCTCGATCAGCGGGGCGGGGATCTGGTTGATGTCAGGAGCGATCGGGCCGAGCGGGTCGCCCGCCGGCAGACGACGGCCGTTGACCAGCACCAGGGTGCGGTTGGAGCCGAGGTTGCGGAGGTTCAGGGTGGAGGTGCCCGACGAACCGTTCGAGAGGTTGCCGCCCTGCGCCGCAAAGGCCTGCGGCAGCTGGTTAACCAGGTTCACCGAGTCGGTGACACCTTCCAGCGCCACGTCCTGTGCACCGACGACGGTGACGGGGCTGGTGCCTTCAAGGTTGGGCTGCGGAATGCGCGAACCCGTGACGATGATTTGCTCGACTTCGTCCGGCGTAGCGCCTTCCTGGGCGAGTGCCCCGGACGAATACATGCCGACGCTGACTGCGCCGGCCGCGAGCAAGGCGACCCGCACTGCGCGC
The DNA here is from genome assembly GCA_963732415.1 of uncultured Gammaproteobacteria bacterium. GTDB lineage: Bacteria > Pseudomonadota > Gammaproteobacteria > Steroidobacterales > Steroidobacteraceae > RPQJ01. The sequence continues at coordinate 97,354 of CAVSZK010000021.1, forward strand.
TCAATATTGCGATTGGCCATCAGTTGACTCCCGAGAGTTGCTTCAGTTGCGAAAGACCCACGTTCGACCAGGGACCGAACGTTGGACTGATCACGTGCCCCCGTGCAGAAACCGCTTCCACTCTATAGAGTGACTGGAGGACGGCCCGACACAAGTGCGCGAATCATACCAATGGGTTGGTACGTATGTGAAGCGTTGTTGCGAAAATTCGACAGGGGTGGGCACAGGCAGCAGATCGACGATTCGACCAAGCCCAACCCGCGACGCACGCCAGCCGGGCTGTTCGCGGCTCGGGGTGGGAGGGGGCGGCCGCCGGATGTCGCTTTTGTGCTACAGACTGAAGCGTAAGTCTGTATCGCTTTCACGACGCGCGCCGCCGGACTCAGTCCTCCGCACGATAGTAGTCGCGCATCCCGGCCAGTAATCCGCCCACCAGGTCCCGCTCTGCTTCGGTCAGGTATGGGTTCCAGACGTCGAATACGAGCCGGGCAAACGTCCCACCGCTGTCGTTTCGGGATTCGTTCTCGACACTGCCGTCGTACACCCAGGCCTTGCCGTACTGCCAATCCCGGCTGTCATTTCCCACCCGGACGCTGTTTCCAGGGGGCAGCACCAGCGGCAGGTGCACCAGCAGGCGCGCGTTGGTGTCCCCGGTGTGGGGTGGGAGGGTCGTATGCGCATCGAGCGCCGAGAAGTGCACGTTGGGCCAGAAGTCCGGAGTCCGGGCGAGCGGCAGCGATTCCACGACCGCCGCCGTACACGGGCAGCGCTCGCAGTGGGCATCCACCCGCTTGCCGTGCTGCCAGAGGATGTAGGCCGACCAGCGAGGCGAGCCATTGAGGTCTTTCCACCGGCTGGCGGCCGCGCCGGCCGGGTACTGGATGAAGGGGACGAACTCGCTCCTGTGTTCGGCCAGCACGGCCTCGCATTCGCGGCGGATGTCCTCGGTCGCGGCCTCGAGTTCCGGGATCCAGGGGAAGAGCTCGTCATCGTAGAACTGCAGCGGCGGCAGCTGCGCGAAATGCAGCATGACCGGGTCAGGCGCGTAGCGCATCCTGGCGCCGGTCATCACCTTGACCGTTTCTTCGAACCGGTCGAGGCGGGCGGACGAGTGCCGACTGCGAAGTTCGGCGAGAACGGAGTCCAGGTGCTGTTCCAGCGACTGCTGGTTCTCCTGGATCGCCGCGCGCGCGTGCTCCGCCGCCTTGCGGAACCGGGGGCCCTCCCGCTCCGGGTCTGGCATCACGTTGAGCACGTCCTTGAATACGCGCGCCGCCTGCCGGCGTTTGCCCAGCCGCTCGAGCAGCATGCCCTTGTGCAACATCGCGGGGTAGAAGTGTGGGTCGCTTGCGAGTGCCCGGTTCAGAGCCGCCATCTCCTCGGTCGGCCGTCCGAGGTCTTTCAGTGCAACCGCCGTATAGACCTGCACCATCGGGTCGTTCGGCGCCGTGGTCGCCGCATGTTCGAGCATCTCGAGCGCCGCAGCCGCGTCGCGGCGTGCGAGTGCCTGGGTGGAAAGGCTGAGCAGTGCTTCGGTGTTGTGCGGATCGGCCTCGAGGATGCGCTCCCAGACGAGCGCCGCTTCTGCGGTGCGGCCAATGCGCATGAGTTCGCGCGCCTGCTGCGCCATGGCGGGCACGCCGGTATTTGTTGATGGGTTCATGGACGGGATTGTTCCACAAAGCCGGTGCAAACGCCGAGGTTGGCGCTTCGGAGGCAATACGGTGCGGGGCCCGTCGCCCCCGGGTTTGGCGCCCTTGCCTCAGCGTCCGCTCGTGCAGGGGCGCTGGTTCGTGGGCCAGTTGGCCCGCGGCCGCACGACACGGTCGCCGGCACCGATGCCCAGCGCCGCAGCCGTACCGCCACGCAGTTCGACGACCAGCGCGACGAGGCCGCCCGCCGAGATGATGGCGAGCGATCCGGGCCGTGCATCGTGCTTGACGTTCACCACGCAGCCGTCGCTGTTCACGAACAGCATGTCCAGCGGCAGCAGTGTGTTCTTCATCCACATCGACACGTCGGCCGGGGGGTCGTAGACGAAGATCATTGCCTGCTCCGCGCCTATTTCGCTCACGAACATCAGGCCCTGTTCGCGGGTCCGGGGCGTGTCGGCTCGCCACGCGTCGAATTCGTGGCGGCGGGCGCCGCGTGTCTCGATCATGATCTGCTCGCGCGGAAAATCCGCGAGCGGCAGCGGATTGGGTCCGCTGCCATCGCCGACAGCCGCTGCCGGGACCAGCGAGGCGGCCGAGAGCATGCACAGCGCGGCCGCACGCAGGCGCCTGCCAATTCGACGCGCGGTGCGTGCCGCGGCCAGCCTAATACCGGCCGCGGCCAGGGCCGGCGGCGCTGCACCGTGCGCGCTCACTTGAACTCCACCACGGCGCTCACGTCGAAGCGCGGAACCAGCACCGAACCGTCACCGCCGATCGCGCGGGCGGGCTGCGTGCAGTAGCCGCGTCCCGTCAGGCGAAACCTGTGACCGCCGTCGTCGAGTGGCTCCTGCTTCACGTCGTCCAGCGCACACTTGTCATCACCCTGCGTTGCATAGAAGAGCCCGGCGCCTTCGCGAACAAGGGTCAGGTTGGCGGGGACGTTGCGCGCGCTCTCGCCGGCGCGCAGCGGGCCGATGCCGATCACTACCAGCAGCGGCCCCTGGTCCGGGATTTCACCCTTGTAGACGAGGCGCACGCCGTCGCCGTCGGGTCGCAGGCCTCCGAGGCATTGCGGAGTAGGGGGTGACCAGTCGATCTCGGCGTCGATTCCGCCCGACAGGCGCGCGCGCAGGCGGCCCTCGTCGGCCGGGACGCATAGCGCCTGACGGGCGGACGGCATCTGCGTCGCGGCGCTGGCTGGAGGGGGCGTCCCTGTGCTGGTTTCGGATCGAGAGTCGGTGCTGCTACCGGCGATCGACGCGACGCCCGCGCTGCCGCCCTCGTCGGCGTGTCCGCAGGCTGAGGCGAGCAGTGCGAGCGCGATGGCCGGCAGAAGGTGACCGGTCGACCAGCCCTTAATCGGTTCCCTGCGATTGTACGAGAAGGTGCTTCGCCAGCTGGCCATGCAGGTAACCGATACCTCGCGCGAGGTGCATCGTGATGGTGAGGAGCAGGAACCCCAGGATCGAAATCAACGGCAGCAATGCCGGGTGCGGGGCCTGCAACTGCACGTCGCCGTCGATTGTAATCAAGCCTGCGTCGAAAAGCAGGACGGCGATCGGGGCGACGATCGTTGCTATCGAAACCACGATCCCCACCACCGCGAATGTGAAATAGAAGATGCCGAGCGGCAGCATCAAAAGGAAATACAGCAGCGTGCCCCAGGTGCGGGGGTCCTTGAGCATTGCGACGATGCGCGTCAGCAGCGGCGTGTCGCGGTCGTTGTACGGGGGGCGTCGCGGCATGCGTATGCCCAGCATGGCCTCGACCAGCCGGCCCTCGGCAAGGGCGACGATGCGGGTGGTCCCGACAAACAACAGGAAGAACGGAACGCCGATGATCAGGATCGCGAGTCCGGCCGAGAGCGACAGGCCCGTGGTCGCGAACGTGAAATACACGATGCCAGTGACCAGCGAGAGCAGCATGTAGAGCAGCGAAAGGTAGGCGCGGGGATCGGCATAGACGCCGAAGAATCGACCCAGCGAACTCGAGCGCGGCCGCGGCGGGGGTGTGCGCAGGGCTTTCTGGATCGTGGCCTCGTTGCTGCGATAGGCCTCGGCCACTTCGTCCGGCGCACCGTAGCTGGAGACGATGCTCGCGAGCACCGTCGGTTCGTCGTCTCCCGGTTTCTGCGCGAGTTCCGCGCGCAGGTGTTCCTCGGCGTCGTAGAGCGCGTCCTGCACCAGTGCCTTGTCGGCGCCTTTCAGCGCCGAGCGGAGGGCGTCGAGATACTGCTCGACGGTACTCGGTGTGGGGGCCGTCATGGCGTCGTCTCCTCGGTGTTGGCGCGGTGCACGATGGAATCTACGAAGCTGCGTGTTTCGACCCAGGTGTCGCGCCAGGCCGACAGCACATCGCGCCCCAGCGGCGTGATGCGATAGTACCTGCGGGGCGGGCCCGAGTAAGACGGAACGACGCGGCTCGACAGCAGTCCCGCAGCGCTCATGTTGCGCAGCACCGGATAGAGCGCCCCCTGCTTGAATGGGCTGGCAGTGGCAGGGTCTGCGGCGAGGCGCCGGGCTATTTCGTAGCCGTACAGGTTCGAATCTGCCTCGGACAATACCGACAGCAGTACCAGGGAGGTGAGTCCGGCGCTCAGTTCCCGCTGGAACTTGCGGACAATCGGTTCCGCGTCGTCCGCGGGAGCCGCATCGGCTGGATTGGTCGTCACTTCGGTACTCACGGGTGACATTAAGTGGTCGATAGTAAACAGCGAGTATTAGTATGAAGTCAATAGTAGTGTTTCTTCAGCGCTAGCGGGTGTCGGCCCCGACCGACTCGGGGGCGGGCCTGAGTGTTGGCCACAGTGCTTCGTTAGGCTTGCGGTCTGTAACATCCCGGTAACGGTTTCGTGCGGGAGTGGATGCCTCGATGAGCAACGAACAGCAACGACAGTTCGCCCCGCGGCGATACCTGAGCCGGCTGACACGCGGAACGCTGGCGGTGATCATGGCCGGAGGCCGCGGCGAGCGGCTCAAGCAACTGACCGAGGACCGCTGCAAGCCAGCGACGCCGTTCGGCGGCAAGTTCAAGATCATCGACTTCGTGCTGTCGAACTGCGTGAACTCGGGCATTCGCCAGATATCGGTGCTCACCCAGTACAAGGCTCACTCGCTCATCCAGCACATCCAGGGCGGCTGGGGATACCTGCGCGGCGAGTTTGGCGAGTTCGTCGAGATCATCCCGGCGCAGCAGCGCCTGGGACCGGACTGGTACCAGGGCACCGCCGACGCGCTGTGGCAGAACATGGAGATCATCCGCTCGCACCGCCCGCTGCACGTGCTGGTGCTGGCCGGCGACCACATCTACAAGATGGACTACGGTCCGATGATCGGCTTCCACGTGGAAAACGAGGCGGACATCACCGTCGGCGTGGTCGAAGTGCCGCGCGACCGCGCGCGCGACTTCGGCGTGCTCACCGTCGACGAGTCGAATCGCGTGGTGCGGTTCCAGGAAAAGCCGCTGGACCCGGAGCCGATGCCGGGCAGGCCCGATATCGCGCTTGGTTCGATGGGCATCTACGTCTTCAACCCGAAGCTGCTCGAGCGCCTGCTGCGCGCCGACGCCGAGAACCCGGCTTCGGCACACGACTTCGGCCGCAACATCGTTCCCGACGCGATCGAGAACCTGCGGGTGTACGCCTACCCATTCGAGGACGTGCGCACCAAGGCCCAGAACTACTGGCGCGATGTGGGGACCGTGGAGGCCTACTACGAGGCGAACATGGAACTGGTGCGCGTCTCGCCCGAACTCAACATCTACGACGAGCAGTGGCCGATCTGGACCTACCAGGAGCAGTTGCCGCCAGCCAAGTTCGTGTTCGACGAGGAAGACCGGCGCGGCGTTGCGATAGATTCCATGGTGTCGGGCGGCTGCATCATCTCGGGATCGAGGGTGTCGAATTCGCTGTTGTGCTCGAACGTGCGCGTGCACGATCGTTCGATCGTCGACCGATCGGTGATCCTGCCACGGGTGAGGATCGGCGAGAACTGCGTGATCCAGCGCGCCATCATCGACGAAGGCACGCTGGTGCCCGACGGTACCCAGATCGGCGTGGATCCGGTCGCGGATGCAGAGCGCTTCCACGTGACAGAGGGCGGCATCGTACTGGTGACTTCGGCTATGCTGAAGGCCGCGTCGAGGCCCGCCTGAACCGGCGACGTCGACTGGCGCCGAGGAGACTCCCGATGCCCAGACTTGCCCTGCGGGCGCTGCTGCTCGCCACCGTGTTCGCACTGTCCGCCTGCGCGTCGCTGGCGCCGAAGATCGAGACGCCGACCGTCGAGCTGATGGGCGTCCAGGTCCTGAGCGGCGACATGTTCTCGCAGCGATTCATGGTGCGAGTGAAGGTGCAGAACCCGAACGACATCGAGGTGCCGGTCGAGAGCATCGAGTTCACCGCCTTCCTGATGGGCGACCGGTTCGGCGAGGGCGCGAGCTACAACCCGTTCGTGCTGCCGGCGATGGGCGAGGCGGAGTTCGACATGTACATCACGACCAATTTCGTCAGCGGCTTCGGCAGGCTGGTGAGCCGCATGGGCGGCCACAAGCTAGAGAACGTCGAGTACGAGATCACCGGCAAGCTGCACCTGGACAAGGGCCTGGTGCGCACGATTCCGTTCAACCACAAGGGCCTGGTCAATTTCTCTAAGGCTCAGAAGTAGGGACCAATAAATAAAAATAGGTGCCTGGCACCTATTTGGCACCTATTTATTGATCCTTACCGGATCAGGATGCGTTCGTAGAGGAGCTCGTATTCGGCGGCCTGCCGGTCCCACGAGAAGTCCTGGCTCATGCCGTTCAGCACCAGCCGACGCCACGTGGTCGGCTGCCCGTACCAGTCGAGCGCCGTAGCGAGTGCCCAGCGCACCCCGGGCGGGTCGAAATCGTTGAACACGATCCCCGTTCCCTGTCCCGTCGTGGGATCGAAATGCTGCACCGAATCGGCGAGGCCCCCTGTGCGGCGCACGATCGGGACGGCCCCGTACTTCATGCTGTACATCTGGTTCAGTCCGCAGGGCTCGTACATGGACGGCATCAGGAACATGTCCGAGGCCGCCTCGATCATGTGCGCGAGTTCCTCGCTGTAGCCGCTGTAGAAGGTTGCGCGGCCCGGGAATCGCTGCTGGAGTCCGTGCAGGAACTCCTCGTAGCGGTGTTCGCCGCTGCCCAATGCGACGAACCGCAGCTCGCGTGACGCCAGCAGTTCCGGCAGGACGTCGAACAGCAGATCGAGCCCCTTCTGCTGCGTGAGCCTGGTGACCATGCCGACCAGCGGCGTGTCCGGTGCGGCCGGCATGCGCAGCAGGTCGAGCAGGGCGAGCTTGTTCCAGAGCTTCCCAGTCAGGTCCGATGAGTCGTAGTTGTGAGGTATGTAGCGATCGCTGGCGGGATTCCACTCTGCGTAGTCGACGCCATTCAGTATCCCGGTCACGGATTCGCCGCGTGCTCGCAGTTCGCCATCGAGTCCGTGTCCTCCGTCGGGCGTGCATATTTCCACTGCGTACGTGGGGCTGACGGTGGTCACCGCATCGGCGTGAATGACACCCAGCCGCATCGGGTTGATCAGGCCCGCGGCCAGGTCTGGCTTGTGCAGTTCTCCAATGGCGATGCCGGGACCGAGATCCTCGGCGCGGCCGGCGGTAAACACGCCCTGGTAGCCGATGTTGTGAATCGTGAATACGCTGCGCGTCGCTCCGAATATATGGCTGTCCCAGGCGTAGGCATGCTTGAGCAGCAACGGTGCGAGCGCCGTGTGCCAGTCGTTCGCGTGCACGACCTGCGGCGCGAAGTTCATTCGCTGGCAGCACTCGAATGCCGCCCGCGTCAGGGCCAGGTAGCGGACGTGTTCGTCGGGAGCGTCGGAATAGATGCGCGGTCGATCGAACAACGCGGGGCAGTCGATCAGGTACACCCACAGGTCCGTGTCCGGCACCCGCGCCGTCTGCACCTCGTAGTGGAATTCGTGGGGCCCGACCCGGAGCGTGAGTGCGCGGAGGAAGTCGACGGGATGGCGGTCGACGCCCGCGAGTTCCATCTGGCCGTGCAAGGGCACGAATACGCGCAGGTCGTGGCCGCGCCTGGCGAGGGTGCAGGTCAGCGCGGCGGCCACGTCGCCCAGTCCGCCAGTCTTGGCGAAGGGGGAATACTCGGCCGAAATGAAACAGATCCGCATAGGCGCAGTGTGCCATCACCGGCGTATCGGCAGCGATGGGTAGCGACCGAAATCGAGGTCGGACGGTGCGCAGCACGATTCGGGTGGCGCCCGTCGCGCCCGTGTCTATGCTGGCGGCCATGAAACCCGCCCACGACACGACGTTCCCCGGCACGACCCCGCTCGACTACCGTCGCATCGAACGGTCCATCCGGTTCATGGACGAGCGATTTCGCGAGCAGCCGAGCCTGGAACAGGTCGCGAAGTCCGCCGGTGTCGCGCCGCACCATTTCGCACGGATGTTCCGGCGCTGGGCCGGCATATCACCCAAGCAGTTCATGCAGAGGCTGACGCTGCAGGCGGCGCGCAGTTCGCTGGGGCGGGAGGAGTCCGTGCTGCAGGCCGCGCTGGACGCCGGGCTTTCCGGGCCAGGGCGCCTGCACGACCTGTTCGTCACCCTCGAGGCCGTCACGCCAGGCGAGTACAAGTCGCGCGGCCGCGGGCTCGCGATCCGGCATGCGTCCGTCCCCACGCCTTTCGGCCCGGCGACCATTGCACTTACCGCGCGCGGCATCGGCTTCGTCGGCTTCGAGGTGGCCGACGGCGATGTGCCCGGCTGGGACGCGTATCGACATTCGTGGCGCGACGCGACATTCGTGGAAGACCTGCCCGCCGCTGCCGCGGTTGCCGCGCGAGCCTGGGGCACAGGGCCGCGCGTGCAGGAGCCATTGAGGCTGTGGATCCACGGATCGAATTTCCAGATCCAGGTGTGGCAGGCGCTGCTGCGCGACGCGCGCGACCTGACTGTCAGCTATTCAGAGATTGCCGCCGGTGCGGGTCGGCCTGCCGCATCACGTGCGGTGGGCGGCGCGGTGGGCGCAAATCCCGTCGCCTGGCTCATACCCTGCCATCATGTGCTGCGCGCCAGCGGGGCGCTGGGCGGTTATCGCTGGGGGGTGGAGCGCAAGCGGACCATGCTCGCGTGGGAACTCTCGCGCGCGATCTCCGCGGGGCACTGAACCGAAGCGCAGCGCGCCGCGGCCGTTGACGGAAAATCAGCTCCGCTTGTCGTCGTCGTCGCGACCCTTGTCGCGCTTCGGCAGGATCGCGCCGAGCATGCTCTCCTGCACCTTTGAGAGCGTCTCGAGATTCTGCCGCGTGATGTCCGCGACCGTGGAGATCGGGGTGCTTGAGACGATCTTGGAGATCTGGGCCTGCAGCGCTTCCTGCTGGTTCAGGAACGCCTCCACACTCTTCTCGAGGAAGCCGGCGAGGAATCCCTGCATCGCATTGCCGTAGAAGCGAATGATCGCCTCCAGCACCTTCGTGCTCAGGATCGGTCGCCCGAACTGTTCCTGCTCGGCTATCACCTGCAGCAGGATGTGGCGGGTGATGTCGTGGCCGGTCTTGTCTTCGACGACCTTCAGCTTCTCGCCCTTGACGATCAGCATGCGGATGTCTTCGAGCGTGATGTGGCGGCTCTGCGAGGAGTCGTAGAGACGACGGTTCGCGTATTTCTTGATCAGGCGTTCCTGGCTCATCTGCAGAGTCTACCCCGGGAAATGTTGCAGCGCAGGACGCGCGTGGCCGCACTTGTCAGCGATTCTAGGCACTGGTTCGTTGCGCCGCAACACGGGGCGCATGACGGTCGGTGGTGCGGCCGGCGGCCGGCGGCTTAGACTCGTGCACAGGGTAGGGAATCGGAGGCACACATGTCGCAGCATCAACTGCTCGAGGAACTGTCGGGGCGCGTCGGCGAAGAAGTCCAGGTGAGCGACTGGTTCGAGGTCACGCAGGAACGGATCAACGCGTTTGCCGAGGCCACCGGCGACCACCAGTGGATTCACGTCGACGTGGCTCGTGCGGCTCGCGAATCCCCCTGGGGAGCGACCATTGCGCACGGCTATCTGACCCTGTCGCTGTATCCGATGCTGCGCGGCCTCGTAACGGCAGGCCAACCACCGTATCCGGGCGTGAAGCAGGCCATCAACTACGGTCTCGACCGATTGAGGTTCCCGAGCGTGGTCAGGGCGGGCAGCCGCATACGGGCACGCTGCAAGCTGCTCGCGGTCGAGGAGGTTGCCGGTGGACTCCAGGTCAAGGAGCAGTACACGGTGGAGATCGATGGCGAGTCGAAGCCCGCCTGTGTCGCCGAGGCAATCATGCGGCTGTACTTTGCCTGATGCTGCATGGCCCGGCCTGACACTGCGCGAGCTGGAATGTCCTGATTCCGTCGCGGCATGAGCGCGACGTGGCAACGCGGCTTATAGTCGGAAGCACGACTGGTCCGACGCACGACCAAGCCCTTCCGGGCGGGAGAATCAACCAATGATCTACGACAGCATCCTGCATACGATTGGACGCACGCCCATTGTGCGCGTCAACCACCTGGCGCCCGCGCACGTCACGATGTACGTGAAGTGCGAGTTCTTCAATCCGTTGTCGTCGGTGAAGGACCGCCTCGCAATTGCCATCATCGAGGACGCTGAGCGCCGCGGTGCGCTGAAGCCTGGCCAGACCGTGGTCGAGGCCACGTCCGGTAATACTGGCATCGCGCTTGCGATGGTTTGCGCGGCCAAGGGATATCCGTTCGTCGCGGTGATTGCGGAGTCGTTCTCGGTCGAGCGGCGCAAGATCATGCGCATGCTCGGTGCGAAGGTGATACTTACCCCTGCCGCCGAACGCGGCAGCGGGATGGTGCGAAAGGCCTCGGAACTGGCGAAGAAGCACGGCTGGTTCCTGGCCAACCAGTTCGAGAACCCGGCCAACCCGGCCTATCACCGGCAGACCACGGGGCCCGAGATCCTGGGCGATTTCGCGGGGCGCAGGCTCGATTTCTTCGTCACCGGCTGGGGCACCGGGGGGACCCTGACCGGTGCCGGCGAGATGATCCGGCTGGCCCGGCCCGAGGTGCGCGTGATTGCGACGGAGCCGGCCGGCGCCTCGCTGCTTGCGGGCGCAGAATGGAAGCCGCACAAGATCCAGGGCTGGACGCCTGATTTCGTCCCGGCAGTGCTCAATCGCGCGGTACCCCATGAAATCGTCCCGGTCACGGACGAGGAGTCGATCGCGGCGGCCCGGTCACTTGCGAGCCGCGAGGGAATTTTCTGCGGCATATCGTCCGGCGGCAGTTTTGCCGCGGCGCTGAAGGTCGCGGAGAAGGCGCCCAAGGGTTCGGTGATCCTGGCGATGCTGCCGGATACGGCCGAGCGGTACCTGTCGACGCCTCTGTTCGAGGGAATCGCCGAGGGTTCGGATCCGGAGCCCTGAGCACGGGACCGCTGTGGTTTCGTGCGGCCGCTCGTTTCGCGCGGCCAAGGATGGGATAATTCGCGGCCACTTCCGGCTGGTCCGGTCTCGGAGCCTGCTTTCGATCCCATGCCTGATTCATTCAAAAAGGCGCTGCTGGGCGCCGTCGTCGGCGCGATCGTGGTCGGATTTGCCTGGCACACCCAGAACGAGAGGCTGAAACACGCGCCGGTGGCGTCCGGCCCGGCGCCGGCCGCGGCACCGGTATCGACAGGCGGCGCGTCGGGTCCGCCCGCCGGCGGCGGAACCGCCATGAGCCAGATGGCCGTGCGCGTGATCGTCGCGCCGGTGCGCAGCGAGCGCGTGTCGGCCGAGATAGAGGCGCTCGGCACGGCGCACTCCAACGAGTCGATCGACGTCACGGCAAAGGTTTCGAACCTGGTGACCGCCGTCCGTTTCGAGGAGGGGCAGCAGGTGCGCAGAGGGGACCTGCTGGTCGAGCTCGATGGGGCCCAGGCCCGGGCCGAGCTTGCGATCGCAGAGGCCGCCGTCACTGAAAGCCGGAGCCAGTACAAGCGCAGCCGCGAGCTCTACACCACCAAGGTCTTGTCCGATGCGCAACTCGACCAGATCGAGGCCGCGCTGAAGGCTAACGAAGCGCGGGTTGCAGTGGCGCAGGCCAGGCTCGCTGACACGATAATCCGCGCGCCGTTCGCGGGCCGCGTCGGCCTGCGCCGCGTGAGTCCTGGCAGCCTGGTGAATCCGGGCACGGTGATCACGACCCTGGATGACACGGACACGATCAAGCTGGATTTCACCGTGCCGGAGACCTACCTTTCGACGCTCGGTCCGGGAATCCCGGTCACCGCACTCAGCATCGCCTATCCGGGCAAGACCTTCGACGGAAAGGTGTCGAGCGTCGACTCGCGCGTCGACCCGAGCACGCGCTCGGTGACCGTGCGCGCGCTGGTTCCCAACCCGGGCGGCTTGCTCAAGCCCGGCATGTTCCTCAACGTCCGGCTCTCTCGGGGCGCCGCCGACGCATTGCTGGTACCGGAACAGGCGCTGGTGCCCGAGCAGGGTGACGTGTTCGTGTTCGTGCTCGAAGGCGAGTCCGTTGCGAAGCGGCTGATCCGCACCGGGCAGCGCCGTGTCGGCGACGTGCAGGTGCTGCAGGGGCTCGTTGCCGGCGACCTGGTCGTGACCGAAGGGACACAGAAACTGCGTGACGGCGTAAGGGTCAAGGTCGTCGATGCAGCTGCGGAGGCCGCAACGAAAACTGGCGCGGTGGCTCCATGAGGCTGTCGGAAGTCTCGGTCAAGCGGCCGGTGTTCGCCACCGTCATCAGCTTGATGCTGGTAATTCTCGGGCTGCTCGCGGCCTCGCGCTTGCCGATCCGGGAACTGCCGAATGTCGAGTCGCCCGTGGTGTCGATCGACACCACTTACCGCGGGGCCTCTGCCGACGTAGTCGAGAACAAGATCACGCAGGTCATCGAGGACCGTGTAGCCGGGCTCGAGGGCGTCACCAAGATCACCTCGCAGAGCGTCGACGGGCGCTCGAGCATCGATCTCGAGTTTGACCCGAGCCGGCCGGTGGACGAGGCGGCAAACGACGTTCGTGATCGCGTCGCGCGGGTCGCCGACCAACTGCCGGAGGAGGCTGACCCGCCGGACATCGGCAAGGTCGATTCGAATGCGGACCCGATCATGTACGTGAACCTGTCGAGCGACACCATGAGTGTGCTCGAGCTTACGGATTACGCGGACCGCGTGCTTTCGGAGCGCCTCGGCGTGGTGCCGGGGGTGGCCCGCGTAAGGTTGAGCGGGGCGCGGCGCTATGCGATGCGAGTGTGGATCGACCGCGAGGCGCTGGCTGCCCGGCAGCTCACGGTAGTAGACATCGAGAACGCGCTCAGGCGCGAGAACGTGCAGCTGCCCGCGGGTCGCATCGAGTCGTCGCAGCGCGAACTCACGCTGCGAACAGAGACCGGGCTCGACACCGAGCAGGATTTCCGCCAGCTTGCGATCGGCCGCGGGCCGGATGGTTACCAGGTTCGCCTGGGTGAGGTAGCCGACGTGCGCCTCGCGGCCGAGAACGAGCGCACGGTGTCGCGATCCAACGGCGTGCCGGGGATCAGCCTGGGCATAGAGCAGATTTCGAAGGCCAACACGCTCGAAGTCGCGAACGGGGTGCGCGCGGAGCTGGATAGACTCCGGCCGGATCTTCCGCCCGGCACGGTGCTGGAAATCAACCTCGACCGATCCATCTTCATCGAGGAATCGATGCGCGAGGTCGTGATCGCGCTCGGCATCTCGCTGTCGCTGGTGCTGGCGGTCATCTACCTGTTCCTGGGCAACCTGCGGGCAATGCTGATACCCGCGGTGACCATCCCGGTCTCGATCATCGCCGCGTTCATCGTGATGGCCGCGATGGGCTTTTCGATCAACATACTGACGCTGCTCGGCCTGGTGCTTGCGATCGGCCTGGTGGTGGATGATTCGATCATCGTGCTGGAGAACATATACCGGCGCGTCGAGGGAGGAGAGGCACCGTTGCTCGCGTCCGTGGAAGGCAGCCGCGAGATCGGTTTCGCGGTGATCGCGACGACGCTGGTGCTGATGGCGGTGTTCGTGCCGATTTCGTTCCTGCAGGGCAACCTTGGCAAGTTGTTCCGCGAATTCGGCTTCACGATCGCGGCCGCGGTTGCGTTTTCGTCGCTGGTAGCGCTTTCGCTGACCCCGATGCTCAGTTCGAAGCTCTTGAGCGGTGGGGCCAGGCATTCGCGATTCGCGGAATCGGTGGACGGTTTCTTCCGCCGACTGGCTGCGCGCTACGAGGCCGCGTTGCGCCGGCTGATGCTGCGACCATGGCTGGTGGTCGGCGCAATGCTGGTGGCGGTCGGCTTCGCGGCGATGCTGTTCCGCTCGATCCCGAGCGAGCTCGCACCGTCGGAGGATCGCGGCATGATCTTCTACGGGCTTACGGCACCGGAGGGATCGTCACTCGAGTACATCGATCGTCATGCCAGGGAGTCGGAGGACATTGTTGCGCGGGAGCGCGCGACCGGCGAGGTGGTTCGCGGTCTGCTGCGCATCCCGGGAGGCTTCGGCGGGGCCACCGACATCAACCAGGCACGCGGTTTCCTGCTGCTCGCACCGTGGCGTGATCGTGAGCGTAGCGCCGAGGAGATTGCGCAGTCCTTGCGCATGCAGCTCAACCTGATGCCAGGCGTCCGATCGAATGTGGGCGTAGTCGGCGGCTGGACCCGGGGGGGCGGCGGGTCGCCCGTGCAGGTAGTGCTGGGCGGCACCGATTACGCGGACCTGGTGAAGTGGCGCGACCAGCTCATGCAGCGCATGAGGGACAACCCGGGGCTCGACAACATCCAGTCGAACTACGAGGAGCGCAAGCCGGAGCTGCGCGTCGCCGTGGATCGTGATCGGGCTGCCGACCTCGGCATCTCGCTGCAGACCGTCGGCCGGACACTCGAGACCGTGCTGGGCTCGCGCATCGTCACCACCTACATCGACCGCGACCGCGAGTACAACGTGATCCTGCAGGGCCGTGCCGAGGACCGGTCCACGCCTACGGATCTCGACAATCTCTACGTCCGATCCGACCGTACCGGCGCACTTATTCCGCTGTCCAACCTGGTGCAGCTGACCGAGTCGGCCGGGCCCATGCGCCTGAACCGCTTCGACCGGCTGCGTGCCATCACGGTGAGCGCTTCGCTCGCGCCCGGCTATTCGCTCGGTGAAGCGCTTGCGTTCGTCGAGAAAGTGGTGAAAGACGAGCTGCCGGGTTCGGTGCGCCTTGAATACGACGGCCAGTCGCGCGAATTCAAGGAATCAGGTGGCCAGCTGTACGTGATGTTCCTGCTCGCGATGGTGGTCGTGTTCCTGGTGCTCGCGGCGCAGTTCGAGAGTTTCCTTCATCCGTTCGTGATCATGACGACGGTGCCGCTCGCGGTGATGGGGGCGCTGGTCGGTCTGTGGATGTACGGCGTGTCCATCAACGTCTTCAGCCAGATCGCATCGATCATGCTGGTGGGCCTGGCCGCGAAGAACGGCATCCTGATCGTCGAATTCGCAAACCAGCTTCGCGACCGTGGCGTCGAGTTCCAGGAGGCGGTGATCGGGGCCGCGGCGATCCGCCTGCGTCCGGTGCTGATGACCAGCTTCTGCACCGCGTTCGGCGCGCTGCCGCTGCTGCTCGCCACAGGCGCCGGCGCTGAATCGCGTCAGTCGATAGGCGTGGTGGTCTTCTACGGCGTCATCATCTCGGTATTCCTGACGCTGGTCGTCGTGCCGGCCGTCTACTTGATCGTGGCGCGCAACACCCGCTCGCCCCAGGCGATCTCGAAGATGATCGACAAGCTGCGGGCCTCGGTGGCGGCAAGGAATGCCGAGCGTCCGGTGGCCGATTAGTTCCTGACTTTGTTTTGAGACTAGTATCATAAGCGATTGATATAAAACGACAAATGATCGCCTGCTTGTCGATGGTAGGCGTCCGCGTGCGGCCCGCTTGCTAGAATCCCCGGGCCCGGTGCGGCCTCTGCACGGGTTTCGACCATGGCATCCACCCCATACCAGCAGCTCGAGCAGGAGTTCCGCCGACTTCACGCGATTCGTGGGGCCGCGAGCCTGTTGCGCTGGGACGCTGCCGTGATGATGCCGCGCGGCAGCGCCGACGTGCGGGGCGAACAACTCGCCGCGCTCGACTCCGAGTGCCACGTGCTGCTGACCACGCCAAAGCTGTCGCGGCTCATCGAGCGGGCCCAGGCGATGGAATCGCAGCTGGAAGAATGGCAGCTGGCGAATCTCCGCGAGATGCGCCGCGAGCGCGATCATGCAATCGCCACGCCGCTGTCACTGGTGACCCGGCTCGCTCGCGCGACCGCCATCGCCGAGGTCCGCTGGCTGGAAGCGAAGCAGGAGAGCAATTTCGCGCTGTTCGCGCCTCACCTTGAAGAGGTCGTTGCGCTCACGCGAGACAAGGCCCAGGTCCTGTCGCAGGCGCTCGGCCTGGCGCCATATGACGCGCTGATCGACGAGTTCAGCCCGGGATTCGTGTGCGCCGAGATTGACCAGTTGTTCAACGCGGTTTCACGCCGCCTGCCGCAAATGATCCGCGAGGCGATCGAACTTCAGGCCGCGCGTGCACCGCTGCCCGTGCTTGGCAAGGTGAGCGTCGCGAAGCAGCGGTCACTCGCGGTCGAGGTGATGCGCGCGCTCGGCTTTCCGTTCGACCGCGGTCGGCTGGATGAAAGCGACCACCCGTCCACCGAGGGTGTCTGGGGCGACCTGCGCGTGACCACGCGCTTCGACCTCAAGGATCCGTTCGCCGGGCTGATGGGCGTGCTGCACGAGACCGGCCAGGCCATGTACGACCTCGGCCTGCCCGTAGCTTGGCGCGACCAGCCGGTCGGGCGGGATCGCGGCATGGCACTTGAAGAGAGCCAGTCGCTGCTGCTCGAGGTATTCATCGGCCGAAGCCGGCCGTTCCTCGCCTGGCTGCGGCCACTGCTCGAGAAGCACTACGGTGCGACCGGACCCGAGTGGGAAGTCGAGAACCTGTACCAGACGCTGATCCGCGTGCGGCGAGGGGCGATCCGCTCGGAAGCGGACGAACTGACGTATCCGGTGCACATCATGCTGCGTTACGAACTGGAAAAGCGCATCTTCGATGGCAGCCTGCCGGTACGCGACCTTCCCGAGGCATGGCGCGACGGATTCGAGAAGCGGCTGGGGCTGCGGCCCGCGAACGACGCCGAGGGCTGCCTGCAGGATGTGCACTGGGCTATCGGGTCGTTTGGCTTCGTACCGTCCTACGTGCTCGGCGGGCTCATTGCCGCTCAGTTGTACGAGACACTGCGTCGTGACCATGCCGACCTCGACCGCGAGATCGAGGCCGGCCGCTTCGGCGCGCTGTTCGACTGGCTGCGCGCGAACGTGCACGGCGTGGGCGCAAGCCTGAGCGCTCAGCAACTGATCAGGAACGCTACCGGCAGGCCGCTCACCGCGGCGCCCTGGCTGCGTCACGCGGAGGCAAAGTACCTCGAAGGGATCGGCTGACCCATGTCCGCAGTCCTCGAGCGAACTTCCAACAATTTCCGGCGACTGCAGGCCAGGCTGCGCGGGCAGGTCGGCAAGGCGATCGACGACTACTCGATGATCAGCGAGGGCGACCGGGTGATGGTCTGCCTGTCCGGCGGAAAGGATTCCTACACGCTGCTCGATGTGCTGCTCTCACTCCAGCGCAAGGCGCCGGTGCGTTTCGAACTGGTTGCCGTCAACCTGGACCAGAAGCAGCCGGGTTTTCCGGCCCAGGTGCTGCCCGACTACCTGGGCGCTCTCGGCGTCCCGTTCGAGATCCTCGAGCAGGATACCTACAGCGTGGTCAGGCGCGTGATACCGGAAGGCAGGACCATGTGCGGCCTGTGCTCGCGCCTGAGGCGCGGGCGCCTCTATCGCTACGCGGCGGAAAACGGCATCACGAAGATCGCGCTCGGGCACCATCGGGACGACATCGTCGAGACGATGTTCCTGAACATGTTCTTCGGCGGCAAGCTGAAGGGAATGCCGCCGAAGCTGCTCTCGGAAGACGGCCGGCACATCGTGATCCGGCCGCTGGCGTACGTTCCTGAGCGCGAGATCGAACGCTACGCGAACGCACGCCGTTTCCCGATCATCCCCTGCAAGCTGTGCGGCTCGCAGGAAAGCCTGCAGCGCGTGGCGGTGAAGCGGATGCTGGCGGAATGGGAGGGCGAGTTCCCCGGCCGGACGGAGACCATCTTCTCGGCGATGCGGGACGTTGCGTCGTCGCACCTCGCGGACCCGGCGCTGTTCGACTTTGCCGGCCTCGACGCGCGACGAGCGGCCGGTGCCACTGCGGCTGATACCGACGTGGAGCCCTGGGAAGAGGGCTAGGTCGTCGGTCATTCAACAGCCGCCAACGCGTCCGTCAGGAACACGTCCCGGCGGGACGCCGTAAATCCATCCCTGGAGGCTCGCGCGCGGCGTCCGTGCCGCGCGACGCCCGCCAGGACGTGCACCGGACGGACGCGTCCCGAGTCTCACCCGACAGGTCGATCGCAAGCGGGGCGCAGTGCCCGTCCGCATGCCTGCCGGGTGCAGAACCTGGCCGCTGCGAATCAGCCCTTCGCAGTCTCCCGCGCGCGGCTGTGCCAGTACCCGTAGCCGAAGTAGACCGCCGCGCCGACCAGCGACCAGATCAGCAGCCGGATCCACGTGTCGCGAGGCAGGAACCACGTTAGCGCCAGGCAGATGATCACGCCCGCCGTGCAGGTGAACGACGCCATCGGTACCCGGAAAGACCGTGGTGCGTCCGGCATTGTCCGGCGCAACACCAGCACTCCGATGCAGATCGCGGTGAACGCGAGCAGGATTCCGATGGACACCAGTTCGCCGAGCACGTCGATCGGGAACACACCGGCGAAAAACGCCGCGAGCACGCCCGTGATGATGGTGGCCATCGACGGCGTGTGGTACTTCGGGTGCACCTTCTGCATCTGCGGCGGCAGCAGCCCGTCGCGCGCCATCGCCATGAAGATGCGCGGCTGGCCGAGGATGGACATCAGGATCACCGAGGTCATGCCGATGATCGCTCCGATCTTGACCGGCAGACCAAGCCACTTCAGGGCCGGGTGCGCATCGAGTGCCACCGCGACGGGCGCCGCGACGTCGAGCTGCCGGTAATCGACCATTCCCGTCATGACCGCGCCCATGGCGATGTACAGCACGGTCGATATCAGCAGCGCCCCGATGATGCCTGTCGGCACGTCCTTCTGCGGGTTGCGTGCCTCCTGCGCCGTAGTGGCTGCCGTGTCGAATCCGATGTAGGCGAAGTAGATGATCGCCGCACCCTGCATCACGCCGCTGAGACCGAAGTGGCCAAACGTGCCGTTGTTTGCCGGCAGGTAGGGGTGCCACAGCGAGGTATCGACGAACGATACGCCGACGACGATGAACAGCACGATGATCGCGACCTTGATGACGACCATTACGTTGTTCAGGCTCGCCGACTGGCGGATGCCGATATAGCAGAGCCAGGTGAGCGCTGCGACGATAAGCACGGCCGGCAGGTTGACGATTGCGCCGGTGGCGACCAGCGTGTGCTCCGCGCTCTTGCCGACCGGGGCGTTCACCAGCGCCGGGGGCAGGTGCAGCCCGAATTCCTCCAGCAGGTTGATCACATAGCCCGACCAGCCGACCGCCACTGTGGCTGCCGACATCATGTATTCGAGCGCGAGGTTCCAGCCGACGAACCACGCGACGCCTTCGCCGAGCGTGGCGTACGTATAGCTGTAGGCGCTGCCCGCCACCGGGATCAGTGAGGCGAGTTCCGCGTAGCAGATGGCCGCCAGTCCGCAACCGACCGCTGCGACCAGGAATGCGAGGGTAACGGCCGGCCCGGTGTGGTTCGCGGCTACCGTGCCCGAGAGCACGAAAACGCCGCTGCCGATCATCGAGCCGAGACCGATCGCTATCAGTGTCCGGGCGGTCAACACGCGGGCCAGGCGGGGGCCTTCCTCGACTTCCTGCATGATCCGGGCGACCGGCTTGCGGGCCGCGAGTTGTTTGAGCACCTTGAATACCCCCCTTGATCGCCTTTTGCGGCAAGTCTCTCACAGCAACGCGACCGTCGGCAGCCTTCGTTTCCTCTGCCGTATCATTCGCCCCATGACTGGACGTGTCGATGAACCTGGCGACCGTAAACCGGAGCTGCCGATCCCGGCGACCTACTGGATAGCTCCAGGCAGGGTACTGGTAGGGGAGTTCCCGGGATCCTCGTCGAGTGCGTCGGCGATGGACCGTCTGCGTCGATTCATGGACGCCGGCGTGACCTGCTTCGTCGACCTCACAGAGCCGGGCGAACTCAAGTCCTACGAACCACTGCTGCCGATGCAGTCGGCAAACGGACGCAGGATCGAGTACCTGCGCGAGCCTATCCCCGACCATGGTGTTCCACCGAACCGCGAGGCAATGAGGCAGATCCTCGCCACCATCGAGGGTGCACTGGAGGCCGGGCACGTCGTGTACATTCACTGCCGCGCCGGCCTTGGGCGAAGCGCGACGGTGGCTGGCTGCTGGCTTGCCGATCACGGCGATCTCACGACCGAGCCGCTCGACCAGTTGCAGCGTTGCTGGCAGCAATCGTCCAGGTCGTTGCTGTGGGACATCATCCCGGAGACGCCGGAGCAGACATCGTTCGTTCAGGAGTGGCGCGCGCACCGATCCGGCGTCTGGCGCAATAGAACCGGCGTGCTCGACATGGCCGATCGCGTGCGTGGCGCGCTGCTCGGCCTCGCTGCAGGCGACGCAGCCGGTTTCGCCCTCGCGTCCGGCCGCCCGACCGACGGCCAGTGGACACAGCACACCGGACTCGCGCTCTGCCTGGCAGAAAGCCTGCTCGAGCGCCGCGGATCGGACCTGCGCGACCAGATCGAGCGCTACCTGAGCTGGCAGCGCGACGGGCACCTCTCGGCGACAGGTCTGCGGTCTACGCCTACACCCGATGTTGCGAAGGCGCTCGCAAACTACAAGTGGCGAGGCCAGCGAATGGCTGGCCGGCACGACCCGCGTGACCGAAGTACGGCGAGCCTGCCGCGTGTACTCGCTGCGGTTACCTATGCCGCAGCAGATCCGGCCGAGGCGGTCCGGCTGGCAGGCGAATGCTCGAGGACCACCCATCAGTCGCCGTTCGTGGTCGATGCCTGCCGGTTCTTCGGTGCCATGTTCATGGTGCGCTGCACGGCGCCGCGTTGAGGAATTCTGCAGGGGACTTTACGAGCCGGTCACCGGGCTGTGGTCCGCAAGGCCGTTGAAACCTTCAGTGGCCGCGGTGTTCGGGCGACCGGCAGGCGACGTCCGGCGCCCTCACGGCGAGTGCCGGACCGGCCGACGCGGTGCAGGCGGTGGCGCGGATCCGGTCGGCCTTGTCGGGCGACTTCGAGGGAAGCGTGCGCAATGCGTGTGACGGCGCGTTCGAGCCGGCGCTGGAGGCGTCGCTTGCCGGAGCGCTGGCCGGTGCCGTGTTCGGCGCAGGCTCCATTCCGGCCGGGCAGGTGTCGCGGCTCGCGAGGCTCGACCTGCTCGAGTCGTTCGCATCGCGCCTTGCGCAGGCGGCCGCTGCACCGAAAGTCGCCGGGAGCCGGACGTGACGGCAAGACAGGGCAGTGCGAAGCCGGCGACCGGCACCAGCAGGGGCGCCACGATGGCGCGACGCGAACCCGCCTGGACCCGCCTGGACGACGAAGCGCTGCTCGACAAGCGCTTCTGCGACCTGAGGCTCAAGCTCTCGGGAACCTGGCTTCAAGACGGGATTCGCCGCCTTTACGTTGAACTCGAGGCCAAGGGCATCGCCTTCCGCCCGCATTTCTGGTTGTCGGAGGAGTGGTTCTCGCCGGACGGAGTGCCCGGGGTGGCGATCCCGTTCTACCTCGTGCACCCGCGCCTGATGCGGCTCGAGCGTCGCTTCATGCACCAGGTTGAGGGTGGAAACGACAAGTGGTTGATGCGCATCCTGCGCCACGAAGCGGGCCACGCGATCGATACCGCCTACGGGCTGCGCAGGCGCAAGGCGTGGCGGGAGACATTCGGCAAGGCGTCGAGGCGCTATCCGAACCGTTACTTCCCGCGACCGGCCAGCCGGAATTTCGTGCTTCACCTCGGTCACTGGTATGCACAGAGCCACCCGACCGAGGACTTCGCCGAGACCTTCGCGGTCTGGCTGCCGAGGCGTGCTCGCTGGCGCAGCCGGTACAAGGGCTGGCCGGCGCTCGCCAAGCTCGAGTTCGTGGACGAGACGATGCGAGCGCTCGAAGGACGCCGCGCCGTGCGCCTGGGCCGCGACACCATCGAGCCCCTCGCGGAGAACCAGCGCACGCTGCGCGAGCATTACCGTAGCAAGCAGGCGCGGTACGAAGTTGACACCACGCGCTCCTACGACCAGCGGCTCCGCAAGGTGTTTGCCTCTACGAACGAGAAACCGGACGGCGTGTCCGCCAGTCGCTTCCTGAGGGAAATCAAGCCGCGGCTGAGGCGCCAGCTGGTGAGCAGCGCCCGCATGCATCCATACATGGTGAACCACGTGCTGCGCACCGCGACGCTGCGCGCGCGGCTGCTCGACCTGAGGTTGAAAGGCGGCCGCGCCGACGCGAGACGTGACTCGCTGGACATGCTCGAGCGCATCATGCTGGAAATGCTGCTGCGGGACCGGGAGAATTTCGCCTTATGAAGCGCCTACGCGTGCTGCTGCTGGTACACGAAACGCTGGTCCCGCCCGAGGACTCGAGCGGATTCACCGAGCAGCAGATTGACGACTGGCGGACCGAGTACGACGTGATGTCGTCGCTGCGCGCCATGGGTCACGAAGTCCAGGTGCTGGGGATGGGCGACAACCTGGCCGACCTGCGCAACGCCATCGCGGACTGGAAGCCGGACATCACGTTCAACCTGCTCGAGGAGTTCCAGGGGATCGTCACGCACGACCAGTACGTGGTGGCGTTCCTGGAGCTGATGAAGATGCCCTACACGGGCTGCAATCCGCGCGGGATGATGATTTCGCGCGACAAGGTTCTTTCGAAGCAGATCCTGTCCTACCACCGCATCCCGACGGCGCGCTACGCACTGCTGCCGCGCAACAGGCGTTATCGGGAGCCGCGGCGCCTCGCTTTTCCGCTGTTCGTGAAGTCGGCGACCGAGGATGCATCGCTCGGCATCGCGCAGGCGTCGATCGTGTACGACGCCCAGAAGCTCCGCGAGCGGGTCGAATTCATCCACGAGCAGACCCGGTCCGACGCGCTGGTCGAGGAGTACATCGAGGGCAGGGAGATCTACGTGGGCGTGCTCGGCAACGATCGGCTGACGACTTTTCCGCTGTGGGAGCTGAACTTCGGCACGCTGCCCGGCGTGATGGCTGGTATCGCGACGCGCAAGGTGAAGTGGGACCGGAAATACCAGTTGAAGCACGGAATCGACACCGGTCCTGCGCGGGACCTTCCCCCAGGGACCGAACAGCGCGTCGCGCGGCTCGTGCGTCGAATTTACCGCGCGCTGTGCCTGAGCGGCTATGCGCGCATCGACCTGCGGATGAAACCCGATGGCAGCGTGTACGTGCTGGAGTCGAACGCCAACCCGAACCTCGCCCAGACCGAGGATTTTGCCACCTCCGCGCTGGCGGCAAGCGTGGGCTACGACGAACTGCTGGAGCGGATCATGAAGCTGGGTACCGGCTACGAGGCGGCCTGGCGGCAGGGGTAGCTTCGCCCATTGCTTATCGCGCCAGCCAGCCGCTAGGCTGCGCCCCATCAAATCAGCCCGGGTGTTCGTTCATGTCTTCCAGACGCGGTGTGGGGTTGCGGACCTGGGCGGCGCTGGCCGCGTGTTTCGTCGCGTTCTCGGCACCCGACCAGGCAGGCGCTGCCGGGTCCTCAAGGACGCGTCCGGACACAACCACGGCCGAGCCTGCTGGCGATTCAGTCGCGCAGGTGTCCGGTGCGCCGGCCGTTGTTACCGTCGCAAACCGGCTGATCGCCACCCTGAGGGTGGAGACACAGGGTGCATCGCCCGAGGAGCGCGCCGAGGCGATCGAATTCCGCCTGGCTGAAATCATCAAGCGCGGGGGTCCGCTCGAGGTTACGACACGGGCCCGCCCGGATGGCGTGACCATCCTCGTGGACGGGAAAATTGCGTTCCGTTTAGTGGCAGCGGACGTCGATGCCCTGGCCGGGCAGACGCTGGGGTCGGCTGGAGCCGAGGCAGCCGACAACCTGCGCACGGCGCTGGCGGAAGTCCGCGAGGCAGAGGACGCCCAGGGTCTGCTGAAGGCTGCAGGCTACGCGCTGCTGGCGACTGCGATATTCGCGCTGCTCGCCTGGTTGCTGTTGCGTGGCTACCAGTGGTTCGCCCGCCACGTCAATGACTTCGTCCACCGACGATTGTCACACCTGCTGCCGTCGTGGACCAGCCAGGTTGTTGGCGAAGCCGCGCTCGGCGGACTCTTCAAGCTGCCGCTGAAGCTGCTCGCGGTGCTGCTTGGCGTCCTGTTGACCTACGAGTGGGCGGCCTTCGTGCTGCAGCGATTCCCATACACGCGTCCGCTCGGTGAGTCGCTGCGCGACGACCTGCTTGCGGGGCTGGGCAGGTTCGGGGCATCAATGTTCGAGGCAGTCCCGGGCCTGCTGTTCGTAGTGCTGATCATGCTGCTCGCGCGGATCGCGGTCCGCGCGGTGCGGGCGTTCTTCAACGGCGTGCAACAGGGCCTGATACACGTGTCGGCACTGGACGAGAGCACGGCCCGGCCGACCGGCAAGCTGATCACGACTGGAATCTGGCTGCTGGCGATCGTCGCTGCGTATCCCTACATCCCTGGCAGCAGCAGCGAGGCGTTCAAGGGCATCAGCGTGTTCGTGGGCCTGATGATGTCCATCGGCGCGTCGGGCGTCGTGAGCCAGCTAGTGAGCGGCCTGATGCTGATGTACACGCGGGCGATCAAGCCAGGCGAGTTCGTCCAGATCGGCGAAACCGAGGGTACGGTCAAGTCGGTCGGCTTCATCTCCACTCGCATCGAGACGCTGCGCCGCGAGGAAGTCAATGTCCCGAACTCCGTGATTTCGACCAGCGTCACGCGCAACTACTCGCGGCTGGCCGCACAGGGCGGCGTATGGATCCCGACCAAGGTGACGATAGGTTACGACACGCCCTGGCGGCAGGTGAAGGCGATGTTAGTGCTGGCGGCGGACCGCACGGACGACATCTTGAAGGAGCCCGAGCCCCGCGTGCTGCAGACTGCACTGATGGACTACTACGTCGAGTACACGCTGCTTGTCAGCCTTGCGGCGCCCTCTGCCAAAGTCATCACGATGGACCGGCTGCACGGCAACATCCAGGACGTGTTCAACGAGTACGGCGTGCAGATCATGTCGCCCAATTACCGCAGCGATCCCGAGACGCCGAAGATCGTGCCCAAGGAGAAGTGGTTCGAGCCGCCCGCTGTACGCTGACGGCACGCGCCACCGACGACTCAGAGCGTGTGGCCGATGTGCTGGAAATGCGTCCGCTCGAACGTCGTCTGGCAGTCGTAGCATCGCGTCGCGGACGGCGTAGCCTGCAGGCGGTGAAACTCGATGGACCGCCCGCATTCCTCGCATTCCCCGTAACCGCCCTCCGCCATGCGGCGTTGCGCCGCTTCCACGGCCCGCAGTTCCTCGAGATCGCGGTCGATTTCCGCGAGGTTCACGTCGACGATCAGGTCGGCGAATGATTCGTCCTCGAGGTCGTGGACCTCGTTTGCGATCTGCGCATACTGCTCCGAGTCGCTTTTTCGCAGCGTCTGCCGGATTTCACCGCGGAGCCTGCCTGCGCGATCACGCATCGTGGCCTTGAGTTCCGCCAACTGTGCTGCGTCGAGATGGTGCCTCATGTCACTACTCCGGCCAGGCGGCCGGCGAGGCCGGCGACGGCTGGCGCCAGCTGAGCATTGCCTGTCTGGGCGAATCCACCAATAGGGGATTACGCAGGCGCATCTCGGAAAGTTCGCCTGCTCCCCGGGGCACGGTGGGCCGGACGCCGGTTGACAAGGGCCGGAGGGCGGCGTAGCAAAGGCGTCCTCGGCGTGGAGGGGTATGGCTTGGATCACGGTCTCAAGTGCTGGAAGTGCGGTGCCTCGCTCGCCGACTACACGCTGCCGCTACGACGCATCGAGGAGTGTCGATCGTGCAGGGCCGAGCTGCACGTCTGCCGGATGTGTGAGTTCCACGACGTGTCGGTTGCCAAGCACTGCCGCGAGACGATCGCTGACGAGGTCAAGGACAAGGAGCGTGCCAATTTCTGCGATTATTTCCGTCCGACGGAGTCGGCGTACCAGCCGGGTGACGTGTCGGCAGCCGACCGCGCCCGTGCCGACCTCGAGGCCCTGTTTGGCGGCCGCAAGTAGCCTGAGTTTACCCCAGTAATTTTCGGAGAGTGCCGATCATGCCATCCAGCCGCGCCCGTGCCGTCTACCTCGCCGCCATGATTGCGGCTGCCGCGCTTCCGCGCCTTGCCGCCGCCGAGGATGGCCCCGCCGACACGACGCTCGTGCCTGCCCGGCCGGACATCTACGCACCGGTCACGCTTACCGCCGACCTCAAGGACCTCTCGGCGAAGGAGCGCTCGATGCTCGGGCTGTTCATCGACGCGGCCAAAGAGATGGATGACCTGTTCTGGGCGCAGACCTACCCCGGCGATCGCGGCAAGCTGATGGCGGGAATCGCCGACCCGAACGTGCGCCGCTTCGTCGAGATCAACTACGGTCCCTGGGACCGACTCGAGGGCAATGAACCGTTCGTGCCTGGTGTTGGCGCGAAGCCGCCGGGCGCGGGTTTCTACCCGCTCGACATGACGAAACAGGAATTCGAGCGTGCCGACCTCCCGGGCAAGACCGGCGAGTACAGCGTTATCCGCCGCGACGCAGCCGGGAAGCTCACCGTCGTGCCCTACGGCGTCGAGTGGCAGGAGCCCTTGTCACGCACTGCCGGCCTGCTGGAGAAGGCCGCCGGCCTTGCCGAAGATCCTGGCCTTGCAAGGTACCTCGGCCTGCGCGCGAAGGCGCTCACCAGCGACGACTACCGCGCGAGCGAGATCGCCTGGCTGGACATGAAGGACAACCGGATAGATGTAGTGATCGGTCCGATCGAGACCTACGACGACAAGCTGTTCGGCTACAAGGCGGCCTTCGAGGCCTATGTGCTGATCAAGGACATGGAATGGAGCAAGCGGCTGGCGCGCTACGCGGCGATGCTGCCGGGGCTGCAGCGAGGGCTTCCAGTGCCCGACGCCTACAAGGCCGAGGTGCCTGGCACCGACTCGGACCTGAACGCCTACGATGCGGTGTACTACGCTGGCGACTGCAATACGGGGGCCAAGACGATCGCGGTCAACCTGCCGAATGATGTCGAGGTGCAGCTCGCCAAGGGCACACGGCGACTGCAACTCAAGAACGTGATGCGCGCCAAGTTCGACAAGATCATGGTGCCCATCGCCGGGGAGCTGATAGCGCCCGAGCAGCGCAAGCACGTGACCTTCGACGCTTTCTTCGCCAACACCATGTTCCACGAGGTCGCGCACGGGCTCGGCATCAAGAACACCGTGGACGGCAAGGGAACGGTCGGTGACGCGTTGAAGGAGCTCGACTCAGGGATAGAGGAGGGCAAGGCGGACGTGCTAGGCCTGTACATGGTCACCAGGCTGCACGAGCAGGGCGAGCTCGGCGGTGCGCTCGACGACTATTACGTGACTTTCCTGGCCGGTATATTTCGCTCGGTGCGGTTCGGCTCGGCCGACGCGCACGGCGAGGCGAACATGATCCGCTTCAATTTCTTCGCCGACCGTGGCGCGTTCAGCCGCGACCCGCAGGGCTATTACCACGTGGACATGAAGAAGATGCGCGCCGCAGTGGATGCGCTTTCGTCAACGCTGCTGCAGCTGCAGGGGAATGGCGACTACGCGGGTGTCGAGAAGCTGATAGCGGACCTCGGTGTGATCCGGCCGGACCTCGCCGCGGACCTGGCGCGGCTCAAGAGCCGCGACATCCCGGTGGACGTGAACTTCATCCAGGGCAAGGCGGTGCTCGGCCTCGACTGATTTCCGGTCGTCCGCGGGCATCTGTCGCCGGTGTGCCGTGCACGCCCGGCGTGCTGACGTGCCCGGCGCAGCGGCTGTCAGCAGCGTGCGGCGTAGATCTTCGCGTCCACATCGCGCCAGCGGTTCCAGAGTTGCGCTGCCTCGCGCGCCGAATAGCCGGCGCGCATCCGCTCGTCCAGCCGCTCGCGATCCTCGCGCAGCTTTTGGCAGCGGCTGTCGACGGTGGCGGGACCTGCTACTGCGGTCCCTGCCGGGACCCGCCGTTCGGCCCGTGGCCGGGTCGCAGCCCGCGATGGCGCCGGCTCGATCGACGGCGCACGGCCCGTGCCTGGGTCGTGGATGCGAAGCACGCGAGCCTCGGCAAGTGGTCCACAGGGACGATCGGAGTAGGCCACGGGCGTGGCGTTGCGGCACACGTAGACCGGTCGATCGATTGCCGCGGGCAGCGGCGCGGCGGCAAGACCAAGGACTGCGAGACACGCGGGGATTGCGACGGCGCGACAGGTCGGCGTGAGCATGATTCGCCCTCCATGGTTGACGCGTCGAGACTGCGCCGCACACCGACATTGGGCCAGCGGACTAAGTGGCGTGAATCAACAGATTTTGTGCACGGCCTGCGCGTGGGGAATCGCCGGTACGGGCTGGCCCGGGCGCCGACGAGAGTCCCTGGGCGAACCCGGCCCAGGCGGCGAAGTCCGCGGGCGAGGTCGGCTCAGGCGCGACCGACGTTGGCGTCCGTCGGCGAATGGAAATACTGGCTCTCTTCGGAGAATTCCTGCACCAACTGCCGTAGCTGATCGAGCCGGCCCTCGGCGGTGCTGATCGGCAGGCAGTCTTCGCAGCGCGGGTCGCCGCAGGGCTGGCGCGTGTACAGCCAGTACTGGACTGCGCCAGCAAGCAAGCCGTCGGCGATGTCCCACAGGTCCGCCTTTTCGTCGTTGTCGGCTATCTGGTTACCGAGTTCGACTGCCTTGCCGAAGGCTTCCTCGAACGACTGGGTTTCGTCCTGCATTTGATCGCTTGCCGTGTTGCCTGGGTGCTTGCGCGGAAGTGGCGATGATACCAGAGGCGACCCCGCAGTCCGGCCCGCAGGGTCGGTACCGATGTGACAATACCGGGCTTGCCAGCGGGTACGCCGGGCTCAGATGCCGGCCTTGCCGAGCGCGTCCAGCACGGCTCGAATGGCGCCAGCCACCCCGGGATGGCCTGCCTCGAGGCGGACAGCGGCACCCTCGAGCGCGTCGCCGTGCGGCGTCGCTTCGGCCGGCTGTTCGGCCAGTGAGCCGGCCTGCGTAGTTTCGAGCAGCCGGCGTATGTCCCCGAGCAGCGATTCGAGCAATTCGCGATCGCCAGGCTCGAGTCGATCTGCGCGGCGCAGTTCCTCGTGCAGTACGTGCAGCGTTTGATGCAGTTCGCTCATGTTCATACCGCTCGTCGATGGACTTAGCCGAGTGTAACAGTGCCACGAAGACTTCGACGTCCGTGGAATCACGCCTCGCGTACAATCCCGGCGAACGGGGCGGTGTGCCTCGTTGCTTCGAAGGAGCAGGCGGCATGTGCAGGTTGAATCGGGCTGTGGCAGTGGTCGCCGGACTTGCGGCAGGTCTCCTCGGGTCGGGAGCACGAGCCGAGGACGAGTCGGGCCCCGGATTCAATCCCCGGGTGGAACTCACGCCGTATATCGGCTATCGCATGGGCGGGCAGTTCGACCTCGACGTGGTGCCGCCGGGCACCAGCAAGTCCGTGGACCTGCAGGACTCGAGCGGCTGGGGCGTGGACCTCGGCATCTATCGCGACCGGGCGTCGTTCTACGAGGTTCTCTACAGCTACCAGTCCGCCGGGCTCGATACCAGCGACCCGTCGCTGAAGGGCACTGAGGTGACCGTCGAGTACCTGCAGGTCGGCGGCACGCTGCTCTTCCAGGACAACGACCACTACGTGCCCTATCTGTCGCTCACCGTCGGCGGGACGAAGTTCGACGCGGGCGGCGGCTATGGTTCGGAAACCAAGTTTTCGGGCAGCCTGGGCGCGGGTGTGCGTTTTCCGATCGGCGAACACTTTGCCGCGACGCTCGGTGCGCGCGGCTACCTGACCGTCGTGAATTCCGATACGGAGTTCTTCTGCGCCGGCAGCGGCAGCGTCAATTGCCTGTTCAGGACGACGGGCAGTACGTTTTTCCAGGGCGAAGCGCTGTTCGGAATCACGGCCGTCTTCTGAGCGGCGTCTCCGCTCAGACCAGCACGCGCTCGATACCGCCTTCGTTGGCACGTCGCACGTAGTCGGCGAGCCAGTCCTCGCCGAGGGCGTGGCGCGCGATCTCCACCACGATGTAGTCGGCCTCGGTCGCGGAATCGTCGTCGTAGCGGCTCAAGCCCTGCAGGCAGGACGGGCAGGAGGTGAGTATCTTCACCTTGCCGTCGAAACCGTCGTCGCGCAGGCGTGCGGCCCCGGCCTCCATCTCGCGCTGCTTGCGGAACCTCACCTGGGTTGCCACGTCGGGGCGCGAGACCGCGAACGTACCCGACTCACCGCAGCAGCGGTCATTCTTCTCGACCGGTCTCGAGCCCGTGCCCATCAGCGCGTTCACGATCCTGAGCGGATCGTCGGTCTTGATCGGCGAGTGGCATGGGTCGTGGTACATGTATCGCGCGCCCGTCACGCCCTCGAGCCGTACGCCCTTTTCGAGCAGGAATTCGTGGATGTCGAGGATGCGGCTGCCAGGGAAAATTTCCCCGAACTGGTAGTCCTGCAGCTGGTCGTAGCAGGTGCCGCAGCTCACGACCACCGTGCGCAGGTCGAGGTAGTTGAGCGTGTTGGCCACGCGGTGGAACAGCACGCGGTTGTCGGTGATGATCCTCGAAGCCTGGTCGAACTGTCCCGAGCCTCGCTGAGGGTAGCCGCAGCAGACGTAGCCCGGAGGCAGCACGGTCTGCACGCCCACCTGCCAGAGCATCGCCTGGGTGGCCAGTCCAACCTGCGAGAACAGGCGCTCCGAGCCGCAGCCGGGGAAGTAGAACACCGCCTCCGATTCGCTGGTCGTGCGAGCCGGATCGCGGATGATCGGGACGTAGTTGCGGTCCTCGATGTCGAGCAGCGCCCGCGCAGTGCGCTTCGGCAGTCCTGCGGGCATCTTCTTGTTAACGAAGTGAACCACCTGCTCGCGCAGCGGCGGCCGACCGCCGGTCGTCGCCGGCGGGCGCTTCGCCTGCGCCGTGCCCAGGGCGCCGAGGGCCCGGTGCCCGAGCCGCTGTGCACGGTAGCCCAGGCCGACCATCAGGCCGCGGGTGAGGCGGATCGTGTCCGGATCGGTCGCGTTCAGGAAGAACATCGCCGCCGCCGTGCCGGGATTGAAGCGCTTCTTTCCCACGCGCCGGAGCAGGTCGCGCATCGCCATCGACACGTCGCCGAAGTCGATGTCGACCGGGCAGGGCGACTCGCACTTGTGGCAGACGGTGCAGTGGTCGGCCACGTCCGAGAACGCATCCCAGTGCTGCAGCGACACGCCTCGCCTGGTCTGCTCCTCGTACAGGAATGCCTCGATCAGCAGCGATGTCGCCAGGATCTTGTTGCGGGGCGAATAGAGCAGGTTGGCGCCGGGCACGTGCGTGGAGCACACAGGCTTGCACTTGCCGCAGCGCAGGCAGTCCTTGATCGCGTCCGAGATCGAAGCGATGTCGGACTGCTGCATGATCAGCGATTCGTGTCCGAGCAGGTTGAAGCTGGGCGTGTATGCCCGCCTCAGGTCGGCGCCGGGCAGCAACTTGCCGCGGTTGAAGTGCCCCCGCGGATCGATGCGCTCCTTGTACGCACGGAACTCCGCGATCTCGGCGTCGTCGAGGTATTCGAGCTTGGTGATTCCGATGCCGTGTTCGCCGGAGATGACGCCGCCCAGTTCGCGTGCGATGCGCATGATCCGCGCAACGGCGACGTTCGCCTGCTGGAGCATCGCGTAGTCATCGGAATTTACCGGAATGTTGGTGTGTACGTTGCCGTCGCCCGCGTGCATGTGCAACGCGACGAAGACGCGGCTGCGCAGTGTGCTGGCGTGGATCGCCTCGAGGTCCGCGACCAGTAGCACGAACGGGCCGCCAGCGAAGATACTGCGAAGTTCCGCGCGTATCTCCGTCTTCCATGACACGCGGATCGTCCGGTCCTGCAGCAGGTCGAAGATCCGAAGCCCCGGTTCGCCGTCCAGCCGTCGCGAGAATTCGCCGCGCCGGGTTTCGAAGCCCAGTGCGCAGAGTTCCTCCAGCGACGAGGCGAGTCGCGCGTCGAGGTGGCCGGCGAGCCAAGCCCAGCGCGCGCGTGTGGCCTCGATCACTGCGAGCGCCTGCTGCGGCCGGTCGCCCAGCACGTCCTCGTGTGGCAGGCGGTCCACGTCCGGGTCGCCCGTCTTCCCGACCCGCGGAGAACTGCCGAGGTAGTCGGCCAGCGCGTGCGCCAGCGCGATCTTGTTGGCGAGCGAGAGCTCGATGTTGATTCGCTCGATTGCATCGGTGTAATCGCCGAGGCGCTCTAGCGGGATCACCACGTCTTCGTTGATCTTGAACGCGTTGGTGTGGCGCGCGATCGCTGCGGTTCGCGCCCGGTCGCGCCAGAACGCCTTGCGTGCCTCGCTGCCCACCGCGACGAATCCTTCGCCGGACCGCGCGTTGGCGATCCGGACGACCTCCGACGCTGCGCGGGCGACGGCTGCTTCGTCGTCACCCACGATGTCGCCGAGCAGCACCATCTTCGGCAGTGCGCCGCGACGCGACCTGGTCGCGTAGCCGACGGCCTTGAGGTAGCGCTCATCGAGGTGCTCGAGACCCGCGAGGCGCACGCCGGTCATGGACTGCGCCGCGATGTGATCGCGAATCTCGACGATGGCGGGGATCGCGTCGCGCGCGTGGCCGAAGAATTCCAGGCAGACCGTGCGAACGTTCGCGGGCATGCGGTGCAGCACCCAGCGCGCGCTGGTGATGATCCCGTCGCAACCCTCTTTCTGCACTCCCGGCAAGCCGCCGAGAAACTTGTCGGTGACGTCCTTGCCGAGGCCCGCCTTGCGGAACCGGTGTCCCTCGATCTCGAGGCGTTGGGTGCGCAGCACTGGCGCCCGGTCGGGCCGCTGTCGCCCGTCTTTCCACTGCAGGTCGAATGTCGCGGCCGCCGCTGCGTGGATGCGGTCAAGGTTGTGACCAGTGCGCGTCACCTCGAGCCAGTTGCCCTCGGAGTCCACCATCCGCCACCAGGCGAGATTGTCGAGCGCGGTTCCCCAGAGGACGGCCTTCTTGCCGCCGGCGTTCATGGCGATGTTACCGCCCACGCAGGAGGCGTCCGCCGAAGTCGGGTCCACAGCGAATGCGAATCCGGCGCGGCTGGCAGCTTCCTCGACGCGACGAGTGACGACGCCAGCTTCGGTCAGGACCGTGGGGACCGGGCGCGCGACACCGGGCAGGTCGACGGATTCCACCGGTCCGATGCGCTCGAGCTTCTCGGTGTTGATCACGGCAGCCAGTGGCGTGAGCGGCACGGCGCTGCCCGTGTACCCAGTGCCGCCACCCCGCGGAATGATGGTCAGGCCGAGTTCGATGCAGGCGCGCACCAGTCCCGGGACTTCGTCCTCGGTGTCCGGTGCGAGCACCACGAACGGGATCTCCACTCGCCAGTCGGTAGCATCGGTCGCGTGCGAGACGCGCGCATACGGGTCGAAGCACACGTTGTCTGCATGCGTGTGGCGGCGAAGCAGCCTCGTCGCGCGCCGGCGCAGCGCCTCCGTGGACTCGAAGGCGCCGGCAAATTCCTTCACCGCCTTGCGGGCCGCGGCGAGCAGCCGCGCTACGCGAGCGTCACGCGACTCGTCCGTCCGGTCGCGGCGCAATTCGATGTCCGCGAGACGGTGCTCGAGCGCAGCGAGCAGTTGTCCGCGGCGTCGCGGGTTGTCCAGCAGGTCCTGCTCGAGGTAGGGGTTGCGATGCACGACCCAGATGTCACCGAGTACTTCGTAGAGCATCCGGGCAGAGCGGCCCGTGCGGCGCTCCGACCTGAGCTCGTCCAGCAGCTGCCAGCCCTCGTCGCCCAGCAGCCGGATCACGATCTCGCGATCGGAGAAGGAGGTGTAGTTGTAGGGGATCTCGCGCAGGCGCGCCGGCGGGTCAAGACCGGGCGCGGCGGACATGGTCATCTCAGGCAATTCAGTCGCGTGCGGTCAGTTCCAGAATCGCCACCAGGGGCTATCCTTGACCTCGCCTTCGTTCGGGTCGATCGTGGGCGCATTCGCCTGCCGCACGCTGTCGGCGACCGCCGCGAGGTCGGGAATTTCGAGCTTTCGATAGCCGGCCGCCATGATGCCGAGAGCCTCGATCGCAGCCGGCGAGCCATCGTAGCTCTCGATCACCGCACGCGCCCGGTTCACGGCGGCCACGTAGGCCTCGCGCTTCATGTAGTACTTGGCGACCGAGAGTTCGTAGTCGGCGAGCTTGTTTCTAAGGTAGATCGACCGTTGCCGTGTGTCGGCTGCGTAGGGGCTTCTCGGGTACTGCTGCAGCAGAATCTGGAACGACTGCAGGGCCTTGCGCGATTCGTGCGGCGGGCGCTTGGTGACGTCCGCGCGCAGCGTTTCCTCGAGCCAGCCGGCGCCGGACTCGAAATACACCAGGCCGCGGATGTAGTAGGCGTAGTCCACCCTTGGGTGGGTCGGGTTCTCGCGGATGAACTTGTCGGCCTGGTCGATGGCCGACTCGGCCTCGCCATTGCGGTAGTACGCGTACATCAGGTCCAGCTGGCCCTGCTTTGCCGCATTGGTGAACGGATAATAGGACTCGAGTGACTCGAGTTTCTGGATCGCGTCCTTGAAGTTGTTGGACCGCATGTCCTGGGCGGCCAGGTCATAGAGCTTGTCGGGCGCGCCGACCGGGCTGACGTCACCGCCACCCTTGCAGCCGGACATGGCCAGCGCGGCTGCGGCCAGGCCGAGCAGCACGAAAATCGGACGGAGAGTGCGGGCGGTGGCCATGGTCGATTGCAGTATCGCTGGGGTCGGTGGGCGGAGGCGGAAGTATATAGAAAATGCGCTCCGGACCGCCGTTCCGGTACACAACGCAGCGGGCATCGGCCAGAATGCGCCGCGATGACTGCCTCGACCCTTGAAATCTCAATCGAAATACCGCCGGACCAGGCCGGGCAGCGCCTGGACCAGGCCCTTGCGGCCCTGCTTCCCGATCATTCCCGCAGTCGACTCAAGTCCTGGATCGACAATGGTGAGGTGCTGGTCGACGGCGTGCCACGCAGGCCTCGCGACAAAGTGTCCGGCGGTGAGAAGGTCGTGATCGCGGCGTCGCTTCCGGAGGACCCGCGGGCCGTTCCCCAGGACATTCCGTTGGCGCTGGTGCACGAAGATCGACACATCTTCGTCCTGGACAAGCCGGCCGGGCTGGTCGTGCATCCTGGCGCTGGAAATCCCGACAGCACGCTGCAGAACGCGCTGCTGGCCCTCGACCCTAAGCTTGCTCAGTTGCCGCGTGCCGGCATCGTGCACAGGCTCGACAAGGACACGAGCGGGCTGCTGGTGGTCGCGAGAACGATGGCCGCCCACACGGCGCTGGTGCGGATGCTGGAGCAGCGCGAAATACACCGGGAGTACCAGGCGATCTGCCGCGGCGTGATGACGGCGGGCGGCACGGTCGATGCCCCGATCGACAGGCACCCGACGGACCGGGTGCGCATGGCCGTGCGCCAGGGCGGACGCGAGTCGGTCACGCACTACCGGGTAATTCACCGCTATCGCGCGCACACTCACGTGCGCGTGCAGCTCGAGACCGGCCGTACCCACCAGATCCGCGTCCACCTGACACACGCCGGATTCCCGATCGTCGGGGACCGCGTCTACGGCGGGCGCCTTGCATTTCCCCGTGGTGCGAGCGAGGTGTTGAGGCAGGCGCTCAAGGATTTCCCGAGGCAGGCGTTGCACGCGGCCCGGCTCGAGTTCGCGCACCCGGTGACTGGCAAGCCCCTGGAATGCGCGGCGCCGCTGCCCGCCGACATGCAGGAGCTGCTGCTCGTGCTAGCAGCCGACGCGGTCGAAAAATGAATGGAGGCGTCGAGTGGGTCGAGCCCGAGTGGCCGGCCCCGCGCCACGCTCGCGTGCTCTCGACGCTGCGACCTGGTGGTGTCAGCGAGAGTCCTTACGCCTCGCTGAACCTCGCGGCACACGTCGGCGACGATGCGGCCAGGGTCCGGCAGAACAGGCGCAGGCTGCACCGGGCTGCGGGCCTGCCCTGCGAGCCGCTGTGGCTCGAGCAGGTCCACGGGTGCGAGGTGGTCGAGGTCGACGGCAGGGCTGGCATGCCCAGGGCCGATGCGGCATTCGCGGCAAGCCCCGGTCGCGTCTGCGCGGTGATGACTGCCGACTGCCTGCCGGTGGTGCTGGTGGACCATGCCGGCACCCGTATTGCGGCGGCGCATGCGGGCTGGCGCGGGCTGGCTGGCGGCGTCGTCGAGGCTACGGTCGCGGCACTGGGCGGTGACCCGGCGGACCTCGTTGCGTGGCTCGGTCCCGCGATAGGCCAGGGCGCTTTCGAAGTAGGCCCCGAGGTACGCCAGGCATTCATCGGCCGCTTGCCGGGAGCCGAGATGTGCTTCGAGCGCAACCAGCAGGGTCACTTCCAGGCCGACCTGTACGCGCTGGCGCGAATCGTGCTCGCGCGCGCGGGCATTGAGTCGGTCCACGGCGGTGGTTGGTGCACGGCGACCGATGCAGCGTGCTTCTTCTCGTACCGGCGCGACGGTGTCACCGGACGCATGGCGACGCTGGCATGGCTCGAGTGATGGCCGTGGTACGCTCGCGCGCCCGGCTCCAGTGTGAAGCAACGTGAACTCGCTGACCCTCATCATCGTTCTTACCGGCCTCAGCGGCTTTGTAAGCGCGCTTGCGGCGGCGTTCTTCCTGGTGCTCGGCGACCAGCGCCGCGGCGCGATCCTGCCGCACCTGGTGAGCTTCGCGACCGGCGCGCTGCTCGGTGCCGCCTTTCTCGGCCTGTTGCCTCACGCGCTCCAGTCGGCCGGGCCCGACGGTGCGCATCGCATCGGCATGGGGCTGCTGCTCGGCATCCTGACGTTCTTCCTGCTCGAGAAGTTCGTCCTCTGGCGCCATTGCCACGACGATCCCTGCGAGATGCATTCCCCGAGCCACGCGGCACGCGACGCGGCCTCGGCACGCATGATCCTGCTCGGTGACAGCTTCCACAACGTTCTGGACGGCGTGCTGGTTGCGGCGGCCATCATGACCGACGTGAAGCTCGGCATCGTGACCGCGCTCGCGGTGGCTGCGCACGAGATACCGCAGGAGGTTGGCGACCTGGCGATCCTGCTGCACGGAGGGTATTCGCGTGGCCGCGCGCTTGTGTTGAACCTGTTGACCAGCCTCACTTCCATCGTCGGCGGCGTGGTTGCGTACTTCGCGCTCGGGACTGCGATGCACCTGCTTCCGTATGCGCTGGCGTTTGCCGCGGCGAGCTTCATATATATCGCGGTCGCCGACCTGATTCCCGGGTTGCACCGGCGCGTTGACCTCCGGGCCGGCCTCGAACAGGTGCTGTTCATCGGGCTGGGCGTGGCGGTCGTGTACTTCACGCATCAGCAGATGCATTGAGGGCCCGCGTCCCCTTGTGACTGGGTACCAGCCACCAGCCACCAGCTGTAGCCAGGAGGTACAACCCGTGTACGAACATCACAAGACACCGCTCTTGTCCCGGGAGGAATTCCTGCGCCGGGTGGCCCGCCACGGCGGGGTCAGCGTGCTGCTCATCGGCCTGTCGCTCTGGATCGGGACCGCCGGCTACCACACCTTCGCGAAGCTGGGCTGGATCGACTCGTTGCTGAACGCCTCGATGATCCTTACCGGCATGGGGCCGGTGGACACGATGACGACCGACTCGGCGAAGCTCTTCGCTTCCGTCTATGCGCTATACAGCGGCATCGTCTTCCTGGCTGCCGTCGGCGTGCTATTCATGCCGTTTTTGCACCGGGTCCTGCACAAGCTGCACATCAATTCGTGATCCCGGAATAGTCCGGTCCGAAAAGCTTCGAAAATACGCCAAAAGTCACGAAAAATGCGGCCATTTGCGCCGATCTTCGAGAATCGTGTGATTCTCCCGGTCGCGGGGGCATTTGCGGGTTGGCCGATAGGGCGATTGAGCTGCGCCAGTTCCGTGGAAACACGGCGGTCGCTTGCCATGCCGCCCTTTATCTTCGGCGTTCCTGCCCCCAACTAGCCTGTAACACAGCCCCTGATGGGAGCCCTGACCTATGCGAATGGACAAACTGACCAGCAAGTTCCAGATGGCAATGGCCGACGCCCAGTCGCTGGCGCTCGGCCGCGACAGCCAGTTCATCGAACCTGCGCACCTGATGCTTGCGCTGCTCGACCAGCAGGGCGGGTCGGTACGACCGCTGCTCGACAAGGCGGACGTCAACGTGAACCGCCTGCGCTCCCAGCTCGGCCAGGCAATCGATGGCCTTGCAAAGGTCGAAGGCACCGGCGGCGAGGTCCATTTCTCCAACGACCTCAGCAAGCTGCTGAACGTCACCGACAAGCTCGCACAGAAGCGAGGCGACCAGTTCGTGTCGAGTGAGCTGTTCGTGCTCGCCGCCCTCGACGACAAGGGCGAGCTTGGCCGCATCCTCCGCGACTGTGGTGCCGTGAAGGGCGCGCTGGAGCGCGCGATCGACGAGGTGCGCGGCGGCGAGAAGGTCAACGACGCGAACGCCGAGGATCAGCGCCAGGCGCTCGAGAAATTCACCATCGACCTGACCGAGCGCGCCGAGCAGGGCAAGCTCGACCCGGTGATCGGCCGCGACGACGAGATCCGCCGCACTATCCAGGTGTTGCAGCGTCGCACCAAGAACAATCCCGTGCTGATCGGCGAGCCAGGCGTCGGCAAGACGGCGATCGTCGAGGGCCTCGCACTGCGCATCGTCAACGGCGAGGTGCCCGAGAGCCTGCGCGACAAGCGCATTCTCGCACTCGACATGGGCTCGCTGATCGCGGGTGCGAAGTTCCGCGGCGAATTCGAGGAGCGGCTGAAGGGTGTATTGAACGACCTGTCGAAGCAGGAAGGCCGCGTGATCCTGTTCATCGACGAGCTGCACACCATGGTCGGCGCCGGCAAGGCCGAGGGCGCCATGGACGCCGGCAACATGCTGAAGCCCGCGCTCGCGCGCGGTGAGCTGCATTGCGTCGGCGCGACCACGCTCGATGAATACCGAAAATACGTCGAGAAGGACGCCGCACTCGAACGCCGCTTCCAGAAAGTACTGGTGGAAGAGCCTTCGGTCGAAGACACGATCGCAATCCTGCGCGGGCTCAAGGAACGCTATGCCGTCCATCACAAGGTCGAGATCACCGATCCCGCCATCGTCGCCGCGGCGACGCTGTCGCATCGCTACATCTCGGGCCGGCAGTTGCCCGACAAGGCGATCGACCTGATCGACGAGGCGGCCTCGCGAATCCGCATGGAGATCGATTCCAAGCCTGAGGCGATGGACCGTCTCGAGCGCCGCATCATCCAGCTGAAGATGGAGCGCGAGGCGCTGAAGAAGGAGAAGGACGACGCGTCGAAGAAGCGCCTCGACCAGCTCGAGGTGACGCTCGGCGGGCTCGAGAAGGAGTATTCCGATCTAGAGGAAATCTGGAAAGCCGAGAAGGCGACCGCGCAGGGCGCTGCCCGGATCAAGGAGGACCTCGAGCGCGCAAGGGTCGATTTCGACGCGGCCCGCCGGGCCGGGGACCTCGGGCGCATGTCGGAACTGCAGTACGGCAGGATCCCGGAACTGGAAAAGCGCCTGGTCGACGCGCAGGAAGCCGAATCCGACGTGCCAACGCTGGTTCGCAACAAGGTGACCGAGGAAGAAGTCGCCGAGGTCGTCTCCAAGTGGACCGGTATCCCGGTGTCGAAGATGCTCGAAGGCGAGCGTGACAGGCTGTTGCGCATGGAGGAGGCGCTGGCAAAGCGCGTCGTCGGCCAGGCAGAGGCCGTGAAGGCAGTGTCGGATGCGATCCGGCGTTCCCGTGCGGGGCTGTCCGATCCGAACCGGCCGAACGGGTCGTTCCTGTTCCTCGGTCCCACCGGCGTCGGCAAGACAGAGCTCTCGAAGGCGCTGGCGGAATTCCTGTTCGACACCGAGGAGGCCATGGTGCGCATCGACATGTCCGAGTTCATGGAGAAGCACTCCGTGGCTCGGATGATCGGTGCGCCCCCGGGCTATGTTGGCTACGAGGAGGGCGGCTATCTCACCGAGGCCGTGCGGCGCCGGCCGTATTCCGTGATCCTGCTCGACGAGGTCGAGAAGGCCCACCCCGACGTATTCAACGTGCTGCTGCAGGTGCTCGACGACGGGCGCCTGACGGACGGCCAGGGCCGCACCGTCGATTTCCGCAACACCGTGATCATCATGACCTCGAACCTCGGTTCGCAGGTCATCCAGGAACTCGCCGGCGAGGCCAACTACGCGAAGATGAAGTCTGCGGTTATGGAAATCGTCGGCAGCCACTTCCGCCCGGAGTTCATCAACCGCGTGGACGAGGTCGTGGTGTTCCACCCGCTCGGCCGCGAGGACCTGCGCTCCATTGTCGAGATCCAGGTCGGTTTCCTGCGCCGCAGGCTGGCCGACAGGGACATGGAACTCGCGCTCGACGACTCGGCGCTCGACCTGTTGAGCGAGGCCGGCTTCGACCCCGTATACGGTGCGCGGCCGCTGAAGCGCGCGATCCAGCACCAACTCGAAAACCCGCTGGCGCAGTCCATACTGCGCGGCGACTTCGGGCCTGGCGATCGCGTACTGGTAACGGCAAGCGACGGGAAGCTGGTATTTTCGGGGGCCAACGAGGCCGGCTCGACGGCGCCTTCGAAGCGCAAGAGGGCCTGACCTCGCGCCGGGCAGCCCGCGCAGTCGAAAGACGGCGGGCCATCCCGATTCCGTATAATCGCCCGCTCGCACCAGGGACTCGACCGGACCATGCCAATCTACGAATACCAGTGTTCGAAGTGCAACCATCACCTCGAGGCGCTGCAGAAGATTTCCGACAAGCCGCTGCGGGAGTGCCCGGAATGCGGGCGACACACATTGAAACGACTGATGTCGGCGCCGATGTTCCGGCTCGCCGGCAGCGGCTGGTACGAGACGGACTTCAAGTCCGACAAGGAGCAGAAGCGCAACCTGGCCCAGAAAGGTGACGCCGAACCGGCTGCCGTTGAGACAAAGGCTGCGGTCAAGCCGGACGCCAAGTCCGAATCCAAGCCGGAATCCAAGTCCGAATCCAAGCCGGAATCGCAGGCCGGAGGCCAGGCCCGCTGCCGGCTCGGCTGGGAGCGCGCGGCGTTCGAAGACGTCGGGCGCCGCCAGCAAGGCATCGGCAAGAGTCCCGTCACGGAAAAAGGCTCCTGCCCGTGCCCGCAAGCGCTGAGCGACCCGATCCGCGGCCGGTGTTCCCGAATCCTCCGGAGCATGACGAGGCGGGGCGCCGGCATCCGCTGAAGAAATTCCGCAACTACCTGATCGGCGGGTTGCTGGTCTGGATCCCGATAATGGTGACGGTCTGGGTGCTGCGCTTCGTGGCGCGGATCCTGGACCAGTCGCTGGTGTTGCTGCCCCATGCGTGGCGACCGGAGACGATCGTCGGCACCTACGTGCCCGGCGTCGGGGTGATCCTGTCGCTGTTGCTGTTGTTTCTCACCGGGTTGCTGGTCAAGAACCTGTTCGGCGGCAGGATCGTCGCGGGACTCGAGTCGCTGGTGCGCCGCATTCCGGTGATCGGGCCGGTCTATGGCGGCGCCAAGTCTTTCAGCGAGACCGTGCTTACAGACACCGGCCGTTCGTTCAAGCAGGTCGTGCTGGTCGAGTTCCCGCGCAAGGGCGTCTTCAGCATCGGTTTCATCACGGCGCACGACCTCCAGGAGGCGCAGGCCAGGACCGCGTACAAGGTGACCGGTGTATTCGTCCCGACCACGCCCAATCCGACCACCGGGTTCCTGGTCATGTTCCCCAACGACGAAATCGTGATGCTGGACATGACGGTGGACGAGGGGTTCAAGATGCTGTTCACGCTCGGGGTCGTGGTCCCGACCTGGCGGAATGCGCCCGTGGACGGTCGTCTTGCGCCGCAGCAGACCGAACCGTAACATTCTGCGCCCCTGCACTGCAGGCGCTGGGCTGCAGGCCGTTGCCGAGGCATTCGCCACTTCCCGCAGCCGATAGCCCAGCGTCGATAGCCTCCTGGACCTTCCAATGCCAATGCGCACTCACTATTGCGGCGAGGTCAACGAAACCCTCGTCGGTTCCACCGTCTCGGTTGCCGGCTGGGTTCACCGCCGCCGCGACCACGGTGGCGTGATCTTCGTCGACCTTCGCGACCGCGAGGGCCTGCTGCAGGTCGTGTTCGATCCGGATGCCGCCGCGGTGTTCGCGGAGGCCGAGCGCCTGCGCGGCGAGTGGGTCATCAAGGTCATAGGGCTGGTGCGCCCGCGCCCGGCCGGGACTGCCAACGCCAACCTCGCGTCGGGCCAGGTCGAACTGCTGGCGCGCGAGATCGAAGTGCTGAACCGCGCCGAGCCGATTCCGTTCCAGCTCGACGAGGACGTGAAGGAAGAGACGCGGCTCAAGTACCGCTATATCGACCTGCGTCGCGACGAGATGCAGAAGCGGCTTCGGTTGCGCCACCGCGTAACTCGCACGATGCGCGAATACCTCGACGGGCACGGGTTCGTTGACGTCGAGACGCCGATGCTGACGAAGGCTACGCCCGAAGGTGCGCGCGACTACCTGGTGCCAAGCCGCACGCAGCCGGGCAAGTTCTTCGCGCTGCCGCAGTCGCCGCAGATATTCAAGCAGTTGCTGATGATGTCGGGCTTCGATCGCTACTACCAGATCGTGCGCTGCTTCCGCGACGAGGACCTGCGCGCCGACCGCCAGCCCGAGTTCACCCAGCTCGACGTAGAGACCTCGTTCCTCGAGCGCGACGAGATCCTGGCGCTGATGGAAGGCCTGGTGCGCGATATTTTCGCCAAGGCCCTGGGCACCACGCTGCCGGATCCGTTCCCGCGCATGACCTACGTCGAGGCGATGCGCCGCTACGCGTCGGACAAGCCCGACCTGCGCATCCCGCTCGAACTGGTGGACGTTGCCGACCTGGTCAGGGACTGCGACTTCAAGGTGTTCGCTGCGCCCGCCGCCGACAAGGACGGTCGCGTGGCGGCCCTGCGCGTCCCGGGCGGCGGTGAGAAACTGTCGCGCAAGCAGATCGACGACTACACCGCGTTCGTCGCGCGCTACGGTGCGAAGGGACTCGCATACATCAAGGTGAACGACGCGGCAAAGGGACGCGACGGGCTGCAGTCACCGATCCTGAAGTTCCTCTCTGACGCGGCGGTAGCGGGGCTCATCGAGCGCACTGGTGCGGGCACCGGCGACCTGGTGTTCTTCGGCGCGGACAAGGCGAAGGTGGTCAACGACGCACTCGGCGCGCTGCGCGTAAAGGTCGGCCAGGACCTGGGGCTGGTCGAAGCCGGCTGGCGGCCGCTGTGGGTGATGGACTTCCCGATGTTCGAGTGGGATCCTGCGGCTAAGCGCTGGGCCGCGATGCACCACCCGTTCACCTCACCGGTCAACGACGATCCGGCCGCGCTCGAGGCCGACCCGGGTGGTGCGCTGGCGCGCGCCTACGACATGGTGCTTAACGGCTCCGAGATCGGCGGCGGCTCGGTCCGTATCCATCGCAGCGACATGCAGTCCACGGTGTTCGAGCTGCTCGGCATCGGGGCCGAAGAAGCGCAGAAGAAGTTCGGCTTCCTGCTCGAGGCGCTCAAGTACGGTGCGCCCCCGCACGGCGGCATCGCGTTCGGGCTCGATCGACTCGTCATGCTGATGGCGGGCGCAGATTCGATCCGCGACGTGATCGCATTCCCGAAGACACAGACGGCGACCTGCCCGCTCACCGACGCTCCGACCGAAGTCTCGGAGCAGCAGCTGCGCGAGCTGCACGTGCGTGTGCGGTTGCCGGTGAAGGAGTAGGGCCCGCCGGGGGCGGGCCGGGCGCTGCCCGGCCCGCGCTCGACGCCGGGACCGCTACTGGTTATCGATGCCCCGCGACCCAGTCGTCCTGGTTCACGGCCTGTGGATGAACGGGTCGGAAATGGCGTCGCTCAAGCGCCGGCTGCGACACGAGCATGGCTTTGACGTCCACGTCTTCACCTATCCGACATTGCGTGGTCACGCGGCTGACATCAGCGCCCGGCTCGCGGATTTCGCCGATCGCGTCAGCGAGGGCGGCCGCGTTCACTTCGTCGGGCACAGCCTGGGCGGCACGTTCGTCTACCGCTCGCTTTCCGAAAACGCGGGGCGCTTCCAGGGCAACGCGGTGCTGCTTGGATCGCCACTCAGCAACTGCCGGGCCGCGGAGGGCGTGATGCGATGGCGGCCTCTGCGGCCCGTGATCGGCCCGCACCTGCTCCGGGAGGTCACGTCGCGCGAGGCACGCCACTGGCAGGGCCCGGGCGCGCTCGGCACCATCGCCGGCACGCGGCGTGTCGGCATGGGTCGGTTCTTTGCTCACTTCGAC
The DNA here is from genome assembly GCA_963732415.1 of uncultured Gammaproteobacteria bacterium. Taxonomy (GTDB): domain Bacteria; phylum Pseudomonadota; class Gammaproteobacteria; order Steroidobacterales; family Steroidobacteraceae; genus RPQJ01. The sequence goes on from CAVSZK010000021.1 coordinate 141,652, forward strand.
GAGACGAACGACGGCACGGTTGCCGCGAGCGAGACGGTCATCCCAGGGCTCGACGATCACATCGAGCTGCGGCACAGCCACATGGGCATGCTTTTTGCGAAGGACGTAGCTGCGCAGGTGGCGCATTTCCTGCGGCATTCCCGGTTCGATCGGGATGGCCGCCATACGACGAATTCTGGCACGACTCGATGACCGGAATCTGAGGGCGCACTTTGGACGACATGCCGGACACGGGCGCTGCCGCGGCCCCGAAGACCCAGTTCAGCTCCGCCGAGCTGGCAGCCCTCGCGCATCTCTACCGCGGCGAGGTCTACCGCAGTACCGCATGGCGCACCCGGCTAGACCACACCACGAACTGGGCCGTGGTGACGACGGGCCTGGCGCTGTCGCTCACCTTCGCGACGGCGGATGCTTCGCCGCTGCCACTGATCCTGCTGGGATTCCTGGTCAGCGTCTTCCTGGTCTTCGAGGCGCGGCGCTACCGGTATTTCAACGTCTGGCGCGCACGCTGTCGGCTGATTGAGACGGACGTCTACGTGCCGATGCTGCGCGGCGAAAGCGTAAAGATGGACGGCAAGTGGAACACGCTGCTGGCCGACGACTACGCGAAACCGCATTTTCATATCAGTTTCACGCGCTCGATCGGGCGGCGACTGCGCAAGAACTACGCCTATATCCTGGCGGTGCAGGGCATCGCCTATTGCGGCAAGCTCGCGATCCATCCTACGAATGTCGCCAGCATCGCGGAATTCATCGACCGGGCTTCAGTGGGGCCACTGCCGGGGTGGTCCGTCCTGCTCGCCGGGATAATTTTCCATGGCGCATGGGTGGCCATTGCTCTCACGACGCTGCAGATCGAGCGTCGCTCCCGCACTGGCCGCAAGCTGATCTCGATCGCCTGACGCCGGGCCCGTGCATCGTGGCGATGCCGCTGCGATTCCGCGGCCCGTTTATCTTGACTCACCCGGATCGGTGGTCCCGCGCAATCGCTGCCACTCACGCTGCCGCGCCGCCCGGATTTCGGAAAGATTGCGGCTGACCCGTGCCTGCGCAGCAGCGCTCCAGGCGGGCAGGTTCAGCGGAAGCGCGGACGGTGCCGATGCTGTCTGGGCCGATGCCACGGCGCGTGCATCCAGCCGGTCGGCGTACACGTCGGTGCGATTCGTGGTGTCACCGTTATTCGTGCGCACGTACAGCGTTACCAGGGTCGAGTTGGAACCGACCAGGCCCTGGTAGTCGCCCAGGAACAGTCCGCCCGCGTCCGGCGCGATCCGCAGGTCGAAATCTCCGGCCAGCCGCGTTCGTTGCCAGGTGACCAGGTCGCGCGACGTCGCCAGCCAGAAGTCGGTCGGCTGGTACGTAGAGCTGCCTGCCTGGGGGAGGTCGTAGTAGGCGACTCCGACCGTGCCGTCCTGGAGGACCGTGAGCGTGGGCGTGAAGGCGGGGATATCGAGGTTCGCATTGACCGGAGCTGGTGCGCTCCAGGTAACGCCGCCGTCCCGCGACCGGGCGATGACGATCGAATCGTGATCCCCGCCGGAAAAACGCGCATCCTGCCAGACCGCGTACAGCGCTCCGTTGCGCGGATCGACGGCAAATGATCCCAGTATTTCGCCGGCGCGCACAGCGACCATCGGCAAAGAGCGCACGCGCGTGCCTACCGACAGCAGGTCCGCGACGGGCATGGGCGTCGACCAGGTATGGCCCTTGTCGATGGAGCGAACGACAGCAAGCCTGCCGACGGTCAGGCTCGGATTGATGGGCGAAGGACCCAGCTCGGTGAAGAAGTCGAAGACAGTCCCGTCGGGCGCGACGACGATCACGTTGCCGATCGTCTGGCGACCGCCCGGCCCCGGATCGTAGATGATCGTCGGTGGCGACCAGCTGATGCCACCGTCCGTGGATCGCGCCATGATCGCCGGTCCCCGGTCGCTGCCGTCCAGGCGATCCCAGGCGGCGTACACGATTCGCGGGTCCGTCGCATCGATCGTAACGCTCTCCTTGTCGTTGAAATACTGCGAGCCGTCGTCGTCGGCGAGCGCCACCGCGGCACTCCAGCTGAACCCACCATCGACGGAGCGGCTTGCGAGAACCGCGCTGCGGGCGCCGGCCGAGAGCATGTCGCCAGTGAAGGCGATACCGACCTGGATGGTCGTGGTTCCGTTCACGCTGAGCCAGGGGTCGGAGACCCGCGCAAAACGTCCGCCGGCGCACTCGGAAAACGGCGCGGCGCCCACACCGGTCCAGCTGGCTCCGCCATCCACCGACACCGCGGTCACAAGGCCGCGCGCCCCGCCGTCCGACAGGCGGTCCTGCTGCCACGCGGCCACCAGATGGTTCGGGTTCGACGCGTCGATTGCGAGATGCGGTTCGACTTCTGCATTGGCGTAGAGCGTCGTACCACCCTGAACCGGCAAGCAACCGTTGCTGAAGGGCGTCGCCTGGGAAACGCGCACAGCCGTCGGAGATGAGAACATCGGCGGTGCGGATGGTGGCGGGTTGCTTCCGGAGCCGCTGCCGCCGCCGCCCGAGCCGCCACCGCAGGCCGCAGGCAGCACGGAGAACAGCAGGCTCGAAAGGATGGCCGGGAAGCGCTGCGCCAGACTCACGGCGGCGGACCTCTCTGTGGACGGCAAACACCGGGCGCTCGCGCTCGCATGCCTGGCTTGGTGTCGAGTCGGGCCAAAAATATCACTGTTCACAGGCAATCTGGGCTCCTGTTCCTCGGATGAGCGCATCCGGCAGGCAAGCTACCGACGATCGCGCAGCGACTCCTTCAACCTGAACAGCAGCGCGAGCGCATCTCGCGGGCTCAGCGTGTCGGGATCGAGATCCTCGAGCTCAGCGAGTGCCGCAGCCTCCGCTGGATCGACTGGCGGCGGCAGATCGAGTTCCTGTTGCGGCGCGGGTGGTCGCGCGGCGTGGTCGCGGCGCTCGAGCTCGTGCAGGAACCGTCGCGCCTCGCCAACGACGGATTTCGGCACGCCCGCGAGTCGCGCGACCTGCAGTCCGTAGCTCTGGTTCGCGGGGCCTTCCTTCACTGTGTGCAGGAACACCAGCGTGTCGGCGTGCTCGGTAGCGTCGAGATGTACGTTGGCGCAGGCCGGCAGTTCTTCCGAGAGCGCGGTGAGCTCGAAGTAGTGCGTGGCGAACAGCGTGTAGGCGCCGACCTCGCGCCCGATGTGACGCGCACAGGCCCAGGCCAGCGACAATCCATCGTAGGTGCTGGTGCCGCGGCCGATCTCGTCCATCAATACCAGGCTGTCGCGCGTGGCGTTATTCAGGATGTTGGCAGCCTCGGTCATCTCCACCATGAAGGTCGAGCGTCCGCCGGCCAGGTCATCCGCGGCGCCGATGCGCGTGAAGATCCGGTCCACCAGGCCGATGACGGCCGAATCCGCCGGCACGTAGCTGCCGATTCCGGCCAGGATCACTATCAGCGCCGACTGTCGCATGTAGGTGGACTTGCCGCCCATGTTAGGGCCGGTGACGATCAACATTCGCCGACCGTCCTGCAGGTCCAGGTCATTGGGCACGAACGGCCCGTCGAGGTGCTGTTCCACGACCAGGTGTCGACCACCGCGGATGTCGATGCGCGCGTCGTCACTGATCGTGGGCTTCGCAAGCCTTAGTGCGATCGCACGTTCGGCGAGGTTCGCGAGCACGTCGAGCGACGCGAGCGCCGCGGCGGTTGTCTGCAACCCAGGCAGGTGTTCGGTCAGCCTGTCCAGCAATCCTTCGTAGAGCTCGCGCTCGCGGGCCAGCGAGCGGTCGCGCGCGCCGAGCACGCGGTCCTCGAAAGTCTTCAGTTCGCTGGTGATGTATCGCTCGGCATTCTTGACGGTCTGGCGTCGCACCCAGTCGGAGGGCACCTGGTCGGCCTGGCTGCGGCTCACCTCGATGTAGTAGCCCTGCACGCGGTTGTAGCCGAAGCGCAGGTTGGCGAATCCGGTGCGCTCGCGCTCGCGATTTTCAAGCTCCAGCAGTGCCTCGTCGCTGTGCTCGGCGATGCGGCGCAGTTCGTCGAGGTCGGCGTCGTATCCAGGCGCGATCACGCCGCCCTCGCGCAGCAGCGCAGCGGGCGCGGGCATCAGCGCGGAGGAGAGCAGGTCGTGTGTTTCAGGATGCGGCCCGGCCGCCGCCGCAAGCCGTGCAAGCAATGGCGAGTCGATGCCGGTCAGGATCCGCTGCAGTTCGGGCAGGCAGGCCAGCGCGTCGCGCAGTGCTGCCAGGTCGCGCGGACGCGCGGAACGCAGCGCCACCCGCGCCAGGATGCGCTCGATGTCGCCAACGCGCCCGAGTAGCGAGTGAATAGCATGGTGCAGGCCGGTGTCGAGGAAGGCCTCGATTGCCTGCAGGCGTTCCTCCCGTGGCGATCGCTGGCGCAATGGGCGTTGCACCCAGCGGCGCAGCTCGCGGCCGCCCATGGACGTCGCCGTGCGGTCGAGTACGTCGACTAGCGTGCTGTCCGCACGTCCCGAAAGACTGGCGTCGAGCTCTAGATTGCGCCGTGTCGCGGCGTCGAGCAGCAGCGCCTCTTCGCGTTCCTCGCAGCGGATGCCCCGCAGGTGGGGCAACGCGGATTTCTGAGTGTCGCGCAGGTATTGCAGCAGGCAGCCCGCGGCGCCGATCGCGAGCGGCCGTCCGCCGAGGCCGAAGCCTGCGAGGTCGCGGGTCCCGAACTGCTCGCAGAGCTGTCGCTCCGCACTGGCCGCTTCGAAGTGCCAGGGTGGTCGCTGGCGGAGGCAGGTCTGTGTTCCTGGTGGGACGCGCAGGATCGCGTCCTCCGCCACCAGCAGTTCCGCCGGACGCAGGCGCTCGAGTTCCGCCGCCAGCGCCTCGGCGCCGGTCGCCTCCAGCGCATGAAAACGCCCGCTCGAAAGTTCGAGCCATGCGATGCCAAACCGTTCGGCCGTGGTACTCAGTGCGGCCAGCAGCGTATCGCGCCGCTCCTCGAGCAACGCGTCGTCGGTCACGGTGCCGGGTGTGACGACGCGTACCACCTGCCGCTCGACCGGGCCCTTGGACTTCGCAGGGTCGCCGATCTGCTCGCAGATGGCGACCGACTCGCCGCGGCGCACGGCGCGCGAGAGATAGGTATCGAGCGACTGCACCGGGACGCCGGCCATCGGGATTGGTTCGCCGCCGGAGGTCCCGCGGGCCGTCAGCGTGATGTCGAGCACGCGCGCGGCGCGGCGGGCGTCCTCGAAGAAGAGTTCGTAGAAGTCGCCCATCCGGTAGAAGACCAGCACGTCCGGGTACTGCGCCTTGATGCGCAGGTATTGCTGCATCACCGGGGTGTGCGAGGAAAGATCCGGGGCGTTCATCTGGCCGACAATGTTACGCGAAAGAAAGCGCCAGCCCCCTTGCGAAGGCTGGCGCTGATTGCGGAATCGCGATTTTATTTCTTGTCCGGAAGCGCGACCGGCGCGGACTGTCCGGCGACGAACGGGTAGGTCGCGAACAATTTGCTGGCTGCGTTGTTCAGCGCCTGTTCCCGATTGTTCAGCATTTCCTTGGTCACGGTTTTCTCGATGCCGGCCTGGAATACCACCTGTCGTTTCGCGCGGTCGACGATGTCCATGACAAGCTGGCCGACCTGGTAATGTCGGGTGGTGACCTGCTGGTTATAGTTCCATCCGCCGTAGGGTGAGCCGTACCACCCACCGTATCCCCAGGCCGGTCCGTACATCGGACCCGGGACGGACTGCACGTCGGTCCTGTCCTCGAGCTTGCCGGTGAAGTGCACCAGCAGGTCGGGCTCGGCGGCGAGCTTGTAGCCCCGGGCCTCCATCTCGCGTGTCGCCGCGGCCTCGAGCGTCTGGATCGCCAGCGACTTGGCTTCGGTGCCCTGGTCCAGGAACCCGAAAGTGCGAAAACTCCCGAAGTCAGCGCTCTTGTCGTAATCAGAGCGCACCGAAGGCGTGGACGCGCACCCTGCCAGCATCGAGGTGGCAATCAACGCGGCCGCCAGCAGTCCAGTTGTCGCGAAACTACGCATCTTGTGTCGCCTCCTTACCTGGCCAGCGGAATGATCTGCGCCATCTGCCAATCCAGCAGAGCGGTCATCTTGTTCTCGATCTGCACCCAGCGCAGCACCTTGGTCGCGGGCAGCTTCTTGCCCATCAGCCTGGCGTATTCCTTCAGCAAGTCGTTGCGCTCCTCCCGTACCTTGAAGGACTCCTTCAGGATGTCCTCCGCAGCGTCATCCGTCATCGAGTCGTAGTTCGACGCGAACTTGTTGAGGACGTCGGTGTAGCGCGTGCCGAGCTTCTTCATCTCCGCCTGGTACTTGTCGAAAATCGGCGTGAAGGCCTGGACTTCCGCGTCGGTGAGCTGCAGCGTGGAGAGCACGATGGCGCGCCTGTCGCTCTGGATCTGTGAGATCAGCAACTGCTCCTGGTCGGACATGCTGATTTCACCGGACGACTGGGCCAGCGCACTCTGCGTGGCGCCAAGCAAAGCCACGGTAGCGAGAGCGATCAGGATCTTCTTCATGGATCGGGACTCCGGATATCTGTCTCGAGGATCGACGGTCGGGGCCGTGTGCGGGCTCAGTTCGCGAGCGGGATCAGTCCGTACACGTTGCGTCGCACCAGGATTTCGACTCGAGTCTCGAGCTGCGAGTAGCGCAGCGCCTTTACGGCCGGCAGCACATCCTCAACCTTCTTCGTGTACTCCTGCTTGAGTGCCATGCGCTTGGCTTCGATCGCCATCTTCTCATCGAGCATCGACTTGGCGTCCTTGTCGGTCAGCGTGTCGTACTTCTCGGCGAATTCGTTGACCAGTGCGATGAAGCGATCGTCGAGCTTCTTCACCTTGCCCTCGTACTCGTCGTAGATGGGCCAGAAGGCCTTGCTCTCGGCGTCCGTCAACTTGAGGTTCCCCTCGTAGACAGACCGCTTGTTGTTCATCACCCTGTCGAGCAGGATCTGCTCGTCAGAGGTTGGCACGGTATCCGGCGCGGCGACCTGCGCCGACGACATCAGTGGGAGCGATGTGACGAACAGCGCGAGGGCCAACGGGGCGAGTCTCATAACTAGGTTTTCCTTGTTGAGGATTGGTTGGACACGGTAGGACACGGCCCCGGCGCTGTCCAGAGGCGACTAGAATCCTGAGAATGACATCCCCAAACGACGAGGAAATCAGGGCGCTGGCCGCCCGGGTAGCCGGGCGCCTGCTCGACGCCAGGCGCAGGCTTGCCGTCGCGGAATCCTGCACTGGCGGCTGGGTGGCCAAGGCCTGCACAGACCTGCCGGGCAGCAGCGGGTGGTTTGACGGCGGGGTGGTCACCTATTCGAACCAGGCCAAGGCGGAGATCCTTGGTGTAGGCGTGGACACACTCACGCGGACAGGCGCCGTCAGCGAGGCGACCGTCCGCGAGATGGCGGCCGGGGTGCTGGACCGCTTCGGCGCCGACCTGGCGGTCGCAGTGAGCGGAATTGCCGGCCCAGATGGGGGCCAGCAAGGCAAGCCTGTAGGGACGGTCTGGTTCGCCTGGGCCTTCGACCGGGGGGACCAGCGGGAGATCCGCGCGGAGGTCCACTTGTTTGAAGGCGACCGGGAAGCCGTGCGGCGGCAGGCGGTGGCCCTGGCCCTGGCTGGTGTGCTCGACGCGTGACCGCGGTGGCCAATGGGCCGGCCGTGTGGCATGGGCCGGCAAGGCGCCTGTTCTTCGCTTCGTGGCCGGACGATGCGGCGCGACACCGTCTGGCAGCGGCCGTCCGCCAATTCGTGCCTGCAGGCGCCGGCCGACCCCAGCGACCCGACCAGTGGCACCTGACCCTGGAATTCCTGGGCGACGTGCCGGAATCCAGGCTGCAGGACGTTCTGGACACAGCTGCGGCGGCCGCCGCAGGAGCGTTGGGCTGCGAACTGGAATTCGACCAGCTGCAGCACTGGAAGCGACCCCAGGTCCTGTGCCTGGCGGCCAGCTTGACGCCGGACCCGCTGGCCGCGCTGGTGCTGTCGCTCAGGTCCGAGTTACTGCTGCGCGGGTTTACGCCGGAGGCGCGGCCGTTCAGTCCGCATGTGACTCTTGCGCGCCGAATCCTGCAGTCGCTGCCGCCGGAGGCAGGCGAACGGCTGGTGCAGCCACTTCATTGGCCTGTCCGTGCGTTCGCACTGGTACAGTCGGTGACCGGCCCCGAGGGTGCTCGATACGTCGAGCTTGCGTCCTGGCCTACAGACACTTGACCAGCCAGGTTCGGGCAGGCTCATGCCATGAGCCTGCCCGGGGCGAGACTGCTCGCAGTAACTGCTGATTTGCATGAATTTATCGCCCGGCGGGGGCGTGGTCGCTGTGAAATAATGCGCCCCTTCCCGGATATCCACTTCTGACCGGGCCCACAGGGCCAAAGCGAGCACAGGCAATGGAAGACAACCGCAAGAAGGCCCTGGTGGCCGCACTGGGACAGATCGAGAAGCAGTTCGGCAAGGGCTCGGTGATGCGCCTCGGGGACGCTGGCGCGACGTACGATGTTGAGGCGGTCTCGACCGGCTCGCTGGGTCTCGACATCGCGCTCGGTGTCGGCGGACTGCCGCGAGGCCGCGTGGTGGAAATCTACGGGCCGGAATCCTCGGGCAAGACCACGCTGGCGCTTACCGCGATCGCCGAAGTGCAGCGGGCGGGTGGCACCGCCGCCTTCGTGGACGCGGAGCATGCGCTCGACCCGGCCTACGCAGAAAAGCTCGGCGTCAACGTGAACGAGCTGCTCGTGTCGCAGCCCGACAACGGCGAGCAGGCACTCGAGATCACCGACATGCTGGTGCGCTCCGGCGCGGTCGACATGATCGTCGTGGACTCGGTGGCGGCACTGACGCCCAAGGCCGAGATCGAGGGCGAGATGGGCGAGATGCAGATGGGCCTGCAGGCCCGCCTGATGTCGCAGGCGCTGCGCAAGCTCACCGGCAACATCAAGCGCTCGAACAGCATCGTCGTGTTCATCAACCAGATCCGCATGAAGATCGGCGTGATGTTCGGCAACCCCGAGACCACAAGCGGCGGCAACGCGCTGAAGTTCTACGCTTCCGTGCGCCTCGACATCCGCCGTATCGGCGCGATCAAGTCCGCCGACGAGGTGATCGGCAACCAGACGCGCGTCAAGGTCGTGAAGAACAAGGTCGCGCCGCCGTTCCGCGAGGCCGAGTTCGAGATCATGTACGGCCTGGGCATCTCGCGCGAAGGCGAGATCATCGAGCTGGGTGTGCTGCACAACCTGATCGAGAAGTCCGGCTCGTGGTACAGCTACAACGGCGAGCGCATCGGCCAGGGCAAGGAGAACGTGCGCACCTACCTGCAACAGCACAAGGACACGGCGCGCGAGATCGAGGATGCGCTCCGGGCCAAGCTGCTGGTCGTCGCGAAGAAGGGCGAGGCAGCCAAGGGTGAGGCGGCCGAGGAAGCCTGACGCGGCCGCCGGGGAGGCCGACGAGCGCACGGTCCGCGTCGCGGCGCTTGCGCTGCTTGCGGGCCGGGACTTCGGCCGGGCGGAACTGGCTACGCGACTCGAGCGGCGCGGCTATCCGGTCGAGGTGATCGCGGCCGTGGTGGAGGCGCTCGTCGCCGAGCGCCTGCTCTCCGAGGAGCGATTCACCGGGCAGTTCGTGCGGCAGCGTGCCGCGCGCGGCCACGGGCCGGTCCGTATCCGGATGGAACTGCGTGAGCGAGGCGTGGCGGACGCCGACATCGACGAGGCGCTTGAAGCCTCGGCCGAGGACTGGTCTGCCATTGCCCGTGACACGCGCCGCAGGCGTTTCGGGGCGGCCAGCCCGGCCGACTGGCCGGAGCGTGCAAGACAAAGCCGATTCCTGCAATATCGCGGGTTTTCCGCCGAGCAGATCCGGGCCGCACTGGGCCCGGGCGAAGACATCGAACCGTGAGCAAGATGAGCGAACCCCGAAAGCAAATGGGCAGCGCCGAGTTGCGTGCTGCGTTCCTCGATTTCTTCAAGAGTCATGACCACACCGTCGTGGCCTCGAGTTCGCTGGTCCCGGGCAACGACCCGACACTGCTGTTCACCAACGCCGGCATGGTCCAGTTCAAGGACGTGTTCCTCGGCAAGGACCAGCGCAGCTACGTGCGCGCGGCGAGTTCGCAGCGCTGCGTGCGCGCCGGCGGCAAGCACAACGACCTCGAGAACGTTGGCTACACGGCCCGGCACCACACGTTCTTCGAGATGCTCGGCAATTTCAGTTTCGGCGACTACTTCAAGCGCGAAGCGATCCGTTATGCCTGGGATTTCGTGACCGGCACGCTCGGCATCCCGCCCGAGCGGCTGTGGGTCACCGTGTATGAAGAGGACGACGGCGCTGCGGAGATCTGGCTCAAGGAAATCGGCGTCGACCCGGGGCGGTTGACCCGCATGGGCATGAAGTCGAATTTCTGGTCGATGGGCGACACCGGTCCCTGCGGCCCGTGCAGCGAAATCTTCTACGACCATGGCCCCGGCATCGAAGGCGGACCGCCGGGCTCGCCCAATGAGGACGGCGACCGTTACGTCGAGATCTGGAACCTGGTGTTCATGCAATACGACCGCTCGGCCGACGGCACGATGACGCCACTGCCGAAGCCCTCGGTGGACACCGGCATGGGTCTCGAGCGCATCGCGGCCGTGATGCAGGGCGTGCACAGCAATTACGACATTGACCTCTTCCGGCACCTGGTCGCCGCCGCAGCGAAGCTCACCGGCACGTCGGACATCAAGTCGAGCTCGCTGCGCGTGATCGCCGATCACATCCGTGCTTGCTCGTTCCTGGTTGCCGACGGCGTGCTGCCGTCGAACGAAGGTCGCGGCTACGTGCTCCGCCGCATCATCCGGCGCGCGATCCGGCACGGCTTCATGCTCGGCCAGCGAGAGCCTTTCTTCCATGCGCTGGTGCCAGTGCTGGACGAGGAAATGGGCGCGGCGTATCCGGAACTCCACGCGCAGCGCGCGCACATCGAACGCGTGCTCAGGCAGGAAGAGGAACGCTTCGCCGAGACGCTGGCGCAGGGCATGGCGCTGCTCGACGGCGCGATCGGCAAGCTCTCCGGCAAGCAGATCCCGGGCGAGACCGTGTTCCGGCTGTACGACACCTTCGGTTTCCCGCTGGACCTCACCAACGACATCGCGCGCGAGCGCGGCTTGAGCATCGACGAAGCGGGCTTCGAGGCGGCGATGAACGAGCAGCGCAATCGTGCGCGGGCCGCGAGCAAGTTCGGCGTGGACCTTCGCGCCGGGATGACGGTCGAGGGCCAGACGAAATTCACCGGTTATGAGAGCGAGCAGGGCGTTGGTCGCGTGGTGAATCTGTTTCGCGGCAGCGAGCCCGTGCAGCAGCTCGGCGCGGGCGACGACGGGCAGATAGTGCTCGACTCCACTCCTTTCTACGCGGAGAGCGGCGGCCAGGTCGGCGACCGGGGCGTGCTTGTCGCGGGTGGGTCGCGCTTCGTGGTCTCTGATACGCAGAAGCTTGGCAAGGCACACGTGCACGTCGGACGAATCGAGTCAGGTGCGCTGCGCGTTGGTGACCAGGTGACCGCAGAAGTCGACCACGAACTGCGCCAAGCCACTCGGCTAAACCATACTGCGACCCACCTGTTGCACGCTGCACTTCGCAAGGTGCTTGGGCTCCACGTCGCGCAGAAGGGTTCGCTGGTGTCGCCCGAGCGGCTGCGCTTCGACTTCGCGCACTACTCGGCGGTGACGCCCGACGAGCTTCGCGAGGTCGAGCGCCTGGTGAATGTCGAGGTGCGCGCCAATGCGGCCACGGAAACGCGGCTGATGCAGTACGACGACGCCGTCGCGGCAGGCGCGATCGCGCTGTTCGGGGAAAAGTATGACGATGAGGTGCGCGTGCTTCGCGTCGGCGATTTCTCGACCGAGCTCTGCGGCGGCACGCACGCGAGCCGCGCCGGAGACATCGGCTTGTTCCGCGTCGTGAGCGAGGGCGGAATAGCGGCCGGCGTGCGCCGCATCGAGGCGGTCACCGGCGAGGGAGCATTTGAATATGTGGTCCAGACCGACCATATGCTGAAGGACATCTCGGGGATGCTGAAGGCGACGCGGGACGACGTCGAGGAGAAGGTTCGGCAGATCGTAGAGCGCAGCAGGCGCCTCGAGAAGGAAATCGGGCAGCTGAAGGACAAGCTTGCGAGTGGACAGGGCCGCGACCTCGCGGCAGACGCCGCGACGATCGGCGGCGCAAAAGTGGTCGTGACCAGGGTTGACGGTGCCGATGCCGCAGCGCTCAGGAATACCGTGGATCAGCTGAAAAACAAGCTTGGAAGCGCAATCGTAGTGCTCGGTTCCGTTGACCCGGCAGGCAAGGCGTTGCTGATCGCCGGCGTTACCGCGGACCTGGCGGCCCGGGTCAAGGCCGGCGAACTGGTGAATTTCGTCGCCCAGCAGGTGGGCGGAAAAGGTGGTGGGCGCGCCGATCTTGCGCAGGCCGGTGGGACACAGCCCGAGAATCTCGACACGGCGCTTGCGAGTGTCGCGGGCTGGCTGGCCGAGCGCCTCGGCTGAAACGCTCCGCCGCGGTCCGTTCGGACCAAAAATTGCTGCGCAGCAATTTGCGCGGATTTTTTCTGCTCCACGCGTTATCTTTGCCGCTCTCCGGAGCGTCATCCAAGGAACAGGCTCAGGGCCAGGAGCAGCGATGTTGATTCTCACTCGACGCGTGGGTGAGGCGGTCATGATCGGAAACGAAGTGACTGTCACGATTCTCGGGGTCAAGGGTAACCAGGTGCGAGTCGGCGTAAATGCGCCGCGCGACGTTGCCGTGCACCGCGAGGAGATCTTCGAGCGCATCAAGCGCGAGGATCAGGCTGGAGATTCCGACCAGCCTTCCAAACCAGGCAACGGGCGGGGGTCTCTCCCCTGAACCCGGTCCTGGCCAGGCCAGGATACCCAGATGGATCAATGAGTTGAGCGGCATCCGATGTCGCCCGGCTTTACTGTGGGGCGAAGGGCCGCTATCCTCCGCGGCTCTCTGCAGATCGGAGAGATGGCCGAGTGGTCGAAGGCGCGCCCCTGCTAAGGGCGTAAGGGTCAAAAGCCCTTCGAGGGTTCGAATCCCTCTCTCTCCGCCAGATTTCGAGTCGAGAAATACGCGCCCGTAGCTCAGTTGGATAGAGTGTCTGGCTACGAACCAGAAGGTCGGGAGTTCGAATCTCTCCGGGCGCGCCAATGAATGGAAAAGGGGTCCCAGCGGGACCCCTTTTGCATTCATCAGTGTCCCGGGTCAGATGAGAGCTCCCGAGTTCGAACCGAGCCCGGCGTGAGCCGGGCGAGATAACGCGCGGCGGCATGTTAGAAGCACGGCCAAAGTTGTGCCCGTGGACTGTGGTACTCGCCCTCGACGTCAGCGCCACCCGTCGTGGAACTTCGCCGGCTCGGCCATCTGACAGATGACAGGTAAGCAGATTCCGGCGGCGCGCTGTCCGGCATGCCTGCTAACGTTGGGGAGTGCGAATGCCTCACGAAGAGTCATCATCAACTCCCCGTGCTCGAAGCTGGGATCGCGCGGTCGTCGTCGTGCTGATCTGCGCATCCGTGGCCCTCTTGTTGTCTGTCGACTGGGTATACGAAAGCCTGCAGCGCGGGCTGTCCGCTGCAGAGCCGCTGATCGCAGGGCATCCTTACCTGGGTGCCGTCGTGTTCGTGTTACTGGCCGCCGTATCGGCTGTACTAGCTTTCTTCTCCAGCGCGCTGCTGCTGCCGGCGGCGGTGTTCGCATGGGGTAACGCCGTCACGCTCGGTCTGCTGTGGCTTGGTTGGCTGCTGGGTGGCATCTTCACCTACGCGCTAGGTCACGGATTGCGCAGACGGAAAGGGAAGGCGCCAAGAACCCCCAGCCGGTTTGATTACTACCTCCAGCGTGTCCCAGCGGAAGTCACCTTCCCACTGCTGCTGCTGCTGCATCTTGCGCTTCCGTCGGAAATACCTGGATACCTTTGCGGGTATCTTGGTGTGCGTTTCCGCACCTATTTCGCTGCATTGGCCCTGGCAGAGCTGCCTTACGCCGTGGGCGCTGTCCTGCTCGGTGAGGGCGTCGTCAATCGCCAGATCAGCTGGCTGGTGGCGTTCGGCCTGATCGGAGCCGCGCTCAGCCTGTATGCCGTGCACGTGCTGCACAGGCGGCTTGATCAGCCTTCGTGATTCGCGCGTGCAGGTCGCGCTCCAGTGCCTCGGCGTCGGCGGGCGGGATCTCGAGCATGTCGCGCAGGCGGTTCAGCATTGCGCGCTCCTTGGTGGAGATGCCGCCGCCCTGCAGTGCCTCGTCGACGGCCGCCTCGTAGACCTGAAGCTTGCGGAAGGCAGCGTATTGCGGGGTGTTGTTGGTGTTCGGCATTGCCACGCTGGCGACGCCCTCGGCGAACCGTTGCAGCGGCGCCATGAAGAACACCACCAGCGCAGCGGCGAGCAGGCCGGCGAAGTTGCCGAGTTCCGAGGACAGCAAGCGCTCGGCGCCTTCGGAGACTGCGTAAATGATTGCCACCGCCGCGGCGGCCAGCGTCGATTGCTTGATCGTCCAGCGGATGCGGAGGTCGATGTCGAATAGTTGGGTCCGGAGGATGCCGTATGCGATCAGCGGGACGGCAAGCAACGACCCGAGCATGTAGATGATGTAGGTCGGATCGTATGGATCAGTGGGAACCTCGGCATAAGTGCCTCTCCACACTCCCCAGACCACCGCAACGTATACGAATCCCCAGCTGAGGTCGCGGACCCCAAATGCCAATGCAAATGAACGGGCCCTTGTGCGCGCGGCGCCGGTCGCCATGTGCCAGGCCTGGATGGACGCCACCAGCGCAAAGCCGAACGTCATCACCAGCGCCACGTAGAGCGCGGAGGCGCCGAATTTCATCGGGGTCGCGAGAGTCGCAAAGAACAGCGCGACTGCGATCACCGCGAGGCCCGCGCGTACCCGCGGGCCAGCAAAGGGGCGCGTGAGGGGTGTGGAGAGCGCCGCGGCGAGAAAAGGCGGGTACAGTGCCAGCATCGCGCAGTCGCCCATGGTGTGGACGACGAACTCCCACCTGAACCACGTCGCATACAGTGGATGCGCCTGCGCCGCTGGCGACAACATCAGGTCAATGTAGCCCGCGGAGACGAGTGTGATGCCCTCGATGACGAGCAGCAGCGCTAGCTTGCGCGCGACGCTGCCGGACGTACCCACCCGATACAGCACGATTGCCAGCGCCCAGCACATCGCGAATGCGACCAGCGCCAGGATTCCCCGTGAGTCGGGCTGAAACATGCTCGGATATTAGCGAGCCGCTGATGGATCGGTCGAGGATCTGTTCTTGCAGCGCAGCAGGAAGGTTGCCGAACCAGCGGCCCTTCTTTAGGAATGTTGCGACGTCCGAATGTATGTTCGAGGACAGCGCCTGGCGTTTTGCCTTAAATTGTCTGGAATTGGACAGCGTTCGGTTGAGACTATCTGCGGAATGGGCTGTCGGCAACGCCTTGCCGGACAAACGAACAGTGGAGGAGTCAAGTGATGATGACGCGAGCACGTCTTGGTATTGCTGTGGCCTGCCTGGCCGCAGTCGCCACCGGTTGCGGTCGCAGGACCGAGTCCCCGGCCCCGGCCGCTTCGACTGCAGCGACCGTTCCGGCCGCGCAGGCCGCCGATACGATCTATGTGGGCGGCGACATCGTCACCATCAACGACGCCCAGCCGACGGCGGAGGCGCTGGCGGTCAAGGACGGCAAGATCCTTGCCGTCGGCACGCGGGCCGAGCTGGAAAACGCCAACAAGGGCGCCGCGACGAAGGTCGTGGACCTCGGTGGCAAGGCGTTGCTCCCCGGGTTCCTCGATGCGCATTCGCACTACATCAACTCGCTGCTGGTGGCCAACCAGTGCAAGGTGTACGCGCCGCCCTCCGGGCCGGGCAAGGATGTGGAGAGCATCATCGCCGAGCTCAAGAGGTTCGCCGAGGAGCGCAAGATCCCCAAGGGCGAGATGATCATGGGCTACGGCTACGACGACACCGTCATGCCGGACGGCCGACTCCTGAACCGCGACGATCTAGACAAGGCGTTCCCGGACAACCCGGTGCGCATCGACCACGTGTCGATGCACGGGGCCGTGATGAACAGCCTGGCGCTCAAGAAGTACGGCATCAGTGCCGCCACCAGGACGCCCCCGGGTGGCGTGATCGTGCGCAAGCCCGGCACAAACGAGCCCTACGGCCTGATCATGGAGACCGCGTTTCTTCCAGTGATGGAACAGGCGGAGCCGATGACGCCGGAGCAGGAAATAGCCTGGACCAGGGCCGGCCAGATGCTCTACGCCGAAGCCGGCATCACCACCGCCCACGAAGGGGCAACTCACCTGGCGCCGTTGCAGACGATGAAGCGTGCCACGGATGCCGGGGCCAACATCATCGACGTGATCGCATACCCCTTCGTGACGGACGTGGACAACATCCTCGCGGAGTTCCCGGTCTCCCAATGGGGCAAGTACGACAGGCACCTCAAGATCGGTGGCGTGAAAATCACCATCGACGGGTCGCCGCAGGGCAGAACCGCCTTCTTCACCAAGCCGTACCTGACCGGAGGCCCGGGCGGCGAGAAGAACTGGACCGGGGAATTGACGTTCCCGCAGGAGACGGTCAACCGTATGGTCAAGAAGGTCTACGACCTTGGAGTTCCACTGAATCTCCACGCCAACGGCGACGGGGCGATCGATGCGTTCTTCAAGGCACATGAATTCGCGGCTGCCGGCGACCTCACCAGGGACCGGCATGTGACCATGATCCACGCGCAGTTCACCCGCAAGGACCAGATCCCGAAGTACGTCGAGTACAAGATCCGCCCCTCGTTCTACACGCTGCACACCTACTATTTCGCGGAAGCGCACATTTCGAACCGGGGCATGGAGCAGGCGATGTATATCAGCCCGATGCGCGATGCGATCGACGCCGGACTCCATCCGACCAACCACACCGATTTCGTGGTCGCGCCGCTCGATCAGATGTTCATGCTCTGGTCGGCGGTGAACCGCATTTCCAGGGGCGGCGCTGAGATTGGCCTTGACCAGCGTGTCACGGCTCTTGAAGGCCTGAAGGCCATGACGATCTGGGTCGCCGAACAGTACGGGGAGCAGGATTCCAAGGGTTCGCTCGAGCCTGGCAAGCGCGCGGACCTCGTGATCCTCGACAAGAACCCGCTCGAGGTGGAGCCGATGGCCATCAAGGACATCAAGGTCGTGGAGACTATCAAGGACGGAGAGACCATCTATCCGGTGCATTGAGCCAGTGCAGGTGCGCCAACGGAAGCCTGGCGCCGGACCGGGAACTGCCGCGGGAGTGTAGAGTAGCGGCCTGTCGCCGCTGGAGATGGCTGGATGAGTATTCGCGTAATCACGCTCGCGGCCCTGTTGCTCGCGGGATGCGCCAGCCTGGAGGCGGCGCCGGAAGGCGGCGGAGCCGCGGCCGCCACGGTGACCGGCACTGTCACCTATCGCGAGCGAATCGCGCTGCCGCCGAACGCGGTGATCAAGGTTCAGCTGGTCGATGTGTCGCGGGCGGACGCACCTTCGATCGTGCACGGCGAACAGGTCCTGCAGGCATCAGGTCGCCAGCCGCCGTTCGCGTTCGAGATTTCATACGATCCCGCGAAAATCGTCGCGAATTACAGCTATGCGGTGCAGGCACGCATCGAGGTAGACGGCAGGCTGCGCTTCGTCAGCGACCAGCACTACGGCGTGATCACACGCGGAGCGCCAACCCACGTGGACATGGTGTTGAAGTCGATCGGTAACTGACACCGAATGACAACGAAATCACCGCAGGCTTTCATCTGCGACGCGATACGTACGCCGTTCGGGCGCTACGGAGGCGCATTGGCCGGCGTGCGTACCGACGACCTTGCGGCGCTGCCGATCAAGGAGTTGATGGCGCGCAATCCGCGGGTCGATTGGTCCGAGCTCGGCGACGTCGTGCTCGGCTGTGCCAACCAGGCAGGGGAGGACAATCGCAACGTGGCGAGGATGGCGGCACTGCTCGCTGGGTTGCCGGTCGAGGTGCCCGGCGCGACGATCAATCGCCTGTGCGGGTCGGGGCTCGATGCCGTGGGATCGGCGGCGCGGCTCATCGCGGCCGGCGAGGCCGGCATGTTGCTGGCCGGCGGTGTCGAGAGCATGAGTCGGGCGCCTTTCGTGATGCCCAAGGCCGACGGCGCGTTCAGTCGTTCGAACGCACTGCACGACACCACAATCGGCTGGCGCTTCGTCAACCCTGAAATGCAGGCTCGCTACGGCGTCGACACGATGCCGGAGACCGCCGAGACACTAGCGACTGAATTCGGCATCGGGCGGGAAGCGCAGGACCGTTTTGCACTTGCCAGCCAGCAGCGTGCGCTCGAGGCGCAATCGGCCGGATTCCTCGCCCGCGAAATCGTCCCGGTGCAGGTACCGCAGCGCAAGGGCGCGGCGCTGGTCGTCGAGCGCGATGAACATCCGCGCCAGACTTCGCTTGAAGCCCTCGCGAAATTGAGAGGCATCGTCCGGCCGGACGGAACCGTCACCGCAGGCAATGCCAGCGGCATCAACGACGGCGCCTGTGCGCTGCTGCTGGCCGACGAGTCGACGGCCGCCAGGCACGGACTATCGCCGCGCGCGCGGGTGCTCGGCATGGCTGTGGCGGGTGTGCCTCCGCGCATCATGGGCATCGGTCCGGTGCCGGCTACGAATAAGCTGCTGGCACGATTGAAGCTGGACCTGGCGCAGATGGATGTCATCGAGGTCAACGAGGCGTTCGCCGCGCAGAGCCTGGCGGTGCTGCGTCAGCTGGGCCTCGCCGACGACGACCATCGCGTAAATGCTTGGGGAGGCGCCATCGCCCTCGGCCATCCGCTCGGCGCATCCGGGGCTCGCCTGGTCACGACGGCGGTCAGCCGGTTGCACGCCACGGGCAGCCGCTTTGCGCTGTGCACGATGTGCATCGGCGTCGGGCAGGGTATCGCGCTGGTGCTGGAACGAGCCTAGCTCGTCGAGCTCGTGCGAATCACGACGAGCGTCTCACGAGGCTCGACTAGCCAATCAACTCCAGCACCTTCTGGTAGCGCGGCAGCGCCCGGAGCGAATCGAAATCCGAATCGTGCTTGATCCACGACTTGGTCTCGTGGTTCGCGTGCGGCAGCAGCCGCTCGAGTAGATCGAAGGCCTTGTCGTGGTCGCCGAGCTGGGCGAGCACGCAGGCGATGTTGTACTGGGTAAGTACGTCGTCCGGATCGATGGCTATCGCCCTGGCCAGCCACTCCCTTGCGCGATCGTGCTCGCCGAGCGCAATCAGGCTCGTAGCGCCGAGGTAAGCCGGGCGGGGATTCTCGGGATGTAGCGTCAGCTCTCGCTCGGCCCGTTCCACGACCTTGCGCGCCACTTCGGCAACCTCTCGCTCACGGCCGACCGTTGGGTAGATCATCCTCAGCATCGACAGCGCCTGGTAGTCGTCCGGCCTGAGCTCGGCCGCACGCTCGAAGAGGCCGGCCGCGCGATCCATCTTGTTCTGGGCAAAGCAGGCGCGCGCCATGAAGTAGTGCGCCTCGAACAGGTTAGGATCGAGCCCGATCGCGCTCTCGAATTCCACCATGGCCTCTTCGTATTTCTCCACCAGCGACAAGGCGAGCCCTCGCGACGCGTGGGCCTCGGCGAGTCCCGCGTCCAGTGCGAGGGCCTGTGCGCTGGTGGACAGGATCGTGTCGATCGCAATGTCGACGTGGTAGTGGAGGAACAGGAACGAGTCGCAGTCCGCGATGCCCGCGTAGGCGCGCGCGTACATCGGATCCAGCTCGACGGCCTTGGTGAACATGCGCCGCGCCAGCTGGTAATAGGACTTTGAGTGCCGGTGAAAGAACTGCCGGCCACGCAGGTAGTACGTGTACGCCTCGATGTTGTCGGTCGGCGCCTGCGCGATCGACTGCCGTTCCTGCGGCAGCAGCTTGACCTTCAGCTGCTCGACGATCGCGTGGGTGATCTCGTCCTGGATCGCGAAGATGTCCGTCAGGTCGCGATCGTAGCGATCGGCCCAGACATGTCCGCCGGTTTCGCCATTGATCAACTGACCGGTCACGCGCACCCGGGACCCTGCCTTGCGGACGCTGCCTTCCAGCACGAACCTGACGTCGAGTTCCTTGCTGACGTCCTGAACCTTGACCGCCTTGCCCTTGTAGGTGAACGCGGTGTTGCGAGCGACCACGAAGAGGCCTGAGACCTTGGACAGGTCGGTGATGATGTCCTCGGTGATACCGTCGCTGAAGTATTCCTGCTCTGTGTCGCCGCTCATGTTGTTGAACGGCAGCACGGCAATGGAGATTCGCTCGGCGGGCTCAGGCGCTGCCTCGCCGGATCCCGCCGCGCCGGCCGTCGTGCCCAGCATGCGGCGCAATGTCGAGACCAGCGTCACGACGTGCGGTTCGATAGGCCTGGTCAGCGCGTCGAGCCAGTGGGTGCCGCCCAGGCAGTACTCCATGGCTCCGGTAGGCGGCACGTCCTCGACCCGGAACGGAACGATGGTCCGGTCCAGCGATACTGCCCGCTCGACCTCGCGCCGCACGTGCGGTGATGAATTGGCGCCCGCCGAGAACACCACCACGAAGACGCGGCAGGCCTTCACGGCCTCGATGATCTGCTCTCCGTACTCGGAGCCCGCGGGAATGTCGCGCGGAGCGATCCAGCAGCGGATTCCCTGCTTCTCGAGCCCGGCCAGCACGGCGAGTGCCGTGTCCTTGTCCGCGGCGGAATAGCTGAGGAATACGTCGTGCGGCATATGACCTTTGCGGGCCTCGCCAGGCGAAGCTGTTGAAATATCAAGGGGCTCGCCGGGATCTTGCACTGCCGGGACCGCCGGGACAAGGTCGAAGCGGCGTACGGGCGGACCATGGGACGCGCATGGGCGGCGGGAAAGGGCGAGCCGCGAGGAAACGCGGATCCCCGGATGGCAATTGTCGCGGCGGCGCCGGAGAATGCCTTCTTAGTGGCCGGCCGCATGCATCCGGCAGCCAACCAGAGGTGGATCTTCCATGGAACATGCATTCAGGCGATACGGACTCAGCGCACTCCGGGGTGGTCTGGCCATCGCGGCAGTATTGCTGGCCGGGACCGCGCCTGGCGCCGAAACGACTGTCCGGTCGCCGGCGGCGGAGCCAGCGCGTCGTGGCACGCCGGTCCTGACGGAGTCCCAGCGCGAGGCTGCGGACATCCTGAAGGCCATGGCGAAGTACATGGCTGGCCTACCGGCTTTCAATGTCACTGTTCGCCAGGGCTATGACGTGGTGCAGTCGACCGGTCAGAAGATCGAGTTCGGCGAGACCCGGCACATTTCCATGGATCGCCCCAACCGGCTGCGCGTAGAAGAGGTCGCGAGCGACGGCACGCGTGACCTTGCGATCTTCGACGGCAGGACAATCACCGTGCTGAAGGCAGACTCCGGCGTCTATGCACAGGCGCCGCAGCCGGGCACGGTAGACGACGGGCTCGTGTACCTGGTCCGCGACCTCAAGTTGCGCATGCCGCTGGCGCAGGTCTTCTCGTCGCGACTGCCCGATGAACTGCCAGGACGGGTCAAGGACATCGATTTTGTCGAGACGACGGATATCTACGGCGTGCCGACGGATCACATCGCGGGGCGAACTGACTCGGTCGATTTCCAGTTCTGGATCACCGAGGGTGACCATCCATTACCGCTGCGCGTCGTCATCACCTACCGGCACGCGCCGGGTGAGCCACAGTTCTGGGCAAATTTCACGGACTGGAATACGAGTCCGAAATTCGCCAGCAACGTGTTCCAGTTCATTCCGCCGCAGGGGGCC
Source organism: uncultured Gammaproteobacteria bacterium (assembly GCA_963732415.1). Classification (GTDB taxonomy): domain Bacteria; phylum Pseudomonadota; class Gammaproteobacteria; order Steroidobacterales; family Steroidobacteraceae; genus RPQJ01. Next base: position 163,455 of record CAVSZK010000021.1, read on the forward strand.
CGCCAGATTCCCTTTGCCGTGCAGGTGAAGGATGCCGCGGATGCACGGCAGTCGCCGGCTGCGGACGGGGAGGTCCAGCCATGAAATCGAAACTGCCCGGCGGCTTCGGTGTCGCCTGTCTCGCCGTCATCCTGGTGATGCCGCTGCTGTTGATCAATGACGCGTTCGCCGCTCGCGGCGGCGGTGGAGGCGGCGCACGCGGTGGTGGTGGTGGGCGCAGTGGTGGCGGCAGCTACTCCAGGCAGGGCCCGGCATCGAGTGGCGGATTTTCGCACCAGAGTGCAGGCCCGTCGTCGAGTCGCGACACCCAGTCACCCAGCCGCGGGCAGGATTCGCGCCCTGCCGCGGCGACGAACGATCGCCCTTCGGCTGGAACCGATCGGCCGCCGCCGGGCAATCGCCCCCCCGAAGGCACCCGACCGCCCGAGGGCACCCGACCGCCCGAGGGCACGCGGCCACCGCCCCCACCGCCCCCGCCCGGTTATCGCCCGCCACCGCCACCCCCACCGCCTCCCTACGGTGGCTACTACGGTGGCGGTTGGGACTATTACGACAACAGTGCCGCGTTCGTGACGGGCGTGGTCGTCGGCGGCGCCGTAGTTGCGGCCTCCAGCGACTACGACGACGAGACAACCACCACGACGACCACGACCACGACGACTGGCGGACTGCCCTGCGATCCGACGGTTATCGACGTGGACAACGTTCGGTATTACCAGTGCGGCTCGCAGTTCTACGTCGAGGCCTACGGTGGCAGCGGGCCGATCTACATGCCGGTAGCACCACCGGGCTGAGTCGATGAAGAGGGTGGACCGACCCTCAGGGCTCGTTGTGCCCTGAAATCCTCGAGGGGTCGCCGCGGGGTTCAGGGTTCTCGACCGCGTGCTGCCACGGCCAGCGTCCGTCCACTTCCAGCTGCAGCGCCATGCTCAGGAACGTGCGAATGATCACTATCAGCCCGAGGATCAGCACGTTCTCGAGCGTCGGTGCGACCACGACCGTGCGGATGATGTCGCCGGCGATCAGGATCTCGAGGCCGAGCAGGATCGCGCGACCGAGGCCCTGGCGGTAGGCCCGGTACGAGCTCCCGAAATCCGGCCCACGGCGCACGAGGAAGCGCATCGTCGCGACAATCGCGCCGATCACGATGACGAACACGCCGGCGGCGTCCACCACGTTCCCGACCAGCTCCATGATTTCGCGGTAATAGTTCATTGACTGAATATGAGCGTGCTTCGCTCTGCCTGCAATGCCCCGGCGCGATGCTGTGGCCAGTCGCGATACCAGTGGCCGCCGCGGCTCATGCCATCCCGACCATGACCAGCTGTTCGCCGGGAATTCGCAGGCCGTCCGGGCCTTGGTACCGGCTGAACCCTCGTGCAATCTCGTCCCATACGTCGTCCCGGCCGAGTTCGCCCACCACGGAAACCAGTTCCCCAAGTGACGGCGACATTCGCAGTGTCTCGAGTGCCGAGGCCAGGTCGCGGTAGCTGCGGCACACCGGCACGACCTGCGTGCGTACGCCCGTGAATCCTGTCTTGATGAGTGCAGCCCGCACATCTGCTGCACCGACCCGGAACGCCTGTATGTAGTCCGGCGCCGGTTCCGGCAGCGCGCACCGCGAAGTGACGGCCGCGACCGGTATCGAGTGAAATGGCTCGCGCTCCAACGGTCCATAGACCGAGATCACCAGGCTCCCGCCGGTGCGCAAGGCGCGGCGGATGCTAACGAGCGCGCGGTCGAGGTTGCGGAAATACATGACGCAGTTGCGGGCCAGCGCAACGTCGAAGGAGCCCGGCTCGAGCGCGAGGTCCTCGGCCAGGCACTCATGGATTGCGATTGACGGCGGCGGATCCATCACGCCGCTGCGCGCAGCGAGACCACTCATCCTGGTCAGCGAAATGTCCGTCGCCAGCACGTAGCCCGACGGTCCCACGATCTCCGCCGCGAGCAGCGCCATGTCGCCGCCGCCGCTGCCGACGTCCAGTACTCGCTGGCCTGGCGTGATCCGCGCCTCCTCGAGCATGCACGCGGCCACGGGCGCGAGCGCCTCGTCGTAGGCCGTCAAGCGCTGCATCCGTGCCGGTCGTCTCAGTGGAGCTGGGCGAGGATCATCAGGATCCCCGCGAACCCGGCGGTCCACACCACGGTGCGAAGCCAGGGGATGCCCGCGATGTACACGACCGCGTAAGCCATCCGAGCGTAAACGAAGAGCTTTGCGCCCATGACGGTCATGTCGTTGCTGACGCCCGCCGCATGCGCGACGAGCACCAGCGCGGCAAATGGCAGCAGGCTTTCAGCCATGTTGCGGTAGGCACGCTGCGCGCGGCCGACCCATCCCTTGCCGTCGACCGGTGTTTCACGGTTTCCGGCCAGCACCGGCGCGGGGAACTGCATCATCCCGCCGGTGACTGCGACCAGGAGCTGAACGATCCAGAGCCCTACGGCACAGACCAGCATCGTGAGTTCCACTGTCATTCGAAATTCTCCCTTCATTGCGACTTAAGGCGGCGCGGGCGCGCACGACCTGCCGGCCCCGAACTCTACACGGGTCCAGTGGCCAGCCGCGACAGGCCGCGGCGGCGTGGGCGCCGTGCTGCCAGGGCGGGCAGACGCTCCGCAGTCAGGACAGGTAGCCGCTCTTCCTGGCGCCGGAAATCGTCAACTTGCGAGCTAGCCTGCGCGAGAGCCGCATCAGCACGTAGCCCACCCGGGCCATGGGGCCGGTCGGCAGCACGATGGCTTCGCTTTCCACGGCGCGCACGATGTCCTCGGCGACGACGCTCGGGTGGCAACCGTCCGTGTCGTAGTATTTCTGGAGTTTCCCGATCTGCGCTTCCGTCATGCCCGGCGCGGTTCCACTCACGTGCACGATGGGCGTGTTGATGATGCCAGGGCAGACGATCAGCACCGAGATGTCGGTGTCGTGCAGTTCGAGCGCCAGTACCTCGGACAGCCCGACCACCGCGTGCTTCGACGCCGCGTAGGCTGACATGTTCGGCGCCGGCGCGAATCCCGCCAGCGACGCCACGTTGACGATCTTTCGCTTTCCGCCCGCCGCCCGCATCGAAGGCAGGAAGGCATCGACGCAGTGCACGATCCCAAGGACGTTGATATCGAGGATTCGACGCCACTGAGCGAGCGGCGTCTCCTCGAAGCTGCCAAGGAACGCCACGCCGGCGTTGTTGACCAGTACGTCCACCGCGCCGATATCCTTCTGGACGGCAGCCGCAAGCGCATTGACCGAAGCCTCGCTTGCGACATCGCAGGCGAACGCGTGGCAGCGGGCACGGCCGGCAGTGAGATCGAGCCGTGCTTTCTCGAGTGCCTCGGCGTTGACGTCCGAGATGACGAGTCTTGCTCCGCGCTTCGCAAACGAGCGGGCACACTCCAAGCCGATGCCCGACGCGGCACCGGTGATGAGCACGATCCGGTCCTTCAGGGGCTTCATGCGGAGGGTCCAAAATAGACTTCGAAGAACCGACCTACGACGGACTCCGGAATGGACAGGTTCGCTTCCTTGCTGGTCCGCACGCAGACCAGCGCAGGACCCTCGTGCGCTTTCGCGCGCGCCAGCGCCGGAGCCAGCTCGGCGATGGAATCGACGTACTCGCCGTGGCAGCCGAGACCTTTTGCAACGGTGTCCCAGCGGACCTCGCCCATGGCCGTGCCGAAGTCGCGCCCCCAGCGGGCAACTTCATTCGGGATTTCCATGGTCCACTGGCCCTCTGCCATCACGACGACCGTGATCTTGATCCCCTGGTGCGCGGCGGTCTCGAGTTCCATAACGTTGAAGCCGGCAGCACCGTCGCCGGTCACGCACACGACCTCGCGCGACGGGTCCCCGAGCTTCGAGCCGATGGCGGCCGGGATCCCGGTGCCGAGCATGCCGAGTTCCAGGATGCCGTGAAACGACGATGGCCGCGTGGAGGGCAGCGCGATGGTTGCCCACAGCGACGTATTGCCTCCGTCCACGTGGTACACAGCGTCACCGCCGAAAACGCCGCCCACGACGGCGCAGGCCTGGCCGGGGTGGATGCCGGGGCCGTTCCAGGCGGCGACCTGCGCCTGGATGGATTCTTTCCACGCTGCCTGCGCGGTACGCAGTCGGTCGAGGTCCTTGCGGCCTGCGCTCACGGTCTTCATCGTCCGCAGCCGGGCAACCAGGCCCGACAGCGTCGCCTTTGCGTCTGCCACGATGCCGAGCGTCACCGGTCTCGACACGCCGATGTGGCGCGGGTCGACATCCACGTGGATCAGCTTGCAGTTCTTCGGGTCACCCCAGTACTTGTCGAAGGGTACGTCGAGATTGCCGATTCGCGAGCCGACCGCGAGCATCACGTCCGCATTACGGCGCAGGTCGTCGGCTGACGGGCTCTGCGACATGAAGCACAGCGGGTGGTCGTGCGGCATCACGCTGCGCCCGGCCAGCGACGGAATGACGGGGCAGTTCAACAGTTCCGCGAGCTCGATCAGTTCCGGGTTCGCGGAGGCGCGATCGACACCACAGCCCGCGAAGATGACAGGCGCCTTCGCACCAGCCAGCAGTTTCGCTGCCGCATCGAGTTGCGCCGCGGATGGTTGCGGCGAGCCCGCGCGCCCCGATTCAGCGCTGTAGATCGGCGCGGTTGCCGAATCACCGGTTGCGTATAGCACCGGACCCGGGACCTCGAGGTGCACTGGACCGGGACGTCCTGCCCACATCTCGCGAAAGCCCATGCGCACAAGCTCTGGAATACGCATCCAGTCGAATATCGGCCCGCCCCACTTCACCACCGGCTTGAAAAGGTCCAGCTGGTCCTGGCCCTGAAAGGTTGCCGGCGTTGACGGGTACACGATGCCCGGGCGGTGCTGCGAGGTGATCGCGACCACCGGCACGCCTTCGTGTCGCGCGGTGAGCACGCCGGGGATGAGGTTTGCCGACCCGGGGCCCGGGTTACCCAGCACCGCCGCAACCTGCCCGGTGGTCTTGTACAGGCCCTCGGCCATGTGAACGCCGGCCGATTCGTGCCGCACCGGGATGCGACGGATCCCATTTGCCTCGAGGGCCGCCAGCAGCGGGTCGATCTCGGGGCAGGGCAGGCCGAAGATGAACTTCACGCCTTCGTTCGCCAGGGCCCGTGCCAGCAGTTCACCACCGGTAAGTTCGCTCATTTCGCCCCCTTTTCAGCCTGTAGTCGACGCAAGGTCGGATGGCTCGATTCTCTGCGCGTCGTCGATGACCGTACTGACATTTTCTGCCATCATGTTGATACTTTAAGACAACGTGGTTGGTCGCTGGATGGGCGGCCGGCCGCATCGCAGGACCAGGCGTGGCCACACTCCAACATCGCTACCCGGCCCGATATTTCCTGCAGCTCCTCGATTACCTGGATGAGCTCGGGCTCGATCGCGAGGCGGTGCTCCGTGCCGCGCGCCTGGGGCCGATCGACGACCCGATGAAGCTGATGTCGATGCGGCAGGTCGAGGCACTGTTCGCGGTCGCCGAGCGTATGAGCGGACGAACCGACCTGGGCTTCGAGTTCGGGCGGCTCGTCAAGACGACTTCGCACGACATCCTGGGCTATGCGTTGCTCACGAGTCCGACGCTGGGTCACGCGCTCAGGTTGCTCTCGAGCTACCAGAGGTTGATCAACCCTGCGTTCACGCTGGAGTTGCAGCATCATTCGGGCCGGGTCGATCTCGTCTACAAGCCGGCGATGGCGATGTCCCATCGAGCGATGAGAATCGTGCAGGAGACGATCGCCGTATCCAATCACCACGAGTTCGGATCTCTGCTGCAGCGGGAGCTGCCGTCATACGACATCTATTTTTCGATCGAGCGGCCGCCGCACGCAGCGCGCTATGCCGACCTGGCGCCGGCGAAAGTGCACTGGGGTGACCTGTTGCCGGGGCTTCGCCTGTCGATGGACGCTGCAATGCTCGACAGGCCACTTGCGATGGCGGATCCGCGCGCCATGCAGGCGGCCGAGCAGCGCTGCGTGGCGATGATGCGCGGCGCCCGCAGCAGCCGCAGGTGGAGCGAATGGTGCCGCATGATGCTGCGCGAGGCGGAAGACAGCCAGCCGACGCTCGAACAACTGGCGAGCTTCGTCAATCTCTCCGCACGAACGCTCGGCAGGTACCTCGATGCCGAGGACACCGGTTTTCGAGAACTGTCGCTGCAGGTTCGGACCGAGCGTGCCAAGCGCCTGCTCGAAAGGGGCGAGCAGTCGGTGACCCGGATCGCCTATCGGCTCGGCTACAGCGACGTCGCGAGTTTCATTCGCAGCTTCAGGAGTCGGGCGGGTTGCTCGCCAGGAGCATGGGGCAAAGCGCGTGCCTCAGCCGGTCGCGTCCGCCATTAGGCGCTCGATGTGCGTCGTGCCGCTCGCTGCGAGCGCCTTCAGGTCGTAGCCACCTTCGAGCGTGGATACGACCCGGCCAGTGGCGTAGCGATCGGCGACGGTACGGACGACATCGGTGACCCACGCGTAATCGTCCGTCGCAAGCCGCAACTGGGCCAGTGGGTCGGACGCGTGCGCGTCGAAGCCCGCCGAGACGAGGATCATCTGCGGTGCGAATGCCTCGAGCGCCGGGAGCCAATGCTCGGTGACCGCTGCGCGAAATTCCGCACTGCCGCTTTCGGCCGGCAGCGGGCAATTGACGATGCGCCCGGGGACCGATGGCGGGTTCATGTCCGGGTAGAGCGGGTACTGGAACAGCGAGCACAGCAGCACGCGATCATCGTTGCGGAATATGTCCTCGGTGCCATTCCCCAGGTGCACGTCGAAATCGAGGATGGCCACGCGCTCGAGGCCATGACGTTCGAGTGCGTGCGCGGCGCCAACCGCCACGTTGTTGAACAGGCAGAATCCCATCGCGCGACTGCTCTCGGCGTGATGGCCAGGGGGGCGCACGTTGCAGAATGCGCGGCGGGCGCGTCCGGACATCAGCAGGTCCACGGCGAGCACGTTCGCGCCAGCTGCCCGCAACGCCGCCTCGAGCGTCTCCGGACACATCGCGGTGTCCGGATCGAGGATCTCGAGCCCGGCTGAAGGGGCCTTCGCACGGATGTATTCGAGGTACTCGGCGGGGTGGACCCGTGCGAGTTGCTCATTGGTCGCGCGCGGCGCTTCGAAATGTTCCAGCAGATCGTAGAGTCCCCGCGTGCGGAGTTCTTCCGGAATGACGGCCACACGTGCCGGTTGCTCGGCATGGCCGGATGCCATCTGGTGCAGGCGACATGCAGGATGCGCGATGAACGCGACCTGCGTCCGCTCGGCGTCTGCCACGGGTGGGGTCGTTGCCATGCGTGGCCTGTCAGCCCGCGTCGGCGGGCGTCGCCGCCGGCCGACGATCGCGTCCGAACAGGCGCTGCACCGTGACGAAGAACAGCGGCGTGAAGAATACGCCGAGCAGGGTCCCCGCGATCATGCCGCCGAGCACGCCGGTGCCTATCGCGCGCTGTGCGCCGGAGCCCGCGCCGGTCGCGATCGCGAGCGGTAGCACGCCGAGGCCGAACGCGAGCGAGGTCATCAGGATCGGGCGCAGCCGGACGCGCACTGCGCCCAGGGTCGCCTCGACGAGGTCCATGCCCCGCGCGAGATTGTCCTTGGCGAAGGTGATGATCAGGATCGCGTTCTTGCTCGAGAGACCCACGGTCGTCAGCATCGCCACCTGGAAGTACACGTCGCGCTCCATGCCGCGCAGCGTGGTCGCGAGCACGGTACCCAGGATGCCGATCGGGACGACCAGCATCACCGCGGTGGGGATGGTCCAGCTCTCGTACATGGCCGCGAGGCACAGGAACACGACCAGCAGCGACAGCGTGTAGAGCAGCGGCGTCTGCGCGCCGGCCGCGCGTTCCTGGTAGGACTGTCCGGTCCACTCGAGGCCGATGCCACGCGGCAGCTGGGAAACGAGCTTTTCGACCTCTGCCATCGCCGCGCCGGAGCTGACTCCCGGCGCCGCTTCGCCATTGATCTCGAGCGACGAGGCACCGTTGTAGCGCTCCAGCCGCGGCGGGCCGTAGTCCCAGCGCCAACTGGCGAATGCCTGGAACGGCACCATTTCGCCCTGCAAATTGCGGACACTCCAGCGGCTGAAATCCTCGGGCACCATGCGGAACGGCGCGTCGGACTGCACGTACACGCGCTTTACACGCCCGCGATCCACGAAATCGTCGATGTACTGGCCGCCCCACGCCGTGGCGAGTGTCGCGCTGATGTCGTCTATCGAGACACCGAGTGCTGCAGCTTTCCTGTTGTCCACGTCGATGCGGAACTGTGGTGCGTCTTCCTGCCCGTTCGGTCGCACGTTCGCAAGCAGCTTGTTCTGGCTGGCCGCGCCGAGGAACTGGTTGCGGGCTGCAATCAGTGCGTCATGGCCCAGGCCTGCTTCGTCCTTCAGGTTGAACACGAAGCCCTTGGAATTGCCGAGTTCGGGCAGCGGGGGAGGTGCGAACGCGAACGCGAACGCGTCCTTGATCTGCATCAGGTGCATCATTGCGCGCTGGGCGACGGCGTCGACGCCGAGTTCCTTCGACTTCCGTTCCGACCAGTCTTTCAGGTTGACCCACGCGATACCGGCGTTCTGCCCGCTGCCGGAGAAGCTGAAGCCCTGCACCGTGAAGACCGAGCGGACCGTGTCCTTCTCGTTCTCGAGGAAATGTCGCTCGACCGCGTAGATCGAGTTCATCGTGCGCTCCTGGGTCGCGCCTGCCGGCGTCATGATCTGCGCCATCAGCCAGCCCTGGTCTTCCTGCGGCAGGAAGCCTGTGGGCAGGCGCAGGAACAGCACCGCCATGATCGCCACCATCGCCGCGAACCCTGCCAGGTAGCGGCCGGGCCGGCCGAGCATGCGGCGCACTGAGCCCTGGTAACGAGTGCTGCCGCGGTCGAACGTGCGATTGAACCAGCCGAAGAAGCCGCCGCTTCCGGCGTGTCCGCCGCTCGGTACTGGCTTCAGCATGGTGGCGCAGAGCGCCGGTGTCAGGATGATCGCGACCGCGACCGAGAGCGCCATTGCCGAGACGATGGTCGCCGAGAACTGGCGGTAGATGATGCCCGTCGACCCACCGAGGAAGGCCATGGGCACGAACACTGCCGCGAGCACCAGTCCGACGCCGACCAGCGCGCCGGTGATCTGGTCCATGGACTTGCGCGTCGCTTCCAGCGGGGAGAGTCCTTCCTCGCGCATGATGCGCTCGACGTTCTCGACTACCACGATGGCGTCGTCCACCAGCAACCCGATCGCGAGCACCATCGCGAACATCGTCAGCATGTTGACCGAGTAGCCGAGCGCCGCCAGGACCGAGAACGTGCCGAGCAGCACGACCGGCACCGCGATGGTCGGGATCAGCGTCGCGCGCAGGTTCTGCAGGAACAGGTACATCACCAGGAACACCAGTGCGATGGCCTCGAGCAGCGTCACGATGACGCCCTGGATCGCGGACCGAACGAACGGAGTCGTGTCGAAGGGAACGGCCGTCTCGACCCCCGGTGGAAACGACTTCGAAAGCTCCTCGAGCTTTGCTTCCACACCGCGCGAGGTAGCGAGTGCATTGGCGCCGGTCGCGAGCGACACGGCGAGGCCTGTGGCCGGCTTGCCGTTGAAGCGACCGATGTGGCTGTATCGCTCGGCGCCCAGCTCGACCCTTGCCACCTCGCCCAGCGTCAGCACCGAGCCGTCCTCATTGCCGCGCAGCACGATGCCGCGGAACTGCTCCGGTGTCTGCAGGCGGCCCTGGGCGGTGATCGATGCGTTCAACTGCTGGCCTGGGATCGAAGGCGTGCCTCCCAGTTCACCGATCGCGACCTGCTGGTTCTGCGCACGGATGGCAGCGATCACGTCCGACGGATTCAGGCGATAGGTCTCGAGCCGGCTCGGGTCCAGCCAGATTCGCATCGCGTACCTGGTGCCGAAGGCCTGCACGTTGCCGACGCCGGGCACACGTGCGAGCGGGTCCACCACGTTTGCGGTGACGTAGTCCGCGACATCGTCGGACTTGAACCGGCTGTCGTTGGACACGAAGGCCACGACCATCAGGAATCCCGTGTCTGACTTGTTGACGCTGACGCCCTGCTGGCGGACGGTGGCCGGCAGCAGCGGAGTGGCCAGTTGCAGCTTGTTCTGCACCTGCACCTGCGCCACGTCGGCGTTGGTACCACTGTCGAATGTGAGCGAGATATTGGCGCCGCCGTCGGACCCGCTGGTCGAGGACATGTAGATGAGCCCGTCGAGGCCCTTCATGCTCTGCTCGATGATCTGCGTGACTGACTCCTCTACCGCCTGCGCAGTGGCGCCCGGGTAGAACGCAGAAATCGAGATCGTCGGCGGTGCGATGGTCGGGTAGCGCTCGACCGCCAGCCGCGTGATGGATATGACGCCCGATAGCATCACGATGATCGCCAGCACCCAGGCGAACACCGGCCGGTCGATGAAGAAACGTGCCATGGTCTCGTGCGCCTATAGCTGCCGAGCGGCGGCGGGCTTTTCTCCAGCGGCTGCGCTGTCGGCCGGGGCCTGTGGTGCCGACGGCGTGCCCGGCGGGCCGGCCTCGGTCGCCGTGACCGGCGAGCCGGGCTGCACTTTCTGCAGGCCTTCGACTATTACCCTGTCGCCTGCCTCGAGCCCGCGGTCCACCAGCCACTTGTCGCCGATGGTGCGGCTGACCTGGACCGCGCGCAGTTCGACCTTGTCGTCCTTGCCTACGACCAGCGCAGTCGCGTTGCCCTGCGGATCCCTGGCGATACCCTGCTGGGGTACGAGGATGCCTTGCGGCCGGACGCCGTTGCCCACCTGCGCGCGAACATACATGCCCGGCAACAGCAGTCGCTCCGGGTTCGGTACCTTGATCCGGAGCAGGTAGCTTCCCGTCGTCGGGTCGACGCTGACGTCGGAGAACTCGAGCACGCCGAGGTGCGCGTAGCGGCGACCGTCCTCCAGCACGATTGTCACCGGCAGGGAGGCTTCCTGCTCGAGTACGCCGTCGGCCAGTTCGCGCTTGAGCTGCAGAAGTTCCGCGCTGGACTGCGTGACATCAACGTAGACGGGATCGAGCTGCTGCACGGTGGCGAGCGGCGCGTCCTGGGCTGCCTTGACCAGCGCTCCCTCGGTGACCGCGGATTTGCCGACGCGGCCCGAGATCGGCGAGGTGATGCGCGCGTAACCGAGCACCACACCGGCCGCCGTAAGCGCCGCGCGGCTCGACTCCAGTTCGGCCTGCGCCTGGCCAAGGGCCGCGATGGCATTGTCGTTGTCCTGCGCGCTCACGACGCCGGTCTTGACCAGTTCGCCGGTCCTGCGTGCCCGCAGCTTTGCGGCCTCCAGCGTGGCTTCAGCGCGGGCGACCGCCGCCTTCGCCACGCCGTAGTCGGCGCGATAGGTCGCGTCGTCGAGTTGATAGAGAGCCTGGCCGGCCTTGACGCTGGCTCCTTCGGTGAAAAGCCTGGCCTTGACGATGCCGGTCACCTGGGGCCGGACCTCGGCAACCAGGAAGGCGCTGGTGCGGCCCGGAAGCTCACGGACCAGCGTGACCGGCTCGGCGCGCAGCGTAACGACGGTGACCGGCATCGCGCCGGGGCCCTGCGCAGGGCCTTGCTGCGCCTTGCCGCAACCGGAAAGCACGGCGACGAGGGCAACGGTCGACAGGACGACGTGAACGCGCATTGGGCGGTCTTGCATTTGCTGGCCTCGAATCCCACGGTGGGCAGGGCGGATTGGCCGCGCGCCGGCGAGGGTTGCTGAAGAGTAGGCGAGCATCCTTGTCGGCCCGGGCCCGGCTGTCAATCCGGATCTGTGTTGCCGCTCCGGCCCACGCAAGTCATGATCGGCGCTCCAGGAAGGTGTGCTCGGACGGGTCTCGCCATCGACAGAAACGCTGTATTCGCGGCCGGAAAGGCCGCGCTCGACGCCGGGGACGCGACGAGTGCCCGCCGACACTTCGAGGCCATCGTGCAGGATGGGCGAGGCGACTCGGCGGTGTTCGTGGCGCTTGCGCTCGCCTGCCAGTCGCTCGGCGACGGCGAAGCGGTTGACGCAGCACTCGGGCGTGCGCTGGCACTCGACCCACGCAACCTGCATGCGCTGTTGATACGGGCGGATCGGCTCGCGGCGAGCGGCGATGTCAGGGCGGCAGCCGCTTTCTACGGGACGGCGGTCAGGATTGCGGCGCAGGCGAAAAACCTGGATCCGGCCATGTCGGCAGCCGTGCAGCGTGCGGCCCGGAACCGTGACCGGATACAGGCCGAACTCGAGCAGCACATTGGAGCCCGGCTGGGGAAGGCCGGCTACGACCCGGTGACTTCCAGCCCACGATTCGTTCAGGCGGTGGATCTCATCAATGGCCGCAAGCGGATCTATTACCAGCAGCCGCGCGCGTTCTACTTTCCCGGACTGCCCCAGGTCCAGTTCTATCCTCGCGAACAGTTCCCGTGGCTCGATGCCGTCGAGGGCGCGACCGAGGACATCTGTGCTGAACTCGAATCCGCGCTGCAGCGAGGGCGCGGCTTCGAGCCTTACCTGCAGTCCAATCCCGCGCAGCCGGCAACCGGCGACACCGGGCTCGTCGACAAGCTCGACTGGAGCGCCTTTTTCCTGGTGAAGAACGGCGAGGTGGTGACGGAGAACGCGGCACAGTGCCCGAAGACCATGGCGGCGCTCGAGCAGGCGCCGCTGCCGCGCGTACGCGGCCGGGACCCGATGGTGCTGTTCTCGGTGTTGAAACCCGGTGTGCGCATCCCTCCCCACAGCGGGTTCCTGAATTCCAGGCTGATCTGTCACCTGCCGTTGATCGTGCCCCCTGGCTGCCAATTCAGGGTCGGTAACGAGCAGCGCGAATGGCGCAAGGGCAAGGCGTGGGTCTTCGACGACTCGATCGAGCACGAGGCCTGGAACTCCAGCGGCGAAACGCGGGTCATCCTGCTGTTCGACATCTGGCGGCCGGAACTCACCTTCGAGGAGCACGGACTGGTCGCGGCGCTGCTCGAAGCGATGGATTCATTCGGTTCCGGGCCGCGGATCGACTGGTCCGCCTGAGTGGCGCACTCGTAAAATGCGATTTTGCGTTGGGCGATGCATGGATTCGATTGTCCTGTATTTTCGAATAGACCGTCTTGCAATATGCTGTTTATCTGATCAATTGTCGGGACTATCGTTGGCTCCAGGTTCAGACGGAGTATCCAGCGATGTTCGACATCAACCATTCGGAACGTGCACTTGTCCGGGTCATTGCCAGCCTTGCGATCACGGCGACATTGATGCTCGGGGCCATCGCCCACGCGGTAATCGCCAGCCAGCCGCTGGTCTGACGCTGCGAGGATCCCGGCCGGCGGCCGGTCATCGCGGTCCAGGCTGGCCTCCGCGCCGCGATGTCGCGATCGCTGCTTGTGTGCCGAGGGGCCAGGCCTGATGCCGGTCGGAGCACTTCCGGCGGGCTGCGAGCCCACCTGCCACGGCTGCCGACATCGGCGGCTGGACGCCGCCGAAAGCCTGTCCCAGAAAAGCGCCTACCTCGCGCGAGTGCTCGCGCCATGGTCCGAACGGATCGCGCCGCTCGATGCGCCCGCTGACCGCGAGCGCCTTGGGTACCGCGACCGGGTCACACTGACGGCGCGCTGGTCGGCGGAGCAGGGCTGGCGGTTCGGGCTCATGCGTCGCGACGAATTGATCGCCATTCATGATTGTCCGGTGCACAGCGAGCGGGTGCGCACACTGGTGCACGTGCTGCTCGAGTGCCTGCCTCCCGGCGACGAGTTTCCCCTTGCGTACCTTCACGTTGCGGGCGCCCAGGCCACGCTGATCGTGAAGTCGCACGTGGTGGATCGCGAACGACTGCTTGCCGTCGCATCGGCCGTTGCAGGCACCGGCGTCGAGGGGCTCTGGCTGCACTGCCACCCGGCGGCCGGCAGGCGCCTGTTTGCCCGAAGTGGCTGGCAGCTGCTCCAGGGCAGCGTCGAATCGCGCGACTCGCGGGGATTCCTGCACGGTCCGACGGCATTCATGCAGGCGCTGCCAGGCCTGCACGCTCGCGCAATGAACGACGCAGCGGCATACGTCGCGCCCGGCCCTTCGGTCGCCGTGCTCGACCTGTATTGCGGGCTCGGTGCGACGCTCAAGGCGTGGACGAACGCCGGCAGTGTCGCGTTGGGCGTTGAGCTTTCCGGCGAGGCCGTCTCATTCGCCGCGAAGAATGCGCCGCTCGCGAGCGTGCTGCGCGGCACCTGTGCCCAGCGTCTGCCGCAGGTGCGGGAGTGGTGGAACCGATACGGGGGCGAGGGAGGCCGCCGGGGCGAAACCGAGCGTGTCGCGTACGTCAATCCGCCGCGTTCGGGTCTCGAAGGGGAGGTTGCCTGCGCGCTCGCCGACGAGCTTTGCCCCGATCGCATCGCGTACCTTTCCTGCAGCGCCGGAACGCTGGCCCGGGACCTCGTGTTGTTCGAGGCATCGGGCTACGCGGTGTCGGCGATTAGGCCCTATGACTTCTTTCCGAATACTCACCACGTCGAGACGCTCGCGCTGCTCGCACGCAACTGACGTTCCGCGGGTGCCATCAGGTTAGGGTTCGGGCCGGCAAACGCCGGCAAACGCCGGCAAACGCCGGCCAAAGCCGTCAATGTTCGGCAAAGAGCGACAATGTCCGACCTGGACGGGCCGGTTCGACCTCGGCCGGCCGATCATGGAGCGCACGATCATGGACCCGGTGCGCTAACTCCCGTCGCGTCGGTGCTTTTTACATATCGCGGTCAAAGGGAACATCAAATCGCCACAAATCATTGAATAACAAGCATATGCATATTGTGGCCTGGATCTTGCAGCCTGCAATTGCGAGCGAAAAAAACAATGATTGCAAAAGCCACAGGGGTGCTCGCGCTGCTGCTTGGTCCGGCGGTGGTGCTTTATGCGACGGGTCATGCCGCCGCCGCGCATTGGTTTGTGCTCGGCGCGGTGTTGTCGATGCAGATGAGCCTGCTCGCGCGCCCGGTGGCAGGATTCGCGCTGCTGCTGCCGGTCATATATGCCGCCGCGGCCATAACCGCCCAGTCCACCGGTGGCGTGGCCGCGCTGATCTTTGCCGCTGCGGGGCTGGTTGGTGCAGCAAGTTCGCAGGGATTCCAGCGCGGGGTGCTGGCGGTGCTGGCAGCTACGCTCATCGGTTCCGGTGAACCGGCGTCGCCGTCCGCCGTGTTTCTTCCTACGCTGGTGATGACGGCAGGCTGTGCGTACGGCCTGGCGCTCGCGCTCGGCCTGCTGCGCGACGTCGACATGGACATGCGCGCGGTGCGACCGCAAACCGCTCTCAGTTTCGCCGCGCTGCTCGCCGTACTGGTCATCATCGCGTGGCTTGCGGCCCGTGCGTTCGGCGTCGAGCACGGCTGGTGGATCCCGCTCGCGGTTGCAGCCGTCGGGCAGCCAGCGGTCGACGGATCGGTGCGGCGATCGCTTCTCTACCTGGCGGGCGCGCTGCTGGCGACGCTGGCGATGATGGCCGTGTTCGAGTTCGCGACGGGCATAGTCGCGCAAACTGTCTTGCTGGTCGTCGTAGGGATGGTGATGCTGGTCGTCGGATCGAAGCGCCGCTGGATCAGGGCGCTGCTGGTGACACCGTTACTGATGCTGGTGGTTGGCCACAACGAGGACCATGCCGCGGTGGCTTACCTGGTCTCGGCGTTCCTCGCCTGCGCGGTGGTCTTTGCGTTCGCGTTGCTGGGCCAGTGGATGCTGTGGACGATTCGGCCCGACCCGGGTTCGATCCCGGTGCGGGCCGAAGCAAGACGCAGGTACACGCGCTAGGCTTGCCGGTGGGCGGGCAGGGCGCAGCGCCGCTGCCCCGGCCCGGACTAGTCGCCGCCGTTCGGCCCATTGTGGCAATCGTAGCAGCCGACCTCGACTCCCATCGCGACATTGCGTGATCCCCACGTGCGCCGTGCAGCAGTTCGCGAGAGCGGGGTGCCGCGGAAGTCACTGCCGTGGCATGCGGCACAGGCCTGGCGATCCCGCTTGGCAAGGCTCTCGTGTCCAGTGCGCCAGCGCGAATCGCCGACGACATGCATCCCGTGGGGCCCATTCAGCGCCAGCGCCAGCGTGCCGGCACCGTGGCAAGCCGTGCACTCGGTGACGGTGCCCGCATGCCCCTGCACCTGCTGCGCAGCGACGTTGTCGTTATGGGCGTCGTCCGGGTTGGGCCAGATCGCGTGCGTGCTGTTGTGGCAGCCCTCGCAGGCGACTCCACCGTGTCCCTTGCTGAATCGGTAGAGCTTTCCGGTGTTCTCCGCGAAACGCGAGCTGGCAGCGAGTCGCGGAGATGCCGCCTTGTCCGACGAATTGAACGCGACCAGCGTGCGGATGCCGTCAGTGGACATCAGTGATGCGTCCGTCAGCGTCAGGTGGTTCGCCGCGTCCCCGGTGTGACAGGACTGGCAGCGCGGAAGGTCCATCCAGGGGCGACGCGACTGGCCGTCGTTGCGGCCGTCGATGCTGCCGCCCGCGGCCAGAGCGGCCGTTCCGCCGACCGCGCTCATGCCGCCGTGGCAGTTCTGGCAGGTCACGGTGCTGGTCATCGCGCCGCGCAGGCACTGGGTGGACTTGCCGGGGTGGCAGAGGTAGCAGGACTGGTTCTGCGGCGAGGGCGGCGTGCCACCCTGCGCGACCCAGCGGTCGTCAAATGGTACGCCCGCTGCGTTCAGCATACGGCTGCTGTGGTACGCGTGCATGGCCGCCGACATCGTCGGTTTGCCCAGCTGCGCGCCGGCCGGCCCCGTGCCGCCGAGGTCAAGAGCGGCACTGTAATGGCAGCCTGCACATAGCACCGGCTTCGATGCCATCAGCGTGGTACCCATGCGGCTGTCGTGCAGCAACAGGATGTTCTCCCGCGCCTGGACCTCCAGGTTGCCGGCTGCAGACCAGGTGATGCCTGCTGCGCGGGTCGCGGTGCCGCCGGTGGCATGGCAGTCCGAGCACGTCGTTTCCTCGGAGACCGGCAGGACTACGTCAAGTGTCGATAGTGCCTGGCCGCTCGCCTTGTCGGTCGCCGTCAGGCGCATCAGCGGATATCGATTGATGTTGCCGGCGTCGTCCACCGGAAAGACCGGGATTCCTTCTGCCTCGAACAGCGCGTCCGTCGCCTTCCACGCGAAAGAGGTCTGTTCAGGCCCGGGCGCTTCGGCGGGCATGTACAGCCCCGTCAGTCCCTGGCCCGGCGGGAGATTCGCGCCGTAGGTCCGCGCAACGTATTGCCAGAAGTTCGTCTTGTCGCTGCTTCGGCTGTTGATCGAGCCATTGGAATCGGCGATTGCGGAATAGCGCAATATCACGTTCAAGTCGTTGAGCAACGAGGGCTTGCCGGTGCCGTCGATGCGAACCACCTGTGCATTCACAACGTTGAAGGGCGGCAGGATCGAGAACACCGAGAAGTCGGCGTCCACGCAGTGCATGCCGAGGTTGTTGGTCGCCAGGATCTTGTAGCTGGTCTGGCCCGTGCCGCCGCCAGCACCGCCTCCGGCGCCGCCACCTGCGCTCCCGCCATCCGACTCGCCGCCGGACGCGGGCGCACCGCCGCCACTGCCACAACCACTCAGCGCAAGCAGCGCTGCGAGGACCAATATGCCGAGCGACCGTGCGCCCAGAACTGCATGTGACTCCATCAGGTCCTCCCGGCCGTCGAATTTCCGTTGCCGGGTTAGACGCACGGGGGCACCAGAATCAATCGCCGTCCGCGCATCTGCGATTGATTCGCAATCCGCTCAGGCGGCCGCAAGCGCCTGCGCGAGGTCCTCGATCAGGTCGTCCTCGTGCTCGATGCCCACCGAGAGTCGCACCATGTCCTCTGTCACGCCCGACCGTTCGAGTTCCGCCGGATTGAGTTGTCGGTGCGTCGTACTCGCAGGGTGGCAGGCCAGCGATTTCGCGTCGCCGATGTTCACCAGTCGCAGGAAGAGCTTGAGCGCGTCCTGGAACCTCGCTCCGGCGGCGAGGCCACCCTCGATGCCGAACGTCAGGATGCCGGATGCACGGCCGCCCATGTATTTCTGGGCGAGCGCATGACTCGCGTTATCCGTCAGCCCCGCGTAATTCACCCAGCGTACCTTGGGGTGACTCCGCAGGTACGTGGCGACCCTGAGCGCATTCCTGCAGGTACGGTCCATGCGCAGCGCAAGCGTCTCGATACCCTGCAGTATCAGGAAGCTGTTGAATGGCGAGATCGCCGCGCCCATGTTCCTGAGTGGCACCACCCGCGCGCGGCCGATGTAAGCCGCCGGGCCGAAGGCTTCCGTGTAGACGACCCCGTGGTACGACACGTCGGGCGTATTCAAGCGGGGAAACTTGTCGGCGTGCGAGGCCCAGGAGAAGCGGCCGGAGTCCACGATCGCGCCGCCGATGCTGGTGCCGTGTCCGCCGAGGTACTTGGTCAGCGAATGCACGACGATGTCTGCGCCGTGCTCGAAGGGCCGGCACAGGTAGGGCGTGGGAACGGTATTGTCCACGATCAGCGGAATACCGTGACGATGCGCGACCTCGGCCAGGGCCTGGAAGTCCGTGACATTGCCGGCCGGGTTGCCGACCGACTCGCAGAAGATTGCGCGTGTCTTTCCGTCGATGAGTTTCTCGAATGAACCCGGATCGCGGTGGTCGCCGAACTTCACGTCGATTCCGTATTGCGGAAGCGTGTGTGCGAAAAGGTTGTAGGTGCCGCCATAGAGCGCCGAGGAACTGATGAAGTTCTGCCCGGCCTCGACGATGGTCTGTATCGAATACGTGATCGCCGCCTGGCCCGAGGCGAGCGCGAGGGCACCCACGCCACCCTCGAGCGCCGCGATGCGCTTCTCGAGCACGTCGGTGGTCGGGTTCATGATCCGCGTATAGATATTTCCCGCGACCTTGAGGTCGAACAGGTCCGCGCCGTGCTGCGTGTCGTCGAAGGCGTAGGACGTGGTCTGGTAGATCGGGACTGCTGCGGCCCGGGTCGTAGGGTCGGGCGAGTAGCCGCCGTGGACGGCGATGGTTTCGAGTTTCATGGCTAGCCTGCTGGAGGAATGTCGGGGGCATTGTCCCGCAGAGCCCGGCGCCTGTCGTCGGTTGAGAACCACCCGTTATGGGCTCAGATCCTCCGCGGCTTTGACCTGGGTCATGGTGCTTGCAGGGCTCGCTGGAACAACATGGCGACCAGCAGAGATCCGGGCGGCAAGTTGCGGGCGCGTGGAGCGGTTTCAATTGATTAACGTCAATCGTCGTGGGCACTTGAATCGCCTGGCGGCCTCGATCGCGATGATTCTCGCCGCGCCAGGGCACGCGGCGGACTTTGTCGTGCCCGCGACGCAGGGTGGACAGTCCGGGGCGCTCGAGGAAGTGACCGTGTATGCACGCCGCCTGGTACCAGTCACCCGGGTCGCCGCGACAGTCACGGTGATATCGGGCGACGACCTGCAGCGCACGCTGGCGAGCGATATCAAGCAGATGGTGCGATACGAGCCCGGTCTCAGTGTGCGTAGCGATCCGTTCCGCTTCGGACTCGACACGTTCACGATCCGCGGCATGACCGGTAACCGCGTCGCGGTCCAGGTCGACGGCATCCCGTCGGCGCCCGGGTTCGCAATCGGCAGCTACTCCGATTCCGGGCGCGCCTTTCCGGATCTGGCCTTTATTCAGCGGGTGGAAATCCTGCGGGGTCCGGCCTCGTCGCTGTACGGCAGTGATGCGATCGGTGGCGTCGTCGCAATGAGCACGATGAGGCCCGATTCGCTGCTGTCCGGAGGCGTGGCCACGGGTTTTCGCAGCGAGGTGGGCTACGACAGCAGCGACGACGGCTGGCACGCGGGCGCGATCGGCGCTGGCCGGGTTGGGTCGGCTGACCTGCTGCTGGGGTACGTGCACCGGCAGGGCAACGAGGCGGGCACGGCGGCCAGCGTGTCACCCGACCCGCGCGACTACGACGCGGATTCGATGCTGGCGACGGCGCAGTTCGATTCCATGCCGGGCGGAGACCTCACCGTGACCGCGGAAGGCGGGCGCCTGCGGCAGACCACGGACGTGAACGCATGGGAACTGCTGGCGGGCAGTCGCTTTGCCAACACGGTCGTGCTGAGCGGCGACGACTCGAGCCAGCGATTCCGCACCAGCGTCGCTCAGGCGCTAGGCGCGACCGCCGCATACGACTCGGCCGACTGGTTGCTCTACTGGCAGGGTACCGACACGCGGCAGGACACCTACGAAGAGCGCCGTGCGGTTCCGCCGCGCGCGCCGCCGGTGCAGCTGGATCGCCGGTTCCGATTCCAGGAACGGGTGCTTGGCGCGGGCTTCACCGCCGTCAAGGGCTTCGAACGCGGCGGCCTTGCGCACGATGTCGTATATGGCCTGGAGTTCTCGGGCTCCCGGCTCGAGGAGATGAGAAACGGCACGCAGACCGACCTGGTGACCGGCGCCACGACCAAGACCATCCTTGGCGAGACCTATCCGCTGCGTGATTTCCCCAACTCCGACGTGATCCAGGCCGGCGCATTCGCGCAGGACGAGATCCGGTTCGGCGACGGCCGGTGGTCCGTGATCCCGGCGCTGCGCGTCGATTACTACGATCTTTCGCCGAAGCCGGACAGCCTGTACCGCGCGGACAATCCGAATACGCCAGTCGTCGGCCTGAACGACACCTCGATCTCACCGAAGTTCGGTTTGACGCGCCGCTTGGGGGAGTCATTGTCGGCATATTTCCAGTATTCGAACGGGTTTCGCGCGCCGCCTCCCGAGGACGTGAACATCGGCCTCGACCTGCCGCTGCTCAACATCCGCGCTATTCCAAACCCGGACCTGAAGCCGGAGCAGAGCAACGGATACGAGATCGGACTGCGTTACGAGAGCACTGCGCTCCGGTTCACGGCCTGCGGCTATTACACCGATTACGACGATTTCATCGAGTCGAAGGTGAACCTCGGGGCTGACCCGGAGACGAAGGTGATCATCTTCCAGTCGCAGAACATCGCACGCGCGCGCATCTATGGAACCGAGGTTTCGGCGACCGCGAGCGCGGGCGAGTGGGCTGCGGCGCTTTCCGGCTGGACGGCGCGCCTCTCGGCCGCATGGTTGAAGGGCGAAGACTTGGAGCGAAACCAGCCGCTCAATTCAGTGGATCCGGGCAGTGCGCTGGTCTCGCTGGCCTACGAGTCGGCCTCGGGCGCGTGGCGCGGCGAACTCGTGACCACGGCGGTCGCCGCGAAGCGCGAAGTGGATCGCAGCCGCGTGGATCTGTACCGGACGGGTTCGTACGTTACCCTCGACCTGCTGGCAAAGGTGGACCTCGGGCACGGCCTCATGTTGAATGCAGGGTTGTTCAACCTGACCGACCAGGACTACATCGAGTGGGCCGACGTGCGCGGACGCCCCGTGGGCGATCCGCTCATCCCGTACTACACGCGGCCGGGCCGCAACGCGTCGATCACGCTGCACTGGCGGTACTGAGAGCGAGCCCGCTGGATTGCGCTGCCGTCGCGGTCAGTAACCTGGCAATCGCTGGCAGGCACCTCGAGGTCGCATCGAATCATACGACGGCAGCAACACGGGACGTCTGCTCCCGGCCCGTGTGAAGCATTTCTGCGGAAACGTCAATCCACGCTTATCAGTTCTCGTCGACGGGCTGCTCACGACCGAAGCGAAAATCCGCAAATCAGACAGCAGTCATTCGTGAGCGCCCTCCGATCTTGCCGTTCATTGGGCGGGGACGGACTCCGGCTGCGGCGCTCTGGCCGCGGCGGTATCGACCCAACCGCCGCCGAGCGCCTTGTAGAGATCCACATGCGCCTGCAGGCGATCGCGCTGGCCCTGGCTGTAAAGCAGTTGCGCATTAAAAAGTGAGTCCTCGGCGTCGAGCACTTCAAGAAAACTCGAGTAGCCGCCTTCGAAGCGCTTGCGCGCGAGGCGCGCGTAATCCGAAAGGGCCTCGACCTGCAGACGTTGGGCCTCGGTACGCTCGGTGGTCTTCTGCGTCGCGATCAGGGCATCGTCGACGTCCGCGAATGCGCGTTGGACCGTTTTCTCGTAGTACGCGAGGAGCTGTGCGTGCCGCGCGTCGGCCTGCTCGTTGGTTCCGACGTTCGCGCCGCCCTGGAAGATCGGCCCGGTCACCTGGCCCGCGTAATTCCAGGTGCCGGAGCCGTTGTCGAACAGGTTGCCGAGATCGAGGCTTGCGACACCGAGCAGGCCCGTCAGTGAGATCGTCGGGAAATACAAGGCCCGCGCCGCGCTGACTCGCGCATTGGCCGCGATCAGGGACTGTTCGGCCGAGACGACGTCCGGCCGCTCCGTGAGTACTTCGGAGGGCAGGCGCTCGGGCACCGAGGGCGTGCCTAGCTCCATCAACCTGTGGCCACGCGCGATCGGACCCGGGTTGCGCCCGAGCAGCAGCGACAGCGCGTTCTCCTGCCGCGCGATCTGCTGCTCGAGGAGGGGCACTGCGGCCGCCGCAACCTCGTACTGGTACCGCGACTGCGACAGCTCGACCTTCGAGATCACGCCGCCCTTGTGGCGCTTCTCGAACACGTCGAGCGCCTTGCGCCGGCTCGCAAGCGTGCTCTCGGAGGTCAGGAGCTGGTCGTCGAGCGACAGCAACGTCAGGTAGCCCGAAGTGACGGCGCTCACGATTGTCAGGACAGCGGCGCGGCGATCGGCCTCGGTCGCCCGCCAGTCCGCGTTCGCGGCAGCCGTCAGGTTGCGCACCTTACCCCAAACGTCGATCTCCCAGCCCGCGGTGAGGCCCGCCGAACTTGAATTGTTGACTGCGTCGTTGCCCCGGCCAACGACCTGCGCGGACGGCTTGTTCTGGCCGCTGCTCGCGGTGTAGCCGACGCCTGGGAAGATCGGCGCCCGTGTGGTGATCATCACGCCGTGGAACTCGTCCACGCGCGCTGCGGCGATTCGCAGGTCCTGATTGTTGCCAAGTGCCTCGACCACGAGCTGGTCGAGCACCGGGTCGCCGAAGCTCGACCACCACTGCACGTCCGCGGGGCTCTTCGCCTCGGTCGAGGCGAAGCGGTACTGCGACGGAACGTCGAGCGGCGGCCGGGTGTACGGTGTGCCGAGGCATGCGGTGAGCCCGCAGGTCACGATTACGAGAGGCAGGCGCCGCACGATCATTGACCTTCCGTTGCGGACGCCGACGCGTCGGCCGCAGGCGGCGACGGGGTGGGTGTCGACGGCGCCGAAGCCTTGGCCGGGAAGAACCGCTCGCTCATCCGGCTGATCAGCACGTAGAACAGCGGCACGAAGAACAGCGCGAGCGTCGTCGCGCCGACCATTCCGCCGATGACGCCGGTGCCGATCGAGTGCCGTGACGCCGAGCCCGCGCCCGAGGCGATGGCCAGCGGAATGGCCCCCGCCGTGAACGCGAGCGAGGTCATGACGATCGCACGCAGGCGAGCCTTTGCGCCCTCGACAGCCGACTCCTCGATCGAGAGGCCTTTCGCCCGCTCCAGCATCGCGAACTCTACGATCAGGATCGCATTCTTGGCGGCCAGCCCGATCAGCGTCACGAGCCCGATCTGGAAGTAAACGTCGTTGTCCATGCCCCGCAACCACACCGCAACCAGCGCGCCGAGCACGCCGAACGGCACGGCGGTGATTACGCTGCCGGGCAGCGACCACGATTCGTACTGCGCGGCCAGAATCAGGAACACCATGACCAAGCCGAATACGAACACCAGCGCTGACGCGCCGCCAGACTGCTTCTCCTCGTACGCCTGGCCGGACCACGCGATGCCGTAGCCTTCGGGCAGGTCTGCGGTGAGCTGTTCCATTGCGGCAATCGCCTGCCCCGAACTGTATCCCGGGGCCGCACCGCCGTTGATCTTCGCCGCAGGGAAGCCATTGAATCGGGTGATCAGGTCGGGACCCATCGTGAACTGCGCCGTGGTCACAGCATCGAGTGGCACCATCTCGCCGGTGCGACCACGGACGAAGATGTTGCGCAGGTCTTCCGGGCTGCTGCGGAACTCGGGCTCGGCCTGCAGCACCACCTGCCACACCCGCCCGTACTTGTTGTACTGGCTGACATACAACGACCCGAAAAGCGACTGCAATGATCCATAGACGTCCTCGATCGGCGCGCCGAGTGTCTCGGCTTTCTCACGATCGACCTTCACGCTCAGCTGGCGCGAGGCCGGATTGAACGTCGAGTTCACGCCGGCGAGAACGGCGTTCTGCTTTGCCCCCGCGACCACTTGCTGCAACGCCTGCGCGAGGCGCCGCGGCTCGCCGCCCGTCAGGTCCTGGATCCAAAGCTCGAATCCGCCCTGGTTTCCGAGCCCCGGAATCGGGGGTGGATTGAGCGGGATGACGATCGCGTCCTCGATGCCGGCGAGCTTCGGCCTGATGCTGGCGATCACCGCATCCAGCGACATTTCCTTGCCTTTGCGGTCCTTGAAGTCCTTCAGGCTGACGAATACCGTGACGGCGTTCGTCTTGTACTGGCTATCGAGCAGGCTGTAACCGGTGAGCACGGATGCGAATTTCGTCGCCGGGTGCTCGAGGACGATCTCGCTGATGCGGTGCCCGACGGCCTCGGCGCGGTCGAGGCTGGCTGAATCCGGAAGGATGGCGGCGATCAGCATGAAGCCTTGGTCTTCGGGCGGCACGAAGCTCCCAGGCACCGTCTTGAACAGCCCCAGGATCGCCACGATAAGCACGACGAATACCGCTAGCGCCAGCGAGGCGCGCTTCAGGACCCAGCGCACGCCGGCCGTGTAGCGTTCGGTGAGGCGGTCAAACCACTCGTTGAATTTCTGCAGGATCTTCGGCGGCGGGCCATGCGAGCCGTCGAGCAGGAGGGCCGCAAGCGCAGGGGTCAGCGTGAGCGCGACGAAGCCGGAGAGGATCACCGAGATGACCACGGTGATCGCGAATTGCTTGTAGAGCACGCCCGTGGTGCCACCCAGGAATGCCGTGGGCACGAAGACCGCTGCCAGGACAAGCACAATGGCCACCACCGGGCCCGATACCTCGTGCATCGCGGCGAACGCCGCGTCCCTTGCCGAGAGTCCCTTGGTTTTCATGTTGGCCTCGACGGCCTCGATCACTACGATCGCGTCGTCGACTACGATACCGATCGCGAGCACCATGCCGAATAGCGTCAGCAGGTTGATCGAGAAGCCCAGCATCGCCATGCCGACTAAGGTGCCGACGATGGAGACCACGACGGCGAGCGTCGGAATAAGTGTCGCACGCAGATTCTGCAGAAAGATGTACACCACCAGCACCACGAGGATGACCGCCTCGATCAGCGTGTGTACAACTTCGCTGACGGATGCCGAGACGAACTGGGTGGAGTCGAGGGACACCTCATAGGCTATGCCTTCCGGGAAGCTGGCCTTGAGGTTCTCGAGCGTCTTGCGCACACCCTGCGCTACCTGCAGGGCGTTCGAGCCAGGCTGCTGGTACACGGAAATGAACACCGCCGGCTTGCCGTTCAGGCTCGGACGCATCATGTAGTTCTGCAGCCCTTCTTCGGCGCGACCGACGTCGCCGAGGCGCACGATCGCCGCGCCGTCCTTGTCGGTGCGGAGTATCACGTTCTCAAACTGTACCGGCTCGTTGAAGCGCCCCTCCGTCACGACCGGAACGGTCATTTGAACGGGTTCGGTGGTCGGTGACTGGCCGATCGCGCCCCCACCGAACTGCTGGTTCTGCCTGGCGATCGCCTGCTGGATGTCACTCGTCGTGATGCCGCGCGCGGCCATACGGTCCGGCCGCAGCCAGACACGCATCGCGTTGTCGGAGGCGCCGAAGAGTGAGGCTTGATTGGCGCCCGGCACGCGCTTGACGGCATCGAGCACGTAAAGGTTCGCATAGTTCGCGACGTAGTCCACATCGTAGCTACCGTCGGGCGAGTAGATCGCGAGCAGCATCATGATGCTGGATGAGCGCTTCTCGACGCGGACGCCGGTCCTCTGCACGACGTCCGGCAGCTGCGGCAGGGCAATGTTGACGCGGTTCTGCACCTGCACCTGTGCTTCGTCGGGATCGGTGCCAATCTGGAAGTAGATCGTAAGCGTCATCTGCCCGGTGGACGAACTCGACGACGACATGTACAGCATGTTGTCGACGCCGTTCACCTGGGTTTCGAGCGGCCCGGCGAGGGCTTGCGCGACGGTCTGCGCGTCGGCGCCCGGGAAACTCGCTGACACCGTGACCGTCGGCGGCGCGATCGGCGGGTATTGCTCGATCGGCAGGCCGGCCAGCGCGGCAAGGCCGGCCAGCGTCACGACGATCGACAGGACGCTCGCGAAGATCGGGCGCCGGATGCAGAAATCGGAGATCACTTGAAACGCGCTCCGTTTCAGCCCTTGGATGCGGATGGTTCGGGTTTCGTCGGTGCGACCGTGACGCCCGGCGCGAGCTTGAGTCCGCCGTCTGCGACCACGCGCTCACCGGCTTTGAGGCCCTCGGTGATCAGCCACATGTCTTCGTTCAATGGACCGACCGAGACCGGCCGGAACTGGGCCTTCGACTCCTCGTCCACGACCCAGACGAAGTTGCCTTGCGGTCCCTGCATGACGGCGCGCTGCGGCAACTGGATCGCCTGGGCCCACGTGGCCCCGCTCATCAGTACGCGCACGAACTGACCCGGGCGCAGTGAACCGTCCTTGTTCGGCAGTTCCGCGCGCACCAGGAACGTGCCCGTATCTTTGCTGAAGGATGCATCGCCGAAGGTAATCCGTCCCGGGGCGGGGACGGTTGTGCCGTCGCCCAGCACGATCTTGACCGTGTACTTGCCGTCCGCAGGCGGGTTGAGCTTCTTCTCCTTCATGAGCTTCTGATAGCGAAGCTGCTCGTTCTCCGAGACGCTGAAGTTCACGCGCATCGGGTCGAGGGCGGAGACGTAGGTGAGCAGGCTGTCGGGCCCGGGCGAGATGAAGGCGCCTGGCTGCTTGCGCGCGAAACTCGTGGCGCCCGTGACCGGCGAGCGGATCGTCGTGTAGCTCAGGTTGATCTCGGCCTGCTGCACGCGGGACTTCGCGCCTTCGACGGCCGCGATCGCGGCGTCGCGTGAACCCTGCGCATCGTCGAGATCTCGCTGGCTCAACGCGTCTTCTGCCGCCAGCGGCCCAACCCGCTTGAGGTTCGCGCTCGCAGTGGCGAGACGCGCCTCCTGCGCCTGCAACTCCGCGCGTGCCGCTGCGAGTGCCGCCTCGAACGGTTTGCGATCCATCTGGAAAAGCACATCGCCCTTGTTGACCATGCTGCCTTCGCGATAGGCGATGGTCTCGAGGAATCCCTCGACGCGCGCCCGGATCTCCACTTCCTGAGAACTCTCGGTCTCGCCGACAAACTCGCCTTGATAGGGGACGTCGCTCGCGGTCACCGTGATGACGGCAGCGGACACCGCCTGGGCCTGGGCTGTCGCCGCCGGCCTGTCGCCGCAGCCGGCGAACACGAGCGAGCAGAGCACGATGGGCAGCCACCGGGTTGGCACGCACCCTGCGCGTGGGCCGCAAAGAAGCAGGCGATCACCGGCGTCGCCAAGAGCAGTCAGCATAGGGGAAACCCGGACAAACGTTGGATATCCGCGGAATGTAACGCCTCCGGGACTTAGGCGTCCACACTGCGTGCCCAAAATGGGCAGCGGCTGGCCCACCATGGGTATCGGCTGTGTTGGAATCCAAAATTCTACAGACGGGCGAACCGCCCGCGTCCAGGCGATCGGGAAAGTCACCATGATTCGATTTGCATCGCTGCGAGTCCTGACGGCCATCACCGCACTGTTCTGCCTGTCGGCGTCGGCCGCCGACGCCGACAAGGCTGAGCAGCAACGGGAGGAAATGCGGTCCATGGCGCGCTCCGCCATCGAGCACCTCTATCACGTGCAGCCCAAGGCGCGCGAAGCACTCGAGGGCGCGGCGGGTTATGCCGTGTTCAGCAATTTCGGCCTGAAGCTGTTCATCGGCGGTGGCGGATCCGGCAACGGCATCGCCTTCGACCGCAACGCGCAGGCCATAACATACATGAAGATGGCCGAAATCCAGGCGGGGCTCGGCTTCCGACTGAAAAAGTACCAACAGGTCTGGGTGTTCGAGAACCGCAGCGATCTCGACCGATTCACCGACTCGGGATGGGAACTGGGCGCGCAGACCACGGCGTCGGCCAAATTGAACAACCAGGGTGGCAGCCTGTTCACCGGCGCGATGTCCGTGCGCCCCGGCGTGTGGCTTTACCAGTTGTCCGGAGACGGTCTGGCCCTCGATGTCACCGCCAAGGGCACGAAATACTACCGCAACAAGTCGCTGAATTAGCTCCGCGCATTCAAGTCGGCGAAACGTCAGAATGCGCTGCGGTCGTTGCCCCGGTCACCCGCGGCCGCGTCGCTGAACGAGTCTGAGCACATCCTGCGCCGCGCTATGGAACCGCTCCAGCGTCTCTAGATTGAACTCTGCAAAATGTTGCGCCGGAAGACTCGTCACAATGAGTTTGTCCGGCCCCAGCCGCTTCAACCAGCCTTTCTTGATCAGCGCACGGATCTTGCGGCGCACGGTTTCCCGGGGAATGCCCGTCGATTCGCTGATCGACATCGCATTGCAGGTGCGGCCATATTGAAGGTGCTCGCCTTTGGCGACGAGCTGATGGAACCCGTCAGCGGACTTCTCGCCAACCTCCGCATAGTAACGCTGGTAGTTGTACTGGCCGATGGTGCCCAGCACGATCGCCGCCGTGATGTCTCCGTCGAAAGCCTTATAGACGCGGATGAAGTGCTCGTTCATGAAGCGGCCCAGCACGAAGGTCACTTCGAAATGGTGCTCGCGCATCTTGTTCCGATCGAGCACGTTGCGACTCCCTTTCCGCAGGGGGCCCTGAATATCCCGGTTGTGCGCGGAATGGTCAATGCTCCTCGGCCACCCAGGCCTTGCCCTGCTGCGCCGTGCGCTGGCCGAGATCGAACAGGGCCCGCATGTAGGTGGGGTCGAACATCTCCTGCGGCTCCATCGTGAAGTCTGCCGGTACCCTTGCGAGATTGAAGCCCATCCCCGCCCGCTGTGCCACGAGGTAGATCTGCGCAAGGTCGCCGATACCCTGCGCGCGGATCAGCGACGCGAGGGCGCGCGACAGGATCGGCGTCATTCGGCGCTCGACTGGTTCCCACTTCAGTGCCAGTCGGGAGTTCCGGATCACGTAAAGCTGCGGCGCACCCTCGACGCCCAGCCGCTCGGCAATGCGACGCCAATCGAGACCCGCGACATTGAGGAACACTTGGGAGGTGACGCCGCCATCGACGTGCATCTCGTCGTAGGTGGCGTTGCCCGCCTGAACCTGGAACAGCACCGGCGGGAACGCACCAGGGATGGCAGCCGAAGCGCGGATGACTTCATGGATCAAGTGCTTCGCTCCAGGTGCGCCGCTCATGGCGATTCGCGTCAGGTCCCAGATCACAGGCCGACCAGCATCCAGGTTGGTCGTCCCAATGAGCAGTGACCGGCCGCGACGTCCCTCGGCCGCAATTGCCGCGACCTGTTCGTCGCCGAGATAGCGATCGAGCAACCGGCTTAGCGGGTCGGTGCTGAACGCGGAATCGCCGCGCAACAGTTCGTGCAAGCCGCGCCTCTGCACGAGGTCCTTCGACGAGAAACTCGTGTACAGCTCGTACAGTGTTGGATCGTAGGCTGGCCCGAGGAACGCAAAGGGCGCAATGATCGCCCCGGTGCTGATGCCCGTGACGATTTGGAACTCCGGACGGCTGCCGGCGGCGGTCCAGCCCACCAGCAAGCCCGCCCCGAATGCGCCATCATCGCCGCCGCCGGAGATCAGCAGATAGTCGTGATGGCGACCGATGATCCCGGCGTATCGCTGCTGCAGCACCTCGTCCGGCAATTCCAGCCATAGTCGAAACGATTCTGGCGGCTCATCGGCCCAATACCGGGCACCGGGGATTCCTGGTATCTGCGCACTTGCCGCCAGCTCCTGCGGCAAGGGATGCCGCGGGGGCGCCGCGACGCAACCGCACAGCAATACGAGCAGAAGCGCGACTACTGACTGACGAACCATCTGGCGTCGGGCGGCCAAGGAGTTTCAGCGAGGCGCTTCAGTCGTCATTGGATTTGGCGATCGCAACGGCAATGCCGACCGCCGCGGCCCCAACCACGGCGCCTTTGAGGAAGTCATTGTCATCCCGATCGCGTTTGCGATAGTAGCGGCGCTCGTATTCGTACCGATCCCAGTAGCGGCCATCACGGTACCAGCGGTCGGCGCCTCGATAGTACCTGTCCTGATAGTAGTCTTCCCGAAGTTCGCGGCGAATCTCGCGACGAGCCTCACGCTTCTCGCGCTCGACGTCAAGATACCCCTCGCGAATCTCGCGCTGCGCGCATTCGCGGGTCGTGCAGCGACGAACCTCCCGCTCCGCCTTGCGCTTCGCCCGCTCGACTTCGTAGTGTCCCTCGCGGATCTCCCGACGGACCTCCCAGCGGTCCGCGAGCGCCGCCGTCGGGAACGTCGCCGCGATCACGGTCGAGGCTGCCGCGATCAGTGCCAGGTAGACTTTGCGATGGATCACTTCGTGCCACCTCGCGCGGCACGATATTTCTCGACCCGCGCCTCGTAGGTCTTCAGCACCTCGGCACACTGCTCGGTCTCGACCTGTACGGTCGTTCCATAGCCGAAGGAGGACGAGAACAGGAAGGCACGGTCGGTGCCGAGCAGCCGGGCAATGGCGGCGTTGAGGTCGAGCGCTTCACGTTCGAACGCAGCCCTCTGGTTCTCGACGACGCACCCGCGAGCGAGACCAGCCAGGTAACCAAAGCGCTTCAAGCCGTCATCGACCTGCTCCTCTTCATCGATCGCGCTTGCGGCCGGAGAGCCGACCGGCGGCTCAGCGGCATGCAGTGCCGGCACCAGTGCGACATTCAGCAGCAAAGTCGACAGGAAGCGGTGTAGAGGGGTCACTAGTAGTCTCCGATTAAGGGCCGGAGTTCACGTTCGCAGTCGCGCCATGGTGGGTCAATGCACCGCGCCAGCCGGCATGCCCATTTTGGGCAGCGACCCTCTGATAAGTGCATGGGCGACTGACTCTGGCCGAAAACCGACCTTGCACTAGTTGCAAGACCAAGTCGTTGGATCGGCAGGAAATTGCTCAGGTACTCAGTAACACCCTGGAACAGAAAAGGCCCCGCCCTGTTAGGGCGGGGCCTGGATGGAGCCCGTTCCAGGCTCACACAGGGAGGCAGGTCAGTAGACGTCGTCCATCGTGTTGTGCACGTTGAACTTTCCGGTGGGCGTCACGATGCGTGGGTCGTCGATGACGGCCTTGAGCTTCAAGGTCTTGTCGTCGACGACGACTATGGCCGAGCGCTGATCCTTGCCATTCCAGACCGAGAACCAGACTTCGTCGCCGGCCTTGTTGAATTCCGGCTGTACGACGCGCTTCGGACCCTCGCCAAGGTTCGCCCATTCGGCGATCGGCAGCACCTGGTAGCCGGCGTCGAGGTTGCTCGTGTCGAAGACCGCCACGCTCTGGGCGATCTTCGGGTCGGGATTGAGCGGCGTGTCCACGTAGAGGTGGGTGGACTTCGGATTCGACTTCACGAACAGTGAGCCGCCACCCTGGCCTTTCAGCACACGAACGACCTTCCAGGCGTTGTCCTCGTGGGCCACCGGGTCGGTGCCGATCAACGTGACTTTCTCGTTGCCGAGCGCGCTGGTAACCCACACCGGCCCGTACTTCGCGTCGGTGAAGTTCGCGCCGCGACCCGGGTGGGGGATCTTGTCGACGTCAATGAGTGCCGTCAGCTTCTGTTCCTTGGAGTCGATCACTGCGATCTTGTTCGACTGGTTCGCGGCGGTCAGGAAGTACCGCTTCGTGACGTCCCAGCCGCCGTCGTGCAGGAAACGTGCGGCACCAATGGTGGTGGTCTTGAGGTTGTTGATGTCCTCGAAGTTCACCAGCAGGACCTGGCCGGTTTCCTTGACGTTGACGATGAACTCCGGGTGCTCATGCGAGGCCACGATGGCAGCCACGCGCGGCTCCGGGTGGTACTCCTGCGTGTCCACGGTCATGCCACGGGTCGAGACGATCTTCAGCGGCTCGAGCGTCGCGCCGTCCATGATCGTGTACTGCGGTGGCCAATAGGATCCCGCGATCGCGTACTTGTCCTCATAGCCCTTGTACTTCGACGTTTCGACCGAGCGCGCCTCCAGCCCGACCTTGATCTCGGCCACCTTGCCCGGGGTTTCCATGAATAGGTCGATCAGGTCGATCCTGCCGTCGCGGCCGATCGTGTACACATAGCGCCCGGAACTCGACATCCGTGAGATGTGTACCGCGTAACCGGTCTTGATGACCGTGATGATCTTCTTGGTGTCGCCGTCGATCAGCGCAATCTCGCCGCTGTCGCGCAGCGTCACGACGAAGATGTTGTCGATGTTCAGCTTGTTCTGCTTGGTCTTGGGCCGCTCCGACACCGGGACGATGACGTTCCAGCTGGCCTTGATGTCTTTCATGCCGAACTCGGGCGGCTGCGGCGGCTCGTTCTGTACGTAGCGCGCCATCAGGTCGACCTGTGCGGGCGTGAGTTCACCTGACTTGCCCCAGCTCGGCATGCCGGCCGGCGAGCCCTGGTTGATGAAGACCTTCAGGTACTCGGTGCCTTTCTTCTGTGTAATGTCGGGGGTGAGGGGCTTGCCGGTGGCACCCTTGCGGAGCACACCGTGGCAGCCGGCGCAGCGCTGGAAATATATCTGCTGCGCTTCCTTGAACTCGGCCTCCGACATCGTCGGCGCGCCGGGCGTCATCAGGATCTGCGCGCCTTCGGCGCCAGCCGGGGAGGGTGCTCCCTGGTACTTCAGTTCCGCGACCGTGGTCGGATGCTGGGTCGGCGAATCAGCCTGCTTCGGCGTCGCGGCCGCCTTGGCGCGTACTGCCGCTACCTGCGAGACGGAGACCGTGCCGCCGGCGTTTCCCCAGGAGTTCATCGCGAACGTGAGCGCGTCGGCTATTTCCCGGTCGGAAAGCTGCACCATGGCAGGCATCACCGAGTTGAACTTTTCGCCATTGACGACCACCTCGCCCTGCAGGCCGTTCACCACCACGCCGATCGCGCGGTCCTTGTCGCCGAGCAGGTAGTCCGAGCCGGCAAGTGGCGGAAATGCGCCGGGCAGGCCCTTTCCATCCGCCTGGTGGCAGGCCATGCAGACGGTGTCGAATACCTTCCTGCCCTCGGCGATCCGGGCGGCGCCGGCGGACGCGCCGGCGACCTCGGCCTGGTGCACCTGTGGTGCGCTTGCGCTGGTCTCAGGCTGCTGGGCAAGGGCTGTCGTGGCGAGGGCGAGGGCGCCCATGGCACCGAGCGACAGTGCGTACCGAATGCGGAAATTCAGCTTCGACGTCATGGTGACTCCCATTTTCTGCAGGGCCGTGGCGGGCGCAGCAGCGTGCGCCCACCTCGTGAGTCACCTTAGGCGGGGGAAGCGGCGCCCGCCTTGATCTCAGTCAACTATGGAGCCCGGGAAGGGCCTAGACCGCTGTGTCGAGCACCGCGAGCAGCCTGGCCCGGTCGGGGACCTGCAGGTTACGGCCCTTGACGATGATCGCGCCGCCGTCCGAAAGGTGCCGCAGGATCCTGGACAGCGTCTCGGGTTTCATCGACAAGCGCGAGGCGAGTTCCTGGCGTGATTCGGTCAACGTAAGCTCGGTTGGACCGTCATGGCCCGGCGGCAGGCGGCCCTCGATCAGCCTGACGAGCCGGTGGGTGGCGCTTTCGAGCGTCAGGTACTCGATTTCCCGGATGCGCATGTGCAGTCGCTGGCTCAGGTGGCCGAGCATACGCAGGCAGGTGCCCGGGCTATCGCGCAGGATCGACACATACTCACGATTAGTGAAGCGGGCGACGTGCGAACTGGCTGCGGCGACCGCCGAAACCGGGTAGACCGAACCCTCCATGAACATCACCGCCTCGGCGAAGCTCTGGCCCTCGCCCAGTATGTCAACGATCTTTTCCTCGCCCGATTTCGAATACAGGACCAGGTTCACCTGACCCGAAAGCACGATGTAGAAGTGCTGGGCAGGCTGTCCGCGGTCGAACAGCAGCTGGCCGGATTCGTATTCGTCGACGTGGCTTGTGGCGATCATCCGTTGCATCTGCGGCGGCGAAAGGCCGGCGAACAGGTGGTGGGCGCGGATGCCGGCAATCTGCTGTGGTCCCGTGGACATGGGCTGCACGGTAGCAGCCCGGACGGGTCACGAAAAGACGCCGAGCGGCGAGTGTGTCCTCGCGACGGTGACGAGGAATGCGACGGTTGCCAGTGCAGCGATGAACGCGGCCATCCGCACGCCCCTGGTCCGGCCGGGACTGAGGGCGATGCTTCCAAGCACGACATAGGCGACCAGCAGCACCACCTTCATCGTCAGCCAGCCGGTCGCGAACGGATACTGCCGGATCACGGTCGTGAGCATCAGCGCCGTGGTCAGCAGCACGGTATCCACGGCAATCGGCACGATGCGCAGGACCATGTGCCGGTGCAGCTGCGAACCAGCCACCATCAGCAGGCCGCGAAACGCGAACAGCGTGATCGTCAGTATTGCGCAGGTGATGTGCACCTGCCGCAGGGAGAGGTAGTAGCCGGTCATCCGGGCTTGCCGTCGGAGCGAGGTGACAGGTAGATCTCGAGGTTACGTGTCGACCAGATTCCGAATGCGGCAATCCACGCGAACATGCTGCCGAGAAGAAGATTGCGGACGGCATCGGGCGCGGCCACGACTTCGCTGAACACGCGCATGACTGCCGCCGCCTGAACGCCCACGAAGCAGGCCAGTGTCGTGCGGTTCATGGCCAGCGGTCGGCCCGAATGACCCATCGTCACGCGGGTGACCATGGCCACCAGCATGCTGCCGAAGAAGCCGATGCCGAGTGCATGGATGGGTGCGCGCCCGAGCAGCCATGTTCCCGTGATCACGAAGCCCGCGTCGCGCGTCGCCTGCAGGACCATGGCCACCGGCAGCCATGCAACGCCCGCGTAGAGTGTCCACAGCAGCGGATTGCCGCGGGCGCCGGGCGACGTCCAGCGGATCGCGCAGGTTGCCGTGAGCACCGTCAGCGCCACGTCGGCAAGAGGCAGCCACTCGAGCGCCCCTGCGGTTCCGAGCAGCAGCCGCGCGTAGGAGAGTGCCACGACTGCAACCAGCATCCAGAGCGGCCGCCACGCCACATAGCCGGAAATCGCATTCTGGGAGAAAAACGGGATCATGCGGTGGCAGACCGCGAAGAACACCGGCAACAGGAAACCCCACAGTGCCGCGCGTACAGCGAAATGCAACGCAAAGTCGTTGGCACCGGCCAGCCCGTAACCGAATCCCGCGACGGACACGGCACCAACCGAGACCGCGGTGCTTGCGACGACCGCGTGCGACACGAGCTGCTGCGAATCGACCAGCACGCGCAGCAGCGCGACCAGGCCGGTGACGAGACCGGCCGTGGCCAGCGTGACGGCGAGCAGTTGCAGCGAGAGGCCACGATGCGCGCCGGCGAGCCAGGCGAGCGTCGCGAGGAAGAGGAGGACGGCGGTCGCCACGTAGGAGGTCCGCGGAACGGTGGGTCCGTTCATCCAGCGCGGAAACGTCGTGAACAGGAAGCCGAACATGAAGGTCGGCAGGACCACGAACAGCATCAGGAAGCTGTGCGCCCAGATTGGTGCCACCTGGAGGTCGAGGGCCCAGATCGGCTTCCCCGCGTAGCGCGCGAGCAGGTGCACGGCCCACCAGCCACTCGCGAGCAGCAGGCTCGCCATGCCGCAGAAGAAGTGCAGGCGGTGCGGTGCGAGCGTGAGCGTCTTCCAGCGATTCATCCTGCTGCCTTTGAATGAAAATGGGCGGGCCCGGCAGGGCCCGCCCGGTGCAGTCGAGCCTAGTTTGCCGTGCGGGCCGCCGGCTGTGCGGCCGACGGGACCACGGCCTCCTGCCGCTGGCCGCGGCCGAGCCACAGCCTGGCGACGAACGCCACCAGCAGCAAGACCCCGACGCTGAAGAGAAGGTCGCCCGGCATGCGCAGCCACACCAGCGTCTGCATCGTCGGCTGCTGCAGGAACTCTGCCGAGCGGGCGTACCAGAACCCGTGCGACACGGAGGCATAGACCTGCATCAGGCCGTAGGGCAGCAGCGACATCAACGCCATTGCGGCAAGGCCGAGATTCAGCGACCAGAACGACCACTTCAGCAGTCGCTCGTCCCATTGCGCCAGATTGCCAAGGCCGCGCAGGCAGAAGAGCATCAGGCCGATGCCGAGCATCCCGTACACGCCGAACAGCGCCGTGTGGCCGTGCAGCGGCGTCGTATTGAGTCCCTGCATGTAGTAGAGCGCGAGCGGCGGGTTGATCAGGAACCCGAACAGCCCCGCGCCGACCAGGTTCCAGAACGCGACTGCGACGAAGAACAGGATCGGCCAGCGATAGGCCGCAACCCAGGGCTTGGCGTAGCTGTGCTTGTAGTTCTCGTAGGCCTCGAAGCCCACCAGCACCAGCGGCACTACTTCAAGCGCCGAGAACACCGAACCGATGGCTAGCACGCCGGTCGGCGTCCCCGTCCAGTACAGGTGGTGGAAAGTGCCGAGCACGCCGCCAGTGAGGAACACGACCGTGGCGAACAGCACGGCATTGGTTGCCGTCTTCACGCGTACCAGCCCGAGCCTGGTGAACAGGAAGGCGATGACTGCCGTCGCGAACACCTCGAAGAAGCCCTCGACCCAGAGGTGCACGACCCACCAGCGCCAGTATTCGACCATGGACAGGTGCGTGTTTCGACCCCACATGAGCCCGGCGCCGTAGAACAGACCGATTGCCACCGTGGAGAGGAACACCAGCAGCGTGATGGAGCGGCTGTCGTCGCGCGTCTTGAGCGCCGGCCACAGCGCGCGCCCGACCAGCAGCAGCCACAACATCAGGCCGATGAACAGGAACGCCTGCCAGAAGCGGCCCAGGTCGACGTACTCCCAGCCCTGGTGGCCGAACCAGAAGTTGGCGCCGAGGCCCATCTTCTGCATGACGGCGAACCATTGGCCGCCGAGCCCGCCGATCACGATCACCAGCAGGCAGGTGAACAGGAAATTGACGCCCAGTCGCTGGAATTTCGGTTCGTGCCCGGAGATCGCAGGCGCGATGTAGAGTCCTGTGGCAAGCCACGCGGTGGCGATCCACAACACCGCGATCTGCAGGTGCCAGGTGCGCGTGACCGTGTAGGGCAGCCAGTTGGCGAGCTGGAATCCATAGAATCCCTGGCCTTCGACCGCGTAGTGCGCGGTGATGCCGCCGAGTATGACCTGCACAAGGAACAGGGCCGTCACCACCCAGAAGATACTTGGCGGTCGCCTTCATCGATGGCGTCGGCTTCAGGCCGCCGAGCGGATCGCTGTCGGGGATCTCGGGCGCGGGCTCCTTGCCGTGCGTCGCGACGTAGTACCAGGTGAGCGCACCCACGCCGGCCAGCAGGCCGAGGATGCTGATGAAGGTCCACAGGTAGGTCGGCGTCGTCGGGACATTGCCCACCAGCGGTTCGGACGGCCAGTTGCTGGTGTAGCTGATTTCCTGGTTCGGGCGGTTCGTCACCGTCGACCATGCTGTCCAGAAGAAAAACGCCGTCATCGCCTGGCGATGCGCCGAATCGGGAATCGGGTTTTCCCGGATCGCGTACTGCGAGCGCAGGGTGGCGAGGCTGGCGTCGTCGCTGAACAGCCGGGTGTAGTGATCCGCGACTGCTGCGATAGCAGCCGCACGATCCTCCGAAACGGTTACCACTCCCGTTGCCGGATCGTAAGTGTTGGCGCGCATCTCGGTCGCCAGCCTCGTACGCAGTGCGGACTGCTGGGGAGGATCCAGCCCGGCGTATGGCTTGCCGGTCTCGCGCAAGGACCATGCGTCGAGGATTGCCGTCGCCTCGCGGTGCAGCCAGTCGGCCGACCAGTCGGGTGCGACGTAGCTGCCGTGACCCCAGACCGAGCCCAGTTGCTGGCCGCCGATCGACTGCCAGACCTGGCGGCCGGTCTCCATGTCGTCACGCGAGTAGATCGTCTGGCCGGTGGTCGCCACGACCGCAGAGGGCATCGGGGGCGCCGCGAGGTAAATCTCGCGGCCGAAGTAGAGCAGGATGCCGAACGACACCACAAGCAGTGTCGCGAGCACTTTCCACAGTCGGTTCGTATCGTTCACCTTGGTCTCCAATGACAACCCGCGATTGCGCCGCGGAATGGGCGCAATGGTGGATGCGGCGCAGCAAGTGCGCCTTGACGGAGATCAAGCAGGAGGGGGGTTAGATCGCCTTCGAGAATCGCTGCTGCGATGCCTGCGCGGCCGGCAGGTAGGCGTCGAATGCCATTGCAAGGTGGCGCAGCAGCAGGCGCCCGGCGGGCAGCACCCGGAGTCCGGGATCGGCGAACTCGGCGAGGCCGTCGGCGACCATCGGCGCCAGCGTTGCGATCTCGCTGGCAAAGTAGGTCCGGAAGTCGATGCCGTGGCGCGCGCCGGTTGCGTCGTAGTCGAGTACGCCGTAGCACATGATCTGCTGGATCACGTCGCGTCGGATGATGTCGTCGCGCGTCATCGTATAGCCGCGATGCACCGGCAGGACGCCGCGGTCGAGCGCGCCATAGTATTCGGGCAGCGTCTTCTGGTTCTGGATGTAGTTGTCGCCGACCTTGCCGATCGAGCTCACGCCGAGCCCGACCAGGTCGCAGTAGCCGCGCGTCGAATAGCCCTGGAAATTGCGGTACATGGTGCCCGCTTCCTGTGCGAGCACCAGCTCGTCCTGCGGCAGCGCGAAGTGGTCCATGCCGATGTACACATAACCGGCGTTCGACAACTTCTCGATCGTGAGTCCGAGCAGCGCCAGTCGCGTTTCCGGAGTGGGCAGGAACTCGGCGTTCAGCTGGCGCTGCGCCTTGAACATCTGCGGCAGGTGGGCGTACGCGTATACGGCGAAGCGGTCGGGCTTCGCGGAAAGCACGGTGTCGATGGTCTTCGCGAAGCCTTCGAGGTTCTGCTTCGGCAGCCCGTAGATCAGGTCGACGCTTACGGAGCCGAAGCCGAATTCGCGGGCATCGCGAATCAGCCTTAGTGTGTCGGGCACCGACTGGATCCGGTTGACGGCCTCCTGCACCAGCGGGTCGAAGTCCTGGATGCCGAGGCTGCAGCGATTGAAACCGATGCGCGCGAGGTCGCGCAGCGTGTCGCGCGTGATCGTGCGCGGGTCGAGCTCGATCGAATACTCCCGATCCGGGTCCTGCGACAGCTTGAAGTGGCTGCCCAGCTTCTCGACCAGCCGTTCGATCTCCAGCGACGTGAGGAAGGTCGGCGTGCCGCCGCCGAAGTGCAGCTGCTCGACCTCGCGGTCACGATCGTAGAGCTGGCCCTGCAGCTCGATCTCGCGGTGCAGCCTGTAGAGATAGGCTTCAGCCTTCTCGTGGTTGCGCGTGATGATCTTGGTGCAGCCGCAATAGAAGCAGGGGCTGGAGCAGAACGGGATGTGGACATAGAGCGACAGCGGGCGTGGGATCGGATCCTGGTTGCTCGCGATCGCGGCGGCCTGGTACTCGGGAAGGCCGAAACTGTCCGAAAACTGTACCGCCGTCGGGTACGAGGTATATCGGGGCCCCGACCGGTCGTATCGGCGGATGAGGTCGGCGTCGAACCTGATCTGGTGCGAGTACATCTGTTTCCCTGGTCGAAATCCGCGAAATGAGCTTGCGGCATCCCCTGGCCCGGCGCATTGACATCGGTCAAGCGCCGGGTCGCGGGCTGCAACGCGGCTGGCTCCCGCAAGGATAGTCGCGGTCGGGCCCGGGTGGTAGGCCGGGGTTTTCCGCGGGCGGGTCCGGGACCCACGCAGCCGTAATTCGGTGAACCGGTGGCCGGGGCCGCTGATCCGCTAGAATTTCCCCTTTTACGCCCCCGGACCGGAGAACCGCCGTGACTACTAGCGATCCTGGACAAGCCGCCGGCGCGCCCGGCGAGCCCATCGTCACCGACGTCGTCATCGTCGGTGCGGGCCCGGCCGGCCTCTTCCAGGTATTCGAACTGGGGCTGCTCGGCATCAAGGCCCACGTCGTGGATACCCTCGGGCACCCGGGCGGGCAGTGCGCGGAGCTCTATCCGGACAAACCCATTTACGACATCCCGGCGCTGCCGGTGTGCGGTGCGCAGGAACTGGTCGACCGGCTGCTCGAGCAGATCAATCCTTTCGGGACCGTGTTCCACTATGGCCAGGAGGTCGTGGGCCTCAGGCTGCAGGGGGAGGCGGGGTTCCTGCTCGAGACCTCGGCCGGGACACGATTTGCGACCAGGGCGGTGGTCATCGCTGCCGGACTGGGCTCGTTCCAGCCTCGCCGCCTGGGCGTGGAAGGTGCCGATGCGTTCGAGGGCACCCAGATCCACTACCGGGTGCGGCACGCGGGCGATTTCCACGGCAAGCGGCTGGTGATCTTTGGCGGCGGAGACTCGGCGCTCGACTGGGTGGTCGACCTGACCGGCAAGGCCGGCAGTATCGTGCACGTCCATCGGCGGCCTGAATTCCGCGCGGCGGCGGCGTCGGTCGCGCGGATGCGCGAGCTCGTGGCCCAGGGCCGCATGAGCTATGTCGAAGGCACAGCAGCAGGCCTGCGGACTGCGGACGGCCGGCTCACTGGCATCACGGTGAAGTGTGCGGACGGTTCGCTCGTGGATTTCGACGCCGACCACGTGCTCGCGTTCTTCGGCCTGCATCCCAAGCTCGGGCCGATCGCGGACTGGGGCATCGAGCTGGAGAAGAAGGCGCTCAAGGTCGACACGGCGAAATTCCAGACCAGCGTGCCCGGCATCTTCGCGATCGGTGACATCAACACATACCCGGGCAAGAAGAAGCTGATCCTGAGCGGCTTCCACGAGGCAGCGCTGGCAGCATTCGCCATCGCCGAGCAATTGAATCCGACGAAGAAAGTGCATCTGCAGTACACGACCACGAGTCCGATCATGCAGCGGCGGCTCGGCGTGGCCGATTGACGGCCGCGGGCAGCGCATCGAT
Organism: uncultured Gammaproteobacteria bacterium; assembly: GCA_963732415.1. GTDB lineage: Bacteria > Pseudomonadota > Gammaproteobacteria > Steroidobacterales > Steroidobacteraceae > RPQJ01. The sequence continues at coordinate 204,433 of CAVSZK010000021.1, forward strand.
GAACCAGCAACTGGTCGACCTCGTAAAGCTGCTGCAGCTCGAGCGGCTCGAGATGAACCTGTTCCGCGGCGAGAGCCGGGACATCGGCAGCCCGCAGGTCTTCGGCGGCCAGGTGCTGGGGCAGGCACTTGCGGCCGCCTGCGGCACCGCCGAGGGTCGCACGGTCCACTCGCTGCATGCATATTTCCTGCGCCGCGGCGACTTCAATGCCCCGATCATCTACGAGGTGGACCGCAGCCGTGACGGCGGGAGCTTCAGCAGCCGGCGCGTGGTGGCGATCCAGCACGGGCAGCAGATCTTCAACATGGCCGCGTCGTTCCAGATTGCCGAGGAGGGACCGGATCACCAGGTCCCGATGCCCGAGGTCGCGCCGCCCGAACAGCTGCCGGACCTCACTGCGGAAGTCCGCAAGCACCTTGCCGGCATGCCCGCGGAGCGACGGCGCTTCTGGTCGCAGGAGCGGCCGTTCGAATTCCGCTCGGTCGAGGCGATCGAGGCAGGCGAGCCGCGCCCCGGCGTGAGAAACCTCTGGTTCAGGCTCGTGGACCGCTGTCCGGACGATCCGGTGCTGCACCAGTGCCTGCTTGCGTACATGTCCGACTACCATCTGCTCGAGACCGCGACGCTGCCGCACGGACTGGCCTACCGGGCGTCGGAGGTCATGCTGGCGAGCATCGATCACGCCATGTGGTTCCACCGCCCGATGCGCGTCGATGAGTGGCTGCTCTACGCGCTGATCAGCCCCAGCAGTTCGGGTGCGCGTGGGCTCGCGTTCGGCCGCATTTTCGACCGCGACGGTCGATTGGTTGCGAGCACGGCGCAGGAGGGCCTGATGCGGACGCGCCGTTGAACCTGTCCCGTGACGGTCGAGCGACTTTTCAGGCCCCGCCGTTACTTGAGTTCAAGTTCCAGCTGGACCTTGCCTTCCTGGGCCGACACTTTGCCGTCCCGCACCGTGAAGACGCGCGAGGGCTCCAGCCCACTGCCTTCGAGCAGGGCCTGCTCCACTGCAGTGGCGCGCTCCTGGGCCAGCCGCTCGTATTCCGATTCGGCGACCGAGACATGTGACCTGGCTTCCTTCTGCAGGAATTCCACAGTCGCGGCCTGCTCCATCGCATTCGCGTCGTCGCGTGACGTGCCCTCCGGCGGCTTTGGCATGTCCGGAATCGCGGGCTCGGCTCCGGTCTGCTGCCTGACCAGGGCAGTGAGTACCGCGATCTTGTTCTTCTCGGACAGTTCATCGAATGGCGGGCGTGTGCCGCTCTTGTTGCGCGGCGCAGGCAGCGCCTCGTCCATGGCCCCGGCCAGCGCGGCGTCATAGGCGAGGTTGAGCAGGGCAGGGCCATCGATCTCCGGCAGCGCGCCGATCGGCACGTCGACCTTGAGGCCGGGCTTCTCAACCATGCTCTTCGACAGCGCCCCGAGGCGCTCGACGATCGCGGGGTCGAGCACGGCGCTGCCGGCTACGAAGTCAACGTGCTGGGCCTCCTCGGCGCCGGAGAACAACGCTCCGAGTAGCGCAAAGGGCGCTGTGACGGCCTTTACGATCAGGTTCTTGATCACCTTCCAGACGATCGGGCCGATGCGGAATGTAGGGTCGTCGAGCGTGCCGGTTACCGGGATGTCGAGGTCGATTACGCCGTCCTTGTCCCGCAGCAGCACGGTCGCGAACTTCACCGGCAACGTGGCCTCACCCTTGGCCGCCGTCGATTCACCCCATTCGAGCTGGTCGATGACGATGTGATGCTTCGCGTCGAGGTTCCGGTTCTCGATCAGGTAATGCAGGTCGGTCGTCAGCTTGCCCTTGGCGATGCTGTAGCCCGCAATCTGGCCCGAGTACGGGTTGAAGATCGGCAGGGAGATGTTCTCGAACCTGAGGTCCACGTTCGTGTAGCGCTCGAAGGAAAACGGCTGTATTTCGCCTGCGATGGTCACCGGCGCGAATTCGTCGAGCTGGCCCTTGAAGTCGAGCTGTGCATGCGACGCGGGGTCGCTCGACAGCCCCGTCATCGTGCCGGAGAGTTTCTCGATGCGCGCGGCGAAGTTGGGCTTGATGAAGTTGTCGGCGAAATCCATCGTGCCGCTCTCGATGCGTACCTGGCGGATACGCACCGGCATGGTCTCCTCGGGCAACGGCGCGAGCGCGTGCGGAGGCTCCGTGCCACGGTCCTCGCGCTCCTTCTCGGCCTGTGCCTGCGCTGCCTCGCGTGCGCGCTCCTTGTCGCGACGCTCGGCGGGCGTGAGCGCGGCTTCGGCGGCGGCCTCGGCGCGGCGTGCCTGCAGCGCGGCACGCGTTCCCTCCGGGTCGAGCACTGCCGAGATATTGATCACGCGCTCGGGGCTGATGACGAATCGGACGAAGGGTTTCTGCACCAGCACCTGGTCGATGCTCGCCGCGTCCGGGCCCATCGCGTAACTGAGCTTGCGCAGTTCGACCCGCTGGAAATTCACGAAATCCAGCTTGAGCGTGTTGTCGATCGAGGCAAAACGGTCGATCGTGACGTTGCCGTCGAAACGCAGCTCGGGCCCCGGGGCGTCCGGCGGATCGAGGCGCACCTTGCCGTCTACCGTCAGCGTGCCGTCCTTGATGGTGAGGTCGGCGAGCGGCAGCACGTAGGGTTGCAGGATGAACATGCGCGCACCGGTCAGCGCGATGTCGAGCTCGGCCGCAAGTGGTTCCGGCGTGACCGTCCCTTCCGCCTTGAATGGTGCGACGTCGTCGATGACGGCGGCGACCGTGACGGCCACCGGTTTCGCGAGGTCGGTGCTCGCGCCCTGCACGGTCAGGTCGAGCGGCGAGACGACGAAGTGCGTGACAGGTTCGCTGCGCCGGTCATCGAAATTGATGACGGCTTTCGCAAGCTGGACGGTCGCCACCTCGACTTTCCAAGGCGGCGGCTCGGTCGCAGCCGCCGCTGGCGTAACAGGCGCCGCTGCGGGCTGGCCCGGCTCCGCGGCCGCCGGCACCGGTGCGGTATCGACCGGCGGGCTACCCGCAGCGGCTGCCGAGGCGCCGGGATCGGCCGCGACCGCTGAGGTCGGCTCGAGAAGTTGCGTGAGATTCACGGTGCCGTCCGCTGCCATCCAGGCCTGGACGTGCATGTCGCTCACGACCACGCCACCGATCGCAACCGTGCGTTCCGGCAGCGCCACGGTGGTGTCCGACACGACGATCGCGGGGATCTCGACCCAGTTGGCGTCGGCTCCCCGGGCGCGCAGCGCAAGGTCCCTGACCTCGATCTGTGCCAGCGAGACTTTCGCCTGGAGCCCGTCGCCCAGCCCCACATCGTAGGTGCCGCCGAGGTCGATCACGCCCGACGCGAGTGCGAAGGGCAGAGCGTCTTCGGCGAAATTCACCCACGTTCGGGGCCTTGAGACCGTGGATCGCGAACTCTCCCTGCGACGACAGCGTCGGGCTGACGCCAAATCGTCCCTTCCAGTCGAAACCCTCGCCGGAGTCGCTGGTCGCCGACAGCGCGAATCCACCGCCTTCGGGCGTGGTGCGGAAGTCCTTCAGCGAGAACGTCACCGGTGCAAAGTGGCGTTCCAGCGGCTTCGAACGCGCCAGGTCGGTATAGGCGAGTGCACCACCGGACACTTCGAGCGACTGCAGCCAGAGACTGGGCAGTTCGGACGACTGCGGTTCCGGCTGGGGCTGCTGTTGCGGTGCCAGGTCACCAAGATTGAAGCTGCCGTCCGGTCTCACGACGGCGCGAATGTCAGGTGCCTCGACGTCCAGGTCCTTGAACACATAGGCGCGATGCCAGATCGAGGAGACCTCGAAATCGACGAACAGCCTGCGGAAGCCGAGCATGGGCCTGCCATCCGCGTCCGGCAGCGCGAGGTCGTTGATCTCGAGTTGCAGCAGGAAGGGATTGAACCTGACCACCCCGATCGAGAGGTCCCGGCCATACTCGTTCTTCACGAACGAGATGGCCTGGCTGCGTACGATGCGTGGCACAGCCTGGAAGCCGAGCAGGGCAAAGATGCCGACCACCGCGACCAGGACCGCGATCCAGCGCACCGATTTCAATTGCAGGATCTTTGCCATCGATTGGCTCGCCTCCCTGTCCCGGTGCCTGCGTCGGCGAAGGGCGGTGCTTCGGGGTCAGGTCACTTGCTGTCGCCCAGCCAGCGGTAAACGTAACCGGCGATCAGTGCGCCGAACAGCGGCGCGACCCAGAACATCCACAACTGGTCGGTTGCCCAGCCGCCGACGAACAGAGCCGGTCCGGTGCTGCGCGCAGGATTGACCGAGGTATTGGTCACCGGGATGCTGATCAGGTGGATCAGCGTAAGCCCGAGGCCGATCGCGACCGGCGCGAGGCCCGCAGGCGCGCGCTTGTCCGTTGCCCCGAGGATGATGATCAGGAACATCATCGTCATCACGACCTCGGTCAGGAAGCCAGATGCCAGGGAGTATCCGCCCGGCGAGTGCGCGCCGTAGCCATTCGATGCCATTCCGCCGGCGATGTCGAAGGCCGGGTTGCCCGTGGCGATCATGTAGACCATGCCCGCGCCCGCGATTCCGCCCAGCACCTGTGCGGCCACGTACGGCAGCACTTCGCCGATCGGATGACGTCCGCCGGCCCACAGTCCAAGAGTCACGGCAGGGTTAAGGTGACAACCCGAGATATGGCCGATGGCGAATGCCATCGTGAGCACGGTCAGGCCGAAGGCCAGCGCGACGCCCACGAATCCGATCCCGAGTTCCGGGAATGCCGCGGCGAACACCGCGCTGCCGCAGCCTCCCAGCACCAGCCAGAACGTCCCGATAAATTCCGCGACGAGCTTTTTCGACATTGGCACGATCCGGTCTCCCTGCTGGTTGTTGTTGCTCAATGGGCCCTGTCGGCAATTTACAGAGTCGAGGTGGCCGGAGGCAACGTCGATCGCCGTGAGTCGCCGGGCAGCACCTTGCCGGGGTTCATGATGCCCCTGGGATCCAGGCTTCGCTTGATGGCGTGCATGACGTCGAGCGCGACGGGATCCTTGTATCTTGCAAGCTGCGCACGCTTGAGCTGGCCGATTCCGTGTTCGGCGCTGATACTGCCGCGATAGCGCCTGACGATTTCGTGCACGGCGGTCTGGATTTCCGCTTCCAGCGACATGAATGCCGCGCGATCGCCGCCTGCGGGTTCGCTCACGTTGAAGTGCAGGTTGCCGTCGCCGACGTGGCCATACGTGACCATGCGCCCCATCGGAACGATCGTGAGAACCGCCGCCGTTGCCTCTGCCATGAACGAGGGCAGCGAGGCGACCGGAACCGATACGTCGTGCTTGATGCTGGCGCCTTCGGCACGCTGTGCCTCGGGGACCGACTCGCGCAGTTTCCACATGGCGTTGCGCTGGGCGAGAGATTCCGCGATCGAGGCGTCGAGTACCAGGCCGTCCGCGAGAGCTCGCTCGAGGCTCCCCTCCAGCACCGCCCGCAGGCCCGCATCGTCCCTGGCGGAGGACAGCTCGCACAACAGGTAGCAGTCGTAGGGGCGCCCGAGCGGGTCGATAACGCCGGGCACATGGTGCGCCGTCAGCTCGATGGCGATCCTCGGCAGGTATTCGAAGGTCGAGACGGCGTCGCCGCTCACACCGCGCAGGCGCGCGAGCAGTTCGACCGCCGCGGCCGGGTCGGCCACGGCGATGAAGGCGGTCTCTACGCTGCGCAGCGCAGGGAACAGCTTCAGGCTCGCAGCGGTGATTACACCGAGCGTGCCTTCGGCACCAATGAAAAGGTCGCGCAGGTCGTAACCGGTATTGTCCTTGCGCAGGCTCGTGAGCCCGTCGAGCACTCGTCCGTCCGGCAGTACGACCTCGAGTCCGAGCGCGAGGTCGCGTGCGACGCCGTAGCGCAACGCGTTCAGGCCGCCGGCATTGGTCGCGAGGTTGCCGCCCACCTGGCAGCTGCCCTCGGACCCCAGCGACAAGGGAAAAAGCCGGTCGGCTTGCTCAGCAGCCGCTTTCACGTCGGCGAGGATGCAGCCAGCTTCTACGGTGATCGTGAAATTCGCGGTGTCCAGCTCACGGATCCGGTTCATGCGTGCGAGCGACAGCACGACCTCATCGCCTCCGGCGCCCGGTGTCGCACCGCCGCAGTAGCTGGTGTTGCCGCCGTGCGGCACGACGCCGACGCCCAGGTCGTTGCAGATCGAGAGCACTTCGGAGGTCTCGGCGGTCGAGCACGGCCTGGCGACCAGTGACGTCGCTCCATGATAAAGACCCCTAAAATCAACCAAGTATGGTGCAATCCTCTCCTGATCTGTAATGCAGCCAGCCGGCCCGAGCGCGCGGCGAATACGCTCGGCGGCGTCGCCCAGGTTCTCTCTGTGGTCCTTCGGCATGGGCGCCACGATGGCCGGGCGCGGCCACGGGCGTCAAGCAGCTCGTGGGGTAGTGACCTTTGCGACCAGGATCGACGCTGCCACGGCCAGTGACAGCACCAGGATCGATGCCAGCGTGTCGGTGAGAAGGTTGGGCGCCAACAGCAGTACCAGGCCGAAGCCCAGCATCATGAATCCGGAGACCAGCTTCAGGATGCGTCCCTCCGATTCGGAGAGCTTGCGGGCGCCCATGGTCCGGGTGAACACGATGACGATCGCGAGCAGCGGCAGCACGTAGATCACGTTGTACGCCGCGAGCCAGGCGTAGTACTGCCACGACTCGAGCTTCGCGAGCGTCAGCGTCCGCGTGTAGACCATCGGGAATCCTGCGGTGCACAGCAGCTCATAGGAATTTGCCACGATGGCGAGCAGCACGGTGCTCAGCAGCATCGGGCCCATGCTGCCGGTGGTCACGACTTCGCGCATGCGCTTGAACAGGCCGGGCTTGGCGGCGTCCGGTATCGAGAGGCTCGGTCCTTCCTTGAACCAGAAATAGTCCTTGATGTTCAGCGCGGCGACGGTGAGCGCTATCAGTCCGGCGATGACGGTGATCACCCGGAGTTCCCCGGCGATCAGGAACACGTTCAGCCATGCGGCCATGAAAACGAAGTAGACGATGCCCGAGAACAGCACGAACGTCCCGCCCACGATCATCATGCGGGTGCGGCTTTTTGCGTGTACCAGCAGGCTGAGCAGGAACAGTAGTACGAAGAAGGCGCAGGGGTTGAATGCATCCACTCCCGCAAGCACGACGGTGAGCAGCGGCAGCGAAAGTGCCTGGGAGTTCACGGTGCCCACAATCGGAAGGTGGACTGTGGTCCCCGGACGGACGTCCATCGTGGCTGACTGGCTGACAGCGTCCGAACCCTGGCCAGGACCCGCGTCGTCGGAACCTGCGCCTGCCGGAGATGCAGTGGACACTGCGTGCGCGAGTCGCGCTGCGTGGCACTCGTTGATCGCCTGCTCGAGTTCAGCGCCTGTGGTCGCCGCACTGTCAAAGCCGATCATGGCCTGCCGGCAGAAAACGAAACCAGGCACCGAGAGCGCCTCGACGCCAAGGGATTTCGCGGTATTGAAGTAGAAGCGCGCGTTATCCGGGTTGTCCTTGACCGAGTAGCGCTTGATCTCGAGCCATGGCTTGCGGCTAACGATTTCGTCGAGGAACGGCTTCGAGGCCTGGCAATGCGGGCAGGTGGGCGAATAAAAATAGTAGAGGCGAACTGTTGGTGCGCCATCGGCGGATGCGCCGTACCAGAACTCGTCGGATGCCGGGTCGGCAGGGGCGGCGCCCGCGAACGGGGCGATAAACAGCAGCAGCGCGGCGATGACGCCGAATCGGGTCGCAGACATGGTGCTTGGCGCTCGGACCAGGGACCCGCGCATGATATCGGCGGGGCCTCGCGTAGATGTCCGCAATTCTACCGACGCGACCCGGGTACGCGCGGCTTGTCCACCGCGCCGTGTTTCAGTATGCGGGTCGCGAGGTTGCGATCGTCCTCGACGATCACCACCACCGGTTCGAAGCCGTCGAGTTCCCGGGGCTCGAAGTAGCCCTCTGCGAGGATGATGACCTTGTCGCCCCTCTGGAAGTGACGGGCCGGCGGTCCGTTGAGGCAGATGTCGCCGCGTCCCCGCTCGCCTGCCATCACGTATGTCTGCCAGAAGACGCCATTCGATACGTTGGTGATGTTGACGTACTGGTAGGGCCGGATTCCGCTCTGCTCGAGCAGGGCTTCGTCGATGGTGATCGAGCCGACGTAGTCAAGATCGGCTTCGGTCACGGTCGCGCGGTGGATTTTCGCGATGCAGGCGCGGATCAGCATGGCTGTTGCCTCGGTACCGGCATGGCCTCGATTCCGGTGCCGGCTCAGTAGCGGCCGTGGGTCTTGTAGAGGTAGTTCGTCAGTTCGGCGGTCTGCATCGACATCCGACGCTGGACCTCGTGCACCACGCGCACGATGGCGCGCATCACGTGATAGACGACCTTGGGGTGCGAGGTGAGCAGCCCTTCGAGCGCGTCGCGAGTCAGACCGAGCACTCGCGAGTCGCTGAGTGCCACCAGCGACGCATAGCGGGTCGAGCCGTCCAGGAACGAAAGCTCGCCGACCACGGCGCCGGGCCGGATCGCATTCAACGTGACCTCGTTCTCGGTGCCGGCGCTCTTGACCACGCCGAGTACACCGCTTGCAACCACATAGAGGTGGTCGTCGGCCGAGCCCTCCTGGACCAGCACTTCGCCGTGCTTCAGGTCACGCAGTGTCATGGCGCGGGCCAGCGTTCGCCGTTCCTCATCGTTCAGTTCGACGGCCAGCCTGGAAGTGCTCAAGCCTTCGAAAATACCGGCTTCGCTCATGAGTCGCTCCGAATGATGAGTGTCTGGTCGATTTTCGCGGCACGGTCGCCGCAACCGTAATAGGTGAATGCCGCTAGCAGCATGCCAGAGTCGAGGGTCGCCTAGCGACCGAGGCGCGAATATGCGTCGAGCGCGGCGGCCCGGCTCGCGCGCAGGTCCACGACCGGCGCCTGTTGCAGGGAATCCTGTGCTGGCAGCCAGCGGCTTGCGTAGGCACCGTGCGGGTCATGGCGAGCGGCCTGGGTCAGCGGGTTGAAGATGCGGAAATACGGGGCAGCGTCCGCCCCGCATCCGGCGACCCACTGCCAGCCGAGCGTGTTGCTGGCCAGGTCAGCGTCTACCAGCGTGTCCCAGAACCACCGCGCGCCGTCCAGCCAGTGCTGGCGCAGGTTCTTCGTGAGCAGTGACGCCACGATCATGCGAACGCGGTTGTGCATCCAGCCGGTGGTCCACAGTTGCCGCATGCCGGCATCGACGATGGAGAAGCCCGTCCGGCCGCGCTGCCAGGCCGCGAGCAGCCGCGGGTCAGGGTCCCACTCAAATCCGGCGAAACGCGTGTTCAGTGGCGCGCCGGTCGTGTGCGGAAAGTGGTGCAGGACGTGGTGGGCGAATTCACGCCAGCCGAGTTCCCGCACGAAGGCGTCGAAGCCCGCCTGCCGGTCGACTCGTCCCGACAGCGCATTGCGCGCCGCAGCGAGGCACTGTCGCGGCCCGATCTCGCCGAAGTGCAGGTGCGGCGACAGCCGGGACGTGCCATCCAGGTCGGGTCGCTCCCGCGAGTCCACATAACCGCCGAGGATCGATTCACAGAAGGTCTCGAGCCGCGCGAGCGCCCCCGCTTCTCCTGGATTCCAGGCCGCCTCGAGTCCTGTATCCCAGCGAATCGCAGGGCGCAGACCCAGTTCGTCCAAAGTCGGTCCCGGCGCGCTGAGTTCCGCAGTCGAAATTCTCGGCGGCGGAAGAATGCGCGGCTGCTCTTCCAGTCGGGGCAGGCAGGCGCGCCAGTAAGGCGTGAATACACGGTAGGGGCGCCCCTCGCGCGTCGCCACGGCCCGCGGCTCGACCAGCATCGCCGCGTTGCAGCTCTCGACCGCGATGCCCGCGGCACCGAGCGCCGACGCGACCCGTGCATCCCTATCCTCGAGCGCAGGTTCGTAGAGGCGATTCCAGTACACGGAGTCGGCGCCCGTCGCACGCACGACCGCGAGCACTGACTGCAGCGACGGGCCATGCCGCAGGTGCAGCTCGGCGCCGCGGCCGCGCAACTCCCTCGATAGCCGCGCGAGACTCTGGTGCAGCCACCAGCGGCTGGCCGCACCGGGCGGCCAGTCGCCTTCCTCTTCGGGCGCGTGCACGTAGAGCAGCACCACACGGTCCGCGCGTGAGCAGGCGGCCGACAGCGCCGGGTTGTCCGCCAGGCGCAGGTCCCTGCGAAACCACATGACTGCAGTAGAGCTTTCGGTCATAGCCCGGATTCTACGCAAGGAGCGCCGGCCGGCTCGGCCGTATGTCAGTGCGTGTTGGAAGCGTCGTCGGCTGTGTTACTGCCATGGTCGCGACTGCGGTAGGCTCTGCACCATGCGACGCGCACGTCCTGCCGGCCTGACGGATCCAGGATCCGGCGCCGAGGGCAGCCGCCTGGTCTGGCAGGCGCTGGCCAGGCACCTGGCCCGGCTGCGGTCCGTCGTGGCGAAGTTGCACGCGGGACGCCCCACCGACGTGCACGACGCCCGTGTTGCCGCCCGCAGGCTTCGTTCGCTGCTTGCTACCTACCGCCCGCTGTTCGACCAGCGTCGGTCGCGGCGCCTGCGGCGCGGCCTCAGGGACCTGGCGCACGTGTTGTCCGAGCCCCGTGAAGCGGACGTCAGGCGTGACCTGTTGCTGGCGGCCGTCAACCGCGTGCCTGCAGCGGCTGCGGCGGACTCCCAGTGTCTTCAGGCGACACTGCGCCAGGCCTGCGCGGAATCGAGGCGGGCGATGCGCGCGGCGCTGGGTAGCGCGGATTGGTCCGAGTCGGTCGGGATCCTCTGTGACGAGCGGACGCTGTCGACGCTGCGCCTGCGCCCCGACGTCGAACTGGCCGAACTGCTGGAACTGGTCGATGCCCCGTGGCGGGATGCGGGCAGGTTGCTCGCCGGCCGTCCTGGCGGCTTCGTGGAATTGCATCGCCTGCGCCTTGCGCTGAAGCGCTGCCGCTACGCGCTGGAGTCAGTCTCGAGCCTGCAGGCCAGAGGCGCCGGACAGGTCATCGACCGCCTGCGATCCGCGCAGGACAGCCTCGGGGAGTATCTCGACGCGGCTGCCGCCCGAAAATGGCTCCGGGCAAACGAAGCGACGCTCGGCCGCCCGTTTGTCCGGAGGCTGGATCACGAACTCAAGGCATACGGGAAGGAACTGAAATCCGAGGTGCTCCGCCGAGCAGCCGACGTAATGCCGGCCTATGCCAGGTGGCGCATGGCGTTGCGTGGCCTCAGGACGCCGAAGTAGGAGACCCGAGGTCCAGCGTGACTGTGACCAGTCCGCCGGAATTGGGCTCGGCCCTTGCGGTGAAACCGGCGCGCTGCGCCCAGTCGAGGATACGGCGGTTCTCGCCAAGGATGGTGCCTTCCAGCGTCTGTATCCCGCGTGACCGGGCTGCGACGCCCAGGCTCTGCATGAGTTCGCTGCCAATCCCTCGACCGTGCCAGTCGTCGGCCACGACGATGGCACATTCGGCCCTGTCGCTGCCTGGAGTGCGCGCGTAGCGGCTGACACCGATGATCCGGTCGCCGGTCGGCCCCGGCACCAGGGCTGCCACCGCGAGCGTGTCCCGGTAGTCAAGGCGGAGCAGGCGGGTCGCGTCCTCGCGACTCACGCCGCCGGAGGCATATTGCACGCGCAGGTGCAGCGTTTCGCCCGACAGACCCGCGATGAATTGAATTTCCCGGTCCAGGTCGTCCGGGCGCAGCGCCCGCAGCGTGACCGGTGTTCCGTCAGGCGTCAGCCAGGTGCGTTCGAGTTCCGCGGGATAGTCTGCGGGTGGGGAGTCGCCGATGGCGACCGGCGTATCGTTCACTCCCGGTCACGATACTCGTCGTCCTCGTCGTCGTAATCGTCGTCCTCGTCCTCTTCATCGTCCCAGTCGTCTTCATCCTCGTCGTCGAGATCGTCCTCTTCCTCGTCCTCGTCGTCGTCGGAACCGTATTCGTCGTCATCCACCCAGCCTTCGGGAACGCCGGCCAGTTCGAGGTCCATTTCATTCCAGACGTCGAGGTCGATTTCCTCGATTTCGCGGTCCAGCCACTGGATGCGGACCAGTTCCTCGTCCGGGTCCAGGTCCAGGACCTTGAAAATCTCCTCGGAGTCGAGGTCCTCGTACCATTGACCGGCAACCGGGTCGTAATCACGGCTCACAGCGGCGTCCTCGGTGAAAGTCCCAGTTCTTTTTTGATCGTGGCGTACAAGCAACTATACGGGCCGGTCGCGACCGCAGGCAACTGCAACTAACGGTGCGCCAGAATCATGTTGCATCGCGTAAAATCCGATGGAATCCAGTAAGACAGCAAGCAAGAAGGAAGGTCCACCGTGTATTCCTACCGCGCCCCCCTCCGTGACATCCGATTCGTCGTCCAGGAACTCCTGCATATCGAAGAGCACTATCGGGGCTTCGGCCGCGAAGAGCTGAACCAGGAACTTCTCGAGGGAATTCTCGAAGAAGGCGCCAAGTTTGCCGAGACCGTCCTTGCCCCCACCAACCGGGCCGGTGACGAACATGGCCTGCGATTCGAAAACGGACAGGTATTCACGCCGCCGGGCTTCAAGGAGGCATACGACCGCTATTGCCAGGACGGCTGGATCACGATGACGGCAGACCCGGAATGGGGCGGCCAGGGCCTGCCGGCCGGGTTTGCGCTGGCCTTCGGCGAAATGCAGTGTTCCGGGAACATGGCCTGGAAGATGTACTCGGGCCTGACCGAAAGTGCTGGCCTGACACTCGCGGCCCACGGCAGCGACGAACTGAAGAGGCGCTACCTGCCCAAGATGGTGTCTGGCGAGTGGGCCGGCACGATGTGCCTGACAGAGGCAAATTCAGGCACCGACCTTGGCCTGCTGCGCACCAAGGCCACGCCCCGCGGCGACGGCTCGTTCGCCATCACCGGGACGAAGATCTACATCACCGCGGGTGACCACGACCTGACCAGCAACATCGTGCACCTGGTGCTGGCCCGGACGCCGGACGGCCCTCCGGGCACCAAGGGCATCAGCCTGTTCGTAGTACCGAAGTTCCTGCCCGACGCCGACGACAATGCCGGACCGGCAAACGGCGTGAGCTGCGGTTCCATCGAGCAGAAGATGGGCATCCACGCCTCGCCCACCTGCGTCTTGCATTTCAACGAGTCGGTGGGCTGGTTGGTCGGCAAGGAGAATGAAGGCCTGTCGTGCATGTTCACGATGATGAACCATGCGCGACTCGGCGTCGGCCTGCAGGGGCAGGGGCTCTCGGAAATGGCCTGGCAGGCATCGCTGGCCTATGCCAACGATCGTCTGCAGGGCCGTTCGCTGACCGGTGCCAAGCAGCCGGACAAGCCCGCCGACCCGATCATCGTTCACCCCGACGTCCGGCGAATGTTGCTCACGCAAAAGGCATTCGTCGAAGGCGGCCGGGTGCTGGCGTTCCTGACCGGGCGCGAGATCGACGGCGCGCACATGAACCCGGATCCGGAGGCACGCAAGCGCTCGGAACACCTGGTCGCATTCCTGACGCCCGTCGTGAAGGCGTTCCTGACGGACGTGGCCGTCGAGGTGACCAGCCTCGGGGTGCAGGTCCACGGCGGCGCTGGCTTCATCCGCGAGACCGGCGTCGAGCAGTTGATGCGCGATGCCCGCATCACACCGATCTACGAGGGCACGAACGGCATCCAGGCACTCGACCTGCTGGGCCGCAAGGTCTTCGGCACGCGCGGCAAGAGCCAGCAAATGATGGTCGGTCGCATCCGCGAGACCATCGCGGAGTTCAATGATGTGAAGGAAGTGGCGGAACTCTCGGCGGAACTGGGCCGGCGCCTCGAGCAATGGGACAAGCTCACGCTTGAACTGGGCATGGCCGCTATGAAGAACCCGGACGAGGCGGGTGCTGCGGCGACGGACTACCTGCAGTTCTCGGGCTACGTGTGCCTGGCCTGGTGCTGGCTCGCCGCGGCGGGTGAGGCCGCCAAGCGGCTCGCAGCCGGCGCTGAAGGCCCGGATTTCTACAAGGCGAAGCTGATCACGGCGCGCTTCTACTTCGATCGCCTGCTGCCGAGGGTCGACGCACATGCGGCGGCGGCGCGTGCCGGGGCTGCCGGGCTGATGGACCTGCCCGCCGAACACTTCAGCTTCTCATGACCCTGACGGTCGTGGCTGGCCAATCGCGCCTCGCCGCGGCCCGACGGGTGGTGGTAAAAATCGGCTCGGCGCTGCTGGTCGAGCAGTCGACCGGCCGCGTGAACCGAACCTGGCTCGAGACGCTGGCTGAGGATGTCGCGACTCTCCGTGCGCGCGGCCAGGAGGTGGTGCTGGTGTCGTCCGGTGCGATCGCGCTGGGCAGGCGGCAGCTTGGCCTGCCTGTCGGGAAGCTCGAGTTGGAGCAGAGCCAGGCGGCAGCGGCCGTTGGACAGATCAGGCTCGCGCACGCATGGAAGGAGGTGCTCGAGCCCCACGGCGGCGCCGTCGCGCAGGTGCTGCTCACGCTTGGCGACACCGAGCAGCGTCGCAGGTACCTGAACGCGCGGAACACGCTCACGACACTGCTCAAGCTCGGCGCCATACCGGTCATCAACGAGAACGACACCGTGGCGACCGCGGAGATCCGCTACGGGGACAACGACCGGCTCGCAGCGCGCGTGGCGCAGATGGCCAGCGCCGATTGCCTGGTGCTGCTCTCCGACGTCGATGGTCTCTACAGCGCCGACCCGACACGCTCACCGGAAGCAAGGTTTATCGCGGAGGTCCCGCAGATCACGCCTGCAATCGAGGCCATGGCCGGCGGCTCGGCGTCGGACGTGGGCTCCGGCGGCATGACCACCAAGGTGCAGGCGGCGAAGATCGCCGTCGCGGCGGGTTGTCACATGTGTGTCGCAGCCGGCCGCGAACCGCACCCGCTGCGACGCATCGAGTCGGGAGAACGCTGCACCTGGTTCCTCGCCGAGGGCTCGCCGGTCGCGGCGCGCAAGCAGTGGATCGGTGGGACGCTGAAACCCGCCGGGGAACTGCTCGTGGACGCGGGTGCCGCGCAGGCACTGCGCCAGGGCCGTAGCCTGCTGCCGGCCGGAGTGGTGCGTATCAGTGGGCGCTTCGATCGTGGCGACACTGTGGTGGTGCGCGACCCCGACGGGCGGGAAATTGCGCGAGGCTTGAGCGCGTATTCGCACGCAGACGCGGAACTGCTGTGCGGCCGCCGCAGCAGTGAACTCGAGGCGCTGCTCGGCTACCGCGGACGTGACGAGATCATCCACCGCGACGACCTGGTGCTGGTGTGAGCGCCGCGGAAATAGCTGCCACGATGGACGGCATCGGCTGCGCCGCGGTCGAGGCAGCCGCGGTATTGGCGCTTGCAGGGCGTGCGCAGAAGGATGCCGCGCTGCTCGCGTCCGCGCGCGCGCTGCGCCGGCGATCGCACGAGGTGCTGGCCGCAAATGCGCTCGACATGGAATCCGCTCGCGCCGCCGGACTCGGCCCCGCGATGCTCGACCGCCTGCAGCTCGACGCGTCACGCGTCGAGGCAATGGCCGCGGGCGTCGAACAGGTCGCCTCACTGGCCGATCCCATCGGAACGATCATCGAGGAGCGGGTGCGCCCGAACGGACTCCGTATCCAGCGCGTCCGGGTACCGCTCGGCGTGATTGGCATCATCTACGAGAGCCGGCCAAACGTGACCTGTGACGCCGGAGTCTTGTGCCTGAAGTCCGGCAACGCCGCGATCCTGCGCGGCGGCAGCGAGAGCCATCATTCGAGTACTGCGATTCACGCCTGCCTGCTCGAGGGGCTGGCCGAGGCGGGCCTGCCGGCGGCCTGTATCCAGCTCGTGCCAACGACGGATCGCGCAGCGGTTGGCTACATGCTGGGTGCCATGACCGACTGGATCGACGTGATCGTGCCGCGCGGTGGCAAGAGCCTGATCGCGCGTGTACAGCAGGAGGCGAGGGTGCCGGTGATCGGGCACCTCGAGGGCAACTGCCACGTCTACGTGGATCGAGCGGCCGACCTGCGCATGGCGCGAGCGATTGTCACGAACGCAAAGCTCCGACGCACCGGCATCTGCGGCGCGGCCGAGACACTGCTGGTGGACGAGGGCTGCGCGGCGACGCATCTGGTGCCAATCGTCAGGGACCTGCTGGACGCGGGCTGCGAGGTGCGTGGCGACCCGCGCGTCCAGGCGGCCGACCCGCGAGTGCGGCCTGCGACCGAGGACGACTGGTACACCGAGTACCTCGACGCGGTGATCGCGGCGCGGGTCGTTGACGGCGTGGACGGAGCGATCCGGCACATCGCTCGCTACGGGTCCGCGCATACGGAATCGATCGTGACAGAGGACGCGGCGGCTGCTGAAGACTTCCTGGCGCGCGTCGACAGCGCGATCGTGCTGCACAACGCCTCGACGCAGTTCGCGGACGGCGGTGAGTTCGGCATGGGTGCGGAAATCGGGATCTCGACCGACCGGTTCCACGCGCGTGGCCCGGTCGGCGTCGAGCAGCTCACGAGCTACAAGTACGTCGTTCGCGGTTCGGGGCAGACCAGGCCCTGAGGCCGCCGCGGCGGCGCCCCGCGTGCTTCAGCGCGTCAGCGCCGCGATCCCGCCGCGCATCGAGTAGACCTCCAGCCGACCGTGCTCGCGCAGGTGCTCCGCGAGAGAGAGGCTGCGCACGCCGTGTGCACACACGACCAGGTGGCGTCCCTGCGCGGGAAAGCTGGCCCGGCCGGAAAGCAGTTGACTCAGCGGCAGGTGCAGGCCGGTGTCCATGCCCGGCGGGTCCAGCGCCAGTTCCCAGGCTTCTCGCACGTCGACCAGTTCGAACCCGGCGACACGCGCTTCTTCGAGGCTCGCGAATTCGACTTCGAGCGGTGCCTGCGGCGCGGCCGCTGGCGGGCCCGGCGAGACGTGATTGCAAGACGGGTTTCGCGCTGCCTTGAGGTGACTGGTCGCGAAGGTGAGCAGGTCGACCACCACCAGGCCGCGTACCGGCTCCGGCGCCATGCCGAGCAGTATCCTCAGCGCGAGCATGGCCTGCATGGTGCCGATCGTGCCGGGCACGGGCCCGAGCACACCGGCCTCGGCGCAGTTGCCGACCAGTCCGTCGCGCGGTGCCTCGGGCCACAGGCAACGCAGGCACGGCCAGTCGGCCTGGGGCAGCCAGGCCTGCACCTGGCCTTCATACTGGTAGACACTGGCGAATACCGCGGGCTTTCCCGCGCGCACCACCGCGTCGTTCACCAGGAACTTGGTGCGCAGGTTGTCCGTGCATTCGACCACGAGATCGTGGTTCTCGACGAGCGCGTCCAGGTTGGCTGGATCCGCGTGCTCGGCGATGGCCTGGCAGGAGAGTTCGCGGTTCATGCGCGCGACGCGCTCCGCCGCCACCACGGCCTTGTGGCGCCCGACGTCCGCGGCTTCGTACAACGGCTGGCGGTGCAGGTTGCTCGACTCGACGAGGTCGCCGTCCATCACTGAAATACGCCCGACGCCCGCGGCAGCAAGGTACTGCAGAACGGGAACGCCAAGTCCACCTGCACCGATCACAAGCACCGCGGCCGCGCGCAGTTTCGCCTGGCCGGTTGCGCCGACTTCGGGCAAGGCGACCTGGCGCGAGTAGTCGTGCGTGAAGGGCCCTGCTGCGTCGCCGCGCGGATGATCGTGGTCATGCGCGTGACCGCCGGCTGGATCGTGATCGTGCGCTTGCAGCGTGCCGTGCGCGTCCAATGCATCGTGGTCCGGTGCCTCCGAGCAGCGCTCGCAGTTCACCCAGCCGGAATCCCCGTTCTCGTAGTGCTCCTTCTTCCAGATCGGAAGTCGGTGCTTCACTTCGTCGATGATGTAGCGGCAGGCTGCGAATGCTTCGTCGCGGTGCTCTGCGCTGACGCCGACCCACACCGCGAGGTCGCCTATGGCCAGGTCGCCGACCCGGTGGACACAGGCGGCGCGTCGGACGCCGTAGCGCTCGATCGCCGCGGCGACAATGCGCCCGCCTTCCTTGACCGCAAGGGCCTCGAACGCCTCGTATTCAAGGCGCCGTACGCGATGCCCGTCGTTGTGGTCGCGCACCCAGCCCTCGAAACTCACATAGCCGCCGCAGGACGGGTCAGCCAGTGCGTCACGGCAACTGCCTGGCTCGAGCGGAGCCTTGCTGAACGAGAACGGTCGCATCAGCCGCCCGCAACCGGCGGTATGAATACGACGCGATCGCCGTCCGCGAGCGGACGATCCCAGGCGGCGAACTCCTCGTTGACCGCGACCTTGAGCATGGAGGGGGGAAGCGAGAGGCCACGCAGCCCGCGAAGCTCTTCGTACAGGCCGGCTGCAGTGCTGGATCCGGTAGTGAGCGTCTCGCTGCCGCGGCCGGCCTGTTCGCGCAGCGCGGCGAAGTACTGCACGTGAACCGTGAGCGTCATGCCCGGGCACCTTCCCGTGCGCGACGGCCCGTGTGGCGCGCCGGTACGAATCCGCGAAGCTCGGGGACCGTGGTCACGACTGCGACACGTCACGGCGACCGCCGTGCTTTTCGGCCAGGCGCAGTGGACCGATCACGATCTCGTGCGACAGGGCTTTGCACATGTCGTAGACAGTGAGCGCCGCGATCGATGCGCCAGTGAGCGCCTCCATCTCGACGCCGGTGCGATGGTGCACCGTCACCGTGCAGTGGATCACTGCTTCGTCGCCGTCCGGCATGTCGATCTCGACACGACAGTTCTCGATGCCTAGCGGGTGGCAGAACGGGATCAGCTCGTGTGTGCGCTTGGCAGCCATCACGCCTGCGATGATCGCCGTCTGGAACACGGGCCCCTTGCTGGTTGCGAAACCCGCCTCGCGCAATGCGTCTGCCACGGATGCAGGGAAGCGGACTCGCGCTTCGGCGACCGCAGTTCGCTTGGTCACGGCCTTGCCGCTTACGTCCACCATCGCAGGCTGGTCATTCTCGTCAACGTGGCTGAACATTTCTCACCCGCCGATGTAGTGCATCTCGATCTTGCGCAGCGGATGCTCCGCGGCGCGCTCCGCGTCGCGGACCTCGCTGTAGCGGTCTGACCGCTGCGACCAGGCGCCGCGAACCAGCGCAACGAGTTCCTCGTCCGTTGCCCCGGCGCGCAGCGGTGCCCGCAGGTCGAGCCCGTTGGTCGCGAACAGGCACGTAAAAAGCGCGCCCTCGGACGATAGGCGTGCGCGACTGCAGCCTCTGCAGAATGGTGCCGAGACCGACGAGATGAATCCCAGTTCCCCGGCGCCGTCATCGTAACTGTAACGCTTCGCGACCTGGCCCCGCGTCTGGCCCGGCACGGCCGTCACAGGCCAGCGCTCGCCGATGCGGTGGAGCAGTTCAGCCGAAGTCACGACCTCGGCTGCGTGCCATTCGTTGCGGTTGCCGACATCCATGTACTCGATCAGGCGCACCGTGACCTTCGTGCCGCGGAATCGCTCGAGCAGGGCAAGAACCGTGTGGTCGTTAACGCCACGCTTGACGACCGCGTTCACCTTGACGGGGTCGAGGCCCGCCGCAAGCGCCGCCTCGATGCCCTCGAGCACCCGGTCGAGGCCGCCGAAGCCGCCGCTCATTTTTTCAAACACGGCTGGGTCGAGTGAGTCCAGGCTCACCGTCACGCGGTGCAGGCCGTTGCCCTTGAGCTCCGCCGCGTGCTGGGCGAGCAGCACGCCGTTTGTTGTGAGTGCGATGTCCTCCACGCCGTCGAGCGTCGAGAGTTCCGCGACCAGGTCCGCGATGCCTGGCCGCAGCAGCGGCTCACCGCCGGTGATGCGGACCTTGCGCACGCCGAGCCGCGTGCCGAGACGTGCCACCCGGGTGATCTCACCGAAATCGAGTCTCTCGGACGACCTCAGGAATCGGTACCGATCGTGAAAAGTCTCACGCGGCATGCAGTAGGGGCATCGGAAATTGCACCGGTCCATGACCGATATGCGCAGGTCGCGCATGGGTCGGCCGAGCAGGTCGCGCAGTCCTTCGCTTCCGGGAAGCGCTACTACGGTTGGTGTATCCGAATCGCCTGGCATCGCGGGGTCCTGACTGGCCGCCGATCGCCGCCTACTTCTTGTTCGCGGCGAGGAATGCCTTTCGATCTCTTCGCTCCATTGAGCCGCCAGCGCGGTCAGTTCGTCGAGCGCCGCATTGTGCTTCTTGGCCTGTATGGACTTGAGCGCGAGTTCCTTCTGGGAACGCTCCGGGTCGGCAGGGTCGAGCGCCGCGATCTGTGCATCCAGTTCCGTGTCCAGGCAAGGCAGATACGTTTCCTGTACTGCACTCGAATACTCCTTTACCTTGGTCTGCGCCTCCAGCATCTGTTCCTTGGTCGCGGTGGAGCCGTTCGGGATGTTCTGCGGTGCCTGCGGGTACACGCAGGCTGCCTGCACGGTGACGGCGGAAGCGAGCAGAACCGTGGCGAGGCAGGCGCGGATCGGAAGCTTCATGGTCATTCCTCTGGGGACGGCTGCCAGGGACTTGCGGGCAGCCGTTGATTTTGGTGAGTAAAACTATAGCAGACGGTTCCCGCGCCCCGGATACGCCCTGGGGCCAGGGCGGCGCGGCGGCGCGGCGGCGCGCGTGCCCCGGCCTTGTCCACGCTGGCCCCCATGGCGCTATGCTTGGCACTACGAGGGCGGGAGAAACGCACATGAATGGCCATGACCCGGTCGTGACCTACGGGGCGAGTACCCACGCGGTTCGCGGCGACTACAGCCGCATGCGTCCGGACTACACCGTGGACCAGGACTACGCGTCCTATGGCGACCCGGACCAGGACCGCTGGCGTCGTCTTTACGCAAGGCAGATGCGGCTGGTGCCCGGTCGCGCCTGCCCCGAGTTCCTGCGAGTGATCGAGACACTGGGCTACGACTCCGGCATCCCCCGGTTTCCCGAGGTAAACGCGCGGCTTGCGCCAGCGACCGGCTGGCAGGTAGTCGGTGTTCCAGGCCTGCTACCGGAGCAGGCTTTCTTCGGACACCTCGCGGAGCGCCGCTTTCCGGTGACTGTCTGGCTGCGCCACGAGAGCGAGTTCGACTACATCGTCGAGCCGGACATCTTCCACGACTTCTTCGGGCATGTGCCGCTGCTGTTCGACCCGGTTTTCGCCGACTACATGCAGGCCTACGGCCGCGGTGGCCTGAAGGCCGACGGGCTGGATGCGCTCGAGTACCTGGCACGTCTCTACTGGTATACGGTGGAATTCGGCCTGGTGCGCACGGACGACGGGCTGCGCATCTACGGCGCGGGCATACTTTCGTCGCCGGGCGAAGTCGAGTACGCGGTGTCGAGTGCCGAACCCAGGCGCATCGGCTTCGACCTGCGCCGCGTGATGCGAACACGCTACAAGATCGATACGTTCCAGCAGACCTACTTCGTGATCGAAGACTTCGGGCAGCTTTTTCGCGAGACGGAGCCCGATTTCACCCGGCTCTACGAGGAGATCGCGGCTGATCCCCACCTGCCGGCCGACACGCTTCTGCCCGGGGACCGCGTGTTCGCCTAGCGACGGTGAGGCGCGCCGACTGGCGGGGCGAGGGGGTCTTGGTGTCCAATGACGGCTGCTGGGCGCTACGTCCGGCTGTGCCCGCAGAGGATTCACGATGAGCACTTCCACTCCCGCCGCCACCTCGGCCGCGGCAACGTTTTCGCTGGGACATTTTGTCGGTGGCCGGCGGGTCTCGGGCGCGTCTGGCCGGGAAGGGCCAGTGTTCAATCCAGCCACCGGCCAGCAGCGTGGGCTGGTGGCGTTCGCGAGCGCGGACGAGACTCGCGCTGCGATCGCGGCGGCCGACGCTGCATTGCCAGGCTGGTCCGCCACGCCGCCGCTGCAGCGGGCACGGGTGATGTTCCGGTTCAAGGCGCTGCTCGAGGCGCACCTGGACGAACTCGCCGCACTGCTCACCTCCGAGCACGGCAAGGTGCTGTCGGATGCGCGCGGCGAACTGGTGCGCGGACTCGAGGTCGTGGAGTTCGCCTGCGGTATCCCGCAGCTGCTGAAAAGCGAGTTCACCGAGAACGTCGGCACCAATATCGATAGCTGGTCCATCCGTCAGCCGGTCGGTGTCTCCGCGGGCATCACGCCATTCAATTTTCCGGCCATGGTGCCGATGTGGATGTTCCCGGTGGCCATCGCCTGTGGCAACACATTTGTCCTGAAGCCATCTGAAAAGGACCCGAGCGTGCCGATTCGGGTTGCGGAACTGCTCACGGAGGCAGGCCTGCCCGACGGCGTCTTCAACGTTGTGAACGGCGACCGCGAGGCGGTAGACGTGCTGCTTGCCGATGCGCGGGTGGCCGCGGTGAGTTTCGTTGGATCGACCCCGGTCGCCGAGTACATCTACCGGACTGCGTCAGCGCACGGCAAACGGGTGCAGGCCCTCGGCGGCGCCAAGAACCACATGGTCGTCATGCCTGACGCCGACACGGCCAACGCCGCGAGCGCACTGGTGGGCGCAGCCTACGGCTCTGCGGGTGAGCGCTGCATGGCAATCTCGGTCGCTGTCGCGGTTGACGATGCCGGCGACCGGCTGGTCGAGGAACTGCGACGGCAGGTCGCCGGGCTAAAGGTGGCAGCAGGCACGGAACTGGGTGCCGACATGGGTCCGCTGGTCACGCGAGAGCACCTGGAGCGCGTGCAGGGTTACGTCGAACTCGGCGTCCAGGAGGGCGCGCAGCTGGTCGTGGACGGCCGCGGACGCAGGGTCGCGGGCCACGAGCAGGGGTATTTCATGGGGCCGTGCCTGTTCGATCACGTGCAGCCAGGGATGAGGATCTATCGCGAGGAGATTTTCGGCCCGGTGCTGTGCGTCGTGCGCGTGCCGGATCTCGCCGCCGCGATGAGCCTGGTGAACGCGCACGAATTCGGCAACGGTACGGCAATTTTTACCGCCAGCGGCGAAGCGGCTCGAGCATTCACGCAGTCCGTGCAGGCGGGCATGGTCGGCGTGAACGTGCCGATCCCGGTGCCAATGGCGTTTCACTCGTTTGGCGGGTGGAAGCGCTCGCTGTTCGGGCCGTTGCACGTGCACGGGCCCGACGGGGTACGGTTCTACACCAGGCTGAAGACCGTGACCTCACGCTGGCCGAGTTCGCAGCGAGAAGGCGCGCAGTTCGTGATGCCGACGATGAAGTAAGGCGCGATGTCCCGCGTCGCCCGCAGTGGGTGCAGACTGCGGTAGAATCCGTTTCCTTCCGCGCGGCCGTAGCTCAGTTGGATAGAGCATCAGGCTTCGAACCTGAGGGTCGGGGGTTCGAATCCCTCCGGCCGCGCCAGCGTTTTTCGGCTTATCTTAGTTCGCGCGGGGTTCCCGGCGGGGTTGTTCATGGTTCCTGGCAGGAATCTTATGGGCCAGATATATGGGCCAGATACTGGCCCGACCGAACCGAAGCGGGCGACCGACCGATCCGGCCATTTTACGACATTCGCGAACGTCCGCCCTGCAGTCAACGCGATGCGCGCTTTTTCCGCCTGACCCCCTTGAGAATTCCGGACACGACGTCCTGGCTGGGGCCATCCAAAAAAGCGTTACGTCCGCCAAGCTCCGTCAAGAGATGGATTTTCGCGCGTTCCCTGGGAACGGGAATCTGCGTGTGCTCGCAAGTGGGAGCGACCCAGCCTCCCTTTGATTCCATGGACGCTGTGGCGCCGCTAATGCGCATCGATAGCCACGGATAGGGGCGGGGCGCCCCTGTTGCGATCCAGGAGCAGGACTCCACCCCCGTGGCAATGAAATGGTCTGGCGAAGAGTTGACGGACCGAATATTTGCCGTTATGAGCAAGATAGGCGTCTGTTGGGGTGGGTGGTCGATGAAAAATTGGACGATGGCGGCGGCTCTGGCCGGCGCGAGCATGATTGCGTTGGGCGGTTGCAACAAGACGCCTGGCGAGCAGACAACGGCGACCGAATCCTCGGCCGCCTCGGCCGCCTCTGCCGCGTCCACCGAGGCGCTCGAGGTCGCCGAAGCAGCCTATCCCACGCGAGCCTATTTCGGCGACACGCACGTCCATACCGGCTGGTCGGCCGACGCCGGCATGGACGGGGCAATCACCACGCCCGACGACGCCTTCCGCTTTGCCCGCGGTGAGACGGTCAAATCGAATACTGGCCAGGACGCGAAACTTAAGCGTCCGCTCGACTGGATGGTGATCACCGACCATTCGGACGGGATGGGTACGATCAACGAAATTCGCGCCGGGAATCCGGAAATGATCTCCGACCCGTTCCTGGAGCACATGTACGAGGTGATGAAGGGCGGGAACGACGAGGAGTCCGGGAAGGTCGTCCGCGAACTCATCAACCTGCAATCGACCGGCAAGCTGCCCAAGCAGGTGCTGGACCCCAGATGGATGGCGTCGGCGTGGGCCAAGACGATTGCGATTGCCGACAAATATAACGAGCCTGGGAAGTTCACCGCGCTCATCGGCTATGAGTGGACGGTCAACGCCGGCGGCGGCGACAACCTTCACCGTAACGTTATCTATCGCGACGCCGCCGACAGAGCGAAAGCGATGCTGCCGCTCACCACTTTTGAGACGCAGGACCCCGAGAAGCTCTGGGAGTGGATGGCGAAGTACGAAGCTACGACTGGTGGAAAAGTGCTCGCCATCCCGCACAACGGTAATCTGTCGAACGGACGGATGTACGAAGAAACGACCTTCACCGGCAGCCCGATGACCAAGGCCTATGCCGAGGCGCGCTCGAAATGGGAGCCGCTGATGGAGGTGACACAGATCAAGGGGCAGAGCGAAAGCCATCCGAACCTGAGCCCGAACGACGAGTTCGCCAGCTGGGACCTCTGGGACCGCAGCAACCTCAACGGCGTGCCCAAGCAGCCCGGCATGATCCGCACCGAATATTGGCGTGAAGGGCTTAAGAGCGGCTTGCGGCTCGAAGCGGTGCTTGGCGCGAACCCTTTCAAGTATGGCGCCAATGGCGCGACTGACACCCACACGGGCCTTTCGACTGCAGACGACGACAATTTCTGGGGCAAGTTCAAGACGGTCGAGCCGGGCCCCGACCGCTGGAAGCGCGACATCACCAAGCCGTATCTAGGCTGGGAGCAGGCTGCGGCGGGCTATACCGGGGTCTGGGCAACCGCGAACACGCGCGAGGCGATTTGGGACGCGATGAAGCGCCGCGAGACCTTCGCCACCACTGGCCCGCGCATGACGGTCCGTTTCTTCGGCGGCTACGACTTCGACGACGGCGATATGCCCGACCTGGTGAAGGCCGGCTATAGCAAGGGTGTGCCGATGGGCGGCGATCTTGACGATTCGCACGACGGCAAGGCGCCGAGCTTCCTCATCGCCGCGATGAAGGACCCCGACGGGGCCAATCTCGACCGGGTGCAGGTCATCAAAGGCTGGCTCGGCGCAGACGGCAAGACGCGGGAAAGAATTTACGACGTCAAGTGGGCGGGCGACCGCAAGCCCGGCGCCGACGGCAAGCTGCCGCCGGTGGGCAACACGGTCGATCTGGAGACCGCGACATATGCCAACAGCATCGGCGCCCCGGAACTGGCGGTACGCTGGACCGATCCCGATTTCGATCCGAAGGCGAAGGCGGTCTATTACGTACGGGTCGTGGAGATCCCGACGCCGCGGTGGACAGCCTACGATGTCGTTCGCTTCAAAGCGGCGATGCCCGCAACGGTCCCCATGATCCATCAGGAGCGCGCATTCAGCTCGCCGATTTGGTTCGATCCGGCCGGTTCCAATGTGGCGACAGCCGTGGTGATCCAAGGTCCGGCACACCCGGCTGCGTCGCCGAAGCCGTCACTCACCGACGACACGAACTGATCGACGGTAGACGATGTCGGATGCCTGCTAGCGCCTCCGCGGCGAGTTATCACACAGCCTCGGCCAGGAGCAGTCGGCCGTCTCTGTCACCGGGAAGCCCGCCATGTTCGACTGATACCCTAGTGTCACGTAGTCCTTTCGGGGGAATGCCTAGTTGCGATATCTGGTCTCAGCCATGCTCGTGGTCGTGGCGATAATTCACCTGTTACCACTGTCCGGATTGCTCGGAACGGAACGTCTGACAGCCTTGTACGGCATTACTGTTGACGAGCCGAACCTCGCGATCCTAATGCGTCATCGAGCGGTTCTTTTCGGCCTGCTCGGACTCTTGCTCTTGATTGCGGCATTCAGACCTGACTTGCAGGGAATCGCTTTCGCTGCTGGTTTCGCTAGTGTCCTTTCCTTTCTGTACCTCGCATGGTCGGTTGGCAACTACAACCCGCAGGTGGGCCGCGTCTTTGCGGCGGACGTCATAGCACTCATCTGCCTGGTGATCGGAGTCATCGCTTACGTCTACGTACAGAGGGAAGGCTGAGCGCGAACTTTGGCGTCCGCGTTCAATGGAATGCGAGATGTGTCCTGACGGACTGCTTCGGGATGGAATCCGCCGTTGCAATTTGGGCCTTTCAGGGCTAGAAAACGTCGCATAGGCAGCGCCCGCAGCCGGCCACCAGCCGACAGAGAGCCAACCAAACATATGACGCACCCCACGCATCAACTTGAGCACGTTTCTGCAACGGCCGCCGATTGGGGCCTCTCGCGTCCGAAGGAACTCGGTGAGGACGAGCGAAAACGTCCCCTCTCCGCGGTTGCCATCGACCTGAACGGGAGGCTGAAGGAATGTTGCAAGGGCGCCTATTCCCCGAAGGAAGCTGCGCGGGAAATGAATCGCCATCTGAACCTGTTTGCCCGCTACGGCGTACCCAATCCCAGGGCGACGCAGCTGGTCAGAGACCTGACGATGAAGGCGTTTACTCCCCACAAGCGCTGAACTTGCTCGGCCCCTGCTTCCGGTCGAGTGTTGCAGAAGGCGAATCAGCATGCTCATTGAAAAGGCAACGATCGCTGACATTCCTGCGCTCTGCGAATTGTTATCGGTGTAGTTCTCGCAGGAAGTGGAGTTTACGCCGGACGCCGAAGCTCAGCGTAATGGTCGTTTCCCCGGCTGGGCGCGGTGCAGGGGTGGGTGCGCAAGTCCTTTCAGCGGCAGTCGCCCGTCACCAGCCCTCAAGTTGTCACGACGCAAGACGCGCTCGACAGCCCAGGCCAGGACTTCGATCCAGTGGGCCGGGGGTCCGGGTCCCTCCGGCCCTGACATTTTCCAGAGGGAGGTTCCGCATGTCTGTATACCTGGTCGCGCAGATATCGATTCACGATCGGGCCGGATACTCGGTCTACGAGGCTGGCTTCATGGATGTCTTCGCGCATTTCAAGGGGCAGCTGCTCGCGGTGGACGAGGAGCCCGAAACGCTGGAGGGCACCTGGAGCTGCACGCGCACCGTACTGATCGAATTTCCGAACAGGGCGGATGCGCTGGCCTGGGTGGGCTCCGACGAGTACCGGGAGCTGGCCAGGCACCGATGGGCGGCGTCCGTGGCCAACATTGCCATGATCAAGTCTCTGGCGTAACTGCGTAACAGGGCTGCCTCGATATGGCCGATCCAGTCGGAGTCCGGGCAGCAGCACCTGCCACCCGGACTCCGTCGAGGCATGGCAAAAGATCAGTTCGGAATGATCCTCGTATACGTCACGCCGTCACTCGTGAGCGTGTCTACATCGATCGCGACGTCCACGGACTCGCCCGCATGCGAAAGCCCCGCAGTGCCGCTCGTGTCCCTGGCGCCGTCGGTGGTGGGAGTGGGGGCATTGCAGCTCCCGGACAAGTCGGGCGTCAGCGTCCCACCCGTCAATGCCGTGATCGATGCGCACGCATACTCTACGCCGGCGAGATACCCGGCGGACGTCGGCGCGGCGTCCTGCTGTGTTTCCGTGAGCATGTAGTAAACGCTCGTGCCGGCGTCTGGCAGGAACACGCCGAAATTCTTCTCGTAGGGGTAGGCGAAGCTGCCAATGATCTGGCCGGATATCGACTCCACCGGTTCCAGGTCGAACTGACCGGCTCCTCCGGGAAGGGTGAGGGTCAACAGCCTGGATTGACCGGCGGCACCGCCGACCGCAAGCGTGCCGTCGTAACGGGAACCATTGTCCCAGACACCGCAGGCGCCGTTGGTATCCACGACTGCGCTCAGGATGGTGAACGCGCCGCTCGCGGCGTCGTAGTTGTAGACGCCGTACTCGACGCCGTTGCCGTCGTTCGTTCCGCAGGGCGGATTGTCTTCGATCGATCCATAGATGTAGACGCCGTCTGCGAAAAGGGTGAGATAAACGTAGCTGTCGGGAACCAGCGCCGGCACGGTGTAGGTGCCCACCAGCGGATCCGTGACGTTGTCGATGCACTGGACGTCTACGTTGGAGACATTGGCGCTGCTGACAATGCCGTGCGACTTGATGAGTACGCAGGTCTGGCCGGCCGGTTGTGCCGAAATGCCAACGTCGTACTCGAAGGCGTTTCCGACAGCTGTCGGCAACGTGAACGTGGCCGCACCGGCGTTCGGACTGGTACTGTTGGCGGAGCCATTCTCGATCGTGAGACCCGCGCCGTTGAGGCCCGAGATGGTCCCGCCGATGGTGAATGTCGCGGTGGATGCCGAGCAGCTCACTGACACGGTCGTGACATCGGCCGTGGCGGTGCCGGCGCCGTTTGTGATCGCGCAGGTCTGACCGATCGGCTGCGTCACCACGGTCACCGAATATGTGTCCCCTGCCACGACCAGGTCAGGGTCGAAATCGAAACTGCCATCTGCAGCGATGCTGATGGCGTTGCCCGCGTTTCCTGGGTGCGTGAGGTCCAGCTGCAGCGTCCCGCCGGTCAGTCCCACTACGGTGCCGCCGATGGAGAAATTGGCCGGCGGCGGCACGTCGTCCGTGCAGGTCACGGTCACGTTCGAGACATTGCCGGTCAGCAGGCCGCTGCCATTCACTACCACGCAGGTCTGGCCATCCGGCTGCGTCACCACCGTAACGGCATAGTTGCTGCCGCCAATGATCTGTTCGGCGAAACTGAAGGGGCCATTGACTGCGAAGCCCTGGGCGCTGGCATTCGCCGCAGGTCTCATCACCACGGTGCCGGTCAACCCGACGATGGTGCCGCCAATGGTGTACGGCACGTTGTCGGTGCAGGTGACGGTCACGTTGGTGACGGCCGCCGTCGCGGTCCCGGAGCCATTGGCGACCACACAGGTCTGGCCGACGGGCTGCGTTGCCACCGTGACCGAGTAGGTCCTGTCCCTCTTCACCTTCGATGTGAACGTGAAAACGCCATTGACGCTCCTGGTCAGCAGGTTGCCGCCGTTGTTGCTCAGCACGACCGTGCCGCTCATGCCGCTGATCGTGCCGCCAATCGTGTAGTTGGAGCTGCCGCCGCAGGCGGCAACAGCGGCAAACGCAATTATGGAAGCCGCCAGTCGACAGGTCCTGCCAACGGCAGTTGTTGTGCCTTTCATGGTCTTCGGTCTCCCTTGTGTCTCATGACCTGATACATCAGGTCGGAGTGCCGGGCAAGTTGCATCGCAAGAGTCGGTTGAAGTCGGGACGGATCGTATTCCGCGGCGCCCGGCGGGCCGCAGGCGGTCCGAGGCGCGGTCTGCCGGTTGACGGGCATGTTTTCCTGCCCGACCGGCGGTATTCTCTGCGGATTACTGGCACCACGCATGGGAATTGTCATGGAAGTAAAGACTGCAGCGCAGATCATCCAGGAAGCGAGGCAGCGAGTGCAGAACCTGACGGTGGAGCAGGTCGCCGAGGAACTCGCAAACGGGTCCGTGACGCTGGTAGACGTTCGTGAACGAGCCGAGTGGGAATCGGGCATGGTTCCGGGAGCCATCCACGTCACGCGCGGCCTGCTGGAAGTCGCCGCCGACCCGACGCACCCGGCGCATCGGAAGGAACTCGATCCTCACCAGCGAGTGTTGCTCTACTGCGCCACGGGCGGCCGCTCGGCACTGTCCGCCGACACGCTGCAGAACATGGGGTACACGAACGTCGCGCACATGGACGGCGGCATCAAGGCCTGGGTCGCCTCGGGCCGTGCCGTCGGCAAGCCCTGACGCGGTCGTCAACGTTTGCCTGCCAAAACCCCGGACCTGTTCGCACCCGCAGAGACAGGCGGGATTCGGCGGATCACGCGCGAGGTGTGGCGCATCGTTGCGCCGAACCCCAGCCCGCTGACCGGGCCCGGCACCAACACCTACGTCGTGGGCGAACGGCGCCGGCTGGTGATCGATCCGGGTCCTGCGGATCCGGCGCACTTCGAGCGGATCCTGGAACTCACTGGTGGCGCAGTCGATCGAATCGTCTGCACGCACTCGCACACCGACCACTCGCCTGGCGCGGCGCAACTCAGCACTCGCACGGGCGCGGCGGTGCTCGGCATGTCCGCGCCTGTCGTGGACGATTACCAGGACGACACCTATGCGCCCGACCAGCGTCTCGCAGACGGCGAGCGCATCGAGGGCGAGGACTTCGTACTGACGGTGCTGCACACGCCCGGCCACGCGTCGAATCACGTCTGCCTGCTGCTCGATTCTGGTGGACTTCTTTTCACCGGTGATCACCTGATGAGTGGTTCAACGGTCGTGATCCTGCCGCCGGACGGCTCGATGCGGCAGTACCTCGATTCGCTGCGCAGGCTACGCGAGCTGCCGGTTCGTGACCTTGCGCCGGGTCACGGCGCTGTAATTCCGGGTGCGGTCGCCGAAATCGACCGAGTCGTCGCACATCGCCTGGCACGGGAAGCCAGGGTGATCGAGGCCATGCGCGACCTGGAGTCGGCGACGCTCGACGCCATGTTACCCATCGTGTACGCGGACGTGCCGGCGTCCCTGCACCCGGTGGCGCGATTTTCGCTGCTGGCCCACGTTCTGAAGCTCGAGGAAGATGGGCGGGTGCTGAGCGAAGGCGGCTGCTGGAAATGGCTGCGGTAGCGCCGTACTGGTTGGGGTGCCCTGTGGGTGCAGTCGCCCAATGGGCCCGATTTGCACAACGTCAAAATGAATGGGGAGATGTTCCATGTTCAGTCGAATCATGACAGCGGCCGTGTCGGTACTGGCGCTATGCGCATTCTCGGGTTCTGCGTACGCTGCAGAGTGGAGCGCGGAGCAGCAGGAGATCTGGAAATTCGAGCAGCAGCAATGGCAGATGTCGGAAGCGAAGGACCTGAGCTGGATCGACACGATGGTTCACCAGAACATGAAGTACTGGGAGACCGGTTCGCCAATGCCGCGCGACAAGGCGTCGCTCAAGCACTGGAGCCGCTACGACGCGGAGAGCAGCACGACGCTCGTACACGAGCTATTTCCAATCTCTGCGACCATTACCGGCAACATCGCCGTCGTCCAGTATCACTACATGGTTGCCACCGAGAACTACAAGAAGGAACGCGAAACGATAACTGGTCACTATACGGACGTGCTGATCAAGGAAGACGGCCGCTGGATGTTCATCGCCTGGACCGGCGGACAGGACAAGAAGGACTGACCGACAGGCTGGGAGCGGCTTCTGGCTACTTGAACTTCGTCGCTTCCAGCCGTCGCTTGAGATCCTCGGCGGGCCCCGTGGCTGCGCCCAGCGCCGCCGAGATGGGGGTCACCGTGATGTAGCCCTCGGAGAGCAGTTTCACGTCCGAATCCGGGTAGTCGGCGGCTGTCGACCGAGACTGCCGTCGAGAGCCATAGGTGGCGTCGCCCTTCGATTCGAACTCGAGGTGCAGGTCCGTCGTGCGGCCCTGGCGCGCGACGACAACACCGCGCTCTGCGCCCATCGGTCGAGCCGGGTAGTTCACGTTCAGCACCATGGTCGGTCGCACGAGTGTCGCCCCGTCGCAGAACCAGGTGCGCGTGCCAGCAATCAATTGCACCACGTGCGCTGCAATGCGTTCCAGACGGTCGGCCGGCAGCGTATCCTGCGCCTCGCTGGAGGAAGCGCGCTCGGCGTTGACCGCAATGCCAGGGACCGGTGGGTGGAGCAGAATCGTGCCGGCAAGCGCCGCGCCGACCGTCCCGGACAACGCAAGCAACGATCCGGTGTTCTCGCCATTGTTGATGCCGGACACGATGAAATCAGGTTTCACACCCCGTGGATAAAGTGCGGTTGCTCCCAGCACCACGGCGGTCGCGGGTGTCGCGGAGATCCCGGCGATGTTTGCGTCCAAAGGGTCGCGCACCACGCTCACGTCGCTCCAGGTAAAGCTCACGCTGCTGCCGCTCGCGTTGGTGGCGGGCGCGGCGAGCCGAACGTGGTGTCCGGCCCTTCGCAGCGCTTCGTACAACGCGCGGATACCCGTTGCCTGGTAGCCATCGTCGTTCGTGAGCAGGATCTCGATTGGACCACTGCCGCAGATGGCAGGTGACTCCGGCACTCGCTGCTGCGGAACTGCTGTGTCCGCCGTGGCAGACGCCGCCGACGCGGTCGGTGCGGCCAGGGACATGCACAGCACCGCAACAGCGATTGAAGAAGTGCTTCTTTCGCAGCCTGCCGATGCCATGCCGCGTGGCTTGTCGAGACTTCTCTCGGTCATTGGCAGGATGCGCAGGCTACGCCTGCACCTCGACATATCCATGTGCGACACGCGTCGGGTAGCTGCGCAGCGGCTTGCACGCCGGGCCACCCATCACCGCGCCGTTGCGCACGTCGAAGCTTGCGCCGTGCAGCAGGCAGGTGAGGCGGTGTCCGCGCAGGCGACCCTCGTCGAGCCTGGCGACCGCATGCGTGCACAGTCCCGAGACTGCGTGCACGCCCTTGCCCGTGTTGCACAGCAGGATTTCGTGTCCGTCTATTGTCGCCGGGCGAGTGTCGCCTGACTTGAGTTCGGCCAGCGGAATGATCCTGTGGAACGTCGAGTCGGCCACACGCGCGCCTAGAGCGTCAGTTCCGCCTGGTAGACAATGACAGCGTCGCCCGTGACGCGCACGCCGGTCGCTCGTTTGCCGGCCGCTGCTGTCACTTCGACGTCGACTGTGCCGGGGCGGCCAACGAACCGACCCTGGTGGCCGATGAATCGTGCGGCCCCGTCATCCGCTGCCAGCAGCCCCTGCTGCATCAGGTACACGCCGAGCATGCCATGCGCGTTGCCACTCACCGGGTCCTCGGGTATGCCGATGACCGGGCAGAACATGCGCGATTCGGTGGTGAGCGGATCGCCGTCCGGTTTGATCGCGAACACGAAGAAACCGTCCGCGCCAACGTGTGGAGTCAGGTGCACCAGTGCATCCATGTTCGGTTTCAGGGATTCCAGT
Organism: uncultured Gammaproteobacteria bacterium; assembly: GCA_963732415.1. GTDB lineage: Bacteria > Pseudomonadota > Gammaproteobacteria > Steroidobacterales > Steroidobacteraceae > RPQJ01. The sequence continues at coordinate 237,519 of CAVSZK010000021.1, forward strand.
ACCTCGGGCGACCGCAGCCCGATCAGTAGCCGTGAATTGGCCTTGCTCATCACCTGCATGGGGCAACCTGGGTGAAGGCTCGATGAGCTGATTCCCAGTGCGTCGAGAACCGGCGCACGCCGGTCCTCGTGGACAACCGGCCCGAATGTCGCCGGACCCTGGTGAACAGAAACGGACAGCTCCTCGCCCTGGCCCGTCACCTCGATCTCGTAGATGCTGTTGCCCGACTTCTGCCGTACAACGCCGGTGGGCACGCCGTTGGCGATGGCCCGGGCGTAATGCGCCGCCACCGTGGCGTGACCCACGAAGGTATCCTCGCGACGCGGCGAGAAGAAGCGGAGCTCGACGTCGTGGTCGGGCGCGTCGGAGGCCAGCACGAATGTCACTTCCTGGCCGCCGACCTCGCGGGCAATGCGCTGCAGTTCATCGTCGGTCAGGATCTCCGCGTCGAGGACCACGACCGCGGGGTTGCCGCAGAAGAGTTCGCGGGTGAAGGCGTCGACTTGATACAGGCGGCACTTGCGCTTGGGCATCGGTTTGCGGATTCCGGTCCACGGGAGTCGCATTAGTGCGCACGCCGTGGCCGCCGTCAACACTGACCGTCGCGGACGAATGCGTCCGCCGCTATACTCCCGCTTACCTTGGGGTGGCCTGAATGGGCCTGAGATGCCGGACGCGGTAATTCCGCTCACCGTCGAACCCGTCGAACCTGATCCGGTTAGTACCGGCGTAGGGAGCAGGTGTAGTGGCCGGCAGTCATACCGCTTGTTTCGAAGAATCATGGTGTTGCACGCGCCTGCCCGACGGGCTCGCGGCGCTCTCCTGCGCCTGCGCGCTGGCTGTGCCGTGCCTGGCGGCTGCGGAGGACGTTACGCAGCCGCTCGAGGAGATCGTGGTCACCGCGTCGCTGCGGCCCGTTGCGGCCAACGTGATGCCGGCAAGCGCCACGGTGCTCGATTCGTTCCAGCTGCAGGCGGCAGGGCTGCAGCATCTTGCCGACCTCGTCGGCCTGGTGCCGAACCTCAACTGGTCCGGGGCAACTTCGAGGCCGCGCTATTTCCAGTTGCGCGGCATCGGTGAGTTCGAGCAGTACCAGGGCGCGCCCAACCCGTCGGTCGGGTTCCTGATCGACGACATCGACTTCAGCGGCGTCGGCGCACCGGCGACGACGTTCGACGTGCAGCAGATCGAGGTACTGCGCGGCCCGCAGGGCACCCGCTACGGCGCCAACGCGCTTGCCGGGCTCATCAGCGTCCGCACCGTGGATCCAACGGTGGATCCCGAATTCTCGGCGGAAGTAACTGCCGGAGGCGACGGCCTGATCGGCGGCGGTGTGGTCGCAGGCGGCGCGCTTGGGTCTTGGGGCAAGGCCAGCGATTCGGCGTGGCGGTTCGTTGCCCAACGTACGCTGAGTGATGGGTTTCGTCACAACGTCTACCTGAACCGCGACGACACCAACGATCGCGACGAAACTACGCTGCGCGGCAAGTTGAGCATCGGGGTAGCGGGTGGCTGGCGTGTCGATGCTGCCGCACTGTATGCAGCCATTCACAATGGCTTCGATGCTTTCGCACTCGACAATGACTTTCAAACGCTGTCGAACCAGCCGGGCCGCGACGAGCAACGCTCGGAGGGCGCGATGGTGCGCCTGACCGGCGACCTGGGGCCGGTTACGCTCGTCAGCACCAGCACCTACGCGAACTCTGACATCGTCTACAGCTTCGACGGCGACTGGGCCAACGATCCGTACTGGGGCATTTACGCCCCCTACGACTATTTCTCTCACTACGATCGCGAGCGCGGCACGCTCGGTCAGGATCTGCGCCTGACGAGCCTGGCCGACGCCCGCTCCGACGGTTTTGGCTGGCTCGCAGGGATTTACGCGCTGCGTTTCAGCGAGGACACACTACAGCGCGACTACTTCGAGTCAGAACTGACTGGGCCACCTCTGAAGAGCGCCTATGACGCGACCAACCTCGCGGCCTATGGCGAGACCGAGTGGCAGCTTCGGGAGAGCATTACCTTGTCTGCAGGGCTTCGGGTCGAGACGCGATCGGCCGATTATCACGACAGCGACGGCGCGAGGTTTTCCCCGGTCAATACGATGGTCGGCGGGCACCTGTCGCTGGCCGGTGACATGGGCGCCGACAGCGCCTGGTACGCGACGCTGGCCCGCGGCTTCAAGGCGGGTGGGTTCAACATCGGCGAATTCATCCCGGAGGACCTGCTGGAGTACGACCCGGAATACCTGTGGAACCTGGAGACTGGGCTGCACCTGCGCAACCCGTCGCACACCCTGTCGGCCGACCTGGCCGTGTTTTACATGTGGCGAATCGAGGAGCAGGTGTCTGCTTCATACCAGTTGGATCCGGGCGATCCGCTGTCCTACGTCTTCTATACCAGCAATGCCGCGAAGGGTCGTAACTACGGCCTCGAGGCGACGCTCGCCTGGCGCGCGCAGCCCTCGCTGCTGCTGGGCGCGACCCTCGGTCTGCTCGGCACCGAGTATCTCGACTACCAGTACGGCGACCGGAACCTCGACGGGCGCGAGCAGGCGAGCGCGCCACCCTATCAGTATTCGCTATCCGCCGAGTGGGGCCGTGACCGGGGGTGGATGGCGCGCGCCGACGTCACCGGCTGTGCGTCGTTCTATTTCGATACCAGTAACGACCAGAAGTCGAAGCCATACGTTCTCGTGAACCTGAAAGCGGGATACGTGGCCGATCGCTGGACGGTGCACGCCTGGGTGCGAAACGTGTTCAACGAAAATTACGCGGTGCGCGGTTTCTATTTCGGCCTGGAGCCGCCGGACTACGCCGACAAGCTCTACACACAGCGCGGCGACCCGCAACTGGCCGGTGTCACATTCACCTGGTCGCTGAACTAGACTCGCGCCATCCCAGCCACCAATTCGAGGATCAGAAAGTGCGAATTGCCGTAGATATCAGTCTCTATCCGCTCGACGTGGACTATGTCCCGCCGATCCGCGACTTCATCGAGCGCCTCAACCGGCACGAGGGCCTCCAGGTGGTGACCAACGCGATGAGCACACAGGTGGCTGGCGAGCACCACAGCGTATTCGCGGCGCTCGAGGCTGAGACGGGTGCATCATTCGCCACGGGGGGCCGCGCAGTTTTCGTGATGAAAGTGCTGGGCGGCGAGCCGACGGCGGCGGAGCGCCTGGCCCTGCAGCAGTCCTGAAGAGTTCCACGTGGGATCCAGCCTGATCGAATGGGTGGCAGTGGCGCTCGCGCTTGCCTACGTGCTGCTGGCGACGCGGCAGAGCCGCTGGTGCTGGCCGGCTGCGGGGGTGAGCGGGGCGATCTACCTGATGCTGTTCGCGCGCGCAGGACTGACGATGCAGGCCGCACTCCAGGCGTTCTACATCGTGATGGCAGTCTATGGCTGGATAGCCTGGCGGGCGAGTCATGGCCAGGCCGGAGAACTGCCCGTCAGCGACTGGCCGGCACGCTGGCACTTCGCGGCAGCGGCGCTGGTGATCGCCGCAACGGTGACGAACGTGTACCTGCTCGATGGCGACGAGGATCCGCTGGTCCGATACGCGGACTCGTTCGTCGCCTGGGGCAGCGTCGTGGCGACCTGGATGATGACGCGCAAGGTAATCGAGAACTGGCTCTACTGGATCGTATTCGACCTGGTTGCCGCATCGCTTTATTTCAGCCAGGGATTCAATGCGACGGCGGGACTGTTCCTGGTCTACGTCGTGCTGGCCGTGCGCGGATACCTGCAGTGGCGCCCGGGGCTCGTGAAACGCGAAGCGGGCGCGGGCGGGGCCGGGAACCCAGCCGCGGGCACACCTTGAGTCCAGGAGCGCGGTGAACATGACGCTGGCGGCAGGCGCGCCGGAGATCGCCGTACGCGCCGCACTGCGGGCACGGGATGCAACGCGCGCGCTTGCGGACGCGGCGCTGGAACCCGTGCGCGGCGGACTCAGCAATCATGCCTGGAAGACCGAAGTGGATGGGCGCAGCTGGTTCGTGAGGCTCGGTGGGCCGGAGTCGGCGACGCTGGGCGTGGACCGCTGGAGCGAGTGCGCACTGCTCGCCGTCGCCGGTGCCGCGGGTCTCGCTCCGTCGCTGCTGGCCTGCGAGCCCTCGAACGGATTGCTGGTGACGCATTTCGTCGCGGGGTCGACCTGGCGGCGCGAGGACGCACGCGATGCGCTCAACGTGGCGCGCATTGCAGAGCGGTTGCAGGTGCTGCACGGCCTGCGTCCCTCTGCCGGGATACGCCGCGTGGATTTCGCGGCCAGGGCGCGAAGCCTCGCGGAGCAACTGTGCGCAATCAGCCCGTTTCCAGCCTCGTGGCCTGGTGAGTGCGGTGGCGTGGCAGACGCGGAGGAGTGTGCACGAGCGTCGGGTCAGGTGCTTGCCCGGGTTGCCGCATCGGCCTTCGGACTGCTGGCCTCGCGGCGTGCGACGCTTGTTCCATGTCATAACGACCTGCATCACCTGAACCTGGTCGACGACGGACACCGCCTGTGGATCGTGGATTGGGAATATGGGGGCGTCGGTGATCCGCTGTTTGACCTGGCGAGTCTTGCCTGCCAGCACGAGTACACGACCGCCGACCGAGAGTTGCTGCTCGACGCCTACGGTCGCAGCGCAGGGGTCGATGCAGCGGCGCTCGACGCGGCCTGCACGGTTTTCGACTATGTGCAGTGGCTCTGGTACCTGCTCTGGGCTGCGCGCAATCCGGCCGCCAGCGACGATTGTGTGGCCCGCGCGAGGGTGCTGGCAGGCCGCCTCACCGCCTCGGCCCGGCAAGCGGGCGCCCGCAATGCGTAACAGGTGCGCGAAAGCTGTTGCGCTGCAATAATTGGCCCTGATCGCATGGGCAACGAGGACGGACAATGGCGAAGATGATGGTGACGGATCGCGATGGGATTCTGCACGAAGTCGAGGGTCGTGACGGACTCAAGCTCATGGAGACACTCCGCGAGTTCGACTACGGCGTGACCGCCATCTGCGGTGGTCTGTGTTCATGCGCGACCTGCCACGTGTTCGTCGAGCCCGAGTGGATGTCGCGACTGCCGGCGCCGCAGGGCGATGAAAAGGAACTGCTGGTCGAGTTGCAGCACTATGATGCTGCCCGCTCGCGACTCAGCTGCCAGGTGGAGTTCACCGATGCGCTGGATGGCTTGCCGTTACAGATCGCACCGGACGAGTGATCGACGCCGCTGGAACGATTTGCCTGATTTCGCATCGCGAGGCGAGGCGCTTCGCTCGGAGGTCGAATGAGTGATTCCGTGCTGGTCCAGGTGACCGATCGCATCGCCACGCTGACGCTGAATCGGCCCGACGCCGGTAACGTGCTTGACATGGACATGGGGCGCGCACTGCTCGGTGCGGCCCTGCGGTGCGAGGCCGACCCCGGCATTCGCGCGGTCGTTCTCACCGGGGCGGGCAAGAATTTCTGCTTTGGCGGCGACGTACGCGGCATGGCCGGCCAAGGCGACGCCGTAGGCGGCTACCTGAACGAGCTCACGACGCATATCCACGGAGCAATCAGTGCCTTCACACGCATGCGTGCGCCAGTGATCGCCGCGGTCAACGGCACCGCCGCCGGCGGTGCGGTGGGACTCGCGTGCTCGACGGACCTCGCTATCGCGGGGCATGGAAGCAGGTTCACGCTGGCGTACACCGGCATCGGCATGGCGCCCGACTGCGGCACGTCGTTCCTGCTGCCGCGAATCGTCGGGCGCCGCCGTGCACTGGAACTCTTCCTTACCAACCGCGTTCTCGACGCCGGGGAGGCCCTTGCCTGGGGGCTCGTCAACCAGGTCGTCGACGACGCCGAGGTGCTCTCCCGGGCGCAAGCCCTTGCTGCCCGATTTGCAGATGGTCCGACAGATTCCTATGGCGCGGTCAAGCACCTGATGGGCCTGTCCGAACCCGGTATCGAGACCCAGATGGCAGCTGAGGGCAGGGCCATCGCGGCGCAGGGACTGCATCCGAACGGCATTGAAGGCGTGCGAGCATTCGTCGAGAAACGCAAGCCAAGGTATTGAACTTAAAGGGGCTGATCACGGGTGCGATGGCGCCGGGCGCGGACCCGCGGCGGTGACCGCTTTCGACGAATGGCGCGCCATATCGCTGGTGTAGTATTGCGACGCAACATCGCAACCGGGGCACCCGCAAATGACCGACGCATACATCCTCGAGGCCGTGCGCACGCCGCGTGGCCGCGGCCGGCCGGACGGCTCGCTGCATTCGATCACTCCCGTACAACTCGCGGCGCAGACGCTCGCCGAACTCAGGGATCGCACCAGCCTCGACACCAGGCTGGTGGACGACGTGACTTTCGGTTGCGTGACGCCGATCGGTGAGCAGGGAGCAGACATCGCGCGCGTCGCGGCCCTGGTCGCGGGTTACGACGAGAGCGTACCGGGCAAGCAGTTGAACCGCTTCTGCGCCTCCGGTCTCGAGTCGGTGAACACCGCGGCTGCGCAGGTCATGTCCGGCAGCTCCGAACTCGCAATCGGCGGCGGCGTCGAGTCCATGTCGCGCGTCCCGATGGGCAGCGACGGCGGCGCCTGGGCAATCGACCCCCGCGTCGCATGGCAGCAGTATTTCGTGCCGCAGGGAATCAGCGCGGACCTGATCGCGACGCTCGAGGGATTCACGCGCGACGACCTCGACGCCTACGCGGTCGAGAGCCAGCGCCGCGCGGCCCATGCCCAGCAGGCCGGGTACTTCGATCGCTCGATCTTTCCGGTCAGGGACGCGATCGGCGAAATCGCACTTGCGAAGGACGAGTACCTGCGTCCGGGCACGACGATGGCGGACCTGGCTAAGCTGAAGCCCGCGTTCGTGACCATGGGCGAGGATGCCGGATTCGATGCGGTGGCGATCCAGCGTTATCCGCAGGTCGAGACGATCCACCACGTCCACACAGCCGGCAATTCGAGCGGCATCGTCGACGGTGCCGCAGCCATGCTGGTCGGGAGCAAGCGAGCGGCAAAGAAGCTCGGCGTGAAACCGCGTGCACGCATCGTCGGCTTCGCCTCGATCGGCAGCGAGCCGACGATCATGCTCACAGGCCCGGCCGGCGCGAGCCGGCGCGTGCTGAAGCGCTGCCGCATGAAGACCTCGGACATCGACCTCTGGGAGATCAACGAGGCGTTTGCCGCTGTCGTTCTCCGCTACCAGCGTGACATGGACATCACGCCTGACAAGGTGAACGTGAATGGCGGTGCCATCGCGCTCGGCCACCCGCTAGGCGCCACGGGTGCCATCGTGCTCAACATCGCGCTCGACGAGCTCGAACGGCGCGACCTTTCGACGGCGCTCGTGACGCTCTGCATCGGGGCGGGCATGGGCACGGCGACGATCATCGAGCGCGTCTGACGCGCAGCTCAGCCAAGGGCACGGGACCAACAACATGACACAGAACATCCGTTATTCCGTCGACGGTGACGGCATCGCAATCCTCCTGATCGACGTGGCCGACAGGCCGATGAACGTGATCACCCCGGGATTCCGCAAGGATCTCGCCGAATGCGTGGAAAAACTCGCAGCGGATCCGGCGGTGCGCGGCGCCGTCATTGGGTCGGCGAAGTCGAGCTTCATGGCCGGCGCCGACATCAAGGACATGGCCGCGGCGTTCCAGCGAGGACTCACCGCAGCCGAGGCCGCGAAATTCAGCGGTGAGTTGAATCGGCTGCTCAGGCGGCTCGAAACCTGCGGCAAGCCGATCGCAGCAGCGGTGAATGGCGTCGCACTCGGCGGCGGTTTCGAGGTCGCGCTCGCCTGTCACTATCGGGTGATGTCCGACGACCCGAAGGCCGGGGTCGGATTTCCGGAAGTGAAGATCGGTTTGCTTCCCGGCGCGGGCGGAACGCAGCGCACTCCGCGGCTCATCGGCGTCACCGAGGCACTCAGGCTGATCAGCGATGGCCGGCCGCTCGGCCCGCAGGACGCCCTGAAGAAGGGCCTCGTCAATGAACTGGCGCCGGCCGCGGAACTCGTTGAGCGGGCCCGACAGTGGATATTGAAGGGCGGCGACGGCGTCCAGCCCTGGGACAGGAAAGGCTTCCGTGTGCCCGGCGGCGCAGGCATGGCTTCGCCGGCTGCAGCGCAGACGTTCATGGTCGGCACCGCGCTCGCCGCAAAGGCGACGATGCGTAATTACCCCGCACCGGCCGCGATCCTTTCCTGCGTCTACGAAGGGACGCTGCTGCCAATGGACGCTGCACTCGCGATCGAGTCGAAGTATTTCGGACAGCTGCTCGCGGGGCCGGTCGCCCGGAACCTGATGCGCACGATGTTCATCAACAAGGGTCTCGCCGACAAGCTCGCCCGCCGTCCTGCCGTACCGCCGAAGTCGCAGGTTCGAAGGCTGGGAATCCTCGGCGCCGGCATGATGGGTGCTGGGATCGCCCACGTCTCCGCTCTGGCCGGCATCGACGTCGTGCTGCTCGACAGCACGCTGGAGCTCGCCGGGAAGGGCAAGGACTATTCGCGGCAGTTGCTGTCCAAGGACGTCGCAAGGGGCAAGAGAAGCGAGGCGGATGCGGAGGCCGTACTGGCGCGGATTAAGCCAACCGTGAGCTATGACGACCTCGCAGCCTGCGACCTCGTGATCGAGGCGGTGTTCGAGAACCGCGACATCAAGGCCGACGTGACCCGTAAGACCGAGGCCGTGATTCCGAAGAGCTCGGTGTTCGCCAGCAACACGTCGACGCTGCCGATCTCCGGACTGGCGCAGGCGTCGAGGCGCCCGGCGCAGTTCATCGGCATCCACTTCTTCTCGCCGGTGGAGAAGATGCCGCTGGTCGAGGTGATCGTCGGCAAGAAGACCTCCGAGGAGACACTGGCCCGCGCGCTCGACTACGTGGCGCAGCTGCGCAAGACGCCGATCGTCGTGAACGACAGCCGCGGCTTCTACACCAGCCGCTGCTTCGGCACTTTCGTGACCGAAGGAATCGCGATGCTGCAGGAGGGCGTGACTGCGGCGCTGGTCGAGAACGGCGCGAAGATGGCGGGAATGCCGGTGGGCCCGCTTGCGGTCGCGGACGAGGTCACGATCGACCTGAGCTGGAAGATCATGCGGCAGACCGAGCAGGATCTCGGCCGCAGGTTCCAGAAGCCGGTGACCTACGAAACGGTTCGCAGATTCGTCGAGGAACTGAAACGACCGGGCAAGCGCTTCGGCGCCGGCTTCTACGACTATCCGAAGGACGCGAAAAAGCACCTGTGGGCCGGCCTGGCCGACGTGTTCCAGAGCGCGCCGATGCAACCGCCGGTGGAGGAAGTCGAGAAGCGGATCCTGTGCATCCAGGCGCTGGAGGCCGCGCGCTGCATGGAGGAGGGCGTGGTCACGACCGCCGCGGAGGCGGACCTCGGATCGATTCTCGGCTGGGGATTCCCGGCCTGGACGGGTGGCACGCTGTCGTACATCGACACGATGGGGATCCGTGAGTTCGTCGCCGAGTGCGATCGGCTCGCCAAGCGCTATGGAAAGCGGTTCAAGCCGTCCAAGTGGCTGCGTGCACGCGCCGAGAGCAATGAGTCGTTCCATGGCGCGGACGGCGGGGAATCACGGGCGGCGTGATCGACGACCACGGTTTGCGCACTGACGTGCCGGGCTGCGTCGTGGTACTCGGGTTCATGCGCCCGACGTCGTCACGGTGAGCGGCCTCCCGTGCCGGATTCCGTCGCGGGGACGCCGTGAACCCATTCCTGGGGGCTCGCGCGCGGCATCCCTGCCGCGCGACGCCCCGCGCCGAAATCCGGCACTGGGAGCCGCCCCCGAGGAGGCACCATCGCGCGCGGTTTTCAACTTTGGTTGATTGGGGAGTGATTGATGCCGATACCTGCAGCATTCGTTGATCGCTTGAGCCTGCCGGTCATCGGCTCGCCGATGTTCATCGCGTCCACGCCCGAACTGGTCATCGAGCAGTGCAAGGCGGGCATCGTTGGGTCGTTCCCGGCGCTGAATGCTCGACCCGCCGCGGAGCTCGACGGGTGGCTCACGCGAATCCGCGATGAACTCGGAGCCTATGCGGCGGCGAACCCGGGCGCGAGGGTGGCGCCGTTCGCGGTGAACCAGATCGCACACGCGAGCAACGACCGGCTGGCGCACGACATGGAAGCCTGCGTGCGCCACCGGGTTCCGCTGATCATCACCAGCCTGCGCCCGCCGCGGGAGATCGTCGATGCAGTTCACTCGTACGGCGGTCTGGTCTTCCATGACGTGATCAGTGTGCGTCATGCGCGCAAGGCGGCTGAGCAGGGCGTCGACGGGATCATAGCGGTCTGTGCGGGTGCCGGCGGCCATGCGGGCATGGCGAGTCCCTTCGCGCTGGTGCGCGAGATACGGCAGTTCTTTGATGGCACGATCGTGCTCTCGGGAGCGATGAGCAGCGGGTCGGACGTGTTTGCGGCAATGGCGCTTGGCGCCGACATGGCCTACGTCGGCACGCGGTTTCTGGCGACCACCGAAGCGCAAGTCCCGGGCGACTACAAGCAGATGATCGTGGATTCGTCGTCGGACGAGATCGTGTATACGTCGCTGTTCACGGGCGTAAAGGGCAACTACCTGGCGCGCAGCGTCGCGGCCCTGGGCTTCGATCCCGCAAACATGCCCGAGGCCGACAAGTCGAAGATGAACTTCGGCTCCGGCGGCGGTGAGGAAAAGAAGGCCTGGCGCGACATCTGGAGCGCCGGCCAGGGCGTTGGCAACATCCACGAAGTGCTGCCCACGCGTGAACTCATCGCGCGAATGCGCCGTGAGTACGAAGACACGCGTCGTCGCCTGTGTGGCGCGGCCTGACGAGAATGAAATGAGCGAAATGTTCCAGCGGACCGGCAGGGTGGCCGTGGTGACGGGAGCGAGCCGCGGGATCGGCGAGGCGATCGCCAAGGCTTTCGCCCGGCAGGGCGCCGAGGTGGTGGCCTCCAGCCGCAAGCAGGCGGGTTTCGACGAGGCGGCGAAGGAGATCGTGGATGCCGGCGGGAAGGCCCACGCAATCGCGTGTCACATCGGCGATATGGATGCGCTCACGGCGCTGTTCTCGCAAGTGCAGTCCCGCCACCGGCGTCTCGACATACTGGTGAACAACGCCGCGACCAACCCATACTACGATCACGTGCTCGACACGGACCTGGGCGCGTTTCAGAAGACGGTCGACGTGAACATACGCGGCTACTTCTTCGCCTTGGCCCTCGGCGGGCGCATGATGCGCGCGCGGCGGCGGGTCGATCATCAACGTCGCGTCTGTCAATGCAGTGCGCCCGGGACCAATGCAGGGCATCTACCCGATCACCAAGGGCGCGGTGTTGGACATGACCAAGGCATTTGCCCGTGAATGCGGCCCGGACAATATCCGCTGCGCCGCGTTGGAGAACCGCAGGACCTGGCCGGCGCTGCAGTCTTCCTGGCGTCCGACGCCTCGTCATACGTGACTGGAGAGTTCCTGGTCGTCGACGGCGGGTTCCTGGTGTGAACGGCGGGAGCGAGGTCGGTTCGAAGTCGATGAGGTTCCGCTGATGCATGAGTCAAGCGACTGCCCGCCGTCACGGCCGCCGACAGCCGCGCTGATCGTCGGCGCTGGCGACGCAACCGGTGGTGCGATTGCCAGGCGTTTTGCCCGCGAGGGTCTCGTCGCGTGCGTCGTCAGGCGAGAGTTGGGACACCTGGCGCAACTCGCCGCGGAGATCGAAGCGCAGGGCGGCCGGGTGCGGGCATTTGGTACTGATGCCAGGGACGAGGAGCAGGTGGTTGCCCTGTTCGAGGAAATCGAGCGCGACGTGGCACCAATCGAGGTTGTCGTCTACAACATCGGTGCGAATGTTCGATTCCCGGTATCGGACACCACAGCGCGCGTTTTCCGCAAGGTGTGGGAGATGGCCTGCTTCGGCGGCTTCCTCGCAGGCCGCGAAGCGGCACGACGCATGCTGCCGCGCGGTCGCGGAACCATCATCTTCACTGGCGCCACGGCCAGCGTGCGCGGCGCCAGCGGCTTCGCCGCATTCGCGGCCGCAAAGCACGGGCTCCGCGCGCTTGCTCAGTCAATGGCTCGCGAACTCGGGCCAAAGGGCATCCACGTGGCGCATACCATCATCGATGGTGCCATCGACACGCCGTGGATAGCCGAAAACTTTCCGGAGCACTACGCGCTGAAGGATCGTGACGGGATACTGAACCCCGATGACATCGCCGAGGCGTACTGGCAGCTGCACCGGCAGCCCCGCTCAGCCTGGACCCACGAGCTCGATCTTCGACCGTGGATCGAGCCTTTTTAACTTCAGATAGGGACATTCGCCTTTTTCGGAAGCAGGGGCGAAGCCTCTATTTCCGAAAAAAGGAGCATGTCCCCTGTCTCGGAAAAAAACATCTACCAGGCGGCTATTTTCTGGCGTCGGCCTGCCGGGCGACGGCTTCGGCGCGCGCCTTTACGGCCTCCGCATCCCCGAGGTAGCGACTCGAGACAGGTTTCAGTCCGGCATCCAGCTCGTACAGCAGCGGCACCCCGGTTGGAATGTTCAGACCGACGATTTCCTCGTCGGACACCATGTCCAGCATCTTTACCAGCGCACGGATGCTGTTGCCGTGCGCAACCAGCAGCAGGTTGCGACCGGCCGCCAGTTCGGGCGCGATGCGTGAGTTCCAGTAAGGCAGCACCCTTGCCAGCGTGTCCTTGAGCGACTCGGCCGCCGGGAGTTCCGCGGCCGGCACGCCGGCATAGCGCCGTTCGAATCGGGGGTGCTGCGGGTCGTCGAGCGACAGCGGCGGCGGCGGGATGTCGTAGCTGCGCCGCCAGATCTTTACCTGGTCGGCCCCATGCTTCTCGACGGTCTGCGCCTTGTCGAGCCCCTGCAGCGCGCCATAGTGACGCTCGTTCAGGCGCCAGCTGCGTTCGACGGGCAGCCACATCAGGTCCATGCCGTCGAGCGTGATCCACAGCGTACGGATCGCGCGCTTCAGTACGGACGTGACGGCAAGGTCGAAGGCAATGCCCTCTTCGAGAAGCAGCCGTGCGGCTTCCTGGGCCTCGAGTGTTCCCTGTTCGGACAGGTCGACGTCGACCCAGCCGGTAAAGAGATTCTGCAGGTTCCAGGTGCTCTGTCCGTGTCGCAGCAGTACGAGTTTGCCTGTGCTCATTTGGTCTTTCCTTCCGCGGCAACTACGAGGCGACGCACTGCCTGGAGCGCGACGGCGAGCGACGCGAAGTCCGCGGCAGTGGGCTGGCCCCGGATGTCGTTGACGACGCCGCGCGCGTGTGCAGCCGGGGCCTCGTGCTTCTTTTTCCAGCGTTCTATTGCTCGCGCGGGATCTCGCTCGCGCGAACCCTCGAGTACCTGCTGCGTGAGCGCACGCTGGTTTTCGAACAGCGACTCGCGCAGGCTTCCGCGCGCCACCGCCTGCCAGTGGCCGGCGATCTCGAGCTTTTCGATGCGATCACGAATCCAGTCGAGGTGGAACTCAGCACCCGAGCCGAAGTAGGCGCCGGCGGCCGATTCCACCGAGATACCGCGCGCCGTGGCGATCTCGACGATATCCGGCGCGCACTGCAGCGCGGAACAGGCCGAGACCTGGCGCGCGAGCTGCGGCGGCACGCCGGCGCCGACGAGTTCGGCCGCCCGCGCGTCGAATGACTGTCTTTCCATGCCGTGCAGCCACTGCGGCTGCGCCGCGGTCAGCTCACGGATCCCTGGCCGCAGGCGACCGACCTGCATGTCGATGCCGAGCGCGCCGCGATGCCGCTGAAGCAGCCAGTACGTCGCCTGGCGCAGCAGTGCGACCGTGTCCTGCAGCATGTCGTACTGGACGCTGGCCGCGACCCGGTTGTCGAGGATTTCGATGGCGCGCCAGATGTCGCGCACGTCGAATATCTCGCGCGCGATCGTGTAGGCCCGCGCGACGGATGCCGCACCTGCGCCGCAGTCCTGTCGCGTGCGGGAGACGAATGTCGGCCCCATCCGGTTCACGATGCTGTTGGTGGTTGCGGTCGCGATGATTTCGCGCTTCAGGCGGTGTTCGCCAAGCAGGGCCGAATAGCGCTTCGTGAGCCGGTCCGGGAAGTACCTGCCGAGTTCCTGGCTGAGGTACGGATCCTCGGGTACGTCCGATGCTATGAGCTGCTGGTTCAGAGCGATTTTTGCGTACGAGAGCAGCATCGCGAGTTCCGGCCTCGTGAGTCCCTGGCCCGCGCGGTTGCGCTCCTCCAGGTCCTCGGCGTTCGGCAGGAACTCGAGCGCCCGGTCGAGTACCCCGTCGAGTTCCAGCGAGCGGATGAAATGCGCGTGTTCGCCGAGACGCTCCGCCGAGTTGGCCTCGAGGATGCTGATTGCCTGTCCCTGCAGGTAGTTGTCGCGCAGCACCAGCTCACCCACGTTGTCGGTCATCTCGGCAAGCAGGCGGTTGCGCGCCGCCGTCGTGAGCTTTGTCCGCCTGCCGACGGCATCGAGCATGATCTTGATGTTGACCTCGTGGTCCGAGCAGTCCACGCCCCCGGAATTGTCGACGAAGTCCGTGTTGATGCGGCCGCCGGCGAGCGCGAATTCGATGCGTCCGAGCTGCGACAGGCCCAAATTGCCGCCTTCGCCGACGACTTTGCAGCGCAGATCGCGGCCGTCAACCCGCAGGGCATCGTTGTTGCGGTCGCCAATCGCGGAGTTGGCCTCCCAGGAAGCCTTTGCGTAGGTTCCGATGCCGCCGTTCCATAGAAGGTCAACCGGCAGCTTGAGGATGGCCTGGATGACCTGCGTCGGCGTGGCCTTCGGGGTCTCGATGCCGAGCAGCGCGCGCGCCTGTGCCGACAGCACGATCTCCTTCGCGTCGCGCGCGAACACGCCGCCACCGGCGGAAAGGGCGCGATGGTTGTAGTCGCTCCACGATGAACGCGGCAGGTTGAATAGCCGCTCACGCTCGCGAAAACTCGTCTCGGCGTCCGGTGATGGGTCGATGAAGACGTGCTGGTGATTGAACGCCGCGACCAGGCGGATGTGCCTTGAGAGCAGCATGCCGTTGCCAAACACGTCGCCAGCCATGTCGCCGATACCGGCAACCGTGAAATCCTGCGACTGGATGTCAACGCCGATTTCACGGAAGTGGCGCTTCACGCATTCCCAGCCACCCTTGGCCGTGATGCCCATCTTCTTGTGGTCGTAGCCGGCCGAGCCGCCTGATGCAAAGGCATCTCCCAGCCAGAAGCCGTATTCGGCCGCGAGTGCATTGGCGGTGTCCGAAAACGTAGCCGTTCCCTTGTCGGCCGCGACTACCAGGTACGGATCGTCGGGATCGTAGCGCACGGTACGCACCGGCGGCACGATCTCGCCACCAGCGACATTGTCGGTAAGGTCGAGCAGGGCCCGGATGAACATCTTGTAGCACTCGGTGCCTTCGCGCTGGATCACCTCGCGCGTCGCATCGACCGGCATCAGCTTCGGGAAGAATCCGCCCTTGGCGCCGACCGGGACAATCAACGTGTTCTTGACGTTCTGCGCCTTCATCAGGCCAAGAATCTCGGTGCGGAAGTCCTCGCGGCGGTCCGACCAGCGCAGCCCGCCCCGCGCGACCTTGCCCATGCGCAGGTGCACGCCCTCGACCCGGGGCGAATACACCCAGATCTCGAACATGGGCCGCGGCTTGGGCAGTTCCGGCAGTTTCCTCGGGTCGAACTTGAACGACACGTAGGGCTTCGGGTCGCCGTTGACGTCGACCTGGTAGTGGTTCGTACGCAGCGTTGCACCGACCACTGCGCGGAATGCGCGCAGGATCCGGTCGTCATCGGGCTTCGTGACCTTGTCCAGCGCCTCCTGGACCTCGCGGGCCAGCGTGCGCAGTCGGGAAGCGCGTGTCGAGTCCTTGAGGTCCGGGTCGAAGCGCGCCTCGAAGGTCCACGCGAGCCGCGACGCGACGCCCGGATGCCGTTCGAGAACCGACTCCATGTAGCGCTGGCTGAACGGCAGGCCGGTCTGCAGCAGGTAGCGGCACACGGCGCGCAGCACCACGGCCTGGCGCCAGTGAAGGTCCGCGGCCAGCACCAGGCGGTTTACGCCGTCGCTCTCGGCCAGGCCGTTCCAGACCGCGAAAAACGCTTCCTCCAAACGGGGCCCCGCCTGCACCGGGTCCAGAGTCCTCCCACCCGCGTGCGTCACCTCCAGGACCTGCACCCAGAGGTCATGCCCGTGTCCGATTCGGTACGGGCGCTCGTTCAGGATGCGCAGGTCGAAGTTCTCGAGCAGCGGGACCAGGTCCGACATTGCCACTGGCTCGCCGCGCCGGTAGAACCGCAGGTGCAGCGCCTTGCGTGCTGGGTCGCCAGGCCGCAGTTCGAGGCCCAGTGCCGTGCCCGATTCAGGCAGCGCCATGAGTTCGCGGATGTCGTCAATGGCATCACGGGCGGAAACGTCTTCCTGGTAAGCCGCGGGAAACGCAGTCGCGTAGCTCTCGGCGCGCTCGCCAGGCAGTCGGGCCGCGAGTTCCTCGCGCAGCCGGTCTTCCCAGGTACGGATCGCCTCTGCGACGCGTCGCTCAATTCGTTCCACGTCCACGCCGACGTCGTGCGCCGGGTCGGTGCGGACGAGGACGTACAATCGCGCGAGCGCGGACTCGGAGATCTGCACCTGTGTCTCGTGCGACAGGCCGGCGAGTTCCTGCAGCAGGATCTCCTCGATTCTGAGCCTCGCCTGGGTGTTGTAGCGATCGCGCGGCACGTAAAGCAGGGCGCTGTAGAAACGCCCGTACGGATCGCGTCGCAGGAACAGCCGGACCCGGCGGCGCTCGTAGATGTTTACGATGCCGCGCGCGTTGCGCACGAGCTCCGCCACGCTCGCCTGGAAGAGTTCGTCGCGCGGGTAGCACTCGAGTACGTGGAACAGTGCCTTGCTGTCGTGGCCGCCGGGTGCCGCGCCGATCTGGTCGACGATGCGCTGGATCTTGTGGCGCAGCAGCGGGATCTCGCGCGGATTGGCGCTGTATGTCGATGACGTGAACAGGCCGAGGAATCGCTGTTCGCCGGTCACGTTGCCACGCGCGTCAATGATCTTGACGCCGACGTAATCGAGGTACGTGGCCCGGTGCACGGTGGAGATTGAATTGGCCTTTGTCACCACCAGCGCCGCAGGTTCGCGCGCGCGCCGGCGTACCTCGCCTTTCAGCAGGGAGGGCTTCGGCCGCGGCCGTCCTTTGCCGGTGCGCAACAGGCCCAGTCCCGACGACGGAACCGGCACGAGCCGGTCCTGCCTCGCTCCGCGCACCAGCTTGTACTCGCGATAGCCGAGGAACGTGAAGTGATTGTCCGCCAGCCACGACAGGAACGCGCTGGCCTCGTTGCACTCGGCGCGACCGACGCCGGGCATGCCGACGGCAATGCTGGCCGATAGCGACTGGGCGCGACTGGACATTTCCCGCCAGTCCTGGACAGCAAACCGGACGTCGGTCAGCATCGCGACGATTCGCGCACGTACTTCCTCGAGGCGCGCGGGGTCTGCGACGCCGTCGACCTCGACGTGTTGCCAGGATTCGATCAACTCGCCGGCCGACTCGTCGGATGCGCAGCGCTTGAGGCGGCCCGCACGGTCGCGGGTCACGTGCAGCACGGGATGTACCATCACGTGCAGTGCCAGGCCACAGTCGGCCAGCACCATTGCAAGCGAATCGACCAGGAACGGCATGTCATCCGTGACGACTTCAACCACCGTGTTCGGCGAGGTCCAGCCATGCTGCGACTGCACGGGGTTGAATACGCGCACCAGCGACTGGTTGGCACGTCTCCGCGAGCCGAACTCGAGCAGGCCCGTCGCCGCGGCCGCGAGATCGGCCGGCCGGCGGACACCGAGGTCGTCTTCGTCGACGCCGCGGTAGCAGTCGCGCACGAATTTGGCCGGTTGCACCGGGCCCCGAGCCAGGCCAGGCCTGATCTGGGCCGCAATGGCATCAATCAGGTGCCTGCGAACGGCCGGAATGCTGCCTGACATGGTTAGTTGTCCTTAATGCTGCTTGGCGCCGCAACGCCGATTATAGGTCAATGCGCGGTGTGTCTTGAGGCGGCATATTCATGTGCCGTCCTTTGGCCGCGGCGAGGCGAGGGAGTGCGCGCGCGCGGTGAGTTTTCCGATGATCGAATCGAGGGCCGCGACCTGCTTCGCGTCGAGGCAGTCGAGCAGGTCGCGTTCGTAGTCCAGCGCAAGCGGGGCGATCTTGCTGTACACGGCCCGGCCTGCCGGAGAGAGGCGCAGAATCGAGCGACGGCGATCCTCGCGCGCCACCGAGCGGCGAAGCCGACCTGCGCGAGTGAGTCGGGTCACGGCGCGACTCACGGCGACCGCGTCCATGCGGGTGAACGTCGCGACTTCGGCGGCGGACAGTCCGGGATGACGCGCGAGCACGGCGATCACCCGCCATTCGGGAATGCCGAGGCCGAAGCGTTGCTGGTAGGCGCTTGCGATCGAGCCGCTGACGATGTTGGTCAGCACCGACAGGCGGTACGGCAGGAACTGCTCGAGTTCGATCCGGTCAGGCAGATGGCGCGACACGCGAATATCCGGCCCAGAAGATACTTGCGAGTGTAACTATTCGGCCTGCCAGTGCGCCAGCAGCCTATGGCCGGTGGGGTCGCGCCAGGTACTCATGCGACTGCATTTCGGCCAGCCGGCTCCGCGTGCGTTCGAACTCGAAGCGAAGGCGATCGCCACCGTACAGCGCTTCCGGTGCCGCGGCCGCGGACAGCACCAGTTTCGCGGAGCGGTCGTAGAATTCGTCCACCAGCGCGATGAAGCGCCTGGCCTCGTTCTCGAGCGTGGCGTCGAATACGGGAACGTCGGAGACGAATACCGTGTGGAAGTCCCTTGCGATTTCCACGTAGTCGGCCGTTCCCCGCGGTCCCTCGCAGAGGGCTGAAAATTCGAACCAGGCGACGTCCTGGCTTTGCCGGCGCAAGGGTATCGTCCGGCCCTCGATGTCGAGATCGCCGCCGATCTGGCCCTGCGTGCCGGCGATGGCCGAAAATCGCTCGGCGAGGTCGTCGTCCACGCCAGCGGCACCCGAGTCGAAATACAGCGGTGCCTTCTCAAGCTGGCGCAGACGGTAGTCCGCGCCGGCGTCCACGTTCACCACCTCGCAGCGTCGTTCGATCAGCGCGATCGCTGGCAGAAAGCGTGCCCTTTGCAGCCCGTCCCGATACAGCCCGTCCGGCGGCGCGTTCGAGGTGAATACCAGCGAGACTCCCTGCGCGTCCAGCGCTGCAAACAGCCCCGAGAGGATCATTGCATCTGCAATGTCGCTCACGAACAGTTCGTCGAGGCAGAGAGCGCGGGCATCGGCCCCGATGGCGGAAGCAACGCTGGACAGCGGATCCTCGACCTGCTTCAAGGTTCGAAGGCGGGCGTGGACGTCCTTCATGAACCGGTGGAAGTGCTCGCGGCGCGACGCAACCCCGGCGTGCTGGTGGAACAGGTCCATCAGGAACGTCTTGCCGCGTCCAACGTCGCCCCAGAGGTAGATACCGCGAGGTGCCTCGCGCGCCGCGTCGAGTCCGCCGGGGAGCAGGCGCGCGAGCCAGCCGCGCCGTCGCGGTGCCGGCTTCCGGAGACGGCGCTTCAGGTCGTCAAGCCGCTTGACCGCATGCACCTGGGAGTCGTCGGCGCGATAGCCGTGCCGGCCGATCGAGTCGCTGTAGGCCTGCAGCAGGTCGACGGAGTCGCTCACTAGCGGGGCCGGTTCAGTTCGCCAGTTCCGGTCGGTCGCGGAAGTGCGCGAGCGCGCCGGGATTTGCGAGCGCATCGGTATTCTCTACCGGGCGACCGTGGATTACGTTGCGCACTGCGAGTTCGACCACCTTGCCGCTGATGGTCCTGGGGATCTCGGGTACGGAGACGATCCTGGCCGGTACATGGCGTGGTGTCGTGTTCGCGCGGATGGTGTCACGTATGCGTTTCTCCAGCACGGGGTCCAATCGGGTCCCGTCGCGCAGCCGGACGAACAGCACCACGCGCACGTCACCCTGCCAGTCCTGTCCGACAACCACGCTTTCCAGTACCTCGTCGAGCTTCTCCACCTGGCGGTAGATCTCGGCGGTTCCGATTCGCACGCCGCCTGGATTAAGCACGGAATCGGAGCGCCCAAGGATGACGACGCCGCCAGTCTCGGTGACAAGTGCGTAGTCGCCGTGGCACCAGACGTTCGGGAACCGCTCGAAGTACGCGGCGCGGTAGCGACTGTCGCCGGGGTCGTCCCAGAAGCCGATCGGCATGGACGGGAAGGGCGCACTGCAGACGAGTTCACCCTGCTGGCCGACGACCGCGCGTCCGCCGTCGTCGAAGACCTCGGTCTTCATGCCGAGACCGCGGCACTGTATTTCCCCGCGATACACCGGCATGCACGGATTGCCCAGGCAGAAGCAGGAGAGTATGTCGGTACCGCCGGAAATCGAGGCGAGATGGACGTCGCGCTTGATTCGCTCGTGCACGAAATCAAACTGTGCCGGCGCCAGCGGCGAGCCGGTGGACAGCACGGTCCTGAGCGGGCCGAGGTCGTACGATGAGCCCGGCGCGCCGCCGTCCTTCTCCAGGGCTGCCAGGTACTTCGGGCTGGTGCCGAAATGCGTCACGCGCTCACGTTCGGCCATGCGCCAGAGCACGTCGCGGTCCGGCGCGAACGGCGAGCCCTCGTAGAGCACCAGTGTGCAGCCGGTGGCGAGCCCCGACACCAGCCAGTTCCACATCATCCAGCCGCAGGTCGTGAAGAAGAACAGGCGATCGCCGGGCTTCAGGTCGACGTGCAGCAGGTGTTCCTTGCGATGCTGCAGCAGCGTGCCGCCCACGCCGTGCACGATGCATTTCGGGATTCCGGTCGTGCCCGACGAATACATGACGAACAGCGGGGAGTCGAACGTCACGCGCTCGAACTCGAGCTGCGCACCGGCCCTGCCGAAGTCGCGGTAGTTCACCGCTTTCGGCAGAAGGCCGACGTCCGGGTCTGGATCCACATACGGCACCACGACGACACGTTCCACCGATGAAAGTTGCTCGAGCACTCCCTTGATGGGCCCGAGTGAGTCGAGGGTCTTGCCTGCATAGAAGTAGCCGTCCGCCGTGAACAGCACCCTGGGTTCGACCTGCCCGAAACGGTCGAGTACACCAGCCAGCCCGAAGTCCGGCGAGCAGGAGGTCCACACCGCGCCGATGCTCGTGGTGGCGAGCATGGCGATGACCGTCTCCGGGAGATTGGGCAGGAAACCGGCTACGCGGTCGCCTGGCGCGAGCCCAAGGTCACGCAGGCCCGCCGCGACACGGGCGACCTCCGCGCGCAGCTCCCGGTAGGTCATTTCGCGCCGCGCGCCGCGTTCGTTGGCGAAAACGAGCGCTATCTTTTCATCGTCGCGCGCGAGCAGGTTCTCGGCAAAGTTGAGCCGGGTGTCGGAAAACCACCTGGCCCCAGGCATGCGCTCACGATCGGCGAGCACCGGAGCCACGCCGGGCGTGTGGATCACGTCGGCAAAATCGATCACCGCGGACCAGAACGACTCGCGCTCGTCGACCGACCAGCGCCAGAGTGCATCGTAGTCGCCGGGAGGCGCGCCATAGCGGGCGCTCGCGAACGCGGCGAAGCGCGTCAGGTTTGACTCAGCAACGCGCTGCGGCGACGGCGTCCAGATCGGCTGCGCCACGCGTCGATCCCTACATGCTCTCGTAGTTCGGTCCGGAACCGCCTTCCGGCGTCGTCCAGGTGATGATCTCGTACGGGTCCTTGATGTCGCAGGCCTTGCAGTGCACACAGTTCGCGGCATTGATCTGCAACCGCCTGCCGCCGGCGCCGTCGTCCACCATCTCGTAGACGTCGGCCGGGCAGAAGTACTGGCAGGGATTGCCGTATTCCTGGGCGCAGCGCGTGGCACAGATCGACAGGTCCGAGACCTTGAGGTGGGCGGGCTGCGATTCCTCGTGCGCGTTGCCGGCGAAGTACACAGCGCCCACGCGGTCACGCGGCTTCAACTCGCGTTCGATCCAGCCGCGATCGGGCGAGGACACCTCATCGAGGCGCTTCAGCGCCGAGTGGTCTGCGTGGTTGGCGAGCGTCCACGGCGAGTGCCCGGCCGTGATCGTCTCGAGCGCGCCATTGGCCATTCCCGCCCACATTCCGCGGCGGAAGCCGGGACGGATGTTGCGTACCTTGCGCAGTTCCGTCCCGCCCGGCGAGGCGCGCCAGCGAGCGTCGAATCCCGCTGCTCCGCCCGTCTCGACCAGGTGCTCCGCAGCGAGCACTGCAGAGCGGATGGCCTGGTGCACGCCCTTGATCTTCGGAACGTTCAACGTGCCGCCGGCGTCGCCCACCAGCACCGCGCCAGGCATCTCGAGCGTCGGCATGGATTGCCAGCCACCCTCGACGATCGTGCGTGCACCGTAGGCCAGGATCTCGCCGCCTTCGAACAGCGGCTTCAGGCTT
Organism: uncultured Gammaproteobacteria bacterium; assembly: GCA_963732415.1. Classification (GTDB taxonomy): domain Bacteria; phylum Pseudomonadota; class Gammaproteobacteria; order Steroidobacterales; family Steroidobacteraceae; genus RPQJ01. The sequence continues at coordinate 259,932 of CAVSZK010000021.1, forward strand.
GGATGGTTCTTGAACTGCTGGAACGCCTCGAAGGGCTGGAAGCGCGGGTCGGCATAGTCGAGGCCCACGACGAAACCGATGTACACGCGGTTCTGGTCGAGGTGGTACATGAAGCTGCCGCCGTAGGTGGCGGTGTCCATCGGCCAGCCCACCGTGTGGCGTATCAGCCCGGGCTCCACGCGGCCCTCGGGCAACTGCCAGAGTTCCTTGAAGCCCAGGCCGTAGGTCTGCGGCGACTTGCCGGCGTCAAGGTCGAAGCGCCGGATCAGGATCTTGGACACGCTGCCCCTGCAGCCCTCCGCCAGTATCGTGGTCTTCGCGCGGATCTCCGGTCCCGGCGCGAAGTTCGGCCCGGGCTGGCCGTCCTTGTCGAGCCCCATGTCGCCGATGCGCACGCCCGCGACCGCTCCGTCGCCGTCGAACAGCGGTGCCGCCGCCGCGAAGCCCGCGAACACGTCGCAGCCCAGCGCCTCGACCTTGCCGCCCATGTATGCGGCCAGGTTGCCGATCGACATGATCAGGTTGCCGTGATTGTTCATCTGCGGCGGCGTCGGCAGCCGGACGCGCTTGGTCGCGGTCAGGAAGCTGAATTCGTCGCGGCCGGCGGGTACGCTCGTGCCCTTGTACTCATCGCGCCAGCCGGGAAGCAGGGCATCGAGCGGACCCGGCTCGACGACGGCCCCGGAGAGCATGTGCGCGCCTACGCTCGCAGCCTTCTCCAGCACGCAGATATTCAGGTCCGGCTTGAGCTGCTTCAGGCGCATCGCGCAGGCGAGTCCGGCAGGGCCCGCGCCGACAACCACGACGTCGTACTCCATCACGTCCCGTTCGACTTCGATCGATGTGGATTCAGTCACTTGGATGCACCTGCTGGTCAGTTTCGTGCCGCGTCGCGCGGCATGAGGCCGCAGTTGGGGTTCATGGCCTCAATCTAGCCCCCGGCTCAGCGCGGCGCCATCCGTATGGAGCCGTCGAGCCGGATCGTCTCGCCGTTCAGCATCGGGTTCTCGACCACCTGGCGTACCAGAGATGCGAACTCGGCCGGGTGTCCCAGCCGGGGCGGGAACGGCACCTGCTTGCCGAGCGACTCCTGTGCTTCCTTCGGGAGGGCCGCCATCATCGGCGTGAGGAACAGCCCGGGCGCGATGGTGACGACGCGGATCCCGGATGAAGCGAGTTCGCGAGCCATCGGCAGTGTCATGCCGACGACACCGCCCTTGGACGCCGCGTAGGCCACCTGGCCCACCTGGCCGTCAAAGGCCGCAACCGAAGCCGTCATCACGAGGACGCCGCGCTCACCCTCGGCGTTCGGCGAATTTTTCTGCATCGCGGCTGCCGCGGCCTTGCAAACGAGCAGAGTGCCGACGAGGTTGATTTCAATGACCTTCCGGAAGAACTCGCCGGGCATCGGGCCGTCCTTGCCCACCATGCGCTTCGGCCAGCCGACTCCCGCGCAATTGACCGCAAGGTTGAGCCCACCCATTGCTTCGACCGCTGCCAGCACGGCCTGGTTCACGGCATCCTCCGAGGTGACATCGACATGCCGGAAGCTGGCTCGTTCGCCCAGCCGCTGCGCAGCTTCCGCGCCGGCCGCTTCGTTGACGTCAAGCAGCGTCGCCCGGCCGCCGGCGGCGATCACGCTCTCGACGACCGCGAGCCCGAGACCCGAGGCGCCCCCCGTGACGACTGCACGTACGTCATTCATCTGCATTTTCGTGAACTCCGTGGGGCGTTCGGTCAGAGGCGCAGGCCGCCATCAACGTCGATGGACCGCCCGGTGAAGTAGTCGTTCTCGGCGATGTACACGGCCGTGTGGCCAATCTCCTCGGGCAGGGCGAGTCGCTTGAGCGGTACTGGTGCCGTGACCTTGTCGAGCATCTCCTGGGGCATGCCCGACAGCAGGTCGGTGCGCGTGAACCCCGGCGCGATCGAGGCCGCGCGGATGCCGTAGCGCGCGAGTTCCTTGGCCCAGACCACGGCCATGGCCGTGACACCGGCCTTCGCTGCAGAGTAGTTGGTCTGGCCCGCGTTGCCGCACTTCGAGATGCTCGAGATGTTGATGATGAGGCCGCCTTGCCCGAGCCTGATCATGCGCTCCGCGGCTTCGCGGCCGCAGAGGAATACGCCGGTCAGGTTCACGTCGATCACGGCCTGCCACTGCTCGAGGCCCATCTTGCCGGTCACGGCGCCGTCCTTCGCCTTTACCAGGAGACCGTCCTTGATGATGCCCGCGTTGTTGACCATCACGTCGAGCCTTCCGAGGTCCGCGATGATGCTGTCGAGGGCCTCGATCACCTGCTCTTCACGCGCGACGTTGGCCGCGTAGGTTCGAACATCCAATCCGGCCTGCGCGAAGTCGGCTTTCGCCGTCTCGAGGTCGGCCGGGCTCAGGTCGATCAGTGCAACCCGTGCGCCGCGGTCGGCGAAAGCCGACGCAATTGCCCGCCCGATGCCGCGAGCGCCGCCCGTGACGACGACGACCTTGTCCTTGAGTTGCATGCCTGGTTCCCTGTTGTAGTGAAGGCCGCGGGCCCGTGACTCAGCCTGCGATCTCGATGGCGATGGCCGTGGCCTCGCCGCCGCCGATGCACTGCGATGCGACGCCGCGGCGCAGGCCGCGCTTCCTGAGCGCATGCACCAGCGTCGTGATCAGCCGTGCGCCGGTTGCGCCGATTGGGTGGCCAAGCGCGCAGGCTCCGCCATTCACGTTGACGCGGGCATGGTCCAGTTTCAGGTCGTGCATTGCCGCCATGGTCACGCAGGCGAATGCCTCGTTGATTTCGAAGAGATCGACGTCGGAGACCTTCCAGCCGGCCAGGTCGAGCGCCTTCTGTATCGCCGGCCCGGGAGCGGTCGTGAACCACTCGGGTGCCTGCGCGTGGCTCGCCGATGCGACGATGCGCGCCAGGGGCACTAGGCTATGCGAACTGGCCCAATCGGCGCTGGCAATGACGATTGCCGCCGCGCCGTCCGAAATCGACGACGAAGAAGCCGCAGTCACGGTGCCAGTCTTCGAAAACGCAGGCTTCAGGCTCGGGATCTTGTCGATGTCGAGCGCAAAGGGCGTCTCGTCCTGCGATATGGTCTGCTCGCCCTTGCGGGTCTTCACGGTAACCGGCGCGATCTCGGCGACGAAGTCGCCATCACGCACCGCGCGTTGTGCGCGGCGCACGGACTCGGCGGCGAACGCGTCCTGGTCCTCGCGCTTGAAGCCGTATTTCTCCGCAGTTGCGTCTGCGAAGCAGCCCATGGCCTTTCCGTCCCAGGGGCTCTGCAGGCCGTCATAGAACATATGGTCGAGGATTTCCCCGTGGCCCATCCGGTAGCCACTGCGCGCCTTGAGCAGCAGGTAGGGGGCGTTGGTCATCGACTCGATGCCGCCGGCGAGCACGGAGGAAACACTGCCGGCGCGGATCCGGTCGGTGCCGAACATCACCGACTGCATGCCCGAGCCACACATCTTGTTCACGGTGGTGGCCGGCACGTCGAGCGCGACACCGGCGCCCACGGCGGCCTGTCGAGCAGGCGCCTGGCCCTGGCCGGCCGACAGCACACAACCGAGGATAACTTCGCCGAGCTGGTCCGGCCGAACGCCCGAGTCCGCAACTGCGGCTCGTGCTGCAACAGCGCCGAGCTGCGAAGCCGACATAGGCGCGAGGCACCCCTGGAATGCGCCGACCGGCGTGCGCCGCGCGGCGAGAATCACGACCTGTTCGCTCATGGAGTAGCCCTCTGTTGTTCTGTGCTTGTATGCCGGCGCGCCAGATGGCGGTGACGGAGCGTGCAGCCGATCCGCGACGCCCGAGTTTAAGCCGAGCGGTTTTTGCGGCGCAATACGGCTCTCCGCATCTAGGCACCACGTGCCGGTCGCCCGTGGCGACGGCCCATGGCCGGCGAACACCATGAAAGCATCGGCAGGAGCACGGTTAATATGTGATTCACTGTCGGCATAGACTTTGGGTCAATTGCGCAATGAGCGGGGCAGAGGCATGAACGCAGGAACGTCGACCGGCACGGCGCGACCACAACCGATTGAACGGGACGAGGCGGCGCCACTGCGCTTCGTCAGTGCGGCCTCGCTGTTCGACGGCCACGATGCCGCGATCAACATCATCCGGCGCCTTCTCCAGGCGCACGGCGCCGAGGTCGTGCATCTCGGCCACAACCGCAGCGTTGCCGATATCGTCGGTGCCGCTATCCAGGAGGATGCCGACGGGATCGCGGTCAGTTCCTACCAGGGCGGTCACAACGAGTACTTCCGCTACATGGTGGACATGCTGCGAGAGCACAATGCCGGTCACATCCGTGTGATCGTCGGTGGTGGCGGCACGATTGCGCCGCCCGAGGTCGAGGAACTGCAGTCGTACGGCGTCGAGCGTATCTACTCGGCCGAGGATGGCCGCCAGCTCGGCCTCGACGGCATGATCGACGACGTGATTCGGCGAGTGAGCCATCAGCCACGTGAGCCGTTCCAGTTCGGGCCGCTCGGCCCGCGTGACCACCTGCAGATCGCGCGTACGATTTCCGCGCTCGAGTCGGACAGCGACGTTCCGGGCATTCGCGAGACGCTGCGCAAGGCAGCAGCACGCGGCGAGCACCGTACGCCCGTGATCGGCATCACCGGCACCGGCGGCGCGGGCAAGTCGAGCCTCACCGACGAGCTTCTGATGCGCTTTGTGCGTCACTTCCCCGATCGCAACATTGCAGTCGTGGCGATGGACCCGACGCGACGGCGCAGCGGTGGCGCGCTGCTGGGCGACCGCATCCGCATGAACTCACTGGCGGCTGCGCAGGTCTTCATGCGCTCGCTCGCAACCCGGCGGCAGAATCTCGCAACCAGCGCGGTGCTGGCCGACGTGCTGAACCTGCTGCGCTACGCGAGCTTCGACCTGGTCGTGGTCGAAACCGCTGGCATCGGACAGAGCGATTCGGAGATCGTGGACCTGGTGGACGTGCCGCTGTATGTCATGACCAGCGAGTATGGGGCGGCGAGCCAGCTCGAGAAGATCGACATGCTGGATTTCGCGGAGCTGATCGCACTCAACAAGTTCGAGAAGCGCGGCGCGGAGGATGCGTTGCGCGACGTGCGCAAGCAATGGCGGCGCAATCACGTTGCATTCCAGGTTCCGGATGCGGACGTGCCGGTGTACCCGACAATCGCGAGCCGTTTCAACGATCCGGGCGTGAACCGGCTGTTCGCGGCGCTTTGCGCCAGGATTGGCGCGAAGACCGGCGACGCGGCGCGCTGGAACGTGTCCGATCCAGGTCCCGTGGAACTCGTCGAGCGTCACGCGCTGGTGCCGGCAGGCCGCACGCGCTACCTCGCCGAGATCGCCGTCAACGGCAGGCGCGCGGCGACGGACGTTGAGCACCGCGCGCAGGCCGCGGGCCGGGCCAATGCCCTGCACGAGGCGCTGCGCGCACTGGAAGATCCGCTATTGCCTGCGCCACTCGACCGCTATCCGGAGGCCGCCGTCGCGGCGCCGGCCGACGCCTCGCTTGCACGCCTGCGGGAGGCCTACAACGACTCGCTCGACGCAGTCGGCGCCGAGGCTGTCGAGCTGCTGCGAAAGTGGCCCGGGCTCGCCAGCGGAGCGACGGACCCCGAGTACTCGTACGTCGTGCGTGGCCGCGAGATCCGTGGTGATAATTACACCGAGACACTGAGCCACACCCGCGTGCCCAAGCTGGCTGTGCCAAAGTACCTGGGCTGGGGCGACCTTCTCGCATTCCTGCTGCGGGAGCACCTGCCGGGTCACTTTCCGTACACGGCCGGCGTTTACCCGTACCGGCGCGAGGAGGAGGACCCGACGCGAATGTTCGCCGGGGAGGGCGCGCCGGAGCGCACCAATCACCGCTTTCACTATCTCGCGGCCGGCCATGGCGTGGCCAGACTGTCGACTGCGTTCGACTCGACCACGCTCTACGGCGAGGATCCGGACGAACGCCCGGACATCTACGGTCGCATCGGCAACTCAGGCGTGTCGATCGCCACGCTCGACGACATGAAGAAGCTCTACTCGGGCTTCGACCTTTGTGCGCCGACAACGTCGGTGTCGATGACGATCAACGGACCCGCACCGATGATCCTCGCGATGTACATGAATACCGCGGTTGACCAGCGCATCGAGCGCCACCTGCGCGATTCGGGCCGCTGGGATGATGCGGAGCGGCGTATCGCGGAGATCTACCGCGATCGCGCGCGGCCCGTGTACCGGGGAGAACTTCCTCCCGGTCATGACGGCTCCGGGCTCGGGCTGCTTGGCGTCACCGGAGACCAGCTGGTGGACCGCGAGACCTACCAGAAGATCCGCGCCGAAGCACTGTCGCTGGTGCGTGGCACCGTGCAGGCCGACATCCTGAAGGAGGACCAGGCGCAGAACACCTGCATCTTCTCCACCGAGTTCGCGCTCAGGATGATGGGGGATGTCCAGCAGTACTTTTCGGAACAGGACGTCCGCAATTTCTACTCGGTGTCGATCTCCGGCTACCACATCGCCGAGGCGGGCGCGAACCCGATATCGCAGCTCGCGTTCACGCTGGCAAACGGGTTCACGATCGTCGAGTACTACCTGGCGCGTGGCATGGACATAGACGACTTCGCGCCGAACCTGTCGTTCTTCTTCTCGAACGGCATGGACCCGGAGTATGCGGTTATCGGACGTGTCGCACGGCGCATCTGGGCGCGCGCCATGCGCGATATCTACGGTGGCGGACCGCGCTCGCAGATGCTCAAGTACCACATCCAGACGTCCGGGCGGAGCCTGCACGCGCGCGAAATACAGTTCAACGACATCCGCACCACGCTGCAGGCGCTCTATGCGCTGTTCGACAACTGCAACAGCCTGCACACCAATGCATACGACGAGGCGATCACGACGCCCACCGAGGAATCGGTGCGCCGCGCGGTGGCGATCCAGTTGATCATCAACAAGGAACTCGGCCTCAACAAGACGCAGAACCCCTGGCAGGGGTCGTTCGCGGTCGAGGCCCTCACCGATGCGGTCGAGGAGGCCGTCTATCGCGAGTTCGACAGCATCTCGGAGCGAGGCGGGGTGCTCGGCGCGATGGAAACCATGTACCAGCGCAGCCGGATCCAGGAAGAGAGCATGTACTACGAGACGCTGAAGCACGACGGGCGACTGCCTGTGGTCGGTGTCAACACCTTCCTCGGCGCGCAGGATGGCAACCAGGAGATTCTCGGCGCGCAGCTGATTCGCTCGACGGAGCAGGAGAAAGCCGACCAGGTGAGTTCGGTGCGCGACTTCCTTTCGCGCAACGAAGCCGCGCGTCCAGCGGCCATCGCGCGCCTGCAGAAGGCCGCCGCGAACGGCGGCAACGTGTTCGCGGAACTGATGGAGACCGTCAAGGTCGCGTCGCTGGGCTCGATCTCGCACGCGCTCTACCAGGTCGGCGGGCAGTATCGGCGCAGCATGTAGCTGTCGCCCGCACCTCACGCCGAGGCGTCAGCGCCGAGTACCCGTCCGGGGAGAACCCTGCGGCCGGCGTCGCGCGGCAGGGACGCCGCGCGCGAGCCCCCATGGACGGGTTTACGGCGTCCCGCCGCAGGGTTCTCCCCGGACGGGTACCAGCGCTTTCCCGGTCGCCGAGCCCGCGGCAGGTCAGCGCGAAGTTGTCGGGGCCAGGTCCGGCTCATCGAGCCGCGCGACCATGCGCCGGCGCGCCTCGTCGCGCAGGCTGTCGGCCGTGACGTCCGGCCTGGTCGATGGCAGCGGCTCGAGGATCTCGAATTCGATGAGCCCGGGCCGCGGGATGATGGCGTCGCCGGGCATTGCTCGCCGCGCGCCGCGGATCACCGCGGGAACCACCGGCACGCGGCCTCGCACCGCAGCCGTGAACGCACCGGAGTGGAATCGCTTGAGGCCAACGGTCTCGTCGAAGGTCCCTTCCGGAAAGAACACCAGCGATTGGCCCTGTTCTGCCCGCTCGATCACTCGCCGCGCACCTCGCTGGCGCCCGCGCTGGCTGTGGCGGTCGACGAACTCGACGCCGATGCGGCGCATCAGGAACCCCGCGACCGGGAGGCTCGACGCCTCGAGCTTCACGACGAAGGAGAACCGCGGTGGCAGCAGCGCTTGCAGCAGCACGCCGTCGAGAAGGCTCGAATGATTGGCGACGACGATGCAGGAGCCCTCCGGAAGGTTGGTCGTTCCGTAGACAGCGACGCGAAGCCCGAACAGCGCGAGCGCCACGCGCGCCAGCCACCGGGTCAGGCTGCGGCGCCAGGCTAGCCGTGGCACGATTACCGCGAGGACGGCGGCCAGCAGCAGCAGCAGGCAGAAGATTCCCAGCGCACAGGCACCGTAAAGGCCCTGCAGCGCTCGGCCGAACAGGCGAAGCATCGGACGATTCCTCTGGCGGGGTGGGCAGTCTGCACAGCCGCCGACATTCTGTGAACTGGTTCCGGTTATGTTAACGGCAGGGTCCAATCTGTGAGGGGTGTCACTACGGTTGGCTGACAGCGACTCGCATACTTCGCGCCACGAACGGTTCCGAGGTCCCATGAGCACAGCAGTCAAAACCAGCGTCATCGCCGGCGCCCGGCGCAGCGGCAGCGCCGCGCAGGGGCCAGGCCCGATCGATCGTTTCCTCGACGCGGTCTGGATGGAGCGCGGCCTCGCGCCCAACACGCTGGCGGCGTATCGAGCCGACCTGACCGCGCTCGACCGCTGGCTGGAAATCCACGAGACGGAGCTTACCTCGGCGAAGCGCGGCGACCTGCTCGAATTCATGGCCGCGCGCGCCCAGGCGGGCGCGCAGCCGCGCTCGACGGCCCGGCAGCTGTCGAGCTTTCGCCGTTTCTACCGATACATGGTTCGCGAAGGTTCGCTGCGCGAAGACCCGACTGCGCAGATTGCGATGCCAAAGGTCGGGCGTTCTCTACCGCGGTCGCTCACGGAGGAGGAAGTCGAGGCCCTGTTGGCCGCTCCTACCGTGGGCGACCCGCTAGGCCACCGCGACCGCACGATGCTCGAGGTGCTCTACGCCACGGGCCTGCGCGTTTCGGAGCTCGTAAACCTGAAACTGACGCAGGTCAACCTCAACCAGGGCGTGCTGCGCATCGTCGGCAAGGGCGACCGTGAGCGGCTGATCCCGCTCGGCGAGGAAGCGGTGCAGTGGATCCAGCAGTTCCTGCACGGACCACGCGTTGAGATCCTGCTCGAGCGGCAGACCGACTACCTGTTCCCGACACGTCGCGGCGACCGCATGACCCGCCAGGCGTTCTGGCACATCATCAAGCGCTATGCGCGCAAGGCAGGCGTCGAGAAGGAACTCTCGCCGCATACGCTGCGTCACGCATTCGCCACCCACCTTCTGAACCACGGCGCGGACCTGCGCGTGGTACAGATGCTGCTTGGGCACAGCGACCTTTCGACGACGCAGATCTATACGCACGTCGCCCGGGAACGCTTGAAAGACCTGCATTCGCAGCACCATCCGCGCGGCTGACCCGTTCCCGCAACCCGTCCGGCCGGGTGCTCTGCTAGACTCCCGCGCCTTCGCGGCGGAACCTGTCGCCGCGGCCGCTGTCCGAAGGTGACACGGATTGCCTTTTCCTACGGATCAACAGCATGCGCATAATGAGTCTTGCACTGTGTTTCACGGCATTGATCGCGGCTGGCGCCACGGCCGCGACACCGGCTCAGAAGTCCGCCAAGGCGGCCGCGGCGTCCACGGCCGTCCCTGCCGAGGTTCGCGCCCGCGTGGTCGCGAAGCTGCCGGGTGCGGGCCCTGAGGACGTCGCCGCTTCGCCAATTCCGGGGCTGTATGAAGTCACGATGGGCGGCTTGATCGCCTACGTGAGTGCCGACGGCAAGTACCTGGTCAGCGGCAGCATCTATGACCTGGCGACCGAGACGAACCTGACCGCCAAGCGCCGCAACGACGCCAGGGCGAAGGCCCTCGCGGCGGCGCGTGAGGACCAGATGATCGTCTTCTCCCCGGCGAATCCCAAGATGACCGTCACCGTGTTCACTGACGTCGATTGCGGCTATTGCCGCAAGTTCCATGGCCAGATCGCCGAGTTGAACAAGGCCGGCGTTCGCGTTCGCTACGTTCCGTTCCCGCGGACCGGGCCCGGCACCGAGTCCTGGCGGAAAGCGGAAGCGGTCTGGTGCGCGGCAGATCGCAAGGATGCGCTCACACGCGCGAAGCGCGGCGAAGAGGTCAAGTCAAAGAACTGCAGCGACGCGATGATCCAGGCCGGATTCACCATGGGCGAGGATTTCGGCCTCGAGGGTACGCCGGCGATCTACACGCAGTCAGGCGAGTACATCGGCGGGTTCCTGACGCCGGAGCAACTCGTGACGATGGTGCGCGAGTCCGAGAAGGGCGCAGGTAGCGGCGCGGGCCGCTGATTCCAGGGCCGCCGATTGCCGGCGCTCAGCGCTCGAGCAGAGGCTGCTTATCGGTGCGGCCGTCCCATTCCCTGGCGTCTTCCGGGGGTTCCTTCTTCTCGGTGATGACCGGCCACTTCTTTGCCAGTTCGGCGTTCAGTTCCTTGAAGGCCTGCTGACCAGCCGGCAGTTCCTCTTCCGAGAAAATGGCTTCGGCCGGGCATTCAGGCTCGCACAGCGTGCAGTCGATGCACTCGTCCGGGTCGATCACCAGCATGTTCGGCCCCTCGTGGAAACAGTCCACCGGGCAGACTTCCACGCAGTCCGTGTACTTGCACTTGATGCAGTTTTCGGTGACGACAAAGGTCATCGGCAGGCTCCAGCTTCAGGATCCGGTCGCGCCAGTCGGCGGCCGCAGGGCGAGTATTGTGCCAAAGCAAGGACGCGCTGCATAACGGGATTCGCTAGCTGGCCGCGCCGGCACGCAGGTCGATAGTTTCGAAGTGGTGCGACTCGACACCTTGGCGACGGTCGTCCAGGTAGCGGCGCAGTGCGAAATCAACGCTGCGGAAAGCAATGTCCTTCCATGGGATGTCCGCCTCGTCGCACAGCATGACTTCGAGGCTCTCTTCCCCCACGCCGAACCTCGGTAGTGGCAGGCGAGCGCGAAACATCACGTGGACCTGGTCGGCGTGGAGCACGTGAACGACCGCCAGCAGCGAGCCGATCTCGACTTCGGCCAGGGCTTCCTCGGCAGCCTCGCGCCGCGCAGCGTCGAGCGTCGTCTCACCCAGCTCCATGAATCCCGCTGGAATCGTCCAGTAGCCGAGCCGCGGTTCGATGGCACGCCGGCAGAGCAGGATGCGACCTTCGTGTTCCGGGACGCAGCCCGCGACGATCTTCGGATTCTGGTAGTGCACCGTGCCGCAGGCCGTGCACACGTAGCGGTGCAGATGATCGCCTTCGGGTACGAGTTTCGTGACGGGCTGGCCGCAGCTTGAGCAGAATTTCATGGCGCGGTCCCGTCAATCCTCGATGTGCACGAACCGCTGGTCACCGTGCATTGCCTGGTGCCGGGAGGGGGAATCGAACCCCCACGATGTCACCACCGCCGGATTTTGAGTCCGGTGCGTCTACCAGTTCCGCCATCCCGGCGCGGAGCGCGAAGCTTACCCGATCGCCGGGCGGGCTCAACAAAGACTTTGTGAGTCAGTTACTTGCGGTGCATGGCAGAAGTGATGTCAAATCACGGCCGTCGACAGCCTCGGGTGTCCTGGAACCAATTCCGGTCGGGGCGGTCAGAGGCCCCGAACACGTCGCCTGCGGGCGGCACGCGCTTCATGCACGGAGAGTGCCCGCTTGCGACGATGTTACTGGCCCGGCCTGTTGCTACTTCTCTGCCTCGCGGGACCCGCGAAGGCCGATGACCGTCTCGCTGCGGATCTCGTTGCTGCCGCCCCGTCCGCGAACCCCGAGGTACTGACTCTCGCCGCCCGCGCGGCCGATTGTGCCCGCAAGCAGGGCGTGCTCGACGGCTTCCACCGGCTCGCGGTCATCGACTACTCGCTGCCCTCCACGACGCCGCGTCTCTGGGTGTTCGACGTGGACCGCGGTCGGCTTCTTTTCCAGGAACTGGTAGCGCATGGACGCAATACCGGCGAGCAGCTGGCAGCGAAATTCTCGAACGTCGAAGGCAGCAAGATGTCGAGCCTCGGGCTGTTCCAGGCCACCGAGACCTACAACGGCAGCAACGGCTACTCGCTGCGTCTGCGCGGCCTGGACGCCGGTTTCAACGACAACGCGTTGTCCCGCGCCATTGTCATGCACGGCGCGCCGTATGTGAGCGAGGCGATCGCCGAGCGACTGGGCCGGCTCGGCCGCAGCTGGGGCTGTCCTGCAGTTCGCAAGGAAGTCGCGCGCGTGATGATAGATACGCTGAAGGGCGGCGCGCTGCTTTTTGCCTACTACCCCGACAAGAAGTGGCTCAAGGAGTCGCCGATGCTCACCTGCGGCTCGGCCCAGGGTGCGAGGGTCGCGGCTGCGCCAGTCGGTGCCAGGCCGCGCGGCTGAAGCCGGTCCGACCCGAACCCCGCCAACGCGTCCTGGCGACACTTGCTGCTGAACCAGGTGGCCCGGCCCAGCCGGCGACCCTCTGCTAGCATGCGCGCCCCATGCTGCGCGCAGAGTTCCAATACGAGTTGCCAGACGAGTTGATCGCTCGACACCCGGTCGCGCGGCGCAGCGACAGCCGCCTGCTGCATCTCGACGGCCGCACCGGCGTCATGCACGACCGGCAGTTCAGCGACCTTCCGGCCCTGCTGCGTGCCGGCGACCTGCTGGTGTTCAACGACACGCGGGTGGTGCCGGCCCGCCTGCACGGGCGCAAGGACAGCGGCGGGCGAGTCGAGATACTGCTCGAGCGTGTACTCGACGGCGCCCGCGCGCTGGTGCAGTTGCGCTCGAGCAAGTCGCCTGCGCCGGGGTCCACGATCCACCTCGAGGGAGGCGGTACCGCGCAGATCGAAGGCCGGGCTGAGGATTTCTGGGTGCTGCGGTTCGACGGTGACCCGGGCGCGGTATTCGACCGCCAGGGCGAGATGCCGCTGCCGCCGTACCTTCGGCGTCCAGCCGAGGACTTCGACCGCGAGCGTTACCAGACGGTCTACGCGCGCGAGCCTGGCGCGGTCGCCGCGCCGACCGCCGGCCTGCATTTTGACAAGGAACTGCTCGAGGCCTGCACGCAGGCCGGGGTCGGCAGTGCGAGCGTGACGCTGCACGTTGGCGCCGGGACCTTCCAGCCGGTCCGCGTGGACGACCTCGGCCTGCACCGCATGCACGCCGAGCGTGTCGTCGTTCCAGCGGACACCTGCGAGGCGGTTGCCGCCTGCCGGGCCAGTGGCGGCCGTGTGGTGGCGGTGGGCACGACTGCGGTGCGTGCGCTGGAGAGCGCGGCCGCCAGTGGCGCGCTTGCGCCGTTTGCAGGCGACACGCGGCTGTTCATCACGCCAGGGTTCCAATTCCGGGTCGTGGACGCACTGGTCACGAACTTTCACCTGCCGGAGTCGACGCTGCTGATGCTGGTGTGCGCATTCGCGGGCCGTGTCGAGGTGCTCGACGCCTACAGCCATGCCGTGGCCGCTCGATACCGGTTCTTCAGCTACGGCGACGCGATGTTCGTCGAGCCAGGGCCCACCGCGCTCGGGGGGCGGCCGTGAGCGGGATTTTCGAGCTGCTTTCGGTCAGCGGTCAGGCGCGTCGCGGCCGGTTGCAGCTGCGCCGCGGCAGCGTCGAGACGCCGGTGTTCATGCCGGTCGGGACCTATGGAACCGTGAAGGCGATGACGCCGGAGGAACTGACGGGGCTAGGCGCACAGATCGTGCTTGGAAACACGTTCCACCTCATGCTGCGCCCGGGGACCGAGGTGATACGCAGGCACGGGGGCCTGCACGGATTCATGCACTGGCAGGGACCGATCCTCACCGACTCCGGTGGCTTCCAGGTCTTCAGCCTGGCGGAATTGCGCAAGCTTGACGAAGACGGCGTCAGGTTCCGCTCGCCGGTCAACGGCGATGCCGTATTCCTGAGTCCCGAAATCTCGATGAGCGTGCAGACGGCGCTCGACTCCGACGTCGTGATGGCATTCGATGAGTGTCCTCCGTACCCGGCCACCGAGGCCGATGCCCGGCGGTCCATGGAGTTGTCGATGCGCTGGGCGCGGCGCAGCCGCACTGCGTTCGACGAACTTGGCAACCCGAACGCGCTGTTTGGCATAGTTCAAGGCGGAACACACCTGCCGCTGCGCCTCGAGTCCGCCGAAACGCTGCGCGGGGTCGGTTTCGACGGCTACGCCGTGGGAGGCCTTGCGGTCGGGGAACCCCCCGAGGAACGCAATTCCGTGCTCGAGGCGCTGGCGCCGAACCTGCCGGCGGACCGGCCGCGCTACTTGATGGGCGTTGGCACCCCGGCCGACATCGTCGAGGCCGTGGCGCGCGGGGTAGACATGTTCGACTGCGTGATGCCCACGAGAAACGCCCGCAACGGCCACCTGTTTACCAGCCAGGGAGTGGTCAGGATCCGAAACGCGGCCCACCAGGACGACACCGGGCCACTGGATCCGCTCTGCGACTGCTATACCTGCCGGAACTATTCCCGCGCCTACCTACGGCATCTCGCTCGCTGCAACGAGATCCTGGGCGCGAGACTCAACACGACCCACAACCTGGCCTACTACCTGGGGCTGATGGCCCGGATCCGGGACGCGATCGGGGCCGGCGACTTTCCCCGATTCTCGGCGGCATTCCTGGCAGGTCCGGAGGGCCGTTGTTCGCCGGGCGGCAGCCACGACGGCCCTCGGGTATAATCCGCAGCCTTTTTGATGGCCCGAACCCGGGCCCACGACAGGAGTCCCCCTCATGGATTGGTTGATCCCCAGCGCCTACGCGCAGGCCGCCGGCGGCGCACAGCCGAGCGCGTTGACCTCGCTGTTGCCCCTGGTACTGATTTTCGTCGTCTTCTACTTCCTGCTGATTCGTCCGCAGACCAAGCGCGCCAAGGAGCACAAGGCCATGGTCGCGGCCCTTTCCGCCGGGGACGAGGTCGTGACCAGCGGCGGAATGCTCGGCCGGGTCACCGAGGTGGGCGACCAGTTCCTGACCGTCGAGGTGGCCGAGGGCGTGCGGGTCAAGGTCCAGCGTCACACCGTCACCAGCGTCCTGCCCAAGGGCACGCTGAAGAGCGCCTGAGCCCGAGGGGCGACCATGCATAGTTACCCGGCCTGGAAAATCTGGCTGGTCACCATCGTAATGCTGGTGGCCCTGGTGCTCGCGCTGCCGAACGTGTTCGGTGAAGCGCCTGCGCTGCAGTTGTCGCGCAACGATCGCTCGGCGTTCACGGACCAGGCGCAGGCCGCGGTGTCGTCGATCCTGGCGAACAAGGGCCTGGCCGCCGATGCGGCCTACCGCGAGGGCGACCGGCTGGTGCTGCGTTTCGGCTCGGTGGAGCAGCAACTCCAGGCACGGGACGCGATTCGCGAGGGCGCCCCGGGCGACTACCTGGTCGCGCTGTCACGTGTTCCGCGCACGCCGGCGTGGATGCGCGCGCTGGGCCTGAAGCCGATGAGTCTCGGCCTGGACCTGCGCGGCGGCGTCTACTTCATGTACGAGGTGGACGTGAAGGGCGCCGTTACACAACTGCTCGCGAGCATGGAGCGCGACTATCGAACGATGCTGCGTGACGAGCGCATCCCGTTCAGCGGCATGCAGAGCAACGGAACGGACACGGTGAAGATCATGCTGCGCTCCGGCGAGGATGGGCCGCGCGTCGCATCGCTGCTGCGCAAGCGCGACCCGAACCTGATCATCGAGACCGATACGCTCGGCGACGGCGGCACGGTCAGCGTTACGGTGCGGCCTGAGAACATCAAACAGCGCCAGGACTTCGCGATCCAGCAGAACATCACCACGCTGCGCAATCGCGTCGACGAACTCGGCGTGACCGAGCCCATCGTGGCCCGCCAGGGGCTTGACCGCATCGTCGTGCAACTGCCCGGCGTGCAGGATCCGAACGAAGCGTTGCGCGTGCTCGGCGCCACTGCGACGCTCGAATTCCGGCTGGTGGACGACCAGAACTCGGCGGCAGATGCCGAGCGCACCAAGCGCGCACCGCTGGGCTCGAGGCTCTACAAGACCCGCGAGGGCCAGCCGGTGCTGCTCAAGCGCGAGATGATCGTGTCGGGCGAGCAGTTGGCGGATGCCAGCTCCGGCTTCAGCGAAGGCCAGCCGGCCGTGTACGTCAAGCTCGACGCGCGCGGCGCCGCTGAGATGCTGCGCACCACGCGCGAGAATCTCGGGCGCCCGATGGCGGTGGTGTTCATCGAGAAGAAGCGGGTCGCGGAGGGGGAGCCCTGCAACGGCCTGCGCACCGGTGCGGAATGCACGGAAGAGAAGGTCATCAGCGTCGCGACGATCCGCGGCGTGTTCAGCAGCAATTTCCAGATCACGGGCCTGCTGGCCGGTGAGGCCCGCGAGCTCGCGCTGCTGCTGCGCGCCGGCTCGCTCGCGGCGCCGCTCTACATCGTGGAGCAGCGCACGGTCGGCCCGAGCCTGGGCCAGGACAACATCGACCGCGGCATGCGCGCGCTCGCCATTGGACTGCTCGCGGTATTCGTCTTCATGGCCGTGTACTACAAGGCCTTTGGCCTGGTTGCGGACGCGGTGCTGCTGGCCAACGTCGTGCTGCTGACAGCGCTATTGTCGATGCTGCAGGCCTCGCTGTCGCTGCCGGGTATCGCGGGCATCGTGCTCACGGTCGGCATGGCGGTGGACGCGAACATCCTGATCTTCGAGCGCATCCGCGAAGAGCTGCGCAATGGCGTCAGTCCGCTCGCGGCAATCAACGCCGGGTTCGACAAGGCGTTTTCGTCGATCGCCGACGCAAACGTCACCACGCTGATCGCGGGCGTGGTGCTGTTCACGTTCGGCACCGGTCCGGTGCGCGGCTTCGCCGTGGTGCTGTCGCTCGGCATCATCACCTCGATGTTCACCGCGCTGATCGGCAGCCGGTCGCTCATCCACCTGATATGGGGGCGCCGGCGCAAGCTGGAATCGCTCCCGATCTGAGGATCAGGCAATGGAAATCTTCCACAGGACGACCAGCTACCCGTTCATGGCCACCCGCAAGCGGTGGTACGCGGTCTCGGCGGTGCTGATACTGGGTTCGCTGCTGTCACTGGCGGTGCAGGGCCTTAATTTCGGCATCGATTTCACCGGCGGCGTGGTGATGGAATTCACCTTCCCGCAGCAAGCAGACCTCGAGAAGGTGAGGGGCGACCTCGAGCGCGCAGGATTCGGCGACGCGGCGGTGCAGAGCTTCGGCACCTCGCGGGACGTGCTGGTGCGCCTGCTGCCCAGGGACAACGAGGACGTGAACATCGTCGGCCAGAAAGTGCTCGCTGCGATGCAGGCAAGCGTGCCCGGCGTTGAGCTCAGGCGAACCGAGGTCGTGGGACCTCAGGTGGGCCAGGAACTCGCCGAGAAGGGCGCGCTTGCGATCCTGTTCACGTTCCTGCTGATCCTTGCGTACGTGGCCTTCCGCTTCCAGTGGAAACTGGCTGTCGGCGCGATCCTCGCGGCGCTGCATGACCCGATCGTGATCCTGGGTGTGTTCTCGGTGTTCGGGCTCACGTTCGACCTGCCCTCGCTCGCGGCGATCCTGGCGGTGATCGGCTATTCGCTGAACGACACAGTCGTCGTGTTCGACCGCCTTCGCGAGCGCTTCCTGTCGATTCGCAAGGGCACCTCCGAGCAGGTAATCAACGCGGCGATCAATGAGACGCTGTCGCGCACCATCATGACCAGTTTCATTACGCTGCTCACGGTGCTCTCCCTGCTGTTCTTCGGTGGCGAGATCCTGCGCGGGTTCTCGGTGGCCCTCACCATCGGCATCGCGGTCGGCACCTACTCCTCGATCTACATAGCGAGCGCGCTCGCGCTGGATTTCAGGCTGACGGCCCTTGACCTGATGCCGGCGCAGCGCGAGAAGGACGAAGTCGACGACATGCCGTGAGGCGGCTTTGCACGCCAGGCGCTGGCGATCCGGGGGAGCAAGACCTTGGTTGAGCTGATCTGGATCGGATTCATCGCGCTGTTCCTGGGACTGCTGTTCCTGGATCTCAGCGTCCTGCACCGCGAGGCGGCCGAACTGTCGGTACGCCAGGCGCTGTTCTGGACGGCGGTCTGGATCGGCGTCGCCTTCTCGTACGCCTTCGTGATCTACGGCCTGTACGAATATCGCTGGTACGGGTTCACGCCGGCGGCGGACGCCCTGAACGGCAGGGACGCCGTGGTGCAGTACGTGACGGGCTACCTGCTCGAGTGGTCGCTGTCGGTCGACAACATCTTCGTGATGGCGCTGATCTTCTCGTACCTGAAGATCCCGGCGCTCTACCAGTACCGCGTGCTCTTCTGGGGCATCGTCGGCGCAATCGTGCTGCGCGGCCTGATGATCATGGTCGGTACGGGATTGCTCCGGCACTTCGACTGGATGTTCTACGTCTTCGGCGCGACGCTGCTGGTGTCGGCGCTGAGGATGCTGCGCGAGGACGACGAAATTCGCGACTTTGGTACCAGCCTGCCGGCGAGGTTGGTGCGGCGCTTCGTGCCGGTCACCGACGAGCTGGACCGCGCGCGTTTCTTCGTTCGCAAGTCGGGCAACCTCTATGCAACGCCGCTGTTCGTGGCGCTGGTCATGGTGGAACTGACCGATATAGTCTTCGCGGTGGACTCTATCCCCGCGATCCTGGCCGTCACCCGCGACCCGTTCCTGGTCTTCACGTCGAATGCCTTCGCGATCCTGGGCCTTCGCTCACTCTATTTCGCGGTGGCCGGGCTGATGTCCCTGTTCCGGTACCTGAAATACAGCCTGGTGCTGGTGCTGGCATTCGTCGGCGTGAAGATGCTGCTGATGGATCTCATTCACGTGCCGAACCTGTTATCGCTCGGCATCATCGTCGCGACGCTCGGCGCGGGCAGCGTCGCGTCGCTCTGGGCAACGCGGCGCGAGCGCAAGGCCGCTGGAGACAACGGCCCGATCTAGCCCTGCGGCGCTGTCTGAGGGCGCGATCTAGTCCTGCCGGGGGCGCCTGAGGGCGCTGTGCTTCCAGCCGTAGAACACGTAGATCAGCATGCCGAAGAATGTCCAGACGAGCAGCCGCACCCAGGTGTCCTTGGGCAGCGAGATCATCATGTAGGCGCAGATCAGTGCGCCGGCCGTACACACCACCCACGGCAGCCTGACGCGGAACGGCCGCTGCAGGTCCGGCCGGGTGTGGCGCAGCACCAGCACGCCGATGCACACCACGATGAAGGCCAGCAGCGTGCCGATTGAAACCAGCTCGCCGAGGATCGTCACCGGCAGCGTTCCGGCGATCGTGGCTGCGGCGACACCCGTGACCAGCGTCGAGAACGACGGGGACTTGAATTTCGGGTGCACCTTGCCGAACACAGGCGGCAGCAGACCGTCCTTGGCCATCGAGTAGAAGATGCGCGGCTGTCCGAGCAGCATCACCAGCATCGTGGAGGTCATGCCGGCGATCGCGCCGAGCTTCACCCAGCCCGACAACCAGTTGAGCCCAGAATAGCGATCCAGCGCCAGCGCGACCGGAGCCGCCGTGTTCAGTTCCCGGTAGGGGACCATGCCGGTCAGAACCGCCGCGACCCCGATATAGAGCACGGTGCAGATCGCCAGGCTCAGCAGGATGCCGATCGGCATGTTGCGTTGCGGGTTGCGGGTCTCCTGCGCGGCGGTCGAGACGGCGTCAAAACCGATGTAGGCGAAGAAGATGATGCCGGCCGCGGTAACCACGCCCGACCACCCAAACCGGCCCGGCCCCTCGTTCGGCGGGATAAACGGGTCCCAGTTCGCGCCTTGCACGTACCAGGCGCCAAAGCCGATGAACAGCACGATGACCGTGACCTTGATCGCGACCACCACCCCGTTGAACCGCGACGACTGGTGCATTCCGATGTAGCTGAGCGCCGTAATCACGCAGATGATCAGCACCGCAGGCAGGTTGATCAGCGCTCCGGTGCGCACCAGTTCCCAGTGCCCCTCACCCTTGGTAAACGGGGCGTGGGTGAGTACGTCAGGCAGGTGCAGGCCGATCTGGTCCATCAGGCTCACTACGTAGCCCGACCAGCCGACCGCGATCGTGGCGCCGGCGAACAGGTACTCGAGGATCAGGTTCCAGCCCACGAACCACGCGATACCCTCGCCGAGCGTTACATAAGAGTACGAGTACGCGCTGCCCGAGACCGGGATCATCGCAGCGAACTCGGCGTAGCAGAGGCCCGCGAACGCGCAGCCGATGCCCGCGATGATGAACGACAACACCAGTGCCGGACCGGCGTGGTTTGCCGCGGCGGTGCCCGTGAGCACGAAGATACCGGTGCCGATGATCGCGCCTATTCCGAGCAGCACCAGCGCCCTGGCGTCCAGCACACGATTGAGTTCGTTGGCCGAACCCGCCTCCTGCAGATCGGTGATGGGTTTGGTCGAGAACAGGCCGTGTGCCATGGAATCCCCCGCTACCGTTCGTTGATGTTCGTCGCGCCCGGCCAGGCGCCGCCGGAATGTACCGCGACCGCGACCCCGCGCGATAGTGGCGGGCTCAGCCCTCGCGCAGCGGTTCCGGTACGAAGGGCTTCAGGCACTCGACCAGGGCTTCGTAGACCTTGGGAGCACCGGCGATGATGTTGCCGCCCTGCCGGTACTCGCCGCCGGACAGCGTGCCGACGTGACCGCCGGCCTCGGTGATCAGCAGCGTGCCCGCGGCCGTGTCCCAGGAGTTGAGCCCGATTTCCCAGAATCCGTCGATGCGGCCGGCCGCGACATACGCGAGGTCGAGCGATGCCGCGCCGGGCCGCCGAATGCCGGCCGTCTGCTGCATCACGACCTTCAGCATCGCCAGGTATTCGTCGGTCCAGCGCGCGTTGGCGCGGTAAGGGAAGCCGGTGCCGATCAGTGCGCCTTCGAGCCCGACCTGCTTGCTGACCCGTATGCGCCGGCCGTCGCGCTGCGCGCCGTCGCCGCGCGAGGCGGTGAACAGCTCCTGCCGCATCGGGTCGTAGACCACCGCGTGCTCGAGCCGGCCGCGGTATTCGCAGGCGAGCGACACCGCGAAGGTGGGGAAGCCGTGCAGGAAGTTGGTGGTGCCATCCAGGGGATCGATGATCCAGACGAATTCGTCACCGCCGCTGCGGCCGCCTTCCTCGCCGAGGAAGCCGTGGTCCGGGTGCGAGCGGCGGATCGTCTCGATGATGTCCCGCTCGGCCATCTGGTCGATTTCGCTGACGAAGTCGTTGCGGCTCTTCGCGCGCACCTCCAGCGACGGCACGCGGTCGACGTTGCGCACGATCAGGTCACCGGCGCGGCGTGCGGCGCGGACGGCGATGTTCAGTAACGGTTGCATGCGGGCAGCTAGAATAGCAGAGCATGTCCATCTGCATCGTACTCGTCGGCATATCGCACCCCGGTAACATCGGTTCCGCCGCCCGTGCGATGAAGACAATGGGGTTCGGCAGCCTGCGCCTCGTGGCGCCGGCGCGGTTCCCGGCGACCGAGGCGACGGTCATGGCAGCCGGTGCCGACGACGTGCTGGACGGCACCGCCATATACGCGGATGTCGCGGGTGCCGTCGCCGACTGCGGCCTGATCATCGGCACGACCGCCAGGTCCAGGCACCTGCCGTGGCGAGTGCTTGAGCCGCGAGCCGCGGCGCGCGAGGCGGCGGCCGCGTCCCGCGAGGGCAGGGTCGCGGTGCTGTTTGGCGCCGAACGAACCGGGCTCTCGAACGACGACATCGACCGCTGCCAGCTGCTGCTGTCGATCCCGACCGGTGCGACCTACACGTCGCTGAACGTGGCGATGGCAGTGCAGGTCGTGGCCTACGAGCTGCTGCTGGCGCTGCGCGACGGCGACGTGGGCAGCGCCGAGCGCGGGGTTCCGCTCGCCAGTGCCAGGGAGATGGAGCACTTCTACGTGCAGCTCGAGCAGGTGATGGAGCAGGCCGATTTCCGCGACCGCAATGGCGAAGGACACCTGATGGCGCGCATCAGGCGGCTGTTCAACCGTGCGGTCATGGACCAGAACGAGGTAAACATCCTGCGCGGGATCCTCACCTCGGTGCAGGGCCGGCGGCGGCGCGCCGGTGATCCACACACGCCGCGGACCGGGGAGTGACGATGACGGTGGTCTACCTGGACAACGCGGCCACGACGCCGGTGGACCCGCGAGTGGTCGAGACGATGCTCGAGTGCTGTGGGCCGGGTGGCGACTTCGCGAATCCCTCGTCGGTGGGCCACGAGCCCGGTCGACGCGCGCGAGCGCGCGTCGAACAGGCGCGGGCCGAGGTGGCCCGCGTGGTCGGCGCGGCGCCGGAGCAGGTCATCTGGACCTCGGGTGCCACGGAAGCGGACAACCTCGCACTGTTCGGCGCTGCGCGGTTCCAGCGCACCAGGGGCCGCCACCTGGTGACTTCCCGGACCGAGCACCCGGCCGTGCTCGACAGTTGCCGGCAGCTCGAGCGCGAGGGCTTCGAGGTCACCTACCTGAAACCCGGGCCGGACGGCATCGTGCAGCCGTCGCAGGTCGAGGCTGCGCTGCGGCCCGATACGATCCTGGTATCGCTGATGCACGTGCAGAACGAGATCGGGGTGGTGCAGGACGTGGGCGCGGTCGGTCGCCTGTGCCGGACACGGGGCGTGCTGATGCACGTCGACGCCGCCCAGGGCGCGGGAAAGCTGTCCATCGACGTCGAGCGCGACTGCATCGACCTGCTTGCGCTCACCGCCCACAAGGTCCACGGACCGAAGGGGGTCGGTGCGCTGGTGATGCGACGGGAGCCGCGACTGGGCCTGGTGCCCATCCTGTTCGGCGGTGGACAGGAGCGCGGCCTGCGTTCCGGCACGATTCCGACGCACCAGGTCGCCGGCATGGGCCGGGCTTTTGCGATCGCGGCCGAGGAGATGCAGGCAGACGCGGAGAGGATCGCGACCCTGAGAACGCTGTTGTTCGAGTCGATCGCGGCGCTTCCGGACGTGGAACTGAATGGCCACCCGACGCAGAGGGTGCCCGGCATCCTCAGCGTCACCGTGGACGGTGTCGAGGGCGAGAGCCTGCTGCATGCGCTGGCCGACCTCGCGATAGCGTCGGGCTCGGCCTGCGCATCGGCGCACGCAGAGCCATCCTATGTGCTGCGTGCGCTTGGCCATGGCGATCGTCTTGCGCAGAGCACGCTGCGGTTGAGCCTCGGGCGGTTCACGACCCGGGAAGAGGTGGAGTATGCCGCTGCGCGGATCGCCGCGGAGGTGCCGCGCCTGCGCGCCATTGCTCCGGCGACGCTGCGGTGAGCGCCGTGGCGAACGACGATCCTCGCTACAGCAGCGAGGTTCGCCGCCGCATGAGGGAACTCCCCGGCGCGCAGCCGCTGCCGCGGGGCGTGCCGACCGCGAATGGCGCTGCAGGGGATGCGGATCACGGCGCACGAGTGGAGCTCGAATTCATGGTCGAGCAAGGGCGTGTGGCGCGTGGACGGTTCCGCGCCTTTGGCTGCCCGCACCTGGTGGCCGCCGCTTCATGGGTCACCGACCGGCTGCGCGGCGCGAACCGCGACGACCTGGCCGCGTGGGACTGGCGCGAGGCGGCCGAAGCGCTCGAGGTGCCGGCTGCCAAATTCGGGCGCCTGCTCACGTTGCAGGATGCAGTGCGGGACGTGGCACGGAACTGGCCGTCTGCTCCGGGGTCTACCGTGTAGAATCAGCCAACAGCCATCACCAACTGCGATCATGCCGGTTTCACTGACACCTGCCGCTGCCGAACGAGTCCGGAGTTTCATCGTCAATCGCGGCCGCGGCGTCGGCCTGCGGCTCGGGATCAAGAAGACCGGGTGCTCCGGCTTCGCCTACGTGGTGAGTTATGCCGAAGAGGTGGCGCCGGGGGATGCGGTGTTCGAGGGCGAGGGCGTAAAGGTGATCGTGGATGCTGAAAGCCTTCGCTACGTGGACGGAACCGAGATCGACTTCGTCAAGCAGGGCTTGAACGAGGCGTTCAAGTTCCGTAACCCCAACGTCCGCGGCGAATGCGGCTGCGGCGAGAGCTTTAACGTCTAACTGCCCGTCGCGGCTGAATTTATTGGCCCACCGAGGAGCGCGAAGGTATAC
This sequence comes from uncultured Gammaproteobacteria bacterium, assembly GCA_963732415.1. Lineage (GTDB taxonomy): Bacteria > Pseudomonadota > Gammaproteobacteria > Steroidobacterales > Steroidobacteraceae > RPQJ01. The sequence goes on from CAVSZK010000021.1 coordinate 284,005, forward strand.
TTCGCGGTTCGAATCACGAGCTCCGACCCCGCCCTGGAAGCCGCGCCTGCGCGGGTCCGGCGCGCCGGGCGCCTTATCAACACAGCAGGGGCCGACGCCCCGAGAGGAACCGCATGGCCGTCGAACGCACGTTGTCCATCGTCAAGCCCGATGGGGTCCAGAAGAACGTCATTGGTGATGTCTACCGCCGCTTCGAGCAGGCTGGCCTGCGAATCGTGGCCGCGCGCATGAGGCGACTGACGCAGGCCGAGGCTGAAGGCTTTTACGCGGTGCACAGCGAGCGCCCGTTCTTCCGCGACCTGGTCGCCTACATGACTTCCGGTCCGGTCGTCGTGCAGGTGCTCGAGGGTGAGAATGCCGTGGCGAAGAACCGCGACATCATGGGCGCGACCGACCCGAAGAAAGCGGCGCCGGGAACGATCCGCGCAGACCTGGCCACCAGCATCGAGCAGAACGTGGTGCACGGTTCCGACAGCCTGGAGAATGCGGCCCGGGAAATCAGCTACTTCTTCGCCGAAACCGAGCTCTGCCCGCGCTGAGCGGGAACCCCGGCGCAGCCGCCCGGTCCATTTCCAGCATGAACGAAGTCACCACCCACGGTACCAACCTTCTCGGCCTCACGCGGGCCGGGATGGAGGAATTCGTCCTCGGGATGGGCGAGAAGCCTTTCCGCGCGCGCCAGCTGATGAAGTGGATCTACCGGCGCGCCACGGGCGACTTCGAGCAGATGACCGACCTCGGCCGTGATTTCCGCAGTCGGCTGGCTGCCATCGCCGAGATTCGCGCCCCGGAGGTCATCTTTTCGCAGGCTTCGGCCGACGGCACCCGCAAGTGGCTGCTGCGTCTCGAGAGCGGGCAGGCGATCGAGATGGTGTTCATTCCCGAGCCCGGCCGCGGGACGCTCTGCATTTCCAGCCAGATCGGCTGCACGATGGACTGCGGCTTCTGCTCGACCGGTCAGCAGGGATTCAATCGCAATCTCACGACGGCCGAGATCGTCGGCCAGGTCTGGCTCGCAAACCGCGAGCTCGGTTATTCGCCGGACGGTAACCGTGTGATCACCAACGTGGTTTTCATGGGCATGGGCGAGCCGTTGATGAACTATCGCAACGTGGTGCCCGCGGCCGAGCTGATGATGGATGACCTCGGCCTCGACCTGTCGCGGCGGAGAGTGACGATCAGCACGTCCGGGCTGGTCCCGCAGATGATGCGCATCGCCGACGAGACCAACGTCGCACTCGCCGTGTCGCTTCACGCCCCGAACGACGAGCTGCGCAGTGAACTGATGCCGATCAACCGCCGGCACCCGATCGCGAGCCTTCTCGAGGCCTGCTGGCACTACGTCGAAAAGCAGAACGCCCGCAACGTGACGTTCGAGTACGTGATGCTCGACGGGGTCAATGACCGGCCCGAGCACGCGCGACAGCTCGCCGGGCTGCTGCGGGGTCATCCGGCCAAGGTCAACCTGATCCCGTTCAACCCGTTCCCGAATACGCGCTATCGGCGCTCCACGGAGGAGGCGATCGAGCGCTTCCGCGACCTGCTGATCAAGGGAGGCGTCATGGCGACGATCAGGCGCACGCGCGGCGACGACATCGATGCCGCCTGCGGCCAGCTCGTCGGCCGGGTCAACGACCGGACGACGGTGCGCCTCGGTGATCGCAACCTGGTTCCCGTCTCGGTATCCCACGCATGAAGCGGCTAAAGTGCAAAAAGGCGCTGGTTTCGCTCGTCGGGCTGTTCGTAGTGTTGCCCGCGATGGCTGCCCAGGACAGCCAGATGGACCGCCGCAAGGCGGCCGAGGCCAACGCGCAGCTCGCGATCGCCTACATGAGCCAGGGCGACATGACCACGGCGCGCGACAAGATCGAGAAGGCGCTCGAGCAGGATTCGCACACAGCGACGACGCAACTCGCGGCTGGTTTCGTGTACGACCGGCTCGGCGAGGACAAGAAGGCCCAGGAGCATTTCGAGGAAGCGCTGAAGTTGAGCCGCGACGACCCGAACGTACAGAACAGCTACGCGTCGTTCCTGTGCCTCAAGGGCGACTCGAAGAAGGGAGAGGAGCTGTTGCTGCAGGCGGCGAAAAATCCCCTGAACCGGGCGCCGGCCGTGGCGTACGCAAATGCCGGTCGTTGCGCGCGCTCTGCCGGTCGCCTGCCTGAAGCGGAGACGTACTTCAGGCAGGCGCTTGGTTACAACGCCGACCAGCCCGATGTGCTGTTCCAGATGGCCCAGATCCAGTTCGAACTTGGCGACAACCTGCAGGCGCGCGCTTTCCTCGAGCGCTACGCTTCGAACGCGCCCATTTCCGCGGCTGCGCTGTGGCTTGGCTACAGGATCGAGAGCGCTCTCGGTGAAACGCAGCAGGCGACGATTTATGCGGATCGCATCAGGAAGGATTTCCCGATGTCGTCCGAGATGAGCGCGCTGCGTGAAGCGGAGCGGGCTCCACAGTGAACACGCTGGAGGCAGAGGTTGCCGAACTGCCCACGGACCCGGGCGCGCGGCTCAGGCGGCAGCGTGAGCTTGCCGGGCTGACCGAGCAGCAGGTTGCCGAGCGGCTGAACCTGGACACCGTCGCGGTTCAGGCGCTTGAATCCGACGATTACGCCGCGCTCGGTGCTCCGGTGTTCGTGCGAGGTCATTTCAAGCGCTATGCAGCACTGTTGGGCATGCCCGGCGATGAGGTGCTCGGCGCGTATGACAGGTCGCGGGCGCAACTCGCTCCCCCGACGCTGGTTCCGAAGTCGCGCGTGGAAATGGCGCCGCCTCGCAGGCGCGTCGTCTCGCCGTGGATCGTGGTGGCGGCGCTGGTGCTCATCATCGCCGCCGGCGTTTCGGCATATGTCAGTGAGTTCGGTCTGCACCTGCCAGGCGCAGTCGATGCCGGCAATACGGACCTCGCAACGGGCTCCACGGAACTCGCCGACGCGAGCCCGGGGGTCGCCGGCGCCGGGCAGGGGGTTGCCGAGGGCGCAACTCGGGCCATTACATCACCTGGTGCGGGCGAAGCCGCCATGCCGGCCGTGGCGGGTCCTCCGGGCACTGAGCCTGCCGTGAGCGCGCCGGCCGGCCAGGTCGCGCTGTTGTTCGCATTCGCCGCGGATTCCTGGATCGAGGTTTACGACGGTTCTGGAAAGGCCGTGCTGTACGACCTCGGCAAGGCGGGGACCGAGCGCGCCGTCGCGGGCGTCGCCCCGCTCAGCGTGACGCTCGGCAATGCACCTGGTGTCGCGCTGGCGGTCAACGGCAAACGCGTGAAGGTGCCGTCCCCGCGCAGCGGCGAGACCGTTGCCCGCTTCGGCGTCGTGGCAGACGGGCTGCAGCGCTGAGCTGCCCCGGGGAAGTACGCATGCCCGAGACGATCCAGGCCATCCGTGGAATGAATGACGTGCTGCCAGCCGACTCGGGCCCCTGGCAGTTGCTCGAGCGCGTTGCGCGCGAGACGTTCGCCGAATATGGCTATCGCGAGATCCGGCTGCCAATTCTCGAAAGGACCGATCTGTTCAAGCGATCGATCGGCGAGATGACGGACATCGTCGAGAAGGAAATGTATACGTTCGAGGACCGCGGCGGCGAGTCGGTGACGCTGCGGCCGGAAGCGACGGCCGGCATCGTGCGGGCCGCGATCGCGAACGGGCTGCTGCACAACCAGCGGCAGAAGATCTGGTGCTCGGGGCCGATGTTCCGCTACGAGCGGCCGCAGAAGGGCCGTTACCGCCAGTTCCACCAGGTCGACGCAGAGGCGCTCGGCTTTCCGGGGCCGGACGTGGATGCCGAACTGATCATGATGTCGGCCCGAATCTGGCGCCGACTCGGGCTCGAAGGCCTCACGCTGAACCTGAATTCGCTCGGTACGCCGGAGTCGAGGCGGGGCTACCGCGAAACGCTGGTTGCGTACTTCCGCGGCCATGCGCCAACGCTGGACGAGGACAGCCGTCGGCGCCTGGACGGAAACCCGCTGCGCATCCTGGACAGCAAGAATCCCGCGATGCGCGAAGTGATTGCCGGGGCGCCGCTGATCACCGATCACCTCGACCCCGAATCAGCCAGTCATTTTGCCGGCCTGCGCTCGCGCCTCGACGCCGCCGGCATCGGATACGTCGTGAATCCACGCCTGGTGCGCGGCCTCGATTACTATTCGCGCACCGTGTTCGAGTGGGTGACCATGGATCTCGGGTCGCAGGATGCTGTGTGCTCCGGCGGGCGCTACGATGGCCTGGTGGCCCAGCTCGGGGGCGACTCGGTGCCGGCGATCGGCTGGGCACTGGGCGAGGAACGCATCGTCGAACTGCTGCGCCTGCAGGGGCTGGCGGGTGATGGGACGGTGGCCGACGTGTACCTGGTCCTCGGCGGAGCCGCCGCGGAGGCGGCCGGCATGCAGGTCGCCGAGCAGCTGCGCGACGCGCTGCCGGGCGTAAGGATCGAGACGAACTGCGGCGGGGGCAGCTTCAAGTCGCAGCTCAAGCGGGCCGACCGCAGCGGCGCGTGCTGCGCGGTGATCCTGGGCGAGGAGGAGTTCTCGCGGGGCGTGGCGGGCTTGAAACCGCTGCGCGACGAGCAAGGGCAGGCGGAGGTCGCCATCGCCGACCTCGCGACCGAACTGTCGCGACGCGTCTTGGGACGCGCTCGCGGTTGATATCAATGGCCGTGGCGCACACAGGCGCCAGGCCGGCATGACGGAGTCCTGGAAGTGGAAGACCTGACTGACAACGAACGCGAAGAACAACTGCGCCAGTGGTGGAGCGACAACTGGCTTTGGATACTGGGCGGAATCGCGCTCGGCCTCGCCATGCTATGGGGCTGGCAGTACTGGCAGCGCACGCGCATGGAACAGGCGCAGCGTGAGCTTTCCGGCTACCAGTCCGTGATCACGAGCCTGAGCCAGGACAAGTTCGACGAGGCGGTCGTGCAGGCCAAGGCGCTGCGGGATGCGCAACCCGGGTCGCCCTATGCCGACCAGTCGGACCTGGTACTGGCCCGGGCGGCCGTAGAGATGCGCAAGCTTGACGAGGCGGCGCTGCACCTCCGCACGGTGATGGATGGTTCCAAGGATCCGGAACTCCGCGCGGTGGCGCGTGCGAGGCTCGCTCGAGTCATGGTCGAACAGGCGAAGTACGACGACGCCGTAGCCTTGCTCGATACTGCCGATGCGGGTTCGTATGCGGCGCGCTATCACGAGCTTCGCGGTGACGCGTACGCCGGCAAGGGCGACTCTGCGGCCGCGCGTCGCGAGTACGACGAGGCGCTCTCGGCGCCGGACGACGAGACGGGGCTCGATAGCGACTACATCGAGCTCAAGCGCGACGCGTTGCCGCCGGTGGCCGCCGTCGCGAACGAAGCCCCGGCCGGCCCGGTGCCGGCGGAAGGCGCTGCGAGCGGGACGGCTGGCGAATGAAACCGCTACGCCTGGTCGCCGCACTCGCGCTGCTCGGGGCTCTTGCCGCCTGCGACAAGGACACGACGGCTGATCCGCCGGCCGAGCTGGTGGACATCAAGCCCACGCTCAAGGTCCAGCGCCTGTGGTCACAGAACCTGGGCGGTGGAGGCGAGGCTTTGCGGCTGACGCTTGGCGTCGCAGGTTCGGGCGATACGGTCTATGCCGCCGGACACGACGGCAAGGTCCGCGCGCTCGATGCGGCGAACGGCAAGCAGCGTTGGCAGGTTGACACGGATCTGGAGCTTTCCGCGGGCCCCGGCGTCGGTTCCGGTCTGGTGGTCGTCGGTACCAGCGACGGTGACCTGGTGGCGCTTGACGCCGCCAACGGAAAGGAACGCTGGAAGACCCGCGTTACGGGCGAGATCCTCGCTCCGCCGCTGGTGGAGGGCGAACAGGTGATCGTCCGCTCGGTCGAAGGCAGGCTGCGCTCCCTGTCGGCTAGCACCGGCAAGGAAGAGTGGATGGTCGAAGATGTCGTGCCCCGCCTGTCGCTGCGCGGTACGGCCACGCCGGTCGCCGTCGGCAGCGACATCGTCGTGTGCGGCTTCGACACTGGCAAGATCATGGCCGTTACGCTCGCCAAGGGCGAGATCCTGTGGCAGACGCAGCTCACCACTCCGCACGGACGAACCGAGCTCCAGCGCCTCTCGGACGTGGACTCGGCGGTGATCGTGTCCGGCAAGGACATCTACGCGGTTGGCTACCAGGGGCGAGTCGCCATGCTGGCGCTCGACAGCGGCCAGATCTGGTGGTCGCGTGACATGTCGAGCTATCGCGGGCTCGCGATCGACGATGACCAGGTCTATGTCTCCACGTCCGACGGGGACGTCGTGGCGATGCGACGCAGCGATGGCGTGGTCGCGTGGCAGCAGAAGGGACTCGCGCGGCGCAGTCTCAGCGCGCCGGCAGTCGATGGTGACGCCGTCGTGGTAGGTGATTACGACGGGTACCTTCACTGGCTCGACCGTGGCACGGGCAGGTTCATGGCTCGTGAGCATCCCGGCGACAAGCGCATCGCGGCCCCGCCGCTGGTGATGGGCGGTCGCGTGTTCGTCATCGACGAGGTTGGGCACCTCAAGGCCTTTCGTACCGGGGGCGCGGCGGGGAGCTGATGTGCTACCGGTCGTCGCCCTGGTCGGGCGCCCCAACGTAGGAAAGTCGACGATCTTCAACTGCCTGACGCGCACGCGCGACGCGCTGGTCGCTGACGTTCCCGGCCTGACCCGCGATCGCAAGTACGGCTACGCGCGCGTCGGGCCCAGGCCCTGTGTCGTCATCGACACCGGCGGGCTGGTAGAGGTGACCCACGGCGTCGAGCGGTTGATGGCCGAGCAGACGCTGAAGGCGGTCGAGGAGGCCGACCGGGTACTGCTGGTGGTGGATTCGCGCGAGGGCTGCGTGCCCTCGGACCTGCACGTGGCGGAGCTTCTGCGGCGCGGTGGAAAGACCGTGATCGTGGTCGCGAACAAGTCCGAGTCGCTGGACCCGGAGATCGCGGGCGTCGATTTCCACCGGCTGGGCTTCGGTGCGCCGGTGGCCATTTCCGCGGCTCATGGCCAGGGCATGGAGGAACTGCTGCAGCGGGCACTCGCCGGCATCCCGGCAGACCCGGAGCCACCCGAAGCCGCCGCCACCGACAGCGAAGAAATACGTGTCGCGGTCGTCGGTCGCCCGAATGTCGGGAAATCGACATTGATCAATCGGCTGCTCGGCGAGGAGCGGCTGGTCGCGTTCGACCAGCCGGGCACCACGCGCGACGCCGTGTTCGTGCCGTTCGAGCGTGACGGCCAGCGCTACGTGCTGATAGACACGGCTGGGGTCAGGCGGCGCGCCAGGGTCAGCGACGCGGTGGAGAAATTCAGCATCGTCAAGGCGCTGCAGGCCATCGACGAGGCGCATGTCGTAATCGGGGTGCTCGATGCCCACGACACGATCGCGGAGCAGGACGCGAGCCTGCTCGGGCTGATCAACGAGCAGGGGCGCGCACTGGTCATCGCGGTCAACAAGTGGGACGGCATCGATCCGTCGCAGCGTGGCCTGATCCGCGATGGCGTCGACCTGCGCCTCGATTTCCTCTCCTACGCGCCAGTGCACTACATCTCGGCGCGACACGGCACCGCTGTGGGCGACCTGATGGGGTCCGTGCGCATGGCCTATCGGGCGGCGATGAAGGAACTGCCGACCAAGGACCTGAACCGTGCGCTCGAGCAGGCCATCACGATGCACCAGCCTCCGCTGGTGCGTGGCCGGCGGATCAAGCTGCGCTACGCGCACCAGGGCGGCCGCAATCCGCCGATCGTCGTCATCCACGGCAACCAGACGCAGCATGTGCCGGAGACCTACCGGCGCTACCTCGAGAACCACTTCCGCCAGACCTTCCACCTGAAGGGTACGCCGATGCGCGTGGAGTTCCGCACCGACGACAACCCGTTTTCCGGCAAGCGCAACGAACTGACCCCGCGGCAGCAGAGCAAGCGCGTGCGCCTGATCAAGAACAGGCGCGCCGGGACCGGAAAGCGCTGAACTCGGGTCGATCGGGCTGATAACCGACGCTTCTGACGCGCTATCCTCTGGTGCTTGTTCGAAGGGGAGCCGGGCATAGACTGCCCGTATGGCCATGGCACTAGCTCGCACGCCGTCTACCTCGGCTGACCTGCCGGCCCGCAGGTTCGCGCGGCTTGCCGAGCCGCTTCAAATGTACCGGGGCGGCGTGGTCGAGCAGCCGGTGATCGCCTACGAGTGCTGGGGAACGCTGAATGCCGCGCGTGACAACGCGATCGCGATCTTCACCGGCCTGTCCCCCTCGGCCCACGCTGCATCCTCTCCTGCGGATCTGCGGCCGGGCTGGTGGGAGACGATGATCGGTGACGGTCGCCCGATCGACACGAGCCGGTTCTTCGTGGTGTGCATCAACTCGCTCGGCAGTCCGTACGGATCCTCGGGTCCTGCCTGCCTGGACCCGGCCACAGGCCAGCCCTACGGAATCTCGTTTCCCGAGATCGCCGTCGAGGACATCGCCGCTGCGGGTCGCGAGGCACTGCGCTCGCTCGGCATCGAGCAGCTCGCGGCCGTGGTCGGGCCGTCGCTCGGCGGCATGGTAGTGCTCGCGTACTGCGCGCAGTTTCCGGGCGAGGTCGAGAACCTGGTCAGCATTTCCGGCGCGGTGCACGCGACGCCCTTTGCAATTGCGCTCCGCTCGCTGCAGCGGGAGATGGTGCGTGGCGACACGTCATGGCGCGGCGGAAACTACCAGGCTGGAAGAGGCCCGCGCCTCGGCATGCGGCTCGCGCGCAAGCTCGGCACGATCACTTACCGCTCGCCCAAAGAGTGGGACCAGCGGTTCGGGCGCCGGCGGGTGCCCGAAACGGCCGGCCTGTCGGGCGATTTCCGGCCCCGGTTCGAGGTCGAGTCGTATCTGGAGCACCAGGCGCTGCGGTTTGCCGATGCGTTCGATGCCAATGCCTACCTCTACCTGTCGCGGGCGATGGACCAGTTCGACCTCGCGGACCATGGCGGCGGATCTCTCGCGGCCGCATTCGAGCGTTTCGGCGTCCGCCGTTCGCTGGTTCTCGGCGTCGAGACCGACATGCTGTTCCCGGTCGCCCAGCAGCGTGAGATCGCGGATCACCTGCGAGCCGCCGGAGGGCAGGTTGAATTCCACGCATTTCCTTCGCTGCAGGGGCACGACGCGTTCCTGACCGACCTGGCGCGATTCGAGCCCGCGATCGGCGGGTTCGTGAAGGGCATCGAGGGCCGCGCCGTGGCGGACGGCTAGCGATCTGCGCGCAGCAGCAACGCCGGATCCACCATCGCCCTGTTGATCGCTACCCCGAAGTGCAGGTGCGGTCCGGTCACCCGACCCGTCGCACCGACCAGGCCGAGGACTGCGCCTGTCGCAACTTCCTGTCCCGGTTTCACGTCGATGCGGCTCATGTGGCAGTACATGGTCACCACGCCCTCACCATGGTCCAGGAACACCGTGTTGCCGTTGAAGAAGAAGTCGCCTGTGTCGAGCACGCGGCCGGGCGCCGGTGCGCCGATCGGCGTCCCGGCCGGCGCGGCGATGTCCATGCCGCTGTGCGGGTTGCGCGCCTCGCCGTTGAAGAAACGACGCAGCCCGAAGCTGCTCGACCGCGCGCCGGCGACCGGTTGCCGCATGCTGAAATCCGGGATACGACCCGCCGTATAGGTGCCGAGCGCGGCGTCGATGCGTACGCGTTCGCGGTCAATTCGCGCCATGTCCTGTTCGTCGGGATTCACATGGTGCTTGTTCTTGACCTGCAACCGCTGCTCTTCGTACTTCCTGTCGGCGACATTGAATTCCAGCGGGCGTCCGGGCGCGGCGCCCGAGGTGGCCTGCGCCGGCCTCGCGTCGACCGAGGTAGCCTGCGCGGGGCGGGTTCCGCCTGCGGGCACCAACTGTGCCGCCTGCGGGCCCGGTTTCGTGTCGAGCGGGATGCCGATCACGGCGACCCAGTCCGGGCCGGATCGCAGCACCGGCGACCGGTGTTCGTTGAAAAACACTTCTCCCGGGACTGTGTCGGCTGCCCCGAGACTGACGATGGCGATGCCGCCCGGCACCCGTCGTTGCTCTGGCAGGTCGGCGGCGACCGCTGCCCAGGCCATGGCAAGCCCGCTGCAGAGCGCAATCGTCCGGGCCGCGCGGCCATGTGTGCGGCGTACCTCGGCTCGCGTGCGCGACCTCATTCGATTACCGCCGGCTTGTCGCCGGGCATTGCAGCGAGCGCGGTGACCGTGGCCTTGAATCGACCGCGTGCGAGCCGGGTGTCTACTGTATCGCCGGGCGCCAGCGAGGCGGAGTCCATCAGCACGTGGCCGGTGGCGTCGGCGACGATCGCGTAGCCACGCTCCAGCGTCGCCAGCGGGCTCACGGCATTTAGAGTGCGCATCGCGACCTCGAACCGGCTGCGTTCGCCAGCCAGGCGTGAACGGGCGACGGAGGCAAGTGCGCGAGAGCACGACGCGAGGCGGATGCGCCCGGCATCGAGCCGCAACACCGGCGAAGCGCGCGCGAGCAGGGCCGAGGCTGTCGTCGCGCGGGTGCGGGTGTCCTCGAGCCTGGAACGCATCGCGCGGCCCAGCCGGGTTTCCAGTTCGTCGAGGCGCTGGGCATGCTGGCGCAGCCGCATGCCCGGGTGCGCCCTGGCCAGACGCTGCTCGCGCACCTGCAGCCGGGAGCCCAGGTCCGCCAGGCGCCGGCGTGCCGATTGCGACAGACGGCGTTCGGCCGTGGCGAAAGCACGCAGCCATTCGTCGCGGTCCGGCACCACGCGTTCGGCCGCCCCGCTCGGAGTCGGCGCGCGCAGGTCCGCCACCAGGTCGGCGATCGTGAAGTCGGTCTCGTGTCCGACGCCGCTGACGATCGGGATCGGGCAGGCGAACATCGCGCGCGCAACTGCCTCGTCGTTGAATGCCCACAGGTCCTCGAGCGAGCCACCGCCACGCGCGACGATCAGCACGTCGCAGTCGCCTCTCGTGGCCGCGAGCCGGATTGCCTGCTCGATCTCGCGCGGGGCCGACTCTCCCTGGACCGGCACCGGGTAGATCAGCACCCTGGCCGCCGGGAAGCGTCTGGCGAGCACGTGCAGGATGTCGCGCAAGGCCGCGCCGGTGGGCGAGGTGATTACCCCGATCCGGCCGGGCAGTCGGGGAAGGGCCTGCTTGTGTCTTTCGTCGAACAGGCCTTCGGCGGCGAGTTTCTGCTTCAGTTCCTCGAATCGGCGCCGCAGCGCCCCTTCTCCCGCCTCTTCGAGGTGTTCGACGACGACCTGGAACTCGCCCCTGGCCTCGTAGACGCTGACCCGGCCTCGGGCCAGCACCATTGCCCCGTCGCGGACCGGGAAGCGCACCAGCATGTTCCGCTGCCTGAACATGGCGCAGCGGACCTGTGCCGCCGCGTCCTTGAGCGAGAAATACCAGTGCCCGGACGACGGGCGCGAAAGATTGGATATCTCACCCTCGAGCCACACCGAGCCGAGTCCGCGCTCGAGCAGCATCCGCGCCTCCCGATTGAGGCGGCTGATGGTGAAAATCTCGCGTGGGGGCGGGGAGTTGGCGCTCTCGTCGAGCCGGGGGTCGTGCATGGTGGCATTGATCTTAGCGGGCGGGGCCCGGCGCACAAGGGACCCTCGCCGATTTCCACGCGGAGCCCGCGCCCGGTACAATTGCCCGCTTCCTTTTTCCACGCCCGGGACATGCCATGCTGCGCATCCTAGAGGAAGCCCTCACTTTCGATGACGTCCTGCTCGTTCCGGCCTTCTCCGAGGTCCTGCCGCACGAGGTGAGCCTCGGTACGCAGCTAACCAGGGACATCCGCCTGAACCTGCCGCTGGTGTCCGCCGCAATGGACACCGTGACCGAGCAGCGGCTCGCGATCGCCATCGCCCAGGAAGGCGGCATCGGAATCATCCACAAGAACATGAGCGCCGAGGCCCAGGCGCGCCACGTGGCCCGCGTGAAGCGCTTCGAGAGCGGCATCATCCGCGACCCCATCACCGTGCGTCCGGACATGACCATCCGCGAGGTCATCGAGCTCACGCGCGCCAAGAACATCTCCGGCGTGCCGGTCGTGCTCGAGGGCAAGGCGGTCGGGATCGTCACGCACCGTGACCTGCGTTTCGAGACCAAGCTCGACGCGCCGGTGTCGTCGGTGATGACGCCGCGCGAGCGCCTGGTCACGGTGCGCGAAAACTCGCCGAAGGAAACAGTTCTCGCGCTGCTGCACAAGCACCGCATCGAGAAGGTGCTGGTGATCGACGAGGCGTTTGCCCTCAAGGGCATGATCACCGTCAAGGACTTCCAGAAAGCCACCGAGTTCCCGCGCGCCTGCAAGGACGAGCGCGGTGCGTTGCGCGTCGGTGCCGCGGTGGGCACCGGTCCCGACACGCTGGACCGGGTCGCGGCGCTGCGCGAGGCGGGCGTCGACGTGATCGTCGTGGACACCGCGCACGGTCACTCGCGGGGCGTCGTCGAGATGGTGGCGAAGATCAAGGCCAGGTGGCCGGCGCAGCAGGTCATCGGCGGTAACATCGTCACGCGCGAGGCGGCGCTGGCGCTGGTCGACGCGGGCGCAGACGCGGTCAAGGTAGGCATCGGCCCGGGCTCGATCTGCACCACCCGCGTCGTCGCCGGAGTCGGCGTGCCGCAGATCACGGCCGTGGGCAACGTCGCGGCCGCGCTCGCCGAGCGGGGCGTTCCGCTGATCGCCGATGGCGGCATCCGCTTCTCGGGCGACGTGGCCAAGGCGATCGCAGCCGGCGCCTACAGCGTGATGATCGGCGGCCTGTTCGCGGGTACCGAGGAGTCGCCGGGCGAGGTCGAGCTCTACCAGGGCGCGTCGTACAAGTCATATCGCGGCATGGGGTCGCTCGGCGCGATGTCCCAGGCCCACGGCTCGCGCGACCGCTACTTCCAGGACACGACCTCGGAACTCGAGAAGCTCGTGCCCGAAGGCGTCGAAGGGCGGGTGCCCTACAAGGGCAGCATCGTGGCCATCCTCCACCAGCTCACCGGGGGGCTGCGCGCAGCGATGGGTTACACCGGAAGCGGCAGCATCGACCAGATGCGCACGCAGCCGCAGTTCGTGCGCATCACCGGCGCCGGCATGCGCGAGAGCCATGTGCACGACGTGACCATTACCAAGGAAGCGCCGAACTACCGTGTCCGCTGAGCAGCCGACCGTGCGTCCGCCAGACATCCACGCGCACCGGGTCCTGATCCTCGATTTCGGCGCGCAGTACACGCAGTTGATCGCGCGTCGCGTGCGCGAGTCGGGCGTCTATTGCGAAATCCACCCCTGGGACTTGAGCGATGCAGATGTGCGGGCATTCGGCCCGCGCGGCGTAATCCTCTCGGGCGGACCCGAGTCGGTTACCGACGAAGTGCCTCCGCGGGCGCCGGCCAGCGTCTTCGAGGCCGGCGTACCCGTGCTCGGCATCTGCTACGGCATGCAGACCATGGCGCAGCAACTCGGCGGGCGCGTGACTCCGGCCGAGCATCGTGAATTCGGCTATGCGCAGGTTACCGTCGAGAAGCCGTGCCGCCTGTTCGACGGCCTGCGTGACCACTCCGACGCCGAGGGTCGTGCCGTGCTCGACGTGTGGATGAGCCATGGCGACCGCGTCGATGCGCTTCCGCCCGGGTTTGTCGCTGTGGCCGGAACGCAAAGCGCGCCGCTCGCCGCGATGGCGGACGAAACCCGGCGCTTCTACGCCGTGCAGTTTCACCCCGAGGTGACGCACACGCTGCAGGGCGAGCGGCTGATCGAGCGTTTCGTGCGCGAGATCTGCGGCTGCGAGGCGCGCTGGGAGCCGGGCAACATCGCGGCCGATGCGATCGCCCGTGTGCGTGAGCAGGTGGGCGGCGACCGTGTGCTGCTGGGGTTGTCGGGTGGCGTCGATTCGTCCGTGGTGGCCGCGTTGCTGCACCGCGCGATCGGCGATCAACTGGTGTGCGTGTTCGTTGACCACGGGCTGCTGCGCGAAGGCGAGGGCGACCAGGTGATGCGCACGCTCGGCGAGCACATGGGCGTACGCGTGATCCGCGTGAACGCCGCTGAGCGCTTCCTCGCCGGGCTGAAGGGTGAGGCGGACCCCGAGCGGAAACGCAAGATCATCGGGCGACTGTTCGTCGAGGTGTTCGAGGAGGAATCGCACAAGCTCGAAGGCGTGCGCTGGCTCGCGCAGGGCACGATCTACCCGGACGTCATCGAGTCGGCCGGCGCGAAGACGGGCAAGGCGCACGTGATCAAGTCGCACCACAATGTCGGCGGCCTGCCCGAGCACATGAAGCTGGGGCTGGTCGAGCCGCTGCGCGAACTGTTCAAGGACGAAGTGCGCCGGCTGGGCCTCGAGCTCGGCCTGCCGCGCGACATGGTGTTCCGCCATCCGTTTCCAGGGCCGGGCCTCGGCGTGCGGATCCTGGGCGAGGTGTCTCAGGAATACGCCGACCTGCTGCGCAAGGCCGACAAGATATTCATCGACGAGCTGCGTGCACACGGGCTGTACGACAAGACCAGCCAGGCGTTTGCCGTGTTCCTGCCGGTGCGTTCGGTCGCGGTGATGGGCGACGGCCGTCGCTACGACTACGTGATCGCGCTGCGCGCGGTCGAAACGGTCGACTTCATGACGGCACGCTGGGCGCGGCTACCATACGAATTTCTCGATATCTGTGCACGGCGGATCATCAACGAGGTCAAGGGCATCTCGCGAGTCACCTACGACATTTCGGGGAAGCCGCCCGCGACGATCGAGTGGGAATGACGGAGCAAGGGCCCGGCGGCTCACCGGCCGCCGCAGATCCGACCGATCTCGCGTTCATGTCGCGTGCGTTCGAACTCGCACGTGAAGCCGCCGCCGCGGGCGAGGTGCCGGTGGGCGCGGTGATCGTCAAGGACGGCCAGATCGTCGCAGAGGGGTGGAACCGCCCGATCGGCACCTGCGACCCGACGGCGCACGCCGAGATCATCGCGCTGCGCGCGGCCGGCATTGCGCTCGATACCTATCGCCTGACCGACACCACGCTGTACGTAACGCTCGAGCCCTGCGCGATGTGCGCAGGGGCAATGGTCCACGCCCGGGTGAAGCGGCTGGTCTTCGGCGCGACCGACCCGCGCGCAGGAGCCGCTGGCAGCGTGTTCAACGTGGTGCAGAATGCGGCGCTCAACCACCGCATCGAATCGGACGGCGGCGTACTCGCGGAGCCGTGCGGCGCCCTGCTCAGGGATTTCTTCGCTGCACGCAGGTGATCGTTTGGCGGCCCTTGTTCAGCGCTTCGTCGGTCCCTTGGCCGGCGGACCGGCCGCTTCCGGCCGCGCTTCACTCGCAACTGCCTCGGCGCCCGTTGGTGCCGGGCTGCCGGTACCCATGACCTCGAGGATGTCCAGGTAGGCCTGGACGTTTTCCACGTAGCGCACCGGTTCCCAGCCACGCGCGTAGCCGTGGCGCGTGCGCGTGTACCACTTCTCCTGGCTGAGCAGCGGCAGCGTGTCCCGGACATCCTCCCATCGGTCGGGATCGCGACCCAGCTGCTGGGCGAGGACCCTTGCGTCCTCGATGTGACCGTAGCCCACGTTGTACGCTGCGACCGCGAACCACGTGCGGTCGGGCTCGGGAATGCGGGACGGCACTGTTTCCATCATCCGCGCGAGGTATTTGGCGCCGCCGATGATGCTGGCCTGGGGATCGTGGCGGTTCTGGAATCGCATCATCGCAGCGGTATCCGCCGTCAACTGCATGAGTCCGCGAGCGCCTGAAAACGACACTGCCGACGGATCCCACTTCGATTCCTGGTAGCCCATCGCGGCGAGCAGCCGCCAGTCGACGCGGTACTGCAGGGCGGCGTTCTTGAACCACAGCAGGTAGAGCGGCAGGCGGCTCTCTACGTGGTCGATGAAATTACGTGACAGCAGGTAGTCGAAACTTTCGCCGTTCCCGAAGTAGCGGTCCAGCAGCAAGCCAACCGAGCCGTCGGCCCGCGACAGCGTGAAAAACGCATTGACGCGATCGAGGATGCTCGAATCATGGCTCGCCGTGCTCACGGCCCACGCGACCGCGCGTTCCGGCGACAGGTCCATGGCGATGGCGAGGTTCGGGTGCATCGGGCGATTGAGGGCGAATTCGGTGGAACTCGCGAGTGTGTACTGGGCCGTCCCTTGCGAGACCTCGTTCAGGATCTGCTCGGTGTCGGTGTCCGCTCGCTCGATCCAGGACAGGTCCGGCTCGGCCAGCCTCAATTCCTCCAGCGTGCGCAGGTGGGCGCTGCCGGCAGCCACTTCGATCCGGCCACGCCCGGCTGCCTTCATCGATGTGGGGCGAGGCGAACCCCGCCGCTGGACGAGGTGCTCGCGTACCAGTGCGTAGCCGGGGCCAAAACTGACTCCCTCCGGCAACGGAATGCCGGTAGTGATCCCGGCGGCCGCTATGTGGGCGCGTCCCGTCCTCACTTCGTTCAGCGCGGCCTCGCGGGTCCGCACGGTGTAAAGCCGCAGCGAGACGCCGAGGTCCTCGGCGAAGCGGCTGGCAAGTTCGTACGCCAGTCCCTCCGGTCCATGGCTGCCCAGGTAGTAGGCATCCGGGCTGTTGCGGGTCGCTACCCGGAGTTCCCCGTCCGCCAGCACCCGCGTGAGCAGGGGCGGCGGCTGCGAACAGGTGGCCAGGGCCAGCGTCGCGACCAGTGCAAGCAAGGCTTTCATCGTTTGTATAGAATACGCGACCCTCGGAGAGGTACCGAAGCGGTCATAACGGCGCCGACTCGAAATCGGATGGGGGCATAACAGCCCCACGTGGGTTCGAATCCCACCCTCTCCGCCAATTTATCCCTGGCCGCGCAGCGGCCGGCACCCGGCTCGCCGGTGCCGGTTCCGGAGGCATCCCCGGATTCAGCTGTCGTTGCGTGTGCCGCGTCGCGAGGACATTTCCGCGCGTGCAGCCTCGTATGCGCTCGTGAAAGCTTCCGTGAACGGGTGCGGCAGTCCCTCGGCGCCGTTCTGCGTCACCACCCGGAACAATTCGCAGTAGTGCTCCCAGTACTTCGGGCGCGGGTCCTGCCCCGGCGCAATCGTGCGCGAGCGGCCATCCTCGAACTGGTCTGCGACGTTGGTCGGGGCGAGTTGCGCGAGCAGGACGGAGAGTCCCTCGCGGATCGCGGAATTGACCGCGGCTTCGTGCTCCTTGGCTTCGAGCAGCACGTCACGCAGCGCCTCGACGGGCCCGCCGATCGAGCGGCCGTGCGACTCCAGCAGACGCGTGAGCGCCTGTTCGACGCTGGTCGAGTTGCGCAGCGGGTTGCTCAGGGTTGCCGGCGCCGGCACCGGCTGTGTCGAAGGGCCTGCCGCGGCGCGAGCGTGCTGCAGGTCCGTGACGCCGACGACTGCCTCGCGCAGCAGCTGGCCAGCGACCAGCGGAAGCATCGACTGGGCCTCGGGCGTCAGCGTTGACGGATCGATGCCTGCACCACGGCAGAACGCATGTACCGCCGTGCCGAGGTCGGTCCACGCGCTCGCCTGCTGGTGGAACGGCAATGTGTGCTGGCGTGCCTCGATCCGGCTCTGCCGCCGGGCCAGCGCGTCGGCGAGTTCCTGGCGCGTGACTGCCCGGGTCTTCAGCGCCCAGTCGGCGGGCTTCGCCGACGCAGGCTCCGGCGCGTCGTCCGGCGGCGCGTCGTCCGGCGGAGCAGCCTGCTCCTGCCGAGGCTCGTCGTCGCCGGCGTCAGGCTCGTCCTGCGCTGCCGCTGCTGCGCTCTCCCGGAAATCCTTCGGCAACTTGAGCCCGAACGCATTGCGGATCGAGATCGAGCTCGAGTCGCCCGCGTCGCGCTGGGCGAACAGGCTGTCGACGTCGAAACCCGCGTTGATGCCGGAATCCAGATGCTGTTCGGCCGAGTCCAGCTCCGAGGCCGCAGGCAGGAAGTCGATGCGGTCATCGACACTTACCAGGATCTCGTAGTCGCCCATGCGCAGGCGGTCCCCGTCCTGCAGGGTCACGGGTCCGGTCTCCGCGACCGTGTCGTCCGAATCGTTGACGAACACGCCGTTGGTGCTGTGGTCATTGATCCAGAAATGCCCGGTGCGGTACGTGATGTCGCAGTGGTGTCCTGAGACGAGCCGCTTCTGGTCCGGCAATACCCAGTCGTTGTCCGGGGCCCGGCCGATGGAACCGCCGTTCACGCCGAACACGCGGGAGCGGTGTTCGCCGAGTTCCCGGTACTGGTCGCTGATGACGCGGAGCTTGATGGCCATGGTACGGATGTACTTGTAATATGCTTGGACCCGAATCTGCAAGCACACCATGGCCGCCAGCAACATTTTCAAGGTAGTTTTCCACAACCAGGGCAAGGTTTACGAGATCTATGCGCGCAAGGTCGGGCATGGATCGCTGTTCGGCTTCGTCGAGGTCGAGGAGCTGATATTCGGGGAGCGTTCGGCGGTGGTCGTGGACCCGTCCGAGGAGCGCATCCAGTCTGAGTTTGCCGGTGTAAAGCGCACCTACCTGCCGCTGCATGCGGTGATTCGCATCGACGAGGTGCGCAAGAGCGGCGTGAGCAAGGTCGTCGCTGCAGAGGGTTCGAACGTCACGCAGTTCCCGTATCCCGTGTACACGCCCGGCGACCCTGGAACGCGTCGCTAGCGTGGGTTTTCCGGGCTGGCCCGGGCAGGGGCGCTCCGGTATGATTCCGCGCCCCTGCCAGACCGGCTGCGGCACTTAAGGCATGCTCATACTCAGCGGGGCCCCCGCGGCTTCGGATTTCCGGCTCGCGAAACTCCTGTCTTCGATCCGGGAACGGACCGGCTCGATTGAGCGCCTGGATTCCCGATACGTTCACTTCGTGGACCTCGAGCGCGATCTCGACGCCGGCCAGGCGTCGATCCTCGACTCGCTGCTTCGCTACGGACCCGAGGCCCCGGTCGCGCTGCCGGCCGGCAGACTGGTGCTGGTCTTGCCGCGATTCGGCACTGTTTCACCCTGGTCGAGCAAGGCGACGGACATTGCGCATGTCTGTGGACTCGCACCGGTGCGCCGCATCGAGCGTGGCATCGCGTACTACCTCGACGGGCCGGGCCGCCTGACGGAGGAGGAGTGGCGCGAGGCGGCCGACCCGCTGCACGACCGGATGACCGAGGCCGTGCTGCGCGAACTCGCCGAGGCGGCCGGGCTCTTCCAGCACGCGTCGCCCAGGCCGCTTGCGATCGTTCCGCTCGCGGCGCAGGGACGGGTGGCGCTGGAGTCCGCCAACGTTGCGCTCGGGCTGGCACTCTCGGACGACGAGATCGACTACCTGGTGGATGCATTCCGCGCACTCGGCCGCGATCCCGCGGACGTCGAACTTATGATGTTCGCGCAGGCCAACTCCGAGCACTGCCGTCACAAGATTTTCAATGCCGACTGGATCGTGGACGGTGTGCGCGGCGACAAGTCGCTGTTCGCGATGATCCGCAACACGCATGCCCGCAGTCCACAGGGCGTGCTCTCGGCCTACCGTGACAACTCCGCGGTGATCGAGGGTTGGCAGGGGCGTCGCTGGTTCGCGCAACCGGGCGGTGGACCCTACGCGGGCGCGGACGAGCCCATCGACATCCTGATGAAGGTCGAGACGCACAACCATCCGACCGCAATATCGCCGTTCCCGGGCGCGGCCACCGGTTCGGGCGGCGAAATCCGCGACGAGGGTGCGACCGGCCGCGGCTCAAAGCCCAAGGCCGGCCTGGTCGGCTTTTCGGTGTCGAACCTGCGCATTCCTGGAGCCGTGCAGCCCTGGGAGCAGGACCTCGGCAAGCCCGATCGCATCGTCTCGGCGCTTGCCATCATGCTGGAGGGCCCGATCGGCGCGGCGTCGTTCAACAACGAGTTCGGGCGCCCGGGCATCTGCGGATATTTCCGCACGTTCGAGCAGCATGTCGAGGCCGAAGGACGCTCGCCGCTGCGCGGTTATCACAAGCCCATCATGATCGCCGGCGGTCTCGGCAACATCCGGCGGCAACATGTCGAGAAGTCGCCCATCGTGGCCGGCGCGAAGATCGTGGTGCTGGGGGGACCCGCGATGCTTATCGGCCTCGGTGGCGGCGCGGCCTCGTCGGTCGGCGCCGGCGCCAGTTCGGCGGATCTCGATTTCGCATCGGTGCAGCGCGGCAACCCGGAGATCCAGCGCCGCGCGCAGGAAGTCATCGATGCATGCTGGGGCCTGGGCGAGGCAAACCCGATCCTGCTGATCCATGACGTCGGCGCGGGTGGGTTGTCGAACGCAGTGCCCGAGTCGGTCGCCCACGACGGCTGCGGTGGTCGCGTCGACCTGCGAAAGATACAGAGCGACGAACCCGGCATGTCGCCGCTCGAGATCTGGTGCAACGAAGCGCAGGAGCGCTACGTACTGATCGTGTCTTCGACGAAAGTCCAGCAGTTCGCAGCCTTCTGCGAGCGCGAGCGCTGCCCGTATGCCGTCATCGGCGAGGTGACCGGTGACGGGCTGTTGACCGTAGACGATCCGCTGTTCGGCAATGAGCCGGTTTCCATGCCGCTCGATACGCTGCTTGGAAAGCCGCCGCGCATGACCCGCGACGTGCGCAGGCTGCCCGGCGCGTCCGACGGGTTCGCGGGCGGCGATGTGGACCTGCGCGAGGCCGCATTCCGGTTGCTCAGGCTGCCCACCGTCGCCGACAAGACATTCCTGATCACCATCGGCGATCGTTCGGTAGGCGGGATGATCAGCCGCGACCCGCTCGTTGGCCCGTGGCAGGTGCCGGTGAGCGACGTGGCCGTGACGCTGAGCGACTATTTCTCCTCGCACGGCGAGGCGATGGCGATGGGCGAGCGTACGCCGCTTGCGCTGATCGATCCGGCCGCTGCGGCGCGCATGGCCGTGGCCGAAGCCGTGACCAATATCGCCGCAGCCGACATCGCGCGCATCGAGGACATCCGCCTGTCTGCAAACTGGATGGCGGCCTGCGGCGAGCCCGGCGAGGACGCGGATCTCTACGACGCCGTGCGTGCGGTTGGCGAGGAGCTGTGCCCGGCACTCGGCATCGCGATTCCGGTCGGCAAGGACTCGCTGTCGATGAAGACCGCCTGGCAGGACGCCGGGGGAGTCCGCAAGGTGGTCGCGCCGGTGTCGCTGGTCATCTCGGCATTCGCGCCGGCCCGCGATGCGCGTCGCACGTTGACACCGCAGCTGCGGACCGACCGCGGCGAGACCGTCCTGCTGCTCGTGGATCTTGGCCGTGGCCGCAACCGTCTGGGCGGATCCTGCCTCGCGCAGGTGTACGGTCGCATCGGGTCCGGTGCGCCCGACTGCGATGACCCGTCCCTGCTGCGCGCGTTTTTCGCGGCGCTGGGGACGCTCCGTGACCTGGGGCTGGTGCTCGCGTACCACGACCGCTCCGACGGTGGCCTGTTTGTCACGCTGTGCGAAATGGCTTTTGCCGGGCGCTGCGGCATCGAGGCTGAGCTCGAGGCGGACGGGACCGGTGCCGCGGCGGCGCTGTTCTCTGAAGAACTCGGCGCGGTGCTGCAGGTCGAAGCCGCTGCGGCGCAGCGCGCGCTCGAGATATTCCGCGAGGCCGGTCTCGGCGACTGCGTGCGGCCGGTCGGCCGGGTCACCGGCGACGACGCACTGACGGTACGTATCGGCGGCAGGACGATCCTCGCGGAGACCCGCACTGAACTCCGTCGCGCCTGGTCAGAAACCAGCTTCCGCATGCAGGCCATGCGTGACAACCCCGCCTGCGCGGCGGAGGAATTCGAGCGGGCCACCGACGCCGCGGATCCGGGCCTCCACGCGCGGCTGACGTTCGAACTGGCCGATGACGTAGCTGCGTCATTCATCGCGAAGGGCGCAAGGCCACGAGTCGCAATCCTGCGCGAGCAGGGCGTGAACAGCCAGGTAGAGATGGCGGCCGCATTCCACCGCGCAGGATTCGCGCCGGTGGACGTGCACATGACCGACCTTATTGCGGGGCGCACGCATCTCGACGAGTACGCGGGCCTGGTCGTCTGCGGCGGCTTTTCATACGGCGACGTGCTGGGCGCTGGCGAGGGATGGGCGAAGTCGATCCTGTTCAACCCGGCGCTGCGAGCGCAGTTCGAGGCCTACTTCGGCCGGTCCGACAGCTTCACGCTCGGGGTCTGCAATGGCTGCCAGATGATGGCGGCGCTGAAGGCGCTGGTCCCGGGCGCGTCGCACTGGCCAAGGTTCGTGCGCAACCGGTCGGAGCAGTTCGAGGGCCGCGTCGGGCTGGTCGAGGTGCTGCAGTCGCCGTCGATCTTCCTCGCCGGCATGGCGGGCTCGGTGATGCCCATCGCGGTCGCGCACGGCGAGGGGCGGGCGGAGTTCTCGGATGCCTCTGCGGTTGACGCCTGCATCGCCACCGGTCTCGTCAGCATGCGCTTCGTGGACAACCACGGCCGCCCGGCCGCCGCGTACCCGGCAAACCCGAACGGTTCTCCGGGCGGTATCACTGGCCTCACCAGCGCCGATGGCCGCGCGACGATACTGATGCCGCATCCGGAGAGGGTGTTCCGGACGCTGCAGAACTCGTGGCACCCCGACGATTGGGCCGAGGACAGCGGCTGGATGCGGATGTTCCGCAACGCGCGCGCCTGGGTCCGCTGACCGATCCGACAGTTCAAGACTGCCGGTTCCTGTCCGGTGGTCAGTCGCGGCCGGCGGCGCGGCCGATCGGAGTGATCTTGTCGAGCGTCTCTTCGGCGAAGAAGCGACGCACCATCATTGCCTGCTGCAGCTTGCCCTTGCGCACGTAGGCCTGGTAGAGCATGTCCTTGACGAGTTCGAGCAGTACGCTCGCCTCGTAGGCGCCGAGCTCCGGCATAGAGGGCGAGGCGTCGGCGTCCGAGCCGAATAGCACCTTCTTCACGACCGCGAACGTGTCGCTGTCGATCTCGGCCATCTCGCGCGCCTCGTTGATCTGGTTGTAGATCCGCAGGCGCCCGTTTTCCCCCAGGTTGGCGACTACCACCTGCGCCGTGCGCCTGCACATCGAGGCGAACGCATTGAAGTGGCCGGCCGAATAGCAGCCCAGTGCCTCGCGAAACAGCGTCTCGCTGTCCTCAGGCAGGTAGGTGAAGTTGAATTTCTCTCTCGCGCGCTCCAGTTCGACGAAGTGGTTGGCGAGCTCAACGCGATTCGCGGCGTACATCTTCACCGCGAAGCGCAGGAAGATCGGGGCGTTGCAGGAATCGCAGCGGTAGACGATGCCTATCTGGCTCGGGCGGTTCGCGACGAGTTCCGAGTACAGCGGGATCGACACCGCAGTGATGTGAGAATACACCTGACAATGCGGACAGTTGAGCGCGAGGCTGCGCTCCTGGTCGTGATGTAGGCGGCCGCTTGAGTCGACGTGGACTGACATCTGGCTGCATCCGCAAGGGTACGTGACCGAGTGTAGCCGATGCCGTGGCGCCCGGCACCTGCTCAGCCGCGCGGCGGTGCAAGCACCGGGATCTCGGTGCCAGCCGGCTGCGCCACCAGGCCGTCAGCCGTCGCGACGATGATGAATTCCGCGCCGTCGGTTATCGGCTGCCACGCGGTTTCGGCGACTCCAGCCTCGGCATGGCGCGACCAGCGGGTGCTGCCACTGATCCGGGCCCAGACATCCAGTCCCTGGCTGCTCGCGAGGGCATAGCTGCGACCGCCGCCGGCGCTGTCGGCGTCCGCGGCGCCGACGATCGGGCGTGATTCAAGCCGGTCGAGGCGATAGGCGGGCTTGAGGCCTAGATCCGTTGCCAGACCGTGCCAGTGCAAGGTCTTCGCCTCGACCTGCCAGTTCTCGCCCGCCAATTCGAATACCTGTACGCGGCCCCAGGGCAGCCGGACCAGGGTCGCCCGGTAACGACCCGGTTCCGCCTCGTCGAAGTGGATTCTGGCGAGCGCCATGCCGGGCCGCAGCGGCTCGTAGCTCGCCAGGCCCTCGGCCGCCGTCCAAAGGAAGGCCGCGACTGCGGCACAGGCGGCGGCGAGCGCCACGTGTCCGAGTGACGCGAGGCGGCGCCGTGCCAGCCAGCGGCTCCAGGCGAGCAGGGCTGCGACCAGTGCGAAGCAGGCGAGGGTGACGGCTATGCCTCGCACTTGCGACCTACGTGATCAACCGCGCGAGTTCGCCGTCGCGCACCAGCTCGGCCAGGGCCGCGATGTCGCGGTCGAGCCGGTGGTCGTGCGCACGGTACGGAACCCGCTCGCGCACCATCGCGTGCACGCGCTGAAGTTCGGGGCTGGTAGTCAGCGGGCGCATGCCGTCGATTGCGTGCGACGCCGCGAGGAGTTCGATGCCCAGCACGGTAGCCGTGTTCGCGCAGATTTCCAGCAGCTTGCGCCCGGCCCAGGGTGCCATGCTCACGTGGTCTTCCTGGCCGGCCGACGTGGGCAGGCTGTCCACCGAGGCGGGGTGCGCGTAGGTCTTGTTCTCCGAGACCAGCGCCGCTGCCGTCACGTGCGCCATCATGAACCCGGACTCCAGCCCCGGCTCGGTTGCGAGGAACATGTTGAGGTTGGGGTTCACGCGGCGGTCGAGCAGGTCGATGCGGCGCTCCGAGATACTGGCGAGTTCCGCAACCGCGATGGCTAGAAAGTCGCTCACGAAGCCGATCGGCTCGGCGTGGAAATTGCCGCCCGACAGGATATCGTCGCCGAAAATCAGCGGGTTGTCGGACACGCCGTTCGCGGCCGCGCCCAGTACTTCACGCGCGTGACCGAGCGTGTGCTCGACGGCCCCGAACACCTGCGGCATGCAGCGCACGGCATAGGGGTCCTGCACGCGTTCGCAGTCCTCGTGGCTGCGGCGAATCTCGCTGTCGGTCAGCAGGCTGCGCAGGCGCGCGGCAACCTTGACCTGTCCCGGAAGGCGGCTGGCCTGCTGGATGCGGTCGTCGAACGGGGCGTGGCTGCCCGCGAGCCCCTCGACCGTGAGTGCGCCAGCTGCAATGGATGCGTCGAGCAGTCGTTCCGCCTGGAACAGGCCCTCGAGCGCAAGCGCGAGCGAAAGTTGCGTGCCGTTGAGCAACGCGAGCCCTTCCTTCGCCTCGAGTTCCAGCGGCTGGTGTCCGGCTGCAGCCGGGACCGCAGGCCCCTCGATCGTGGTTCCACCGTGGGTCGCTTCGCCCTCTCCGGCGAGCGCGAGCGCTACATGGGCGAGCGGAGCCAGGTCGCCCGATGCGCCGACTGAACCCTGGGCCGGGATGACCGGCAGCACGTCTCCGTTCAGGAACGCCAGCAGCATCTCGGCGGCGAGTGGCCGCGCGCCGGAAAAGCCGGCCGCGAGACTGTTGGCCTTCAGCAGCAGCATCCTGCGGACGATGGTCTCGGGCAGCGGCCGCCCGGTTCCGCAGGCGTGGCTGCGGATCAGGTTCAACTGCAGCTTGCGGGTCTTCGACGCCGGGATGACCTTGTTCGCGAAAGCACCAAACCCGGTGTTGATGCCGTAGGTCACATCGCCGCGCTCGATTGTGCGCTGCACGGCTGCGCGTGACGCCTCCATGCGCTTGCGCGCGGCAGGCGCGAGTGTCACCCGCGGACGCCGCGCCTCGAAGCCGCGCAGCTGGGCGAGCGTCAGGCGGGTGCCGTCGATCTCGAGCGTCGGTCTGGTCCTGGCCATGGGGTCCTCCGCGCGAGTGTAGCGGCTTCAGGCGTGCAGGCTGCGGTAACGCATCCGGTGCGGCTGCTCGGCGTCGTCGCCGCGCCGGCGCTTCAGGTCGTCGACGTACTCGGTGTAGTTACCTTCGAACCAGACGACCTCGCTGTCACCTTCGAAGGCGAGTATGTGAGTCGCGATGCGGTCGAGGAACCAGCGGTCGTGCGATATGACCACCGCGCAGCCCGGGAACGAGAGCAGTGCCTCCTCGAGCGCGCGCAGTGTCTCGACGTCGAGGTCGTTGGTCGGTTCGTCGAGCAGGATGACGTTTCCGCCTTCTTTCAGCACCTTGGCGAGGTGCACGCGGTTGCGCTCGCCGCCGGACAATTCGCCGATGGCCTGCTGTTGCTGCGAGCCGCGGAAGTTGAAGCGGCCCACGTAGGCGCGTGAGGGTGTTTCGTAGTTGCCGACCTTGAGCATGTCGAGGCCGTTCGATATCTCCTGCCAGACCGTCTTCTTGTCGTCGAGCGTCTGGCGCGACTGGTCCACGTACGCGAGCTGCACGCTCGGTCCCATGCGGATCTCGCCCGAGTCGGCCGTCTCCTGCCCGGTGATGATGCGGAACAGCGTGGTCTTGCCGGCACCGTTCGGGCCGATGATACCGACGATGCCTCCCTGCGGCAGGTTGAAGTCCATGTTCTCGAACAGGATCTTCTCACCGTAGGCCTTGGAGAGGCCCTTTGCCTCGACCACCAGGTCACCGAGGCGCGGGCCGGGCGGGATGTAGATCTCGTTGGTCTCGTTGCGCTCCTGGAACTCGCGCGACTGCAGTTCCTCGAAGCGCTGCATGCGCGCCTTGCTCTTGGCCTGGCGGGCCTTCGGGTTCTGCCGGACCCACTCGAGCTCGCGCGCGAGCATTTTCTTGAGCGCTCCCTGCTGCTGCTCCTCGACCTGCAGCCGCTTCTCCTTCTGCTCGAGCCACGAGGAGTAGTTGCCCTGCCACGGGATGCCGAAGCCGCGGTCGAGCTCGAGGATCCACCCCGCCACGTTGTCGAGGAAGTAGCGGTCGTGGGTCACCGCGATCACGGTACCGGGATACTGCTCGAGGTAGTGTTCGAGCCAGCGCACGGATTCCGCATCGAGATGGTTCGTGGGCTCATCGAGCAAAAGCATGTCGGGTTTCGACAGCAGCAGCTGGCAGAGCGCCACGCGCCGCCGTTCGCCGCCGGAGATCTTCGTCACGTCGGCGTCCCAGGGCGGCAGGCGCAGTGCGTCGGCGGCGACCTCGAGCTGCCGTTCCAGGTTGTGGCCGTCCGCGGCCTGGATGATGGCTTCGAGCCTGGCCTGCTCGGCCGCGAGCTTGTCGAAGTCGGCATCGGGCTCGGCGTAGGCGGCGTATACGGCGTCGAGCCCTGTCAGCGCGTCCTTGACCTGGCTCACCGCCACCTCGACGTTGCCGCGCACGTCCTTGGCGGGGTCGAGCTTCGGCTCCTGCTCCAGGAAGCCGATTCGGATGCCCGGCTGCGGCCGGGCTTCGCCCTCGAACTCCTTGTCGACGCCGGCCATGATGCGCAGCAACGTGGATTTGCCGGAGCCGTTCAGGCCGAGCACGCCGATCTTGGCGCCCGGGAAGAAGCTGAGCGATATGTCGCGGAGGATCATGCGCTTCGGGGGCACGATCTTCCCGACGCGATTCATCGTGTAAATGAACTGGGCCATGGGTTCTCAGGTCGGCTGGGACGGAAAAAGGGCCGCGATTATGCGGCCTTCGGGCGCGGCGCGTCACGGGCGACCGGGCATCGGTTGTAGCACGGGCGCCGGTGTTGCGGTTCGCCCTGTCGGGGACGGCGTGAATCCATCCCTGGAGCCTCGCGCGCGGCGTCCCTGCCGCGCGACGCCCCTCCAGGGCAACCCGCAACACCGGCGCCCTGCGCCGTGCCTGCCGATACGCGCCGGCGTTTGACGTTCGGGGCCACCGACCGGTCGGCGTTGCGAGGGGGTGCTGGGGCGGGGAGGCCGGGGCGTCGCGCGGCATGGACGCCGCGCGCGAGCCCCCATGGACGGGTTCATGGCGTCCCCGGACTCGCCGCCCCAGTGCCGCCGACGCAGCGCTGGAACAGGCGTCCGCCAGCCTCGCTGCCACCGCGCCGCCGATGCAGCGCTGGAACCGACGTCTTCGCCCGGCGTGCCCGGCCGTGGTTGGCGTTCCACAGCCGTGGCTGCGGGAGTGTGCGGTCGCAACCGGCTACAATTGCGCGTTAACGACCGTGGAGTGCCAATGTTCCCCGCCAGCATGAAAATCGCCGGGTTCGACCCCGAACTCGCGGCCGCGCTCGATCACGAGCGCGTACGCCAGGAAGAACACATCGAGCTGATTGCCTCCGAGAACTACGCGAGCCCGCGTGTACTCGAGGCACAGGGCTCGGTGCTGACCAACAAGTACGCCGAGGGTTACCCCGGCAAGCGCTACTACGGTGGCTGCGAGTACGTGGACGTGGCCGAACAGCTCGCGATCGACCGCGCGAAAAAGCTGTTCGGTGCCGCCTACGCGAACGTGCAGCCGCACTCCGGGTCGCAGGCGAACGTCGCCGCGTACCTCGCGTTGATCAGTCCGGGCGACACCATCCTCGGCATGAGCCTTGACCACGGTGGACACCTGACCCACGGCGCCAAGGTCAACTTCTCCGGCAGGATATTCAACGCCGTGCAGTACGGCCTCGACCCGGCCACCGGCGAAATCGACTATGCCGAGGTCGAGCGCCTGGCTCATGAGCACCAGCCGAAGCTCATCGTCGCTGGGTTCTCCGCGTATTCGCGGGTTGTCGACTGGGCGCGGTTCCGCGCCATCGCCGATGCGGTCGGTGCGTACTTCCTGGTCGACATGGCCCACGTTGCCGGCCTTGTGGCCGCGGGCGTTTATCCGAACCCAGTCGCGCACGCCGACGTCGTTACGACCACCACGCACAAGACGCTGCGTGGCCCGCGCGGCGGCCTGATCCTCGCGCGCGCGAATGACGAGATCACCAAGAAGCTCAACTCCATGATCTTCCCGGGCACCCAGGGCGGCCCGCTGATGCACGTGATCGCCGCCAAGGCCGTTGCGTTCCTCGAGGCCATGCAGCCGGAATTCGTTGGTTACCAGCAGCAGGTGGTATCGAACGCGCGTGCCATGGTCGCGGGACTCATCGCCCGCGGCCACAGGATCGTCTCGGGCGGTACCGACAACCACCTGTTCCTGGTGGACCTGGTCGAGAAGGGTGTCACCGGCAAGGACGCGGACGCGGCGCTCGGGCGTGCCAACATTACGGTCAACAAGAACACCGTGCCGAATGATCCGCGCTCGCCATTCGTCACCAGCGGCCTGCGCATCGGCACGCCGGCGGTCACGACCCGCGGCTTCCGGGAGGCGGAGGTCACCCAGTTGTCCGGCTGGATCGCCGACGTGCTGGACGACGTCGGCAACGAAGTGGTGATAGGCCGTACACGCCAGGCGGTGCTCGAGATATGCCGGCGCTATCCGGTTTACGGATAGGCGGGGGCGGGCGGACCAGCCATGCACTGCCCGTTCTGCGACCACGATGAGACCAAGGTCATCGACTCGCGCCTCGCGGCCGAGGGTCAGCAGGTGCGCCGGCGTCGCGAGTGCCTGAAGTGCGACGAGCGATTCACGACTTTCGAGTCTGCGGAACTGGTGATGCCGAGGGTCGTGAAGAGCGATGCGACCCGCGAGCCCTTCGACGAGTCGAAGCTGCGTTCGGGCATGCTGAAGGCGCTGGAGAAACGGCCTGTGTCCATTGAGTCCGTGGACGCCGCGGTGAACCACGTCTGCCACAAGCTCCGCACGCTCGGCGAGCGGGAGGTGCCGGCCAGGCTGGTTGGTGAGCTGGTCATGGACGAGCTGCACCGCCTCGACGAGGTGGCCTACGTGCGCTTCGCTTCGGTCTACCGCAGCTTCCAGGACGTGGACGCTTTCCACGAAGAGATCGAGCGTCTGCGCCACCGACGACCCCACACGGTCGAGGACCTGCAGCTCGGCCTGTGGTCCGCCATCAAGCCGGAGGACGACGGAAAGTGACCGGCTTTTCCGCTGACGACCGGCGCTTCATGCAGCGCGCGCTCGAGCTCGCCGAGTCTGGCCTTTACTCGACTCCGCCCAATCCGGCCGTCGGCTGCGTGCTCGAGCGTTGGGGCCAGCCCGTCGGCGAGGGCTTTCACGCACGCGCTGGCGGGGCGCACGCTGAAATCGCGGCACTGGAAAACGCGGGCCCGGCAGCTGAGGGTGCCACGGCGTACGTCACGCTGGAGCCCTGTTCGCACCATGGCCGGACGCCGCCCTGCGTTGACGCGCTGATCGCGGCGAGGGTGGCGCGGGTGGTCGTCGCGATGCGGGACCCGAATCCGGCCGTGGACGGCGACGGCCTCGCGCGCCTCGCCGCCGCAGGCATCGCGACCGACGTCGGGCTGATGTCGGACGAGGCGCGGGAGATGAACCGCGGCTTCGTGAGTCGCATGACCCGCGGCCGCCCCTGGGTCACGCTGAAGCTGGGCGCGAGCCTCGACGGTCGCACTGCGCTAGCCAACGGCACCAGCAAGTGGATCACCGGCGAACCTGCGCGCGCCGACGTGCAGAGATTGCGCTCGCGCGCCTCCGCGGTCATCACTGGCAGCGGGACGGTCGTGGCGGATGACCCGCTGCTCACCGCACGCGATCAGCGCTTCGAGATGCGCGGGCGCCGACCGTTGCGGGTCGTGCTGGACAGCTCACTGCGAACGCCACCACATGCGCACGTGCTGTCGGTCGCGGGGCCGACATTGATCTTCACCCGCGATGCGCAATCCGGGCTCGCCGAGGAACTGCGCGAGGCTGGGGCCAGGGTCGAGGCCGTGGCGCCCGGTGACGGCGGTCTCGACATTGCCTCCGTGCTGGCGAGACTCGCGGTGCTCGAGTGCAACGAGGTGCTGGTCGAGGCAGGCCCGACGCTGGCGGGCGAGTTCCTGCGTGCGGGCTTCGCGGACGAGATCGTTGTCTACATGGCACCTGTGGTGCTCGGCAGCGCGGCCCGCAGCCTGTTCAATATGCCGGCGCTCGAACGGATGTGTGACCGCTGCGAGTTCACGTGGCGCGAAGTGGATCGGGTCGGCGACGACCTGCGACTGACGCTGCGCCCGCGGCGCAGGGAGGAAGGCTGATGTTCACCGGGATAGTGCAGGGCGTGGGCCGCATACGTTCAATCGAGCCGCGCGGCGGGGACGTGACGCTGTGGATCGAGGCCGGCCCGGTGCCGCTCGACGACGTGCAGGTGGGCGGCAGCATTGCAGTGGGCGGCGCCTGCCTCACGGCGACGCAACTCGAAGCCCATGCGTTCGCGGCAGACGTGTCGCGCGAGACACTGACGCACACGACGCTTGGCGCCGCCGTCGAGGGGGCGCGGGTCAACATCGAGAAAGCGCTGACGGCCGGCCAGGCGCTCGGCGGTCATTACGTCACGGGTCATGTCGACGGCGTTGGCCGTGTGGTATCACGGCACGACGACGCGCGGTCGGTGCGCGTGGAGTTCGAGGTGCCGGCCGAGCTCGCGCGCTACGTGGCGCGCAAGGGATCGGTATGCGTCGACGGGGTCAGCCTGACCGTGAACGGGGTAGAGGGACGTCGCTTCGACGTGAACCTGGTGCCGCACACGCTGGAACTGACGACCCTCGTGGACTGCGGGCCCGGCACCACGGTCAACCTCGAAGTGGACATCATCGCCCGCTACCTGGAGCGAATGCTGGAGGCCGGTCGCTGAGCGGGAGGCCGGCCAGCGCGCCAGCCTCCTGCTACACTTGCGTCCCCGGTCCGGGCGCATCATGTCCGGCGAAAATTATAGTTAAATAAAATAGATACTTACGGCCATTTCTAAATGAGTTGCTTGAATACGATCGACGAGATCCTCCAGGACATCGGCAATGGCCGCATGGTGATCCTGATGGACGACGAGGACCGTGAGAACGAAGGCGACCTGATCATGGCCGCCTCCAAGGTACGGCCCGAAGACATCAACTTCATGGCGCGGTACGGGCGCGGCCTGATCTGCCTGACGCTCACACGTGACCGATGCCGCCAGTTGCGGCTCCCGCTGATGGTCAGCGAAACGGATTCCGACCAGACGACGAACTTCACGTTGTCGATCGAGGCAGCCGAGGGCGTGACCACCGGCATTTCCGCCTACGACCGGGCGCACACCATCCGCACCGCCGTAGCGCCGGACGCGCGTCCGGAGCACCTGCGCCAGCCCGGCCACATCTTCCCGCTGATGGCGCAGCCGGGCGGCGTGCTGACGCGCGCCGGCCACACGGAAGCAGGTTGCGACCTGGTGCGCCTCGCAGGTGTGGAACCTGCCGCGGTGATCGTCGAGATCCTGAACGAAGACGGCACCATGGCCCGTCGGCCGCAGCTCGAGGAATTCTCGCGCGAGCACGGGATCAAGATGGGGACCATCGCGGACCTGATCCGCTATCGCCTCGAGAAAGAGCGCTCGGTCGAGCGCATCGCCGAGCGCGAGATTGCGACTGACTTTGGACCCTTCCGGCTCTGCTGCTACGAGGACCATGTGAACGGGACAGTGCACCTCGCGCTGGTGCGCGGGTCGCTGGACAGTCGCACGGCGCCGCTGGTGCGCGTGCACCTCAAGGACACGGTGCGCGACCTGGTCGGCGCGCACGAGCAGGACCGCAGCTGGAGCCTGCGCAGCGCCATGGAGCGCATTGCGCGTGAGGACTCTGGGGTCATCGTGCTGCTGCGGCCGCACGAGAGCCCGCTCGAGATCGCGGAGGCGGTGCGCTCCGACAGCCGCATTCCGCGGAACCCGAAGGCCAGCGGGGCGCAGGTGCTGCGCACCTACGGCATCGGCGCTCAGATTCTGCAGGACCTCGGCGTGGTGCGTATGCGCGTACTGAGCGCGCCGAAACAGATGCACGGCCTGTCGGCATTCGGGCTCGAGGTCGTCGAGTACGTGGACGAGGGCGGCTGAGGAACCAGCATGGACAACATTCGCACAATCAACGGTGACCTGATCGCGCGCGACCTGCGCTTCGCGATCGTTGCGGCGCGCTTCAACGACATGATCGTGGACTCGCTGGTGCGGGGCGCGGTCGACACGCTGGTGCGCCACGGCGCGGCTGAAAAACAGATCGAGCTCGTCCGCGTGCCGGGTGCCTTCGACCTGCCGCTGGTGGTGCAGAAGATCGCGGCGAGCAAGCGATGCGACGCCATCGTGGCGCTCGGCGCGGTGATCCGCGGCGCGACCCCCCACTTCGATCACGTGGCGGGGCAGTGCGCCGCCGGGCTCACGCGCGCATCGCTCGAGACCGGTGTCCCGGTGGCTTTCGGCGTGCTCACCACCGACACCATCGAACAGGCAATCGAGCGCGCCGGCACCAAGGCCGGCAACAAGGGCGCGGATGCTGCGCTTTGCGCGCTCGAGCTCGCGAACCTGCTGCGTCGGCTGGACGTCTGATCGTGGCCAAACGCCCCGACCGGACCTCGCGGGCGCGGAGCCTGGCGCGCAAGTTCGCGATGCAGGCGCTCTACCAGTGGCAGCTCACGGGGCAATCCTGCGCCGAGCTGCGCAACCAGTACGCTGCCGAGGAAGGTTTCGGCGACGCCGACCGCGACTACTTCGAGGCGCTGCTCACCGGTACGACTGCGGAGCGGGAGTCGCTCGACGAGGCGCTCGGCTCGCTGCTCGATCGTCCCGTGGCACAACTCGACCCGGTCGAGCATGCGGTCCTGCTGATCGGCCTGTATGAGCTGCGCGCGCAGCTCGACGTGCCGTACCGGGTGGTGATCAACGAGGGCGTCGACCTGACCAAGCGATTCGGGGCCACGGACGGACACAAGTTCGTCAACGCCGTGCTTGACCGGGCCGCCCGCGGCCTTCGCGCCGCCGAACAGTCGGCGGCGGCCCGCGCGCGCGCCTGAACCGGGGGCGCCATGGCGCTCGGCGAATTCGACCTCATCGACCGATTCTTCAGGCGCCCGCTGCGGCGGCGCGACGTGCTGCTCGGCGTGGGCGACGACGCTGCGCTGCTGGTGCCGCCTGCGGGATACGCGCTGGCCGCGGCGACCGATACTCTGGTTGAAGGGCGGCATTTCCTCGAGGGTGCTCCGGGTCGCTCCATCGGGCACCAGTCGCTGGCGGTCAACCTGAGCGACCTGGCCGCGATGGGGGCCGATCCGGCCTGGGCCCTGCTCTCCTTGTCGTTGCCCGAGGTGCGCGAGGACTGGCTCGAGGATTTCGCAAGCGGGTTCTTCGCGCTCGCCGATGAGCAGGGCGTGGAACTCGTCGGCGGCGACACGGTGCGAGGGCCGCTGGTGGTAACGGTGGAAGTGCTCGGCTTGGTCGAACCGGCGGCTGCGCTCAGGCGCTCGGGCGCGCGGCCGGGCGATCTTGTCTACGTGTCGGGCTCGCTGGGCGAGGCGGCGGCGGGCCTGGAGGCCTTGCGAGGTGGCAGCAGGATGGATTCAGGGGATCCGCTTGTGATGCGGTACCTGTACGCGCAGCCCAGGCTCGCACTCGGTCGCGCGCTGCGAGGTCGTGCGAGTGCCGCGATGGACGTGTCGGACGGCCTGCTTGGCGACCTCGGCAAGCTGTGCGCTGCGAGTGGCGTCGGAGCGCGGCTCGACCTCGGGGCGCTGCCCGTCTCGGAACGGCTGCTTGCCGGACTGGGGCGCGAGGCCGGCGAGCGCCTGGCGTTGCTGGGTGGCGACGACTACGAGCTGCTGTTCACGCTGCCGGCAGCCGACGCTGATCGGTACGAGGTGGAACTTGGCCGGTCCTGCCCGGTTAACCGGATCGGTGAAATCGAGGCGGGCTGTGGCGTGCGCTGCGAGCGGGACGGGCTGGTCATCCCTGCGGCAGGCACCGGATTCGACCACTTCGCCTGACCGGCGGGGACTGTCGACCACTTCGGCAGGCGGCGGCTGCGCGGGGTGCTCCCTCGGATCCGCGAGGCAGGTCACGGAACCGCGCACGGTGCACCACTATCCTCGCGTGCAACATAACCGGAATCCCGGCCACCAGCGAATGCCCGTACGCGAAGAATAATGGCAACCCAGAACCTGCTTACCGGGACCCAGACTCACCTGCTTACCGGGACCCAGACTCAGCCGATCCTCGCACCGCTTCAGTCCGTACCGGAGCGTATCGGCAAGTACTACGTGGTGCACGAGGTCGGGCGCGGCAGCACCGGCACGGTGTACCTGTCGCACGACCCGTTCTACGGGCGCGACGTGGCGATCAAGTTCTACCACGCAGCCAATTCCGACGACGCCGAGTCGCGTAATGCGCGCCGCATGTTCCTCGGCGAAGCGCACATGGTCGGGAAACTGCAGCACCCGAACATCGTGCCGATCTTCGACGCAGGCGAGGAAGAAGGGCGGCGCTATGTAGTCACCGAACACGTGCACGGCGCACGCACCCTGTCTGCGTACTGCAGGCCCGGCAGCCTGCTGCCGGTGGACCAGGTGATCGGCATCGTCTACAAGTGCGCGAAGGCGCTGCACTACGCGCACTCGCGCGGCGTCGTGCACCGGGACATCAAGCCCTCGAACATCCTGCTTACGCAGGAAGGCGACGTGCGTATCGTGGACTTCGGGATCGCGCTCGTCTCGGACTCCGACGTGTCGCGCCTCGAGGGTGTGGCCGGCAGCCCCGCCTACATGTCGCCCGAGCAGGTGCAGGGCCACGACCTCGATCCGCGCTCGGACCTGTATTCGCTCGGCGCCGTGATGTACGAGATGCTCTGCGGCCATCGGCCGTTCCGGGCCGGCGCGCTCGGCAAGCTGCTCAGGCAGGTGGTGCAGGCGACGCCGGAGCCGCTTCGCGACGTGCGACCCGAGATCCCCCTGGAACTCGAGGCGGTGGTCAACCGTGCGCTGGAAAAGGAGCCTGGGAATCGTTATCGCAGCGGCGCCGAATTCGCGGCAGACTTGACTCGCGTGCACCAGAAGTTGCGTTCCGCGCAGTCGGACATCGACGACGAGGAGCGCTTTGCGGTTCTGCGTCGCCTGCGCTTCTTCCACGATTTCTCGCACGCCGAGATCCGTGAAGTCATGAGGTCCGGGTGCTGGATGGACTGCCAGCCCGGCGAGGCAGTCCTGCGCCCAGGCGATACTGACGACCGTTTCTACGTGGTGGTCTCAGGTTGCGCCAAGGTGAGCCGATTCGGCGAACTGGCCGGGCGCGTCGAGACGGGCGGCTGTTTCGGCGAGGCAGCGTTCGCTGAGGGCGCTCGACGCGACACGCTGATCGTGGCCGAGGGGCCCCTTACACTTCTCAAGGTCACCGCGACGCTGCTCGAGCAGGCATCCATTTCCTGCCAGCTGCGCTTCCACAAGGTCTTCCTGCGCGAGCTGATCGGGCGTCTGCAGCGCGGTAGGAAGGCGGGCGACGGCGCCTAGGAAATAACCGCGACTGGGTCGCAGTTTCAGGTGGCCGCCGGTGCTGATTCAGGCGTGAACGCCGGCACCGGGCCCAGAATTACCCAGGCTTGATCACATGGCCGAACTTGCTACACCAGCATCCAGGTCAACCATGAGCGAAGAAGACAGGGCTCCGACAATCACCCCCGACAGCGGACCTGGCGACGCCGCGGCCGTGGCGGTATCTCGGGAGAAGGAATCCGGGCGCGTGGCATTCGACGCGCGCGGCAACTCGGTCTGGGAGTGGCGGACCGGCGAAGGTACGTTCCAGCGCGATGCCAGCACGAGCCTGGTGAAGAAACTCGAGGCTCCCCAACTCAGCCTCGAAGCGACCGCCATCGTGCGCAAGCAGGCTGGCGGCTCAGCAAAAGAGGCCGCGCCTTCCTGCGGTGGCTTTGATCCCTACGACAGCGGGGCCGCTCCCACCGGGAACGCCCGCGTCGCGAGTCGGGCCGCGCCTTCCCGCCCACCGGCGCGGCCGGTTGTGGCTCCGTCCCGCACTGCGCCGGGACTGTTGCAGAAGCTGCAGTCATGGATACGCGGCAGGGGATCTTCGCGGACGCACTGACAGGGGGCTCGCGCATCGCGCGTCAGCGGGCGCCTTCCTTGTCCTTTTCGATCAGGGCGTATGCCGAGTGGTTGTGGATGGACTCGAAGTTCTCCGCCTCGACCACGTAGGCCAGCACGCGCGGCTCATTGTTCAGCTTGACCGCGACGTCGCGGACGATGTCCTCGACGAACTTGGGGTTGTCATAGGCGCGCTCGGTCACGAATTTCTCGTCGGGGCGCTTGAGGATCCCATACAGCTGGCTCGACGCCTCCTGCTCGGCGATGTCGATCAGTTCCTCGATCCACAGGTGCTCGCGAACCCGCGCCTTGATGGTGATGTGGGAACGCTGGTTGTGCGCGCCGTAGTCGGCGATCTTCTTCGAGCAGGGGCACAGGCTGGTGACCGGCACCAGCACGCGGATCCACATTTCCTCCCGGCCGTCCTGCACTTCGCCGATCAGGCTCGCCTGGTAGTTCATCAGGCTCGAGACGCCGGATACCGGGGCTTTTTTCATCACGAAGTACGGGAAGCTCATCTCGATGTGCCCGGTCGTCGCATCGAGCTTGCGAGTCATCTCCGCCAGCATCTGCCGGAAGGAATCCACCGAAACCTCGCGCTCGTGCCCGTGCAGCACTTCCACGAAGCGCGACATGTGCGTGCCCTTGAAGTTGTGGGGCAGGGCGACGTACATGTTGAAATTGGCGATGGTGTGCTGCTCGCCGCCTGAACGGTCCTTGACCTGCACCGGGTGGTAGATGTCCTTGATACCGACCTTGTTGATCGGGATCTGGCGCGAATCCGCGCGGCCTTGCACGTCGTCCATGGTCACACCGCCAGGGGCCTGGCGCCGACCGCGGCCAGGGTTTCGCTGCGAGCGGGCCAGGCGCGTTCGACCTGGCGCGCGAGGCCCACGGCATCGAGTTCGGCGAGCGCGAGACAGTCCTCGCGCGATCCGTGCTCGATGAAGCGGTCGGGAATGCCGATGCGGTGCACGGCGCGCTCGATGCCGGCAGCGGCGAGGCACTCGTCCACGGCGCTGCCGGCGCCGCCGGCGATCGCGTTTTCCTCGAGCGTCACCACGCACTCGTGCGAAGCCGCCAGTCGGCACACGAGTTCGGCGTCCAGCGGTTTCACGAAACGCATGTTGACCAGCGTCGCGTCGAGTCTTTCGGCGATCGGCACGCAGGGCGCGACCATCGTGCCGAAGGCGAGCAGCAACAGGCCGGAGCGTCCTTCACGACGTATCTCCGCGCGGCCCACCGGCAGCGCGCTCATCTCGGCCACCGGCACCACGCCTGGGCCCGGCCCGCGCGGATAGCGCACGGCCGCGGGGCCGTCGTGCATCACGGCCGTGTAGAGCATCTGCCGGCACTCGTTCTCGTCGGCCGGGACCATCACGGTCATGTTCGGGATGCAGCGCATGAAGCTGAGGTCGTAGGCGCCCTGGTGCGTCGCGCCGTCGCCACCGACGAGCCCGCCGCGGTCGATCGCGAAGGTGACCGGAAGTTTCTGCAGCGCCACGTCGTGGATCAACTGGTCGTAGCCGCGCTGCAGGAACGTCGAATAGATCGCCACCACCGGCCGGGTGCCCTCGCAGGCCATGCCGGCGGCGAGCGTCACGGCATGCTGCTCGGCGATGGCCACGTCGTAGTAGCGGTCGGGAAACCGCTTCGAGAACTCGACCAGCCCGGACCCTTCGCGCATCGCCGGCGTGATGCCCACCACCCGCGGGTCGCGCTCGGCCATGTCGCAGAGCCACTGCCCGAACACCTGCGAATACGCCGGGCCCGAATTCTTTTCCTTGAAGATCGTGCCGCTGGTCGGGTCGAAGGGACCGGGACCGTGCCACTTGATCGGGTCGGCTTCCGCGGGCGCATAGCCCTTGCCCTTCTGGGTAACGACGTGCAGGAACTGCAGTCCGCGCCGCTCGCGCAGCAGCTTCAGCTTCGCGACCAGTTCGCCCACGTTGTGGCCGTCGATCGGGCCGCTGTAATTGAAGCCGAGTTCCTCGAACAGCGTCCCGGGGAGCACCATGCCCTTGACGTGCTCCTCGGAGCGACGCGCAAAGCGCTTCATTGCCGGCAGATGGCTCAGGATGCGCTTGCCGCCCTCGCGGAGTGCGGTGTAGGTCGGCCCCGAAAGTACCCTTGCCAAGTACAGTGCCAGCGCGCCTACATTCTCCGAAATGGACATCTTGTTGTCGTTCAACACGACGAGCATGTCCGGGTCGAGCGGCCCGGCGTGGTTCATCGCCTCGAAGGCCTGGCCACCGCTGATGGCGCCATCGCCGATCACCGCAACGACGCGCCGCGGCGGGCCGCTGCGTGCGCACGCGAGCGACATGCCGAGCGCCGCGCCGATCGACGTGCTGGCGTGGCCGACGCCGAAGGTGTCGTACTCGCTCTCGTCACGGCTGGGGAAGGGGGCGAGCCCGTCCTTCAGCTTGATGGTCCGCAGCCGGTCACGGCGCCCGGTGAGCACCTTGTGCGGATAGGCCTGGTGACCCACGTCCCACACCAGGCGGTCGTGCGGTGTGTCGTACACGTAGTGGAGTGCCACCGTCAGTTCGACCGTGCCGAGCCCGGCCGCAAAGTGCCCACCCATCTGGCTGACCGTCTGGACCAGGAACTCTCGCAGCTCCCGCGCAAGCGGCTCAAGGTCCGATTCGGGCAGTCGCCGCAGGTCGGCCGGCGATTGGATCGCGGAGAGCAGGGGATAGGGGTCGGTCGGAGACATGACAGCCAAGTCTATCGCACTGCGGCAGGCGGGGCCGCGCTAGTGCCGCCTCGTCAGCAGCCAGTCGGCCAGGATGGCGAGCGGACTCTCCGCCCATCCCGCGCTCGCGAGGATGGCGGCCGCGGACGAATGCAGTTCGTAGACACGGGCACGCGCCGCGGCCAGGCCCGCGACGGCCGGATAAGTCGGCATGCAGCGGGCCTCGTCACTGCCGACCGGCTTGCCGATCAGGCTGGCGTCGCCCTCTATGTCGAGGATGTCGTCCTGTACCTGGAAGGCGAGACCGACCAGGCGCCCGAATTCGCCCAGGCGTTCCAGCTGCCCGGAGCCGAGTCCGGGCGCGCCGTGCGCTGCCATCAGGATGCTCGCGCGGATCAGGGCGCCGGTCTTGAGCGCGTGTACCTGCTCGATTTCGGGCAGCGTCAGCGTACGGCCTTCGGCGGCGAGGTCGAGCGCCTGGCCGCCGGCCATGCCCGCCGTCCCGCTGGCCTCGGCGAGGGTTGCGATCATCTTGACCCGCATTCCGTCGTCACCGGGAATGCCGCGGTGGCTGGCCAGCACCTGGAATGCCAGCACCTGCAGTGAATCTCCGGCCAGGATGGCGGTCGCCTCGTCGAAAGCCTTGTGACAGGTGGGTCTGCCGCGACGCAGGTCGTCGTCGTCCATCGCGGGCAGGTCGTCGTGCACCAGCGAATAAGCGTGGATCAGCTCGACTGCGCATGCGGCGGCGTCCACGTGCTCGAGCGGAACGTCAAGCGTTTCCGCGGTTGCGTAGACGAGCGCCGGACGGATTCGCTTGCCGGGTCCGAGCACGCTGTAGCGTTGCGCCTCGTGCAGCCGCTGCGGCAGCATCGTGTCGGGTGGGAGCCAGCTGTCGAGCTCACGCTCGACGCGGCTACGCCAATCGTCCAGGCGTGAACTGAGTGCAATCATCCGCAGAAACGCCTACTCGCTCCCTTCGAAGGGCTCGGGTTCCGCATCGGGCGCCTTGCGAAGCAGGATCTCCACCCGCTGTTCAGCCGCCTTCAGCGAGGTCTGGCAGCTGCGGGCGAGTTCGATGCCTCGCTCGAACTGCTTCAAAGCATCCTCGAGCGGCAGTTCGCCGTGCTCAAGCCGTTCGACGACTGCCTCGAGTTCCGCGAGCGCCTGTTCGAAGTCGAGAGCCTTGATTTTCTTGCTGGTCACGATGGCCTCCGGGGCGCGCAAGCCTTGCACAGGGGGTAGCGACGGTCAACGCAGCGGAAACGGCAATACCGGACAGTCCGAATCGTCGCTCCCGGCGGGGCGTGCTAGCGTTGACTTCACGCCGCTTGCCGCCTAGATTGGGCTTCGGCTAGACCAAGTCTAAATTATGCTCGTCCATGCGGCGAGCTACACCGTTGGAGGCAACAATGAGCAATTTGAAGGGCACAAAGACCGAAAAGAACCTCAAGGACGCATTCGCGGGCGAGTCCCAGGCGAATCGCCGCTACCTGTATTTCGCCCAGAAGGCAGACATCGAGGGCTGCAACGACGTCGCAGCCGTGTTCCGTTCGACTGCGGAGGGCGAGACCGGTCACGCACACGGCCATCTCGAGTATCTCGAGCAGGTTGGTGACCCGGCCACCGGGCTGCCGATCGGCAGCACGTCGAACAACCTGAAGGCGTCCATTGCCGGCGAGACCCATGAGTACACCGACATGTACCCGGGAATGGCGAAGGCGGCCCGGGACGAAGGCTTTGACGAGATCGCGGACTGGTTCGAGACGCTGGCCAAGGCCGAGCGTTCGCACGCGAATCGTTTCCAGAAGGCTCTCGACGCCCTCTGATCAGCCGGCCTCTGCGGCAATCGTGAGAGGGCGGGCCCCGGGGGTCCGCCCTTTTTCGTCGGCGAGGCGCACACAGGCAGGAGACATTCGATGGCGGACGACACCAGCATCCAGGCTGCGCGCGAGGGCAGTCTCTCGGCGCCGACAAGGCACCCGATCGCCTGGCGCGATCAGGACTTCTTCGACGAGGAGTCGCTGTTCAAGGAACTGCACCGCGTCTACGACCTCTGCCATGGCTGCCGACGCTGCTTCAGCCTGTGTAACGCATTCCCGCTGCTCTTTGACGCGATCGACGAAAGCCCGACTTGTGAACTCGATGGAGTGGACCGCAAGGTCTACTGGGAGGTCGTAGACCACTGCTACCTCTGCGACATGTGCTACATGACGAAGTGTCCGTACGTGCCGCCGCATCCGTGGAACATCGACTTCCCGCACCTGATGCTCAGGGCCAAGGCAGTGAAGTTCAGGCAGGGCGACACGCCGCTGCGCGACCGCATTCTCACCGCGACGGACAAGGTGGGCGCCATCGCCGGCATTCCGGTCATTGCGCAGACGGTCAACCTGGTGAACCAGAGTGCGATCGGCCGGAAGATGCTGGACAAGACGCTGGGCGTGCATCCAGGGGCGCCGATTCCCGACTATCACAGCACCTCGGGCCGCAAGCGCGTCGCACGCGGCGACCTCGCCGGGCTGGAGGTGAAGGCCACGCCGGAGACGACGGGTCGTGTCGCGCTCTTCGCGACCTGCTACTGCAACCGCAACGAGCCCGACATCGACGCGGACCTGGCCGCGGTATTCCGCCACAACGGCATCCAGGTGAGCGTGATCCCGAAGGAACGATGCTGCGGCATGCCCAAGTTGGAACTCGGCGACCTCGACGCGATAGAGGAAGCGAAGAGCGTCAATATTCCCGCGATGGCCGCGATGGTGGACCAGGGCTACGACATCGTGGCGCCGATCCCGTCCTGCGTGCTGATGTTCAAGCAGGAACTGCCGCTGCTGTTCCCGGACGACCCGCAGGTGCAGAAGGTCAAGGCCGCGATGTTCGACCCCTTCGAGTACCTGATGCTGCGACACAAGGCGGGCCTGCTGAGCACCGACTTCGTGCGCCAGCTCGGCAAGGTGAGCTACCACGTGCCCTGTCACCTGCGCGTGCAGAACCTGGGCCTGAAGACCCGCGACGTGCTCGCGCTGGTACCAGGCACTGAAATCGAAGCGATCGAGCGCTGCTCGGGACACAACGGAACCTACGGCGTGAAGCGCGAGTACCGCGACGTCTCCATGAAGATCGGCAAGCCGGTGTTCAACAAGGTCAAGGCGGCTGAACCCGACCACTACGCCAGCGACTGCCCGATGGCGGGCCACCAGATCGAATCGGCGCTCGAGGGCGGGCAGGGACCGACCCATCCACTCACGCTGCTGCGCAAGGCATACGGACTATGAGCAAGGGTAAGTTGCGAGCGGATGAGCTCTTCAGCCTCGAGCAGTACGCGCGGCAGAGGGCCGAATTCCGGCCGAAGGTGCTGGCCCACAAGAGAGAACGCACGATCCAGTGCGGGCCGAACGCGACCTTCTGCTTCGAGGACCGGCTCACGGTCCAGTACCAGGTCCAGGAGATGCTCAGAATCGAGAAGATCTTCGAGCCCGAGGGCATCGCCGACGAGCTCGCGGCCTACAACCCGCTGGTTCCCGACGGCTCGAACTGGAAAGCGACGCTGCTGATCGAGTACCCGGATGCGGACGAGCGGCGCATTGCGCTTGGCGGGCTGAAGGGCGTCGAGGATCGCTGCTGGGTCCGGGTGGCAGGACACGATCGTGTATTCGCGATCGCCGACGAGGACCTCGAGCGCGAGAACGACGAGAAGACCTCGGCGGTGCACTTCATGCGCTTCGAGCTGGCGCCGGCGATGGTCGAGGCGGCGAAGGCGGGTGCGGCACTGTCGATCGGCATGGACCACGACGCCTACCGCCACATGGTCGATCCGCTGCCGGAGGCTTCGCGCGCGTCGCTGGTGAAAGACCTGGCGTGAGGCAGGCTGCCGGCGATCGGTCAGCCGGCACGTCATCCGGCGGGACGCCGTGAATCCGTCCCTGGAGGCTCGCGCGCGGCATCCGTGCCGCGCGACGCCCGCTGGACAACGCACCGTCCGTCCGCTCGCCGGCCTTGCGCGGGGTACCCCAAAACGTTTGCGATTGCCACTGTGGCGGCGGCATGACGATGCGGCAGCAGTCATGCGCTGCTAGAATCCGCGCGCCTTCACAGACGCGAGCACGCGGAACGACCAACGATGACGCAGACATATACCGCTCAAGACATCGAGGTCCTGAGCGGACTCGAACCCGTCCGGCGCCGGCCGGGCATGTACACCGACACCAGCCGGCCCAACCACCTGGTCCACGAGGTAGTGGACAACAGCGTCGATGAGGCGCTCTCCGGGCACTGCACCCGCATTTCCGTCACGGTTCACAAGGACGGCTCGGTCGAGGTGAGCGACGACGGCCGCGGCATGCCGGTGGACATCCACCCGAAGGAAAAGGTGAGCGGTGTCGAGCTGATCCTCACGCGCCTGCATGCGGGCGGCAAGTTCTCCGACGGCACCTACAAGTTCTCGGGTGGCCTGCACGGCGTCGGCGTGTCGGTGGTGAACGCGCTGTCGAAGAACCTCGAGTGCTGGGTGCGGCGTGGCGGCAAGGAATACAACATCTCGTTCGCGAACGGGAAGATCAAGTCGAAGCTCGAGGTCGTGGGCGAGGTCGGCAAGGCCAACACAGGCACCACGCTGCGCTTCTGGCCTGATGCGTCGTATTTCGACAGCCCGGACATCGCTCTGCCGAAGTTGAAGCATGTCCTGAAGGCCAAGGCCGTGCTGTGCCCGGGGCTCGAGATGCGGCTCACGGTCGAGAAGACCGGGGAGAAGGAGTCCTGGATCTACACCGGTGGCCTCGAGCAGTACCTGCGCGAGTCGCTCGATGGCGGCGAGTGGCTCCCCGAAGAGCCATTCACTGGCAGTGTCGAGGGTGAGATGGAGGGAGTGGACTGGGCCGTCGCCTGGCGCACCGACGGCGGCGCGCGCGTCGAGGAGAGCTACGTAAACCTGATCCCGACGATGCTCGGCGGAACGCACGTCAATGGTTTCCGCCTCGGGCTCACGGAGGCGATCCGCGAATTCTGCGAATTCCGCAACCTGCTGCCGCGTGGGCTCAAGCTCGCGCCCGAAGACGTGTGGGACGACGCAAGCTACGTGCTCTCGACCAAGATGCGCGACCCGCAGTTCGCCGGCCAGACCAAGGAGCGGCTGACTTCGCGCGAGCCCGCTGCATTCGTGTCCGGCATCGTCAAGGACCAGTTCGGCCTGTGGCTGAACCAGCATCCGGAAGCCGGTGAGGGCATCGCGCAGCTGGCGATCGAAAACGCGCAGGTCCGACTGAAAGCCAGCCAGAAGGTGGCGCGAAAGCGCGTGGTGAGCGGCCCCGCACTGCCCGGGAAGCTCGCCGACTGCAGCAGCCAGGAGCCGAAACGCACCGAGCTGTTCCTGGTCGAGGGCGATTCCGCAGGCGGCTCTGCCAAGCAGGCGCGCGATCGGGAGTTCCAGGCGGTGATGCCGCTGCGCGGAAAGATCCTCAACACCTGGGAGGTGGCGTCGGGCGAGATCCTCTCGTCCCAGGAAGTGCATGACATCGCGGTCGCGATCGGCGTGGACCCGGCATCGGACGACATTTCGATGCTCCGTTACCACAAGGTCTGCATCCTCGCCGACGCCGATTCCGACGGGCTGCACATCGCGACGCTGCTCTGCGCGCTGTTCCTGCGGCACTTCCGGCCGCTGGTACTCGCCGGCCACGTCTTCGTGGCGATGCCGCCGCTGTTCCGCATCGACTACGGCAAGCA
This sequence comes from uncultured Gammaproteobacteria bacterium, assembly GCA_963732415.1. Taxonomy (GTDB): domain Bacteria; phylum Pseudomonadota; class Gammaproteobacteria; order Steroidobacterales; family Steroidobacteraceae; genus RPQJ01. Next base: position 328,985 of record CAVSZK010000021.1, read on the forward strand.
GGTCGAATATGCGCTGGACGAGGCGGAGCGCAACGGCGTCCTCGACCGCATCTGCGCCGAGAACCCGCGCGCCAAGCCGATGGTGACCCGCTTCAAGGGCCTGGGCGAGATGAGCGCGCTGCAGTTGCGCGAGACCACGATGGCGCCCGAGACACGCCGCCTCGTCCAGCTCACGGTGGAAGCAAAAGACGAGGCCGACCAGGTCATGGACATGATGCTGGCCAAGAAGCGCGCCGCGGACCGACGCGAATGGCTGGAAACCAAGGGCAACCTGGCTGCAGTGCAGCCCTGAGCCCGCCGGAGCACCCGTGACGACCCAGAACGAACTGAACTTCGAGGGTGTCGAGCAGCTGCCGCTGCGCACCTTTACCGAGAAGGCGTACCTCGAGTACTCCATGTACGTGATCCTCGACCGGGCCCTGCCCAACGTGGGTGACGGCCTGAAGCCGGTGCAGCGCCGGATCATCTACGCGATGAGCGAGCTCGGACTCGCGGCGACCGCCAAGCACAAGAAGTCCGCGCGTACGGTCGGCGACGTGATCGGCAAGTTCCATCCGCACGGCGACTCTGCCTGCTACGAGGCGCTGGTGCTGATGGCGCAGTCGTTCTCGTACCGCTACCCGATCGTCGACGGCCAGGGCAACTTCGGTTCGCCGGATGACCCGAAGTCCTTCGCGGCGATGCGTTACACGGAGTCGAAGCTCACGCGTTATGCCGACGTGCTGCTTTCGGAGCTCGGCGAAGGCACGGTCGACTGGACGCCGAATTTCGACGGCACGCTGGACGAGCCGGCGCTGCTCCCGGCGAGGCTGCCGAACGTCCTGCTGAACGGCGCGACCGGCATCGCGGTAGGCATGGCGACCGACATCCCCCCGCACAACCTGCGGGAGGTGGCCGCGGCCTGCGTGCGCCTGCTCGAGGATCCGAAGGCGACCGTGGCGCAGCTCTGCGAGCACGTGCGGGGCCCGGATTTTCCGACCGGCGCCGAAATCATCTCCTCGCGCGAGGACCTGTCGCGGTTCTACGAGACCGGCAACGGCACGTTCCGCGCACGCGCGCGCTACGAGACCGAGGACGGCGAGATCGTGGTCACGGAGCTGCCCTACCAGGTCTCGGGTTCGAAGGTGCTGGAGCAGATCGCGGCACAGATGCGTGCCAAGAAGCTGCCGATGGTCGAGGACCTGCGCGACGAATCCGACCACGAGCACCCGACGCGGCTGGTGATCACTCCGCGCTCGAACCGCGTGGACGTCGAGCAGGTGATGGCGCACCTGTTTGCAACCACCGACCTGGAGCGCAGCTATCGCGTGAACATGAACGTGATCGCGCGCGACGGCCGGCCACGGGTCATGGGCCTGAAGCCGCTGCTGGAAGAGTGGCTTTCGTTCCGTGTCGATACGGTGACGCGCCGGCTGGCGCACCGCCTGGACAAGGTCAACGCGCGCCTGCACATTCTCGACGGCTTGCTGGTCGCGTACCTGAACCTCGATGAGGTGATCCGCATCGTCCGCTACGAGGACGAGCCCAAGGCGGCGCTGATGGCCCGCTTCGAGCTTTCCGAGTTGCAGGCCGAGGCGATACTGGACACCAAGCTGCGGCACCTCGCGAAGCTCGAAGAGATGAAGATCCGCGGTGAGCAGGAGAAACTCGCCGCCGAGCGCGACGCGCTCACGAAGATCCTTGGCAGCAAGACGCGGCTTCGCAAGCTGGTGCGCGACGAGATCATCGCCGACGCCGGGAAGTACGGCGACGACCGCCGCAGCCGGATCGTCGAGCGTGCCGCCGCACAGGCGATCGCCGAGACCGAGCTGGTGGCCAGCGAGCCGGTGACGGTCGTCTTGTCGCGGAGCGGATGGGTTCGCGCGGCAAAGGGTCACGAAATCGACCCGCGTAGCTTGTCCTACAAGACGGGTGACGAATATCACTGCATGGCTCGCGGGCGCAGCACGCAGCTGGCCGTGTTCCTCGACAGCACCGGTCGCGCGTACAGCCTGCCCGCGCACACCCTGCCGTCGGCGCGCGGGCAGGGGGAGCCGTTGTCCGGCCGCCTCGATCCGCCGGATGGAGCCACGTTTCCCGGCGTGCTGATCGGTGAGCCCGCGGAGCGCTGGGTGCTCGCGGGCAGTGCGGGCTATGGCTTCGTCGTGAAGCTCGAAGACCTGCACAGTCGAAATCGCGCTGGCAAGGCGGTGCTGAAGGTGCCGGATGGGACGGGCGTGCTGGAGCCGGTGCCGTTGCCGGCCGGCGAAGGCGCACTGCTGGCCGCCGTCAATTCCGACGGGCGCCTGCTGGCGTTCCCGGTCGCGGACCTGCCCGAACTGCCGCGCGGCAAGGGCAACAAGATCTTCGGCATCCCGACGAAGAAGGCGCTGTCGGGGGAGGAGACCCTGCTCGCGGTCGCGGTCGTCGCGCCCGGACAGGCGCTGCGCGTGATCTCGGGAGGCAGGCAGATGGGCCTCACGTTCCGCCAGCTCGACGACTACCGCGGCGAACGCGGCCAGCGCGGCGCCGTGCTGCCGCGGGGCTGGAGGAAGGTCGAAGGGATCGGGGTCGAAAGCAGCTAGTGCCGGTACTCCCGCGTCACGCGCCGAGCACGACTTCTTCCGGGCTCGAGACGAAGTAGCCCTGCACGAACTCGACGCCGAGCTGCCACAACACCGCCATCGTGTTCGCGTCCTCGACGCGCTCCGCGATGGTGGCGGCCTTCGCTGCACGTGCCGCGTCCACCAGCGACTTGACCTGGTCCTGCAGGCGGCGGTCGTTTGCAAGTCCCTGCATCAGCGCGCCGTCGATCTTGGCAAAGTTGGACGGCAGGTGACGCAGGATCTGGGCGGAGTCGCGGCTGGCGCCGAAATTCTCGATGGCGAAGCCGAACCCGAGGTGGGTGACCAGTGCTCGCAGCTCGCGGGCTTCCTTGAGGTGCCTGGTCGCGAGATCCTCGCCGATTTCGACGACGATCCGGCCCGGTTCAACGCCTGAGGCCTTGATCTGCTGGTGCAGCCAGGTACCCAGCGTCTGGTCGCGCATGGAGTCGTGGGACACGCGCACGAACACGCGGTTCGGCTTTCGCGCTGCGCAGAACGACATCGCTGCGCCGATTACCCAGCGATCGATGTTCTTCATCAGGTCGGTGCGCTCGGCTGCCGCGAGGAATTCCGACGGCAGGACTTCGTTGCCCTTTTCGTCGAGCATGCGCACGACGAGGTCGATCATCGGCTCGCCCTCACCAACCAGGCTCGCGATTGGCTGCTGCACGAGCCGGAAGCGGTTGGCCATCAGTGCGGACTTGATCTGCCCGGCCCAGGTCCGGTCGGCTTCCTCGGCACCCGGCTGAACCGCGGCTGCATCGGGTCGCAGCAGCCTGTTGCCACCGCTCGCTGCTGCGGCACGGCACGCGCTCAACGAATACTCCAGAGCTGCTCGCAGTTCCTCGCCTTGCGAGCTCAGCGGGGCACAGCCGCCGCTGCAGGTGATGGCCGCCGAGTGTTGTTCGCCGGAATGGAATACGTGCTCAGCGACCTGCTGAAGTACTCGCGAGACCCAGGCTTCGAGGTCGCGCGAATTGCCACGTTCGACCAGGACCGCGAAACACTGTCCGGTGACTCGCCCCGCGATGTCCACTGGCTGCAGCAGCGAGTGCAGCAGCGATCCGAGCTCGTCCATGACGTCCTCGACCGCGAGTGGCCCGATCTCGGAACCAAGCGCGGATAGCTTGTCGGGCTCGAATGTCACCAGGGCGCGCAGGCCCGCCTTCAACGGCTGCGCTGCCTGTTCGGCCGCCTGCTGGTGGAAAGATGCCCGCTTGAGCAGGCCTGTTGCCGAGTCATAGCGCAGCGCTTCGTCGAGCTGCACGGTGAGCGACTTCAGGTCACGCTTCTGGGATGCGATCCGCAGGCGCACGGCCGGTTCGCCCTCGAATTCGAAACGCTCCAACTCGAGGTCCACCGTGAGTTCTTTACCGTCCGGCTGCGCGATGACGCTCGACAGCGAGTGGTTGTCCCAGCGGCCCTGCGAAGCCGCGATCAGGGCGCCTTTGAGGGGCGCGTGACTGCGCTGTTCGAAGAAGTCCATCAGCGGCTGGCCGAGCACGGCGCCGGCGTCCTGGTGGCCGAACAGGTCGACCCACGCCGGGTTGACGTCGACCACGATGCCTTCCTGAACATGGGCGATCGCATCGGCCGAGCCCGACATGAAGGCCTTCATCTGGTCGTGGTACTGCTTCGCGGATGCAAGCGTGCCCGCAAGCGCTCCATCGAGCCGTGCGGAGCGCAATTCCCGGGCGGCGACCGCCTGGAGTCGTGCGCTGGCGGCAAGCGTTACGACATCCACTGCGCCTATTTCCATTGCCTGGACCAGGTCTTCCTCGGCAATCGACTCCCGGACCAGGATGGCCGGTACATGAGTTGCGTAGCGGTTACGGACTTCGAGCGCAGTCCTGGCCTCGGCGTAGTCCGCGATGCACACGAAAATCAGTTGTGGCGCGGACTGCGCCAGCGATTCGCCGAATCCGGCAATGTCCCTTGCCCAGGCACAGTGAACGGGCTGCCCCGCGTTGCGGAGCGTGCTGTTGATGATCTCCACCGGGTCCTGCTGGCGGGACAGGACGAGCAGGGGGACGGCTCCATTTTCGGCCAATCTGTAACCCTCGGCGGTGCCGGCCCACCGGCCCCGCGCTGATGCATAACGCCGGGCGACTATACAGCGGGCTTTCGGTCCCTAACGTGACGCAGGTGGCAGCCTCGTGCGGGCATGGGGACATTCTCCGTCTTCCTTTGGCGCAAAAAGGAGAATGTCCCCACCCCAAGGGCTGACGCGGGCGGGTCGGCGCAGGTACAATTCGCGGCTTGCTCCTGCCGGGCCAGACGGGCCGGTTCGGGCGCCTCCGCCCACAACTTCCGGTCACAAAGCCATGTCCACCTACAACACGAACGAATTCCGCTCGGGTCTCAAGATCATCCTTGACGGTGATCCCTACACGATCGTCGAGAACGAGTTCGTGAAGCCGGGCAAGGGTCAGGCATTCAACCGCGTTCGCATCCGCAATCTCAAGAACGGGCGCACGCTGGAGCGCAGTTTCCGATCCGGCGAGTCGGTCGAGGCGGCGGACGTCGTCGAGTCCGACATGCAGTACCTCTACGCCGACGGCGATTTCTGGCATTTCATGGTGCCGGACACCTTCGAGCAGCACACGGCCGGCAAGGACGCGGTGGGTGACGCAGCCATGTGGCTCAAGGACGGCACGACCTGCAAGGTCATGCTGTGGAACGGCGTGCCGCTGGGCGTGGAAGCGCCGGCGCACGTCGAGCTCAAGATCGTCGAAACCGACCCGGGCCTGCGCGGCGACACCGCCACCGGTGGCCAGAAATCGGCGAAGCTCGAGACCGGCGCTGTCGTGCGCGTGCCGCTGTTCCTGAACGAGGGCGAAGTGATCCGCGTCGATACGCGGACCGGCGGTTACCTGTCGCGCGCCAAGGGCTGAGGCCGCGTCGCGTCGACGAACACCCTGACCAGCGCTTCGAGTCCGCGCGCGTCCGCCTCGTCGAAGCGTCCGGTCACCGGGCTGTCGAGATCGAGAACGCCGACGAGCCGATCGCCGTCGATGATTGGCACCACGACTTCCGAGTTCGAGGCCGAGTCGCAGGCGATATGGCCCGGGAACACATGCACGTCCGCGACGACTACCGTTTCCCGTCGCGCGGCCGCGGTCCCGCACACCCCCTTGCCGATCGCGATGCGCACACAGGCGGGCTTGCCCTGGAAAGGGCCGACCACGAGGTCACCGGAGCGCGGCTCCACCAGGTAGAAGCCCGCCCAGTTGAGTCCGGGCAGGCTCCAGTAAAGCAGTGCGGCCATGTTCGCCGCGCAGGCAACGAAATCGGATTCCCCGGACAGCAGTGCTCGCAGCGACGCCTCGAGTTCGGTGTAGGCGCGAGGCTTGTCGTCCGTTGGGAGCGTCTCGAGCGTTTGCATGCGGTGTCGTCTCCGGGTCCATTGACCCCGATTCGGGTCGATTTACAGATACGTGTCCGGTTATGGCCGCAGCCCTGGCTTCAGGCGCGCTCGACCGGAAAGGCCACGACCTCGTCGATACTGCCCGCGCCGGCCGCAATCATCACCACGCGGTCGAAGCCGAGCGCCACGCCGGCGCAGGCAGGCAGTCCCGCCGCGAGTCCGGCGATGAACCTGGTGTCCGGTTCCCGGTCGGGCTGACCGCGGCGTGCGCGCTCGGCACGGTCAGCCTGGAAACGTCCAGCCTGCTCGGTCGCGTCGCCCAGTTCGTGGAAACCATTCGCGAGTTCCAGTTCACCCCAGAAGGCTTCGAATCTCGAGGCCACGGGTCCGCGGACCTGCGCGAGCGCGGCCTGCGATGCCGGAAAGTCGTACAGGAACGTGATTGCATCTGACGGGAAGCGCGCGGCGACCAGGGTCGCCATCGCGAGGTCGAGCAGCGCATCACGTTCGTCACGGATTGACTCCGGCAGGTCGAGTCCCGCCGCAAGCAGGGCCGTTCGAAGTTCCACCGTATCAATGCCGAGCGGATCGATGCCGAGCGCCGCCCTGAAAGCGTCGGCGTAGGTGACGTGTCGCGTGAGGCCAGCCGGGCGAAACGGCTCAATGAGCGCGCGTAGCAGTCGCTCAACGTCCTCCATCAACGCGTGATGGTCGATCCCGAGTCGGTACCACTCGACCATGGTGAATTCCGGGTTGTGCCGGCGGCCGCGCTCGCCCTCGCGGAACACCCGGCAGACCTGGTGGATGTCCGGCGCTCCCGCGGCCAGCAGTCGCTTCATCGCGTATTCGGGCGAAGTGTGCAGGTAGCCGGCACGCGAGCCGTCCGCGCGCCGGACTTCCAGCGACTCGAGGTGCACGTCGGTAACGCCCGTTCGGACCATCACCGGCGTCTCGACCTCGAGCGAGCCCGTCGCGGAGAAATACCTGCGCACTACGTCCAGCATTCGCGCGCGCAGGCGCAGCGTCTCGAAAGACGCCGCAGGCGCCCAGTCCGCTGCAAACGGTGTCTTCATCGGGCGTGTGCGAGCGCCTGGCCCATGCGAACCGCGTCGCCCGGGCCCGGCTGATCGGAGAAGCGGACGGCCGGGTTGCCGGCCAGCAGCACGACGGTCGAGCCCATGTTGAAACGCCCGAGCTCGGCGCCCTTGGCGAGTTCGGTTCCCAGGCCATCCGGGACGTTGCGCACGACCCCGCCGCGCACCTGCGGCGGGTTCAACTCGCCCGCATACACGGTTTCGATGCTGCCGACGAACAGCGCGCCGACCAGCACCACGGCGAGCGGCCCGAGCACCGTTTCGAACTCGCAGACGACGCGCTCGTTGCGTGCAAATAGTCCCGGGATGGCGCGTGCCGTGGCTGCGCTCACGCTGTAGAAGGCACCTGGCACGTAGCGGGTCGCGACCAGCCGCCCGGCGAGCGGCATGTGGATGCGGTGGTAGTTGTAGGGCGCCAGGTAGATGCATGCGAATGCGCCGCCATCGTAGCGCGACGCCGCGCGCTCGTCTGCGAGCAGCGCAGCGGGTGAGTAGTGGATGCCCTTCGCCTGCAGCAGCTGCCCGGCGACGATCTGCCCGCGCTGGTTGATCGTGCCATCGACGGGCGACACCAGGTCATCGGCGTCGCCCTCGATCACGCGGGCGTCTGCGCGCAGCGCGCGCGTGAAGAACGCGTTGAACGAGGGGTAGGCGAGGGGATCCGGCTGTGCCGCATCGCGCATCTGGATCTGCGGGTAGCCGCGAAGCACGGCGCGGATCAACGTGTCTCGCACCAGCGGCGTAGTGCTGCGCGCGAGGCGATGCATCCACCGCGACAGTGCCTGCTTCGGCAGCAGGTCCTGCAGCAGCGCGAACGCTCGGTCCGAGGCGCCGGCTTCTTCGGGACTCACGATGCGGCCCCCTCGAAGGCGAGCAGCTTACGGTAGTCGTGCGCGATGGTCGTCGCGTCATGCGGCGCCGAGGAGTATGCGACGATTCCGCCCGACGGCCCGACGAAGAAGATCCCGGAGCCGTGGTCCATCGTGTAGCCGCCCTCGGGCAGGCTCACCCTTGCATACGGCACCCTGAATGCGGCCGCGGCGGCGGCGATCGCGCCCGGTGTGCCGGTCGCACCGAGGAACGCGGGGTCGTAGAAGCGTACGTATGCGGCCAGCCGCGTCGGGTCATCGCGCTCGGGATCCACGGTGACGAGCAGCACGCGCGGCCGTTCGGCGGCCGGCAGGTCGGCAAGCTGCCGCGTTGCCTGCGAGAGCGTCGCGAGGGTCGTGGGGCAGATGTCCGGGCAGCTGGTGAAGCCGAAGAACACGATGCTCCAGTGTCCCTTGAAGAAATCCGCCCCAAGAGGTTTCCCGTCCTGGTCGACGAGTTCCAGGGCTGGCAGTGTCATCGGTGACGGCAGCACGGTCGCGCGTTCGGTCTGCGGCAGCTCGACCCGCGATGGCAGCAGGGCGCGGGCGACCAGCAGTCCGCCTGCAAACGCTACAATCGCGAGAATGACTATTCTCAATGGACGAGCCGGCATGTCGGGGTACGTGGCCTGCGTCCGGTCGGACGGGGCTTGGATTATCCCACAATGGAGCGCTGCGGCATGAATGCTGGATCGCCGTTCGCGTCGCCGCCGCCTGCCGCAGCGACGGTCGCAGACCTGGTCCGTTTTGGCGCGGCTGAATTCGAGCAGGCCGGACTCGTGTTCGGCCACGGCACTGACAATGCAGTGGACGAATCGGCGGCCCTCGTCTTCCACGCGCTCGGCCTGGACCACCAGCAGGCGGCGCAGGCCTACGAGCTGGTCCCCGGGCCCGGTGACGTCGAGCGCGTGCTCGACCTGTTCGGCAAGCGGATCGAGCGCCGCGTCCCGGCGGCATACCTCATCGGGCGCATGTGGTTCGCCGGGCTCGAGTTCGAGGTTGACGAGCGCGTGATCGTGCCGCGGTCTCCTTTTGCCGAACTCATCGCCACGCGATTCGAGCCGTGGATCGATCCCGAGAGGGTCGGCAGGATCCTCGACATCGGCACCGGCTCGGGTTGCATCGCGATCGCCTGCGCCAAGGCGTTCCCTGGCGCCCGAGTCGATGCCGTCGAACTCTCGCCGGGCGCCCTCGCGGTGGCGCGGCGCAACGTTGCGCGGCACGAAGTCGGCGACCGGTTGGAACTCCTGCAGGGTGACTTGTTCGGACCGGTGCGCGGGCGCCGATACGACCTGGTGGTCTCGAACCCGCCCTACGTGAGCAACGAGGAAATGGCGGGGCTGCCCGAGGAATACCTGGCCGAGCCGGACCTCGCACTCAGGGCAGGGGGCGACGGTCTCGACGTAGTCAGGCGCATACTCGACGGCGCCGCCGCACACCTCGAGCCGGACGGGGCAATATTCGTAGAGGTCGGCGACAGCGACGAGCGGCTCGCTCGCGCCTTCCCACGCATGCCGTTCACCTGGGTTGAATTCGAACACGGCGGGGGCGGCGTGTTCGTGTTAAGAAGAGCGCAACTCGGGGCCGAACGGCTGCGCGGTGATTGAGGCACGGAATTCGTCCAGGGACACACGATGTCGGGCAACACATTCGGTCAACTTTTCACGGTGACGACATTTGGCGAGAGCCACGGTCCGGCGCTGGGCTGCATCGTCGACGGGTGCCCGCCGGGTCTTGCACTCTGCGAGGACGACATCCAGCAGGACGTTGAACGCCGACGATCGGGCACCTCGCGCTATACGAGCCAGCGGCGCGAGGCGGACAAGGTTCGCGTTCTTTCCGGGGTCTTCGAAGGCCGCACCACCGGCACACCCATCGGCCTGCTGGTCGAGAACCAGGACCAGCGCTCCTACGACTACGAAAAGATCAAGGACCGCTTCCGTCCGGGCCACGCCGACTACACGTACCAGCACAAGTACGGGTTCCGCGATTATCGAGGCGGCGGACGGTCGTCGGCGCGTGAGACCGTCATGCGGGTCGCCGCCGGGGCGATTGCGCGCAAGTACCTCGCCGAGCGTGTGGGTATCGCCATTCGAGGCTATCTCGCGCAGGCGGGTGACGTGGCCATGGAGCCGCTGGACCTGGATGAGGTGGACCGCAATCCCTTTTTCTGCCCGGACCCCGCCCGGGTCCCGGACCTCGAGGAGCTGATCGACCGGCTGCGCCGAGAGGGCGACTCGGTCGGCGCACGCGTGAACGTGGTAGCGACCGGTGTGCCGCCGGGCCTCGGCGAGCCGGTGTTCGACCGGCTGGACGCTGATCTCGCCCACGCCATGATGAGCATCAATGCGGTGAAGGGCGTCGAGGTCGGCGACGGCTTCGCGGTGGTCGGCCAGCGTGGATCGCAACACCGCGACGAATTGACGCCTGGGGGCTTCCTCTCCAACCACGCGGGCGGAACCCTGGGCGGCATCTCGTCCGGGCAGGAGATCCTGGTCAGCCTTGCGCTGAAGCCTACCTCGAGCATCGTGCTGCCCGGTCGCACCATTGACGTGGACGGCAGCCCGGTGGACGTGAGCACGACCGGCCGCCACGATCCCTGCGTCGGAATCCGGGCCGTGCCCATCGCCGAGGCGATGATGGCGCTCGTGCTGGCGGACCACTTCCTCAGGCACCGGGCTCAGAATGCCGACGTAGAGGTTGCCACCCCCGTGATCACCCGTCAGCGCTGATTCTGACCAAAATCGTGAAATGTGCAGCATGTCCGCCCCCCCGGGACCGCAACACGATACAAAGCCGGGGATGGCGCGCCTGTGGGCGTAGGTCGGGGCGTCGGTTATAGTTATGTTCAATTCGCAGCAGTCAACGAGCCCGGCCCAGTGGACATGCCGTCCGCCGCTACGGGAGTGTCGTAACTGGCGGGAGCAACGATGAAGTCAGCCGTTCGCCGTGTCCTACTGTTAAGCGCCCTGTTGTCGCCGAGCGCGCTGTATGCGCTTGGCCTCGGCGAGATTCACCTTCATTCGGCATTGAACCAGCCGTTCGATGCGGACATCGACCTGGTGGCGGCACAGGACGAGGACCTGTCCGCGCTGCGCGCGTCGCTGGCCACCAACGACATTTTCGCCCGCTACGGGATCGACAAGCCCGCCTTCCTGTCGGACTTCACGTTCAAGGTCGTCCGCGGCTCCGACGGCAGGAGCTACCTGAAAGTCACTTCGCCGCGGCCGGTCACCGAACCCTTCGTGACGATGCTCGTGGAGGCCGACTGGCCGCGCGGGCGACTGCTGCGCGAATACACCGTGCTGCTCGACCCGCCGATCTTCGCCCCCGCGGCCCAGGCCGGCGAGCCGTCGGTCGCGGCGCCAGTCGTGCCGAGGTCACGCAGCGCCCAGACAGCGGCACCCGCCCCGCGGCCGGCGCCTGAGCCAGCGTCGGCCGGCCCGGAGCGCCAGGCAGCCACGCGGCCGACGATCGTCGCCGGGTCCGAGTATCGGGTCCGCAGGAACGACACGCTGTGGAAGATCGCGAGCGAGGCGTATCCAGGTGCCCGCTCCGATGTTAATCGCGCGATGGTGGCCATCTACCAGGCCAACCAGCAGGCATTCGACGGCAATATCAACGTGCTTCGCGCGGGAGCCACGCTGAGGATCCCGGAAGCGTCGGCGGTCGAGTCAATTCCGGCATCGGCGGCGGCGGCTGAAGTTGCGCGGCAGTACCAGCTGTGGCGTGAGGCGGCCGCTGGCGCCGAGTCTTCGGACGCTGCGGGCGGGCGCCTGCGGCTGGTGACGCCGGAGCAGGGCTCGGCGGCCGCGTCCACTGCCACGACTTCTACGTCGTCGTCGGCAGCAGATGCGTCAGCTGGTCAGCTCCAGTCGCGCGTGCAGCAGCTCGAGGCGGAGTTGAAAGAAGCTCAGCGCCTGCTCGAAGTAAAGAACGCGGAGCTTGCGACGCTGCAGGGCCAGGCGGTCGCCGGCCAGCCAGCTGTTGAAACTCCGCCAGGCGCCGTGGATACCGTCCCGACCGAGGGTGTGGTTGACGGTGCCGAAACGCCGGTGGCTGGCATGCCGCCGGGTGAAGCTGTTGCGCCTCAGGCCGAGGTCGAGCCGGCGCCTGTCGCCAAACCGGCGCCCGAGGCCAAGAAGCCGAAACAGAAGCCGAAGGCGGCGGAACCGCCTTCGCTGATCGAGCGCCTTGCCGGCTACTGGTGGGTACTGCTTGGTCTGCTTGCCGCGGCGATCGCATACGTGCTCTATCGCCGCAGCGGCGGCCAGTCCGGTGCCAAGGAAGTGGACTTGCAGGAAGCGCTCGCACGCACCAGGACCGACCTGCGCGCGCGCGGCCCGTCTTCTGGTGAAGGCGCGATCGTCGTCGAGGAGCGCCGGCCGGCAGAAGTGAGCCCGAATTTCGCGGGCGCCCAGCCATCACGTGCTCCGCAGCCTTCTCGTGGACGGGCTACGGTCGAGGATACGATTTCCGGCGAGGAGCCTGTCAGCGTCGAGTCCGGCGATCCGCTGGCCGAGGCCGACTTCCACATGGCCTACGGCCTGTACGACCAGGCGGCGGAACTCGTACAACTCGCGATGAAGCGCGCTCCCCAGCGCCGCGACCTCAAGCTCAAGCTGCTCGAAATCTACTTCGTCTGGGGAAATAGCGAACGCTTTATCGAGCTCGCCCGGGAAATGAACAGCTCCCGCGACGAGGCCAAGCCGGGCGAGTGGGACAAGATCGTGATCATGGGCAAGCAGATCGCGCCAGACGATGGTCTGTTCACCGCCGCGAGCCAGGTTTCCTCCAGCCTGGATATGGAACTGCATGGCAGTGACGGCCCGCTCGACATGGACCTCGGGGCGGCCCAGGAGGCAGGTGAGGAGGTTGATTTCCCGTCCGACGGTCCGGAGGCCGGCGTTGACGGTGGGCTCGACTTCGACGTCAGCGATTCGATCGCCGCCGCGGATGCCACGACGATAGCGCCGACAATCGAGTTGACGCGGATCTCCGAGCGAAGCGGCGGATCGGAAGATCCGACCCAGGAAGTCGCGATCGAAGACCTGGGCCTCGACGTCAGTGATACGGCGTCACTGGACGATGATGACGAGTTCAACGACATGCTCGCGGATCGGCCGAGGGCCGTGGTCGAAGATACCGTGGAGAGCCCGCGGATTTCAGCTCGGGCGAACTCCAGCGATTACGACGAGGACCTGCTCAGCGCGAGCGGAATCCTCAAGGAGCAGACCGGTATCCGGCCGGCGCTCGAGTCGACCAATGAAATGCCGAAATTCAGGTCCGTTGAGTCGACCAACGAAATGCCGACGCTGGAGGCTGGCGAAGATTCCGACGAGGCGACCGGCCTGATGCCAACGATCAAGACGAGCCGCCTGCCGGACCAGCCGTCGGGCGAGGTTGATTTCGACCTTGGCGACGAGCCGTTCACGCTCAGCGAGGTCGGCACAAAACTCGACCTTGCACGGGCCTATGTAGACATGGGTGATCCCGAGGGTGCGCGTAGCATCCTCGACGAGGTGGTGAGGGAAGGCAGCGCAGAGCAGAAGCAGGAAGCCGAACGGTTGATGGCGAGCCTGCCGTCCTGACGGGCGGATGGCGCGAGTCGCCGTCGGGATCGAGTACGACGGTTCGGCCTATTCGGGCTGGCAGTCGCAGCAGCACGTGCCTAGCGTGCAGGCGGAACTCGAACGGGCGCTTTCACGGGTTGCCGATCACGCGCTCAGGTTGACCGCGGCCGGGCGCACCGATGCCGGCGTGCACGCACTGATGCAGGTGGCGCATTTCGACACGACGTCATCCCGGCCGGAGCAGGCCTGGGTGCTCGGCGGCTCGGCGGAATGCGCCCCTGACCTGAGCGTACTCTGGGCCCGCCAGGTGCCGGACGATTTCCATGCCCGGTTCAGTGCCGTCTCACGCAGCTACATCTATCGCATCGTGAACCGGCGGGTCCGACCCGCCATCGACCGCGGGTATGCCTGCTGGCTGCGCCGTCCGCTGGACGCCGACGCGATGGACGCCGCCGCCCAGTCGCTGGTAGGCGAGCACGATTTCTCGGCGCTGCGCGCCGCCGGGTGCCAGTCCCCGACGCCGGTGCGCCGTGTGCTCGGCGTGGCGGTGCGGCGCGATGCAGACCGCGTCGAGATCCGCATCACCGCCAACGCGTTCCTTCATCACATGGTGCGCAATGTGGCCGGCGCCCTGATCGAGGTCGGAGTCGGCGACCGGGCCGTGGACTGGGTCGCGGAGCTGCTGGCCTCGCGTGACCGGACGCAGGGCGGCGTCACGGCGCCGCCCCAGGGACTGTATTTTGCCGGGGTAGCCTACGACGCCCGGTGGGGCCTGCCGACCGAGGCCGCGGGCTTGCGGTAGACTGCGCGCGGCCGTCCTGGAGACGAACGTGACCTGGTTCGAGAAGATCATTCCCTCGCGCATCAAGACGGAGCGACGCTCACGTTCCGTGCCGGAAGGGTTGTGGATCAAGTGCCCGGCCTGCGACGCGGTGCTGTATCGCGCGGAACTCGAGCGGAATCTGCAGGTGTGCCCGAAGTGCGCGCACCACATGCGGATCACGGGGCGGGAGCGGTTGCTCCGATTCCTGGACGAGGGCTCGCCACGCGAGATTGCGATCGAGGTCGAGCCCGAGGATCCACTGCGGTTCCGCGACACCAAGAAATACCGCGACCGCCTCATCGCTGCGCAGAAGCAGACCGGCGAGAAGGATGCGCTGGTAGTCCTGGTCGGGACCGTGAAGGGGCTGGAACTGGTGGCCTGCGCGTTCGAGTTCCGTTTCCTGGGCGGCTCGATGGGCTCGGTGGTCGGTGAGCGCTTCGTGCGCGCGGCCGAGTACTGCCTGGCGAATCGGTTGCCGCTGGTGTGTTTCTCCGCAAGCGGCGGCGCTCGCATGCAGGAGGGCCTGTTGTCGCTGATGCAGATGAGCAAGACCAGTGCGGCGCTTGCGCGGATGGCCGAGGCGCGCCTGCCGTTCATCTCCGTGCTCACCGATCCAACCACCGGCGGCGTGTCGGCGAGCCTCGCGATGCTCGGTGACCTGAACATTGCCGAACCGCGTGCGCTGATCGGCTTTGCCGGGCCGCGCGTCATCGAGCAGACGGTGCGCGAAACGCTGCCCGAGGGCTTCCAGCGCAGCGAGTTCCTGCTCGAGCACGGCGCGATCGACCTGATCCTCGATCGGCGCGACCTGCGCGACCACATCTCGAGCGTGCTCGCGATGATGATGGACAGGCCGCCGCTGGAGGCCCCGGCCGAGCCTGCCTGAGATGCCGACCGGCCCCCGTTTCCTGCGCCTCGGCGACTGGCTCGCCTGGCAGCAGGCGTTGCACCCAAATGCGATTGACCTCGGCCTGGACCGGGCGCGTCGCGTGCTGGTACGCACCGGGTGGCAACCTCCATCTTGTCCGGTCATCACGGTGGGCGGCACCAACGGCAAGGGTTCCTGCGTGGCGATGCTCGCCTCGATACTTCAGGCCTCGGGCCGGCGGGTCGCGACCTTTACGTCGCCGCACCTGGTTGACTACCGCGAGCGAATCCGCATGGATGGCGAGTCGGTGTCCGCAGCGTCGCTGCTCGCGGCGTTCGAGCGCATCGCAGATGCGCTCGACACCGATTCACTCACGTACTTCGAGTTCAATGCCCTTGCCGCGCTGCTGATTTTCGAGACCGCCGCGCCCGATGCGATCGTGCTGGAGGTCGGCATGGGTGGCCGACTCGACACGGTCAACCTGGTGGATGCCGATGCGTCGATCATCGTGTCGGTCGGCCTCGACCACATGGAGTGGCTCGGGACCGACCTGGAAAGCGTGGGTCGTGAGAAGGCCGGGATAATGAGGCGCGGGCGGCCGGCGATCGTCGGCACTGCGACGCCGCCGCGCTCGGTACTTGAGGTCGCGGAGTCGGTCGGCGCGGAACTGGTGCTTCGTGGCCGCGATTTCGACGGCATCGAGCGGCCCGGAGGCACATGGCGTTACCACGACGCCGCAGGCGAGTTCGACTTTCTGCCGGTCCCGGCGCTCGCCGGGGTCGTGCAGATCGGCAACGCGGCAGCCGCGCTGGCCGCGCTGCGGTCCCTGCGCGGACGGCTCACGCTGTCGCGGTTCGCGGTGGAGGAGGGGCTCAGGCGCGTGTGGCTCCCCGGGCGGTTCCAGCGCATTGCCGACCCGCGCGGATTCGAGTGGGTGCTCGACGTGGCGCACAACCCTGACGCCGCGAGGACGCTGGCAGCCAACCTTGCGCGCTACCCGGTGACAGGACGTACCGTCGCCATCTGCGGCATGCTCGGCGACAAGGACGTAGAGGAAGTCTCGGGAATCCTGCGCACATGTGCTGGGCGCTGGATCGCGGTGGATATCGATGGTCCGCGGGGCCTGCGCGATCACGCGCTCGCCGCCCGCGCCGCGGCCAGTGGAGTCACGATGGAGCATGGCGGGGCCGTGGCCGGGGCAATGACACTTGCCGCCGCCGGTGCCGGGAAGGGAGACCGGGTCGTGGTGTTCGGGTCGTTCCATACGGTAGGGCCGGCGCTCGAGCACCTGCGGCAATTACGACCGGACGGCGCGAACCAGCCGGTCTGGCTATAATTTTCAAATGGACCAAGCGCTCAAGGCGAGACTGATAGGTGCGGCCGTGCTGGTGGCACTGGCGGTGTTGTTGATTCCCGAGCTACTGACGGGCCGAAAGCCGGCCAGTACCGAGGATGCAGCGGCCGCCGTCGCGCCCGGTACCCGGACATTCACCATCGAGCTGGCCGGTTCCAGCCCGGACACCGCACCGGCCGCGAAATCGGTCCCAGCCCCAGCCCAGGCCCCAGCCCCGGCGCCAGAAGTCCTACCCGGGCAGGCGGCGTCCACTGCGGCGCCAGGCAATTCAGCTAGTCCAGCGGCCGGCGCGAAACCGCAGGCAGAGCCGGATTCCGTGTCTCGCGCTCCGGCAGGCGGCAAGCCCGTCGATCGGGCCTCGACGCCTGGCACGGGGCCGTCGACGCCCGCTCCGTCGCCGGTTCCTGCCGCGAGCCCCGATGCCAGGCCGGGCGCCGCGCGCAGCGGATGGTCGGTCCAGGTCGGGGCATTCAGCACGCGGGACAAGGCTGAAAAGCTGGCAGGAGAACTCAGGTCGGCAGGTTACCAGGCGTACTTGTCGCCGGTTACGAAGTCCGGCAAGACGCTGCAGCGCGTTCGCGTCGGGCCGGAGGCCAACCGTTCCAGCGCGGAGGGACTTGCTGTAAAGCTGAAGGCCCGCGGCCTGCCGGTGGCCGTGGTCGCAGGCGATTGACCATGCTCTGGTAGACTGCCGCGCTTCGTAGTGGTTGTGCCGGGCACCAGGATACGTTTCGCATGACGACAGTCGATTACATCATTGTGGGCGCGCTCATCCTGTCCACGATGTTTGGCGCAATTCGCGGGTTTCTGCGCGAGTCGGTGGCGCTGCTCGGCTGGCTGGTCGGCCTCTGGCTCGCCTGGCGGTACGCGGACCGCGTCGAGCCGTATCTCGGTGGCGCCATGCGGGATACGCTGCTGCAGCCCTGGGTGGCTCGCATGCTGGTCCTGTTTGCCGTGGTGGTGGCGGCGTGGCTGCTGGGCAGCCTGCTCAGCTACCTCGTGCAGCGGTCTGGCCTCACGCTGGGCATGGACAGGCTGCTTGGCGGGCTGTTCGGCGTCGTCCGAGGCGCGGTGATCGTCGGTTTCGCCGTGATGCTCGGCCAGGCAGCAGAGCTGCAGGACGAAGCCTGGTGGCGGGCCAGCAGCCTGATGCCGCTGGGCCAGGAAATGGCCACCGTACTGGGCGGCTACGTCGAGACCGGCCGCGAATTCGTGCAAGACACCCTCCCGGAATTGTGAGGCAGGACCATGTGCGGCATCGTCGGCATCGTCGGCAGCACCCCTGTCAACCAGCAGATCTATGACGCGCTGACCGTGCTGCAGCATCGCGGGCAGGACGCGGCGGGAATAATGACCGCGCAGGCCGGCGAACTGTTCATGCGCAAGGACATCGGCCTGGTGAGGGATGTATTCCAGCAGCGACACATGCTGCAGCTCAAGGGCAACAGCGGCATCGGCCACGTGCGTTACCCGACGGCCGGTTGCGACAGCTCGGACGAAGCGCAGCCGTTTTACGTCAATTCGCCGTTTGGGATCTGCCTCGCGCATAACGGCAACCTCACCAACGCGACCGACCTGGCCGACGTACTGACTCGCGAAGACCGGCGTCACCTCAACACCACGTCGGACTCGGAGGTGTTGCTGAACGTTCTCGCCAGCGAACTGCAGCGCTTCGGCACGCCGCGGGCGACGCCGGCCGACATCTTCGCCGCGATCTCCGCCGTGTATCGTCGCGTCCGGGGCGGCTACGCGGTGGTTGCGATGATCATGGGCCACGGCGTCGTCGGCTTCCGTGATCCGAATGGCATCCGCCCGCTGGTGATCGGCACGCGCGAGGGCGCGCGCGGCCGGGAGTACATGCTCGCCTCCGAGAGCGTGGCCCTCGACCAGGCCGGGTACCGGCGGCTGCGCGACGTGGGACCAGGCGAGGCCGTGTTCATGGACGAACAGGGTCACATGCACAGCCAGCAGTGCGTCGCGGCGCCACGCCACACGCCCTGTATCTTCGAGTACGTCTACTTCGCGCGACCCGACTCGATCATGGACAACATCTCGGTCTACAAGGCCCGGATGCGCATGGGCGAGCTGCTGGCCGAGAAGATCCGATGCGAGCGGCCCGACCACGACATCGACGTCGTGATACCGGTGCCGGACACCAGCCGCACCAGCGCGTTGCAGGTTGCCCAGCTGCTGGGCGTGAAATATCGCGAGGGCTTCATCAAGAACCGCTACATCGGCCGCACGTTCATCATGCCGGGCCAGGAGCAGCGATCGAGGTCGGTACGCAGCAAGTTGAACGCCATCGATCTGGAGTTTCGCGGCCGTAACGTGCTGCTGGTCGACGATTCGATCGTGCGCGGCACGACGTCCGCGCAGATCATCGAGGTTGCGCGCGAGGCGGGCGCCCGCAAGGTGTATTTCGCCTCGGCCGCGCCGCCGGTGCGTTATCCCAACGTCTACGGCATCGACATGCCGGCGGCATCGGAGCTGGTCGCTGCCGGCCGTACCGAGCAGGAGGTCGCGCGGATCATCGGTGCCGACTGGCTGATCTACCAGGACCTCGACGACCTGGTGCGTGCCGTGCGCCATCACGACGCGCAGGTCACCGAGTTCGACACTTCGTGCTTCTCCGGCGAGTACGTGACCGGCGACATCACGCCTGAGTACCTCGCGCGGCTGCAGGCGGAGAGGTCCGACCTGGCCAAGACCGAGCGCAGCACGTCGAGCGGCAGCGGCGGGCGTGGCCCGCTCAGGGTCGTCGGCGGACCGTGAACGGCCGCGCGGGGGCATGACAGTCAGGGCGCTCATCGTCAGCGATCGGCCTGACTACCGGCAGCTGCTCGCCCATCACATGACGGTTGAGTGGCTCGACGCACTCCCGGCCGAATACGAACCGGCGACGCGCGGCCGGCTGCAGGCCTCATTTCGCGGCTCCGTCTACGACGTCGTGCTGCTCGACCACGAGGTGCAGGGCGGTCGCGGACTCGAATGGCTCGAGGACCTGAGCGATCGCGCGGGGTTTCCGCCGATCGTCTATTTCGCGCCGCAGGGCGACGAGCGTGGGATGAGTGCCGGTGCCTCGCGGGTGCTGGCGAGGATGGAGTTCGATCACGAGCAGTTCGCCGCTGCCCTGCGCGAGGCGCTGGTCGAGCGGCACAACGTACTGGCCGACACCTCGCGAGCCGCGCTCGAGCCGCCGCCGCCGGACAGGTTCGGGTCGGTGCGAATCCGCGGCTATCGATGCGTTCGCCGCATCGCGGTGGGCGGATCGTCCAGCGTATTCCTGGCCAGGGTCGAGGGCACTGACGAGGCGCGGGTCCTCAAGGTGTTCCGGCAGGTGCCCGATGCGGTGGAGGGCACGACGACATTCGACCGTTTCCTGCGCGAGTTCGACCTCGCGGCCCGCCTAGATCACCCCAACATCGCGCGTATCTACGACCTCGGCGTGGCCGACGACCACGTCTACCTGGCGATGGAGTACTTCCCTGGCGGAGACCTGCGCTCGCGGATGCGCGGGCCGCTGCCGTGGCGCGATGCACTCGTGTACGTGCGCCAGCTCGCAGCGGCGCTGGGTGCACTTCACGACATCGGCGTGCTTCACCGGGACGTAAAGCCCGGCAACGTGCTGCTTCGCGGCGACGGCAGCGCTGCATTCATCGACTTCGGGCTGGCGAGGCAGCTCGACCTGGAAAGCGACATCACCGGTAACGGCGCGATTTTCGGCACGCCGCACTACATGAGCCCGGAGCAGGGGCACGGTCTCACGCTCGACGGGCGCAGTGACATCTACAGCCTCGGCATCGTGCTGCACGAGATGCTCACCGGCGCGAAGCCGTTCCGCGCCGAGACGCCACTGGCGGTGATCTACATGCACGCCAACGAGCCGCTGCCGCGCCTGCCGCAGCCGGTCGCCCACCTGCAGCCACTGCTCGATGCACTGCTTGCCAAGCGGGCACCTGACCGGCCGGCCACGGCCGCCGAGCTCATCGCGAGAGTGGACGAACTGCTCGGCCAGGCAGCGGCCTGATGTCCGCGCCGGGCGACATGCTGGCTGCGCCGACCGATCCGGCGTGGTTCGCGGCCGCGGTCGGGCGCGTCGACGAGCTGCTGATAGATCATGCGAACTGCGAGAAGAAGGCAGCGTCCACCGCACTGTCGATCATGTTCGCCTACCCGGAAGACTTCGAGCTGGCCGATCGCATGTCCCGGCTCGCGCGCGAGGAGCTGCGGCATTTCGAGCTGGTCCAGCAGAAGTTCACGCAGCTCGGCATCGAATTCCGGCGCCTTTCGCCGTCGCGTTATGCGGATGGCCTGCGGCGTGCGCTGCGCCGGATGGAGCCGGGGCGTCGCGTGGACCTGCTGCTCTGCGGGGCGCTGATCGAGGCGCGTTCGCATGAGCGATTCGTAGGGCTGGTCGAGCGCCTGCCCGCACCACTGGCGGAGTTCTACGCTTCGCTTGCGGCCGCAGAGTCGCGACATGCCGGGCTGTACCTGAGGCTGGCCGACAAGCGAGGGCCGGACGCGGCGTCGCGGCTTGGGCAGCTGGCGGTGGTGGAGGCGGAACTCGCGACCTCGCCGGATCCGCAGTTCCGGTTTCACTCGGGGACGCCGGCGTAACCCAGCGGCGCCGGCGAAGCCTTTCGGGGTGGGGTGATCCATCCCGGGGCGTCGCGCGGCATGGACGCCGCGCGCGAGCCCCCAGGGACGGGTTCATGGCGTCCCCGGGATGGATCACCCCACCCCGAAAGGCGGGAAGCCGCCTCGGGTCAGCGCGGCAACGAGCGCAACTGGAATCCGTCCGGCGACCACGCGAGCACGCTGCCCTGCGTGTGCCAGTCGCCGAGCACGATGCGGCGCACCTCTTCGCCGTCCACGACGAACTCGTGCACCGCCGGGCGGTGTGTGTGGCCGTGGATCATCGTCGCGACGCCGGTCGCGCGAAACGTCTCGGCGACCGCCTGCGCATTCACGTCCATGATCTCGGGCGCCGTGGCGCCGGTGTGCATGCGGCTGCCTTCGCGCATCCGCTGCGCCAGCGCGCGCCGCCGCGCCAGGCTCAGGTGCTCCAGCGTCCATTTCACTATCGGGTTGCGCACGATGCGCCGCAGGCGCTGGTAGCTGGTGTCGTCGGCGCAGAGCAGGTCGCCGTGCATCAGCAGCACGCGCTCGCCCTGGACCTCGATGATCGTGCCATCGTCGATCAGCCGGGCACCGGTCGCCTCGCAGAAGCGCCGCCCGATCAGGAAATCGCGATTGCCGTGCATTACGTAGCAGGGCACGCCCGAATCCGTCAGGCGCCGCAGCGCCGCGACGATGTCCCGTGCTGCCGGATCGGGGTCGTCGTCGCCGAGCCAGACCTCGAACAGGTCTCCTAGCACGTACAGCGCGTCGGCGGAGCGCGCCTCGCCGTCCAGGAAGGCCACGAACTGCCGGGCGATCTCGGGAGATTCGGGGTCGAGGTGCAGGTCGGAGATGAAAAGTGTCGTCACGGTGCTTTGCGCCTGGAGATGACGGATGTTACGGCGTACCGGCGCGCGCCGGCCAGCGCCGGGGCTGCCAGCCCGGGATCCGGTAAGATGCGCGGCCATGTCGAATGCGCCCCAGACCACGCGATTCGCGCCGAGCCCGACTGGCCGCCTGCACGTCGGCAATGCCCGGACCGCGCTCTTCAACCATCTCGCCGCGCGATCGAGCGGCGGCCGCATGGTGCTGCGCGTGGAGGACACCGACGCGGAGCGCAGCGAGGAGCGCCACCTCGAGCAGTTGCTCGCCGACCTGCGCTGGCTCGGCGTCGAGTGGGACGAAGGCCCCGACGTCGGTGGCCCGCTGGGCCCGTACCGGCAGAGCGAGCGCGGTTCGCTTCATGCCGAGGCCACTGCGCGTCTGCGCCAGTCGGGCCTGGCGTACCCGTGCTTCTGCACGCCGGAGGAGCTTTCGCTGTCGCGCCGCACGCAACTCGCCGCCGGTCGCCCGCCACGCTACGCCGGTACCTGCGCGGCGCTTGCGCCGGAAGAGGTGGAAAGACGTGTCGCCGCAGGACGGGAGTACGCGACGCGTTTCCGGGTCCAGCCGGGGCGCGTGGTCGAATTCGACGACCTGATCCACGGTACGCAGCGATTCGTGACCGACGACATCGGGGATTTCGTCGTGACTCGTGCCGATGGGTCTGCGGCGTTCTTCCTGGGCAATGCCGTGGACGATGCGGCAATGGGCGTCACGCTGGTGCTGCGCGGCGACGATCACCTTGCCAATACACCGCGACAGATCCTGCTGCTCGAGGCGCTGGGCCTGCCCGCGCCGCGCTTCGGGCACCTTCCGCTGGTGCTTGGTACATCGGGTGCGCCGCTGTCCAAGCGCGACGGTTCGGCAGGGCTGCACGATCTGCGCGAACAGGGCTACCTTCCCGGCGCGATCAGGAACTACCTGCTGCGGCTCGGGCACACCTGTGGCACCGATGCCTGGCTCGAGACCGGCGCGATGCCGTCGCATTTCGACCTCGGCCGCGTCAGTCGCTCGGCGGCTCATTTTGACGAAGCGCAGCTCAGGCACTGGCAGCGCGAAGCGGTAACGCACGCCGGGGTCGCCGAACTGCTCGAGTGGCTGGGCGCCAGGCTGGACGCGTTCGGCGATCCGCAGCGCAAGGCTGAATTCGTCTCGGTAGTGCGCGGCAACCTGCTGTTCCCGGCCGATGCCGATTCGCTGGTGGCCGTCGCCTGCGGCGCGATGACGAATGTCGAACCCGAAGCAGAGTCGGCGATTGCCGAAGCCGGCGGCGAATTCTTCGCCAGGGCGCTGGGCGAATGGATGGCCAACGCAGGTGACTTCAGGGCCTGGACGCGCACGGTCGGGGTGGCCACCGGCCGCAAGGGCGCAGCGCTTTACCTGCCGCTGCGTTCAGCGCTGACCGGCATGACGCACGGTCCCGAGCTTGCGCCGCTGACTGCGCTGATGGGGCGCGAACTCGTCGGCAAATTGCTGGCCGATGCCGCGCGGCGGGCCGATTCGACGACGTGAAGGAACAGGATTCCGGAGACACAGGACGATGCTGCAGATCCACAATTCGCTGACCGGCCGCAAGGAATCGTTCCGGCCGATCGTACCGGGCGAAGTCCGCATGTATGTCTGCGGAATGACGGTCTACGACTACTGCCATCTTGGCCACGCCCGCATGCTGATCGCATTCGACGTCGTGCGGCGGCATCTTGCAGCGTCCGGCTACCGCGTCACGTTCGTGCGGAACATCACCGACATAGACGACAAGATCATCCAGCGCGCGGCGCAGAACGGCGAGCCGATGACTGCGCTCACCGAGCGGTTCATCCGCGCCTACCATGAGGACTGCGAGGCGCTCGGCGTGGCGCGCGCGGACCACGAGCCACGCGCGACCGAGTACCTGCCCCAGATCGTCGCGATGGTGCAGACGCTGGTCGACAAGGGTTATGCGTACGCCGGCGGCAATGGCGACGTGTATTACTCGGTGTCGAGCTTCGCGCCATATGGCCGGCTCTCCGGAAAGAGGCTTGCGGACCTGCGCGCGGGTGCGCGCATCGACGTGGACGAGTCGAAGCGCGACCCGCTCGACTTCGTGCTGTGGAAGGCAGCCAAGCCAGGCGAACCCTCGTGGGAATCACCTTGGGGGGCAGGGCGTCCTGGCTGGCACATCGAGTGCTCGGCGATGTCCGTGGACCTGCTCGGGTCGCACTTCGATATCCACGGCGGCGGGATGGACCTCAAGTTTCCGCACCACGAGAATGAGATCGCGCAGACCTGCGCGGCCTGCGACTCGAAGTTCGTGAACCTGTGGATGCACAACGGTTTCGTGCGTGTGGACGACGAGAAGATGTCGAAGTCACTCGGCAACTTCTTCACCGTGCGCGAGGTGCTCGAGTGGGTGCGCGATCCCGAGGTTGTGCGTTTCCTGATGATCGGCAGTCACTACCGCGGACCGATCAACTATTCCGACGACAGCCTGACCCAGGCGGACGCCGCGCTCGCCAGGCTTTATGGTGCGCTGCGCGGGGTCCGGGCGGCGGCTGGTGCGGCCGCAACCGCCGCGACGGAACGGTTCGTGTCGGCAATGGACGACGACTTCAACACGCCGGAAGCGATCGCGGTCTTGCAGTCGCTGGCGCGAGCCGTGAATACCGCGAAGGCGGCAGGTCGCAGCGACGATGCCTCGCTCGCGGCCGCAGAGCTTCGGGCGCTCGGTGCGCGCCTCGGGCTGCTGCAGCAGGACCCCGAGCTGTTCTTGAGAAAGCAGGCACGAAACGTCGTGATACGGCCGGAGGCGGCTCAACTATCGATCACGGGTCAGGAGGTGCCGGTGCAGGCGGACGCATCGCGGTCGGACGCCGACATCGAGCGGCTGATCCAGGCGCGCGCCGCGGCGCGTAAGTCGAAGGACTTCAAGGAATCGGACCGGATCCGTGACGAACTCGCGGCGGCGGGCATCCAGCTCGAAGACCAACCCGGCGGCAAGACCCTCTGGCGCCGCGGTTAGAAAATAGGTGCCTGGCACCTATTTTCGCTGGAGCGCCGATTCGAGCGTGTTCTTCATCAGGATCGCGACGGTCATCGGGCCGACGCCGCCGGGCACCGGCGTGATCCAGCCGGCGCGATCCCGCGCCACTTCGAAGTCGACGTCGCCCACGAGCTTGCCATTCGGCAGGCGGTTGATGCCCACGTCGACGACGATCGCTCCCGGCTTCACCCACTCGCCGGGCACGATCCCCGGCTTGCCGACCGCAACCACCAACAGGTCAGCACGCTCGACGTGGTCGCGCAGGTTCGGCGTAAAGCGGTGGCATACGGTCACCGTTGCTCCGTCGAGCAGCAGTTCGAGCGCCATCGGCCGCCCGACCAGGTTGGACGCACCGACGACCACCGCATGCAGGCCTTTGGTCGAGAGCCCGCAGCGGTCAAGCATCCTGACGACGCCATAGGGTGTGCAGGGCCGCATCAGTGGATTGCGCAGTGCGAGGCGTCCCACGTTATAGGGGTGAAAGCCATCCACGTCCTTCTCGGGTGCGATCGCCTCGATCACCGCGCGCTCGTCGATGTGGTCGGGCAGCGGCACCTGCACCAGGATGCCGTCGATCGACGGGTCGGAGTTCAGACGGTGCATCAGCGTCAGCAACTCGGTCTGGGTCGCAGAGTGGGGCAGGTCGTGGCTTACCGACACAAAGCCGCATTCCTCGCAGGCTGCCCGCTTATTGCGTACGTAGATGTGGGACGCCGGATCATCGCCCACCAGCACCACCGCGAGCCCGGGTCGGCGCTTGCCGGCGGCGGCGAGCCTGTCGCTTTCTTCACGTACCTCGCAACGGATGTCCGCCGCAATGGCCTTGCCGTCGATGATCTTGCCAGCCATTCGTCAGGGTCCCTGGTGTCGGGGCGCGCATTCTGGCATGACCTTGCAGCCGGCCACGACACCAGGCTCCAACGAAATTGACGCTTGGGGTCCCCGTCCGTATCATTCGCGCTCCCGTGAAGGCGCGATCCGGCGGTGGATCGGGCTCAGGCGGCGACCACGAGTCGGTGCAGGGCGGGGCATGGCGCAGTCTGGTAGCGCATCTGCTTTGGGAGCAGAGGGTCGGGGGTTCGAATCCCTCTGCCCCGACCAACCGGACCGCGGCCTCGGACGATGCGCCCGTAGCTCAGCTGGATAGAGCATCGGCCTTCTAAGCCGAGGGTCGCAGGTTCGAGTCCTGCCGGGCGCGCCACGCTTGGGGAATTTCCGCTGGACGATGGTGGACGTAGCTCAGTTGGCAGAGCTCCGGGTTGTGGTCCCGGCGGTCGTGGGTTCGAGCCCCATCGTCCACCCCAGGTTTCAGGTTGGGCCGTTAGCTCAGTTGGTAGAGCTGCTGACTCTTAATCAGTAGGTCGTAGGTTCGAGTCCTACACGGCCCACCAACTTCTCACTCCTGCATGCCGTGGTAGAGCATCCGGATGAACAGCCGGATCCCGTCACTGTCCTTCAGTTCCTGGTAGCGCATGCCCGCGCGACCGCCGATGTCGCGGATGTCGGCCATTAGCTCCGGATGGAACTGGCAGGTGAACGATCGACGGATGCGCCGTGTCTCCCAGTCCTTGTAGTAGATGGACGTCGCGCTGACCTCCGTCCATGTCGATGGGTCCACGCGAGTCTGTCCCAGGATCTCCACGGCATACGGCAGGCTCAGCAGCCACGCGACCGGGCTCACGGCCAGCGCATGGCGCACCGGGATGATCGCGTCGTGGAGGTTCTTGTAGGACCAGTTGGCGAACAGGATCGCTTCCTCGTTCGCCTCGTCGCTGTGGAACATCTCGACCGTCAGCTCGCGCTCGATGGACATCACCACATCGATCACGCCTTCGAGTTCGTCGGCGACCAGTGCGTGTGCCTCGTGCACTTCCTCCGGAACGTGAGGCTGTTCTTCGCGCCGGCAGTAGGGCACCAGGCCACGGGTGCCGACCTCGAGGCTTTCGTTCGGGGCGACCGCGAACCTCGGGTCGTGCCAACCGGTCGCCACGACTTCGCCCCGCTTGATGACCTGCAGCGTCTCGCCAAGCGCCTCGATCCTTCGGCACAGGCGCTGCAGTGATTCAAGTGCGCGGCCGTTGGGGTCCATCGGCAGCCGTATGAGTGCCTGTACTTCGCGAACCGCACGCTTGATCAGCCGAATATGGGACGCTGCCGCCAGCTGGTGCCCGAGGCAGATGAAGAGGGTGGGGCCACTCGCGGTGGAGCGTCGCAGCAGCAGCTGGTCCACCAGCCGAAGCAGGTCGTCGAGACTCGCCTTGCCGCCTTCGAAGCTCTGCGCGTCGTGCACCGACGGGTTGCCGCCCTGCACGACCGTTGCAATGCCGGCGCTCAGTACATTCGCCAGTCGCTCGGTGTCGCCAATACCGCTGCGCCAGACCGGGTACAGGATGGTGTCCGCGTCTGCGACCTGCTGCAGCACATAAGCCACGTTCTTGGAGGCACGCACGGGTTCGCCGCGCGGGTTGACGCCGACGTCACGCCAGGGCTCGATGATCGAAACGCTCTGGCGATAGAGCTCCGGCATCTGCAGAAGGAAGCCGAGGTACTCCGGGCTCTCGATGACTTTCTCGAGCGGCGGCGCAAGGCCCCAGTCGAAAAGTCCTTCCCGGGCGAGCATGTCCCTACCGGGAAATGGTGTCGGCGAGTTTCGGTCACGGAGGAAATACCCCAGCAGTGCGTGCACGGATTGTGGGCTCGACGCGTGCAGGCCCAGGATTCCGGGGCGCGCCCGCCAGCCCAGGTGCTGGATAGAAACGCTTGTGTTCGGGCGTACGGTGCTCATTGAGACGAGCCTGAGCAAGAGGCGTGCCATTACCGTCCAGCCGTGGCCCCGGTAGAAAGCCGCGGAACGGCGCAACCGCTCGCCGGCAATCGACCACCTCCTGCACCCGAACGGGGCGGGCGCATCGATCAACTTGCTCGATTGCGGTGCAGGACGTCGGCGAGTCGCGATCGTCGCGCGATTTGTCCGCCGACTTAGGTAGCTTTCCGACTGGTCGCGGTTTCCGACTGGTGTGACGATCCAGCTGGGGCCGAGCCGCCGGTGACCGATTGGCGGCTGCAGCGAATCTGCCCAGGAGATCGCGATGGCAACCAGGAAGTCTGTTCGGACCGTGCTCGCGGCGATCGCCGATCCGGCGGCGAGCGGGCAGGTCGCGGCACGCAAGGCGGTCGAGATCGCCTGGCTGTTTGGCGCAGACGTGGTGCTCTACCACGCGTGCTACGAGTCCTCGCTGTCCGGTGGCGTTCTTTTCGACTCTGCACATCTCGCGGCAGCGCGCCGTGACCATGTTGCCCGCGCCGTAAGCGGGCTCAAGGCAATGGCAGGCTTGCTCGGTGGCTCAGAACTCCAGATCCGGGTTCGTGCGGAATGGACGCAGTCCATTCCCGAGGCGGTAGCCCGTGCCGCGACGCGTGAAGGCGCCGACATCGTGGTGGCGGAGCCGCGCTACCGCGCGACCCGCAGGCACCGCGGCCTGTCGCGAATCGACTGGGAGGTCGCTCGCCTGTGCCCAGTGCCATTGCTGCTGGCCCGCAGTGCAGCCCCCTACTCGAAGCCCAGGGTGCTGGCCGCGGTGGACCCCGGCGCACACGGCCTGCGAGTCTCGGCCCTCGATACCGGAATCGCCGCCATGGCGTCGGCGGTAGCGGCTGCCACCAATGGCGAAGTGCGACTCATCCACTGCATGCGCGATCCGAGCCTGGCCCTTGCGATCCGGCCAGCGGCTGTGCGGCGCGAGCGGCAGCGCGTCAAGACCATGATGCGACACCTCGCGCGAGGCGCGGGAATTTCGGCGAAGGACGTCAGGATCGCGCGCGGCAATCCGGTCGAGAAGTTGATCGACGCCGTGGCGACCGAGGACGCCGATATCCTGGTGATGGGCACCATCGTGCGCGGTCCTGTGAGGCAGATGCTGATTGGCAGCACGACCGAGCAACTGATGCACGTCGCGCCGTGCGACATGCTGCTGGTCAAGCCGAACAGCTTCCGGCTGGCCTCCAGCCGCGGGTCGGGGAAATGAAGAACGGGCCAGCGGCAGCAGAAAATGACTGCGAAAGTCGCGCCGACGGCTCGGAATGCATGGCCGGAGGACCGCCATTGGCACGCGCTGCCCGCCAGCGAGGTCCTGCGCCTTCTTGACGCATCCGCGACCGGCCTCGGTCGGGCCGAAGCCGCGGCGCGCCTCGAGCGTTGTGGCCCGAACCTGTTGCCTGCCAGGCCTCCGCCCGGCGCCCTCGAAATCGGGCTTCGGCAGCTCAAGAGTCCGCTGATCTACGTGTTGCTCGCTGCGGCGGTTGCCGCAGTCGCACTGGGCGACCTGGGCGATGCGGGATTCATCGGCCTGGTGCTGCTGATCAACTCAGGGCTCGGCGGATGGCAGGAGTGGCGCGCGGAGCGCCAGAGCCAGGCACTGCAGAAGCTGCTGCTGATTCGCGCTACCGTGCTGCGCGACGGCGACTTGGTCGAACTCGACAGCGCGGAGGTCGTGCCGGGCGATGTCGTCGCGCTCGAGAGCGGGCAGCGGGTCCCGGCCGACCTGCGTCTGATCAACGCGCACGGTCTTGAGATCGAGGAAGCGCTTCTCACCGGTGAGTCGCTCGCCGTGCTTAAGGACGCTTCGTGGAGCGGCGACGCCGACGCTGGACTGGCCGACTCCCTGAACATGGCATTCGCCGGCACGACAATCGCCCACGGCCGCGCGCATGGCGTGGCCGTGGCGACCGGCGCGCGTACGGCCGTGGGTCGACTCGCCATCTCGATCGCGGCAGCGGGCGCTGGCAAGCCGCCGCTGATCGAGCGGATGGAGCGGTTCAGTCGCGTGATTGCGGTGGCCGTGCTGTCGGCCGCAGTCTTCATCGGCGCGGTCGCGGTGCTGGTGCACGACGCGAGCATCGCGATGATGTTCATGTTTGGCGTCGCACTGGCGGTTTCCGCGATCCCCGAAGGGCTGCCGGTTGCAATCACGATTGCACTGGCGATTGCGGCCCGCAGGATGGCCGCGCGCGGCGCCATCGTGCGTCGCCTCCCGGCCGTCGAG
Organism: uncultured Gammaproteobacteria bacterium; assembly: GCA_963732415.1. Classification (GTDB taxonomy): domain Bacteria; phylum Pseudomonadota; class Gammaproteobacteria; order Steroidobacterales; family Steroidobacteraceae; genus RPQJ01. The sequence continues at coordinate 359,081 of CAVSZK010000021.1, forward strand.
GGACTGGGCAGTTGCACGCTGGTCGCCAGCGACAAGACCGGCACGCTCACCTGCAATGAGCTCACTGCGCGCGAGCTGTTCCTGAGCGATGGATCCCGGCACTCGGTCACCGGCGCGGGTTACGAGCCCGTCGGCGAGATACAAGCGCTGAATCGCGAACCGGCGCCGGTCGAATCAACGGCGCTGCGCGATCTGCTCGAGGTGGCCGCGGCATGTAACGAGGGCGACCTGTATCGCAGGGACGGTGCCTGGGGCTGGCGCGGCGATCCGACCGATATCGCGCTGCTCGCACTTGCCGGTAAGGGCGGTGTCGATCGCGAAACGCTGCTGGTGAATCGACCGATGGTGAACGGCATCCCGTTCGAACCCGAGCATCGCTTCGCCTGCAGCTGGCATACGGACGGCGGTCAGACCTGGGTGGCGGTCAAGGGTGCGCCGGAGAGGGTTCTCGAGATGTGCCGCCCGGCCCCGGATCGTTACGAGGCGGCGCACGCGGCGGCCGTTGACATGGCAAACCGTGGCCAGCGCGTCCTGGCACTCGCGTCCGGCCGCATTGCGCGCGTGATGACGCCGGGGGAAACGCCAGCGGAACCGGGCGACCTGGAGTTCGCGGGCCTGGTTGGGCTGATCGACCCGCTGCGGCCCGGCGTTTCCGCTGCCGTGCGGCGCTGCGATGACGCGGGCATCCGCGTGATCATGGTGACTGGCGACCATCCGGTCACGGCACTGGCGATCGCACGGGAGATTGGCATCGCGACCCGGGAAACCGAAGTCGTGCACGGCTCCGAGCTACGTGCCGGCGACGACAGCCTGATCCAGGATTCGATCGCAACCGGCCGCGTGTACGCGCGGGTAACGCCGGACCAGAAGCTGCTGATCGTGAAGGCGGCGCAGAAGGCTGGGCATTTCGTCGCGGTGACCGGCGACGGCGTCAATGATGCTCCGGCCCTGCGCCACGCCAACATCGGCGTGGCCATGGGACGAGGCGGCACCGACGTGGCGCGCGATGCCGCAGACGTCGTGCTGAGCGACGACAACTTCGCAACCATCGTCGCGGGCGTGGAGGAGGGCAGGATCGCCTACCAGAACATCCGCAACGTCGTGTACCTGCTGATCGCCGCCGGCATCGCCGAAGTGCTCACCGTGGGCCTGGCGGTCGTCATCGGCCTGCCGCTGCCGCTGCTGCCGGTGCAACTGCTGTGGCTCAATCTCGTGACCAACGGTTTGCAGGACGTAACCCTGGCCTGCGAACAGGGCCGCGGCAATGAACTCGACTCGCCGCCGCGCAGTCCTGGTGAGCGTGTATTCAACCGGCTGATGGTCGAGCGCATCGTGCTGGGCGGCCTGTGGATGGGGCTGCTGGCGTTCACTGCGTACGTGCTGATGCTGTCGGTCGACGTGCCGGTTCCCGAGGCCCGCAACGCGCTGATGCTGCTGATGGTACTGCTGCAGAACGTCGATGCCTTCAACGCGCGCTCCGAGACGGTCTCGGCATTCCGTATGCCGCTCCGCCACAACCCATTGCTGGTGCTGGGCGTGGCAGCCGCGCTGCTCTCGCACGTTGCGGCCATGTACATCCCGCTGATGCAGCGGGTGCTCAGCGTCAGCCCGATCGGCGGCAGGGAATGGCTGGTTCTCGGCGGAGCAGCGCTCAGCCTGCTGGTCGTCATGGAGCTGCAGAAGGCCAGCTGGCGGTGGCGAACACGCAGGCCGGCCGTGCGGCGGGAATGCTGAGGGTCGAGGTCGGGACCCTGGAATCCAAATCTCATCGCGTCTGCCTATACTTCGGTCCATGTCTGACCGGCTTCTTTATCTCGACCCGGATAGCAGGCTGAGCCTGCAGGCCCAGATCCGTCACCGGCTGGTCGAGGCGATTCATATCGGGGTCTTCAAGCCCGGCGCGCGGCTCCCGTCGTCCCGCAAGCTGGCGGAACAGCTTGGCGTCGCGCGAAATACCGTGGTTCTTGCCTGTCAGCAGCTTGTGGCCGAGGGTTTGCTGACCGCGCGCCCGCGCAGCGGCCTGTACGTCGAGCAGCGCGTCGCCTGGCCCGCGCTTGGCACGGGCGATTCGTCCGAGCGGGTCGGTATCACCGGCCGATGGCAGCAATGGCTCAAGGCGCGCGCCAATCCCGATACGGCCCGCGCCGCGCCTGTGGACGCGCGCAGCTACCCGTACTGTTTCCTGGAGGGTCAGTTCGACGCCTCGCTGTTCCCTGTGAGTGAGTGGCGGGAGGCGTGTCGCTACGCGCTCGGCAGCAGCGACATCGAGGCCTGGTCGTCGGCGGGCGCCGGGCTCGACGACGCGCTGCTGGTCGAGGAACTGCGCAGCAAGATCCTGCCGATGCGCGGAATCAACGCGCGCTCCGACGAGATCCTCATCACAGTCGGTGCGCAGCAGGCGCTCTACCTGCTCGCCGAACTGCTGATCGACTCGAGCGTATCGGTCGCCATCGAGGAGCCGGGCTACCCGGCGATGCGGCACCTGGTCAACCGTCGCGGCGCCCCGGTCGTTCACCAGCCGATCGACGGCGACGGCCTGCTGGTCGACAGCACGCTCGACGGCTGCCGCATCGTCTACGTGACGCCCAGCCACCAGGCCGCGACGGGCGTGACAATGTCGCTGGCTCGCCGACGCACTCTGCTCGAGAAGGCAGCGCAGCGCGACATGCTGGTCATCGAGGACGACTTCGACTGCGAGAGCAACTACAAGGGTTATCCTCACCCGGCACTGCGCGGCATGGACCGCGAAAATCGCGTGATCTATGTCTCGACGCTGACCAAGGTGCTGGCGCCGGGGTTGCGACTCGGCTTCATGGTCGCCGCGCCTGAACTCATTGCCGAGGCGCGCAAGCTTCGCGGGTTCATGGTCGGTCACCCGCCGCGCAACAACCAGCGCGCCATGGCGCACTTCATCCGTCTCGGCCACTACGATGCGCTCACTCGCAGCCTGCACGAGACGTTCCGGCGCCGCTGGGAGGCCCTGCGCAACGCCCTCAACTTCTACCTGCCGCCATGGGTGGCACTTGCGCCGAGCCACGGCGGCACGGTGTTGTGGGTGCAGGGCTCTCCGGAACTGGACGTTTCGCGGGTGGTGGCGGAGGCAGCGCGCCGCGGCGTGCTGGTCGAGCCCGTCGACCACTTCTATGCGCTGTCACGCCGACCCCTGAACTGTTTTCGGCTGGGGGTGTCCGCTATCCCTGAGGATCGCATCCGCGCTGGCGTGGCCGAACTCGCGGGGGTGGTGCGGGAGCTGACGGCGGGCGCGACGGAGCACCTGGACAGCTGCCAGGGCCGGCGTCTGCTGGCCGACGACATACGAACGATGCTGCCTGGTGCATCGATGACGACCAAGCGCGTCTACGGCGAGCCGCTGGAGATCCGCTGGGACGCAGACGGGGCGATGACAGGATGCGCGGGATTCAACGGCGAAGACCACGACTCGGGGCGGTGGTGGCTGGACGGTGACCGCTACGTTCGGCAATGGAATCGCTGGTCATACGGCGAAACGGCATCCTATGCGCTGGTGCTCGACGGATCGTGCCTCAAGTTCTATCTCGAGTCCGGCCACATCGAGGACACGCTGACATTCCACCCTCGCGTTGAGGATGGCTCTTCTGGCGGCGAGCTGGACCAAGCCACCTCCTGAAACTGGTACTACGCCGCATGGGCCTCCGCGCATAGCCTGCTCCGACCGGGGTTCAAGGCCCCACCTGCCTACGGAGCCGTCGATGTCTCACTTCGCCGTGGCTGGCATGCAACTGGAGTTGTCGGCGCAGGACAACCTGCACCTGGTTCGCGCTGAGCTGGAGCGGCTCAAGCTGCGTTTTCCCTGGGTCGATATGGCCGTGCTGGCCGAACTGTCGCTGTTCGGGCCGAACGTGGCGAACGCGCAGCCGATGCCCGGCCGTGTGGAGGAGTCGCTCTGCGCGATGGCGCGCGACCTAGGCCTGTGGCTGGTTCCTGGTTCGCTGCACGAGAGCCACGGCGACCGCATCTATAACACGACCCCGGTGATAAATCCGCGCGGCGAGGTCGTCGCGCGCTACCGGAAGATGTTCCCGTTCCTGCCGTATGAAAAGGGCATCACGCCGGGCACCGAGTTCGTGGTTTTCGACGTGCCGGAGGTGGGCAGGTTCGGCGTTTCCATCTGCTACGACATGTGGTTCCCGGAGACGACGCGCACGCTGGCGTGGATGGGCGCTGAAGTCCTGATCCACCCGACGATGACCAACACCATCGACCGCGATCTCGAACTTGCCATTGCGCGGACCAACGCGGCGGTGAACCAGTGTTACCTGGTGGACGTCAACTGCGCGGGCCGGCTGGGCAACGGCCGTTCGATCGTGGTTGGTCCCGACGGAAACGTCATTCACCAGGCCGGCACGGGCAACGAAGTGATCCCGGTCGAGCTCGACCTCGATCTCGTGCGGAGAAGCCGGAAGCGCGGCCTTCTCGGGCTCGGGCAGGTCATGAAGAGTTTTCGCGACAGTACGGTGAAATTCCCGGCCTACGCGGAGGGCCAGCGCCAATCCGATTCCCTGCGGGCGCTGGGACCGCTGGCCATGCCTGGGCGCGCGGGGGAGACGGACGGGGAATCCGTTTGATCTGGACCAATCCGTTATCGCGGACTGGATCTATGGGACGTGCCGGACGTCGAATATTTTCCGGCAACAGCGGCGGCGTCGCCGACCACGGCAAATAACGAGAGGGGGTCTGGTATGAGCAATCACGAGTTCGGTGGCGCCAGCGTACTGGCTGCTGCAGTCAGGCAATGCCTGCGCGCAGCCCGTCCCAGGCGCGGCGCCATTGCGTTGTCGTTCGCTGCGGCAGGATTGCAGTGCGTCGGGGCAGGCACCGCGATCGCCGCCACGGGCGACCAGGGACTCGAGGAGATCGTAGTCACCGCGACACGCCGCGAGCAGTCGGTGCAGGAAATCCCCTTCAATATCTCGGCGATGAGCGGCGAGATCCTCACGTCGGGCATCATCAGCGACCAGGTCGAGGCGCTGCGCATGATGTCCGGAATCTCGGTACTGGATCGCGGGTTCCGCAACTCTGGCATGGCCGGAAGCATCATCATTCGTGGAATCAATGTCGACGGCGCCTCGAACGGAGACGTGCCGCTGGCCGCGCCGACGGCCGTCGCCGTCTACATCGACGACACGGCGCTGAACAGCAACTTCGTGCTGAAGGACATCGAGCGAATCGAGGTACTGCGCGGGCCGCAGGGCACGCTGTACGGGTCGGGTTCGCTGGCCGGTAATGTCCGCTACATCATGAACAAGCCCGACACCAGCGCACTCAGCGGCTACGCGGCCGTCAACATGGGCGTCACGGACGGGTCGGGCGGCTACAACTTCAATCCCGACGTGATGCTGAATGTCCCGATCGGGGACACATTTGCGTTCCGCGCCTCTGCCGGCATGATCGACAACGACGGCATCGTCGATTACCCGAACGTCTACCGGCAGGAGGGCGGCGTACCGATCGCGTCGGACCACGATGTCAACGGAGTACCGTTGCTTCCCGGCCAGGATCCAGTCGTGTACGGCGCGCCTGTCTACAAGCGGCTGAAGGACGTCGACAGCGTGGACCTCAAGTACGCGCGCGCCGCGGCACTGTGGTCACCGGGCGAAAATTTCGAGGCGCGGCTGTCCTACATGTGGCAGGACGATCAGACCGGCGGCCGCCGGCAGACGACCAGCGGCATCAATGAGGTCACCGGGGAGAAGTACAAGGACTACCAGTACGGGGCCGTGCAGAAGGAGCCGTCCGACCGTGAGGTGCAGCTCACCGCGCTCGAGATGGAAGTCGGCCTCGGCTTTGCGACCCTCACGTCGAGCACTTCGTACTTCGGCGAGAACGGCAGCGGCACCAGCGACAATTCCGGGACCTATGCGCGCAACGGCTGGTTCAGGTTCTACGGCAGCTCGCCACGGCCGATTGCACAGGCCGATCGCTTCTACGACCAGAGCGCGTTCACCCAGGAATTCCGCCTGGTTTCGGATGGCGAACATTTCGTCGACTGGCTCGCTGGGCTCTATTACACGAACCAGGACAGCCTGCTCGGGCAGAACAGCTACCTGGTGGGCTACATCCCGTACCTGAATGCGATCAACTGGTACGGGCTCGCGCCGTACACGACCGACCAGGACTTCCTGTTCCGGCGTCACCAGACCTACGACGAGACTGCGCTCTACGGCGAAATGACGTTCAACTTCACCGACGACCTGCACCTGACGCTCGGGGGCCGCTGGTTCGACAGCTCGGTGGACGTCAATGCCCGCGTCGATATCCCGATCTGGGACCCGTCGGGGGCCTCCGCCGGCGTCGCCAAGGCGGACCAGAGCGAGAATGACTTCCTGTTTCGCGGCAACTTCGCCTGGGACGTGACGGATAAGTCCATGCTTTACGCGACGTTCTCGCAGGGCTACCGCCACGGCGGTTCGAACGCGGTGCCGACCTCAGGCCACTACGCCGAAAACCCGGCTTACCTGACCTTCAAGTCCGACACCGTTGACAACTATGAGCTCGGTTTCAAGGGCACGATGGACGCGCTGAACTACTCCGTGTCTCTCTTCTACACGGACTGGAACCGGCCGCAACTCAACACGGCGACCTCGAACTGGGGCTTCTTCGCGGTCGTCAACGGCGATACTGCAACAACGCAGGGCGTAGAGCTGGAACTGTCGGGCCGCATCGACGACCAGTTCTCCTACATGCTCGGCTACTCGTACACCGACGCGCAACTGACCGGGGATGTCTACCAGCCGGCGGGCAATTTCTATGGTTCCGGCGTCCTTTATGACGACAAGGTAGGCAAGGACGGCGGAAGCCTGCCGGGCGCCGCAGACAGCATCCTCAGTGCGTCGCTGATGTACGACACGACGCTCGGCCACGGCGTGGGCTTCAATGCGGTGCTTAGCGGCTACTATCAGTCGGGAACGGTCAATGCGATCGGCAACGGCAACTGCGAGATCGGCTACTACACGACGACGTGGAGGACTGGCAACTGCAGGGACAGTGCGAATCCGGCGTCGCCGGACTACGCGCCGGACTCGGTGTTCTCCAAGTACTACGCCAAGCTCGACTCCTTCCAGATCTGGAACCTGAGCGGGAACTTCACCTGGGACAGCTGGAACGCGTCGTTGTACGTGAAGAACATGTTCAACGCTTCGGGAACGACCGGCACCGCGACGGCCCTGGCGTTCGGATCGAACACCGACCCGACCCAGAACTTCTACGGCTCCAACCAGCGCAACTTCATTGCGCTGCCAAGGACCATCGGTCTGGTCATCGGCTACAAGTTCTGACGCAGGCGGGCAGGAAGGCCGGCCCCCGGCCTTCTTGCCTTGCGGCGGCGAGCGTGCGTGAATGCCGTGCAACAGGGGCTTAATTCTAGCGAACTGCAGACATGACACGCGCGATGCCTCAGGACCGGGCGCGGCTGGCCGGCCTGGTCACCGCGCGCATCGACGCGCGTGACCTGCGTGGAGCGCTCGAGGCCTGCCAGGCGCTGAACGCCGAGTTCCCGGACTACGCCCACGGCTGGTACCTCGCGAGCTTCCTGATGAGGAAGGCACGGAACCACGCGGATGCGTTGCATGCCGTGGACAGGGCCCTGGCACTGGAGCAGTCCGACCGGTTCCGGTTGCAGCGGGTAAAGTGCCTGCTGGAGTCCGGCGACCTGCCGGCGGCGCGAGCCGGCGCCGCGGATCTCCTGGGCCGCGACTTCGGCGACGCCATGCTGCACGACGATTTCGGTGCAGTACTCCACCAGCTCGGAGACCAGCTTGCGGCGCGCGACCAGTACCAACGCGCCATAGCGCTCGATCCCCGCAATGCGCAGCATCACTACAACCACGCGGCGGTACTGCGCTACCTTGGCGACGCCGAGGGTGCCGAAGCAGCCTACGACGCGGCCATTTCGCTCCGGCCCCGGGACTACGAGGCATACAACGGTCGCGCCCAGCTGCGCAGGCAGACACGTGAGCGCAACCATGTCTCCGGGATCGAGGCGGCGCTTTCCACGGCGACGGCGACAGCGGGTCGCGTGGAACTGTGCTATGCGCTTGCGAAAGAACTCGAGGACATCGGCGACTTCGACGCCTCGTTCGATCGCCTCAGGCAGGGCTCTGACCTGAAGCGTCGCCACATGCGCTATGACGTGCAGACAGATCTCGACATCCTGTGCCGGATTGGACAAGTCTTCGGCAGCGAAGTGCTGGCGGGGTCCGAGGCCGGTGACATGGGCAGCGAGGCAATATTCATCATCGGCCTGCCCCGGACCGGCACGACCCTCGTGGAGCGCATACTCGCGAGTCACCCCGATGTCTGCGCGGCGGGCGAACTGAGCAACTTTTCAGTCGAACTCACCAGGATGGTGCAGATGCTACCGGGCGGCGCGCCTGCGTCCAGAGCCGACTTCGTGGACCGCGCGGCCACCATCGATTTCCGGGCGCTGGGCGAGGCCTACCTGTCGAGCACGCTGCCGCACCGCGACGCGCGGCCGCAATTCATCGACAAGCTGCCGTTCAACTACCTGTACGCCGGGCTGATCCACCGGGCCCTGCCGCGCGCGCGCATCGTGAGCCTGGAGCGGCATCCGATGGACAGCTGCTATTCAGTCTACAAGCAGCTGTTCCGCGACGCGTATCCGTTCTCCTACGACCTGGACGATCTCGGTCGTTACTTCATCGCATACACCGAATTGATGCGTCACTGGCGTGAGGTCATGCCGGGCGTGATCCACACCGTGCGCTACGAGGGCCTCGTAGCTGACCTGGAAGGCGAGGCGAGGCGGTTGCTCGACCATTGCGGGCTTGCCTGGAACGAGCGCTGCCTGCGGTTCCACGAAAATCCGGACGCATCCACGACGGCCAGTGCACTCCAGGTGCGACAGCCAGTTTATTCCCATGCGATAGGCCGTTGGCGAAACTACTCGAGGCAACTCGAACCGCTGAGAGCGCGGCTCGCCGCCGCTGGCATCGACACGGATTAGCCGACGTTGCGCGCAGCCCTTTCTTTGATCCCCGTTCTGTTCGCCGCCGCCGCGTCAACGGTTGCGCAGGAGCCGACCCGGGTCGTACCGGCGGAGCAGCGCACTGGCCTGCGCGCTGGGGAGATGCTGGGCAACTGGTCCTACGCCGAACCGCTGTCGCTGGACGCCTACGCGCCGCGCACGAATGCTGGTCGCGGGGCGGACGTATTCGAGGGTCGACTCAGCCTGCGTGCGGCAAGTCTGCCGCCGCGTATGAGGGTACTGCGCGACGAGTACGGTACTGCCGTGCCTGGCGCCGCCGCGGCATCCCGATTGCCGGACCTTGACCTCGATCTGGTGCAACATGGTGACCAGTTGCTTCCGGCGCACACGGGACCCATTGCGTCCTCGAATCCGCACTGGGAATTCGTCGTCGGCACCGGGAAGGTCTGGCGCGAGTCGACGGATGAGGGCTACTCACGCGCTTCGATTCCGTTCGCTCTCGTCGAGGTCAATGCGAACTGCGTACACAACGGCGTGCTGAGCTTCCTGTTCCGCGCCGATGGCCGGGTATCGAGAACGGCCTACCAGGTAAGCAGCGAGACCTGCGCCTATTTCAAGGCCGACCTTTGGGGGCTGCTCGACACCAGTTACTCGCCGCAATCAGTTGCGCAACGCGACACCATCGTCCAGGCGTACGAAAGCGCTGCGGCAGGCCTGCTGCCGCGCAGGCCGATTGGCGAACTTGCGCGGGATTATCCGGGCGCCGACGTGGCCAGCTTCGCCCATCCCGACGACGTGAAGCCGGGCGATCTCACGACCTGGGGTGTCGTGACCGGCGGAATCCATTACGCGGGTGGTTGCCCGACCCGCGCAGGCGAATACCCATTCTGCGAACAGGTCGTGCTGCCTTCATACTCGCTCGCGAAGTCGATGTTCGCGGCCCTGGCGCTGATGCGCCTCGAGAAGCTTTACCCCGGCACGCGGCTTGAGCCCGTGGCCGGCCACGTGCCCGAATGCCGCAGCAGCGGAAACTGGGCGGACGTGTCGCTAGAGAACCTGCTGGACATGACGAGCGGCAACTACCTGTCGGCCGCGGATCACGCCGACGAGTACGAAGCCGGCGTGGACCCGGGCTTCTTCATGCCCGCGACCCATGCGGCGAAAATCGGGTACGCCTGCAATCGTTTTCCGCGCCGCGCGCCGCCGGGTGAGCGCTTCGTCTACCGGACCAGTGACACGTACATTCTCGGATCGGCGATGTCCGACGTGGTGAGGGGGAAGCTGGGAGTGAATGCCGACGTCGTCGATGATGTCCTGGCGCCGGGCGTGTGGCGCGCCGCGGGGCTGAGTCCTCGCGTTGAATCAGTGCGTCGAACGAGAGATGCGGTCGCGCAGCCGTTCACCGGCTACGGATTGCTGCTCCAGCCGGACGATGTCGCCAAGCTCGCCCGATTCTTCGAGTCGACGAGCACGCTTCCCGGGAAACTGCTCGACCCCGCGATGTATCGCGCCTCGATGCAGCGCGATCAGGGTGACCGTGGCCTGCGGGCGTCCGAGGACGGGTCGCTCGTGTACAACAACGGGTTCTGGGCCGTACGCGTCGCTGGCCTGCCGGGATGTGTCGCGGACCTGTACGTTCCCTTCATGTCCGGTTACGGCGGGATCAGCGTGGTGCTGATGCCGAACGACGTCGCCTACTACTATTTCAGCGACGGCGGAGATTTCCACTTCATGCGCGCCTTGCGCGAGGCCGCGTACATTCGCCCTTACTGCGTATCGGGGCCCAGCCGGCCCCAGCCACCCGGGGAACAGCACCGATGAACCTGCCCGCCGCCGACCAAGGCCGTCCATCCGACACCGTCTTCCTGGGACTTCGGCGGGCGTCGCCGAACGGGGAGATCGCCCGTGTACTGCTCGCCTTCCTCGCGAGCGCGGGACTCTTCTACGTCAACATCATGCCGGCGCTGGTGGACGGGCTGATACATGGTGCGGGGTTCAGCAACCGCGAGGCGGGCATGATCGGGTCGAGCAACGTCTACGGCGCAGCGCTCGGGGCACTCACCGCGGTGTTCTTCGTCAAGCGTGTGAACTGGCGCGCTGCCGCCTATGGGCTGCTCGCGGGCCTGATCTGCGTGGACCTGCTGTCCATGCTGCTCACCGGCTTCGGACAGCTGCTTGTCGCGCGATTCCTGCACGGCTTCATTGGCGGGATGCTGGTCGGGATCGCGTTCTCGATCATCGCCCGCACGCGAGAGGCAGATCGCACTTTCGGCTACCTGCTGCTGGTCCAGGTTGGCGTCGGGGGCATCGGGCTGATGCTGCTGCCCCCGCTTGTCCCGATACTGGGAACGTGGGTGCTGTTCGCTGCGCTGATCATGTTCAGCGTCACGACGCTAGCCATGGTGCCATTCCTGGACTCCTACCCGGTCTCGGCCAGGCCAAGGCGCACCGTGATGACCAGCGACGGGAGAGTGCGTCGCGGGCCGCTGATGCTCGGTCTTCTCGCGACCTTCCTGTTCCAGGGGGGCAACATGGCCGTGTACGCGTATGCGATCGGCATTGGCAAGGCCGCTGGCCTTGGCACGACGATCACGAGTTCGGCACTGGCCATTGCCGACTGGGTCGCCATCGCGGGCTCCGGTCTCGTAATACTTCTTTCTACGCGCTACGGCCGTACCTGGCCGCTGGCCGCTGCGATCATCATCACCGCGGCGGCTACCTGGGCGCTGCACTTCAGTGACATTGCCGCCGTATTCGTGGTGGCCAACTGCGTCGTGGGCATGACCTGGGCTTTTGGCATCCCGTATCTGCTGGGGATATGCGCGGAATTCGACGCAACCGGGCAGATGGCGGCGCTGGGAGGGTTCGCGTCAAAAATGGGCCTCGCGACCGGGCCGATGCTCGCGGCGATGGTCGTCGGCAAGTCGAACTACGATCTCGTCATCAATCTTGGCGCTGCGATATTGTTGCTGTGCCTGCTGGCGACGCTGGTCCCGTCGCTGCTGCTGGACCGGGAACGGCGCGTGGCCCAGGCGCTTGTCGATTGATTTCCCTATAGAATCGCCGCGGTTGCCGGCAGGGACGGGTTGCCTGCGAAAGTGGCGGAACTGGTAGACGCGCTGGATTTAGGTTCCAGTGGGTAATCCCCGTGAGGGTTCGAGTCCCTCCTTTCGCACCATTCAAGTCCCTGATCCGGCATCGGAATGGCAACAAAGGCGTGCCGGTCCAGCCGCCCATCAGCGCGCCTCCGTGGCGCCCCGCTGACTCGACCCCGCCAACATGGGCACTTCAATGTTGAACTCCAACTCAGCGACCTGCTCGTCCGACAGGCCGATCCGTCGCAGAAGCGGTACCCAGCGAGGATCCTTGCGCAACGGCTGGTACAACGGCCCGACCCGCGCTTCGAGAATGCCCCCATCGCGTTCCTTGAGGGCCCGGTCCAGCCACTCGAATGCCTGGTCGGCCTTGCCGAGCCTCGCGTAGCCAACGGCAATCGGGCTGGAAAAGTCCGGATGCTCCATGCCGACCTCTTCGAGCAGTGCTTGTGATTCCTCACGTCGCCCCAGCGCGGCGTAGGCGAAGGAAAGCCCCAGGCGCTGCATGATCTCATTGGGCTCGCGGCGCATCTCGGCAAGCGCTCCGTCGTAGTCGCCCGAGAGAATCAGCGCCTCACCCAGGTGCTCGTGCGTGAACACCGCATCGGGCTCCAGTTCGAGCGACTTCCGAAACGCCGCGATCGCGTCGGCGTTCCTGCCGAACACCATGTACCCGAAGCCCAGACTATCCCAGGCCGCGCCGTTGACCGGGTCGCGGCGCACCAGTTCCTCGAAGATTGCGATCGTGCGCGGGCCGTCTCCTGTCAACATCGTCAGGTTGGCGGCCGCGCTCAGGACGGTCTCTTCCTGCGCCGAAAGTGACAAGGCGCGCTTCAGCAGGCGTGCGGTCTCGGGCAGGTTCATGTCGTAGCTCAGTGACAGCGAGGCAATTTGCGCAATCGCCGCTGCGTCGGACGGATCGATGTCGATCGCCCGCTGGATTGCGGCGCGAGCCTTGGCGAATCCCTCGTGGAGAGGCAGGAAGCCAACCCAGGCGCGCCTGGAATAGGTTTTTGCCAGCAGTCGCCACCCGGGGCTGTACTGGTCGTCGACCGAAACGACGCGCTCGAGCAGCGCGCCCGCCTGTTCGAGGCTGTCCTTGGAATTCGTCCGGTACAGCTGCCTGGCCCGGAGATAATCAGCATAGGCCTCGGGGTCGGTCGTGCGATCGACCTGCGTCGACGTGCCGAGCATCCTGACCCTGAGCTGCGCTACGACGGCGCCGGCAATCTCGTCCTGTATCTTGAAGATATCTTCGAGATTCCGGTCATAGGTCTCGGACCAGAGTTGCGAGCCGTCGGAGGCCCGCACGAGCTTGGCGCTGATGCGCAGGTGACTCCCAGACCTCCGCACACTGCCCTCCAGCAGATGCGAGACACCCAGCGTGCGCGCGATGGTCGCGGCATCGACCTCCTTGTCCTTGAATGAGAAAGACGAGGTGCGCGCGATGACCCGCAGTTGCGGCACTTTTGCCAGCACATCGAGCATCTGTTCGGACAAGCCGTCCGAGAAATACTCCTGGTCCCTTTCCGGGCTCATGTTCGCGAAAGGCAGCACCGCGATGGAAGGACGTGGGTCCGAAGTCGCGACAGAGGGCGTCTGGACGGGTGCGGAGGGAACCGCCTCGACGCCGACATTCGTGGGATCGCTTCGGTGCCCGTAGAGCCAGAGCACGCCACCGCCGACGGACAACAGCAACGTCAGGACGGCGAGTTCGATGCGCGTCACGCTCTGCTCGCCACGGTCGCCGTGATACCAGGCCAGCGTCATGGCGACGGGGAGCCCGATCGCCAGGATCAGCATCGAAAACGGCTTGATCACGCCCGGCCACTGAAATGCATCGGCAGCGAAGCCTATGACCTCGAGCAGGGCCCAGGCCCCGGCTGCGTATGCGAGCCCCCACTGCACCACCTTGCGACGGCTCAGCTTGGCCCAGGCGGCCTCGTCGTCACGCTCTGTCGGCGCGTCGGCCAATGTGTTCTCCCTCTGGACGGGAGTGTAGCGGGAGTGCACCTCGCAGAGACAGTATCGGCCTGGTCAACACGCCCGTGACCCAGTCGGTTCGCTAAGTGATTGAATGGGTTGGGGCGCAAGGAGATTGAGTCCCTCAATTCAAACCAGTCCTCCCATTTGTCCCGCCGGACCGATTCCATGGCAAAATACACGGCTTTCCCGGGCAGCCACCGGTGCGCCCCAGACCCTTCCGAGGATCGATGAGCATGCAGGTTTCCGTCGAACAGACCGGGGCGCTCGAGCGCCGCATGGAAGTGAGCGTACCCAGGGAGCGCGTCGAACAGGCGGTCGACAAGCGCCTGCAGCAGGTCAGCCGCACGGCGAAGCTGAAGGGCTTCCGCCCCGGCAAGGCCCCGCTCAAGGTCATCCGCCAGCAGTTCGGGGCGCAGGTGCGGCAGGAAGTCGTCGGCGACCTGATGCAGTCGAGCTTTGCCGAGGCCGTGACGCAGCAGAAGCTGAGTCCGGCAGCGGGCCCGCGCATCGAGCCGATCGCGATGGCTGCCGGCGAGGACCTCAAGTACCGGGCAATCTTCGAGGTGTTCCCGGAGGTCACGCTCGCCAACGTCGACGGGCTCGAGGTCACGCGTCCGGTGGCCGAGGTTGCCGAGGCCGACATCGACGCGATGGTCGAAAACCTCCGCGCACAGCGCCCGAAGTTCGAAGCAGTCGAGCGTGAGAGTCGCGGCGACGACCGCGTCACGATGGATTTCGTGGGCCTGCTCGACGGGGCCGCGTTCGAGGGCAGCAAGGGCACTGACGTCGTGGTGCAGCTCGGCGGCGGGCGCATGCTCGCGGAATTCGAGTCCGGCATCGCCGGCATGAAGGCGGGCGAGGAGCGCAGGATCGATGTGCGCTACCCGGACGGATACCACAACGCGTCGCTTGCCGGCCGCACTGCGGCGTTCGACGTGCACATGAAGAAGGTCGAGGAGAAGCACCTGCCGGACCTCGACGACGAGTTCTGCCTGGAGTACGGCGTCTCGGAAGGCGGGATCGCTCAGCTCAGGAGCGAGGTTGCCGACAACATGCGGCGCGAGCTCGAGGGCAACGTACGTGCCCGTCTCCGGCAGCAGCTGCTCGACAAGCTGCTGGTCGCGAACCCGGTGGAAGTACCAAAGAGCCTGGTCGAGGCGCAGGTGCGCGAGATGCAGGTCGACACCGCCCGCCGCATGGGTGCCACGGACGCCTCGCAGCTGCCGCCGCCGGACTCCTTCGCCGAGCCGGCGCGTCGTCGCGTCTCGCTCGGCATCCTGGTCGGTGAGCTGATCAAGACCCGCGGCGTCACGCTCGATCGCGAGCGCGTCGAGAGCCGCCTGGCCGACCTGGCTGGTGGTCACCCGGATCCGGCCTCGATCCTCAAGGCCTATCGCCAGAACGCGGAGGCGATGCGCCAGGTCGAGAACATGGTGCTCGAGGACCAGGTCGTGGATTACCTGCTCGAGCGCGCAAAGGTCACGGACCAGCCGGCGACGTTCAAGGAAGTAATGAACTTCGGCGCGTGACGCGTTTATGCGTCAATGCTGCCCGCCGTTCGATACGTGCGGCGCCTTTGCCTTACACTAACCGTCAACAGCCAGTCACGGATCAACCTGCGCCATGCCTCTCACGTCACCCAGCGCCATGAACCTCGTTCCCATGGTGGTCGAGCAGACCGCCCGCGGCGAACGCGCCTACGACATCTACTCGCGACTGCTGAAAGAGCGCGTGATATTCGCCGTCGGTGAGGTCGAGGACCACATGGCGAACCTGATCGTGGCCCAGCTGCTGTTCCTGGAGTCGGAGAACCCCGAGAAGGACATCGCGCTCTACATCAACTCGCCGGGCGGATCGGTGAGCGCGGGGCTCGCGATCTACGACACGATGCAGTTCATCAAGCCCGACATCAGCACGATCTGCGTCGGGCAGGCCGCCAGCATGGGAGCGGTGCTGCTAGCAGCCGGTGCGAAGGGCAAGCGCTTCTGCCTGCCGCATTCGCGGGTGATGATCCACCAGCCGCTCGGCGGCTTCCACGGCCAGGCCACCGACATCGAGATCCACGCTCGCGAGATTCTCGACGCCCGTGAGCGCCTGAACCGGATCCTGTCGGCCCACACCGGCCAGACCATGGACCGCATCAAGCAGGACACGGACCGCGACAACTTCATGACCGGCGAGCAGGCGATCGCCTACGGCCTGGTGGACGAGGTACTGCGCAAGCGCAATTCCCCGGCCCCGGCCCCGGCCCCAGCCCCGACGGGCCCGGCAGCCGCGGGTTGAAGCGGGCCGGGCGACTTGGTGTAACTTAAGTCTCTGTCCGGACAGGGATTTTTGCGGCTGGTGCGGCTGCATGGTATAAGCCACGGGGGTCCGCCGCCGGCGGTCCCGACAGAGCCCGGAAGGGCGGAGCAGCAAGGGTAGGGCATGGCTGACGAATCACGCGGCAAGCACGACGACGGCAAACTTCTGTATTGCTCCTTCTGCGGCAAGAGCCAGCACGAGGTCCGCAAGCTGATCGCCGGGCCGTCGGTGTTCGTGTGCGACGAGTGCGTCGAGCTCTGCAACGACATCATCCGCGAGGAACTCGAGGAAAAGGCCGAGAAGACCCGCGAGAAGCTGCCGAAGCCCCACGAGATCAAGCACGTGCTCGACGAGTACGTGATCGGCCAGGAGCGCGCGAAGAAGGTCCTCTCGGTCGCCGTCTACAACCACTACAAGCGGTTGCAGACCCGCGGTCCCGGCGCAAAGCGCGACGAGGTCGAGCTCGCCAAGAGCAACATCATGCTGATCGGACCGACGGGCAGCGGCAAGACGCTGCTCGCCGAGACGCTCGCGCGGCTGCTGAACGTGCCGTTCACGATTGCCGATGCGACCACGCTGACCGAGGCGGGCTACGTGGGCGAGGACGTCGAGAACATCATCCAGAAGCTGCTGCAGAAGTGCGACTACGACGTCGAGAAGGCGCAGACCGGCATCGTCTACATCGACGAGATCGACAAGATCTCGCGCAAGTCCGACAACCCGTCGATCACCCGTGACGTGTCGGGCGAGGGCGTGCAGCAGGCACTGCTGAAGCTGATCGAGGGCACGATCGCCTCGGTCCCGCCGCAGGGCGGACGCAAGCACCCGCAGCAGGAATTCCTGCAGGTAGACACGGGCAACATCCTCTTCATCTGCGGCGGCGCGTTCTCGGGCCTCGAGAAGATCATCCTGAACCGCACGCAGAAGAGCGGCATCGGATTCGTGGCCGAGGTTCGCGAGCAGGGCGAGCGGCCGCACGGCAGCGACCTGTTCCACGATGTCGAGCCCGAGGACCTGATCAAGTACGGCCTGATCCCCGAGTTCGTGGGCCGCCTGCCGGTGGTCGCGACGCTCGACGAGCTCGACGAGGCCGCGCTGATGCAGATCCTCACCGAGCCGCGCAACGCGCTCACCAAGCAGTATCACCGGCTCTTCGACATGGAAGGCGTCGAGATCGAGTTCCGCGAGGAGTCGCTGCGGGCCGTGGCGCGCAAGGCGATGCAGCGCAAGACCGGCGCGCGTGGACTGCGCACGATCCTCGAGAACGTGCTGCTCGACATCATGTACGACCTGCCGGGAATGCGGAACGTCCAGAAGGTCGTCATCGACGACGACGTCATCAAGGGCGAGTCGAAGCCGTACCTGGTTTACGGCGCCGAGGAGCCGCGCATCGCGGCCGTCGAAGAGCGCCGCACAGGTTCGGACAACTGAAAAACAGGTGCCTGGCACCTATTTTCCCCTGTTGGCAGCAAAATAGGTGCCAGGCACCTGTTTTCCTATTGAATCTGCGCTCCGCGTCCCCAAAGATGTCCGCATCTAATCGGCGGCAGCCCGGGCCAGCATGGTCCGGCGGCGCCGCTGTTCGTATCCGGCCCCGGAGATCCTGACAAGTGACCAACGCACCCGCTGAGACCCCGGCCGTGACCACCCCCGAGTCGCTGCCGGTCCTGCCACTGCGCGACGTGGTGGTTTATCCGCACATGGTGATCCCGCTGTTCGTGGGTCGCGAGAAGTCCATCCTCGCCCTCGAGCAGGCGATGAAGGTCTCCAAGCAGATCCTGCTGCTCGCGCAGAAGCAGGCTGACGTGGACGATCCGGAGGCGAAGGACCTCTACGACGTAGGCACTGTGGCGACCATCCTGCAGCTCCTGAAGCTGCCTGACGGCACGGTCAAGGTGCTGGTCGAGGGTGCCGACCGCGCCAAGGTCGATTCGCTGGAGGCGGGCGACTACTTCGTCGCCCGGGTGAGCCTGCTCGGCGACGGCGAGCCCTACGACGAGCGCGAGATGGACGTGCTGGTGCGCTCGGTGGTCTCGCAGTTCGAGCAATACGTGAAGCTGAACCGCAAGGTTCCACCGGAGATCCTGACCTCGCTCGCCGGCATCGAGCAGCCGGGGCGCCTTGCCGACACGGTGGCGGCCCACATGTCGCTGAAGCTCGACGCGAAGCAGCGAATCCTCGAGATCCAGGAAGTCCGCGACCGCCTCGAGCACATCCTCGCGCTGATCGAGGGCGAGATGGACGTGCTGCAGATCGAGAAGCGCATCCGCGGCCGCGTGAAGCAGCAGATGGAGAAGAGCCAGCGCGAGTACTACCTGAACGAGCAGATGAAGGCGATCCAGAAGGAACTGGGCGAGATGGACGACGCGCCCAACGAGATTGCCGAGCTCGAGAAGAGGATCTCGCGCGCGGGTATGCCCAAGGAGGCGCGCGAGAAGGCCAAGTCCGAACTCGCCAAGTTGAAGCTGATGTCACCGATGTCGGCCGAGGCCACGGTGGTCCGCAACTACATCGACTGGCTGGCGAAGGCGCCGTGGCGCCGGCGCACCAAGGTCAAGCACGATCTTGTCGGCGCGGAGACGGTGCTCAACGAGGACCACTTCGGGCTCGAAAAGGTCAAGGAACGCATCGTCGAGTACCTTGCCGTGCAGCAGCGCGTGCAGAAGCTGAAGGGCCCGATCCTGTGCCTGGTGGGGCCGCCCGGCGTCGGCAAGACCTCGCTCGGGCAGTCGATCGCGCGTGCGACCAACCGCAAGTTCGTGCGCATGTCGCTCGGCGGCGTGCGCGACGAGGCCGAGATCCGTGGCCATCGCCGTACCTACATCGGTTCGATGCCCGGCAAGATCATCCAGAACATGGCGCGTACCGGCGTCAGGAACCCGCTGTTCCTGCTCGACGAAGTGGACAAGATGTCGATGGACTTCCGTGGCGACCCGTCCTCGGCGCTGCTGGAGGTACTCGATCCCGAGCAGAACTCGACCTTCAACGACCATTACCTGGAGGTCGATTTCGATCTTTCAGAGGTGATGTTCGTCTGCACCGCGAACAGCCTGAACATCCCGGCGCCGCTGCTCGACCGCATGGAAGTCATCCGGCTTCCCGGCTACACCGAGGACGAGAAAGCCAACATTGCCCGCCGCTACCTGCTGCCGAAGCAGGTGAAGGGCAACGGGCTCAAGCCCGAAGAGATCAAGGTGAGCGACCCGGCGATCCTGGAGATCGTCCGGCATTACACGCGCGAGGCGGGTGTGCGCAACCTCGAGCGGGAACTCTCGAAGATCTGTCGCAAGTCGGTGAAGGAACTGCTGCTCAACAAGAAACTCAGGCAGGTTTCGGTGACCCCGAAGAACCTTTCGAAATACCTGGGCGTGAAGCGCTTCCGCTACGGCCGCGCCGAGGACGCAGACCAGGTCGGGCAGGTCACCGGTCTCGCCTGGACCGAGGTGGGTGGCGAGCTCCTGACGATCGAGGCCGCCGTGATGCCTGGCAAGGGCAAGCTCACGCACACCGGCCAGCTCGGCGAGGTCATGCAGGAGTCCATCCAGGCGGCCATGACGGTGGTGCGCAGCCGCGCGGCGGTACTCGGGCTCGAGCCCGAGTTCTACCAGAAGGCCGACGTGCACATCCACGTGCCGGAGGGCGCGACGCCGAAGGACGGCCCGAGCGCGGGCGTGGGCATGTGCACGGCACTGGTCTCCGCGCTGACCCGCAGCCCGGTGCGCAGCGACGTCGCCATGACCGGCGAAATCACGCTGCGCGGCGAAGTGTTGCCGATCGGCGGCCTGAAGGAAAAACTGCTCGCGGCACATCGCGGCGGAATACGGACAGTGCTGATCCCGAGCGAAAACGTGAAGGACCTTGCGGAGATTCCCGACAACATCAAGGGCAATCTCGAGATCAAGGCGGTAAAGTGGATCGACGAGGTGCTTCAACTGGCGCTCAGGACGATGCCACGGCCCATTTCCACGGCAGCCGCAACCGACGTCGCGAAACCGGCCAAGCGGCAGGGGCGACGGCCCGGCAAGCCGGTACACGCACACTGACGAACCGAACATGCCCAACAGGAGGGACGAACGATGAACAGGAACGAACTGGTAGAAGCCGTGAGCGAGCGTACCGGGCTCGCGAAATCCGACGCCGCCCAGGCGGTCGAAGCCGTACTCGCCGCAATCACCGAGGCGATGCGCTCCGGGGACACCGTGACACTGTCGGGGTTCGGAAGCTTCGTGGCGAAGTCCCGCGCAGCCCGGACCGGCCGTAATCCGCGCACCGGAGAGGCGATCGCGATCCCGGCCAGCCGGGCGCCAGCGTTCAAGGCTGGAAAGGGCCTGAAGGATGCCCTAAACTAACCAGCTCCCCAGGGGGCGCGGGTGCTTAGCTCAGCTGGGAGAGCGACGCCTTTACACGGCGTAGGTCGGGGGTTCGATCCCCTCAGCACCCACCAGAAAACGCGGAGTGGTAGTTCAGTTGGTTAGAATACCGGCCTGTCACGCCGGGGGTCGCGGGTTCGAGTCCCGTCCACTCCGCCAACTATCGCTGTCGATGAGAGCCCGCAACAGCGGGCTTTCTCATAACCGCTAACCGCTGGTCAATTCACCATGCTTCAGCAGATTCGCGACAAGATTTCGGGCTGGTTCGCCTGGGTATTCCTCGGCGCCATTGCCGTGGTGTTCATCTTCTGGGGAATCCGCTTCGAGTCGGGGCCGACGGCGGCTGCCGCCAAGGTCAACGGCGAGAGCATCCCGGTCGAGCAGGTGCGCCGCGCCTGGCAGCAGCGCCAGACGCAACTGCTGCAGGCATCCCGTGACGAACTGCCGGCTGCGGTCGTGAAGGAGGAGCAGACGAAGCTGCTCAACGAGTTCATCGATCGTGAAGTGCTGATCCAGCACGTTGACGCGATGGGCTATCGCGTAAGCGACCTGGACATCGCCCGCCAGATCGAGGCGCTGCCGGAGCTGCAGGTGGACGGCAAGTTCTCGCGCGACCGCTACGCGGCGCTACTGGCCGCGCAGGGTCGCAGCGAGGCACAGTTCGAGCAGGAGTTCCGCCGCGACATCCAGGTCGCGCAGCTGCGCAATGGCATCGCCATCTCGTCGTTCGCAACCCCGGGCGAGCTGGGTCGGCGAATAGCGCTGGAGGGCGAGACCCGCGACATCGACTATTTCACCATTGCGGCCGCGAAGTTTGCGACAGATGTCGCCGTGTCACCCGGCGAGGTGCAGGCCTACTACGACGCCAACAAGGCGGACTTCATTACACCGGAGACCGTGTCGGTCCAGTACGTGGCGCTCAAGGCCGCTGACGTCGCGGCCACGGTCGAGGTCACCGACGAGGCGCTGCACCAGTATTACGATCAGGTTGCGCCGGAGCGCTACACGGATGCCGAGCGACGCCGGGCCAGGCACATCCTCATCGAGGCCGGTTCGGACGACGCGGCTGCGAAGCAGAAAGCTGACGAGGTGATGGCGAAGGCGAAGGCCGGCGAGGATTTCGGCAAGCTTGCCGGCGAGTATTCCGACGACCCTGGCTCGAAGGCCCGGGGGGGCGAACTGGGCTGGGCGACCCGGCAGAGTTTCGTGCAGCCGTTCGCGGACGCGCTGTTCACCATGCAGGTTGGCGAGATCGGCGGTCCGGTGAAGACGCAGTTCGGTTACCACGTGATCCAGCTCGAGGAAGTGCAGCCGGCACGGCAGCGCAGCTTCGACGAGGTGCGTGCGGAGCTCGAGGCCGATTACCGCAACGAGCAGGCACAGTCGCTGTTCTACGAGAAATCGCAGCAGCTGGCTGACGACGCGTTCGCCTCGCTGAGCGAGCTTGAAAGCGTGGCACAGAAGCACGGCCTGGAGCTCCTGACCGTGGACAGCTTCACGCGGCAGGGCGCCGGTCCGTTCGCGGGCAACCGCAAGGTGATCGACACCGTGTTCAGCGACGAGGTGCTGCAGCAGCGCCAGAACAGCCCTGCCGTCAATGTCACCGACGACGAGGTGGCCGTTTTCCGGGTCACCGACTACAAGCCGGCCGCATCGCGCCCGCTCGAAGAAGTGCGCACCGAGATCGAGGCGACGCTGCGCGAGCAGGGCTCGCGCAAGGCCGCCGAAGCGGCGGCGTTGGCCGACTCGGTCCGCATCAACAGCGGCACGGCCTTCGCAGTGGTTGCGGACGAGGCAAGCGCCGTTCCGAATGGAGCCACGACCGTAAACAGGGCCACCGAAGACATACCGGCCGCGCTGCGAAAGGCGGTGTTCAGCGCAAGTCGCCCGGCCCCGGGAAAGACCACCGGCGGGACCGCCGTGCTTTCGAACGGCGACGTTGCGGTATTCGTGGTGAACGCGGTGCGCGCTGGCACCGCGCCTGCCGGGCCGGACGCGGCCATACAGCTCGCCCAGGTCATGGAAAAGACGGCCGGCATGGCCGCCAGGGCCGATTTCACTTCCTACGTGAAAGAGCTCGATCGCACCGCGAAGATCAAGATAAACGACCAGGTGTTTGCGGAGTAAGGAGCCGGGGACGGCTGCCGGCTGTGCCTGCGGCATTCCGGTCGCGGGTCGCGAGCGCCCGGTGACCGCCTAGTCTTCCGGGAACGACATGCCGACGTGGCTGTACCCGGCATCCACGTACAGCACCTCGCCGGTGATCCCCGAGGCAAGGTCCGAGCAAAGGAACGCCGCGGCATTCCCCACTTCGTCGATAGTCACGTTGCGCCTTAGCGGCGTGTACGAGGCGACGTGGCCGAGCATCTTGCGGAAGCCGCCGACACCGGCTGCCGCGAGCGTCTTGATCGGCCCTGCCGAGATCGCGTTCACGCGGATGCCCTGTGGCCCGAGGTCGGCCGCCAGGAATCGCATGTTCGCCTCGAGGCTGGCCTTCGCAACGCCCATCACGTTGTAGTTCGGGATCGAGCGCACTGCGCCGAGGTAGCTCATCGTCACGATCGCGCCTGGGCGCCCGAGCATCATCGGCCGCGCGGCCTTGGCGAGCGCCGCAAGACTGTAACTGGAGATGTCGTGCGAGATCTGGAATCCCTCGCGCGTGACGCTGTCGAGATAGCCACCGGCAAGTTGTTCGCGCGGCGCGAATGCCACCGAGTGGACCAGCACGTCCAGCGAGTCCCAGGATTCGCGTAACTTTGCGAACGCGTCGTCGATCTCCGCGTCGCTGGCGACGTCCATCGGCAGCACCAGGCTCGAGCCGAACTCCCCGGCCATCGAAACCACACGGTCCTTCAGGCGGTCGTTCTGGTAGGTGAAGGCCAGTTCTGCACCTTCACGCCGCATCGCCGCGGCAATGCCGTAGGCGATCGAACGCTCGGTCGCGAGACCGACGATCAGTGCGCGCTTGCCGGAAAGGAATCCCACCCGATCAACCTCCGTCGACTCGTTTCGGGTCACTGTACACGACCAGGCGCTGGCCCGTGCGCAGCGTCGCGGACTGTCGCAGCCCGTTCCACGTCGTGAGTTGACGTACCGAAACGTTGAACTTGCCTGCGATTTCCGAGAGCGTATCGCCGCTCCGGACATGGTAGGTCATGCGGGTGGCCTCGGCGGAGCCCGATGATGCGGCGCTGGATCCGCCCGGAATCTTGAGGCGGGTGCCCATCTTCAGTTGGCTCTTGGAGCTCATGCCATTCTCTGCCGCGAGGGCGGGAACCGTGACCCCATAGCGCCGCGCAACACCCCACAGCGTGTCGCCGGACTTGACCACGTGCACGCTCGACGAACGCTGCTGCGCGGGCTTCTGCCGCTCGGGCAGCTGGGCGGCGATCTCCTCACGTGGTGCCGCCGCCGGCGTGGTGCCGCTGGCGCCAGAGGCCGGGACCTTAAGTGTGTCGCCTGGATGGATCGTCGTGCCATTGATGCCGTTCGCTTCCAGCAGCTGCCCAGTCGAAATTCCGTAGCGGCGTGCAATGCCGCTCAACGTATCGCCGCGCTTCACCGCATGGGTCGTCGTGGGCGGGGGCTCGGCCACGGCCGTCGCAGCGAGACGCGCGGCGCCTTCGTCGGTGAGCAATGCCATGCTGAAGGGCTCGACTGCCTGGACGGGCAGCAGAAGTTGGTGCGGGCCGCTGGGTGGCGTGGTCATGCGGTTGAATGCGGGATTCAATGCGAACATGTCGTCGCGCGAGATACCCGCGAGCGCGGCCGCCTCACCGAGGTCGATCTGCCGGCCCGGGTCCACGACACCGAAGTACGGCTGGTTCGCGATCGGCTCGAACTGCAGGCCAAAGGCGGCGGGATTGCCTACGATGCGCCGGATCGCCAGCAGCTTGGGTACGTAGTCGCGGGTCTCGGCCCGCAGCTGCAGGCTGAAAAAGTCAGTCGGCCGTCCGGCCGCGGCATTTCGCTGGATCGCGGACTTCACCGTGCCCTCGCCACCGTTGTAGGCGGCGATCGCAAGGTACCAGTCACCGTCGAAGTAGCGGTTCAGGTACTGCAGATAGTCGAGGGCTGCCATGGTCGAGCGCTGCACGTCGCGGCGCTCGTCGATCCACCAGTTCTGGGCCAGGCCGTAGTGCTTGCCTGTGCTCGGGATGAACTGCCACAGGCCGGCCGCACGGCTGCGCGAATAGGCCACCGGGTTGAACGCGCTCTCCACGACCGGCAGCAGGGCGAGTTCCAGCGGCATGCCGCGCCGCTCGAGTTCGGTGACGATGTAGTAGAGATAGCGCGAGCCGCGTTTGAAGGTGCGATCGAGATAGTCGGGCTTGGAGACGTAGGACTGGACCTCGCGGTCAATCCCATGGTGCTCGGTGTCCGGGAGCGCGTATCCGGCGCGAACCCTGTCGAGCAGGTCGACGTACTGGTCTGCCGGGAGCTGCTCGATGTCGCCCAGCCCGCCCGGAATCGTGCCGCCGGGCCGCTGGGGCACGACCTTGCCGGTCGGGTGCTCGGCCGACGGCGGCAGGCTCGAGTAGTCGTCTTTGGAATTTGTCGTACTGCAGCCGGCGAGCGCCGCCCCGAGCAGGGCGAACATTGCCAGCCGCGCGAATCGCATGTGCATCAGCGGAATCCGTCCTTCCAGGAACGTACGGCGGCGAAGACATCCGCGGTCTGCGGCAATGGTCGTCCCGCATGGGCCTCGGCAGCACTTCGAACCGAAGCCAGCCGGCAGCGCAGGAATGGGTTGATCCTGCGTTCACGCCCGAGTTCAGAAGGCAGCGTGATGGCATCGCGCTCGCGGAGTTCCTGTGTCGCTTCGAGTGCGTCGATCACGTCGGCATTGCCAGGCTCGACACTTGCCGCGAACCTCAGATTGCCAAGCGTGTATTCATGTGCGCAGTAGACGCGCGTCTGGTCAGGCAGCGCGGCGATCCGGTCGAGTGAGTCGAGCATCTGTTCCGCTGTTCCCTCGAACAGGCGACCGCAGCCGCCGCTGAACAACGTGTCGCCACAGAACAGCGCTCCGTGACCGAAGTAGGCGATGTGCCCCAGCGTGTGTCCGGGAATCGCCATCACGAGAAAATCCAGGCCGAGTTCTGCAAGGCGGACATGATCTCCGTCGTCGAGCAATTGCGCCTCGCAGGGCAGGCGCTCGCGTGCCGGTCCAAAGACCCTGGCCCCGTGACTTGCGGCCAATTCCGCGACGCCGCCGACGTGGTCGGGGTGGTGGTGGGTGACGAGGATTGAATGGAGTTTGAGTCCATGCCGCTCGAGCACCGCCTCTACCGGGCGAGCCTGCCCCGGGTCCACTACGACTGCCGCGCCAGGCTGCCCCGGCGCGCGGATCAGCCAGATGTAGTTATCCGAAAACGCCCGCACCGGGCTCACTTCGAGCATCTGCGACCCCCGCCATGAACGGCCATGAGTCCGGGCGCGCGTATTAGAACTGTTCGCGACGTAAATATCCAGAATATGTCTCACGAATTTCGGATGAAAACATCGACTTTGCCGCTATCCTTGCGGCCGATGATCAATGCCCAGGCAAGTGACTGGTTCGCCTCGCCGCCCGGATGCACGTTGCTCGATTTCGAGGATGGCGTGCTGGCCGAGGCGCTGTCCGACGTGGTCGGCTTCGAGATGCTGCAGGTGGGCCGGTGGGGCGAAGGCGCGCGGCTTGCGTCGCATGCGCGGGCGCAGCACCACTGGCTGGTGGCGCCCGACGCAAGCGGCCCCTGCGCCATACGCGCGAACTTTGATGCCCTGCCGATCGCTTCCGGGTCGATCGAGGGGGTGTTGCTGCCGCATACGCTGGAACACGCGCCGAATCCGCACCAGATACTGCGCGAGGTCGAGCGTGTACTGATGGGCGAGGGACAGGTCGCGATCTGTGGATTCAACCCATATGGTCCATGGGCCCTGCGAAATTACCTTACGCACGGGCGGTTCCTGCCGCACGCCGCCCGCCTGCTCGGCGAGGGTCGCGTCTGTGACTGGCTGCGACTGCTGGGGTTCGAGGTTGAAGTCGCGCGGCGATTCCTGTTCGTGCCGCCCTGGGCCAGGCGCCGCGGCGCCGAGGCCGGGAGCTGGCTGGAGCGCCGCGGTCCCGACCTTTTCGCACCGATCTCGGGCGCGTACATGGTCAAGGCGCGCAAGCGGGTGCGTGCGCTCACGCCGATTCGACCCGTCTGGCAACGTGCACGCGTAGTCGCAGTGGGCGCCGCCGAGCCCACCACGAGGAATGCTGCGTGACCGAGGTCAAGATCTACACGGACGGCGCATGCCGGGGCAATCCAGGGCCCGGCGGCTGGGGAGCTTGGCTCGTCTACGGCGGGCACGAACGCGAGTTGTGGGGTGGCGAGGCGCACACGACCAACAATCGGATGGAGCTCACCGCCGCGATCGAGGCCCTGGT
The DNA here is from genome assembly GCA_963732415.1 of uncultured Gammaproteobacteria bacterium. Taxonomy (GTDB): domain Bacteria; phylum Pseudomonadota; class Gammaproteobacteria; order Steroidobacterales; family Steroidobacteraceae; genus RPQJ01. The sequence continues at coordinate 386,237 of CAVSZK010000021.1, forward strand.
GGCGCTGAAGCGCCACTGCACGGTGCAGCTCTACACCGACTCCCAGTACGTGCGTAACGGAATCACTGAATGGCTGCCGCAGTGGAAGAAGCGCGGCTGGAAGACGGCCGACCGCAAGCCCGTCAAGAACGCCGACCTGTGGGTTCGACTGGAGCAGGAGATCGCGCGCCACGACGTGCACTGGCACTGGGTTCGCGGCCATTCGGGGCACGAAGGCAATGAGCGGGCGGACGCGCTGGCCAACCGGGGCGTGGACGAGACCAGCGGACAGTGAGGCGTCGAGCGGCCGCGGGGCCACGGGACGCTTCCGGCTAACCGCTATCCGCATCTGGTTCCTTTTCGGGTAGCCTTGTTCGAATACAAGACGACTGGATTCAACCGTCATGGACTTCATTGATCTCAAGACCCAGTACAGGCGGATCAAGCCCGCCGTCGACGGGCGGATTGCGCGGGTGCTCGAGCACGGCCAGTACGTGATGGGGCCGGAGGTTAACGAACTCGAGCAGGTCCTGGCCGGCTACTGCGGGACAAAGCACTGCGTCGCGGTATCGAGCGGCACCGACGCACTGCTGATCGCGCTGCTGTCGCTCGGCGTTCGACCGGGCGACGAGGTGATCACGACCCCGTTCACGTTCTTCGCCACGGCGGAGATGATCGCACTCGCAGGCGCGCGGCCGGTGTTCGTGGACATCGACCCGCGGACCTGGAATCTCGATCCAGCGAAGCTGGAGGCGGCGATAACGCCTCGCACGCGGGCGATCATGCCGGTGTCGCTGTACGGACAGTGCGCGGACTACGACGCCATCAATGCAATCGCCTCGAAGCACGCGCTGCCGGTGATCGAGGATGCGGCACAGAGCTTCGGCGCGACCTACAAGGGGCGGCGCTCGAACGCGTTGACCCAGATCGGCGCCACCTCGTTCTTCCCTTCGAAGCCGCTGGGTTGCTACGGGGATGGCGGCGCGCTGTTCACCGACGACGACCGCCTGGCCACGCTGATGCGCGAGATCCGCGTGCACGGGCAGGACCGTCGCTACCATCATCCGCGGCTCGGCATGACGGCGCGGCTCGACACGATCCAGGCCGCCGTACTGCTCGAGAAGATGGCGATATTCGACGACGAGGTGGCCGCGCGAGCTAGGGTCGCAGACGTCTACGCGAGGCTGATCGGTGAGGCTTTCGGCGCCAACGGCGCAGTCCGGGCGCCGCACGTCGAGTCGTTCAACACCAGTGTATTCGCCCAGTACACGGTCGAAGTGGAGCGGCGCGACATCGTCGAAACGCGCATGAAGGTGGCGGGCGTACCCACGGCGGTTCATTACCCGATGTCGCTGCACCAGCAGCCGGCGTTCTCCTATCTCGACCTGCCCGCAGGCAGTTTCCCGCTGTCCGAGGCAGCCGCGAGCCGTGTGATCAGCCTGCCAATGCACCCGTACCTGGTCGAAGCCCAGCAGGCGACGGTGGTGGCCGCGCTGGTGGAGGCAGTGAGGGCTTGATGCGCCAGGTCGTACTCGATACCGAGACCACCGGCCTGGAGCCCGAACTGGGCCATCGGATCATCGAGATCGGCTGCATCGAACTGGTCAACCGACGGCGTACCGGGCGGCTCTTTCATCGCTACCTGTGCCCCGACCGCGAGATCGACCCTGGCGCGCTGCAGGTACACGGCCTGTCCACCGAGTTCCTGAAGGGACAACCGAAGTTCGGCGAGATTGCCGGCGAATTCCTCGAGTTCGTCCGGGGGGCAGAACTGATCATCCACAATGCCCCGTTCGACGTGGCATTCCTGGACGCGGAGCTCGCGCGGCTGCCGGAGGCCGGAGAGGCCATCGCCGGGCATTGCGAGGTGCTCGACACGTTGCAGATGGCGCGGCGGATGCATCCTGGCCAGCGCAACGGCCTGGACGCACTCTGCAAGCGCTATTCGGTGGACAACTCGCAGCGTGACCTGCACGGCGCCTTGCTCGATGCGGAGTTGCTGCTCGAGGTGTACCTCGCGATGTCGGGCGGGCAGGGCGCGCTCGGGCTCGATAGCGGTGAGCAGGCCACGGCAACCACGGCGAAGGCGAAGCGCGCGAGGCGCCCGCGCGGAGCACTGGTCGTCCGCAGGGCGAACGAGCATGAGGCAGCCGCCCACGAACTGCGGCTCGCGTCGCTCGACAAGGCGAGCGGCGGCAAGACGCTGTGGCGGACTTTCGAGCAGGCATCATGAACACGACACTGTCCCAGGCGTTTGCGCGCAACTTCCTTGGCCAGGCCCCGGGCTGGTACAAGCTGGTGATCATCGGCTTCCTGGTGGTGAATCCGATCCTGCTGGTCATGGCGGGGCCGGTTTTCACGGGCTGGGCGTTGCTCGCGGAGTTCATATTCACGCTGGCGATGGCGCTGCGCTGCTACCCGCTGCAGCCGGGCGGCCTGCTCGCGATCCAGTCCGTGCTGATGGGGCTTACGAGCCCAGAGGGCGTTTACCACGAGGTGACGGGCGCGTTTCCGGTGATCCTGCTGCTGATCTTCATGGTCGCCGGCATCTACTTCCTGCGCGACCTGCTGCTCTACGTGTTCGCGCGGTTGCTGCTCAAGGTGCACACCTCGTCAACCTTGTCGGTGCTGTTCTGTGCCGCTGCCGCCGTGCTCTCGGCATTCCTCGACGCGCTCACGGTCGTCGCGGTCGCGATCACCGTCGGTGCCGGCTTCTATGAGGTCTACCACCGCGTGGCCTCTGGAAAACAGCACGACGCAGAGCACGACGCGGCTCACGATGAAGGCGTGCATGCGCCGCACCGCGAGGATCTCGAGCAGTTCAGGGCCTTCCTGCGCGGCCTGATGATGCACAGCGCGGTAGGCACGGCGATCGGCGGGGTCATGACGCAGGTCGGCGAGCCACAGAACCTGCTGATTGCCGAGCAGGCCGGCTGGACGTTCGCGGAGTTCTTCGTGAAGGTCGCGCCCGTGTCGCTGCCTGTCGCGGTCTCCGGGCTGCTGACGTGCTGGGTGATCGACCGGTTCCAGCTGTTCAGTTACGGCGCGGGTCTCCCGGATTCGGTGCGGGAGGTGCTGCGGAGCCATGCGGACCACCTGTCGTCACGGGCCACGGCGCGCGACCGGCAGGTGCTGATCGTGCAGGCGCTGGTCGCGCTGACGCTGGTACTTGGGCTCGCGTTCCACGTCGCCGAGGTCGGCCTGATCGGCCTGGTCGTGATCATCCTCGCGACCAGTTTCACGGGCATCGTGGAGGAGCAGCGGCTCGGCAAGGCATTCGAGGCGGCATTGCCATTCACCGCGCTGCTGGTGGTGTTCTTCGTCATCGTCGCGGCGATCCACGAGCAGCACCTGTTCGAGCCGCTGATGCGCAAGGTGCTTGCCGCCGATGGAAGGACCCAGGCAGGCCTGCTCTATGTCGCCACCGGCGTGCTGTCCGCGATCAGCGACAACGTGTTCGTGGCGTCCATCTACATTACCGAGATGAAGTCGGCGTTCATGCAGGGGCTGCTGTCGCGCGACCAGTTCGAGATGGCCGCGGTCGCGATCAATACCGGCACCAACATCCCCAGTGTGGCGACCCCGAACGGCCAGGCGGCATTCCTGTTCATGCTCACCTCGACGCTGGCGCCTCTGATCCGGCTGGGCTACGCGCGCATGATCTGGATGGCGTTCCCGTATTTCGTGGTCATGACCAGCGTGGGGTTGCTGGCGGTGATGTACCTGCTGTAGCCGCCAGGCCAGGAGGCCGGCCGCGGCAGTTTGACCCCAGTCTCATTTACGCGTGGTCTCCTGTGGCATCCTTGCACACATAGATGGCCCGCCGAGTGGCCAGCCCCAACCGTTTCGCAACCGGAAAGCCATTCCCATGCCTCGCTTCAACCTTCGCAACCTGCGCATCGGCGTCGTCGGACTCGGCTACGTCGGGCTGCCACTCGCAGTCGAATTCGGCAGGCGCTTCGCCACCGTTGGATTCGACGTCAAGGTCGGGCGCGTCGAGGAACTCCGACGCGGCCACGACAGCACGCTGGAGACCGACGCAGCAGAGCTGGCCGCCGCGACGAAACTGACGTTCACATCGAAGCTCGGGGACCTGAAAGCCTGCCGGGTGTTCATCGTGACGGTGCCGACCCCGATCGACGACTACAAGCGTCCGGACCTGACGCCGCTGGTGAAGGCGAGCGAGTCGCTGGGACAGGTACTGAAGAAGGGCGACGTCGTGGTCTACGAGTCCACCGTGTACCCGGGTTGCACCGAGGAGGTCTGCATCCCGATCCTCGAGCGCGTATCGGGGCTCAGGTACAACCGCGACTTCTTCGCGGGCTACAGCCCGGAGCGCATCAACCCGGGCGACAAGCAGCATCGACTGTCCACGATCCGCAAGGTCACGTCGGGCTCGACGCCGGCAGTGGCGGAATTCGTCGACTCGCTGTACCGCGCCATCGTGACGGTTGGCACGCACAAGGCATCCAGCATCAGGGTGGCCGAGGCGGCCAAGGTTATCGAGAACACGCAGCGCGACGTGAACATCGCGCTGATCAATGAGCTGGCGCTGATCTTCAACCGGCTCGGCATCGACACCGAGGAAGTGCTGAACGCCGCGGGAAGCAAGTGGAACTTCCTGCCGTTCAGGCCCGGCCTGGTAGGTGGCCACTGCATTGGCGTCGACCCTTACTACCTGACGCACAAGGCCCAGGCGATCGGCTACCACCCGGAAATGATCCTGGCCGGGCGCCGCATCAACGACAACATGGGCATCTACGTGGCGCAGCAGGTCGCCCAGCTGATGATCGGCCGCCGGATCCAGGTAAAGGACGCGCGTATCCTGGTCATGGGGCTCACGTTCAAGGAGAACTGCCCGGACATCCGCAACTCGAAGATCGTGGACGTGATTCGCGAGTTGCAGAAATATGGCGCAAAGGTTGACGTCTATGACCCCTGGGCCGTCACCGAGGAGGCCCGGCACGAATACGGGATTCGTCCGGTCCGGCGGCTCAAGCCGGGCACCTACGACGCGGTGGTGATGGGCGTCGCGCACGACGAATTCCGTCGCATGGGTATCAAGGGCGTACGCGAGCTCGGCCGCAGGGACCACGTGCTCTACGACATCAAGTACGTTTTCAAGGCGGATGAAGTGGACGGAAGGCTATGAAGATACTCGTCACCGGCGCCGCCGGGTTCATCGGCTATCACACCGCTCGCAAGCTCCTCGAACGAGGCGACGAGGTGGTCGGCCTCGACAACCTGAACGACTACTACGACGTGCGGATCAAGCACGCGCGACTCGAGATGCTCGGCGCGCTGCCGGGATTCCGCTTCGTGAAGCTCGACCTCGCCGACCGCGAGGGCATGGCGAAATTCTTCGCGACCGAGAAGTTCCAGCGGGTGATTCACCTCGGCGCGCAGGCGGGCGTGCGCTATTCGATCCAGAATCCATTGGCCTACGTGGACAGCAACGTGGTCGGGATGGCGAACGTGCTCGAAGGCTGCCGCCACAACGGTGTCGAGCACCTGGTCTATGCATCCACCAGTTCCGTATACGGCGCCAACACCAACATGCCGTTCTCGGTGCACCAGAACGTGGACCACCCGCTGTCGTTCTACGCGGCGACGAAGAAAGCCAACGAACTGATGGCGCACACCTATGCGCACCTGTACTCGCTGCCGGTGACCGGCCTGCGTTTCTTCACGGTCTATGGTCCCTGGGGCCGGCCGGACATGGCGCTGTTCCTGTTCACGCGCAACATCCTCGAAGGCAAGCCGATCGACGTATTCAACTACGGCCGTCACCGGCGCGACTTCACCTACGTAGGCGACATCGCCGAGGGTGTGGTGCGTGCGTGTGACCGGGTCGCGACCGGCAATGCCGACTGGGACAGCGACCGGCCCGACCCGGGTTCCAGCCGCGCCCCGTATCGGCTCTACAACATCGGCAACAACCGGCCGGTGGAGCTGCTGCACTACATCGAGGTGCTCGAGCAATGCCTGGGCCGCAAGGCGCAGATGAACATGCTGCCGCTGCAGGCGGGCGACGTACCCGACACCTGGGCCGACATCGACGACCTGATCCGCGACGTCGGCTATACGCCGGCGACACCGGTGGAGCAGGGCATTCGCGCCTTCGTGGACTGGTACCTGGAGTACTACAAGGACGGCGGTCCCCCGCCGACCAAGGTCGTCAACCTCGGCTGAAAATAGGTGCCTGGCACCGAATTCCTAAAATAGGTGCCTGGCACCGAATTTCGGCTGACCGGAAGGGGACATTCTCGTTTTTCCCGGAAAAGGAGAATGTCGCCGTTTCCCACCGGGCTTGTGCCAGGTCTCTGGTAAACTGCCCGCCAGCCGGTTGCCAGATGTGGCGAATAATAAGTTAACCCAACCAAGGGCTTACGCGTGAAAGTTACAGTATTTGGTTCAGGCTACGTCGGCCTCGTAACCGGTGCTTGCTTCGCTGAGGCGGGCAACAACGTGGTCTGCGTCGACATCGATGCAGGCAAGGTCGAGCGGCTCAAGCAGGGCGATGTCCCGATCCACGAGCCTGGCCTCGACGTGATCGTGCGGCGCAACTTCGAGAAGGGCCGCCTTACTTTCACGACCAACGCACAGGAAGGTATCGACCACGGGCTGTTCCAGTTCATCGCGGTGGGCACGCCGCCCGAGGAGGACGGCTCGGCAGACCTGTCCCACGTCCTTGCAGTGGCCGAGACCATCGGCCGCCATATGAGCGAATATCGCATCATCGTGGACAAGTCCACGGTGCCGGTCGGCACGGCGGACAAGGTGCGCGAGCGCATCGAGCAGACGCTTGGCGAGCGTGGCGCGAAGATAGAGTTCGACGTGGTCTCCAACCCCGAATTCCTGAAGGAGGGCGCAGCGGTCGCCGACTTCATGAAGCCGGATCGCGTGGTGGTCGGCACCGACAACCCGCGCACTGCTGAATTGCTGAAGACCCTCTACGATCCGTTCACGCGCAACCGCGAGCGCCTGATCGTCATGGACGTGCGTTCCGCGGAGCTGACCAAGTACGCGGCCAACGCAATGCTCGCGACCAAGATCAGCTTCATGAACGAGATCGCGAACCTCGCCGAGCGCATGGGCGCCGACATCGAAAAGGTGCGCATCGGCATCGGTTCCGATCCACGCATTGGTTACAGCTTTATCTACCCGGGCGCCGGCTACGGCGGTTCGTGTTTCCCGAAGGACGTGAAGGCGCTGGTACACAGCGCGAGCGAGTACCAGTTCGACGCCGAGCTGCTCAGGTCCGTCGAGGGCGTCAACAAGCGGCAGAAACAGGTGCTCTATCGCAAGCTCGCCGCGTACTTCGACGGTAAGTTGAGCGGCCGCACGATCGCGATCTGGGGGCTGGCCTTCAAGCCGAACACCGACGACATGCGCGAGGCGCCGGCCCGCGAACTCATCGAGGCGCTGTGGGCCGCGGGCGCCAGCGTGCGGGCCTACGACCCGGTGGCGATGGGCGAGGCGCGCAGGATCTATGGCGAACGCGACGACCTGGTGCTCGCCGGGGACGCCGAACAGGCGCTGATCGGTGCCGATGCACTGGTGATCGTCACCGAGTGGCAGGAATTCCGCAGCCCCGACTTCGAGCTGATCCGCGACCGGCTGCGGCACCCGGTGATCTTCGACGGCCGCAACATTTACGACCCCGCGCTGGTGAAAGGCTACGGGTTGGCTTACCACGGCATCGGCCGCGGCGAGCCGCTGGTCGCCTGACCGCGCAGCGCAGGCCGCACCCGCCTTGACCGTCGAGATCATCATTACGCTCGCCGTCGTGGTCGGCGTGCTGGTGCTGCTGAGCGCGAGTCGGCTGGAGACCGACGTGGTCCTGGTCGGTGCGATGATCGCACTGACGCTGAGTGGCGTGCTCAAGCCCGACCAGGCGCTGCAGGGCTTTGCGAGCAGCGGCGTGATGACCATCGCGGCGCTGTACATCGTGGTCGCCGGGCTGCGCGAAACGGGGGCGATGTCGTGGATCTCGCGCTGGGTGCTCGGCCGGCCGCGCTCGCTGATGGTCGCGCAGAGCAAGCTGATTGCGGTCACCAGCGTGCTGTCCGCGGTGATCAACAACACGCCGGTGGTTGCGTTGTTCATACCGGTGGCCCAGGAATGGTCCGCGCGCTTCGGCTACTCGATTTCGAAGCTGCTGATGCCGATGAACCACATGGTGATCCTGGCCGGCATGTGCACTCTGATCGGCACCAGCACCAACCTGATCGTCAACAGCCTGCTGGTCAAGGCGGTGCCGGACTCGGGGCTGAGCCTGTTCAGCCTGATATGGATCGGCCTGCCGCTCACCTGCATCGGCTTCGTGTACATGCTGGTGGCGCCGCGCTGGCTGCTCCCGGACCGCCAGGGTCCGGTCGAGCAGCTCGAGAACGCGCGCGAGTACAGCGTCGAGGCGCGTGTCGTGCCGAACGGCCCTCTGGTCGGGCGCAGCATCGCCGAGGTCGGGCTGCGCAGCATGAAGTACGCCTTCGTACTGGAGATCGCGCGCGGTGAGCGGCTGCTCACCGCGGTACGGCCGGACGAGGTGCTGCTCGCCAACGATCGCGTCACCTTCGTGGGCGTGGTGGACGCGGTGAACGAATTGCGGCGCATTCCGGGCCTGGTCGTCGCCGAGGACCAGACCTTCCAGCTCAACCTGCGCCATGCCCAGCGTTGCCTGGTGGAAATCGTGCTGGCTCCGTCGTCGCCGATGGTGGGCCATACGATGCGAGAATCGGGCTTTCGCAGCGCCTACAACGCGGCGGTGATCTCGATCTCGCGCGACGGGGCCAGGCTCGCGGGCAAGATCGGCGAGGTGCGGCTGCGCGCCGGCGACACCATGCTGATCGAGGCAGACCACGGCTTCGTCGAACGGCAGAAGTACAACCGCGACTTCCTGCTGGTGAGTTCGCTGCAGGACTCGACGCCGCCCGACTTCGCGCGTGCACCGCTTGCGTTCCTGATCCTGCTGCTGATGCTGGTAATTGCCACGCTCGAGTGGATTCCGTTGTTCCAGGCCTCGTTCATCGCTGCGGGGCTGATGGTCGCGACGCGTTGCGTGACGCTCAGCGTCGCGCGCCGCAGCATCGAGTACCCGGTGCTGGTCGGCATCGCCGCTTCGTTTGCGCTTGGATTTGCGCTGGCGGAGTCCGGCGCCGCGGACCTGCTCGCCGGCTGGATGGGCGCAATCGCCAAGGGCGACCCGTTCTGGGCGCTGGTCGTGCTGTACGTGGTCACTGTGATCGTCACCGAACTGATCACCAACAATGCCGCTGGCGTGCTGATGTTCCCGATCGCGATGGCTGTCGCGCATGCCGGCAATTCGAGCTTCCTTCCATACGTGGTGGTCGTGATGGTCGGTGCTTCCGCGGGTTTCATCACGCCGATCGGCTACCAGACCAACCTGATGATCTACGGTCCGGGCGGCTATCGCTGGATGGACTATGTCCGCTTCGGTACGCCGCTCAGCATCGTGATCGGCATCGCGACGGTGCTGATCGTGCCGCGGGTGTGGCCGTTCTGACGACGGGGTCGACTACAATGACCGTATTCACAGTGCAGGAGCACCGATGCTGATTCCCGTCATCCTCTCAGGTGGCTCCGGCACCCGGCTTTGGCCACTCTCGCGCGAGCTGTACCCCAAGCAGTTGCTGCCGCTGGTCGGCAACCGCACGATGCTGCAGGAAACCGCTGCGCGCCTCGAGGGCCTCGCGGACCTCGGCCGGCCGGTGGTCGTCTGCAACGAGAGCCATCGCTTCATGGTTGCCGAACAGCTCAGGGACTCGGGGGCGCAACCGCAGGCCATCGTGCTCGAGCCCGTGGGACGCAACACTGCGCCGGCCGTGGCCGTGGCTGCGCTCGTCGCACTCGAAAAGGCCGGTGTGGCCGCCCACGCCCCGACCGCAAAGCGTCTGGCGCGCCGCGCGGGAGACGTACCGCCAGCCCTGCCCGCCGGGGTGCCCGACCCGCTGCTGCTGGTACTGCCCGCCGACCACGTGATCCGCGACGTCGACGCTTTCCGCGCGGCTGTCACGCTGGGCCGCCCGGCCGCCGAGGCCGGCGCGCTGGTCACCTTCGGCGTAGTGCCGGACCGGCCTGAGACCGGCTACGGTTACATCCGGCGCGTGCCCGGTGAGGGGCCGACTTATCCGGTGGCGGAATTCGTCGAGAAGCCCGACGCCGAGACCGCGGCGAAGTACCTGAAGTCGGGTGACTACTTCTGGAACAGCGGCATGTTCATGTTCCGGGCCAGCGCGTATCTGGAGGAACTCGGTGCGCACGCGCCGGCGATCCTTGCGGCCTGCGAACGAGCGGTCGCCACGGCGGGGCGCGACCTGGACTTCACGCGCCTGGCGGCGGCCGAGTTCGGCGCCTGCCCGAGCGACTCCATCGACTACGCGGTGATGGAGAAAACGCGGGCTGCGGTCGTCGTGCCGCTGTCCGCGGGCTGGAGCGACGTGGGCTCCTGGTCGGCGCTGGCCGATGCGCTGCCGACCGACGAGGCGGGTAACGTGACGGCCGGCGACGTGCTGGTGGAGGACGCGCAAGGCTGCTACCTGCATTCCACCAGCCGCCTGATCGCGGCCGTCGGGCTGCGCGACCACGTGGTCGTCGAGACCAAGGACGCGGTGCTGGTCGCGCCACGCGACCGCGTCCAGGACGTGAAGCAGCTGGTCCAGCAACTCAAGGCCCAGGGCCGCTACGAGACTTCGCTGCACCGCGAGGTGTTCCGTCCCTGGGGCAGCTATGACAGCATCGACGCCGGCGACCGCTTCCAGGTAAAGCGGCTCAGCGTGAAGCCGGGGGCGTCGATGTCGCTGCAGCTCCACCATCATCGCGCCGAACACTGGATCGTGGTCTCCGGCACCGCACGGATCACGCGCGGCGATGAGACCTTCCTTCTCGGCGAGAACGAGTCGACCTACATCCCGATGGGTACGAAGCACCGCATCGAGAATCCGGGTAAGGTCGCTCTGCACATCGTCGAGGTGCAGTCGGGCACCTACCTCGGCGAGGACGACATCGTGCGTTTCGAGGACCGCTACGGGCGCGAGGGATCGGAGAAATGAACCCCATCGATATCAAGGGCTTCAAGGCGTACGACCTGCGCGGTCGTATCCCGGACGAATTGAACGAAGACGTGGCCTACAGGGTCGGGCGTGCATACGCCGAGTTCGTCAAGCCGAAGAAGGTGATCGTCGGGCGCGACATCCGGCTGTCGAGCGAGGAACTCGGCAAGGCGCTCGAGCAGGGCCTGCTGGACTCCGGCGTCGACGTCTACGACATCGGGCTTTGCGGTACCGAGGTGGTGTACTACGCGACCTTCGCGCGTGAGATGGACGGCGGCATCATGGTGACCGCGAGCCACAATCCGCCGGACTACAACGGCATGAAGTTCGTGCGCGAGGGCTCGCGACCGATCAGTGGCGACAACGGCCTGCAGGACATTCGCCGCATTGCCGAGGCGGGCGTGTTCACGACCCCGCAGCGTATTGGCGAGCGGTTCGCCGTGGACATCATGCCGGACTACATAGAGCACCTGCTGTCGTACGTCGATCGCGCGACGCTGAAGCCGCTCAAGGCAGTCGTGCATGCCGGTAATGGCGGCGCCGGCCTGATCGTGGACAAGCTCGAGCCGTTCCTGCCGTTCGAGTTCATCAAAGTGGACCACGAGCCGGACGGCACGTTCCCGAACGGCGTACCGAACCCGATGCTGCTCGAGAATCACCGCGCGCCGGTCGAGGCGCTGCGTCGCCATGGCGCGGACCTCGCAATCTCGTGGGACGGTGACTACGACCGCTGCTTCCTGTTCGACGAGCAGGGCACGTTCATCGAGGGTTACTACATCGTCGGCCTGCTGGCGTCCGTGTTTCTGGCCCGCCATCCGGGCAGCCGGATCGTCCACGATCCACGCCTCACCTGGAACACGCTGGACATAGTCGCGAGTGGCAAGGGCGAGGCCGTGCAGTCGAAGTCCGGTCACGCCTTCATGAAGCAGGTGATGCGCGACGTGGACGGCATCTACGGCGGGGAGATGAGCGCACACCACTATTTCCGCGATTTCGCCTATTGCGACAGCGGCATGATCCCGTGGCTTGTGGTGATGCAGGTGATGAGCGACACGGGCAAGACGCTGTCGCAGCTGGTGGGCGAGCGCATGCGGCTGTTTCCCGCCAGCGGCGAGATCAACCGGCGCGTGCCGGACGCCAAGGCGACCATCGCCGCGGTGCTGGCCAGGTACCAGCCCGATGCGAAGAACGTGGACCACACCGACGGCGTTAGCGTCGAGTTCGAGGGCTGGAGGTTCAACCTGCGTTCGTCCAATACCGAGCCACTGATCCGCCTGAACGTCGAGAGCCGTGGCGACGAGGCGCTGATGCGCGAGAAAACCGCGGAACTGCTGGCGCTGGTCGGCGGCGAGCCCGGCTGAAAATAGGTGCCAGGCACCTATTTTTCGCGACCATGAAGCTGATCTTCTGGATCGCCGTTTTTGGCGCCATCTACAGCTACGCGGTCTATCCGCTGATCCTGTCGCTGTTGCCTGCGCGGCGCAGGTTGGACGGGGTCGTTCCGGGCGGCGAACCGCACAAAGCAGGTTCGCCCGCGGGCAGTGCCGGCCAGGCGTCCCAGCCGCTGGTCACGCTGGTCATCGCCTGTCGCAACGAGCGTGCACGGATTGCCCACAAGCTCGACAACGCGCTGGCAGTCCACTATCCACGCCTCGAGATCGTCGTCGCGTCGGACTGCTCCGATGACGGATCCGACCAGATAGTGGATTCCTACGCGGGGCGTGGCGTGAGACTTGCGCGCTCGCCGGAGCGTCGCGGCAAGGAACACGCTCAGGGCCTCGCGATCGGGCAGGCGCGAGGCGAGATCGTGGTGTTCTCCGACGCCGGAACCGACCTGCCGCCCGACAGCATCGACCACATCGTCGACGACTTCACGGATCCAGCAGTGGGCGCGGTCTCGAGCGAGGACACGTTCATCTCGGCCGACGGGTCCGTGGTGGGCGAGGGGCTCTACGTGCGCTACGAGATGTGGCTGCGCCGGCTCGAGTCGCGTGTCGGCAGCCTGGTGGGCTTGAGCGGCTCGTTCTTCGCCGTGCGCCGCCCGGTACTGCAGCGCTGGGATGTGGCGATCCCCAGCGACTTTGCCAGCGCGATCAACACTGTCCGCGAGGGCATGGTCGCGATCTCCGATCCCCGTGTACGCGGCATCTATCGCGACATCAAGGACCCGGCGCGCGAGTATCCGCGCAAGGTCCGCACGGCTATCCGCGGCATGGCGGCGCTCGGGCGAATTCCGGAAGTGTTGAACCCGCTGCGTTACGGAACCTTCGCGTTCCAGGTCTGGAGCCACAAGCTGATGCGCTGGCTGGTGCCATGGTTCCTGCTGCTGGTGCTGCTGGCCAACCTGGCGCTGGCCGGGGAGGGGCCGCTGTACCGCTGGCTGCTGGCACTGCAACTGGCGGGTTATGCCTGCGTAGCCGCGGCACACATCGTGCCTGCACTGCGCGGCTTCGGACCGCTGCGAATCGCTTACTTCTTTGTACAGGCCAACGTGGCGCTGGCCGAGGCGGGCGTCCGCTACCTGGCCGGCCAGCGGGTTACGGTCTGGGAACCCTCCGTCCGGTAGAAAACAGGTGCAAATAAATAGGTGCCAGGCACCTATTTTCTGTTCGTTGACCGGCCCGGGGCTCCCCCCTAAACTACGCGCCCCTTGGATGGGCGGTTAGCTCAGCGGTAGAGCACTGCTTTCACACGGCAGGGGTCAGTGGTTCGATCCCACTACCGCCCACCACTTCGACAGCTTCTTGTCGTTCCGGCCTGAAACACCGCTTCCGGCCAGGTTCCAAACTCGTAAGACTCCGTGGCATGGGTGCCTGCGCCCGCGCGTCTGCCCAAGCACGCCTTGCCCGCCCGGCCGCGTGGCTCGCACGGCCCGATTTCCCCATCTGGAGGCATTACTTTAATATAAAAAGTAAGGAAGTAAGGGGCCACACATGCCGCATTCAACCGTTACCGCCAAGGGCCAGACGACGATTCCCAGGGACGTTCGCACGGCCGCCGGCCTGCGTGCCGGCGACCGCGTTCACTACACCGTCCTGGAGGACGGCACGATAATCCTGCGGGTCAAGAACAGGAGCGTCCGCGACCTGATCACGAAACCGCGGCACGCGAGGCATGTGACGGTCGACCAGATGAACCGTTGAGTTCCTTCCGTGCTCGGCATTGATACAAACGTGCTGGTGAGGCTGTTGGTTGCGGATGACCTGCCCCAGACACGGCGTGCCCGCGCCCTGGTAGAAGGTGCACTGGAACGTGATGATCCGATCCTCGTGTCGTTGCCGGTGATCATCGAAACGGAATTGGTGCTGCGCAGCCGCTATGGCCTGGACAAGCCAGCGACTCTCAGGACAATCCGCGGGCTGCTGTCGGCGCGCGAATTCGTGTTCGAAGACGAACCCGCGATCGAGGAGGCCTTGTATCGCTGGAACGAAAGCGCGGCAGGTTTCGTCGATTGCCTGATCGCAGCCCACAATCGCCGCCTCGGCTGCTCCGCCACCGCAACCTTCGATGCCACTGCGGCCCGAATGCCGGGCTTCGTCGCTGCCTGATAGAATCCGCGCCCTTTCCCGATCCTCGAAGGGCTGGCCAATGACCGTCCGTACCCGCTTCGCCCCCAGTCCCACCGGCATGCTGCACATCGGCGGCGTGCGGACTGCGCTCTTCTGCTGGCTGTACGCGCGCCGCCTGGGCGGCAGCTTCATCCTGCGCATCGAGGACACAGACCGCGAGCGTTCGACGCCCGAGGCGGTGCAGGCGATCCTCGACGGAATGAAGTGGCTCGGGCTCGAGCACGACGAAGGCCCGTTCTACCAGACCGAGCGCATGGACCGGTACAAGGAGGTCATCGGCCAGTTCCTCGGCGAGCGCAAGGCCTATCACTGCTACTGCAGCAAGGAAGAACTCGACGAGATGCGCGCAGGGCAGATGGCTCGCAAGGAAAAGCCGCGCTACGACGGCCGCTGCCGCAATCGAACCGAGCCTGTCGCGGGCGTGAATCCCGTGGTGCGTTTCCGCAACCCGGACGAGGGGCAGGTGGTCGTCAACGACATCGTCCACGGCCCGATCACCTTCGACAGCGCCGAGCTCGACGACCTGATCATCGCCCGCTCGGACGGCACGCCCACCTACAATTTCTGCGTGATGGTCGACGACTATGACATGCGCATCACGCACGTGATCCGTGGCGACGACCACATCAACAACACGCCGCGCCAGATCAACATGCTGCGTGCGATGGGTGTCGAGCCGCCGGTGTACGCGCACGTGCCGATGATCCTCGGCCCCGACGGCGCCAAGCTCTCGAAGCGGCACGGCGCTGTGAGCGTGCTGCAGTACCGTGACGACGGCTTCCTGCCCGAGGGGTTGCTCAATTACCTCGGCCGTCTCGGCTGGTCACACGGCGACCAGGAGATCTTTTCGATCGAGGAGATGACCCGGTTGTTCGACATCGCGGACGTCAACAAGTCCGCCTCGGCGCTCAATGTCGACAAGATGCTGTGGACCAACCAGCAGCACATGCTCCGGTCGACGCCTGGGCACCTCGCGAAGTACCTGAAGCCGCAACTCGAGGCGCTGGGACTCAATGCCGACGACATGGAGAAGGTCGCGGCGGTCGCCAAGGCCCAGCAGGAGCGGGCGAAGACGTTGAAGGAAATGGCCGAGAACAGCCGGTTCTTCTTCAGCGATGTGACGTCCTACGACGAGAAGGCCGCGGCGAAGAATCTCTCCACCGAGACTGCGCCGATCCTGGCCGCAGTCAGCGAGAAGCTCGCCGGGTTGGCCGAATGGCGCGCGCCGGCCATTCACCTCGCGATCATGGCGGTCGCGGCCGAGAAGGGCGTCGGGCTGGGCAAGGTCGCCCAGCCGATCCGTGTCGCGGTGTCCGGGGGCACGGTCTCGCCGCCGATCGACGTCACGCTCGAGATCCTGGGGCGGGAGACGACGCTGGCTCGGTTGCAGCGGGCAGGCGAAAGTATCCGTTGAGCGGCTGAGGCGATCGGCTGAGGCGATCGGCTGAGGCGATCGGCTGATGAGGCGCTCGCCTGGCCTGACAGCGAAGCGCCCCGGACCGCCCGGGGCGCTCAACAAGCCGTCCCGATCAGCCCCTGCGACGGCGTGCGAACGCGGCGCCCAGAAGGCCGAGGCCCAGCAGGCCGAGGCTCGCCGGCTCAGGCACCTCGGTCGCCACCGAGCCTTTCCAGACCAGGTAGTCGTTGTTGGTGCCATTGCTGGCCGAGTTCTCAAACCAAACGTAGCGGTGCGTGCGATCGAATCCGGCAGCTGAAGCCAGTGCGAGCACGTCGCCTTCGACGTCGTTCACCAGGTCCGCGAAGCTGAAGGCGAAGGAACTGAGCGAGGTTCCGATTGCGTCACCGGTGAACACCATGCCCGACTCGTTGCGGTTCGTGCCGCCGGAATCGAGCGACGACACCCACAGCGATTCCCAGGTTCCGCCGACCAGGTTCTCGAGCACGATGCGCTCAGCATTAGCCTGGTTGCTCAGTTCATTGACGTCGCCGCCGCCGCTCCTGCAGCTGTTGATGCCCTCGGAGCAGACGCCCAGTCCATTGTCGTCGTTGCCAACGCGCAGCCAGAGGATCGATGCGTTGCCGTTCGCATACGCCGAGGCCTTCACCGGTCCGGTGGTGACTGTAGCGCCGAGGTTGGCGTTGTTGCCGCCCAGGCTCGTGAAATCGAATGACAGGCTCGCAGCGAGCGTGATGGCCGGCGCGAGCAGGGCCGCGATGGACGTTGCGGCAATGGGAAGGTAGCGGTTTTTCATAATGAGAACATTCACTCTTTCGTGTCTGGGACAGCACGGAAAGTGCAATCCACGTGCCAAGAACGCGAAGCCGCGCAGACCATGGCTTTGCGACAACTTCGCGACGAGTGATGTAAGGATTCCCGACGAGCAGGCGAAAAAAAACCAGCCACGCGGAACGTGGCTGGTCTTGATGTTTGCACGCGCCTGTCGCGTGCGTGTTATGTCAGTTCGTTGTCGCGGTCGTGCGCGGCCTAGAAGATCCGCACCACGATTGGCAGCGTCACGGTGCCGGCGCCGGTGTTGACGCTGAGCCTGCCGAGCACTGCTCTGCCGACCGCGAATCCGCCTGCAACGTTGGTCGTGATCTTGTAGGTGAGCTTGTAGGTCGTCAGGCTGCCGCTCAGCAGGTTGCCGAGCGAGCCGTAGATGGTCACCAGCTGCGCAGTGTCTTCGGCGAACATGAACGCGCCGCTGCCGCCATCGGCCAGCGCCGCAAGTGTCTGGCCGTCCACGTCGCTGGACAGGCCGATCGTATAGATGTCTACCCCGGTCGCAACACTCTTGGCGATCGAGTCATCCGCGGTCCTGCAGGCGGGGTTCGGGGGGAGGCCGTCGTTCTTGCCGTCGGTGAACACGATGACGGCCTTGTTCAGGCCCGCAGGTGCGTTGGCTGCCGAGAAGTCCATCACGCGGCAGAGCGCTTCGTAAAGCGGTGTCAGGCCGCCCTCCTGCGTGGCGAGCGCGGTCAGCGTCGGGAAGAAGATCGCGCCATCCGCGACAAAACTCGGATTGCCGACCGGGTAGATCGTCACCGGTGTCTGGGGGATCAAGGCCGCATTGCCGTAGGCCAGCGCCGAGAGTGAGGCCCGATCCGAACCGCCAAGCCGGTTCAGGAACTCGCGCGCAGAGTACAGGCGCGCGTCCGTGGGGTCGTTGGTCTTGATGCTTAGGCTCTGGTCGAACAGCAGCGCCGCCGCATAGGCCTTCGCGACGCCGCCCGGAACTTGCAGGAAGGAGGGTGCCGGGCCGGGCCCGGTAACCGAATAGGGCGCGTCAAATGCGGGGTCAGCGTTGTCGCTCAAGCAATCGGCGGTATCCACGGTCGCCGCATTCGGCGTGCACGAGGCCAGCGAGAATGCGGCGGCCGAAAGGCCTGAAACGGCGCTGGAGTTCTCGTCGACGACGACCACCTGTATCTCGAACTCCAGGGTCGTGGTGTCTTGGCCGGAAAGGACGCGTGCCGAGAGCAGGCCACCGGTGGCCTTCGTATCGCGCTCCAGTGCGACCGTGACACTGGTGGTCTGGTTTTCAGTCACCGAGACCGCGACAGTCTTGGGCTTGAACGTGCTGCGGCTGACGTCCAGGTTGCCGTTGCCGGTCCTGACGCCCGTGAGCGTCGCGACGCCGCTGGCGTTGGTGGTCGCGGTCTTGCTGACATTCGAGACCGTGGCCACGACCGTCGCACCGGACACCACGAGTCCGTTCAGGTCCGTGACCGTGACCGACACCGAACCGACCGGCGGCGGGGTAGTGCTGCCGCCACCGCCGCCACCACCACCACCACAGGCCGACAGCGCCATGGCAAGGCCTGCGACTGCGCAGATGCGCAGGGTGCGCCCGGCTCGCGCGGCGTGTTCCGTCACTCTGAACGAGTTGATGTCCATTGATTCTTCCCCTGGGTGATTCCGCCTGGCCCGTTTCCGTCTGGCCGGTACCGGTAGATGATCGCTGAATTCACGCGCACTGTCGGCGACAGTTGACATATGCAGGCGATTTACCGCCGCTGGCCTGGCCGAATTGGCGTCCCCACGGGGATTCGAACCCCGGTCGCAACCGTGAAAGGGTTGTGTCCTAGGCCTCTAGACGATGGGGACGCGGTCGAAACAGGCCAAAAATTTGGTGGAGCCAGACGGGATCGAACCGTCGACCTCCTGCATGCCATGCAGGCGCTCTCCCAGCTGAGCTATGGCCCCACGAAAGGGCGCGAATTGTGGGGGAGGGGGCCGTTGAAGTCAAACCATGGGGCCGGGGCTGGCGTGCCATGCGGCCGGGGCCGGCGTGCCATGCGGCCGGGGCCGGCGTGCGGGCGAGGGCCACCCGGGCACGGGCTGCTCGCCGGGGCAGGCATGCGGGACATGACTGAGAACTGCGTCACAGGCTGCGGGGTCGGCTGAGGTTAGAGTCGCGGGTGGTTGCTGCGCCGGACCGGCGCTCGCAAGTCTCGGTCATTCCTGAAAAAATGAAGCACATAAAGGGAAGCGGGTGGCTGGACGGGTCGGGAGACCGGCGCTCCGGCGGAATCTGCTGAGGGTTCGCGTGTCCATTCGACTGTTCCGGATGCATTTGAAGCTGCCGATCCTGCTGCTGGCACTGATCGAGGCCTCGATGCTGGTATTCGCCACCTACCTGGCTGTTGCGCTGCGCTTCAATGGCCGCGCGACCGCACTGGCGACCAATTCGGGCAGCCTGCTGCCGACCGCGCTGCTTTTCGCGTTCTTCGGGGTTGCGTCGATGTTCGCGGTGGGGCTGTATTCGACCCGCCAGCGCTCGACGACCGCCGGCATCCTGGTGCGCATCGTCGCGGGGGTCCTGAACGCCGTCGGCCTGTCGGCCCTCGTTTACTACTTCCTGCCGTCGATCGCCGTCGGTCGTCTGGTGCTGGCGCTGATGACCGCGATCGGTACGCTGAACCTGGTCGTCGTTCGCCTGATCTTCGAGCGCGTCGTGGACGAGGACCTCTTCAAGCGCCGGGTGCTGGTGTACGGCGCGGGCCGGCGGGCCGCGAGCCTGCTCGAACTGCGGCGCCGTTCCGACCAGCGTGGCTTCCAGGTGCTGGCCTTCATCGCTGCCGAGGGCGACCAGGTCACGGCTGCGGCCGATCGCCTCACCGAGCGTCCGGAGGACCTGTTCCGCTGGTCGGTCGAGAACCAGGTGGACGAAATCGTGGTTGCGATGGACGACCGTCGCCGCGGATTCCCGATGCACGAGTTCCTCGAGTGCCGGCTCGCCGGCATCGACGTGCTCGAACTGCCGAGCTTCCTTGAGCGTGAGACCGGCAAGGTCCGGCTCGACGTGCTGAGCCCGAGCTGGCTGATCTTCGGCGGCGGGTTCAGCGCCTCGCCGTTCCAGCGTGCGCTCGAACGGGGCTTCGACGTCATCGCGAGTTTCGGGCTGCTGGTGGTCGGGCTGCCCTTCATGCTGCTCGCTTTCCTCGCCATCCGCATCGAGGATGGCTGGCGTGCGCCGGTGCTGTACCGGCAGCGCCGCGTGGGTCGGTACGGTGAGGCTTTCGACGTGCTCAAGTTCCGCAGCATGAGCGTGGACGCGGAGCAGGGCGAGGCGATCTGGGCGGTCAAGAATGACCCGCGCGTCACGAAGGTTGGATCCGTCATGCGCAAGACGCGCATCGACGAGCTGCCGCAGCTGCTGAACGTGTTGCGCGGTGACATGAGCTTTGTCGGCCCGCGTCCCGAGCGACCCGAGTTCGTCGAACGCCTCGAGCAGAAGATTCCGTACTACCGCGAGCGCCACACCGTGAAGCCCGGTATCACGGGCTGGGCACAGCTGTGCTACCCGTACGGATCCACCGAGAAGGATGCGCTGGAGAAACTCCAGTACGACCTCTACTACGTGAAGAATCGCAGCCTGATCTTCGACCTCGCCATCCTGGTGCAGACGGTCGAAGTCGTGCTGTGGGGCAAGGGCGCCCGGTAGCGGGTTGCCGCTCTCCATGGCGTCGCTCGGCCTGTACTCCTACGCAATCGCGGCTGTCGCGTTCCTGCTGCTGACGGTGCTGCTTGCGACCGGCTGGCACGGGCGCAGCCAGGGCATCCGGCTGGTGGTCGCCTGCGGGGTGACCTCGGCCTGGGCGACGGTGATGGCTGCGGCTGCCGTGGCCGAGTTGGTGCCCACCTATGCGATTGCGTTAGCCGAGTGCCTGCGCAATGGCGCCTGGATCTTCGTGCTCACCGGGCTTGCGGCTTCGGCGGGCGTCGCGACGACGCTGTCCCGGGTGTTGAACGTCGGCTGGATCGGCACGGCGGCCTACCTGCTCGTCGCGCCGACGCTGTCGCGGGCCGGCTACCCGATCTTGATTCCGGGCGCCGCGCTGGTCGGTACCGGCTTCGCACTCGCGATCGGCGGCTTGATCCTGCTCGAGCAGGTATATCGCAACACGCGCGGCGAGGGTCGCTTCGCGCTCAAGTTCCTGGCTTTCGCACTTGCGACGGTGTGGGTCTACGACGTATTCCTGTACTCGCAGGCGCAGCTGTTGCGGGTCATCGACCCCGAGACATGGAACGCGCGCGGGCTGGTGGCAACGCTCACGGTACCGCTGATCGCGATCGCCGCGCGCCGCAATCCGCAGTGGTCGCTCGACATCTTCGTATCGAGACAGGTGGTGTTCTACTCGACCACGCTGCTGGCGGTCGGGGCCTACCTGCTGCTGATGGCATTCGGTGGCTATGCGATCCGTCTCTACGGAGGCACCTGGGGCGGGGCGATCCAGCTGGTGTTCCTCGCGGGGGCCGGCATCGTGCTGCTCACGCTGCTGGCCTCTGGCGGGGTGCGCCGTCGCCTGCGCGTATTCCTGAGCAAGCACTTCTACCGCAACAAGTACGACTACCGCGTCGAGTGGCTGCGATTCATCGAGACGCTGTCGGCCGCGGAGGAAGGCGCCGACACGCAGGAGACTGCGGTCCGGGCGATCGCCGAGATCTTCGGCAGCCGGGGCGGCGTCCTGTACCTGCGTCGCGATGCAGATGAGCGCTTCGAGGCCGTGGCCACCTGGCCGCGCGGCCGAGTCGACCTGACGCGATACCCGCCGATACCGGTCGCCGACGACCTGCTTGCGTTCATGGCGAGGCGCCAGTGGGTGGTGGACGTGGAGGAACACGCGGCGGAGCCGGACCTGTACGACAACATCTCGCTGCCGGAACCCTTCGGCGCGACGGGTGCGCACCGTATCATCCTGCCGCTGCTGCATGGCCAGGTGCTGCTCGGTTTCGTCGCGCTCGAGTCGCCTCCGCCGCCGTTCCACCCGAACTACGAAGATCGCGACCTGCTGAAGACGGTCGGCCGCCACGTCGCGACGCATCTTGCCCAGCACGAGGCCGACCGACGGCTCGCCGAGAACCGGCAGTTCGAGGCCTATCACCGGCTTACGGCATTCGTGATGCACGACCTGAAGAACCTCGCGGCGCAGCTCGCGCTCATCGTCGCCAATGCGGAGCGTCACAAGCGCAATCCCGAGTGGGTCGACGACGCGGTGAGTACCATCTCCAGCTCCACCACGCGGATGCAGCGGCTGATCGAACAGCTGCAGCGGCGCGAGATGCAGGGCGCTTCACAGCGGGTTGCGCTGGTCGCAGTCGCGCGGCGCGCGGCCGAGCACTGCGCCGTCCGCCAGCCGGTTCCCGCGCTGCTGGATGACGCGGCCGAGGTGATCGTCGAGTGTGACCCCGAGCGGCTCGCTGTGATCGTCGAGCACGTGATCAGGAATGCGCAGGACGCCACCGCGGACGACGGATCGGTGACGCTCGAGGTCGGCATCGGCGCGCCATTGAAGGGTGCCGGTGCCGTTGACGCGTCCACAGGCGGCGACGGTGCGATGCCTGCGAACGACACCAACGCGCGTCTGCGCGTGCCGCACGCTGTTCTCACCATCAGCGATACTGGCGTGGGGATGTCGCGCGAATTCATCCAGGAGCGGCTTTTCAAGCCGTTCGACACGACCAAGGGCAGCAAGGGCATGGGCATCGGCGCCTACCAGGTGCGCGAGTACGTGCAGTCGCTTGGCGGGCGCATCGAGGTCGAGAGCGAACCCGGGCGTGGAACGCATTTCCGGCTGCTGCTGCCGCTCGCTGTCGGCGAAATTTCTTGATGCGCCGCTCACTTTGAGAGCCCGCGCGTTGCTCAGGTCTCATAAGCGCCGAATACTCGCCCTCGACTGATCAAAGGCAAACCCGCCGAAAGGCGGCGACGCAAAGCCTCCGGTCCTCGGGCGTGACGCGCCAGGGATAGCGGGGTTGCCAGTGACAATGGCGCCGGCCCGGCGTCGTTGCGTGCTGAGGCAACCCTCGTCCAATCCGCCGTCCCCGAATCCGCGAAGCGAGCGTATGCGGAGTGGGCAAATGGCAAATCGTTCGACGGCACCCAGCACCTCGACCTGGTTCACAGCAATCTGCCTCGCCGGCCTCGTCTTCTCCACCAACGTCGCTTTCGCCGCGAACACAGGCAAGACAAGCCTGTTTGACAAGATCGCCCTGCGCGTCGCTCCGGTCACTCCAAACGCCGCCCCCAGTGGCCCGGGCATCTCCAACGGCAGGCCGGTCATCAGTGGCCAGTCGCCGGGCAGGATCGTCGCAGGAAGCTTCTACGAGTTCGTCCCGGCGGCCAGCGATCCGGACGGCGACAAGCTGACGTTCAGCATCAACAAGCATCCGCGGTGGGCGACGTTCGACACCGCGACCGGCCGTCTCCACGGCACACCGGGACCGTCCGATTCCGGCAAGATGAAGAAGATCGTGATCTCGGTGAGCGACGGTGTCTCGAGCGCGCGACTGCGGACCTTCAGCCTGCGGGTGATCCGCGGCAAGGGGCCGCAGATCTCCGGCGAGCCGCCGACCAGCGCGACGGAAGGCAAGTCGTATTCATTCGTGCCGGTCGCCAGTGATCCCGAGGACCAGTCGCTCAAGTTCAGCATCCAGAACAAGCCGTCGTGGGCGACATTCAACCAGAGAACCGGTCGGCTTGGCGGAACGCCGGGCGCGGGCAGTGCGGGCGAGTACGCCGACATCACCATCTCGGCGACAGACGGCGCCAATACCGCGAAGCTGCGTCCGTTCAAGATCAAGGTCGTGAGGACCCAGGCCAATTCCGCGCCGACGATCAAAGGCTCGCCCCTGGCATCGGTGCAGGTCGACCAGGCCTACTCGTTCCAGCCCACTGCGAACGACGCTGACGGCAACACGCTGAAGTTCTCGGTGGTGAACCTGCCGTCGTGGGCCAGCTTCAACACCGGTAACGGGCGGATCTCGGGCACGCCGCGCGCCGGGTCCGAGGGCACCTATACCGACATCGTGCTGTCGGTCAGCGACGGCACCGACGTGGCGTTCCTGCCGATGTTCGCGATTACCGTGACCGCGGCGCCGCCGCCGCCAGTCACACCGCCCGCACCGACGCCGCCCGACCCCACACCGCCACCGCCGACCAATCGGCCGCCGACCATTTCCGGTACGCCGGCGACCTCGGTGACCGTTGGCAGTTCGTACGCGTTCCAGCCGAGCGCCTCGGATCCCGACGGCCAGGCGCTGACCTTCAAGGTCTCGAACCAGCCGAGCTGGGCCGACTTCGACGCGTTGAGCGGTCGCCTGAGCGGCAAGCCGACCGCCGCCGATGCCGGGACCTGGTCCAATATCCGCGTCTCGGTGACAGACGGGCAGGCCACGACCTCGCTGGCGGCGTTCTCCATCGCCGTGAACCAGGTGGCCACCGGCGCCGCGACGGTCAGCTGGGACCCGCCCACCCAGAATACTGATGGTTCCGCGCTCACTGACCTGAAGGGCTATCGCATCAAGTACGGCCAGGCACCGAACGCGCTCGGCAACGTCGTGACCATCCCGAACGTGGGCGTCACCAGTGCGGTGATCGAGAACCTCGGGGCCGGCACCTGGTACTTCGGCGTCGTGGCCTACAACGCCTCGGCCGTGGAGTCGGAAATTTCCGAGCTCGGGCAGAAGACCATCAAATAAATAGGTGCCAGGCACCTATTTATCGGGGCACCAGCTTGGTGCCCCCGTTCAGTTCGGAACTGCGTCACGAAATGCCGGCCCCGCACGGGGTATGATTCCATAGTCCGCGCCCCCCTTAGCGGACCCTGGAGTCGCGTTTGGTACAGGATCGGCCGAGGCTGCTGATCGTCGAGGACGACCCGGGGCTGCAGAAGCAGCTCAAGTGGTGTTTCGACGGTTACGAAGTCGTTACCGCAGAGAATCGCGTCGCGGCGATTGCCGCCGTGCGGCGCTTCGAGCCCGCGGTGATCCTGCAGGACCTCGGCCTGCCGCCCGATCCCGAGGGTGTCACCGAGGGCTTCGAGACGCTCGCCGAGGTGCTGCGCATCGCGCCGTTCACCAAGATGATCGTCGTCACCGGCCAGTCCGACAAGGAAAACGCCGTCAAGGCGGTCGGGCTCGGCGCCTACGACTTCTGCCAGAAACCCGTGGATACAGACGTGCTGAAGCTGCTGGTGCAGCGCGCGTTCCGCATCCACGACCTCGAACTCGATAACGCCGCACTGGCCCAGTACCGCTCGGTCATGCCGCTTACCGGCGTCATCGCCACCAGTGAGGCCATGACGAAGGTCTGCCGCGCAGTAGAGAAGATCGGGCCGACCAGCGCCACCACGCTGCTGCTCGGCGAGAGCGGCACGGGCAAGGAACTGCTGGCCCGCGCGCTGCATGCGTTGAGCCCCCGTGCGAAGCAGCCGTTCGTCGCGATCAACTGCGCGGCGATCCCGGACACGCTGCTCGAGAGCGAACTCTTCGGTTACGAGAAGGGTGCGTTCACCGGGGCCGTGAAGCAGACCCAGGGCAAGTTCGAGCATGCCGACGGCGGCACGCTGTTCCTCGACGAGATCGGCGACATGCCGCTCGCGCTGCAGGCCAAGCTGCTCAGGTTCCTTCAGGATCGCGTCGTCGAGCGAATCGGCGGGCGCGAGCGAATACCGGTGGACGTGCGCATCGTGTGCGCGACCAACAAGGACCTCTCCGCGATGATCGGCCGCAACGAGTTCCGCGAAGACCTCTTCTACCGCGTGAGCGAAGTGACAATCCGCATTCCGCCGCTGCGCGACCGGCCCGGCGACGCCGGCGTCATCGCGCAATCGCTGCTCGAGCGCCGTACCCGCGAGCACAACCGCTCGCTGAAGGGTTTTGCGCCCGAGGCACTGGCCGCGATCGAGTCGTATCCGTGGCCGGGCAACATCCGCGAACTCGAGAACCGCATCAGCGGTGCGGTGATCATGGCCGAGGGCAAGTACGTCGGCGTCGAGGATCTCGGGCTGCCGCTGCCGGACTCGAACCTCGACTGGCTGAACCTGCGCGAGGTCCGCCAGCGCGCAGAGCGCGAGGCGGTAAAGCAGGCGCTCGCGCTCTCCGGCTCCAATCTGTCGCGCACCGCGGAGCTGCTCGGCATCACGCGGCCCACGCTGTACGACCTGCTCGAGAAGTTCGACCTTCGACCCACCGAGGCAAGCGCGGCCGCGGAACCGGCGCCGAAGCCTTGATCGGGCCCCCGTGCTTTCTCCCGCCATCGGGGCCGGCATGAATCGCATGTTTGTCGCGGTGTGCGTGGTCCTGGCCGCGTGCGTGGCCGCCTGCTGGCCGTCGTTCGAGGTCCTGCTCGCTTACTGGAACGACACGCGGGCGATGGGCATGACCCACGGCTGGCTGATCGCGGCGATCGTGGCCTGGCTCCTGTGGCGCGCGCGCAGGCTCGACGGGAGCGGGACGGCCTGCTGGCCATGCCTCGCTGCAATGCTGGTCCTGTGGTTCGCCTGGCTGGTGGCGCTCAGGGCAGGGCTGCAGATCGTGCACCTGGTCCTGCTGCCGCCGATTGCCTGGCTTGCGATCGCCGCCGCGCTGGGCACCGGCGTCGCGCGCCAGCTCACGTACCCGCTGGGGTATTTCTACTTCGCGATACCGGTGTGGGGCAGCATCACGCCGCCACTGCAGTGGCTAACCATATACGCGGTCCGTTTCATGTTGCGCGCCACCGGCGTGCCTGCTTACTTCCAGGGAAACGTTGTCCAGATTCCCGAGGGGCATTTCGAGATCGTGGGCGGCTGCAGCGGCCTGCACTACTTCCTGGTATCGCTCGCGGTGGCGAGCCTGTACTCACACATTCATCGCGATCCGCCGCGCCGGCACCTGATGATCGTCGCGATCGCGGGCGTGGCCGCGATCCTGCTCAACTGGGTCCGCGTCTACACCGTGATCGTGTCCGGACACCTGACCGACATGCAGAGCTTCCTGGTGCGCGTGGACCATTACTGGTTCGGCTGGGTGCTGTTCGGCGTCGCCATGGCGGTCGCGCTCTGGATTGCGAACCGCATCCTGCCGGCCGTGGAACCGCCGGCCGCGAACGCCGCGGCCGCGCAACCGACCGCAGGCCTGCGGTGGCCGGGCGTGGCGGCGGTGATCAGCGTGCTCGCGGTGCTGGGCCTCTCAGTGCAGATGACCGGCCGCGCAGTCGCGACGGCGACCGCACCCGATATCACGGCACCGTTACTCGCGGCCGGGTTCCTGCCGTCAGAAATTAATTCGGTGCCAGGCACCGATTTAATTAATTCGGTGCCTGGCACCTATTTTCAGCCGAAGTTCAAGGGCGCCACCCAGGAGTTCCACGGCACGACCGCCGACGGCACGATGCCGGTCTATGTCGGCGTCTACGCCAGCCAGCGCCAGGGCGCTGAGCTTGGCTACTACAGGAACAGCATCGCTGGACCACAGTTGCGCGAGCTGGCATCCGGTCGCCGCGACGGTATCGCCTGGACCAGGGCCGTGGACCGCGAGGAGAACCGCTGGCTGATAGGGTCCGTATACACGGTCGGCGGCAGGACTTTTGCCGACCCGACGGCTGCACAGGTCTACTATGCGCTTCGTTCGGTCGGCGGCGCGGTGCCTTCCGCGGTGATCGGTGTCGCCGCCCGCTGCGAAACGGACTGCGCCGGCCGCGAGGCCGAGGTGTCGGCGGCACTGGAGCAGTTGCTGACACCAGTATCCAAGGCATTTTCGGCCCAGGCGCCCTGAGGCGCGGCGGTCCCTTCGAATTTCGAGGTCAAAGACGATGGCACACCACAATCGGTCATGGCTGGTTCCCGCGCTGCTCGTGACGCTCGCGCTGTCGGGCTGCGACCTGTTCGCGAGCTCGGACACGCGCATCGACCGGGCGGCCAAGCACATGTCGGAGGGCGACTACGCCACGGCCGTGATCGAGCTGCGCAACGCGCTCGAAAAGGATCCGGACAACGCCCGCGGGCGGCTGCTGCTGGCCGAGGTGTCGCTGCAGGCGGGCGACACGCAGTCGGCAGAAAAAGAGATCAAGCGCGCCCGCGACGCCGGCGCCGCGCCCGGTGACCTGGCGCCGCTGCAGGGGCTGCTGCTCGAGACGACAGGGCAGTGGCAGGCGCTCGCAGAGGCGATGGCGGCCCCGATTCCCGGCTTCAATGAAGCCGAGCGGCTCGATTACCTGGCCAACGCGAAGCTGGCGCTCGGCGACCCCGAGGCTGCACTCGCGACGCTGGACGAAGCGCTGGCGCTGAAGCCCACCGGCGACCTTGCGCTGCGGGTGCAGACCGACCATGCCCGGGTACTGGCCACTACCGGCAAGGTCGAAGACGCGCTGGCCGAAATCGACCAGGTGCTGGCCGCCCAGCCGGGGTATCCCGCGGCGTCGATACTCAAGTCATCGCTGCTGATAGCACGCGGCGACGTGGCCGGAGCCGAGAAAGTTCTTGCGGCCGTGCCGGTAGACGACCCCAAGGCCCGGGTCAGCGTCCGCGACAAGATCACGGTACTGAGCGCTCTGGCCGAGGTGCAGCTTGCGCAGCGCAAGGTCGACGAGGCCCGTGCCACTGCCCAGCGCCTCGACGAGGTTGCGCCGGGCTCCCCCGTTGCGTTGCTGATAAAGGGCCGCGTCGATCTCGCGGCCGGCGACGCGGACGGCGCCGTCACCCAGTTCCAGAAGGCAGTGCAGCGCGCACCGGACTTCGCGTTCGCACGCGTGTGGCTGGCCACTGCGTACATGAAGCAGGGCAACACGGCGCTTGCCGAGACGGAACTGCAGCGCGTGCTGCAGTCGTCTCCCGACAACGTGGAGGCGCGCAAGCTGCTCGCCGAGAGCCAGATCCGCGCCGGTCGCGCAGCGGCGGCACTCGAGACGCTGAAGCCGTTGATTGCAGCCGACACCAAGGATCCCGCAGTCTATGCGCTGGTCGGCCAGGCGCAGTTGATGCAAGGCGACCAGGGCGCGGCCGAGAGCATGCTCGAGCAGGGCATCGAGGCTGCACCCAACAGCACGGCGCTCAAGCTGGGCGCCGCGGCCAACTACCTCGCTACCGGTGACCGGCAGCGCGCGCTCGAACTGCTGGCACAGGTTCCGGACGACGAGGGCGGCGTGCGCAAGCGGCAGCTGCAGGTGATTGCGCTGGCCTCCGGCAAGGACAAGGCCGTGGCGCGGCTGGAGATCGAGGCGCTGGCCAGCCGCAACCCGAAGGACGCGGAACTGCAGATGCTGGCCGGTGCATGGCTTGCCTCGCAGGGCGAGTATGCCGACGCCGAGCGCTACCTGAAGAAGGCGCTGGAACTCGCGCCGAACGATGGCCGCGCGATGCTGGGCCTGTCGCAGCTTGCGGCGCAACGTGGTGATGCTGCCGCGTCGAAGCAGTGGCTCGAGGAGTGGCACAAGCGCGATCCTGATTCCGCCGAGGCCACGCTTCGCCTTGCGCGCATGGCGTTTGCGGGCGGCGACACTACCACCGGCACCACGCTGGTCGCCCAGGCCATCTCTTCGTCACCGAAGAATGCGGCGGTGGCCGATGCGGCGGCTCGCGTGCTGCTCGATGCGGGGCAGAACGAGGCGGCGGTCAAGTACCTCGAGGCCGCGTTGAAGCTCGATTCCAGCAACAAGGTCCTGCTGTTCGACCTGGCGCGGGCGCAGACGGCGCTCTCGAAACGCAGCGAGGCGCGCGCATCGCTCGAGAAAGCGCTCTCCGTGGACGCGAACTGGGCACCCGCGCTCGCGGCGCTGGCGCAGGTCAATGTCGCCGACGGCAAGATTCCTGAGGCATTGGAGCTGGCCGCGCGGCTGAAGAAGGCGCTGCCGAATCCGGCTGCGGGCTTTGCGCTCGAGGGCGACATCTACATGGCGTCCAAACAGTTCGACAAGGCAGTAAGCGCGTACGCGGCGGGCTACTCGGCCCGGCCGAGCGCGCAGCTCGCGATCGGTGGGTACCGTGCCCGTCGTGCGGCGGACCAGAAGCCATACACCGAGCCGCTGGCCACCTGGCTCAAGGCGAACCCGGGCGACGCCACGATCCGCTCCATGCTGGCCGAGTCGCTGCAGGCCGACGGTGATGAGGCCGGGGCGATTCGCGAATATGAGCGCGTCGTGTCCAGCGCCCCGAACAATGTCTTTGCGCTCAATAACCTCGCTGTCCTTTACCAGCGGGCCGGCGACAAGCGTGCCGTGGAGACTGCGAAGCGCGCATACGAGCTGGTTCCAAGTGCCCCGGCGATCGCCGACACCTACGGCTGGATCCTGCTCCAGTCCGGCGCTACTGCCGAGGGCCTTAAGTTAATTCGCCAAGCCGCTGATAATCTGAAGAATGTTCCCGAGATCCAGTATCATCTCGGGGTGGCGCTGGCCCGCACGGGAGACACGGCCGGCAGCCGCAAGGCGCTCGAGGGGGCGATTGCGGCCGCGGGCGCGGGCGATGACTGGAAGGCGGCGGCCGAGAAGGAACTGGCGACGCTGAAGTGAGACACCGTCGAATGACGTGCCTGCCAGTGTGCATCGAGTCACCCTTTGAGCCACGGGGCACGGGTAGCATGGCCGGCGGTGGTTCCCCCGGCAATAGACCGAGGAATAGCATGAAGATTGGATCATTCAAAACCTGGCGATTGCTGTTGCTTGCCCTGCTGCCGCTGTCGGCATTCGGCCAGTCGGCCGAGCCGATGGCGGATCCTGCGGCACCCACGGCAAGCCCGCCGACCGTAGTTGCCCCGGCGCCGTCCCCGCTCAGCGCGACGGAGGCGGCCATGTACCAGATCGGCCCGGGCGACGTGCTGCAGGTCTTCGTCTGGCGCAACCCCGAACTCACCGTTTCAGTGCCCGTGCGGCCCGACGGCAAGATCTCCACGCCGCTGGTCGAGGACATGGTGGCGATCGGCAAGACGCCCACCGAGCTTGCGCGCGACGTCGAGACGGTGCTGGGTGAATACATCCGCTCGCCCCAGGTCAGCATCATCGTGATGACGCCGCAGAGCCAGTTCAGCCAGGTCAAGGTCGTGGGGCAGGTGGCGCACCCGGCGCCGCTGCCGTATCGCAGCGGGATGACGGTGCTCGACGCGGTGCTCGCGGCGGGCGGCATGACGCCGTTCGCGGCCGGCAACCGTACCAAGATCGTGCGCACCGAGAACGGCAAGCAGGTCGAGATCAAGGTGAAGCTCGACGACATCGTCAACGACGGCGACATCAAGCAGAACGTCGAGGTACGCCCGGGCGACCTGGTCGTCGTGCCTGAAAGCCGGTGGTGAGAAAATCATGCAGGAATTACTGAGCCAGTTACTCGACCAGGCGCGCGGCATGTGGCGCTTCCGGCGCCCCGCGCTGGTGGTCGCGTGGATCATCTGCATTCTCGGCTGGATCATCGTGTTGAGCCTGCCGCCCGTGTACGAGGCGCAGGCTCGCATCTACGTCGACACCTCGGCCGTGCTGCGGCCGCTGCTGCAGGGCATCGCGGTCGAACAGGACATCACCGCGCAGTTGAACTACGTGCGTCAGGCGCTGCTGAGCCGTCCGCAGCTGGAAAAAGTCGCCCGCGATACCGACCTCGACCTGCAGGCGACCACGCCGCAGGAGAAGGACGACCTGATCGATTCGCTGCGCGAACGCGTGCAGATCGGAGTCTGGGGTGAATCGACTTCGTCAAAGAGCGCGCGCAAGCCGCAGGCCGCCAGCAGCCTGTACCAGGTCTCGTTCCAGGACCCGAAGCGGGGCCAGGCGCTGAAGGTCGTGCAGGAGCTGGTCAACTCCTTCGTCGAGGACTCGCTGGGCGGCAAGCGCAGCGGTTCCGACGCGGCGCAGAAGTTCCTCGAGGCGCAGATCGCCGGGTATCAGAAGCGCCTGGGCGACTCCGAGCAACAGCTCGCCGAGTTCAAGCGCAACAATGCGGGCCTGGTGCCCGGTTCGTCGGGCGATTACTTCTCGCGCATGCAGGCCGAATCAGAGGCGCTTGCGCAGGCGCAGGCCAACCTGAAAGTGGCGCTGCAGCGCCGCGACGAACTGCAGCGCCAGCTGCGGGGAGAGTCGACCTACACCCCGATGGGCAAGGGCGGCAATCGAATGTCCACGACCGGCGCCGAAGCCGCCGCCGGTGGCAACATCGAGCAGCGCATCGGCGAGACCCAGCGCGCGCTGGACGCGATGCTGATGCGCTACACGGACAAGCACCCGGACGTGGTCGCGGCCCGCAAGAACCTCGAGGACCTCAAGGCCCAGCAGCAGGCCGAGATCGCGGCACTGCGCCGTGGCGAGGCGTCCACGCAGACCATGGCCAGCCTGAGTGCCAATCCCGTCTACCAGCAGATCCAGGCCCAGTTGAACCAGGCCAACGTGGACGTCGTCGCCGCGCAGAGCCAGGTGAGCGTGCACCAGGCGCAGATCGCCCAGTACAAGGGCATGATGAACACCGCGCCCGAGGTCGAGGCCGAGTATTCGCGACTCACCCGCGACTATGAGACCACCAGGGCGCAGTACAACGAGCTGGTCGGCCGCCTGGGCCGGGCCCAGATCTCAGACGACGCCGAGCAGACCGGCGTGGTGCGTTTCGAGATCATCGATCCGCCGAACGTCGGCGTCGATCCGATCGCCCCCGACCGCCCACGGCTGCTGGCGCTGGTGCTGGCGGTCGGCCTCGCTGCGGCACTTGCGCTTGCGTTCGTGCTGCACCAGTTGAAGCCCGTGTTTACCAGCACGGTGTCGCTGGGCGACATCACCGGCCTGCCGGTGCTGGGCGCCGTCAGCCGCACCTGGCGCGAGCGTCATCGTGCCGAGCGGCGCCAGGAGATGTTGAGGGTGTCCATGGCCGCTGCCGGGTTACTGCTGGTGTTTGGTCTTGTCATGCTGGCCGAGGATCGCGCGGTGCGCATGATCCAAGGCCTGTTCGCATAGGAGCCCCCATGAGTCTGGTCGAACAGGCGCTGAAGAAAGCCAAGCAAGCCGGGCAGCCGCAGCCGCTGTCCACCCACCCGACGGCCACACCGGCCGCCGACGAACCCGCGCTGCCGCCCGGACGGTCGCCGGCGTTGCCGTCCGATGAGATCATCGAGCCGTCGCCCGAGATTACCTCGACCGTGAGGTCGCTCAACTTCGTCGAAGTGGACACGGGTACCCTGCGCGCGGCCGGATACCTGCCCCCGCAGGAGCAGGAGCGCGAGATCGCCGAGCAGTTCCGGCACATCAAGCGACCGCTGATAGCGCGCGCAGTCGGCCGCGGCCAGGAGCGGATGCCGCTCGCCAATCGCATTGCCGTCACCAGTGCACTGCAGGGCGAGGGCAAGACCTTCGCCAGCATCAATCTCGCGCTCAGCATTGCGCTCGAGAAGGACGTGCGAGTACTGCTGGTCGATACCGATGCGGCGCGGCCGGAGACGAGCCGCGTATTCGGCGTAAAGGGGAAGCCGGGCCTGTACGATGCCCTCGCGAACCCGGACCTGGACGCAGCGTCGCTGGTGTACGAAACAGACGTGCACGGCCTGTGCGTGCTGCCGGCCGGTACGGCTGACATCACGGCTGCAGAATGGCTCGCGAGCCCGCGCATGGACGAGGTGCTGCGCAGGCTGGTCGGCAACGATGGCAACACGATCCTGGTGCTTGACTCGCCGCCGCTGCTGGTGACCAACGAAGCCAAGTCGATCTGCGAAGCAGTGGGGCAGGTGGTACTGGTCGTGCTCGCCAACCAGACGCCGCAACGGGCAGTGACAGACGCCGTGGCGCACATCTCCGAAGGCAAGCATGTCAGCCTGCTGCTGAACGGCTCGGAGACCGTATCGGGGGTGGGCTATGGATACTACGGTGGCATGTACCAGTACGGTCGCGCGGGCCATGGGGCGGCCTGAGCGCACGCGTCACGGACGCCGCTCAGCGGCGTCTGCGCTAGCTTGCGCCATCGCGCTGACGCTCGCCGCCGCCGGTGCGCGGGCCCAGGAGTTCAACTACGACCTCAAGTCCGGCATCGGGCATTCGAACAACATCGCGCGTACCCAGACCGACACCATCGATGAATGGATCCTGGGCCTGGGGCTGGGTTTTGATTACGCGTACCAAAGCGGCCGCATCGACGCGACCGCGTTCAGCGACCTGGTCTGGTACGACTATCTCGAGAACACCTACGACTCCAATGTCATTGGAAATTTCGCGGGCAGCCTCTTGTACACCATCGCTCCCGAGCGGTTTACCTGGACGTTTACCAACACCTTCGGCCAGGCACAGAGCGACCCGTTCCAGCCTGTGACGCCGGACAACAGCGAGAACATCAACGTCTTCACCACCGGGCCCGATTTCATGTTCTCGGTTGGCCCTCGCTACCAGGCGCGTGTGTTCGGGCGCTGGACCGACCTCTACTACCAGACGAATCCCTACGGTGGCCAGCGCTGGCTGGGCGGCCTGTCGTTCGAGCGCGCGCTGTCGGCGCAGTCCACGCTGTCGCTGAACGGCACCTACGCGAAGATGAATTACTACGACCAGCCCTCGCAGTACGATTTCAACGTGCAGGAGTATTACGCGGGCTACAAGACCGCGAATGCGCGCACCTCGTTGCTGGTGAACCTGGGCTATCGGACGCTCACCCGGGATGGCTCGACCACGGACGGACCGCTGGTCAAGCTGAACCTGACGCGCAAGCTGAGCGGGTATTCGTCGATCATGTTGGATGCGGGGTCGCAGTATGGCGACGCGGGTACGTTCCTCAGCGAAGAAGGTCGGCCGCCCAGTGGGGGAGGACAGGGTCCGCTCTACGCGAACCGCGACGTTGCGGTACGCAACAATGTCGAGGGCACGTGGCGGATTGACCGGCAGCGTACCAATATCTGGTTTAGCGCGGGCTATGAGCAGTTGGACTACGTAGACAACGATGCGCAGGACCAGGACTGGGTATCGCTGCGTGCCCGCGCGTCGCGCAGGCTGAATGAGGCCTTGACGCTGGGTGCAGGTGTTTCCTGGCGCGACTACACGTTCCCCAACGCGTCGGGCCAGGACTACAACCAGTTCGAGGTCCGCGCTGACCTGAACTGGAAGCCGGCGCGCGCTTTTTACGTAGACCTGGCGGCCGAGTACAACACACGGAATTCCGACAGCCCGACGGGCGGCTACGACGAGACACGGTTCTTCCTGTGGCTGGGCTATGCCCCCGAGCGGCTTTGATGCCGTGCGGCCTGGGATGGGGGAGATCGTCAATGCCATGACGGTGGACGTGGAAGACTACTTCCACGTCTCAGCGCTGGCCAAGTCCATCCCCCGCAGCCAATGGGACTCGATGGAGTACCGCGCCGAGCAGAGCACGGGGCGACTGCTCGAACTGTTCGGATCCCGCGGCATCCACGCGACGTTCTTCGTGCTGGGCTGGGTGGCCGCTCGCTCGCCGGGGCTGGTGCGCCGTATTGCGGAAGCCGGCCACGAGATCGCCTGCCACGGCGAATCACACGAACTCGTCTATCGCCAGACGCCCGAAGTATTTCGAAACGAGACCTTCGGTTCGAAGCGGCGCCTCGAGGA
Source organism: uncultured Gammaproteobacteria bacterium (assembly GCA_963732415.1). Lineage (GTDB taxonomy): Bacteria > Pseudomonadota > Gammaproteobacteria > Steroidobacterales > Steroidobacteraceae > RPQJ01. The sequence continues at coordinate 421,604 of CAVSZK010000021.1, forward strand.
CCTGATTGGCGTGCCGGTGCGTGGTTATCGCGCCGCAAGCTACTCCGTGACGAAGCAGTCACTGTGGGCGCTCGACGTGATCCTGGATGCCGGCTTCGAGTACGACTCGAGCGTATTCCCGATCCGGCACGACGTGTACGGCCTGCCCGACGCGCCGCTGCGCCCCGCCCTGATGACCGCGCCGAGCGGCCGCACGCTGGTCGAGTTTCCACTCTCGACGGCGAGCTATCTCGGCATGCGCCTGCCGGTCGCGGGCGGCGGATATTTCCGGCTGCTGCCGTACTGGTTGATCAGTGCCGGCCTGCGGCAGGTGAATCGCAAGGACGCGAGTCCCTTCGTGTTCTACCTGCACCCGTGGGAAGTGGACCCGGGACAGCCTCGCATCAAGGCCTCACTGAAGTCACGGCTCCGCCACTACACGAACCTCGACGTATGCGAGGCGCGGCTCGCGCGACTGATCGATGAGTTCCGTTTCGGACGCATGGATGAGGTGCTCGCCAGCCAGCACCTCATTCCTGGCGGGCATTGAAACGAGTGCCGCGCGACAAGCTTCCATCGTTGTTCATTGTCGGCGCACCAAAGTGCGGCACGACGTCGATGGCGTCGTGGCTGAACGCGCATCCGAATGTGTTCATGTCGAGGCCGAAGGAGCCGCATTACTTCTGCACCGACCTGCCGGGGACGCGCGGTTTCGACGAGCTGGCTTCGTATCTGAGGATTTTCGAGACTGCGTCAGACGAACACCTCGTGCTCGGGGAATCGTCGACCTGGTACCTGTACAGCGAGACGGCCATACCGGGCATCCTGGAATTCAATCCAGCGGCGCGGGTTCTTGTGATGGTCCGGAATCCCGTCCAGATGGCCCAGTCCCTCCACGGACAGTTGCTGTACAACGGGATAGAGACCGAGCCGGACTTCGCGCGCGCGTGGACGCTCCAGCAGCAGCGAGCGGACCGCAGGTTCCTGCAGTATGCGAAGGTCTGCGCGCTGGGCGAACAGTTGTCGAGGGCGATCGCGGTCGTGCCACCTGGGCAGTTAAAAATTATCATT